>CAVWVT010000022.1:0-208184 GCA_963758535.1 uncultured Verrucomicrobiae bacterium | reverse complement strand
GTAAAAAGAACCGTCAGCGTACTCGGCTAAAATAAGCTCAGTGCGCCGCAGCTGGTTCGGCCGGTTGTCCGGTCTCGGCTTCGGCGCGTTCCTTCAGAGCGGCCTTACGTGAAAGTTTCACGCGCCCCTTGTCGTCGATGCCGATGCATTTTACCCAGATCATCTCGCCGACTTTTGCCACGTCCTCAGTCCGCTTCACGCGAAAGTCCGCCAGCTCAGAAATGTGCACGAGCCCATCCTTCCCCGGGAACACTTCCACAAAAGCGCCAAATTCTTTGATCGACACCACACGGCCATGATAAGTCTGGCCGATCTCGATTTCCTTGGTCATGCCACCGATGATTTCTTTCGCGCGCGCCATGCTTTCGGGACTCGTGGCGTAAATATGCACGGAACCGTCGTCCTCGATGTTAATCTCGGCGCCGGTTTCGGCGACGATGCCCTTAATCGTTTTGCCGCCGGGACCAATGAGCGCGCCGATTTTTTCCGGATTAATTTTGACCGTCTCGATGCGCGGCGCGTATTTGCTCAAGTCCGGCCGTGGCTGGTCGATCGTACTTGCCATGATCGCGAGAATTTTCGTGCGCGCTTCCTTTGCGCGACCGATGGCTTCGGCCATGATTTTGTGGCTAACACCGCGAAGTTTAAGGTCGAGCTGAAATCCCGTGACTCCGGTCTCAGTTCCGCAAAGTTTGAAATCCATGTCACCGAAATGATCTTCCGATCCGATGATATCGGTGAGGAGTTAGTAGCGTTTCAATTGACCGTCGTCGCCGAATTCCGTGACGAGCCCGACTGAAATTCCAGCGACGGGTGTTTTGATCGGCACGCCGGCATCCATGAGGGCAAGCATTCCGCCGCACACGCTCGCCATCGAAGTGGAGCCGTTTGATTCCATCACTTCGCTGGAGATGCGAATGGCGTAACGAAAGTCGTCGACGCTCGGAACAACTGGCTCGAGCGAACGCTCCGCCAATGCGCCGTGGCCAATTTCACGCCGGCTCGCGCCGCCGGTGCGACCAGTTTCGCCAACGCTGAACGGCGGGAAGTTGTAATGAAGCAGGAAGCTCTTGGAAGTATCGCCGCCTCCGTAGGCATCGATGTTCTGCGCTTCTTCAATGGGAGCGAGGGTGACGAGCGCGAGCGCTTGCGTTTCGCCGCGCTGGAAAATGGCGGAGCCGTGCGCTCGTGGGAGCACGCCTACTTCGCAACTGATCGATCGCAAATCTTCATAGCCGCGGCCGTCCATGCGTTTCTGTTTGTCGAGCACGCTGATGCGAAACGCTTTTTTCTGCACGTAATCGAAGGCTTGCGAGATCGCGAACTTGTCCGCTTCCGGATATTTTTCGAGCACGGCGGTTTTCACTTCTTCGCGCAATGCGTTGACTGCCTTGCTGCGCGCGACTTTGCCCTGGGTATAAAGTGCTCCTTCGATGCGATCGCCGGCAATGCGATACGCAATTTCCAGAATGTCCTGATCGACGGTGAGCAGCGGCATCTCTCGTTTCGGTTTTCCGACTTGTGACGCGAGCTCCTTTTGAATCCGGATCATTTCGCGCGCATGTCCATGCGCGAATTCCAATGCTTTCACGAATTCGGCTTCCGGCAATTCTTCGGCAGCGCCTTCGATCATGATAACGTCGTTTTCCGTTCCAACGTAGATCAGATCGAGATCGCTTTGGTCGCGCTCATCGTGAGTCGGATTCGCGACAAACTGGCCATTGACGCGGCCGACGCGAACGGCGCCAATTGGACCGGCAAACGGAATGTCCGAAACACAAAGCGCAGCGGACGCGCCGTTGATCGCGAGAATGTCGGGATCGTTCTGGCCATCGGCGCTAAGCAGGATGGAAATGATCTGCGTGTCGTACAAATAGCCGGCGGGAAAAAGCGGCCGCAGCGGCCGGTCCGTCATGCGTGAAGTGAGCGTTTCCTTTTCCGAAGGTCGGCCTTCGCGTTTGAAATAACCGCCGGGAAATTTTCCGACGGCCGCCGCCTTCTCGCGGTAATCAACTGTGAGCGGGAACCAATCCTGGCCTTCTTTGATGGCGGTAGCGGAGACTGCGCTCGCGAGCACCATGGTATCGCCGCACGAGACGATGACTGCGCCGTCGGCAAGCTTGGCGATTTTGCCGGTTTCGATTGAGATTTGAGTGGCCCCAATTTGGGCCGTGACCTTGTTTTGCATACTACTTTCCTGGATGTTCGCTAAGAACCAGGCCGGTCACCCTGTTTTGTAGGTTTTAACCTCGAAACGTGTTTCGGGGCTAAAACCTAAAAACCGAAGGTGCTTTCTCGGCCCGGACTTCGCGGGTTTGTTTCTAATTAACGAATCGGCTACAGCAAGCGAAACGATCGGACAGCCATTCCGCGGATCCCTTGCGCTACTTACGCAAGTTCAACTTCTCGATCAGGCTTTTATACCGATCGGACTTTGATCTGCTCAGGTAATCGAGCAAGCTCCGGCGCTGCGCCACCATTTTCAGGAGACCGCGGCGCGAGGAATGATCCTTGGCGTTGGTTTTGAGGTGTTCTGTTAACTGCGCGATCCGGCGCGTAAGAAGTGCGACCTGCACATCCGCGCTGCCGGTATCTTTTTCGTGCAGCTGAAACTGCCTCATATCCATCGTATCACTGCCTTCTGCCATAAACGAAGCGGCACTGTAGATGAAGTTTCCCTATTGGCAAGAGCGGGAAACGAGATCGAATCCCGCTAGCGCTGCTAATCTACAGAGGCGCAAAGCGCCCCACTTACTCAGCCGCCACGAGGATCGCGGCCCCGTCCCGATCTCTGGAAATCGGTCGCATCGATACTCTGGTCACGGCGAAGTTTGCGTCGGGCTTCAGCGTACTTGAGCGACGCGTCCGCCGCTTTTACTCGTGCCACAATTGAACCGACACCAACGTGAAGCTTCTCCGCCAACTGACTCCAATTCTGGTTTTTTGCCCGGAGCTTAAGAATCTGATCAAAGCTCTTGCCGCTCCCGGTCGCGAGAGAATTGGCGACCAGCAATTGTCCATACGTTAGTCCACTTGTCGTCCTTTGTTTCTTCAAGACCTCAACCGGCACTTTGGTCTGCCAGGAAACAGCCACCGGCATCAACGCGTAGCCATCGACAACGGTGCCAGCCTTCGCGTCCAGCTGGGCGACCGCTATTCCCAGAGCCGTATTATCGTTGGTGACTGCCGTCTTGGAGCTAGATTGATTTTTTACCTCGTCCGTCTCGACGAAGCCTCCACCGAGATGACTTCCCGTTGGTGGCGCAACCCAGATGGTCGTCTTTTTCGGCCTGTTCGTTTGGGCCCACGCAACTGTGGCCGAAACGGCCAGCACCGAAATAATGAGCAAAGCGGCAGTTCGTTTCATAAGCCGCGGATAGTATTTCATTCTTACGTGATTACAAGGCAAAAACGCATGCAGAAGAAAATTCAAGTGCAATGACGAATGGAACTAAAAAGCAAAGCCGACTGGTTCCGCTAATCCAGCGACGGCGGAAACCAAAGTTGAACTTACTCAGCCTCCCCTAGGATCCCTGGTTCTTCCTCCGCGTTGGAAGTCGGTCTCTTTAAGATTTTCCTCCCGGCGAAGTTTGCGCCGGGCTTCAGCGTACGTGATCGATTCGGTGGCGGCATTCGCTCGAGCGACGATTGAATGGAGGTTGATATGAAGTTTCTCCGCCAAATGGCTCCAACTTCCAGTTTTCGCCTGGAGCGCCATAATCTCGTCAAAACTCTTGGCGCTACCAGTTGCGAGAGAGTTGGCTACGAGTAATTGTCCATAACTGAGCCCGCTCGTGGTGTGCTGTTTCTTCAAAATCTCAACCGGCACCTTCGTTTGCCAGGAAACAGCCGCCGCCATCAAGGCGTAGCCATCGACAACCGTGCCAGCTCTTGCATCCAGCTTCGCAATCGCTGTTCCCAGAGCGGGATTCTCCTTCGCGGTAACCGGCTTGGAGGAGGATTGATTATCCACTTCTCCCGTCTCCACAAAGCCTCCACCGAGATGACTTCCCAGTGGGGGCGGTACCCAGACCGTCCTCTTCCTCGGCGCATTTGTTTGCGCCCACGCAACCGTCGCCGAAATACCCAGCACGTAAAAGGCAATTACCAAAGCGTGCGTCCGTTTCATTTGGGTCGGATATTATCTTCGCTCTTAACTTAGTGACAAGGCAAAAACCTGTCCGGCTCCGCCTCCGCGAATTGACTCAAATCAAAAGACACCGGGCGGAGCCTTAGAGTGAGTGAAGGATTGATACGTTGACTCACAATCGAGGACACCGGGAGGATGTCTTTGGTTTTGAGTATGGGAAGCAAGAAAGAGGTGTTGGCGGTGATGCGGCTACGCTATGGCGGGCGTGGCCGGAAGGGGCGTAGCCGATTATTGGATGAGTTTTGCGAACTCTACGGGTGCGAACGCAATTACGCGATCAAGCTGCTGCGTGGTCAACGCCGCTGTGAAGGAAAAAAGAAGCGGCGCAGCGGCGCGAAGCCGAAGTATGGCTCGGGGGAGCGGGCGATCCTGAAGGCGATCTGGCTCGGAAGCGAACAACCCTGCGGGAAGCGATTGAAAGAGGCGATAGCTCTGTGGCTGCCGGATTATGAACGCGAGCATGGGAGAGTGGATGAGCAAGTGCGTCAGAAACTCTTAAAGATTAGTGCCGCGACGATAGACCGATTGCTTAAGCCATGTCGTGTGAGCCTTGGGTCTCGTGGGCGCTGCGGGACACGACCAGGCACGCTATTGCGCCAGCAGATCCCCATTCGCACGGAGCACTGGGATGTGTCAGGACCTGGCTGGATTGAGGCCGACACGGTTGCTCACTGTGGGGAGTCGATGGCAGGAGATTTTTGCTGGAGCGTAACTTTGACCGATGTGCATACGCAGTGGACTGAAACCCGGGCGATTTGGAATCGAGGCCAGCATGCAGTGCAACAACGCATCGCCGAGGTAGAGAAAGCGCTGCCTTTTGAGATCCTTGGATTTGATAGCGACAACGGAGGGGAATTTATCAATTGGCACCTGAACAATTACTTTCAGTTGCGCACCAAGGCGGTGGCCTTCACTCGTTCTCGGGCCTATCGCAAGAACGACAACGCGCGAGTTGAGCAGAAGAACTGGACTCATGTGCGACAGTTGGTGGGTTATGGTCGCTTAGGAGAAGTAGTCCAGGCCGAACTGCTCAATGAGCTGTATGTGCGAGAGTGGAATTTGTTTCGAAACTTCTTCTGTCCAGTGATGAAACACATCCGGACGGAAGTAGAAGGCAGTCGCAAGAAGCGTATTTATGACAAAGCAGCCACGCCTTTTGAGCGACTGAAAGCTTGCGGAACAATTGCACCGGAGCAGATCGTGAGACTGGAAGCGTTGCAAAAGACTCTTCAGCCCTTCGCGATGAAACGACGAATCGAAAAACAATTGCAGCGCTTGCTCAAACCATCGTTCTCAAAAGCAGCAGCCTGAGATGACTTGGATTCTAACTAAGACGCTCAGGCACGTTCCCCGCGCGCACCTGAACAAACGGCGGCTCCGCCGTCCAGCTGTGGGCTAGTTTGTTCAGGAGCGCGCTACCGCCAAATCTCTTCGGTGTCCTTAATTATGAGTCAACGTATCGCCATCTTTTTGACCTTCCGGTGTCCTTTTTCCTTGAGTCAACACGCTCCGCTAGAGCCCCGGGTTCCTTTTTTGCTGGAAGTCGGTCTCTTTAAAATTTTGCTCCCGGCGAACTTTGCGCCGGGCTTCAGCGAACTTCAGCGACTCGTCCGCCGCTTTTACGCGTGCCACGATCGAATCGAGGCCAATATGAAGCTTCTTTGCCAATTGGCTCCAATTCTGGCTTTTTGCCCTAAGCACAAGTATCTGATCGAAGCTCTTACCGCTCCCGGTCGCCAAAGAGTTGGCCACTAGCAAATATCCGTAGGTTAACCCCGTGCCCGCGCGCTGCTTCTTCAAAATGTCAACCGGCACTTTTGTTTGCCACGAAACCGCAGCCGCGATCAACGACCAGCCTTCAACCGTCGTAGCAGCCTTCGCGTCAAAGCTCGCGACCGCCGCTCCCAGCTTCGTATTTTCCTCCGAAGTATCCAGTCTGGTAGTGGATTGATTATCGGTCTCTCCAGTATCGACAAAGCCCCCGCCAAGATGGCTTCCCATTGGTGGCGGTATCCAGATCGTCCTCTTTTTCGGTACGTTCGTTTGTCCGGTCGCCAGCGTTGCCGAAATGCTCAGCACTGCAAAATTTGTTATCAGAGCGCGCACTCGCATGATACAGCCTAAAAATATCTCGCTATTACGCGTGATTTACAAGACCAAACTAACGATTCTCCCTCGTCTGAAGGCGCGGTGAGAGCTAAAAATTGAGCGGCAAACGATCCGGCAGAACGCAGTTTTGCCGAGCCGTGTCGACTTTATGCACTCATCAATTTGGTTGTGAACCGTTGGGAACGTGCCGGCGCGGTGGAAGCGCACCAAAGTGGCGATCGTTGCATGATAGAAGTCGATCCCATGCCTCGCGGTCTTCGGGTTGCGCGATCCAGACGAACAATCATTTTGCGGCCGAAGCTTGCCGGGCTTTTTCGTCAATCGCCAGATAATCGTCCCGCGGCGGGCTGAACGTATCGAGGACCCGCGTTTCCACGATCGTCTCGACACCGTGCGAGACATTGCTCGCCAGGTAAAAGGAATCACCCGGAGAAAGTTCGTGCGGAACGCCCTCGACGATGAGTCGCATTTTGCCGGTCAGAATGTGAACGATTTGTTCCTGAGTGTGCTGATGCGCGGGCATGCGACTTCCCGCCGCGAGTGTCGCGACCATCTGGTACATTGTCTTCCCGCTCGCAACCGTGCGCCGGGTGATACCAGGACAAATTTCAATCTCAGGATTTTCGTTTTTCATTTTTTCGCCTTCCTCCGCGCTGGGTTGCTGTCTGCAAGTACCATCGAGAAATGATAAGACGCGATTTTCATTCGCTTCATGAAATAGAAGCGGTGCGCGTCGAATCGTTGCACACCCGAATCCAGTTCGAGATTCTCGCATCTATTCCTGCGCGCCTCGTGCTTAAGCCAATCCAGAAGTTTGCCGCCATAGCCAGCGGAGCGATCGTGTTCGTGCGTGACGAGATCATCCACATACATGAACCGTCCTGAATATAAGGACTCCAGAAATCGATAGCCCGCGACCGCGCGAACTTTTCCGCCAGCTTCAACAAATGCGAGCAGGTAGCCGTCACGCTGTTGACGGCGCACTCGTTCCACAAACTTCTTCGGGTCGGTAAAATGTGGGCGCAACTCGCGCATGACTTCGTAGCAGCGACCGATCTGTGCGGGTTTACGCGCGATCGCAATACGAAAAGCGTCCATTCCTTTCTGCGCGTTCACCCTGCGTGTCATTCCGAGCGGAGTCGAGGAATCTCTCACTAACGAAGTTGTGGCGCGGCCCAGACCAACAGCAAGAGATTTCTCGACCCCGAAAGCTTTCGGGGCTCGAAATGACAAGTGGCACAGTGAACTCTAGCCGCTGATCATGCTTTTCCACGTTACATCGCCGGTTTCTCTTCTCGCTTGCCGTCATACCAGAGATCGAGTTTTTTTCGCGAACGCAAAGCGCTGGGTCCGCCGAAAATAATCGCAAGTGATTGCCGCAGGACATGACCAGGCCGATGCATTCGCACCTTGCGTGCTGAAGTAATGACCGGCGTGCGCAAGATTCGAAACCGGCCGAATTTCTTTAACGCCATGCTGAGATAGGTTTCTTCTGCGGCGAAAAATTGTTCGTCGAATCCACCCGATGCGAAAAAATTTTCTCTGCTCGTGAAAAGAAAAGCGCCCGCACCGAGATTCGCCGTGAAATACATCACGCAAAAAATCTTGAAACAGATATGCGCCCAAAAAGGAACAGCTCGATCGAAACACAATTGCGCGCTGCCACCGGAAGCGCCGCTTTGCAGCGCTGCGATCGCATCCATGACGTGAGCGGGCGCGATCCGGGTATCGGCATCGACAAAAAACAAAATATCGCCAGTGGAGGCGCGGGCACCTGCGTTCCGCGTTGCGGCAATATGCCGACAGCGAACTGATACGACGCGCGCGCCCAACTCCGCGGCGATCTGAGCGGTACTGTCAGTCGACGAATCATCCACCACGACTATTTCAAACTCACGGCCACACATCGCCGCCGCGTTTTTGATGTCTTCGAGAGTGTTGGGTAATTCCAGCTCTTCATTATGAGCGGGAACGATAAACGAGAGCATGGCCACTAATGAGTAGTTGGTAACACTATTCGGTTCGCAGGTGTGACTCCAAAAAGATAACCATCTTCATTAAGAGTTGTGCGCCTTTATGCAAGGAGAGGCCGTTGGTCTCCCAATTGGAATCGCGCTCGTTTCCCGCCGCTTAAGGCAAATAGGGCATTCTGTGTCCAGAGCGCGGCGGAGCTGTTGGTGGCGAAAATAAGCCCCGGGGAAGACCGCTCCCGGCGTGTGACTTCACGGCTGCAACGTCAGATGCATTGATTGCCCCGTTTACGGTAATGTCCTCGCGAAAGTTGGCGGTCGTAAGAAGTTGTCCCGACACGCCCTTGGTTTGACTGACATCCGAGGAATTCACCACACCATCCCCGGTCGTGTCGCCGACAAGCACCGCCATCGGGATTACGAGATCGCGCAGACCCAGCCCATCGTTCAAACCGAACAGAGTAACATTGATTGTCTGTTGATCTGCGACCGCGCTAAGATCGATCGTAGTTTGCGTAGTCCCATTGCCGCTAACGCTCGATACCATTGCCTCACCAGAAGTAACCGATGCACTAGTGAAGGTAGCGTTGTTGAGAAAACGAATGACTATCTGGTAAGTGCTACTGCCGCGACATTCGATTCCCGGCGATCCAGTTGCCGGGAGATAGACATCGAAGGGTGTGCTGCCATGTATCTTGCGGGAAACAGCGACCGGTAGTTGCGCTAACACTTTTCCGGTACCGAAGAATCCGGACGTGCGATCCCCCGAACGGAACTGCAGGTTCGCGCCGATTGCCACATCGGCTCCGTACAATCCGGGAGATTGCACTACGCCATCTACAATCAACACTCCAATCGTATCGGTGCCCTGGTAGATAAGATTCGTTAGTGCAGTCGTAGCGATACTTAAGGTTGCCGTGTCCGCGATATAATCGTAAGTGGCTCCGCTTTCGAAGGGTTGGCAGGCGAATGTTGCACCTGGCAAAACGGTGACATCGCCACTCCCGAGCGCGTGATCATGGACTGCATACAAGGCACCCGCGCTTACCACCGTCCCGCCGCTATAGGTATTCGTGTTCTCCAGAAAAAGTGTCTCTGCACCGACCTTAGTTAACGAACCGCCCGCGCCGCCAGCTTCGCCACCGTCCTGTATCACGCCTTGAAAGGAAAAACCATTACTGACAGCCAGGTTCCTGGCGCCGAGAAAGATATTACCTGTGCCTAGAAGCGAACCAATAGTTACACCTGGCGCGTCGTGATCGCTGATATCAAGAAAGCCGTTACCGCGAAGTTCGATCCTTGATTGCCCTCCGGCGGAGCTATCTCGAAAATATATTCCGCCACCACCTCCTCCTCCGGATCCTTCGCGCGCAAGTAGGCTCGCGTTACCGGCCGTCGAATTATCAAAGAAATCAACCTCCGCAGCTGGTGCGGTGCTCGTAGCGCTACCGAAGCAACTCACACTGCTGTTGCCCGCGCTCGAAGAACCGAGGAATTGCGTTACGCCCCCTGCTGCGCCGCAGAATTCCCCCGCCACATTATAGATGACAGCATTGCCAGCCGTCGAATTGTCATAAAAGCTTGTGACTCCGCGGCCACTTTGATCGCCTTGTGCCGTTGTGGCAGCGTCCCCGCAGTTACCAATATTTGCGCTACCCGCACTGGCATTATCAAAAAATAGGGCACGTCCGCCGTCGCCGCCGATTTGCGTAGGGCCATATTGCGTCAGTCCACCGCTTCCTGCAGTCGAGTTACCAAAGAAAATAGTCCTACCGCCGCTCAGCGTGTTGGTTGCGCGTCCATAGTTGACAAAAGAATTGCCGGTTCCCGCGGAAGCGCTGCCGGTGAACCAAACTTCTCCACGCTCTGGCTTATCTCCATCAATAACACCGGTCGCGAATGTATTTGAATAGATCGAATTCCTCACAATACCAACGCCATTGATTGTCAGGACTAAACCAGGACCGGTAGTAATTCTGTAAGCGTTCGCGTTGTTGTTGAAAAAGATGCCGTTGACTTCCGTGTTAGCCGACAGCGAAATCGCAGTTTGATTACTGATCGCAAATGTAGCGACATCGACCGAGCTATTTGGAGGACCGCCGGCAGTCCAGTTGGCCGAATTATTCCAATCGTCGTTGATGGGATTCTGTAACCATGTCGCGGTGTCAGCACGGCTTGCTACCGGAAGAAAAACGATGGAGGCCGAGAGAACAACAACAAGAATACGCAATCGCGACGAGGCATCCGGCTGTGTCATTACTTTGACCGCGGTCGTACCACGTATATTGCGGCAGTGAATGATTAGATTCACTGGAACGAAGAAGGGGACGCCATGCATTGCGCTATCTCACCTTCATAAGCAGCGTTTGTACCGTTAGGTCGCGCTTGTCGCGGCGTGAACCGGCGTTGTGCCAAGGCCTCTCTGTCGCTTACTCTGCCGAAAATTGGATTCCGGCTTTTTGCACTTCGGCGTAAGGCAAGAGCCAGATGAGCGATTCATCGTGCAGATCGACGACCTGAATGCGGTTGCCCCACGGGTCGCGAAAGTCGCAGCGAAATGGCGGCTGCAATTCAAGACCATACTTGCCTGTTACCTTCTTGCGAACTTCCGCGATCTGTTTTTCATCGCGCACAATCAGTCCAAAATGCCGCGTGCGATCCGGTCGAACTTTCTTCACCTCGAATATGGCGAGGAATTGGTGCTCACCTAATTTAAAGAAGGCGTCGCCTTCACCGCTATCGAGCTTCTCCAGGTTGAAAACGTCTTTGTAAAACGCTACAGCCTTGCCAATGTCGTCTACTTCAATAGCGATGTGGTTACAGCCGTAAACCTTTACGCTCATGATTTCCCGACGTTCGCCACGAGCCATCGCACCAGAAGAATGATAAGAACCGCCTCGGCCACGTGAAGGAGCACCTGGATACCGAAAAGTCCGGAAATCAGACCTGAGGTGTTGCCGCTCGCGCTCAAAAGGAGCACGCCGGCATAAAGCAGGATCGAGATCGTCGCGACAATGGCGAGGCCGCTGAAGAGCCACGTGCGTGGAAACTTTATCGCGGCATACCACCATGCGCCGCACATAATGACACCGGCAAGCAGGCCGATGGCTGTTTGCAAATAATAGGAACTACTCATAAGGCTTTGGTTATTCTTCGATTTCGCCGCCTACTTTGCGCAAGTGTTGGCGAAAGGTATAGCTCGAATCGTTCGAACGCTTCGCGAGGTAATCGGCAAACTTTAGTTGCTGCCGAAGAGTGTTCCCACTCTTGATCCCTTCGGCCTGGCGCCGTTCCGATTGCCGGATTGAATTAGCGGTAGCAAAAAGTTCTTCAAAACGATCGCCAGCCAGGAAAAGGCAACCGTCATCGTCAGCGAAGACGATGTCGTCTCGACCTACACTAAATTCTCCAAAGCGCGCTGAAGTTAATGCCTGCCCATCGCGCGGATCAAGACGGCGCGGTCCCGACGGACATGTACCGTAGCTCCAGATCGGAAAGCCGATTTGCCGCAATTCGGACGTGTCGCGATGCACTCCCCAGACCACCATACCTGCAAGTCCGGATGCACGCGCTTCCAGTGCGGTCAGATCGCCGATGCAACCCTCGTCGAGCCGGCCACCGTTATCGATGACGAGAATGTCGCCGCCGTCCGCATTCGCCATCGCCTCGAGAAAAACGTCGACGCTCCCGAAATGGCGGGCGGGAAGAACGCGGCCTGCCAGCCGGCTATTTGGAATAATAGAAGCGATACCGGCGGGGGCGAAGCGTACAGACAAGCGGAGACGCATCGCCGCATCCGCAATAAGTGGGGTTGAAAGACTTTCGAATTTGCCGGCCAATTCCTGATTTTGCACGGTCATATTTGAAAAATGGCCAGACGGGACTTACCTTCTGCCATATCCGTCTGGAACCACGGTAACACAGGGGAAATGATTCATGAAAAAACTTTGGGTGGGAGTGTTTATTCTTGTTGGGCTCGGGACAATCACAATCGCGAGGGGAGCGAGCGACGTAGGCGCTTACTATTGGGTTTTTAAACGAGCGGACGTCCGTCAGACATCGACCGCTGATCCTGCGCCCGCAGGTGCACCTTATCACTTTTTTTCCTTCGTTGAGATTGCGTTTGGCGGTCAGTTCACGTCGCTCAGCAACTTTCAGCCGCCCGGCGGTAGCGTTTTAGGCACGCAAATCTATTCGCTTGTTGCAGACGGGAGTTTGGAATACGACACCTATTTCAGCTCTCAGCAGAGCTTGGACAATGCCTTGAATGCAGGCAAATACCGCCTGGATTTAAGAGGTAGAACGACCAACTATTTGCCGAATCTTAACCTTCTGACCAACGCCACCTACCCGACAGTTACACCCAAGTTGAGTAATACCAACTTCAAGAATGGTCAGTTGGCGGTGGATGCGACGTCGCAGGTTACTCTTAATTGGAACTCTTTCGTGGGCGCCGATCCCGGCGGCATGGACGCTATTGTTCTAATTATTACCAACACTGATGGTAACACTACGGTATTTCGCGATGTCTTACCGGCCACGGCAACCTCAAAGACGTTCGCGGCAAATTTCTTCCAACAAAACCACACCTACATCGTGGATCTGAGTTTCGTCAAAATTTCACAAAGGAATACTACGTCCATCTCTGGCTCAACGGGCCTCACCGGATACGCCAGAGCGACTCGCATCTATGTTTCCACCTCTGTCCACACACCGCTCAGCGGCCTGGCTAACATTTCGACGCGTGGCCTGGTGGGCACCGGCGACAATGTGCTGATTTCGGGTTTCATTATTACGAGCGATGATACTGCTCCAACGAACGTGGTGGTTCGTGCTATCGGCCCATCTTTGAGCAATTCTCAGATTACTGATGCGCTGATGGATCCCACCCTCGAGCTATATGATCACAACACCCAGCTGCTCGGCACCAGCGACGACTGGGCAGACTACTCCAGGCGCGAGCTCGGTATTCGCGGCAGGACTTGCGCCGAGCAATAGCCATGAGAGCGCGTTGTTTAAGGCTTTGCCGCCCGGTGCATATACCGTAGTTGTCCGCGGTAAGAACAACACGACCGGCGTGGGGTTAGTCGAGGTCTATGATCTTGGCAGTAATGGAAGCGCTAAGCTGGCTAATATTTCAACTCGCGGCCAGGTTTTGACCAACGATAAAGTCCTGATCGGTGGTTTGATCGTTCAAGGTCCTTTCTCACATTCGATTCTCTTCCGTGCTTTGGGCACATCGCTTCCGGGAGTGACTGGCGTTCTTCCAAATCCAACCCTTCAGTTATTTAACGACCAGGGAAGCGTAATCGGATACAACGATGACTGGGGAAGGACTCAAAGAATGCAAATTGAGGCGACGGGTGCGGCGCCTCCGAATGAACAGGACGCTGCGATTTTGCAAACGCTCGGTCCGGGAAATTACACGGCCATTGTTGCCAGTAAGAACACGGCCACCGGGATCGCGCTGGTCGAGGCTTACGCTCATTAATTGAGCGCCGCGTTAATTGGTCTTAGCGCAATACATTTCTCCGGAAGGCGATCCGGCTTGCATCGCCCATGGAGCATTGCCATCGTGAACGAGATGAAAGTAGTTTTTGCTCTCCGGCTCCTTCTCGTGGGAATTTTCGCGGCGGTCCTGTGTGCTTGCGCGACTTATCCGCGCTCAGGGTCGCAGGCAGTTGCTGGAGCCTGGACGAACGCGCTCCGCACAGTTTGGACGCTAAACACTGACGGCACTTTTGACGTTGATCTAAATCACGATGGTAAGCGCGATGCGTGGGGTAGCTACGCCGTTGACGGGGACACGATCACGCTCATGGCCACGGGCGGAAAGATGCCGAAGGGTTGCAGGGGAAATGGTGTTTACCGTTTCAAGCGCGGCCGAGACACCTTGCGATTTACCCGCATCAGCGACAAGTGTCAGCTGCGGGTAAGAAATGTGATGCTGGTGTGGCATCGCAAATAGTCGCGACGCTAGCGCGGTAGCGGCTGTTCGCTATTCGCAAGAGCGTAAGCCGCCACGGCAACGACGGCAGAGTTTTCAGCCAGCTCCTTCGGTACGATTTTGTCCAAAGTATCCGCCGCGGTGTGATGATAATTGAAATAGAAGCGGCTGTCTTGAATCGGCGCGAATGTCGGCACTCCGGCCTGATCGAGCGGTTCGATATCGGCGCCGGCATGCTCGGTAAACTCCAGGGCGCCCGCGCCTGAGTCCTGCAAAATCGCAGCGACTGGCGCAAGCATCGTTTTCACTTCCGGTTTTGCTTTGATGTGAAGTCCAATTGGATGGCCGGCGCCGCCATCGGTCTCGAACGCAGCGAAATGATTTTGCATTTCAGCCGCGTGATCCTTGCCGTAGGTCTTCGAACCCATGAGGCCGTTCTCTTCATTCATCCACGCAATCACGCGAATCGTCCGCTTCGGCTTGAGATGAAGCTTCCGCACCAGGTTCGCTGTTTCCATCGAAACGGCCACGCCGGCACCATCATCAATCGCGCCCGTGCCCAAATCCCACGAATCAAGATGACCCGACACGATCACGACCTGTTCCGGATGTTCGCTCCCCTTGATGTCGCCAATCACATTGTAACTTTCGACATCCGGCATTTGCTGCGGAGTCAAAACCAATCGCATTCGCACCGGCCCTCGCCTAACGAGTGCTGCAATCAGATCGGCATCTTCCACCGTAACCGCCCCCGCCGGAATTTTCGCCGCGTCCTCGGCATATTTCATCTGCCCGGTGTGCGGGAATCGATATTCAGAACCGCCGACCGAGCGAATCAACGCTGCCACGGCACCCAGGCGCGCCGCCGCGCTTGCGCCATCGCTGCGATAAACAACAGCTTCACCGTAAGCATCGCCGCCGTGACCTTCTGCTGCCATCTGCTTGTCGAACGGATAATCAAAAAGCACAATCTTGCCTGCAACCTTATCGCGGCCTAACGACTTTAGTTCGTCAAAATTCTTCGCCACAACCACTTCGGCCGTAATGCCATCAGCCGGTGTCGCCACGCTACCGCCGAGCGCGCAGAGAACGATTTTTTGCGTCGTTCCTTCCGCCTGTCCCAAATATTTCACCAGCGTGCCGCTCTCTTCTCCCCGCACCCAATGGGGCACCATTACTTTTTCCAATTGCACATCACAACCGAGCGCTTTCAATTCGGCCGCGACATACTCGACGGCCTTTGCCGCCTGCGCCGACCCGGTCAGACGCGGCCCGATGTTGTTCGATAAATGGGCAACCTGCCGATACGCGTAGTCGCTATTCAACGCGGCCTGTTGAAGCCGTTTCAGTTCAACAAGTGTTTGCGCTGAAAAGATGATCGGCGTTGCCGAAGGCGACGGACTTGGCGTTGGGTTTTCTCGCCGCGGCTCTGCGGACGCAGACTGGAAAAGAACGAACATCGAAAGGAGCGAGCAGAGAAGGCGAAAGTTGAACACGTCTCACCGTGTCAGCAAAAACATCCGCGCGCAATCGCGTCAATTGTTCCACAAACCAACGGAAAATTCGGCTGCGAACTTCTGCGGGAAATTACCCCAGTTGCGTTGGGTTACCTGATCAATCGCATGAGCATCAAGACCATTGTGGTCAGCGGCCATGCCGAAATCAAAACGATGATCGTAAACGCAATCGCTTCGAAAAAAAATTCACGATGCATTTCGCGTTGAAAGTATTCGCCACTCATCCGGTAAAGAGAGCGCTTTTTCGATGGCCCACCGGGCGTCCAGCCGAACATCGCGCGACCGAACGGCTCGTCTCTCCCTGACTGAAAATGCTGTTCGATCAGCGGCGCGGTCGCGCGCCGTCGCTGGATAGGTTTGCAAAAAACTGGATAGAGCGGTTTCACATCTTTGCCCTAACGAGAAATGCTAAAGCAACTCGTGTGCTCAGAGCCCGACGCGCAGACAAAAGCCCCCGGTTACCGGCGATCCGCCGGCCAAAAGGACTAACGATGGAAAGTTTTTTCACCCGAAGAGATCACGTTAAAAAACGGCGACACCTCAGCACAAAAAAATTCGCACTTCTTATTTGCCTGTCAAAATCCAGCGATGTTCGATTTGCTGCGTCGCCGAGTTGGAAAAGGTTGAGCGAAAGTTTTTTGTTCGCTTCTTCGAGAAAGTCAGTCGGCCCACACTCTCGCGTAGCGGAGGAACGAGCCACGGTCTGGCATTTAGGCGGCATGAAGCAAGCTCTCGATCGTCTTTCGCAACGCATCGAGCGTCACCGGTTTACTCAGAACAACGTCGACATCCTTGGGCTGCGAGCCAGTCACTTCGATCAATGCGCCAAAGCCAGTCAACAACACCACCGGCACATCAGGTCGCAACCGTTTGATTATGCTCGCCATCTGATCACCACTCATCTCTGGCATGGCGCGATCGGTCACCACCATGTCGAATGGCTGGGCACGGAATTGCTCGATACCTTCGCGACCGCTTGTTGCCGTCGTCACCGTATGTCCTTCCGCGCGAAGATAAGCAGTGATCACTTCGCGGACTCGCGATTCGTCATCCACTACGAGCACCTTCAAAGCTGATCTTCGATTTCGTTTTGAAGGACGCAGTCACTTTCGCCGTCGCGGGATGCGCGATCGGCAATCGAATCACAAACGTCGCGCCTTCTCCCGGCGTCGATTCCACGTCGATCTTGCCCGCGATGGCGTTCGATTATTCCGTAGACCATTGAAAGTCCGAGGCCGGTTCCGCGTTCGCCTTTGGTTGAAAAAAATGGTTCGAGGCAACGCTGACGAACTGCTTCCGTCATTCCGGAGCCGGTATCGCGCACTCGGATCATCACGTGCTCGGCATCAGACTCGGTCTCGAGCGTAATCGTACCGCCGTTAGGCATCGCATCGACCGCGTTGAAGATGAGATTGGTCAACACTTCGCGCAGACCCGATTCGTCGCCGGCGATCGGTGGGATCGGTTGCAATTTGCTTTCGACCTGAATCGTTATGCCGTCGGCCTGCGCCTGGCGTCGCCATTTAGGTTCCGTGAGTGAAATCGATTGCGTGATGACGCTGTTGAGATCGATCACCGGAAGTTCTTCGTCCTTATCCAGAGGCCGGTAGAATTGCCGAAGCCGCGCGACCACGTTTGCGGCATCCTGCGCGGACGTGCGGAGAAAACCGATAAACTTTCGCGCCTGCGCTGTGTTCTCAAGAATTCCCGGCTTTTCGAGAAGCAAATCGCTAAACCCGAGAATGGGCGTGAGCGTGTTATTGAAATCGTGCGCGATGCCGCTCGCCATTTGCCCGATGGCGCGCAGACGCTCCTGTTGGATGGCCTGCTGCTGGGTCGCCTTCAATTCGCGCAGCGCTTTTTCGAGTTCGCGATTCGCCTGTCGCAAATCCTGCTCCGCGCGTCGCCGCCGTGTCAGATTCTCTATCGAACCCGCAACGATTTTGTTCACCGGCTCGGAAAGCCCTTTCGAAATGAAAAGGCTGGCCGCGAAACCAACCACCAAAACACCAAGTCCAAGCGCGAGGATTTTCCAACGCAGCTCGTGCTGCTCGCGTAATGCGGAAGCGAGCGGATAAAGACAAACCTCGTAAGTTGGCGCCAGCTGCTGTATCGGGATCGATTGCTTTGAAAAACAAAAGATGCGGTCCGCTCTCGAGATCGACTGGGAAATGACCTGATGTATCCGCTGTTACGGCATCGCCGATTCGTTGCGCGAGAACGTGACGATCGGATGCATTAATCCTTTAATGTAGAGCTGCTCGCGCAACCAAATGCCGGCAGTGATGGGATCGTGCCGTTCCGAATCCAGCGTGGTGATGTTCGGCACCGCGAAACCAAGAACGAGAGCGCCAAGATTCTTGCCATCCCAGTCGAGGACTTTCGTCACGACGACTTCACGCAAATCAGAAAGCTCGTCGCCGTTCGCCGGGGCTATGTAGCCGACCGTTTGCTCCTCGATCTTACGCAACATTTTACTGGTCGGCGCTAATACTTGTTCCAGTAATTCGCGATCGACGACGTCCCGCCGAAAATTGTTCGGGTGGCAAGATTGCTCCGTCCGCATCGAGAAAACGACAAAAGGCTGCGCGCGATGTGTCGTTATCGTTTTTGGCTTCCGCTACACCGCCGAAGATTCCCTGCAATTCAGTCAGCGCGTTTTGATATAAATCCTCGACGTCTCTTTCTTCCAAGGCCGCTCGCACTCGAACCGAATGCGACAGCGTCCGACATTTTCCCATGATCACTCCCAAACGCGTATCTTGCAGCGCGGCGAAAAGACGCATTTGCGCCTGAAATTGCACGTCGAGACTTTCCTGATAACGCGCCTGCACGTTGCGCTCCGCCATGTAAAGCGTCGAGCCCGTGACCGTCACCACGATCAGCATCAAGGCGATGAGAAGCTTTACCCTGAAAGTAAAGATGCCTTTGGATTCCACTTTGCAGCTCCTTACTTCGCGGGAAAATCGACGTGGAGTGTTAGTCCCGGTTTCAAATCAACTTCGCGGCTGCGAATATCGTTTTCGCTCAGCCACGCTTTGCACACGTAGTGACCAGCCGGCAAATCGCGCAGGCGATATCCGCCGTTCGGATTCGTCTTCTGAAAAAAAGGAGTGTCGAGAACCAGAATCGTGCCGCGCATTGTGCCGTGCACTTCGCAGTGCAACGTGACCACTCCGGGCTTATCGAACAAAACCGACTCCGGCTTTTCGTCCTTGCGGTAACGGCCAAGATCGAAGCGCTTCGTTTTCGAGTACGAAAAGACGTTATGATATGTGTCGTCGCGATTCGGGAACGTGACGGTAGTGCCTACGCGAACGGGCAGCAGATTCGGCGCGAAGTTAATATTCTTTTGCGCCATTTCTGCGGGATGCGGCGGACTCGCGACGCTGGCAAAATTTCCCTCCAGATAAACAACGGCCATTGGCGGATCTGGCGGTCCAGTCTGAGCTTCCGCGCTATTCTGGTAACGTTGCGTGGTCAGTTGCGCCGCCGAGGGCTGCGGCAGCTCCACTTTTCCCTCGATGGTCGCCTGTGCGAACGCACCTTTCTCAACGAGAAATGCCGCTACAAAACAGATCGCATAAGGGGAAAATCGCATCGCAACCTTGCCTAACTAGCGAGAACGATGCCACGCGATAATCGTTTGGCGTATTCCCGCTTCGTACGAAACAGGTCTCCCGTTGTGAAATACGCACGTTGCCGGTAAACTGTGCGGAGATGAAGCTCCCTCGTTTGCCGGCTATTCTGTTCCTGGCTGCGCTGGCTGGAAATTGCTTCGCACAATCGCGCGAAATACCGTCAGCCGACACGGCGAACCTGGATTTTAAACAATTTGGCTTGCTCGCCATCCAGGATAACGGCCGGCGCAAACCAATCGATACTTTCGCGAAGGAAACGCTCATCCGCATTACCGGACGGTCGAGCTACACCGACAAAGCCGGCCGCAAATGGTCGCCGAACGATTTCCTCCTCTCGGCATTGCTCGAAACTCACGATTGGAAAAGCGAGCCGATGGTTCTCCTTTCGTTCGGAAAGTTGAAAGAACAGCTCGGCCTGGACAAGACACAGCGCCGATTTCCCTTCACACAATTGGCCGGTTCCGCGGAATTGCAGCGCATCACCAATGAAGCGCATGCGCTCAAACGCGCGGAGAAGTCGCTTGATCGATTGCAACAGGAAGCGTTGGGCGTGAGCGACCGGCTCTCGCTTTTCGGAAATGTCATGGACGGAAACTCATTTCTCATTGTTCCCGCGCCGAAAAACGAAACCGATCCCTGGCTCGTACCCGATCCGAGCAACGTCGAACAGTATTACACAGAGACAAAATTTGCGCCGTCGCTTACGGCGCTCAAGCAAACCATGCGCGCGTATACCGAGGGCGACGGTTTCAATTTTAGTTCGGGCGCGCGGCAGCTCCGCGAAAATTTGCGTGCGCTTAGTCCTTCGATTTACCCGACTGAATCAAAACTGCGCATCGAGTATTTCTACAATCACTTCGAGGGATTTTATCGCGCGGCGTGGTGTTACGGAATCGCGCTCCTCATTCTGATCGCTGCGCATTTTCGCAAGAGCGGCGGCTGGCTGCGTAATGCCGGCGTCGCACTTGCCGTCGTTGGACTCTTATTTCACGCCAGCGCCATTGTCATGCGTTGCATCATTGCGGGGCGTCCGCCGGTGACGAACATGTACGAATCCATCATCTGGGTTTCGTTCGCGGTTTCATTTTTCGGGATGATTTTCTTCGCGCGGTATCGGACGACTGTCTATTTGCTCGCGGCACTGCCCGTTACGCTCATCGCATTATTGCTCGTGCATCAAATGCCGATCGCGATGCCGTCGAGCATCGATCCACTCGTCCCGGTCTTGCGCGATAATTTCTGGCTCACGATTCACGTGCTCACGATCACGCTAAGTTATGCCGCATTCGCACTCGCGATGGGCTTCGGACATATTTTGCTTTTCCGTTATGCGCGAAATCCAACCGGCGCGCGAGCTGATCAGCCGATGCATTTCTGGTTGTATCGCGTTTTGCAGCTTGGCGTGCTGTTGCTTGCCGCCGGAACAATTCTCGGCGGCGTTTGGGCGAATTATTCCTGGGGAAGATTCTGGGGCTGGGATCCAAAGGAAACATGGGCGCTGATCGCGCTGCTTTGCTACATCACGACATTGCACGGCCGTCTCGCCGGTTGGTGGACACAATTCGGTTTGGTCGTCGCGAGCGTTGTTTGTTTTCTCGCGGTACTCATGGCCTGGTACGGCGTGAACTTCGTTCTCGGCAAAGGCCTGCACTCTTACGGCTTCGGCATCGGCGGTGAAACCTACGTCGCCACTTTCGTCGTTCTCGATCTGCTTTTCGTCGGCTTCGCGATTTTGCGATATCGAAGCAGCCGGACAGTTGTGAAGTCGACCGTTAAAGAAGAAATTGTCGCGGTATGATCTGGGGAGCGCACGCGCCCTCGCGTGCAATATTCGGCGCCTCGCCGAATATCTTCCCAGCAAAAAATGATTTGCGGCGAGGGCGCCGCAAACAGCACGCGAGGGCGCGTGCGCTCCCCAATCCATGACTCACCAAAGCGCCAACGCGGTTGCCATGATTCGGCCGCACCGCTTTTTCTCTAATCCTGAAACAGCCGCCGATAACGCATTCCAACGCGAGACCGCCGCGACAGACGCAGAAAAGATTTCACAGCGCGCGCTGGAGGAATTTGATCGGGCAGTCGAAACACTGCGCTCCGCCGGTGTGACTGTTCACGTTTTCGACGACACTGCCAAACCAGAAAAACCCGACGCGATTTTCCCTAACAACTGGTTTTCCACCCACGAAGACGGTCGCGTTGTCTTGTATCCCATGTACTCGCCCGCGCGCCGACATGAGCGGCGCAGTGACATCATCGATGCCCTGCGAAAAAAATATCGCGTCACGGAAGTCGTCGATTATTCCGACTACGAAACGCGCAATCTGTTTCTCGAAGGCACAGGAAGTCTCGTCCTCGACCATCCAAATCGGATCGCTTATGTCTCTCTTTCGAAACGCTCCAACCCGGAACTCGTAGAAAAATTCTGCGCCGACTTCGATTACGAACCTGTTGTTTTTGAAAGCGCGAGCAGCGACGGGCGTCCCATCTATCACACGAACGTCATGCTATGTCTGGGTTCAACTTTTGCGCTGGCCGGTTTGGAAACGATTACTGATGAGAACGCGCGGAAGAATGTGCGCGACCGTTTGCGGGGGACGAACAAACAGGTAATCGAACTGAGCCAAACCCAGATCGAAAATTTCGCTGGGAATGCACTGGAACTGTGTGGCGCGAAAGGAAAGATTCTTGTTCTCTCTGAAAGGGCGGCCGCGAACCTCTCGACCGATCAGCGTGTAACTATCGAAAAGGAGGCAACATTGATTCCTCTCTCGTTACCAACGATCGAACTCGCCGGCGGAAGCGCGCGCTGCATGCTGGCCGAGATTTTCCTCCCAATGTAGCTGCCGCCGTCACTGGCGGCAGATCTGGGCGCCCCTGCCGCTGAGACAGCGGCAGCTACATCAGCGCGGAAGCCGCGCTTCGACGATTTCGCAAAGGACGTGCAGTAGAAACTTATGCGCTTCCTGAATGCGCGCGGTGGAATCACCCGGTACAATAAATTCGATGTCTGCCATTCCTTTCGTCGATCCGCCGTCGCGACCAAGCAATGCGACACTCGTCAGGCCGAGACCGCGCGCTTCTTCGAGCGCGCGCATGACATTCCGTGAATTCCCGCTTGTCGTAATGGCCACGAGCACATCGCCGCGCTCGCCAAACGCCATGACCTGCCGCGCGAAAATTTCTTCGAAGCCGTAATCGTTACCAATGGCGCTCGTTAGGCTACCGCCCTGCGCAAGATTAAGCGCCGGGTAGGGACGACGATCATGCATGAAGCGGCACGTAAATTCAGTGGAGAAATCCGCGGCGTCGGCCGCGCTTCCCCCATTGCCGCAAACCAGCAGCTTGTGTCCGGTGGCCAGACATTCCTCGATTAGCTTTGCCGCACGTTGCAGCGGCTCTTCCAATGCGGAGAGCGATCGCATCGTGGCGACAGCAGTTTCGATCGCGTCACGAAAGATTTTGGACGGCTCTGCCATTGCGGCTGTCATTTGGCCGAGTTTATCGCCGCGCGCAAATTCCAATCGTGATCTCGTAGCCGCTGGACGGCGTCGTCATAGGCACACTGGAGCTGCTCAGCGACAAGGCGCGCCGCACGATCACGAAGCTTATTGCTTGAAGCGGTAAGATCGATCATTCGATTTCCGCTCACTTTCCCGAGCGCGACCATTGCGCCCGTGCTGATGATATTGAGAGCGACTTTCGTGGCCGTGCCGGCTTTTAGTCTTGTCGAGCCGGTCACAATCTCCGGCCCGACGACAAGATGAATGTGCAAATCACTTGCCGTATTTCCATCACTCGCCGGATTGCAACTAAGAAGGATCGTTCTCGCGCCTAACGACTTTGCCTGCTTGACAGCGCCGAGGACAAACGGTGTGCGTCCACTGGCGGTAATTCCGAGAACAACATCCGAATCTTTCACTCCGCGCTCGTCGATCGCGAGGGAACCATTGCTTCGGTCATCTTCAGCTCCTTCGACGCTACGGAAAAGAGCCGTCACGCCACCCGCAATGATTCCCTGCACCAGCTCCGGCGAAGCCCCAAACGTCGGCGGGATTTCGCTGGCATCGAGCACGCCGAGGCGTCCGCTTGTCCCCGCACCGACGTAAAATAAACGCCCGCCTTTGCGCAAACTGTTTGCAATCATTTCGATCGCGCGGGCCAGATCGGCACTCGCTCCGCGCAATGCTTCCCCAACAAATCTTTCTTCATCGACAAAAAGCTCGACCAATTGGTCCACGCTCATTTGTTCGAGATTTTCCGAGCGGATGTTGGGTTGTTCAGTAGTAGCAGAAACGAGATCATCGAGTTTCTCGCAAGGTTTTTCCCGCCATGCGATCGGTTGGTCGCCCATTTCCGCAGCCAGCCAGGCGGCGCCTAATTCCGGAGGCTGGTCCACTGTCGAGACTCGCGCGTCGGGCAGAATTTTTTTTAGCTTTCGCTTGAACGTATGCGTGTAAATCGAGTCACGCTGAAAGAGGCCGCCGATGAGCATTACTTTGGGCGCGAGCAAATGCAACCGCGTAGCAACTGCTTCCGTATATTCGCTCAAGAGCACGCGCGCCTTCCTCCAGAATTTCCGTGACGCGCTCGTCGCCATTTGTCGCGGCTTCGCAGACCACCGGAGCGAGCATTGCGATTTCCATTTTGTCCGCGGTCTGAGCCCAACGCACGAGTTGGTCGAAATTATTGAGCGAAAGTGCACGCAGAATACTGGCAGCAAATTGCGCTTCGCCTCGATGTAAGTCGTATTCGCGCAGAACAAGCCGCAGCGCCTGCACGGAAATGAAGTATCCGCCGCCGGCGTCTCCGAGAATGTGACCCCAGCCCCCTGCCTTTTCGACGTGATCTCCGCGACGACCGGTGACCGAAGAGCCGCTGCCGGCGTTCACCACAATCCCGTCATGCTGTCCGAGCGCCGCAGCAAAACCTGAATCGCGATCGCTGCCGGTAGTGATCTTCGCCTTTGGCCAAATTTCCGAGCAGAGACGAGAAAGCGATGTTCGATCTTCCTCGGTGCCGCAACCGGCGAGGAATACCCCGGCGCGATCGATCTCCTTCGGCAGCTGGGAAAAAATTGTGCGCAAACGCTCCGGCGCCGCGAGGCGGAAATTCGACGGCGGCAGCTTGCCTTGTTCGATGATCTGCAAGTCATCGCCATTGCGCTCAACCAGGACCCAGGCGGTTTTGGTCCCACCGCCTTCCACACCGAGGATGTTTCCATTAGAACACTTAGTTGTAGCGGCCGTCTCATCGTCGCAAATTCTCTCACACGTGCTACTCAGTTTGTATCATGCTTATGCCTAAGAACGAGGCGAGCGCAGAAAAACGAATCGCTCGGCTACGAGCCGAAATCGAAGAGCACAATCGGCGCTATTACGAGGAAGCGGCGCCCACCATCGAGGATCGCGAATACGATCAACTTTACCGCGAGCTGGTCGATCTCGAGGTTCGCTTTCCTCAATTCGCTTCGGCGGATTCGCCAACTCAACGCGTCGGAGGAAAGCCGCTCGAAGCCTTTGCGCAAGTCACGCATCGCGTGCCGATGCTTAGTCTCGATAACACCTATTCGGAAGACGAAGTCGCGGATTTCTATCGGCGCATGCAGAAACTTTTGCCTAACGAGAAGATTCCCGTCGTGATCGAGCCGAAAGTGGATGGTGTCGCGGTTTCGCTGCTCTATGAAAAAGGCCGCCTGCGCTACGCAGCTACGCGCGGCGATGGGACTGTCGGCGACGACATCACGCAAAATGTTCGCACGATCAAAACTGTCCCGGTGCAGTTGAGGGGTTCGGCCCCGGACGTCCTGGAGGTGCGCGGCGAGGTTTACATGGACAAAACTGGATTCGCGAAACTAAACGCCGAGCGGGTCGAGGCCGGTCTTCCGGAATTCGCCAATCCACGCAACTCCGCGGCCGGCTCGCTCAAACAACTGGATCCTGCGATGGCCGCGAAACGTCCGCTCGGCATCATTCTTTATGGAACGGGGTCGGTCGAAGGCGCCGCTCTCGAAAAACATTCCGCGCTTTTTCCGTTCCTGAAAAAACTCGGCCTGCCGACAAGCGAGCGTTGGTGGATGGCGGATTCAATCGAAGAAATCCTGGCGGCGATTCGCGAACTCGATCAAGTCCGTCACGACTTTGTTTATCAAACCGACGGCGCAGTCGTGAAGGTCGACTCCTTCACGCAACGCGAGGAACTCGGCTTTACTGCCAAATCGCCGCGTTGGGCCATCGCATACAAATATGCGGCCGAGCGGGTGGAGACGAAGTTGCTGGATATTTTGATTCAGGTTGGCCGCACGGGCGTTCTGACGCCGGTCGCGGCGCTTGAACCAGTGACGGTAAGCGGCAGCCGCGTTTCGCGCGCGACGCTGCACAATCAGGAGGAGATCGAACGCAAAGACATTCGCATCGGCGATACCGTGCTGCTCGAAAAGGCGGGCGAAGTCATTCCGGCGGTCGTCGGCGTTCGGACTGATCTCCGTTCCGGAAAGGAAAAAAAATTCCGCATGCCGACTACCTGTCCAGAATGCGGGAGCAAGCTGGTCAAAGATCCCGAGCAGGTGGCGGTGCGTTGCGTCAACAGCCAATGCCCGAAACAACTGAAAAGGCGGATCGAACACTTTGCTTCACGCGGTGCGATGGACATCGAAGGACTCGGCGAAGCGATGGTCGAACAACTCGTTAATCACAACTTCGTTCGCGAAATCAGCGACATTTACGATCTCGATGCGGCAAAACTTTCGCAGCTCGAACGCATGGGTGAAAAAAGCATCAGCAATCTGCTGGGCGCGATTGAAAGCAGCAAAACGCGTCCGCTTTGGCGACTGATTTATGCGCTCGGCATTTTGCACGTCGGCGTCAGCGCCTCCCGTGCGCTGGATGCGCATTTTCACAGCCTCGATGCACTCATGAAAAGCTCGCCGGAGGAATTGCAACGCATTCCGGATGTCGGTGAAGTGGTAGGCGAAAGTATTCGCCAATTTTTTCAGGAAAACCGGAACCGGAAAATGATCGAGCATTTGCAGCGCGCCGGTTTACGCCTAACGAGCGAGAAACCAAAGACTATCACGGCGCCGGGTTTCAAAGGCACAACCTGGGTCATAACGGGAACGTTGAGCCAGCCGCGCGAAGAGATCGCGGAGATCATTATTGCCCGCGGCGGAAAGGTCAGCGGCAGCGTGAGCAAAAAGACGAACTACGTGCTCGCGGGCGAAGAAGCCGGCAGCAAATTGGAAAAGGCGAAAAAACTTGGCGTCGCAATTCTCGACGAGACGAAGTTTCGAAAGATGCTCTAACTAGGGCGTGCGCCTGACGATCGAGTCGAGCTTGAGCGGCATCGCCTGGTGTTTCGAGTCGATCGATGTCGCGAGGGAAGAATTTTGCGCCGCAGGATGAAAGTCGGCTTGCACGTCGAAAGTGAGTTTTTGGTTACCGCGCATCACGGTAATCGGGACGGTATCGCCCGCGCTGATGTAAAATGAAGCGTCGAGCACATCTTCAGGTTCGTGCACTTTCGTCTTGCCGACCTGCAAAAGAATATCGCCTTCCTTCACGCCTGAATCCGCGGCGGGTGTGCCTTCCATGATCTTTGTCATTTCCGCGCGGGAACCTTCCACCGCCACCGGCGCTTCGGACACGTTGATTCCGACCCAGCCATGGCGCGGCTCGCCGAAACGCACGTAGTCGTTGTGGATTTTCTCCGCGGCATCGATCGGCAGCGCATAGCAGGAGGAATTGTTCTCCAGACTGCTGACGAGAATACCGACCACTTCACCTTTGAAATTGAGCAACGGCGCGCCCGCTTCGCCGCGTTGCGTCGGAAGATTCACGCGCAGATGCGTCGTGGAAAAATATCGGCCGAGATACTTCCGATCGAAACCGGCGATCATTCCGAAACTGGGCGTTTGTGGAAGATCGAGCGGAAAACCGATCGTGATGACCGGCGTCGCAATTTCCAGTTGATCCGAATGACCAATTGGCAACGAAGGCGTAGTCGCGTCCACTTTGAGCATTGCCAATCCACTGCGCAGATCGACGAGGATCTGACGCGCGGGTAATTTCTTGCCATTCATTTCGACCGTGAAATTAGTCGCGTCGCCTCCAACGGAATACGACGTGTAAATCGTGCCCGTGGGATCGACGAAGAATCCCGTCCCGGAAAGGTCGCCGTGCTGATCGGAAGCATGAATCTTGACGACTGCTTTGGCGCAGCGCTCAAAGACCGCTCTGACTTCCTGACCAATCGAGGTCGCAGGCAAGTCTTCCGCGTGCAACAAGCCGATCGCACCAAAGAATGTCAGCGCAAAGATGCCGGAAAGCCTAACGAACGAATGCCGGAAAAGTCCTTCCGGCTGCCCACTAAAAATTGAAAGCCGGCTCATAACTCACGGGAGTACTGTCGAGCACGTAGCGTGGGGTTGCTGCGGCCCGTCGAGCTTGGGCGCTTACTCTGAAGTTCCGACGAAGAGGGAAACCAAAATCACGGATGGCTATCGGCTTGGCCAGACTCCAATCGTTGTTCTCATTGTTCAACGACGAAACGGTCAGCGCAGATGGTATCTGCTGCGTGAGATTCGGTTGCTGCGGTGTCTGATAAATCTTGAATGAAATAACTGCGGCACACACAAGCATCGCCGCGGCCGCTACCGGATAGGAAGCGAGCGACGGTACGTTCAACCGGAACATGAAATCATGGGCGCGTTGCAGACAGATGCGCCAGAGCGGCTGACGCAAAAGTTCATCACGCTGACGGCGATGGAATTCGTGAAGGAAATTTTCGAAGTAACCTGGGGGCGGCTGCTCGTGCCGTTTCAGCCGCAGCAGCTTGCCAATGTCGTTTTCGTTAAATTCGTCCATGCCCTTCCGGATTATTTATGAAACAGGATTCTTGCGGAACTCTTCGAGATAATTTTGCAGCTGCCGATTCGCGTAAAAGAGCCGGGAACGTACCGTTCCTTCTGAGACGCGCAAGATTTTACTGATCTCTGCATGCGGCATTCCTTGAATATGAAACATAGTGACGACAGCCCTGTGTTCATCAGACAATTTCATCATAGCCTCGTTCAATCTTCGCTGGAGCTCGCCGAGGTCGGCTTCGCGGACCGGACTGCTCGTGGCGGTGAGCTCGAGAAACTCTTTGTCATTGTGAACGCTCGCGTCGACATCGTCGAGGCTGAGATTGTAACGCCGGCCGCGTTTTTTTAGGAAGTTCAACGTCATGTTCACCGCGATCGAATGGATCCAGGTGTAGAACGACGATTTGCCGCGAAAACCGCGAATCGATTTGTAGGCCTTGGCAAAAACATCCTGCAACAGATCGTTCGTGTCCTCGTGATTCGAGGTCATGTTGTAAACGAGGCCGTAAAGGCGCGGTGTATATTTTACGACGAGATCGTCGAAGGCCGCGGCGTCGCCGGATTGCGTACGCGCGACGAGCGGTTGGTCTTCATCCGTTCGTGGCCGGTCCATCGGGTCGCGCTTAGACTTAGCACGGGGTTGTTCTCCCGACGATAGTAAATCGGAAATGCGACGAGGTGCCGGAAGTGCGATGGATGACATACGTTTCAATTTCGTCGCAAATCAGCCGCGACGGTCCCGCACCGAAAGCAACCAAAGCAGGTTTCCCAGTACGGCGATGAATGCAGCAACATATGTAAGGGCGGCCGCATTTAAAACTTTATTTACGCCGGCGGCTTCTTCGCCCGGCTGAATGATGTGCATTTCCCGAAGAATTATTTTTGCGCGACGCGAGGCGTCGAATTCCACCGGCAACGTGATCAACTGAAAGCCAAGCAGGATCGCGTAGCACCAAATGCCGAGCGTGATGAGACCGGTGATGTGGAAGAAAAGGCCGCCGAAAATCACGAACGGTAGCATTTGCGAAGCGACTTGCGTAACGGGGACGATGGTCATGCGCGCCATGAGGGGCGTGTAAGATTTTGCGTGTTGGATGGCGTGGCCGGTTTCGTGCGCCGCAATTCCTAGCGCAGCGACCGAGGGTGTGTTGTAAACGTTGGTGGAAAGGCAAAGCACCTTTTTCGATGGATCGTAGTGGTCGCCGAGAAAATCGTTCGTCTCGATAACATTGACGTCGTGAATCTGTGCGGCCTGTAAAATTTCACGAGCCGCTTCCGCGCCGGAGATATTTGCACTTGCGCGCACTGCACCCCAGCGACGAAAAGCCGATTTCACGCGAAATTGTGCCCACAATCCAATGGCCAGAGGGACTCCGATCAAGAGGAGCCAGTGATGGCCGAATCCGTAGTAGTACATAGTTTGACTCTAATTAGACTTCGCAGGCATGCGACTTCGTTCAGATTTCCAGACGCTTCTCGAAATGCGAAAGCAGGCGAACACCGTCCTTCGTCAGAACAACCACATCTTCGAGACGGACGCCGCCTAATCCGGGATAATAAAGACCGGGTTCCACCGTGAGGACCTGACCTTTCTTGAATACCGTTTTCTGAAAACGCGGATATTCGTGAATCTCGAGACCGAGCCCATGGCCGGTGCCGTGAAAGAATCCGACTTGTCTGCCTTTGCGCACTTCGGTCGGGTAACCGCGATCCGTGAAAAACTTTTTGATTTCGTTGTGTAACTTCAAGCCATCCACGCCGGGCTTCATCTTTTTCAAGCCGAGCATCTGACCTGCGCGAACTGTTTCCCAAAGATCGCGCTGTTTTTCGCTCGCGCGGCCACGTACCACCGTCCGCGTCATATCACCGTAGTATCCGCTGGCGGCATCGCGTGGAAAAATATCGAGAATGATAAGCGAATCGGCGAGGAGCGGCCCCGAGCCGCGCTCGTGTGGATCACATGCCTGATCGCCACCTGCGACAATCGTGTTTGCCGGCAAACCGCCCGCGCGCAAAATCGCAGTGTCGATCTCCGCGCGCAAAATTTCGGAGGTGAGCGTCTTGCCCGACCATCGCAGCTTTTTCCCGCGCACCGGTTTTGAAGCGCGCAGAACTTCCATGGCGCGCGCCATTCCTTTTTCGGTAATGGCAAGAGCGCGCCGCATCAAACGCAGCTCGTCTTCGGTCTTCGCTTCCCGTTCCGGCCAGAAAAGTCCGTTCGTGGTCTGGAGTCGGATTTTGTTGGCCGCGAGTTCCTGCGCGTAACCGAGCGGAAAGTTCGCCGGGACAGTCGCCGAACGCACACCTCGTTTGCGCAAAAAATGTGCGAGCACTTTTTCGTACGAAGGTGTTTTCTTTTTTGTTCCCTGGATTTCGCGTTCGAATTTGCTGTATGGCAAAAATTCGTCAGCCCTCGCCGTCTTGCGTCCGCGATCGATTTCGAGATCGCTCAATACCAGCGTCCGTTTTCCATTTTGCTCGAGAAAGATGAACGGATCGGGCGCGAAGAAACGCGTCGCGTAAAGCATGTCGGCATCGTTCTCGCTCGCGGCGACGATCAATTTGGTTTTCTGGTGGCTTTTCGATTTACTCATCGTGTTTCTTTTTACTCTCGTTTCCGGCAACATGTCATCCCGAGCGTGAGCGAGGATGACAGCAAGGAGATGCGCCTAGCTTCTGCGGACCTGTAATTGCCGCCGCAAAATCCAATTCAGCAAACTCAGAAGAACCGCGGTCGAAACGACCAGCACCGCGGTGTCGAATGCAAATACGCCAAACTTCATTTTGAAATAGCGCTTCTCGAGACCAAAGAAAACGTTTGGTTTTCCGCCGCGCCGATAATCGTTTTGCTCCATCTCGGCATTCGAAATCAAATCGGAGACTTTTTGATTCACGTAAAGTTGATCCGCAGTCACAGGGCCGACGGCATCTTTGAAGAGCGCGCGATCGAACGGCCGCTTGCCGTCGAGAACCTGATCGATGATCGAGAGATAACTGTCGATCTCGGCCGCGGACTTTGCTTCGAGTCCCGAAAGCAAGGCGAGCGATTCTTTCAAGTCGTCGAGACGTTTTCGTTCCGCTGGCGTCTGCGCGTGCTTCGCCGTTTCCTTGATTAAAGCGTCCGCTCGATCCTGCCGTCGCGTCAGTGGATTCAATTTATCCTGCGCGACGACGATTTCTTCGTAGGACCAGCGCATGGCGACGAACTGACAAATGAGCGGCACCTGCAGCTTGCTGTCCATTTTCTCCGCTTCCTCAGCGTTGGGATGTTCACTGAACCAGCGCGAAAAAGTATGGAGCAGCGCAAGATTGCGATTCATGTCCTCGTACTTAATAAGCGCGCCACCCATGATGATCTGCGGGATCAGCACGAGCGGAACAATATTGGCGGCCGTCTTCGGATCGCCGACAAGAGACGAAACGACCAGCCCGAGCGCCACGCCGCTCATCGCCGTCATGAAAACAACACCGAGGTCGATCCAAAACATCCCGCGAATCGCGAGGACATAGTTGCCTAACCAGACAAAGAGGATGCATTGCACCAGTGCAAAAATCGCGAGCGAAGCGGTCTTGGCGAAAACGTAATAGTGCAGGCGAACGTTCAGGTTGCGTTCGCGTTGCAGGACGGCGCGGTCGCGGATGATGTCGTCAGCACTATTCGTTAGGCCGAGAAACATCGCCACGATCAGCGCGAGAAAGAGAAACGTCGGAATGTGATAGGCGGAGGCGAAATCGTAGCGGCCGCTGTCCGAATAGCGCAGGATGCTGGCGATGAGCAGGGCGAGCACCGGCGCGACACCAATCGTGATCACGAGGTTGGCGCGGTTGCGCAGCTTACTCATGAACGAGCGCCGCAACAGAGTGCGCAATTGCGTCCACTCATCGTGCCAGCGAATCGGCGTGCGGTGTTTTTGTTCGGGCGCCACAGGCAACGCAGCGACCGCGTCTTTGCGCAACGAAACCTGTTTGACGTCTTGAATGAGGCGGAACGCCTCGTACTTATCGCGCCAAAACTCTGGCGAATAGCGACGCGCCGGGACCAATTGTCCGCGATTGTTCTCTTCGTAAATGATGTCGCCGCTGAGATCGCGCAGCGGCGTTTCCAGAACATCGAAAATAAATTCCGGCCGCGTCGTTCCACACGATGGGCACGCCCCGAGATCCGCGCCGAACTGATGCTGATGTTCCGCTTCCGCGAAATAGCGCAGCATGTCCGTCGGCGTGCCGAAGAAGACAAGCCGTCCGCCTTTGTCCAGCAGGATGGCCTTGTGAAACATCTGGAAAAGCTTCGAGCTCGGCTGGTGAATGGTGACGATGATGATTTTGTTGTGCGCCATCCCGCGAATAATCTCGATGACGTGTTCGGAATCTTTCGAGGAAAGTCCGGATGTCGGTTCGTCAAAAAGGTAAACATCGGACGAACCGATCATATCGAGGCCGATGTTGAGCCGCTTCCGCTCGCCACCGCTAAGAGTTTTTTTCACCGGACTGCCGACGATACTGTCGCGCCGTTCGCTCAATCCCAGCTCGATGAGTTTGCTTTCGAGCCGCCGCGTGCGATCGCGCCGCGAAAGATGCGGTGAACGAATCGCAGCCGCGAACTGCAAATTCTCGCCGATCGTGAGATGTTCGTCGAACGCATCTTCTTGCGGAATGTAACTGATGTAGCGCTTTAGCTGATCGAGATGAGGATAAAGCGATTGACCGTTGAGCAAAACCTGGCCGCTGGCCGGCTCGATCTGACCACCGAGCACTTTTAGCAACGTGCTTTTGCCGCAACCGCTCGCGCCCATGACGCAGACGAGCTCGCCGCGATTGATCGCAAATGAAATGCCATCGAGACCAACTTCTCCACCGCTGAAGCGATGACCTATATCGCTCGCCTCGAGGCTGCGAATGATGTTGCGCTCTTCTTCGATGATGCGTTCGGAAAAATTGCAGCGCAGAAATTGTCCGACATCGATGCGGATTGTATCGCCATCTCGGAGCGGCGCTGTCGTGCGCACCGACGTGTCATCGACCATGATTGGCCGATCTGCTTCGATCACTTCGAGCGTGCCGACGCGTTTGTCGTAATCGCAGAGAATCTTGAGAAGCACATCTCCGCTTGTGCCCGGCGAAAGAAGAATGTCGTCGGCATGTAGCAGACTTGGATTGTTCGAAACGAGGTACTCCGATTTCGAAGCTTTGAGCTGGAACCGGCCGCCCATGGCGCGAGCGCGCCGGCGCAAATCGATCAGATCCATCTCGCTGTCGTTATGGAAAACGATCTTGTCTTCGAGCGTCGCCTCGACTTCCTTGCCCGCTTTCAATTTCACGCCATTGAGAACAGCATCGACGTTGCGCAACGCACGCACCTGCACCTTGAGTCCGAAGGTTACTTCCAACGCACTTTCGCGTGAACGCGAGCGCTCCAATTCCACCTCATCCGAATCCTTGTTCACCCGGATGAAAATCTGCGGCATGGAAACGTTTTTCTTGGCGTTGAAATAAGTCGCCAGTTCCTGATAGGTCAGCACCTGATCGCCGATGAGGATGCGTTGACCCGGATAGATTCGACAAAATCCGCCGCGCGCCAGCGGACGCCCGCGAACAGAGACGACCTGATCGCTGTAGTTCTTGAGCAGAATCAGATCGTGATAACGAAAGGCGAGCAGGCGATCCGTTTCGCTCAAGCTTTTCAACATCACGTCGGATGCGCCGTTGTTTCCGAAAGAAACCGATTCCAATGGCGATGCGCCTCGCTGAAAAATAGACGGATCGGAATCTTCCGAGGCGTTCAGCTGATAAACGATATCGATCGCCTGCGCGGCCATGCCCAGTTGCGACATGAAGGAATAAAAGGCGACGACCTGCTCCTGTTTCAGCCCCGCTTGCGAAATCAAGTCGTAGAGCTGCACGCCGAGCATGATTTTGCGCTCCGTGCTCAGCTGAACGGCTAACTTCTGCGCCATGGCGGCGAGGTTTTGCTGTTCGTAAAGCGCCTGCCGAAAAAGTTTGCGCAGTTCCGAGTAAACCGCCTCGGGATAATCGTAACGAAGGAAGCCGAGGCTGGAGTCAATTTCTTCTTCGAGCAAAACACCATCGGCCTTGGAAAAGCTGGCAAGCACCTGGATCAGAAGCGGGAGTAGATTCGGTCCTTCCGAAACGCTCCGCGGCCGTCGCAATGCACGCCGGAGCAGACGCCGGCTCCGCCGTCGCAGACGATACGCCAATGGCGTAACCCGCTGCACGGCGCGATCGATTCTGTCAGCGACCGATGTGACCAGTTCTGTCATGAAAGCTTGGGGACTAAGAGTAACTTCATCGGTTGAACGGCGCAATAATCCGGGAGTCGAACCATTCAATGAGGATTCGCAATCCGATTTTACAGATAGAGTATGGCAGGCGCGGGGCCTGCTCATTGCAATGCAAAATGTTCATGTTAGCGTTTCTACCCGGTAAATAGAGCCGGCTTCATTCCATGGCTTCATCCGATCGCAACCAGAAGGACAAACCTCGCGGGAACGAGCCCAATTTTAATTGGCGCGGCGTTATCCTCATCGCAATCGCGTTCGCCTTAATTGGGCTCGCAGTGCTTTTCCGCGGAGGCGCTTATCAGACTTTCGAGGACGTCCCCTACAACCGGTTCCTCGAGTTGCTCGATAGCAAGCAGATCGTTAACGACAAAAATTACCCGCTTCAGCTCGTGGTTGAAGATGGCCGCCCCACGCAGACGCTACGGGGATACTATCTGAAGCAGGGAACCGGTGGCGCGCCCACTCAGCAGGTCCCGTTTCGAACAACAATCTATCTAAATTACAACACGAACTTACAGGAGCGTCTCGCGGCAGCGGGCATTCAGCCGGCTATCCGCACCGAATCGAACGTTCTCGCGCAAACGCTGGTTGGATTTCTCCCGATTGCAGTTTTTCTGGTCGTTCTCTACCTGCTCTTCCGTCAGCAAATTCGGATGGCCGGTAAGGGCGCGCTTAACTTTGGCAAAAGCAAGGCGCGCATGCTCGCGCGTGACAAAAACAAAATCACATTCCGCGATGTGGCTGGCGTGGAGGAAGCGAAAGACGAAGTGCAGGAGCTCGTCGAATTCCTGCGCGATCCGAAAAAGTTCCAGAAACTCGGTGGCCGAATTCCAAAAGGCGTTCTGCTTGTAGGACCGCCCGGAACCGGCAAGACATTACTTGCGCGCGCGATTGCCGGCGAAGCGGACGTGCCCTTCTTCTCGATCAGCGGTTCTGATTTCGTCGAGATGTTTGTCGGTGTCGGTGCTTCGCGGGTGCGCGACATGTTCGAACAAGGAAAGAAATCCGCCCCTTGCATTATTTTCATCGATGAAATTGATGCGGTCGGTCGCCATCGCGGACATGGCGTCGGCGGCGGACATGATGAGCGCGAACAGACTCTCAATGCGTTGCTCGTCGAGATGGATGGTTTCGACACGCAGGAAGGCGTAATTATTATTGCCGCGACCAACCGGCCCGATGTTCTCGATCCGGCTTTGCTCCGTCCCGGCCGTTTCGATCGCCAGATCACGGTCAATCTGCCCGACGTAAAAGGCCGCGAAGAAATTCTGCGAGTGCACTCGAAGAAAGTGAAACTCGCGGAAGGTGTTGATCTCGCAGTGGTCGCGCGCGGAACACCCGGCTATTCCGGAGCGGAACTGGCGAATGTTATTAATGAAGCGGCGCTGCTCGCCGCGCGGCGTGGATTGAAGGGAATCACGCTGCACGAGCTTGAGGAAGCTCGCGACAAAGTTCGTTGGGGCAAAGAACGCCGCAGTCTTGCTTTGAGCGAAAAAGAGAAGACAAACACTGCGTATCACGAAGCAGGTCATGCGTTGCTGCTCGAACTTTTGCCGCACACCGAGCCACTGCATAAAGTGACGATCATTCCACGCGGTCCCTCGTTAGGCAGCACGATGTGGTTGCCTGAAGAAGACAAATACACCAACCGCAAAAACGAATTGCTCGCGAGCCTCGCCGTGAAAATGGGCGGCCGCGTCGCGGAAGAAATTATCTTCGGCGACGTTACCAATGGCGCCACCGGCGACATCCGCATGGCCACCTCCATGGCGAGAAAAATGGTTTGCGAATGGGGCATGAGCGAAAAAATGGGCATGGTCGAGTACGGCGAGCACGAAGATTACGTCTTCCTCGGACGCGACATTTCGCGTGCGCGCGATTACAGCGAAGCGACCGCCGAAGAAATCGATCACGAAGTGCGGCGTCTGGTCGATGAGGCCTATGCGAAAGCAAAGGAAGTCCTGGTCGCGCATCGCGAACATCTCGAAGTCATCGCGAAGGCTTTGCTCGAATACGAAACGCTCGACGGTTTGCAGATCAAAGAGATCATCAAGCACGGCCGTTTGCTCAATCCGCCTCCGGGCCCGCCGCCTTCGAGCGCGAAGATGCCGCCGGAAAAACCACCCAAACAAGTTGTGCAGGCACCTGATGTTGCGCCCCCGCTTCCCGGCGCATTAGGCGGCGCACCAGCGTAATTTCGTTGTCGCCGCGTTGTCGGCGCCAACGCTGAATATTTGGGACACGACGGCGCGTGTCCCTCCAGGATTTATTTCGGCGAACGCGTTTTTGTGTGGGCTTTCACTTTGCGCCGTTGAATCTCAACGAGATGGCGCAACTGCCGCTCCATTGTCTTGAAAGCGTCATGCACAACTTTGCTCAAAGGATCATGCGTGCCGTTATCCGACTGCTTTTCTTCCGACACGAGCTCGTGGCCCGGCGGAACCGTGACATCGATGCGCACGCGAAATTGATTTCCCTTTTGATGCGCATGATTCGGCTGTTCGATCGCGACGTCACAACGACTGATGTGATCGCAAAAGTGATCAAGCCGCGCCGCTTTGGTGAGCACCAATTTTTCAATTTCCTCCGATTTCTCGAGTCCGCGATAAGTGATGTTAACTGGCAGTTGCATGATTAATGAGACAGTAATGACCTTCGTCTTGTTGAGCGAACTCAAAAGTTGCAGCTACAAAACAAGAGCAGCAACCTTGCAAAAGTGCGCTGCTTAAAGCGGCTGCAACGAGCGAAAGTATTTCGGCAATTTCGCCGGTTCGATCTTCACCAAATCGGACTTCACGTGCTCGACAATGCGAGCGCGAATGTCATTTGGCAGCAGATCGACAATGGCGCCGTGAATCGAAGCAGGCGCCGCAAACGACCAGCCTTCCAAACCATCGCGCCTGACTTCCGCCTCGATCTGTTCCGCCAATTGCTTGCAGATGCGGCGATCTGTTTCTGTCTCCAGTGCCGTTCGCTCCGCAATGGAATTTGCGTGTCTCGCGGCCGATCCGTCGCTCACCGGAAATCGCCCCGCTTCATCAGTTACCTTGTCGTCGTAACGGCCGTGCGCATCCGTTATATCGAACGCCTGGGCCAGCTTCAGACTCGCTCCGCGAGTCGGGGTTTGGGTGACCTTGTAAGCTTTGAGACTGCCGCGATCGGCGACGAGAATTAAGGAAGTTGGTGTCATCAATAAAAGCGCATTTTGGTTCTCTTGCTAAGTTCGTGCCTGCCAGGATAATTGCGCGGTCAAATTTCTAAATATTCGCCACTGGTTCCTTTTTCTTTTTTGGAGACGGCGGTGGTTTCAAATCGTGGGGAATTTCGACCTGGCGTTTCTTCCACGATTCTTTGCGAGCCTGTGCCTGCGAACCGCCGACTAGTTTCAACAATACCGTGCTGCGATCCTGCACTTCCACATCATCGCCCGAGGCAAAGTTTTTTCCTTCTTTCAGGAAACCTCCCTCGTTTGTCGTATCGAGAATCATTTGCCACTCGATATGTTCCTGGCCCGGCAGGACAAAGGGAATCGCTTCGTAATGCGCGTTGATTAGCAACAGGAACGTGTCGTCACGGATTGGCTGCCCCTCGAAATTGAGCACGTCGATCGTGTCGCCGCTCAGGAGCATTCCGAGGCAACGAACGAAAGGTGACGCCCATTCTTCATCGCTCATCTCATTACCGCCGGGATTGAACCACATCACATCCTTGATTTCGGATCCGCGAATTCGTCGGCCTTGGAAAAATTTCGGCCGGCGAAAAACCGGATGCGTCTTGCGCAGATGAATCAGTTGCCTTGTAAATTCGAGCTGCTGTTTTTCTTCGGCGGTGTATTCCCATGAGAGCCAGCTGATTTCGTTGTCCTGGCAGTAAGCGTTGTTATTCCCCTTCTGCGTGCGGATAAACTCATCGCCGGCGCAAAGCATCGGCACGCCCTGCGAGAGAAAAAGCGTCGTCAAAAAATTTCGGCGTTGTCGCCCTCGCAGTTGGTCTACGTCCGGATCGTCGCTCGGTCCTTCGACGCCACAGTTCCAGGAGAGATTATTGTTATCGCCATCGTGACCATTTTCGCCGTTCGCCTCGTTATGCTTGTCGTTGTAACTCACGAGGTCGTTGAGCGTGAAACCATCGTGCGACGTGACGAAATTGATGCTCGCGTAGGGGCGCCGTCCACTTGTCTGATACAAGTCGGGACTGCCGGTTAGGCGATACGCAAACTCGCCAATCTTTCCTTCATCGCCTTTCCAAAAACTGCGCACTGTGTCGCGATACTTCCCATTCCATTCCGCCCACAAGATGGGAAAATTTCCCACCTGATAACCGCCCTCGCCCACGTCCCACGGTTCCGCGATCAACTTCACCTGCGAAATCACCGGATCCTGGTGAATGATCTCGAAGAAAGCGTGCAGTTTGTTCACGCCGTTGTGATCGCGCGCCAGCGTTGATGCGAGATCGAAACGAAATCCATCGACGTGCATGTCGTTGATCCAATAGCGCAGGCTGTCCATTACCAGTTGCAGCGTCCGCGTATTGAGAAGATTGAAAGTATTTCCCGTCCCCGTAAAATCCAAATATAAACGCGGGTCTTCGGGATGGAGCCGGTAGTAAGCGGGATTATCGATGCCGCGAAAACTCAGCATCGGCCCAAGTTGATTTCCCTCCGCCGTGTGGTTGTAAACGACGTCGAGAATCACTTCGATTCCGGCGGCGTGCAGGTTGCGCACCATGGTTTTGAACTCCGTCACCTGGCCGCCGTTCGATCCGCTGCTGGAATATTTTGCCTCGGGTGCGAAGAAACCAATTGTGTTGTAGCCCCAGTAATTCGTTAGGCCACGATCGATCAGAGCCTTGTCGTCCACGTGCTGATGCACAGGCAAAAGCTCCACCGCCGTCACGCCCAGACTTTTTAGATATTCAATCGAAGCCGCGCAGCCAACGCCGGCGTATGTGCCGCGCAATTCCTCCGGCACGTTTGAATTCAATTTTGTAAAACCTTTGACGTGCATCTCGTAGATGATCGAACTGTGCAGCGGAATTTCGGGACGCTTGTCGTTTCCCCAATCGAATGCGTTTTCGATCACCGCCGCTTTCGGCATTCCCCACGCATCATCGCGAAAATCGCGCGTCATATCTTCGCCGTCGCCGCCAACGACATAGGCAAACATTTCGTCCGCCCAATTAATCTCGCCCGCAATCGACTTGGCGTATGGATCGATCAAAAGCTTTGAACTGTTAAACCGCATCCCGCGTTCCGGATCGTACGGACCGGTCACGCGAAAACCGTAAAGCTGTCCCGGCTTCACATCCGGCAGAAAAACGTGCCACACCTGATCGGTGTGTTCGGTCATCGGGATGCGAATATTTTCCTGCTGCGCCTCGATCTTATCGAACAGGCAAAGATCCACCGACGTCGCGTGCTCGGAAAAGATGGCGAAGTTCACGCCGTTACCGAGCCAGGTCGCGCCAAGCGGATACGGATAGCCGAGCCAAATTTTTACCGGAGTCATGATCGTCTTTTTCGGAACAAAAAACCTTCTGAAGATTGTCACTGCCGTTGTCTGAGCGGAAAAACGTGCATTCTGCGTGCCCCTAACTGCAAGTCATCAAAAATCGCACTCAAAATATTTTTTTTCGTGTCTCTTCCCGCGGAGGGCTTAATCATGCAAATGATGAAACTCCCCGATCCAATGTGGCTCGGTCTCCTCTACGCATTCTCCGAGCTCTGGCTGGGCATCACACATCGCTCGCGCGGAAGCGCGGTGTCTCAGGACAAGAAATCGCTGCGCGTTCTCTGGATCGTGATTCTGGCCAGCGTCTTTTTCGGTATTCAAGTTGCCTTTTGGTTTCCTTGGGCAGCGATGCCGCATCGAGCTTTGCTTCGCGTCGTCGGCTTTTTCGTTTTCGTCTTTGGTCTCGTTCTGCGCTGGTACTCGATAGGTTATCTCGGAAAATTTTTCACCGTCGACGTCGCCATCCACTCCGGTCATCGCGTTATCGAATCCGGCCCCTATCGATTCATCCGTCATCCTTCCTACACCGGCGCGCTGCTCGCTTTTCTCGGGCTCGGCCTTTCCATGGGAAATTGGTGCTCGGTTGCCATCTTCATTTTGCCAACGCTTCTCGCATTTCTTCTTCGTATTAAGGTCGAGGAACGCGCGCTGGCTGAAGCGATGGGCGAACAATACCGGTCCTATCAGCGCAGAACGAAGCAATTGATTCCGCTAATCTTTTAACTCCGCAGCCTGACGAATTACTCGCGGAATCGTCGGAACCAACTGTAGGGAAAGGCGTCGCCCGGACAATCGGTTGGCCAGCGTGGCGGATTCATTTCGCGATGTGGTCGCACGATGGCGTAATGCCCATCGATCTTACCGCAACGAATGCGCAGATAACGAATCAGTTCCTCGCAGGCTTCGAGCTGCACGCGCGTCGGCTGGTCGCGGTTGAAGTCGCCGACCAGACAAATGCCGAGCGCGATGTTGTTCAGATAATCGCTGTGCACATGACCGCCATTAATCTGCCGGCGCCAGCGATCGCCTATTTCAATTTCTCCGTTGCCCGACGACGTTCCATTGCCGATGACAAAATGATACGCGAGTCCGTTGGTCATGTGGCGGACGTGGCGATGGTAATAATCAAAAATGCGCGCGTTGCCCTGCCGCGTGCCGCTGTTGTGCACGACGATGTATTGCCAGCGCCGCCGCAAAACGCGGGCATGATCGATTTCGTAGCGCACCGAGCGCGAAAGATAACGATAATTCCCGGTCGACTTGGTCCATTTCCAAAAGAGGAAGCGATGTTCTTCCGGTGTCGGCAAAACATCCGTTTCCTGGAATCCCGATTTTTGCACGACAACATCCGCCGATTCGCGAGATGAAGTGGGCACGGCACTCGCGCGTGGCGGCGGTGATTCGCGTTCAGAAGTGGCTTTCGGTTTTGGTCTTGGCGTTTCTTCGGGCTCGGGAGTTTCCTTTGGTTTCGCTTTAGATCTTTTCGGTGTCTCCTCCGGCTCGGGCGTTTCTTTGGCTTTGGGCTTGGTGGACTTCTTTTTTTCTTCGGCGGATGCTTGGCGGCTTTCGGTTTTGGTTTTCGATGGGGCGAAGGCGTCGGTGATGAAACGGTCCGCATTTCCTCACGCGCCTTCAGGAAAGCCGCCCGCTTTCGCTTTTCTTCCTCGCTCAATTCTCCGTGAAGAATCGGGCCGGCGACTCCGCTCGCGAAAAGTGCGAGAACAATCCAGAAACGGAGACGCGCCATGACAGGACTAGACGGGCGAACTCTTTTTCGATTCACGCCGGCTGTGGCACAGCGTCAGAAATTTGTGCGGCGCGCTTCCGCTCACGCCGCAGGATCGCATTCAATTTTCCGCCGAGCAGAAGCAGTAGGCAGGTGAGATACATCCAGGTCAGCAGAACGATGAGTGATGCCAGAGCCAGATACGTTGGGTTATAGCGATCGTAACGCGCGACGTAGATTTGAAAAAGTTTCGTCAGAACCAACCAGCCTAACGAGAAGAAAATCGCGCCCGGCAGAGCCTCCCGAATCGTCAGATAATTCTCCGGCGTGAGAAGATACAATGCGAGCGCGAGGATGATGAGCGCAATTCCCGTAAACGGAAGATTGAGCACCGTGACCCATTCTTGCAGCGGCACCTTCAATTGGAAATTTACTTCCGCAATTCCGGCGAGCGTCTCACCAAAAACAGTAACGTTAAACGCGAGCAGGATCGTGATCCCAAACCAAAAGAGCAGAAAAAATGAGATGATGTATTTCGACCACCAGTTGCGGTCCTTGTGCACTCCATGCGCCCGGCTCAGTGCCCGCGAAATAGTCGAGATGAAAACGGTGCCGAGATAAATGCCGATGACGATGCCAACGTTGGCGAGCATTCCTCCGGACCCGGTCAGGACCACGCTCGCAACTTGCGCGTCGAGAATGTCCTGCACTTTCGGATCGGGCGGAAGGAAGCCTCTTAAAATGGCGAATATCTGATGCAGCTTCGCCGGGTCGGTTCCAAAAAGTCCGAGCAGGTGCCAAAGAAAAAACAGGACGGGCGCGAGCATGAAAAGAAATTGATACGCCATCTGCGCCGCCAGCCCGGTGGTATTATCGGTGGCGGTTTCCCAAACGAGCCGGCGAAAAATCCTCCAGACAAACCCGAGACGTTTCATCGCGGCGGGAAGTTTACTTTGCGAGAGAGAAATATCCATTAAACTCTCCGCCGAACCCCAGGGCGAAATCGCCTAACGAGTTGAAAAAAATTCTCATCCTCACTGCCGGGTTCGGAGAAGGTCATAACGCCGCGGCCCGTGGCATTCGCGAGGGACTGGCTCACGTCGCCCTCACCGAAGCCGACGTCGAGCCGCATGATCTCTTCGCCGAAACTTATGGAGTGTTCAACGATTGGGCGCGCAAATCCTACCTTGGCGTAATCAATCGTGCGCCGCGAATCTGGTCGGCCTTTTATCGTTCGCTCGATCGGAAGACGAATTTCGCGGGAGATTTCAAACTTCTTTTCGCGGTGAAAAAACGACTCGCCGAGCTAGTCGCCCGAACAAAGCCCGCAGCCATTGTTTCGGTCTATCCTGCCTACGCACATTTCCTGGATGAAATTTTTGGTCCCGCTGACGGCGGAGCATGCAAGCGAATCGTCGTCGTAACGGATTCCATAACCGTCAACGCCATCTGGTATCGTTGCAGCGCCGATTACTTCCTTGTTGCGAACGAACAAACCGCCGAGGTGATGCGCGACGCTGGCGTTGATTCAGGAAAAATAAAAACGCTCGGCTTTCCGGTTAGCGTGAAATTTGCAGCGCTCAGTTCCGTCGCAAAACCTGAGCCGGATTCTCATCCTCGCGTCCTCTATATGATCAACGCCGGAAAATCGATCGCGCCCGAGATCGTGCGTCGCCTGGTTAGCTTTCCGGATATCGAACTCACAGCCACGGTTGGACGCGATGAAAAGCTGCGCCTCGCGTTGGAAAATATCCGCACGGCATCGCGTCCTTTTGAAATTATCGGATGGACGGAAGAGATGCCGCAGCTTCTGCAATCAAACCATGTTCTGATCGGGAAGGCGGGCGGCGCGACCGTGCAGGAAACAATCGCTGGTGGTACTCCGATGATCATCAATCAAGTCGTGCCCGGACAGGAAGAAGGCAACGCGCGCTTGATCGTGGAAACCGGTTCGGGTGTCGTAGCCACTTCGCCCGAATCCGTCGCTGCCGAAGTGCAACGTGCATTCTCCAATGATGCGCAACTGTGGCGCGAATGGTTTGCCAATATTCGACAGCTTGGCCGACCGAGCGCTTCTCTCGATATCGCGCGCTTTATTCTCTCGTGTTGAACGATGCCCGCAATCCACGCCATCAAGGAGCGACGCTCTCCAGGGCGCGATTAATTAGATCGGCGGCTTGGAAGCCGTCGCTCTTTCACGGCAACATTCTGATTAAGCGCGATTGCTACAATCCCTTTGGCGCAAGAGAGGCGACGATTTTTTCGAAACGCGGTTCGCCGCGAAGCGGATCCCAGACGGGACTCAGCTTCAACTGTCCGTAGCTAACTAACCAGCCACCGGGAAGCCGTTTCGAAGCCTCCAACTGTTCGCACGCAAGATCTTTTTCCCCCACCCACGCTGCAGTGATGGCGAAGTAATCAACCATGTCTAAGCCGTTGATTAAATCCTTTGTCACGGGCATTAACTCGATTGCACGTCGGCCTTCGCGCAATGCTTCCTGCTTTTTTCCCAATCCCGCGTCGATCAGTCCCAGTACACACCAAGCGGGGCCAAAGTCGGGTTGTGCTTTAATCACTTTCTCCTGCTCCACATACGCCGCCGTAAAAGCGGCACGGGCTCTGGCTTCATCGTTGGTCGCGCGTGCGAGCAATCCTTCGCCGAACTTGCGGTTAAGCTGCACTGCTGCGCTGCCAAAGGTTCCATTGCCGAGCGCTACCAAAGCGCTTTCGGAAGCCGCGCGATCTCGTTGGTCCAATGTGGCCATAAACCAACTGTCAGCCACAGTCGAAAGCTTCGCCGGATTGTTGTTACGAACAAAATCGACCGCTTCGTGCATCGGATGCGGGTCAGCTTTCCAGTCCAGTTCGACCGAGGCGCGCTCAACTCGCGTTTCGAGATCGTCGGGTTTAATGGTGAGCGCGCGGTCGAGCACCGCAGCCACCTCGGCATAACGTCGTAAGAGATAGTAGGAGCTGGCCATCTGTTGCAGAATCTCCGTATTCCCGGGGTCGAGCTCCCGTGCGCGTTTGAAATTCCGCAAAGCTTCCTCGGCATATCCTTGCCGGCGGCGGATGAATCCGGTGAGCTCAAATAAATAAGAACTGTTCGGCAATGTTTCGCTTGCGATCTGCAATTCGCGCAGCGCGCCGCCGTAATCGAGCAGTGAACGATAAAGATACTGTGCGCGGGCCAGGTGCAACTCTCCGGCATCGGGCTGAAGGCGCGCCGCAACATCGAGCGCCTTTTGCGTCATTTTCAAACGTTCGGGAGACGATCGATTCCGTTGAAGTACAGTTCCGTGTCAATGTCGGCAGCCAGACAAGCAGCTTGGAAGAACGATGGATCCCGCTCCAGCGCCTGGCTCGCAAACCTAGCCGCTTCCAACAACATTTCTCGATTGGCGGCGGTGTAGACGATGGAAAAATTCAACGTCTTCGCGTGACTATAAAGATCAAAAGCCGTCAAATCGACCGTCGGTGGTTGCTCAATTGCCGCTTTTTCACGCGGAGAAAGTTTTGCCTTGAGTGCGTCGGCGATGGCTTTGGCAATTTGGCTTTGAATAGCGAACACATCTGCCAATTCACCGTCATAACTGCGGGCCCAGACATGAGCATCGTTGCGGGCATTGATCAGCTGCGCATTGACCCGCACTCGGCCGCCAACGCGTTGCACGCTGCCTTCGACCAAATGAGTGACGCCGAGGGTCTCGCCAATAGCACGCGCATCGTGCTTCGCCCCCGGCTCGTATTGCATCACAGATATGCGACTAATTACTTTTAGATCGGCAATGTTAGCCAGGCTAGTCAGAATCTCGTCCTGGATTCCTTCCGTGAAATAAACGTTCTGCTTGTCACTGAGATTTTCGAAAGGCAGGACAGCGACGCTTTTATCTGCGAGCGATGTTCGCGGCACGAGCTCTTTCGGGAGAAGAACAAGAGAATAGCCGTCATGGCAGAAGTAATCGCCACCATTGTTGCCGACGGCTAGCTTCGGATTACGCTTCGACCAACGCCAGATACGGATCGGCGGCAAAACTGGACGCGCTATGATCGGTCGTCGATCCAACCAACGTTCGAGGTCTTCTGCCAAATCGCCGGCTGTGCGATAACGCGCGTGCGGTTCGCGTTCGAGACATTTAGCGCAGATCGTTTCCAGATCGCGATCGAGCTTTGGCGCAAGCGAGCGCAATTTCGGAGCCGGTTTTTCCGATGCCTGATGGATAACATCCAGCGCGTGCTCGCCGGTGAACGGCGGACGCCCCGTTAAGTAGATCGAACAAAATCGCGCCGAGACTGTACACATCGGCCGCCGGCGTGAGAGGTATACGCGGATGCCTTTGATTTGCTCGGGCGCGATGTAACCGGGCGTTCCGAAAATCGTCAACGTGCGCGTCAAATCGCTCGAGACATCCAGCCATTTCGCCAATCCAAAATCGCTTACCAGCGGTTCGCCGCGACCGTCGAGCACGATATTACCCGGTTTAAGATCGCGATGCAGGATTCCTTGCGAATGTGCGTGTTGCACGGCGTGCGCCACCTTTGCCATAACCGCAGCGCATCGGCGCGGTTCGTTGCGCAGCGCCGGTTTTGCATCGAGCAAACTGCCGCCGGCAGCGTACTTCATGCTGAAAAACGGCAGCCCGTCCTCGCTTTCTCCCACTTCGTATATCGGCAGAATGTTTGGATGATCGAGACTCGCCGCAGCCTCTGCTTCGCGGCGAAATCGCGCGAGTGTTTCCTGCGAATCGGCGTGATAAGAAAGAATCCGCTTCAGCGCCACGATGCGCCGCGAATGGCGCTGGCGCGCGCGATAAATCACACCCATGCCGCCGCGCCCGATCTCTTCGAGAATCTGGTAATTGCCGTGTCGCCAATCGGTATCTGGAATGTTCACCGCGCGGAGCGCAGCAGCGAATGTTTCGCGATCGCTCTCCTGACCTTCGAGTGCAGGCTGCAAGAAACAGCTCACACAAAGCCCGTGAGCGATTCGCGCGATCGATCCACACCGTCCGCACGCCAGCGCCTCCTTTGAAATGCCCAGCAGCGAATCAGAAAAGCCGTGGAGATTCATGGAGGGCTGAACTGTTTACAAGGCATCTCATAAACACTGGCGTTGTAGCCGCCCAGCGCTGTAGCCGCCCTGCTGCGTCGGGGCGTCCTTGGGGCTTGGGCTCGCGCAAACACGGCGACAGAGCGCCATGGCTACAGCGCAAGACGCTTTTTATAAGGTGGCTCATGCGTTAAAATTTTCGAAATCGTTAATCGGTTTGCATCGCGAGGATCGCGCAGAGATAACGAACCTCTTCGTCAATAGATTCCGGGTGCTCGACGGTATCTGCTACCTCCTGGCGAAGGAGTGCGCGATAACGTTTTCTCATTTCGTGTAACAACCGTTTCACCATCCCTTGCGCAACGCCGAGTTGTCGCGCCAAATCGGCAATCGAAACATCCTCACGCTCGGCCGCAAGTGAGCTGCTCAGAGCATCGAAGACGCGGCGGCGGCCGTGCTTTTCGCATTCCTCGGCCAGGCTCCGCAATGCGCGTTCCACCACGGTAGCGGCCCAGCGCAGATCGAAGATGCGTTCCGCCGGCCAACTTTCGAGCGCATGTTCTGGGATCGCCAATCGTGATGGCGCCTCGGCCGCCCATTCGTCCAACGAAATGAATCGGAAATCCCCGCCACGTTTGCGCGCCGCCTGCTTGTCCTTCGCATCGCTAAGAAAATGGGTAAGGGCCTTGAGCAGCAAAGAGCGAAACCTCCCACGCTCCGGATCGGCCCGCTGAAGCAATGTTCCTTCAAGCACTTTAAGAAAAAAATCCTGCGTCAAATCTTCCGCATCGCTGACTGAGTAACCGCGGCGGCAGATGAAAGCGAAGATCGGGCGCCAATATGCCTGACAGAGTTGCGTCAGCGCATCGCGCGCTGTCTGAGCGGTGATTGCCGCATCGCCGCAGGCAAGCACCATACTCCAACGCGTAGACGCGAATCGATCCGGCGATTGATTCGCGAGGGAAACGGCATCGCTGGTCACGGGCCGCCATGTTATTATTTACGCGATTAGTTAGCCAAGCTTTTTTGCCCCGGTAGGACCAGTTCTCGCCGCGGCGAGCGCACATTGCAGGACTTCTATTCTTTCACGGCATAGGCAAGGCCGAACCGGATCTCGATTTTACCATCGATACATCGGTGCTCGTAATCGTACCGCTGCTGTTCACGTCTGCTCGGAAATTCAAACTCGTTACCGATTGGCCGGATTGAAGTTTCACCTGGCTCACGTCGGCTGAACTGACTGTGCCATTACCAGTCGTGTCACCGATAAGGATGGCCATCGGTATAACCAGGTCTCGCATGCCCAGGCCATCATTTAGACCGGCCAAAGTTACATTGATCACCTGTTGGTTCGCTACGTTGCTAAGATTGATAGTTATAGTTGTTGTGCCGGCGCCGCTCGTGCCGTTTAGCGTAGCGGTTCCACTAACCGACGCGTGATCGAAAGTGGCATTATTAAGAAAACCAACCACAACCTGATAGTCGTGAGTCCCGTCGTCCCGACACTCGATTCCGGGCGAACCAGTCAGTGGTAGATAGATATCGAACGGCATAACACCATGCACCTTTCGCGAGACCGCCACAGGTAATTCTGCCAATACCTGCCCCGGCCCAGCAAAGCCTGATGTTCCTGCTTTGGAATGAGCGCGCCTTGTTCGATTCGCCACACTTGTACCATGCAACGCCGGAGGTTGCGCTATGCCATCGACAATGAGAATGCCGATAATGTCGGTGCCAGAATAGTTAAGATTTACCGTTGCGCTGCTGACGAGATTTACGGTGGCTGTGTCTGCGATGTAATCATTGTTTGTTCCGTTTTGTAACGTAAGCGTTGCGCCAGGGGTAAGCATCGTCACATCACCGCCTCCGAGGGCGCCATCATGCAATGCTTGTAAGGTGCCAGCACTTATCCGGGTTCCACCGGTGTAAGTGTTGGGGTTGGTAAGACTAAGCGTTCCTGTACCGACCTTGGTAAGGGAACCGCCTGTTCCATCGCCAAGGTTTGCGCTATCTTGTATGACGCCGGAAAAAATCGTGCTGAGATCGTTGCTACCGACGGCCAGTTCGTTCGCGCCTAAGAAAATATTACCATCTCCTTCAATTGATCCGACTGTTACGCCAGGAGCATTGTGCGCGCTGATATCCAGACGACCATTGCCCGAAACTTGGACATGCGATGTTCCGCCAATCGAATCCTGGGCGAAATAAACGAATCCTCCATCGCCACCGTTTAGCCCACCCTGTGCTGTCAGCGTCGCATTGCCGGCCGTAGACGAACCAAAAAAAGAAGTCCCACCGCCGGACTCATCGCTTGCGGTCGCCCCAACACCAACAAAAACACCGTTCGCAGCAGTAGAGTTATTTGCGAATTCAACGAAACCGCCATCTCCCTTTCCGGGGTTATTCGTGAATGAAGCGCTTCCCGCGGTCGAACTGCCGTCAAAAAGAACAACCCCACGATCGGCGCCGGTCATGGCAGCACCCTGATTTATGAAGGTCCCGTGATCGGCGCTCGAATTTTCCACAAACTCCGTGAACCCGCCGATTGCGCCACTGAGATTGGTAAAGGTGGCATGGTCGGCAGTGGAATCTCCGTAGAAGACGGTCGTGCCCGCGCCCGCTCCTTTCACAGCGGCTCCGTTGTTGGTAACGGTGGCGTGGTCGGCAGTCGCCGTATTTGCGAATTGTGTAAATCCGCCACCTCCGCCACTCACTGTAGCACCAACGTTAGTAAAAGTACCGTTCGCAGCCGCCGAGGCGCCGAAGAACTGCGTAGAACCACCACTTGCTCCGCTTACTCCGCCAAGATTGGTGAATGCGGCTTGATCGGCTATGGAATTTCCAAAGAAAAAGGTGTACCCACCGTCGCTCCCGTTAATAGCACCACCGTAGTTTAGGAAAGAAGCGGTTCCGGCAGATGAATTGTTCACGAACTCGATTACGCAACCTTGAAGGCCGGGTCCGGCTCCGCCTTGATTTGTAAATGCCGTTGACGAACCTGCAGTCGCGTTATTGCCAAATGCGATAGCACCGTACGCTGAGGCGTCGGCGGCAGTCGCAAAGTTTTGCGTTAGTCCCGAACTATTCGTTATGCCGGTTCCACTTAGAAATAGCTCAGAACCCGGCCCCGGCAATGCAGTTATCGTAAAAGCACTCGCTCCTGCATTGAAATGGATGCTACTCAACACAGTCACGCTCAGGCCCGACAATGCAACGCTGGTGTGGCTGCTCGTTGCGAACGTAGCGACATCCGCATCGCCATTCGGTGGGCCGCCTGCTGTCCAGTTTGCTGCGTTATTCCAATCGCTATTTGCGGGATTAGCGAGCCAGGTCGCGCTTCCGGCGCTAAGCTTTTCGCCCCAGACGATGAGGCAGGTTGCAATAAATAGTGAAGATAGTTTCATGGGATGAGAGGTTGTTGATTTGTTACGCTTCACCTCCTTCTGCGGAAATGGCGGGACGAAGATCGGAAAAATCTTCTTCGCTCGCCCCAAAAGCCTTGGCGCGAGGGTTGAACCATCAAGGGGCGGCGCTCTCCAGAGCGCCGCGTAGTTTATTTAGTTCGGCGACTTGGAAGTCGCCGCTCCTTGACGGCCAAAAATCCGCGCACCATGAGAGAAAGTCTCGCTGACTTCGATCTCCGGCGAAATCACAACCAGATCCGCATCTGCCCCAGGCGCGAAAGATCCTTTCGCTTTTCCAAGCCCGAGCGCGCGCGCCGGATTTTCTGTCGCCATCTTGATGGCATGGTGAAGCGGCACATTCACCTTTTGCACCATTGTTCGAACAAGATCGATCATTCGTGAGGCACTGCCGGCAAGAGCCGATCCATCGGCAAGCAAACAAACGCCGTTGCGCACAATGCATTCACGGCCGCCGAGTGAAAAACGCGATTCGTTAGGCAAACCTGCACCCGCCGTTGCATCAGTGACCAAACAAATTCCCTCCACGCTTTTGGCGCGATACAACATTTGCATCAGCGTCGGCAAAACGTGATGACCATCGGCGATGAGCTCGCAAAGAATTTGCGGTTCGCTCAACGCAAACTCGAGCAAACCTGCAACGCGATAAATTCCGCGGCGACGCGCGGACGACATGCAATTAAAAGTATGCGTAACCTGACGCATCCCGTGCGCGAATGCATTCCTTGCTTCTTCATCGCTGGCATCGCTGTGTCCGCCGCTGACACGAATATTTTTCTCGCGCAGGCGATCGATTAGCTCCAGCGCCCCTCGAACTTCGGGCGCAAGAGTCATTATTTTTATGACGTCTGAAAAATGAAGCAGGCGATCGACTGGTTCGTCGGCTGGCTCAATGATGAATTCTTCCTTTTGCGCGCCGGGCTTCGCTTTCGAGATGAATGGTCCTTCAACGTGCACGCCGATGACCTGAGCGATCCGATCCTTCAGTTTACGGACTTCCTGCAATACCTTGACGATCTCGGAAATCGGCGCCGTAACCGTCGTCAGTAGAAGCGAAGTGGTTCCCCCGCTCGCGTGATAGTCGCAGATCGCGCGAAACGCTTCGGCCGTCGCTTCCATCGTATCGCGTCCGACTGCGCCATGCAGGTGCAAATCGATAAACCCCGGCGCGAGGAAATTGTTTTCGAGATCGACAATCTCATCGTCGGCGTTAACGGAATTCGTTTCGCGCACTGCCGCGATTTTTCCGTCGCTAACGACCAGCTCGAGGTCTTCGCGAACCCCATCGGGAAAAATCAGACGCCCATTGCGAAAAATCATGACGAGAAATTTAGCGTATCACTTTTCGTTTGATGCAACAGCGATCTGGGGAGCGCACGCGCCTCGCGTGCTGGCGATGGCGCCTCGCCATCGCGAACTTTCTCGGAGGATTTCGGCGGGGGCGCCGAAATCAGCACGCGAGGCGCGTGCGCTCCCCAGAGTTTCCTAGGCAACACGTTACCTAACTCATTGCGTTTCGAGCGACGCGACACCATCATTTGCGCTGCAATGAGCCATGATTATGACGCGATCATTATAGGCGGCGCGTTCTCCGGCGCTGCAACCGCGCTCATGCTCAAACGCAGGCGACCCGACGCCCGGGTCCTGATCATTGAGAAAACGCAACAGTTCGATCGCAAAGTCGGGCGAATCGACGACCGAGCTAAGCAGTTGCTACATGACGCGCATTCTCGGGCTCAATAATTATCTCGGTCACGAGCATCTCGCGAAACAAGGCCTGCGCATGTGGTTTTGTAATCGAGCGGACCAATCGTTCGATGATTGTGTCGAGATCGGCGCGCGCTATCAAACCCGGCTGCAAACATTCCAGGTCGATCGCGCAAAACTTGATTCTCATCTGCTCAATCTGGCTGTCGAAGCCGGATGCGATCTTTGGCGACCGGCGAAGGTGACGAAGTGCGAACTCGCTGGCAAAGCTGGGCAGCGTGTGTCGGCGACCGTTAACAATGAAGAGCGAAACGCCTCGGCACCCTGGGTGATCGACGCGAGCGGCCGCGCCGCATTTCTTCCGCGCAAGCTCGGTTACTTCCGGCCGAACACCGAACATCCCATCAACGCCGTGTGGGCGCGCTTTACCGGTGTGAAAGAGTGGGACAGCTACGAGTGGCGTGAGCGTTTCCCGAATTATGCCAATGCTTGCCTAACGAGTCGCGAATGGGCCACGAATCATCTCATGGGATACGGCTGGTGGTGCTGGATCATTCCCCTGCGTGGCGGCGATGTCAGCGCGGGCATTGTCTATGATTCGCGAATTTTCGCTCTGCCTGAGGGAGCGAATCTCGGCGAACGATTGCTTTCACACATCATCGCCAATCCGGTCGGCCGGGAAATTTTTGGCGAAGCAAAGATCATCGAAAACGATGTGCACGCTTTTTCGGCTCTCCCGTATGACAGCGAAAAAGTTTGCGGCGACGGATGGGCAGTAGTGGGCGACGCGGCCGGCTTTATCGATCCGCTCTACAGCCCCGGACTCGATTTCTGTTCCTACACCAGCTATTACGTGAGCGATCTGGTCGCGCGCAACCTGGCGGGCGAAGACGTTTCCGACAAAGTCGCGTACTACAACACGCAATTCCCGATCACGTATCGATTGTGGTTCGAGACGTTGTATAAGGATAAATATTACTACATGGGCGACGCTGAACTCATGTCGGCCGCGTTGCTTCTCGATGTCGGCACCTATTTTCTCGGCCTCGTCATTCCCGTTTACAAAAACCCCGAACGCGAGTTTGCCCATTTGCCGTTCGAGGGAAAGGCCGGGCAATTGTTTGCCAGCATGATGAAGTTTTATAATCGCAGGCTGGTTTCTCTCGCGCGCCGACGACTCGCCACCGGCTACTACGGGAGGCGCAATGCGGGATGGCGCGAATTATATGATGGCTTTGTGCCGGATATCCGTTTGCGCAAGTTGATCCAGAAAGGACTTCTCCGCTGGTGGAAATGCGAGCTGGTAAATCTTGGATTGATGGTGAGGGCGCGCAGAGGCGAAGGCGCGGTCACCTCCCAGGCGATGCAAAAGAGTGCGCTGTCATCCTGAGCGAAGCGAAGGACCTCGCGAAATCTCGCCGATGTAATTTGTGAGGTTCTTCGCTGCGCTCGGAATGACAACAAAGTGGATGCGTCGCTTCGCCGTGCGTGGCGTTTTCTGGCGCCAGTATCTCGATTGGGCGCTGTTCAACGTTCCCTTCTACTTTCTGCCGCTGCTTATCTGGTTTTGGACACTTTTCTTTTTCTTCTTCGCCGCTCCCGCACGCCGCGCGGTCCTTTCGAATCTTGAGGTGATTCTGCCGGGCTCGAGTCGGCTCATGAATTATCTGCGTGTCTGGCGCACGCTCTACAACTTCGCCTGGACGATCACGGAAGGTTCTCATTACAAACAAAACAAGAGTCATTTCGTTTACGAAATCGATGGCGCAGATGCGCTGGAGCAGCTGGCCGCAGCAAAAAGCGCGATCGTTCTCACCGCACACATGGGCAATTACGATCTGGGCGCTGCCCTCTTCGCGGAGAAATTTCACCGCGAACTTCGAATGGTGCGCGCGCCCGAACCAGACCGGCAAACTGCGCGTCATCTTGACGAAGCTCTCGCGAAAACCGGCGCGGGCGCGGTCCGCGTCGATTACACAACGAATGCGGCCTCGCTCTCCTTCGATCTGTTGCAGGCCTTGCGGGAAAACGAGATCGTTTCCATCCAGGGCGATCGCGCGGTTGCGGGCGCGGCACGCGCGCCGGCGAAACTTTTCGGGCGGGAGGCAGATCTGCCCACTGGTCCGTTTATTCTTTCGCAGATCGCCGAGGCTCCGATCTTCCCGCTTTTTATCGTCCGCGTCGGCTACCGCCATTATAAGATCATCGTGCGCGAGCCGATCGTTTGTGAACGCACTGCGGCGACACGCGATGAAAATGTCAGCGCAGCATTGCAACAATGGTCGGCTGCGCTGCAGGAAGTGATCACACATCATTGGGATCAATGGTACGCGTTCGTGCCAACATTCTCTCGAAATGAAAATCGACCCGCCTAACGAATCGAGCGGAAATTATTTTGCCGTGCTGCGATTGTTTCGGAAATTGCGCGGTGGCGATGCGGCGCGCTCCGAAGGAAACTGGCTGGAAGCGTACGTGCTCGGCGCTGTAGTTTACCTGATCAGCTATCTTTTCGCCGCGAATCTTCTGCTTCCAAAACTAAATTGGTGGCAAACCGCAATCGTCCTGCCACTACTGCTTTTCGGTATTTGGATCAGCTGGCTCATCGTTCTGTATCTCAATTCGTTGATCGCAAAGGGTTGCGAAAGCATTGGACTCTGCACCGATGTGCCGCGCCGGCGCGTGCAAAGCGTTTTGATGGGAATCCTCACGACGGTTTTCGCTGCGCAGTTACTGACGGGCGGTCCGTGCCTGCGCGTGATCGGAGCATTGTGGATTTTTGCCGTTGTGTTAAATCTCGCCGCCGCCTTGATGCTCGCCCTTTTCCCTGATGCCTCCGCCTAGATATCACTGGCTGCGAATTAGCATTCTTACATTCGCCGTCATCGCAGCGATCTGGGCCATCATTTTCGTCCAGATCAACTGGGTCGTCGCGCTCGTTCCGCTTTTTATTTCCCATCTTCTCATTCTTTACCCAACGCTCGTTCCGCATTCGCAATGGTGGGGGCCGGTCGTGCGTTCGTTTGAAACTTCAGACAAAGAAGTCTGGCTCACGATTGACGACGGGCCGACCCTCGAGCACACGAGGAGAATTTTGGATCTGCTCGATCGCTATCACGCGCGCGCCACTTTTTTCGTGATCGGCATTCGTGCGAAAAAACATCCCGAGCTGATCGAGGAAATTCGTAAGCGCGGTCACCAAATTGCGAACCACACGCTGACGCATCCGAGCGGCAGTTTTTGGTGCGCCATGCAACCAAGAGTTTTCGCGGAAGTGGACGGCTGCAACGATGTCATCGGTCGCAAGGAATCCACATCGCGCGCATACTTTCGGACTCCGGCAGGTCTTAAGAATTTCTTTGTCCATCCGGTCCTGCGACGACGCAGCATGCATTTGATTGGGTGGACGGCTCGCGGGTTCGACACCGGAAAACGCCATCCCGACCACGTCGCAGCACGAATTCTCAAGCGCGTGAAGCCGGGCGCGATCGTGTTGCTGCATGAGGGACATCATCTCGCGAGCGATCCGGACTACAATCCAACTTGTATCGAACAAACGCTGCGCGGCCTGACCGAACGCGGCTACGGCTTCGCCATTCCGCGACTCAGAGATCTGCTGACGTGCGCCGCCGGAAAGTAAAAAGATGATTATTGAACGGGGTCGCTCCCCAAAGAGGTTTCACATCGTGCGTGAATTCGTTAGGGGAGAAATTTCTTAGGACGCTCTCGCGCGAAGGAAAATGGAGCGGCGCTGAGACGTTCCACGAAATCAGCTGCGCGAATTTTTCAGCCAGGAATGTCGCCGTGTAACGCATCCCGCGATCGCACGGACAATCGCGCAAGAGTAGCATCGAGCCCGGAACGAGTTGTTCCGCCAGGCGAAAGAGCAAGTGGTTCTGATCGACCGGCTGCAAGTAATGGAGAACGTCGAGCATGGCGATCGTGCCGGAAAATTCTGGAAGTCGATCATGCAGATCCTGTGCGCGCAGATCGACTCCGGGATAAGCGCTGGCCATCTTCTGAGCGGCGCGAATCTTCCGCGCATCGCGATCGAAGCCGATGATCGGATTTTCGAACCCGCGTTCACGCAGGTAAAAGCCAAGAAGACCGACGCCGCAGCCGATATCGAGCAACGGCTCTTTCGATGTGCGCACCGATTCGTAAACCGCGGGATAGGCGGGATCGCTCCGGATTTTCCGCGCAACGTATTGCCGCAGAAAACGCGAGCCAAAGCGCGCCGTTACTCGCCGACACGCTTCGTCATGGTCATTCCGGTTTTTCATTTGCGTCGGTTTTTCGCGCTGCCAGACTGAATTCATGGGCGATTTCTTCTCCGATTATGATGTCGGAGAATTTTTCGACGAAATGTTTGCTTGTCCCGGCGCGGTCCGTCCTCATTACGGCAAATTACTCGATCGATTCAAGGAAATGGAGCGGAATGAGTTCGACCGCAAGCGCGCACTCGCGGCCTCTACATTTCTCCAGCAGGGAATCACCTTCACAGTTTACAACGACGAACAAGGCACGGAACGGATTTTTCCGTTCGATTTAATTCCGCGAATCATTCCCGCCAAAGAATGGGACCTGATCGAGCGCGGGCTCGTGCAACGCATCACCGCGCTCAATCTGTTTCTGCACGATATTTATCATTCGCAAAGCATTCTGCGCGATCGCGTCATTCCAAAAGAGATCGTGTGGGAAGCCACAAACTTTCGTCCGGAGTTCATGTACTTCGACGTGCCGAAGAATATCTACATCCACATTTGCGGGACCGATCTGGTGCGCGATCGCGATGGAAACTATCTCGTGCTCGAAGACAATGCGCGCTGTCCTTCCGGCGTTTCGTATGTGCTCGAAAATCGGCAGGCGATGAAGCGCGTCTTTCCGAATCTTTTCGCGAAACATCGTGTGCGGCCGGTGGAAGATTACAGCCAGGAATTGCTCAACGTTCTGCGTTACATCGCGCCCAACGGAAGCGACGAGACCACGGTCGTTTTGCTTACGCCAGGCACTTACAACTCTGCGTATTTCGAGCACTCATTTCTCGCGCGTTCGATGGGAATTGAAATCGTGGAGGGACGCGATCTCGTCGCGCGCGATGGAAAAGTTTACATGCGCACAACCAAAGGATTGAAACGCGTCGATGTCATCTATCGACGAATCAACGACGACTTCCTCGATCCAAAGGTTTTCCGAAAAGATTCTGGGCTCGGCGTTCCGGGTTTGGTGGAAGCCTATCGTCGCGGGAATGTCAGTCTGGCGAATTCCATTGGCACTGGGGTGGCGGACGACAAGGTCGTTTACCATTTCGTGCCGAAGATGATCCGCTACTATCTCGAGCAGGATCCGATTCTTCCGAATGTTCCGACGTATCTCGCATCGGTGAAGGAGGATCTCACCTACATTCTCGAGAACATTTCAAAACTCGTGGTCAAAGCCGCGAATGAAAGCGGCGGGTACGGCATGCTCGTTGGGACGCAGGCGACGAAAGAGGAGATCGAGAATTTTCGCGAGCGCGTCCGCAAGGATCCGCGCAATTATATTGCGCAGCCGGTCATTCCGCTTTCGCGCGCGCCGTCGTTTTGCGAAACGTCCATGCAAGGACGCCATCTCGATTTGCGGCCTTACGTTTTGTACGGCGAAAAAGTGAAGATCATCCCGGGCGGTCTCTCGCGCGTGGCGCTTCAAGCCGGGTCGCTTGTGGTCAACTCTTCGCAAGGCGGTGGGAGCAAGGATACCTGGGTTCTTGATGGAGAAGACGAAAACGGAAGTCAAAATGCTTAGTCGCGTCGCCGATTCTCTTTATTGGATGAGCCGCTACATCGAACGCGCGGAGAACAATGCGCGCATCGCGGAAGTGAATTTGCAACTGCTGCTCGATCTCGCGAACCAACCGGACGCCGATGCACGGCAACAATGGAATCCGATCATCAGTTCGTTGGAAGAGAACGAACTGTTTGCTTCGCTCTACGCCACTCTTGACGGCACGGCTGCAATCGACTTTGTCACTTTGCAGGAAGAAAATCCGAACTCCATTTCATCCTGTCTCACGATCGCGCGCGAGAATGCGCGCAGCACGCGCGAACAAATGTCGAGTGAAATGTGGGAGCAGATCAATCGACTTTACCTTTTCGTGCAGAGCGAAGCCGGCAAGGACTTGCTGCGCGCGAGTCCCTACGAATTTTTCAAGCGTATCGTTGCAGGCTCGCACCTTTTTCAAGGAATCACCGACGCAACCATGACCCACGGCGAAGGTTGGGACTTCATTCGCATCGGCAAACTACTCGAACGCGCGGACTGCACTTCGCGCCTTCTGGACGTGAAATATCACATTCTTCTGCCGTCCGGCGAACGTGTCGGAGGCAACGTCGATACGATTCAATGGATGGCGGTGCTGAGATCGTGCAGCGCGCTCGAAGCTTATCGAAAAATTTACGTCGATCAGGTTGCGCCGTGGAAGGTGGCGGAGTTCATCATCACCCATGCGGAATTCCCCCGCTCAATTCGCTTCAGTGTCGATTCGCTCGATACGGCGTTGCATCGCATTTCGGGATCAAGCGAGGCGAACTACGCGAATGAAGTCGAGCGTTTGTCCGGACGGCTGCGATCGGATCTCGATTACATTACCGTCGGCGACATTTTCGAATTCGGGTTGCACGAATATCTGGAAAATGTTCAGGAACGCCTCGTCGAAGTGAGCGGCGCGCTTCATTCCACTTACTGCGCAAGCGAGGCGGAAGAATTGGTTACGGGTTAAGCAAACCGGCGTACCAGCGTACAAGCGTGTCACCAAAGAACATCCAGATCAACGCGCCCGCGGCGAGGTAAGGTCCGAACGGCAATTTCGCAGACCAGACGCGTTTACCGATCACCAATGTCGTTAGGCCAACAACCGAGCCCAGCAGCGAACCGGCAAAAATAGTGAAGAGAACGGCGCGCCAGCTGAGAAAAGCGCCAATGGCGGCGAGGAATTTCAGATCGCCGCGACCCATTGCTTCGCGCGGAATTTGCAATTCGCGCACGACGCCGGAGATGCGGTCGATCTTATCGAGCGACAGCGTTTCGTCCCCGACCGTGACGAGATCGTAGCGACACTGCAACGTTATGTTTCCCAGTGCGCGGTCGTCGATCGTGGCCTGTCGCAGTGCAAAAGAAGAAGGTCTTTTTCTCGCGCAAAATGATCGCTCCACAGACTTCGTTCTTCACCAACAACAAAATCTGCGTCGTCACCCGTGCGCGTCCAGGTGAAGGCAGTCGGCTGCTTGAGCCGAATTCTTTTTTTTCCGAAAGCAAGTTTGCCGCCTTCCAAAACGAGCCACAGAATTGCATAACCGAAAGCGGCTGAGCCCGCTGAAATTGCAACGGCCAGAAAACGCCGATCGGTCGACATTAGCGAAGGCAAAACAAGACTCGCGGCGATTCCGGCGGCGACTCCTCCCAATGTTATTTCATCGGGAATGATGAAATGCTCGAAGTCGACGAATGTCGCGACGATCAGCAAAGAAACAAAAATCCAATAGGCGATTGCGATTTGCCACGTGAAGGAACGCCAAACGACGAGAAAAAGAAGGGCGGTGATGAGTTCAACGACAAAATAACGAAACGCGATTTTGTTCCCGCAATTTGCGCAGCGGCCGCGCAAAGCGATCCAACTGATGAGCGGCAAGTTTCGATACCAGGGAATTTCTTTTTTGCAGGAAGGGCAAAAAGATCGGCGCGGCTTGTTGACGGAAAGATCGCGCGGAAGGCGATAGATGCAGACGTTGAGGAACGAACCGACGACCGCGCCGAGAACGAAAGCGAAAATCTCGAAGAGCAAACTATCGGAAAGAGCCACGCGATTTTAGTCAGCGGCGATTCGCGCGGCGCGACGTTGCATGAACCACGCAATCCAGATGCAACTTTCGTAGAGCAAACACATCGGCAGGCTCATGGCGATGAGCGTAAGCACGTCCGGCGTTGGCGTGATGATAGTGGCGAGAATAAAGATGAGCACGATGGCGTAAGGTCGAGTGCGCGCCATGAAGGCGTAAGTAATCAAACCAAATCTGCACCAAAGCGAGCACGACCACGGGTAATTCAAAAGCAAGACCGAAGCCGATCGTGAATCTCGTCACGAAGGAATAATATTGCTGCACCGTCCACATCGGCGCCCAGCCTAACGATTGTGTATCGCGGAAGAAGAAAAGAATGGTTTTGGGCAGCAGCCACAAATAGCACACGATCACACCGGTCAGGAACAGGGCGAAACTAACGAAGATCGCGGGCAGGAGAAACCGCTTTTCCATTGCCGTGAGCGCGGGCAGAACGAACTCGGCGAGAAAATAAAGGAGGATCGGGAACGAAATAACGATGCCCGCATAGAATGCGAGATGGAATGAGACGGTAATGGAATCGGTAATGCCGAGCGCACGCAGGACCCCAACTTGCGCACCTACTTCGTTCAACGGCCGCTGCAGAATTCGCACAAGCGAAGTGCGAAACGCGAAGCAAAGGATCATCGCCAGCATGAGGGTGACGGCCATTTTGACGATGGTCCATCGCAGATCTTCCAGGTGTTCGAGGAGGGGTTTGGAGGTTTCGCTTTCCGATAGCTCGCGAAATTTGAAAAGATTTCGCAGCGTCATTGTGAATTGGTCTGCTCCAGGGAAAGAAAACCGCGCGCAACTAGTCGCGCGCAGATGCTGAGCGTGTTGGCATCGCGAATTTTGTTTTCCGCAATCATGCGGCCGAGTTCCGCTGGACTGAAACCCCGGCAATCCAAGATCGATTCCGATTCGTCATGCGCGTGGCCATCCGGACCTGCTTCAACTGGCCGCATTAAATAAAAATATCCGCGCTCATCCGTGAAACCGGGAGAAGAAAAATAATCACCGAGCGCAATCATCTCGCCGTCTTGCGCGAGTTGATATCCGGTTTCCTCGCGCAGCTCTCGCAACGCCACGGCTTTGATCGTGGCTTCGTCCGTTGTCGCGTCGTCGATCTGGCCGCCCGGCACTTCCCAGATCGCTGCGCGAATTGGAATGCGCTCCTGTCGAATCAAAAGCAATTTTCCGTCACGGGTCATGGGCGCGATGATCACGGCGGACTTGCGTTGCACAATCGTCCAGGAACGCGGCTTGGATCGAGCCGGCGTGCAAACCTCTTCGGTGACTACTCGAAGATTTCGGTTCGCGTAATGCGTTTCGGTGGAAATCGTCTTCCATTCATCAGCCTGACCCATCGCTCGAAAGATTAGGGGCGAATGATTCCGAATCAATGCGCCAGTGCGTCACGCGTAATAATGACAGACACGTGCGCGGCATCGGGCAAAACGAATTTGCGCAATTCGATCCGGAGGCGACGAATGGGAAGTTCTCGCAGCAATCGTTCCGCAATTTTTTCGGCGAGTGTCTCGATCAATTTGTCGCGTCGCTCGTCCACGACATCGCGCACCAAACGGGCAATGGCGGAATAGTTGACCGTGCTGCCAATGTTGTCCGCAAGGCCATGTAAACCCGCTTTCGGCCAGGCCGTAACCGTAACGGTAATCCGCTGCGGCTTGTCGCGTTCATGATCGGGCACGCCAACGTGCGCAAACATTTCCAGCTGTTCGACGTGAATTGCGTCTTCAGAGAAATCCGGCGTCATCGTATCTCAGCCGACGCGAAATCGCACATCGCGCACGGTCTTGCCGCCGAAGCGCTGTTTCAATTTTCGCAAGATGGCAGGCTTGGAAATTTGCTCGAGCTCGTAATGCAATGCCGGCTGCAGAACGCGAACGTAAAGCACCCCTTCGCGTAAACTTACCGGAGCAGAGTGGCCCGCGATAAATTCGCCGACGATTTGCGCCCATGCTTCGATCACTTCGCTTTCGTGCAACCGTTCGCTCAGGCCGAGGCGCTGCATCAATTTCGGGAGGAGATCGGATGCTGCCTGCCAGCGATCAGGCCGCTTTTTTGGCGCCGGCAATCCGCGCCATTCGGCGATTACGGCAGCGCGAAGAGCGGAGATCCATGATTGGTCTACTAAGCCACACCTGAGAAGAGATGAAATACAAGAATTTCGGCTGTTACCGGCGGGTGGATTTTCAGGTTTTTCGAAAGTTTTTCGAGAACTTCTCGCCCGACTTCCCGTAGAACCTACAAAACACGGGCTGGCTGTTCCCCCCAGGGCCACCCCCCGTGGAAAAGGCAAGTCCACCCAGGATGCGAAGCTCGAAGCCCATTTTACGCTTGAGATATAACGGGTTGGCAGACACGATGGGCCTTTGTGAAATCCGATGGCACCGTCGATCTCAGTTCGAGCTCGAAAGAATTCAATACAACTCGTTGGAGCATAGTGCTTTCCTGCGGGGACAGCGCAGAAGACAAGGCGCACGCTGCACTCAGCCAGCTCTGTCGAACTTACTGGCGACCGATTTTTACTTTCATTTGTCGCCGCGGTTTCTCGGTGAGCGATGCGCAGGACCTGACTCAAGATTTTTTTGTCATGATTCTTAAGGGCCACTTGCTGCATTACGCGGATCCAGGCCGCGGGAGATTTCGTTCGCTTCTGCTTAAATCGCTCCAGAATTTTCTGATCGACGCCAATACAAAGCGGAAAGCATGGAAGCGCGGAGGAGGCGTCAATTTTGTTTCCTGGGATGACTGGATGGCAGAATCTCCCTCGCAATTATCCGTCCCGGCGAAAGTTTTGGAGACATTGCCACCAGAACGGCTTTACGATTTGCGTTGGGCGGCGACGGTGGTGGAACAGGCGTTGCGACGTTTGGCCGAAGAGTGCGAGAAACGCGGGCGCCGCCGCGTTTTCGACAAAGTGAGCGGCTACCTGGCGGCGGAGAAGAGCGATGTTTCGTATGACACGTTATCCGTTTCGCTAGGGATTCCTGTTTCGTCCGTCCGTCGCCTCATCCATCAACTTCGCCTGCGTTATCGAGCACTACTTCGTGAGGAGATCGCGCAAACCGTTTCGGATCCTTCGCAAATCGACGACGAGATCAGGTATCTGTGCGCAGCGCTTACGGCTGCAGAAGTATAGATCGCCATGGCATTCTGCGGATTAGGGGATTCGTTCGCGCGCGTGGCCGATTCCGCCACGGAATGTCCACGCTGCGGCGCTACGTCCTGGGTGCGAGAAGACCTTTGTGCGAACTGCCTTTTGCATAGCGGACTGGACGGGGATGTGCGACGAGAATGATTCGCTCGAAACACTCCTGGCCCAGGTGCCGATGCGCGATACCGATTGGCAACTCGGGAATTATCTCATCCTGGAAGAAATTGGGCGCGGCGGAATGGGCGTCATTTATCGCGCCCGGCAAAAACATTCGCACCGAATCGTCGCGGTAAAACGCGTTCTCACTTATCACTCCGATTCGCAGGAAACGCTCGCGCGCTTTCGTCGGGAAGCGGAAGCCGCGGCCAGTCTGGATCATCCGAATATTCTGCCGATTTACGAGGTCGGCGTGAACGATGGGCTGCCGTTTTTCAGCATGAAATTCGCGCCCGGCGGAACACTTTTCCAATTTGCTCGCGCGATTCGCAACGAACCGCGGAAATGTGTCGCGCTCATGGCCAAGGTAACCCGCGCGGTCGCGTATGCTCACGGCCAGGGCATTCTTCACCGCGACCTGAAGCCGGGAAATATTTTGCTGGATGGTCGCGGCGAACCACTAGTGAGCGACTTCGGATTGGCAAAATGGCTCGATACTACGAGCGATCTCACGCGCACGCTGACGATTTTTGGAACTCCCGGTTACATCGCACCGGAACAAGCTCTCGGTCACCGGGCAAATCTAAGTCCGGCAGCCGATGTCTACAGTCTGGGCGCTGTTCTTTTCGACTTGCTCGCGGGCCGACCGCCGTTTCTTGGGGAACACGCGCTTGCCGTAATCAAGCAAGCGGAAGAACAATCCGCACCCAAGCTACGCGCGATTGTTCCAAGTTTAGATCGCGACTTGGAAACCATCTGTGCGCATTGTCTCGAGCGTGAGCCAATAGCGCGGTACCAATCTGCCGAAGAACTCGCCGTTGATTTGGAGCGATATCTCGAAGGGCGACCGATCAAGGCGCGACCGATATCGCCACCAGAACGTTTGTGGCGATGGAGCCGGCGGAACCGCGCCCTGGCCAGCACTGTTGCCGTATGTCTGTTGTTAGGCGCAGCCGCAGCAGCATGGGAAATCAAAAATTGGCGGTTAGAAACTACACTCGATAAGGAGATCATTGCGCGTCATTCAGTGGCGGTTCTTCCATTCTTAGATCTCGATGCCCCGGCGACGAATTCCCTGCTTGCACAACAAATAAATGACACTCTGCGTGCGGGCCTCGCTTCCATCGGACCCTCCGAGACGACTGTTATAGAGAAACCGTTTGCGAAATGGACGGGAACAGGAACATCAGCCGAAGTCCAGTGGGCCGCGCAACAAACCAATTCCCACGCCGTGCTCACGGGCGTATTTCGCCGTGTGGGGCCAAAAGTGCGGCTGTCGCTGCGGCTTCTTGGAAAAAATGGCAACGATGTTCTTGGAAGATGGACGTTGGAGATGCCGACACTGCAGGATGCGTCTCAAGCCGTGGCTGCTCAGCAGGTGGCAAAAGCGGTTTACAGATCTCTCGATAATCCGGCAAGCGCGCCTAACGAGTCGGCACTCGATCCGGTAAATACCGACCCAACTGCACTCGGCTTTTTCCGCGCCGGCCGCGAACTAATGATGCGTCGCACGATTCCGGATATGGATCGCGCCATCAATTGCCTTGAAAGTGCGGTTCGCGCGGCACCGAATTCCGTTTCTGCGAATTCCTATTTGGCTCTTGCCTATGTCGGCCGGAATTACCTGTTGTCGAATCCCGCTGATCTTGAAAACGCATACCGCGCCGCAAAGACGAGCTCTGCAGATTCACCGAATGATCCAAACGCCCATCGTGCGCTTGCCTTTGTCGACATTTCTACCGGCCATTATGATGAGGCGCTTGAACACAGCTTGTGTGCCTTGGAGGCGGGTGATCCCAGCGAGCGTGCGCTTGGCTTCATCGCTTATACATGGAAGCAGATGGGTCGGCCCGACAAGGCGATTCAATGGTATCAAAAAGCAAGCGCGAGCGAGACGCAGGCAGCTGATTTTGACTCCACACTGGGCGACTCCTGGATGCTGCTGGCCGACGATGAGCATGCTCGCCAGCAGTATGAGAAGTCGATGAACTTCCGGCCCGATCTTCCCGAAGGATGGACCGGGCTCTGCCATCTCAGACTTGTGAACGGAGATTTCAACGGAGCTCGAACCTTGTTCAATGCGCGCGCGGCCGAATACAAAGATTTTCACACAACGAAACCATTCCAGGCCCAAATCGAATTTTTCGCGCGTAACTTTCCGGAAGCCGAGCGGCTTTACGATGAAGTTCGGCAGAGCCCTTCCCACGAAGTTGGAGCGGACCAATATGGCGCCATTAGCAGTGCTTCGGCGTTGGCGCGGTTGAAGATGATCAGAGGCGATCTTACTTCTGCAAAACAGCTCATCGAGAAGAGCATTGCAGATGATCAGGCTGCACTTACGAAATCGCCTCAAAATCCAGAGATTCTCTATCGTCTGGCCGCGGAGGAAGCGATTCGCGGAAACAAGGCTGCATCCCTGACCTACCTGCAGGCGAGCATCACGGCAGGATGGCTCGACTACCGCTCCACCCGGCTCGACCCGCGTTTTGATGGCGTGGCGGGCACGCCTGAATTTCAAAAAATTCTCACCAACCTGGCTGCTCGCGTCGCTTCAATGAAGGAGCAATTAGCATCAACCCTTTCTCTGGAGAAAAAGAACTGAGAGGAACGTAATGAGAGACTGGAATTCCAAAAAAAATAGACGAGATGCCGTGACAAAGTTCCTGCAGAAAACGGTTTCCGATCCCGAATTCCGCGCTCTCGTTTCGAGGGATCGCCAAGCGGCCCATCAAGCGCTCGAGAAAGAAGGGGACATCGATCTTCCTGACGATGTCGAGGTCATTTGCGTCGGACCAAGCACGCAAGAGCGAGACAAACTAATTGTAATTGTCTTGCCCCCCGAAGGAACGGAGACAGAAAATCTGGATCCCTTTAAATATTGGATTGGGACCTGGCCCACCTACGACGTCGACCCTTCGATGGATTGATCGATTCGCTCGGTTACAGGATCGAGGCCAGGCGAAAGAATTCGGAAAGCCCGTGGATTCGCCGCTCGCGGCCGCGAATTTTCCAAATTGGAGGAGAATCATCGTGATCCAATCTGTGAACGTACGAACCTGAATCGGCACGCAGAGCAGCTGAAATGGTTTCTGCAACCAGATGACTCCCGACGGGACCGAGTCGATTACCATTATGCCGCACTTCGGACTCCTTTAGGATGTAGTACCAGAGCGGAGTCTCTCGTGACAATCCCGCTTCGCGAACGATTGCGCCTTGTTTGGTTTCGATGCCTAGTGAGTTTTGCGTCATCTCCGATTCGGTTAGCACTGCCTCGTCAAACGCGTGCGCTATTGTTTGACCCGATGGCAGTTTGAAGCGCCGCTCCGCGTAACAAAGTGCGCACTGCCAACTGCGATGGCATTTGTGCATGTGGACATGCCGCCTCAGGAACACCAATCAGATCCGGTGGCAGTTTCTGAAAAGGCGAGGCGAGCCGCGTGTCGATTGGTCGGGCCACAATAGCGCTCGCAGAGCCTGCGCCCTGAAAGAAAAATCCCCAATTAATCTCTAACTCATCCGGAATAGCACCCCGATCGCGCGTTCGGCCCAACACTTCCTGTAGCTGCATTTCGTGACCAAACGAGAAATAGATAATTCGGTCGCACCATGGCGTGTCCAAAACGCATGGCTGCGGCCGCGAATTCAATCGGCACCGAGAAGGTCGTCCATTGCAGCCTCGGATCGCTTTCCACGAATACTTTCCGGTAAACACCCGGGTCGAGCACCATCGGCAAGTAATCGCGCACAACGAGATATTGAAATTGCCATCGCGTTTGCTGTCGCGCGCGTTCGAAAAGCAACGCGTCGTTCGTGAACTGCGACCGGAATTGTTCAACGGCAAAGTTGTGGAGACGGATGAAGACCGCCGTCATTTGCCGCAGAATAAGATTCTCTGCGCCGCGGTCGTCGGCCAAAATCTTCTCGCCTTCGTCACCAACGCAGACATCGAACGTCCTGCCGTTCCTGCCCGGTGCCCCAATCCTTAACCGGACTCCATCTTCTTCGTAGAGCTCGGGCGAGTTGGCCGGTCCCGCGCCATACAACACGCCGAGATCGAGGCGCGGTGTCTGCAGATTTTCCAGCTCCAACGGTTCTTTCCGCCACGCTTCGTCGATTGAACTGACATCTTTGGTCAAATCATGCGCGACGAGTTGCCCAAAATATGTGTAGCCGGTTTCAACCAGAATCTCAGGACGCTCCTCCGAAACGCGCCGACCATCATCGATCATTGCGCGGCCAAGCGCGCGCAGCGCATCGCAATATCGATCACGATCGGTTGGGAGTTGAGACGGCGGGAAAAGCCGGCAGTAGCGATCCGGCAGGGATTCTTCAAACGGTTTCACTGCAAGGGGAAATAATGACCAACAACATCGGTACCTGCATCGCGTGTTGATTGGCAAGGTCGCAAATGCCGCAGGCAGCCAAACAATTTTTGCGCTTGAAGTAAAAACGCCTGGCGGACACGATTGCGTCTTGTGAAGCGAGATCGGGCTATCAAATTTGGAAGGACAAAATTGCGTCGATCGCCATCTCATCAACGGCAGCGAGGAACACGCGTTCTATCTGCGCCGCGTTCGCTGTCATGAATTCCGACATGACGACTTCCCAGGCAGGAGATTCTGTTAGCGCGGTTGGATCTTCATTCGAAAGATGTCCGGCGTGTGACTCGATGTCTCTTCTCAAAAATGGGTTGTGCACCAACTGCCTCTTAAAAACGGCACTCGAACCGATCGGGAATGAGACTGAAACGTTGGACGCCGTGCTCGGCTCGATCGATTTGCCCAATGCGGATTGGAAGGTAGGCAATTACCAAATCCTGGAAGAAATCGGGCGCGGCGGCATGGGCGTAATTTATCGCGCACGCCAGCGTCATTCGCGCCGCATCGTCGCACTAAAACGATTGCTTATTCACACGGCCGATTACACGGAGACTCTTATTCGGTTCCGGCGGGAAGCCGAGGCGGCCGCAAGTCTTGATCACCCGAACATTCTGCCAATCTACGAAGTCAGCGAAAGCGATGGAGTGCCGTTTTTCAGTATGAAGTTCGCGGTAGGCGGCAGTCTGCGAACTGGGCGAACTCTTTTTGGCGACGAGCCACGCAAAGCTGTCACGATGCTCGCGAAAGTCGCGCGCGCCGTCGCGCACGCACATGGCCAGGGAATTCTGCACCGCGACCTGAAGCCCGGCAATATCCTGCTCGACGGAAAAGCTGAGCCGCTCGTGAGCGATTTTGGCCTGGCCAAATGGATTGATGCAACAAAAGATCTGACCAGGACGCTGAGCGTTTTCGGAACTCCGGGATACATTGCTCCGGAACAAGCGAATTCGTCGGCGGCGGCTCTTACGCCGGCGGCCGATGTTTACAGTCTCGGTGCAATCCTGTTCGAATTGCTCGCCGGAAGACCTCCTTTCACGGGCGAACACGCTCTCTCAGTTATCCAACAGGCTTCGGTCACGGCCGCGCCGAAATTGCGCAGTCTCAAAAAATCGCTCGATCGCGATCTGGAGACAATCTGCGCTCGCTGTCTGGAACGAGAACCATCCGCGCGTTATCAGACTGCGGCCGAGCTGGCGGACGATTTGGAACGCTGGCGCGATGGTCGGCCGATTCGCGCCCGCCCGGTTTCGCCTCCCGTGGCTTTGTGGCGTTGGAGCCGTCGCAATCCACCGCTCGCCCTAGTTGCTGCTGCCTGCCTATGTCTCGGCGCCGCCGTTATCTGGTTAGGCGTCACGCGTTGGGAAATCGAGCGTGAAGCCAGCCGGCTTGCGGCGAAACATTCAGGTCCGCTCATCCCCGAAAAAAGTCTGGCAGTTCTTCCCTTCGAAAACCTGAGCCACGACAAAGGGAATGATGTTTTTGTCGATGGCATTCAGGAAGAGATCTTGAAGAATCTCGCCAGGATTTCCGACTTAAAGGTAATCAATCGTGCAAGCGTGCAATCCTACAAAGCTGGTGCGCCGCGCGATCTTGCGGCTATCGCGCGCACGCTCGGAGTAAAATATCTGGTGGAAGGCGGCGTGCAGCGCGATGCAAAACGCATCCGCGTGAATGCTCAGTTGATCGATGCGACTACGGGGGCTCGTCGTTGGGCCGAGCACTATGATCGCGATTTGGAAGATTTTTTTGGCATCAATAGCGAATTGGCCGGCGCGATTGCGCACCAGCTTCGCGCTCGCGTCACCAAGTTGGAGCAGGCCGAAATTGAGCAACGGCCAACGACTAACCTCGAGGCTTATGATTTGTATCTGAAGGCCAATACCATAAGCAGGGAGGCAATATTTAGTAATCAGATCGGAGAGAATTTGTTGGCCGTGCATCCGTCTCTTGGATGAAGCAGTTTCGCGCGATCCACAATTTTTCGAGGCTTACTGCAGTTTGGCCTTCATTAATGACGAGCTCTATTTCATAGGATTCGACCATACTGCTCCACGGCTCGCCATTGCGGAAAAAGCAGTCGACGCCGTTGTAAACTTACGTCCCGATGCGGCCGAGACTCACCTGGCTTTGGCGATACACCGTTATTGGGGATACCTCGATTACGAAGGCGCTCGCAAGGAGCTTGCGATCGCGCAAAAAGGCCTGCCGAATGACGCTAATGTCGTTTCCTTGCAAGCCTATATTGACCGACGGCAAGGCCATTGGGACAAAGCGACAGGCGAACTTCTCCGTGCGAGCGACCTGGATCCGCGCGATGTTTATATTCAGCAGGAAGTGGCTTTGACGTTTCAATTTCAAAGGCGCTTTCTCGAAATGGCCACGGCGCTCGATCGGGCGATTGCCATCATCCCGCAGCACTCTGCCAGCCGAATCTTGCAGGCGACGGTCCCCTACCAACGACTTGGCGACACTCGGCCACTACACGACACAATCGAAGCTATGATGGCGGCGGATCCTCAAGCCGGTCCCAAGTTGGCCGAATATTGGTTTCTACTTGGGGTTTGGGAACGTGATGTAAACACCATGGAAAAAGCGATCGCGGTCATGCCACCTGAAGGCATGGCAGTGGACTCCGCGCGTTTCCCGCGCGCCTGGTGCGAAGCCGTCGCTGCGGAAATGCGCGGCGAAGTCAGTATCGCGCATGCCAAACTGCTTCAGGCACGCAGCGAAGTCGCGGAGACCGTGCGAAAACAACCAAACTTTCCGGTGATGCTTTCCGTGTTGGGAGTGATAGATGCCGACCTGGGACGCAAGGACCTCGCGATTTCAGAAGGCAGGAAAGCCGTCGAGTTGCTTCCGCTGTCGAAAGACTCCATCAACGGCGCGCACGCCATTAACTACCTGGCCGTGATCTACGCATGGGCTGGCGAAACGGATCTCTCCTTCCAACAACTGGAACTTGCCGCATCGATTCCAAGCGACGTTTGCTACGGATACCTGCTCCTCGATCCTTTCTGGGATCCACTACGAGGAGATCCGCGGTTTGAAAAAATCCTCGCCTCGCTCGCGCCGAAGTAACGTCAATATCTCCGCCGCATATTGCTCGGCAGAATATTCAGCTCGGTTCGATATTTGGCGACAGTGCGGCGTGCGATCGGAATGCCACGCTCGCTCAGGATTTCTACAATCTCTTTGTCGCTCAACGGCGAATTCGCATCTTCAGCTTTCACTAAATCCATGATGGCTTCTTTCACGCTCGTGTTGCTCATCGATTCGCCCGTCGCGGTTTGATAGCCCGGTGTGAAGAAATATTTCATTTCGAAAACACCCTGGGGAGTCGACATGTACTTTCCGGAAATGGCGCGGCTTACAGTGGTTTCATGCACGCCAACAATGTCCGCGATCTGCACCATCGTCATGGGCTTCAGATAAGCGGAGCCTTTGTCGAAAAATTCACGCTGCCGCGCCACAATCTGGTGCGCGATGTTGGAAATGGTCTGCTGACGTTGATGAATTGATTTGATCAGGAATTTTCCGCTACGGATCTTGTCGCGGATGTAATCCTTCACCTCACTGCCATTGCCATCCTGCGCCATGATGTCTTTGTAAGTGTTGCTGATGCGCAGATGCGGAATCTGTTCACCGTTCAGGATCACCTGGTATTCGCCATTGATCTTTTCCACGGTCACATCCGGAAGCACGTAGTTTTGCGGCAGCGCCGCAAAAATCTGGCCCGGCCGCGGATCCAGCAGCGCAATGTTATTCGCGCATTTCTGCACCTGTTCGACACTGATCCCCATTCGCCGCGCAATCTCAGGGAAACGCCGCTTGCCGAGATCCGGCATGTGTTCGCAAATAATTTTATATTCCAGGCTGCTCTGTTTGCCTTCGCGCTTGAGTTGAATGAGCAAACATTCGCGCAGATCGCGCGCACCCACTCCCGGCGGATAAAAACTTTGGATGAGCGTGAGAATGTTTTCGAAATCTTCCTTCGCAATACCGGTGTTCATCGACATCTCTTCCGGAGTCGTTTGCAGAAAACCATTATCATCAATGTTTCCAATAATGAGCTCAGCCGTCTTGCGATCGTTAGCATCCAATGCCGTCTGATTGAGCTGCCCCATTAAGTGTTGCTGCAGCGTTTCCTGCGTGGCGATCGAATCGAAAAAGAATTGCCGTTTATCTTCCTCTTCCTGCGAGCGCCCGCTGTAGCTGCTCGATTGCGCCATGTAATCGCGCCATTCCGCGTCGAGTTTCGCGAGCTGTTCGAATTCCTCTTTAAATTCCTTTTCGTCTGCAGCGGCTTTTTCGGCTTCTTCGGGATTCGGGTCGGTCGCCAATTCTTCGAGCACCGGATTGGTTTCCATTTCCTGCTGCACCAGATTGCGCAGCTCGAGCAAAGGCGCCTGCAGAATGAGCAAACTCTGCTGAAGTTGGGGTGCAAGAACCTGCTGAAGCGACAGGTTTTGTGACTGATGCATCCCGGGTCCGGCCATAGTATTCCGAGGGTAAACCCCTCGCGTCGCGAGGCAAGCAGTTTTCAAGCCGCAAGCCGAATTCCATCTGCAGGAGGCGCGCCAATCATGCAGGAATGCGACTTGCTTTAACACGAACACCGACCTCAATCATGAAACGCATCAGCGTAATTGCATTTCTAACTCTTGCCCTGCTTTTGCTGAAGCCTGCCATTGCGCAGACGCCTGCGTCTCCAAAAGAAACGGAAGAGCTGAAGACCTTGATCAGCGATGTGCAGGCGCAGCAAAAAGAAATCGCCGCGAATCAAGCGAAGATCGACGCGAAACTAGCGACGTTGGGCGAGACGATCCGAGAAGCGAGAATTTTTTCGAGCCGCGCAGGCCATTGATCATGAATAGCAAACTGTTCACCTTCCTCTGCATCGCGATCGCGACTTTGATGCTTGATGCGGCGAATGCGCAATCACCTGCGCCGATTGTCGCGACATCCGTCCCAGCGACCACCGAAGCGAACAACGCCTCGATGGAGGCAACGATGAAATCGCTGCGAGAAACGAAGGCTGCTAACGAAGAAATCTTGAAAAAGCAGCAAGCTACGCTGGAGGCTTTGGACGAGCTCCAGAAAGCCGCCGATCAGATCAAGATCTTCAGCAAGCGCGGCTAAGCTTCAGTGCGCTATTTTTTGCTCTTTGGTTCGATCTTCCTATAGAGCGTCGCCATGCTGATGCCCAACATGGTGGCGGCTTTTTCTCGCGAACCGTTGCAGTGTCCGAGCGTAGCCTCAATATAGCCGCGCTCCTGTTGCTGAATGAATTCGTCAAGCTTTTGCCCCACGGGCATCGTATCGACCGCCTCCTGCGCTTTTTCTCCCTGAGCAGCAGCGACGATTTGCGGCGGAAGATCGCTCGACAGAATCATATCGTCATCGCACAAAGCGCAGGCACGCTCGATCGCATTCTCGAGTTCGCGCACGTTGCCGGGATAATCGTAGCGGCAAAGAAAATCGACCGCTTCGGGATCGATCTTCTTCGGTTCGCCGCCGGTCGTGCTCGCCTGCTTTTGCAAAAAGTGATTCGTCAAAAGCGGGACATCTTCCAAGCGCTCACGCAACGGTGGAATTTCTACTGGAATGACTGCGAGCCGGTAATAAAGATCCTCACGAAACGTTCCATCTTTGATTTTTGCCTGCAGCGTTTCGTTCGTCGCGCCGACGACACGAACGTTAACCGGAATGCTTTTGTTATCGCCGACATGCCGGACTTCGCGCTCCTGAAGCACGCGCAGACAGTTTCGTTTGCAACTGCGGCGCCATTGAATTCACCTCATCGAGAAAGATCGTGCCGAGATTCGCCTCTTCGAATAGCCCCCGTTTATCCGCGACGGCCCCGGTGAACGCACCCTTCTTGTGGCCGAAAAGTTCCGACTCCAGCAGATTTTCCGGCAGCGCGCTGCAATTGATCGCGACGAACGGGTGATGTTGCCGGTTGCTGTTGAAATGTAAGCCGCGGGCGACCAATTCCTTGCCCGTCCCGCTTTCGCCGACGATGAGCACAGTGCTATCAGTGTCGGCAACTTTGTTAATCAAATTATAAACCAACTGCATCTTGTGGCTGGTGCCGATGATGTTTTCAAATCGGTAACGGTTTTTTAATTCTTTGCGGAGATAAGTGTTCTCGCGCACCGCCGCTTGAAAATCGAGCGCGCGCTGAATGGTCAGTTGCAGCTCGTCGATCTTGAACGGCTTCGGCACGTAACCGTATGCGCCCATCTTCATCGCCTCGATCGCCGTATCCACGGAAGCGTAGGCCGTGATCAAAATGACGGATGTCTGGCGATGATGCTCGCGCACGTGTCGCAAAACATCGAAGCCGCTCATCGTTTCCATCTTGATATCGGTAACGACGACTTGCGGTTGAACAGCGTCGAGTTGCTCGACAGCTTTGGTAGCGGAATTAAAGGGAAAGGGCTGGTGGCCTTTGTCCCGGCAGAGGGTCACAATGACTTCAACCATTGCTGGTTCGTCATCGATAATCATTATCTTGGCCATCTTCGCAAAGCGGAGAATATCTCAGGATTGAGAGTTGGCAACGCAGAAACGAGAAAAAGCTTGTGGCCGTTAAGGCGTAACAATTTCCTCCCTAGTCACTACTGACGAGACGGAGTTTTCGAACGCAATTATCTCGGAGAAAACATTTTTCGGCGATCCGATAAACGGAATTGCGGTCAAGTCCGCGAGGAAGCCGCGTCGAATCTGTCCAACCTTGTCGGAGAAACCGAGGGCTTGCGCAGAATTTGTCGTCGCCATTTTCAGAATGTCCTCTGGCGAGATGTTCGATTGCGATTCTTGCAGTGCGCGCATTTCAGCGAACAGGTTCAAATCGCTGTTGCTGGCTAAACTATCGGTTCCAAGACAAATGTTGAATCCGAGTTCGCGCAATTTCTCTAACGGAAAGCACGAATGACCAAAATATTTGTGACTTCGGGGACAATGCACAATCTGGGGCTTCCCGCTTAATCCTGCGAGCAGCTGGAAGTCGCTATCCGATAATTCGTTTAGGTGAACGAGCAGCCAACGCTCATCTAAAGTGCAATTTTTCGCGAGCAATTCGGTTGGAGTAACACCATTTGACGCCGACATGTCGCGTCCGATGTCAGTCAGAAAATCTTTCAGCGGTCCGGCGCGATCCAAAAACATCTGCATCTCTTCCGCCGATTCCGCCAGATGCGTCGTCAGCAAAAAATTTTCCCGCCGCGCAATTTCCTCAGCGTAACGATACAAGTTCGCGGAGGCGGTGTAGGGCGCGTGCGGCGCGAGGCCTCGATGCTTCACCGATCGCAGGGAGTCGGCAGCGCTTTCGACGATTTCCTTCGCACGTTCCGGCTGTCGCACGTCAATCATTTCCGCAAACCAGAAAGTGCGAATCGGTGGTTTAAGCTTCGGAATCAATTCCGGAAAAGCCGTCAAATTCGCTATCGTCGTTGTCCCGAATCTCTTCGCCTCCGCGAAGCCCGCATTGATCGACGCAAGATAATCTTCGTTGGAGAGTCCGGCTTTCGCGGCATTGATCGCGCGAATCCAATCGGTGAAAGATTTTTGCGGCGCAATCTTACCGCGCAAACAAGTGTAATCGAGATGGCAATGCGCATTGATCAGACCTGGCAGCAATGCTTGTTCGCCCAGGTCGACGACTTCGCCCGCATTGCGTGCCTTGACCTCAGCGAAACTGCCGACATCAATAATTCGCTCCTCCGAAATCGCGATCGCGCCGTTCTCGATCGGCGCGCCATTCATCGTCACGACAATGCGCGCGCGAACAATCATGGTTCGGTCTTGACTACATCGCGCGCCGCGCTGACGAGCAAATTGCACGCTTCCTGACACAGCAGCGGGATAACCTCCGTAGCAGTCGCGGCTGATCGCTTCGCCGCTTGATCATGTGCGACATCAAATTTTTCCGCCGGCAAATTTGTTGACGCAACGGCGCCAGTCGCATCGCGTTTCCACAAAATCGTGCGCAAACACCCCCCATCCGAACGACAAAACTTTCCGACAAGGTCATTAATCTGCGCATCGGAAATTCTGGCCGCCACGCGATACATTCCAGATTGCCGGTCCAATGTTTCGCGAAACGATGTTGTGCACAGTATTCCCCGCTCAAAGGCAAACAGCACCTCAAGCCGTCCCGGGTAGAAGAAATCGAGAGCGCGTCGCAGTTCTCGCGCGTCGGGCAGGTCCATTCGCCATCCATGCCGCAGATTCGGCGCTGTTCTGAGCGGCCGATACTTTCCGGCGTCATCAAACCTTGCTATCTCCGCGGCATCCGCCACTTCCCGCGACACAGTCAAACAATCACGACCCGCGTCTTCACGATGACAGAGACTAAACGAATCGCCGCCGGATCTTTCGATCAGAACTTGCCCGATATATCGTCGCCCCGACGCACACCACGATTCGAGCGCTCGCTCGATCTCCAGCACCATTCAATGCGAACCTGGCAATGCGCGTGACAAAAGAAAGGCCGCGCGCTCGAGAAATTCGCGATCTTCCTGCTCGAAAGCATTCAGCTTTTCGCTTTCGACGTCGAGAATACCGACGACATGATTGTGTTCGTCGATGATCGGCACAACGATCTCCGATTGCGTGCTACCGAAAGTCGGCAGGTAACGCGGATCTTTGTGGACGTCGCCGACCACAATCGTCTCGCGATTTTCACGCGCAGCACAACACAATCCCTGGGTGAGCGGAAATCGCGGATAAGCTACCGGGCAATCCCCGGTGCCAGCGACAATGACAAATTCAGTCTTGGTAGTCTTATAAAGGCCGACCCAACGGTAGTTGCGAGCCGCGCGGATCATCTCCGCCATTTCCTTTAACTGCGCCGGACCATGGGCGCCAGCGAGGATAAATGCCCCCAGTTCCTGTAACATTTTGCAATACTGCTTCATTCCGCGAACTACGTTTTGGCTCGGGAACTTGGCGCTGCCTGCGGCGGAACGCAATCGCTTCCATCAAAGGCCGCAACTTGCTCCAGGATGATGTCCGCAATACGCGGATCGGTTCCAATGGCGCTCGCGTAATAAAGTGCGCGTCCGTGCAATCGATGCGGATTAGTTTCGAAAGACTTCTCCAATCTGCCGGTGATTCCGAGCAACGCCGGAATGTCTTCGTAACTGTGCAATCCGTCCGAAATAAAAAACGGCACGACAATAACATTTGCGGTGTTGGTCAATTTTGACCAATCGGAAACGAGCGGCGCTTCTTCCATATAAACGTTGAGCACCGAGGCATAACGATCGAGCGCCCGGATTTTTTCCACCTCGCGCTTGGCCGCAACCGCACTCTTGTCGTTGAGATCGGTTCCATGCGCGACAATGAGAAGACTTGTCTCCTTTTCCGCGATGCCGGGCGCAATTTCTTGCGCGCGCTGCAGAAGCAATTGCGTCATGAGCGTATGATTCCCAACCGGATTACAATATTTCCAAACCTGGCCACTGGCGCGTGTGGTGGTGCGGCCGCTTAGCTCCAATTCCCGCGGGATTACAGTTTCGGTGAAATATCCTTCGCTGATAAAATTTGGAACAACGTAAACCTCTCGAACTTCGCGATCGTCAAAAAGAAACATCGCGTCGCGCAAACTCGGCTCTTCTTTCCAAAAAGCGCATCCCACGTCTGCGAATAAATTGCGTCTCTGGATTTCCGCCGCATGCGCGTGGGTCGGCCCGCTCGAATCGGGATTCACGGTAGAGCCGTGGCCGACGATGAGGAGAGCGCTTGCCCTTTTGGATTCCATAAGAAACGTTCAACGTTCAACGTTCAACACTCAACGTCGAATTGAGAAGGGCGCGTGCCCTCCAGCCTAATCCGAAACGTCGTCTGTCTCTTCCGGCGGCTGCTGCTTTTTGTCGCGGCCTTTTTCCGGCTCATTGAAGACGTCGCGAAGGATTTTACCGATCATTGGTGCGGCCGCAGATCCGCCGTGAACAGTGCTACCAACTTCGCCTTCGTAGAGCGCGGCAAACGCATACCGCGGATGATCCGCCGGCGCGAACCCGGCAAACCACGCGGCAGTCCGTTCCTTGTTCTTTGGTCCCCATTGCGCGGTTCCCGTTTTCCCCGCCACCGAAACCGAATCCAGACTCGCCTGATGTGCTGTGCCGGTCGGACCGTTCACCGCCTCCACCATGGCGATGTGCAGTTGGCCCATAACCAAAGGCGAAGCGCCGATCGTTTTCTTTTCTCGCACGTTGTAAGCGGTCACGATCTGATTATCGACCGTCTGCACCTGTTGTACGAGCCGCGTTTGATAAAACGTTCCGCCGTTCCCGACAATGGCCATCGCCTGCGCCATTTGCAGCGGCGTGACGAGCAAATCGCCCTGGCCGATCGACATATTCGCGATGTCGCCATTGAGTAATTTTCGACCATGCGTCGCTTTCATGTATTGGTCGTTAGGCACGCGACCCTTCCGCTTCCCCGCGCAACGGGATGCCGCATTTTGCCCCAAAGCCGAGTCGCTGCGCCCAATCGATGATCGGTTCCGCGCCGGTTTTGATTCCGACCTGATAAAACCACGTGTCGCACGATTCTGTCAGCGCCTGGATGAAATTGAGATCGCCGCGATCCGTTTTTTTCCAATTGTGAAAAGTCACGTTGCCGATCTCGATCGATGGTACGCAGCGATACAAATCGTTTGTTGTCACAGCGCCGCTTTCCAGAGCCGCCAGCCCGACCGCAACCTTGAAGGTTGATCCGGGCGGATACGCCGAACGATACGCGCGCGGCAAGAGCGGAATGTTCGGATCGTCTTGTAACTCCTGAAATTTTTTTGTGGAGATCGATGGAACGAACGCATTTGGATCAAACGTCGGCCACGATGCGAGCGCGAGAATATCGCCGGTGTTCGGATCGATGATCACGATCGCGCCGCGTTTTGCTTTCGCTTCCAGCGCCTTTTCCGCCAGTTCCTGTAAATGCAGATCGAGCGTTGTTACGACGTTGTAGCCCGGCACCGGCGGCGTCGCAATTTTCTCAGACGTCTTACGTCCATCCTTGTCGAACGTGAGTTTGTATTCGCCATGCTGGCCGGTGAGCATGTCATTAAAAGTTTGTTCGAGTCCCTCGCGCCCTTCCGTCTCCGGCCAAAGAGTTTCATGATTTTCGATGAAACCATCAGCTGTGCGTCCCTTCTTTCCGGTATAACCAATGACCTGGCCGGCAAGGTGGCCATTCGGATAACTGCGAAGATATATCGGTCGCACGACCATTCCTTGCACTCCCTTGAGATCGTCTTTCTCGGAAGCCGTAAGACCCTGCGCGATCTCAAACGGCAGCACGCCGCGGTTGTGGTAGTGCCGCAAAATCAGTTCGTCGGAAATTCTTAGTTTCCGGCCGAGAAACTTTTCCGCCTTCTCGATTTTCTCCTGTGCGAAAGCAAGGACCTGCGCGTCGGAAAAATCGAGCGGCGTCGGATAAGTAATCGCGAGCGTGTAACCAAGTTTGTTCTGCGCGAGCGGCTCGCCGTTACGATCCGTGATCTGTCCACGCGGGGCGGGAATGTCGAGCAGGTAAGTCCGCGCGAGCTTTTGCGTTTCGTATGTCGGCCGAATTGTTTCGTCCTCATCCGGTGTTGCGCTCGGTGGTGGCGTTTCCTGCGCAAAAGAAAGCGAGCCACACAGCGCGAACAAAATGATCCACAGATTTCCGCAGATTCTTTTAGGAGACATTTGAAAAGCTAATCGGTGTAAATCTGCGAAATCTGTGAATGAATCTAATGCCGCTGTAGAAACCGATGCACGTCTTCGGCCAACTTCGAACCGATACCTTCGGTAGCGGCAATCTCTTCCACACTCGCCTGTCGCAAACGTTTCACCGAACCGAAGCGTCGAAGCAAAATGTTTTTTCGGTTCTGACTTACCCCCGGGCAATCGTCCAGGATACTTTCGCCGATTCGCTTCTTCATCAGCAATTGATGATACGTGTTGGCGAAACGATGCGCTTCATCACGAATGCGCTGGAGCAAACGCAGCGCGCCGGAATCCGCTGGCAGCTGCAGCGGCAGTGCGCGACCCGGACGATAAATTTCCTCGAACTCCTTGGCCAATCCGATGATCGGCAGGTCATGCAAACCAAGGCGCTGCAATTCCCGACACGCCGAAGAAAGTTGCCCTTTGCCGCCATCTACGATGATGAGATCTGGCAAACGCACCGCGGTAAACTTCATCGTCGCCCGGGTCATCGCGTCAGCCGGATTCTCCTGCGAAAATTCCGCTGTATCCGGATCGGTTTCTCGCGCTTCGAGAAGCACCCGTGAATATCGTCGCCTAACGACTTCGGCCATGCTCGCGAAATCGTCCTGGCCTTCCACTGTGCGAATGCGATAGCGGCGATAGAGGTTCTTGTCCGGCACGCCGTCGCGAAAACAGACCATCGACGCGACGACATGCGTCGTGGAAATATTTGAGATGTCGAAACATTCCATCACGCGCGGCAGCTGCGGAAGCTGAAGCGCGTCCGCCAGCGTCTGCACATCCGCGATCGGATCAATCGCACTCGGCAGACTGTGTCGCGTAAAGCGGCGCGTCGGTTTCGTTGTGCGACGCAAATCTTCGATCATGTTGCGAAGTTCGGCCGCTTTTTCGAAATCCATTTTCTCCGCCGTCTTGCGCATCTCCTCTTCCAGCGCCGTGATCATTTCACGCGAATGGCCCTCGAGAAAATCCGATGCTTCATCGACACGTTCGCGATACTGCTCCGCCGTGATTTCACTCAAGCGCGTGGGCACCTGATACGTCGCTGATTTCAACTCTCGTTCTGTCGGCGCCCCGCGACCAAATGTCAGCACGCCAAACTTCTTGCGCATGAAGTTGAGCGTTTGTCGCAACGCACCCGCATGCGCGTAGGGCCCAAAGTAACGTGCGCCATCATCTTTCTTGAATCGCGCGAGACGAAAACGCGGCCAGTCCTCATTTGGATCCACTTTTACGACGAGAAAACGCTTGTCGTCGCGAAACGAAATATTGTAGCGCGGCCGATATTCCTTGATCAGCTTTCCTTCGAGCAGGAGCGACTCCGCTTCGCTGTGCACGACGTGCGTTTCAAAATCCCAGACGGCGTCGAGCAGAGCGCGCGTCTTGATGTCGGCGACCGCAATTTTCGACGGCATGAAATACGACGCCACGCGTTTGCGCAGATCGCGCGCTTTGCCCACGTAGATCACGCGATTGAATCGATCGCGCATGAGGTAAACGCCCGGCTTGTGCGGCACTTCGTGCACTTTTTTGTTCAGATCAGGCTTTTCTTTCGACAGCGGCACAGTCCTGAGAGATTAAGCGCAAATGTTCGACGTTGCCATCGTGGGAGGCGGACCGGCGGGCTCAAGTTGCGCGGCATTTTGTGCGCAAGCCGGATTGCGAACGCTCCTGCTCGAGCGTGAAACTTTTCCTCGCGAAAAGGTCTGTGGCGATTGTTTAAATCCGTCCTGCTGGCCGGTGCTGCGACGATTGGACGTGGAAGATCGCGTGCGATCACTCCCGCACGGGGAACTGAAGCGCGTCGATTTTGTCGGCATCGATCGACAAACAATTTCCATTGCGCTGCCTGATGGCGCCGAAATCGCGGTGAAGCGAAGTCTGTTTGATCATCTCCTGATGTCCCGCGCTCGCGAAGCCGGAGCCGAAATTTTTCAGGAAACTACCGTGAGCGAATTAAGTCTGACGAACAACTGGTCGATTCGAACGGACGGAAACACCGTCGAAGCTAAAGTGCTGATCGCGGCGGATGGCAGAAACTCCACCGTCGCGCGCCTGCGCAATCTGCTCCCTCGCGTCGGTAAAGAACGCGTCGCGTTGCAAACGCACATCCCGCTTCCGCGCGATTTCGGCGAGCGCGTGGTCTTGCAATTTCTTCCCGAAGGTTATTCCGGCCAGGCTCCGACTGGAAACGGCGAGTTGAATTTGTGCCTTGTTGGTAAACCGACCTCGATTTCGAAATTGAAGACCTGGGCGGAAAATGAGTTCGGGATTTCAAGCGATCAGCTCATGGCGAACAATCACTCCGTTGACTCGCAAGCCGCTGCCCGCCGCATATGATCGACTGTTTTTGATCGGCGATGCCGCACGAGTAGTTGAGCCTTTTACGGGCGAAGGAATTTTTTATGCGTTGCGTTCCGGAGAGCTGGCAGCGCAAGCAACTGCAAAGCTCATCGCCGGTGGCAGCGCAGACGAAATCAGCTGCCGCTTTGAACGCGAACAGCATTCGATGTATGCGGGCAGGCTCTGGCTCAATCGCCTCGCCCGTGCCGCCGTTCTTTCACCGCGATTCGCTTCCAAAATTTTGGCCATCGCGAAAATGCAACCGTCGATTCTGCGCCTGTTAACTTCGCGAGTCGTTGGGGCTTAAACTCGCGCGACATGCTTTCACGGTGTTGGACATCAGCATTGCGATCGTCATCGGACCAACGCCGCCTGGCACCGGCGTGATGGCGGATGTTCGCGGCGCTACTTCATCGAAGGCCACGTCACCGACAAGCCGATAGCCACGTTGGTTAGTAGCATCGTCAACGCGATTGATTCCGACATCGATTACGACGGCGCCTTCGCGGACATGTTCTTGCCTAACGAATTGAGGTTGGCCAATGGCTGCAATCAAGATGTCGGCGGAACGAGTGATTTCCGCGAGATTGCGACTGCGCGAATGAGCGACCGTAACCGTCGCATTTGCTCCGGGCGCCTTTTGCATGAGAAGGAGCGCGAGCGGTTTCCCCACAATCATGCTGCGGCCAAGCACCACCACATGCGCTCCCGCGATTTCAATTCCGCTCTCGATTAACAAACGCTGGCAGCCCAGCGGCGTGCACGGAACAAATCCGCTCGAATCGCCCATGGCGAGCTTCGCCACATTTACTGGATGAAAGCCATCGACATCCTTTGCGGGATCCAGCGCGCGCACAATTGTCGGCTCATCAATTTGTGGCGGCGGCGGCGATTGCACGAGGATGCCGTGAATCGCGGGATCGCGATTCAGTTCGTGAACGCGCGCCAGCAATTCATCCTGCGTAGTCGCTTCCGGCAATTCCAGCTTCACCGAATGTAATCCCAGCTCGCGACACATCTTGTCTTTCGAGCGCACATAAGCGCGCGAAGCCGGATTGTCGCCGACGAGAACAACAGCGAGGCCCGGTGTTACACCGCGTTTTTTCAACTCGGCAATCTCGCCGCGCAGTTGCGCATAAACTTTTTCAGCGATTACACGACCGTCGATGAGCTTCATCATTTCCGTTCCACTAACTGCATCATCGCTTCCTGCAACCGAAGCCGCTCTCTTTCAAATTCTTCGTCGGTCGTTGTCGCAGCTACGCGATGCTCCGGGCCAAAAATGACTCGAATCCTGGCGAACGGACGCGGCAAAATAAATCGGTCCCAACTCTTCAATCTCCAGCAGCTCGAGTATTCAATGTTCATCGGTTGCACTGAAACTCCCGTTTTCTGCGCGAGAAAAATTATTCCCGGACCCAGTTGATACACCGGTCCACGAGGACCATCCGGCGTGATAAAAGCTTCGATTCCTGATTCGAGCACACCTGGCCAGCTCAAGCATCGCACTTGCGCCGAAACGGGAACTCGAACCGCGCACGACCTGCGAAACCAAGGCGTTGCGTCAGGTCCGCGACCAGATCTCCGTCCCGACTCGCGCTAATCAAACCGGCGCCTGGTCGATGCGGCACAAATTTCTTGAGCGCGATACAAATGAGCAGGAGACGGTTGTGCCACAGCGAAGCGATGCAGCGGCGCTCCAAGGTTCGATTCACGAAATCGCCGCGATCTTCCAATTCGTAACGAAGCGTGCTCGACCAAATTTTCAGAATTCGATACGCGATCGCCACCAGCCATCGCGCGCGCCAGCCTTCGATTTTCAATTTTTTGCGCGCGGATTTTTGTCATCCGCCCAGCGATATGCGCGCGCACTCGGCAGTCCGATTTGATCGAGAATGCGCCAGACGACGGTGTCGACGACATCGTTCACCGAAGTGGGACGGCTATAGAAGGATGGGATGGCCGGCAAGACGACTGCGCCCGCTTCCAGAAGCGTAACGACATTTCGCGCGTGAATCAGATTCCATGGTGTTTCGCGCGGCACGAGGACAAGTTTGCGACGCTCTTTCAAAAAAACATCAGCCGCGCGCAGTAGCGCGCTGTCGCTCGAACCGGACGCGATGCGCCCAAGCGTCGCCATGGAACACGGCACCACGACCATGGCATCGAATTTGGCCGAGCCGCTGACAAACGGAACATTGAGATCGTTTTCCGTGTGCTGCAAAATTCCATCCGGCACTTTGAAATTATCCATCTCCTGCACCGCGACTTGTTTCGCGTGCGCGCTCATCACGAGATGCACTTCGTTCGCGCGGCAATCGATTTGCTCGAGCAATCGTTGCAAATAAATCGTGCCGCTTGCGCCCGTGGCTGCGATGACGAGTTTCACGCGCCTAACCAACCACAACTCACGCCTCCGCTCTACAATTAAACCCGAGTTCCGTTTGAATTTGCGCGGAAGCCGCGCCAAGTAACTAGGCCATGGTAAAGAAACTCTTGCACACGCGCTATCGGGTGAAGGATTTGGAGAAGACGGTTAGCTTTTACCGCGACGTGCTCGGCTTGGAGGAAACGCGCCGGCACACTTCTGGCCGCGGCTCCCAACTGGTTTTCCTTAAGGCGCCCGGCAGCGACGAGGAAATCGAGATCTGCAAATTTGATCAAAGCGGACCGGTGGTGGTGGGACCTGATTTGACGCATCTTGCCTTTGAAGTGGACGACATGAAAAAATTCGCTGAGCACGCCGAGGCCAAAGGTTATCCGCTCTCGGACGGGCCGCATTCACACGGCAACGGCGGCGCCATTGCGTTTATTGACGCACCCGAAGGCTACGAAATCGAACTCATCCAGCCTGGCCGCGGCGAATGATTCAACAAAACGGCCACCATTTGTTCTAAGATTTGCCCATGATTCGAATAGCGAAAACCGCGGTTTTGCTCAGCCTATTTTGGGGCAGTGTCGCTTTCGCTCTCGCGGAAGCTCCGGAAACGCGCGCAAAATCCGTCCTTGTCGTCAATGCGCGGACTGGCGTCGTGTTGTACGAAAAGAATGCCGATCAACAGCGCGCCGCCGCGAGCACGCAAAAACTTCTGACTGCGCTCATCATTGCCGAACGCGGCTTCCTCGATCAACGCGTCGTTGTTGCGCCAACCGACACCTATGCCGAACCGGTGAAGCTCAACATCAAAGGCGGCGAAGTGTACCAGCGGATCGATTTGCTGCGCGCGCTGCTCGTGAAAAGCCCTAACGATGTGGCGCGTTGTCTGGCGCGCGATTATGCCGGCAGCATCGAGGCTTTTGCCGACGTCATGAATGCAAAGGCGCGGCAACTTGGCGCGACCCATTCGCATTTTTTGAATCCCAACGGTCTGCCGCTTGCCAGGTCAATATTCCACGGCGCGCGATCTCGCGATCATTGCACGTGCGGCCTACGCAAATCCGACGATCCGTTCGATTGTTTGTCTGCCGCAACTTGTCTTTCGTTATGCCAACGGGCGCACGCGCGAACTGGAAAACACAAACAAGGTTTTGAAACGATTGCCCTACTGCAATGGAATGAAGACCGGCTACACCGAGGCGGCCGGGCATTGTTTGATCGCAAGCGGCACACGGCCGGGACGCGACGTGATCGTCGTTGTCCTCGGCGATGGCAAGGCAGGTGTTTGGAAGGACGCCTCCGCGCTTCTTTCCTGGGCCTTGTGGATGTAAACGCCTAACGAGTCCGATGCACGATCTCTTTTCAGGAGCAATTGCAAGCGCTCCGCGCACGATCGTTGCACAGAAAATTACGCGAGATCGGCAGCGCACAGGGGCCCGAAGTCGAAGTTGTCGGCGAGCGGCTCGTTAACTTTTCCTCCAACGATTACCTTGGGCTCGCGAACGATCCGCGTTTGCGCGAAGCCGCTACCGAAGCGATTGCGGAATTTGGCGTCGGTGCAGGCGCGTCGCGAATGATCAGCGGCACGCAATCGCCGCATGTTCGTCTCGAGAATACGATCGCAAAGTGGAAGGGAGTTCCCGCGGCACTTTGTTTCAGCAGCGGTTATGCGGCGGCAGTGGGAACAATTCCCGCACTTGTTGCAAAGAATGACGTCGTAATTCTCGACAAGCTTTCGCACGCGTCGCTCATCGACGGCGCGAAATTAAGCGGCGCAACCGTGCGCGTTTTTCCGCATAATCATCTCGGCAAATTGGAAAGCCATCTCGATTGGGCGCGGCGCGAACACCCGGACAATCGGATCCTGATTGTGACCGAGTCCGTTTTCTCGATGGATGGCGACCGCGTTCCTTTGCGCGAGCTTGTTGAATTGAAGAAGCGCTTCGGAGCGCTGCTTTTCCTTGATGAAGCGCACGCCGTCGGTGTTATCGGTAGCAACGGCCGCGGACTTGCGGCGGAAACGCAACTCTCGCGCGAAATCGATATTCAAATGGGAACGTTGAGCAAAGCGCTCGGCGTGAGCGGCGGCTACATCTGCGGATCGCGCAGCCTGATCGAATGGCTCGTTAATCGGGCGCGCTCTTTCATTTTTACGACAGCGCCACCACCTGCGTTGGCGGCGGCCGCATCCGCGGCGATTGAATTTCTTGCTTCGAAAGAAGGCGAAGAACGAAGGCAGTTGCTCTGGAGCAGAATCAAACAACTGCGGACATTGCTTCCCGCTTCACCACAACCGCACAGTGGCAAGATCGATGAAGGCAGCGCCATTCATCCATGGATCATTGGAGAAGAACAAAGGACGCTCGAAATCTCGCGGGCGTTGCGCGCCGAACATTTTCTCGTTCCAGCGATTCGTTACCCGACGGTGGCGAAAGGCTCAGCGCGCCTGCGCATCACCGTGACGGCAGATCACGATGATGCGCAAATCAGCGCGCTTTGTGAAACGTTGTCGCGACTGACGACAAATTGAATGCTGTCTGATCTAAGGGCTGCCTGACGCTGCCGACGCGCGAAGTAAGGGCGAAGGCACCAAAGCCGGATTGCGATTCACGTCTGAGGGCGCTTCTGCCGGGACATCTTCGGGTCCCTCCGCTGGCGGCGGCGGTTCCGCGGCCGCGTAAGCGGTGGCATATTGCTGCTTCATCCTTTGTTCCAAAGTTCCCTCTTTGGTCACCTGAGGTACTGGCGCAGCTGGAAAACAGTCCGACCGCGAGCAGGCAAGTAGCGATTTTGATGATCATGTTTTGACTCTGTTTACGAGGGCAGAACAACGTTTCCGCCGACGATCTTTATAATTACCATACAAGGGCTTTTAAAGGCAAGTACGATTTTTGCTAGGCGCTTTCGCGACTCAAAAATGCGAAAAAACCGGTTAGTCCGTAAATCTATCGAGAATGGGACCAAGCTTGCGCTTGGTTTCCTCGGGCCACAGCTTGCGATCGGTTACCAAAGCAGAATCCAGCGCGCGATGCTCCGGCCAGTTTGCTTCGGACGGAATCCTTGGGATGACCTTACTGAGAATCCCCTTTGCCGTCTCCGCATTAGCCGTCAGATGTCCGAACACTGCCTCCGCCGAAACCGGCTCTTCTTCGACCTTCCAGCAATCGTAGTCGGTGATCATCGCAATGCTTGCGAGCGCAATCTCCGCCTCACGCGCCAGTTTAGCTTCCGGCAGGTTTGTCATTCCGATGACGTCGAAACCGTTGCGCCGGTTCAGCTCGGATTCGGCGCGCGTGGAAAATGCAGGCCCGTCCATGTTCACGTAGGTGCCGCCATTGTGAACCTTCACTTTCATTTCACGCGCCGCTTCGGCCAGCAGATTGCGCAGGTTTGTGCAGATCGGTTCTGCAAAACTGATGTGCGCGGCAATTCCTTCTCCGAAAAATGTGTGTGCGCTGCGTTGACTCGTCCGATCGTAAAATTGCGAAGGCAACAGCACATCGCGCGGCGCGTATTTTTCCTGCAGACTGCCAACTGCCGTCACGCAAATGATCCATCGCACGTTGAGCGAACGCAGCGCATAAATATTGGCGCGATGATTCAACTCATGCGGCAAAATCCGATGGCCGCGACCGTGCCGCGGCAAAAAGTAAACCTGCCGTCCCGATAATTTCCCACCAATGATCGCATCGGAGGGCGAACCAAACGGCGTCTCGATTTTCTGCTCGGAAGAATCCGTCACGCCTTCCATCTGATACAAACCGCTTCCGCCAATGATTCCGATCGCTGGTATTTCTTTTGCCATAAGTTACTCGACGAAGATTGTTTCTTCGGCGCTTCCTCCGGAACTAGCCGCGCGCAGTTTCCATTCGCCCGGCGTCAGCTGCCAGAAAAAACGGCCGTCGGCTTGCGACGGTTGGCGAGCGTCATTCACAAACCATTTCACGTCGTGTCCGAGCGTAGTCGTCAATTCGATCATCTGCTGCGAACGCGGCAATACCGGATCGATTTCGTAACGCGCGTTTGCGACCGGATTCGTGATACGGGGCTCCGGACGCACCTGTGCATCGCGCGTGTTATTGCCGCTCGCGCACCAGCTCGCGTACTCGTTAGGCAATAGCAGTTTGCCGTCACTGGAGAACCACGCGCTCGAATCTTCTTTCGGCTCGGTTCCTTTCAGAAAAAGCTCATGGACTCTTGCCACTGAGTGAGCTGACGGGAGCAATCCGGTTTCCGCACAAACTTCGCGTCGCACGAGCTCGTCGTTTTCACGCGGAGGATCGAGTGGATGATCGCGCTGCAGCAGTTCATGCATCATCGCCGCCCACAAGGGAGTAGCAGATCGCACGGAGAACGTGTCGCGCATTGGTCGTCCATCGAAATTTCCCGCCCAAACTGCAACCGTGTGTTCTTTATTGAAGCCCACTGTCCAGGCATCGCGAAATCCGCTGCTCGTGCCTGTTTTCACGGCAACTCGTTCATCGAAGGCGAGCGCCGAATGCGTGCCGAAGCTTTTTTCGCGCGCCGAATTATCGCAAAGGATATCGTTGATGATCTCGGTCGCGCCGCGAGATGCGATGCGCGTCATCGGATGATGTTCGGCGGACAAAAGTTTCGCGCGCATCGCGATGCCATTTCGCGCCAGACCCGCGTAAGCGCCGGCGAGATCAACCAGACGAATTTCGGCGTTACCCAAAACGAAACCGGCTCCGTAGTCGCTAAGTTGTCGCGAAAACTCGAATCCCCATTTTTCCAATTCATAAAAAGTCGGACGGGCGCCGAGCTGACTCAAAGTGAATACGGCGGGCACATTCAGCGAACATCCAAGCGCTTCGCGCAATCGTACGGGACCGAGATACCGATGATTAAAATTCTGCGGATCGTAATCCGCGTATTCTCCGCGAATCGCATCCGGCGTGTCGGGTAACAGACTTGCAGCCGTGAACACGCGACGATCGATCGCCGAAAGATAGACGAACGGCTTCAGCGTCGAACCGCAACTGCGCGCGCGCATCGCGCCATTGATTTGATGCTTCGCGTAATCCGATGAGCCAACCATCGCGCGCACAGCGCCGGTTTCGTTTTCCACAATCACCATCGCTGCTTCCGTGATGTCGTAACGATTAAGCGCGGCGAGGTGGGAACGAAGAAGTTGCTCCGCTTTCAGTTGAAGATCGAGATCGAGCGAGGTGCGGATCGTGCCGCGCAACTTCGGGTTTTGCGCGACAACTGCATCGACAAAGTGCGGCGCGAAATGCGGCGGATCGAATCGCCGGATGGTTGGCACCGCCTTCGCAAAGAACAATTGTTGCCCGGGCGTGATCACGCGCAATTGCGCCAGACGCGCAAGCGAACGTTCGTATTTTTGCTTTGCGCGCTCCGGATGTTTCCATGGATTGAATCGAGTCGGCGCTTGCGGCAGACCGGCGAGAAATATCGATTCCGAAAGCGTCAGGTCCCGCGCCGATTTTCCGAAGTAAGCGCGCGCGGCTGCTTCCGGTCCGAGCCGTCGATTACCATAGCTGCTGCGATTCAAATACTCGGTAATGATCCGCTCTTTGCTCCACCGACGTTCGAGTTTCCACGCGCAGATTGTCTCGTAGATCTTGCCGGTCCAACTGCGCCGATGACGACCAGTCGCAATTTTCACAAGCTGCTGCGTAATAGTTGATCCGCCGGAAACGACGCGACCTGATTTGAAATTACGCGCAAACGCGGCGGCGGTTGCTCGCCAATCGACACCGGCATGTTCGTAAAAGCGGTGATCTTCCAGCGCGATCGTCACGCCCGGAAGCCATTTTCCCATTTCGTTTAGCGGACGCGGTAATTGTGCCCGTGCTTCCGCGGAAGCCAGTTCCGCGATTTCACGACCGCGACAATCTAAAAGCGTAAGAGTTCCGATCGTCGGTTTTTTTAACTCGTTAGGCAATGGCAGCCACCAAATTCCAATCGCTATGGCGACGAGGGAGAGCATGCAAACAATCAAAAAACGGCGCCGCGAATTTCTGGGGAGCGCACGCGCCCTCGCGTGCACATTTCGGTGCCCTCGCCGAAATGCGTCGTCCAGGTTTAGCCTTCCGAAAAGTTTGCGACGGCGGGGGCGCCGTCGCCAGCACGCGAGGGCGCGTGCGCTCCCCAGAGAAATCAATCGCCCGAAATCACGCATAAGCTCGACGGGGAGAGGCCGGAGAAACGGCTGTCATACATCGGCACGACTTGCGTGGCCGGCCAGCGAAATGTCCCGGCAGCGGTCGCGCGCGCGAGCACCGAATACGTTCCCGATCCCGGCTCGAACGAATCAAAGTAAAGTAGCGTGGAACGATCACGCATTTCCGAGTGCGAAAGGAAGAGTGTGTGATCATGTTCGTCTGTCGGTGGCAGTTCGAAAAACTTCCCGATCATCGCGAGATTCGGATTCACCGTTTCGAGCCCGGCGGGCAACGAATCCTCCAGCGCCACGTAATTTTGCAGCTTCCGCGTGTTCATCCGGTAGGTAATGAGAATTTGATCGCCAAGCTTGAACGGTGCGTCGCTCGCTCCGCTGCGCTTTGCATCAGTAAGGTTCTTGACGACGCGTTCGACGCGAAATCCGCGATCAACTCGATCGGTGTCGACTTCATCGGTCGAATACTCGGCCTGCAGGAGAAAATTCAGCGCGCCTTTATTCAAACCTTTCACGACAAGATCGTCGCCAATCTTGCGATCAATCCACGCGGCCGATCGGCCATTCTTGGAAACGACGCCTTTCGGAATTGTGCTGTTGAGCGCTTCTGCTTTTTCCGCGCCGATCATCGTTTTGAATTCGAGCAGCAGCCAGAGATTTTCCTGCGTCGAGAGTGCGGCGGACGAATCCATGAGCACGAGCATGCGTTGGCGGATGCGCTGTTTCTTCTGCGCCGTCCAAATTTTCGGTGCAATGGTATCGAAGGCCAACGCGCTGATCGCTTCCGCGCGCGTGGCTGAACTCAAAGTCCTCGGATCAAACGCGCGCTGCTTGATGGGTGCATCGATTTCGCGGAGCAACTGCTCCTTTTCCTTCGGCATGATGTCCTGCCGATGCAGCGCAATCGCGAGCAGTGCGCGACCTTCGTCGCCGGTTTCGTTGCGACGCAGATACAACTCATGCGCAATCGATTTGTAATCGTCGTCCTGCTCGTACTGCGTGAGGACGAAGAGCGCGAAACACTTTTCAAAGGAATTGCTCGAGGTCTGCCCGTTAACGATTTTCTTCAACGCAGCCGCAAGTTTGTCGCGCAATCCTTCCGGCGCTTCGAATCCGGCGTTAACCGACTCGTTTACCGCCCAAAATGCCTGGCACGTCACAAAAGGATTTCCGGTGTCGCCGCCGGGCCAATACGGCAACATTCCGTCGGCGAGAAGCGAGTCGTTAAATTGGTTCATCCCGCGCTCGAGCGTGGCGCGATATTCGGCATCGCGCGCATCGATATCGGGCAGATACGCGATGAGGTTCGCGAGAAAACTGTAACCGAGAAGTTTCGTCGAGATCTGGTCGAAACAGCCGTGCGGATAATCAAGAATTACCGGCACGCCCGCGATTTTTGGCAACCAGGGCGAGGTGGAAACTGTCGTAGTGACCTTCCCGCGCCCGCGTTTCCAATCTGCCGGCATCGCTTTGCGCGTATCAAACTGCGGCCCGGTGAACGGACCAGCTACGCTCTCTTTGCGCACGATTGTCGGCGGCTGCACCGGTAGCGTGATCTCGATCGCATCCGACATCTTCGGATTCGATTTTGCGACCGCTTCGAAATGAATCTTCGTCGGTGCCAGATCGCGATCCGCGACTTTGGCTCTGAACCGGAAAACCGTGGGCGCGTTCCGCGTCGTTTTCTGCGTCGCACGATCGGCGACGAGCAGTTTGCAATTCGCGTCCGTCACGCAGCGCGCAGTGATTTCTTCCGAATCCGCGAAATCTTCCTGCACTACGGCGCGCAGCTCGACCTCATCGCCATCCCGCAAGAATCGCGGCAGCGCTGCATTGATAAGCAGCGGTTTGGAAACTCTGATCGTTGCGCTGGCGTCGCCCCCAAATTGATTTTGCTTCGTCTGACCAACAGCGACCAGGCGATAAGTGGTCAGGTTATCCGGCGCGATAAAATCAAACGCGGCTTTCCCATTTGCGTCTGTCTTCAGACTCCCCTCCCAGAACGCAAGCGTGCGAAATTCTTTCCGGACAATCGTCACGTTGCCGACGGCTTCCTCTCCGCCATCGCCGATGGTAAAACCCTTCTGCGTCAGGCTCCGCTCCGTGATCTGATCGATATAATTTTCGAGCGATTGGTAATTGCGGACCGAAAAGGGATTCCTCGGATAAAAATCATCGAGGATATGCGGAAGCTGCCAATCACCGAGCTTCAGGACGGCCTCATCAACCGCAAACACAGCAAGATCCGCATCTGCGACCGGTTTCCCTTCTGACGTTGCACGGACTTCGCCGTGAACATTTTCGCCCGGCTTTGCTGAAGCGCTGGCAAAGTGCGGCTCGATCTTCAATTCACGGTCCGGCCTTCGCACCTGGATTTCTGAAGTCGCAAACCGCTCCAGCGGCAGCGATTTCTCGCCGCCCGGCCTAACGAGATAAATCGATACTGTTGCATTGGGCGCGTATTCTTTCTTAATCGGCAGCTCTATGCGCCCAGCGTTGCCTGCCAACGGCACGAGTAGTGTGTCGAGAATCTGATCTGTTTCGACCGATACCCACGCCATGCCGCCGAACGGTGCCTGAATCGAGAGCGACGCTTTTTCACCCGGAGTAAACGCACCGGTTTGATGTTCGATCTTGAAACTCGTTTCATTTTGCACCGGCAATTCCGCCAGCTCTTCGCCGGAGACGGTGGCTTCGTCACTCACCATCGGCGCCTTCGAATTCGCCGCAGTTGCCGTAACGACATAGCGGCCCGTCGTCGTTACCGGAAAATTGAAGTCGGCCGGCGTCTTCGCTTCTTTCGATGCGACCTTCGCGAATTCATCGGTGTTCCGGTAACGATAAACAAAAGGAGCGAGCTGTTCCTTTACGGTCTTGGTCGTGACGTGAAACAGATCGGCGCGAACGGCGACATCACTGACCTTCGCGTCGTCTTTATCAATCGCATCGACACTCACATCGACGCCGCGCGGTTTCTCGGATCGTTCCGTCACGTTTATTCCAAGTCGCGATTGGCTTGGAAAAATCTTTCCAGCATCCCCACCGGCGATGCTTTGGCCATCGAGGGAAGTAACGTCAGCACGCCAAATTACATCGGCGCGGCCGATTGCGGCGTTGTTCTTGAATGGCGATTCGCAGGCGAGATCGACAAAACCGTGCTCATCCAACTTCGCGTCGCCTTCGATCGATTTCAGTTCTTCGCCATCCGCATCCAGATGCGGCCCGAGCTGCGCGTAACCGTTGAAGCGTTTCTTGTAGTTCTGCTCTTCGTTGCCGTATTCCGCGGAAGCCGTCCAGGTCGCTTTCCAATGAACACGCGCACCAACATTGGGCGCGCCGTGAAAATATGCCGAGGAAACATGCGCATGCGCCGTTTCGCCGACTTCCGTTTTCCCTTCGACAACGACAGAAAAGATCGGCACGCGATATTCTTCTACTCGCAGGAACGTCGTTCCTTCGTAATTCTCGCCGCCGACCTGTGCGCGAATTTCATAGGTACCGAGTTTTATTTTGTCAGGAATGTTCCACTCGGCTTCCCACCCACCATACGGAGAAAGAGTGGCGCGACCCTCACCTACCAGGCGATCGCCGTAGCCTTCGATCACACGCCAGCGCACATCGGTCGCTGCCGGAATGGCGAGACCGCTTGCGGTATTGATGCGCATCATTCCCTTCATCTTCACCAGCTGCCCCGGCCGATAGAGATTGCGATCGGTGATGATTTCGGCGTGCGGCTTTCTCGTTAGGCGAATGTCATCGTTCGGCGACGAATAGGTTTGGCCATTGGCAAACTGCAGGGCGGGTCCCTCGGGCGTGTCGGCAATGAAAAGATGAACACTATTGCCTTTCGCCGGGAAAATTTTGTCCCGAACAAATGTTGCGAGGCCCTGCTGGTCTGTCCGCACTCGCGCAAGTTCGACGTTCTCTTTGGTAACCGCGCGCACGGTCACACCCGCGACCGGTTTCGCATCCGACATTTTCGCGACGCGCAACACGACGCTCGCCGGCAATCGCTTTTGCGTGAGAATGAAATCGCTGCTGCAAACAATCGAGCGATTACCGATGACCCGTCCGTCACCAAGACGCGCGCTTGCTTCCAAAAGGTAAGCGCCGCTGAAGCTGGAATTCTTCGGCGCCGCGCAATGAATATCGCGCCGCACACTCGCGTCGCCGCTGGTCGCGTCAAAGGTCCCGTTGCCGACGACCGGCAGATTGAATGCATCCACCAGCAGTTCGGTCTGAAATTCCTTCGCAAAGCCGGTGCGCGGATCGATTACCACCTTTCCCGTGACCGGATCGGTCGCGCTTCTCTCAAACTCACGCACGCGCGCTGTGACCGGTCCCAATTTTTCGAATGGAATCTGCGCGAGCTTCCACGTCACCGCTGGCGCGTTAATCTGGAAAAACGAGAACCGCAGATCCTGGCGGGCGCGCATAAAAACTTGCGATGCAGGAAACACGATCGTGGCTTCTTTCGGATGGAATGTCGCAAACCAGTGCGATTGACTCGTTAGGCTGTAGCCGCGTTCGCCTTTCAAATCGCTAGAGACGGTGACGCTGTAGCGTTTTGTCAGATCGAATTTTCCCTTCACCTCCACTTCGTCGTTGCTCGCGAGAAGTTGCATTTCCGGGATCGCCGGCTCGATTCGAATCTTCGCCGGCGTCGCTTCGTTCGGATCGATATCGTCGGAGAACTTGATGCGGATTGATGCCTCATCCAATGCGTGATTGAACCCGCCGACCCAATCGATCTTCAACGGCTCGGTTTTACCGGCCGGAAAAACTTTTAGATACTGCAGAGGTCGGCGGCTTTTCGCTTCGACCAAACCATTAACGACGAGATCGTAGGTGCGACTGACCGGTAGCGGAGCGCGCGGCGTGACCCGAAACGATTTTCCGACGGGCGGATCCGTTGCTTTCTCGTCGCTGGATTGAATCACCTCGATGGGAAAGCGCATGTGCGAATCGCGATCCTGAAAATAAACGTGCTCCACTACTTCGGTAAGGCGCACGTCATAAGTGCAATCCAGGCCGATCTGCGGCTGCGCGCTGAGATGATCTCGCTGGTCGAAATCAGTCGAAATCGAGAATGGCGGCGCGGCAAATTCGGCGCTCCAATCCGGCGCGTTGATTTGTTTTCCAGCAGCGTCCGCGAGCTTCGGGACGAGCGTTAATCGATGATGCGCACCGGGCACAACGGCGTGCACGGTAAAAACTCCTTCGGTCTGACTTTTCCAAAGAAATGTGCCTTCGACCCTGGGTTCACTGACGAACGGACATGTTTGATCCGCAACATCGATGCGATCCGCCGGCACCATCGCGCTCGGAAACGTGATCGTGATTTCGTCGCCCGGTGTGATGTTGCCCTGACTCGGCTCGAGGACTATGCCACCCGCGTCCGGCTTTGTATTCGATGACGAGTCTTCTTCGTCCTGCGCACCGATCAATTGCGTTGCGCTTACCAATGCAAAAATGAAAAGAAGAGCCGCGCGTTTCATTGTCGCGGCGGCTCCAGCTCGTTCAGCCGGCGAAGATCGGCGTCTGCTTCGTGCACCTTGCCGATACGGCGTTCACATTCTTCTCGCGCTCTCAACGCCACGACCGATTCGCTAATCGCGAGCGATCGCGTGTGCGACTCAACCGCCGCGGAAAAATTCGCGCGTTGTGCCTCGAGCAATCCGCGATAAAACCACATCACTGAATTGCCCGGCTGGAGTTCCGTAGCCTTGATCGCGTGCTCAAGCGCCTGCTTCGAATCGAGAAGCCCATCGAGATCGTGCGCCATCTCGAAATGCGCCGCCGCGGATTTGTCGTCCAGCGCAAGCGCAGCGCGTGCATCCGCGAGGGCAAGCGTGAATTGATTGAGTTGCCGGAGTGTGTTCGAACGCGCCGCCAGTGCCTCCGCATTCTTCGGATTCGCCGCAATCGCCGAATCCTCCCGGGCCAGTTCGCCTAACGACTGCTCGCTCACGTGTCCACTTGAATCGCGCGCAAGATTCTTGCTGACCTCGAGCTTTGCCGCATCGTCGTCACGCTTCAGATCGAGTAATGCCTCGGCCTTTTGAATGCGCGCCTGCATCGAGTTTGGCTGAAGCGCGGCTGCTTTCTCACAGTCGTCGAGCGCAAGCAGCGGCCGTTGCGCAACCGCGAACAAATGCGCGCGCTCCAACAACAGATTCAATTCGTTAGGCGATTTTGCGAGTCGCGCCTCGACGGTTTTGATTCGCGGAAGAAAATCATGCAATCGCTCAAACTGTGGCAGCCACTCCTTAACCTCTGTACCATCGGGCTCGATTTTATTCGCCCTGGCCATTTCAGCGTAAGCGGCGTCCCATTTATGCAGACGCAGCAATGCACACGCATAGTTCACGCGACGCGCTGCAGAATTCTTCGCCGCGATTGCTTTGCTCCGATACGTTGCGTTCTCGGACCAGCGCCCCTGTTCGACGCAAAGCTCCGCGAGCTTGTCGTACATATCCGCGATGTCGGACACTGGCGGTTTCCGCGCGATGAACGCCAGATAATGCCGCTCCGCGCCCTTGTAATCTTTCTGATGCGCGCACAAGTCGCCGCGAAAATCTTCGATCGCGGCAGGCGGCCGTTTCATCGCTTTTTCCCAGGCATCCAGCGTTTCTGCGAAACGATCGAAGTCTTCGATTTCCAATTGCGTCCGCGCGAGGCTCTCCCACGCGTCCGCATCGTTTGGCGCGATGGCGACGATGCGATGGCTTAACTCAATAATCGAAGGTTTATCTGCCGCATCCTGGGCGGCGGCGAGTTGAGTCCGCAATTGTGAAACGTCATCCGTCGCGGCGCGGAGCCAGTTCGTTCCGCACAGCAAAACGCAGAGAAGAAATGTGAACCGAGCGAAGATGCGGCATCATCGTTATCTCCGGTCGCCGTTTCAATAAATTTTGTGCCACTTGCAAGTTTGGCCGGCGACAGGAGCGTAACCGACCATGTCCCGCGAGTACACGCTGCAGCCCGCCCAGGCCGCGACTTCGATAAATATCGACTACGCCGCGGAACTGAACGAGCAGCAGCTCGCCGCGGTGACGGCGTCGCCCGGGCCGCTGCTGGTCATCGCGGGCGCGGGAAGCGGGAAGACGCGCACCCTCACCTATCGCGTCGCCTACCTCCTCGAGAACGGCATCGATCCGCGCAACATCCTGCTGCTGACGTTCACGAACAAGGCTGCGCGCCAGATGCTCGATCGGGTGGCTAATCTTTTGCCGGTCGACGCGAGCGGACTTTGGGGAGGAACGTTTCACTCGATCGGAAATCGCATGCTCCGCCGGCATGGACGCGCTCTCGGTTACTCCAGCGGATTCACGATCATGGATCGCGAAGATCAGAAGGATTTGATTAACGCGGTTATCGCAGCGGCTGGAATCGATCCGAAGGAAATCCGTTTTCCGAAAGGCGATGTGCTCGCGGATATTTTCAGTTTTGTCGTGAACACCGAACGACCGATGGAGGAATTGCTCGCGGAGAAGTTTCCGTATTTTTTGCCGCTGCTCGAGCAAATCAAGGATGTGCACGCGCGTTACGAGAAGAAAAAGAAATCGACGAACTCGATGGACTTCGACGATCTACTCGAGAAAACGCTCCGCATGCTGCTCGAAGACGAAGAGATCGCGGCGTTTTATCGGCGCCAATTCAAGTTCATCCTCGTCGATGAATATCAGGACACGAACAAAATCCAGGCGGACTTTATCGATACGCTCGCGGCGGAGCACAAAAACGTCATGGTCGTAGGTGACGACGCGCAATCGATCTATTCGTGGCGCGGCGCGAATTTCCAAAACATACTCGAATTTCCGAAGCGCTATCCGACCGCGCAGGTCTTCAAGATCGAGCTGAATTACCGCAGCGTGCCGGAAATTTTGCGCGTCGCGAACGCAGCGATTGCGGCAAACGTGCAACAGTTTCGCAAACAACTGAGCGCCACGCGGGATTCGCATTCGACCAGACCAGCGCTCGTCGCACTGAATGACAGCAGCGAGCAAGCGCAGTTTGTGGCGCAACGAATCCTGGAGCTGCGCGACGAAAACGTGGACCTGAACGAAGTCGCGGTTTTGTATCGCTCGCATTTCCACGCGGTCGAGTTGCAACTCGAACTTTCACGGCGCGGCATCCCCTATCAGATCACGAGCGGCATTCGATTTTTCGAGCAGGCGCACATCAAAGACGTCGCCGCTTTCATTCGTCTAGTCGTGAATCCGCGCGATGAAGTTGCCTTTAAACGCATGGTGAAATTGTTGCCCGGCATCGGGAACAAGAGCGCCGATAATTTGTGGCGCGCATGGGAAAGTTCGCTCAACGATCAGGGCGATATTTCATCGTGGAGCGAGCGTTTGCTCGCGATGCCGGTTACCGCAAAATCGAAGAAATCGTGGGAACAACTCGCGCACACGCTTGATGAAATCGCACCGGGCGGACAAGCGAATCCGCCTTCTGAGATGATCGCGTCGGTGGTCGAAGCGATCTATGACGATTACGCAAAAGTGAATTTCACGAACTACGAACTTCGTCGCGAAGACTTGAACCAGCTCGCGGCTTTTGCGCGTCAGTTCAAGGATGCGAACGAATTTCTCTCGCAACTTGCATTGATCAGCAACGTGGACGCCGAGGCCGCCCCGAATCAAACCGCCGATCAGGAAGCGGTAAACCTTTCGTCAGTTCATCAGGCGAAAGGCCTCGAATACCACACTGTCTTCGTCATCTGGCTGACCGACGGAATGTTTCCAAGCTCGCGTTCACTCGAAACGCGCGATGCGATTGAGGAAGAGCGCCGGCTTTTTTATGTGTCGATTACCCGGGCGCGCGATGAGCTTTACCTGACCTATCCGCACATGCGCCTGAACGCCGGTTACGGAGAGATTTTCCAGCGACCGTCGCGTTTCCTTAAGGAAATTCCAGGCAACCTCGTCGAAGACTGGCAAGTGCGTCGCGGTAGCAACTTGGGTTAACAGGCTCATTTTCGACACAGAAACGTAACAAAACTGCTTTTGTGTAACACGCCTGGGCACTGGTAAATTTCGTTAGCTCGTGATTACGCAAAGCCCGCTGGTTTCCCGATTCTCCTTCGAACGGCCTGGCGCACCGGAAAGTTTTGTACATCGGGTGCGGGCAGCGTGGATTTCGGACGTTCATCTCGGCACGCGGGGAAGCAACGCGACGGCGCTGCTCGAATTCCTGCGCGACTATGAATTCGAAACGCTTTACGTGGTGGGCGATTTAATCGACATCTGGCAACTGCGACGCGGGCGCTATTGGCCACAAGAGCACAACGACGTCGTCCAAAAAATTCTGCGCAAAGCGCGCAAGGGAACCCGCGTAGTTTACATCCCAGGTAATCACGATGAGTTCCTGGCCGATTTCTACGGCGCCTACGGCAACATCACTATTCAAAAACACGCCATTCATCGCACTGCGGACGGGCGCAAGATTTTGATCATTCACGGGCACGAACTGGATACCGTCGTGCAGAATGTGAAGTGGCTCGCTTTCGCGGGCGATGTTGGCTACCAATTTCTCCTCTCACTCAATCCGCTCATTAATTTTTTCCGGCGGCGTCTCGGGCTTGGCTACTGGTCGCTGAGCGCATATGCGAAAAAGCGCGTGAAAGATGCGGTGAGCTTTATCGGAAAGTTCGAAGAGGCGATTGTGAAGTATGCCGAAAAATTTTCCGTCGACGCAGTGTTATGCGGACACATCCATAGCGCGGCGATTCATCAATTCGGCGCGGTCACTTACTACAACTGCGGCGACTGGGTGGAGACCTGCTCGGCGCTGATTGAGCGAATGGATGGTGTGATCGAGATGGTGAATTGTCATCCATTTGCTCCCGCGTCGACGCGTGTGTCGATGCCGGCAGTCAGTTCCGTTCCATGAAGACCAAACGACGGCGGCATAAACGATCGGAAGTAACGCCGGTAACAATGCTGCAAAGAGAACTGGAAGCGTTGCGCCGCGATTTGCGCGCGACGACCCGCGCGTATGTCGCGCGGCTCGAAATCGATCTGGCGGAAAGCGCAAAGGCGATTGGCTCGATAAAAAACGGAGGGAATCTTCCGCGTGAGAAATTACACGACATCCGCGAGCTCACGATTCTCGTGCGCAATCGCAAGCTCAAGCCGCAGAATGGCCGGCGCAAAGATGTGCGCAAAATCGATTCGCTCATTCGCGATATACATTCGATCACGCATCCGAATGCGTCGCGATGAAGCGAATCATCGCGCTTCTTTTTCTGGTAGCATGGGCCACGGCGAAGTTGCCAGCTTTCAGTCTAGACACTGAAGTTCTCGTCAGCATTCCCGATCAACGGCTCGCACTGCTCGATCGCGGAAAGATCGCGGCGGCGTATCCCATATCGACTTCGAAGTTTGGAACCGGGGACGCGGCAGGAAGTTATCGCACACCGCTCGGCACTTTGTTCGTCTCGGGAAAATTTGGCGACGATCTTCGCGCCGGCACGGTCATCAAGAACCGAATTTCCACCGGCGAAGTAGTAAACGCGAACGCGCCGGGACGCGACGCGATCGTCTCGCGCGTGATCTGGCTGCGCGGATTGGAAGAGCAGAACCGCGGCGCACACGATCGTTGCATTTACATTCACGGCACACCCGAGGAGCGCCGGATTGGCAAGGCGGCCAGCTTCGGCTGCATCCGAATGCGATCGAAAGATATCATTGCACTCTACGATCGGCTGCACATCGGCATGCACGTGACGATTACACGCAAGCGCATCATTGATCTTGTTCCGGCAGAAGAAACGAGTTTGTTGGCTCGATCTGATTAGCCAACCTCGGTTATCTTTGCGAAAACATGGCAGCGAACAATGGTCGCGAAATTGAGCGCAAATTTTTGATCAAGGAACTGCCGCCCGGGATAGAGCGGTTCCAAAGCTATCCGATCGCGCAGGGTTATCTCGCGAACGAAACCGGCGGCCGGCATGTGCGTCTGCGAAAAAGAGGCAAGAGCGCCTCACTCACTTTCAAAGTAGGCCGCGGGACCAATCGCGAGGAACGCGAGATCAGACTTAGCGCGAAACAATTTGCCGCGCTGTGGCCAGCGACTGCGGGCCGACGATTGCGCAAGGCTCGCTACTACATTCCGTGGCGAGGACACACCATCGAGATCGATGTCTATCGCGGTAACAATAGAGGTTTGATCGTCGCGGAGGTCGAATTTAAAACCCAAACTGCGTGCCGAAAATTCAAAGCGCCCGCCTGGTTTGGCCCGGAGGTCACCGGCATAAAGCGCTACAGCAATGTGCGGCTGGCGCGGGAATGATCGAGTCGGCGAAATATGAGCTACCGATTGAAACCGCGAGAGTCCCCCGCGCAAGGTTTGCAGCGGATTTTCCGCGAAGAAATTGAGGCCGCGCTAAAAGAATGCCGGCATCCGGCGCGGGAACGCGGCGAGACGGTTCACGAAACGCGCAAACATTTGAAAAAAGTTGCGGGCTGCACTCGAGCTTGTTGCGCCTGAAGCAGGCAGACAACGTTACGCGCGTGAGGACAAGTGTGTCCGGCAAATCGGCAAGATTGTTTCCCATTTGCGAGATGCGCATGTCCGTTTGCAAACGCTGACGGAGCTTCGCGAAAGCGATGAACAGCGGTTCGCGCACCTCGAGAATTTGTTGTCAATCGAGCGAGAAAGTTTTTCAGCAGCATTTGCCGGCTGGCAAAAGCAGGCAGTTCCCAAGTTGGAATCGTTAAACAATCGGCTCGCACAATGGCCGCTGGACGATCTGACGTGGAAAAGCGTTTGCGCGGCGGTGACAAAGTCCTACCGGCGCGGACGGACCGCTCTCGACCGCGCGCTGAAGAAACCGAGCGCGGAATCCATGCACGCGTGGCGCAAGGAAGTGAAACAGCTCTGGTATCAGTTGCGCTTGCTGCAGCCGCTCAATCGCGTCGTCCTTGAAAAAATCGCCGCAGACGCGAAAACTTTAGGCCAGCTGCTTGGTTACGATCATGATTACGCATTTCTCTTGGAACGCTTCGATGACAAGCAGTCCGAGCCCGAGTTAAAGAAAGAGCGCGCGGACTTGGGAAACCTGATTCGAAAGCGTGGCCGCCGCCTGCGACGAAACGCGACCGAGCTGGGAAGACGGTTCTACGCCGAGCCGCCGAAGGCCTTCGCCAAACGCATCTCAATCTTCCTTAAAGATTGGGTCGGGAAGAAGAAGCGTAGAAGTTGAAGCTAACGAGAATAGGGTAAAACGAAAGCTGACGCAGCAATACCCTTCGTGTTGTGTCGCGGAAATCAGGGAGCGGAGAGTTGCAGGCGGAAGAAGCGGCCGTTTTCGAGATTCAATGGCGTAGTAAAGATGCGCTGCTCGACGGCAGGCGGATAGCTGGGTGCGTTACCGGGCACATCCCAAAGGGTCCATCTTACGAGATCGGTGCTCGTTTCAACAAGGGCGGCGCGATTTGCTGGCTGAGTGAATGTGAATTGTGCCTGCGCGCCACCCACAGTGGAGCCATGGGGAGAGTCAAACCGGCTGACGAACCAATTGCGCCAGCACCCTCGGCGTTTCCGTCGAGAAAAAGAGGGTCGTCACTGCGGCGGCGGCCAGGATTTTCGTTGAGACAGTTATCTCCATCGGCAGATTTCGCAGCGGCGATAATAGAGATTTTCTTACTCAAATTCGAGATTTTTCTTTTTCCAAATCGACAATAAAAACGATTTACGATAACTTTGTGATATGCGTCTCTCCGGTCGCAAGCCATCTTCCTTTACCCGCCGGTGGACGCAACGGCAGAGAGTCGCTTTGCTCGCCATCATCACCGCGAATGTCATCGCGTTCGTAGCCCAGCTTGTTCTGCAGAATTACGATCCGGCCTTCGTCCGCAATTATCTCGCCCTCAGTCAGCACGGCATGCGCGAGGCCTACGGCTGGCAGTTTTTTACTGCCATGCTGCTGCACGATGGACCGTGGGATTTGCTCGGTAATATGCTGCTTCTCTACCTGCTCGGGCGCGATTTGGAATCGATTCTCGGGCAGCGACAGTTTCTTATTCTTTATTTTTCCGGCGTGATCGCCGGCGAGTTGGGTCACTTGTTTTTGATGCCGGTCAATTGCGCGCTTTACGCTGCGGGAGGCGGTGTCGCAGCGGTGCTTGTTGCTTACGCGACTATTCTTCCGGAGTTGGAATTGACCAACATGGTCTTCTTTGTTTTGCCGATCCGCCTGAAGGCAAAACATCTTGCTTACGGCGTCTTTGTAATTGCGCTGGCACTGGTGATTCTGGATCGAGGCGGGATGGTCGCACATAGCGCTTATCTCGGCGGCTCCGTCGCTGGGTGGCTTTACGCACATCTGCTCGGCTTCGGGCGACCGTCATTTCTTCAACGTCTTGTGCGCCAGCGCCGCATCGAAGCGGAGCGTATCAATCGGCTGAGTGCAGAAGAATTCATCGCAGAAGAAATCGATCCGCTGCTCGACAAGATTTCGCGCGACGGTATCGGCAGTCTGACGCGCGCCGAGCGTCGTAAACTCGCGCAAGCGCGCGAGAAGTTTTCCGAACCGTCGCAGATCGAATAAGAAAGTAATCCGGCGCGAATAGTTGCAATTCGCGGCCCTGAATGTTTGCTCGCGATCTATGCCGCGCCGCTCGTCGGTAAAAAATCCATCCGATCGTTGGATCGAGGAAAAAGCGGCCCGCGCTATTTTCCCCGAACAAACGGCCACAACCCTGTCTCAGTTACTCGAGAACTGGCCGACAGATGCCACGCCGCTACAAACCTTTATTGAAAATTTTCCTCTGGGTGAAGCCGCTCTGCTTCACCTGTTTTCTGTCTCCAGTATCTGCGCAACGCGCGCGGTAAACGCTCCCGAGATGTTGCTCTGGCTGGCAAATACGTGCCAGTCGCCTCGCGGATATGGCCAAATGCTCGCTAATCTTCGCGAGCTCGATCACGAAGATATTGCGCAAAATAATTTTGCAATACTCCGGCGCTGGAAGGGCCGGGAGATGACTCGTATCGCCCTGCGAGAAGTCGCGGAGGTCGCCAGTATTGAGGAAAGCACGGAGGAGCTTTCGCAGCTGGCGGCGATTTGTGTTTCACAAGTCTTTCGACACTGGAATCGCGAACTGCGCAATCGCCTCGGTTCGCCTGATGCAGAATTTGCTGTGATCGGCCTTGGAAAACTCGGCGGACGAGAGCTCAATCACAGTTCCGATATTGACGTGATCTTTCTTTACAGCCACGAAGGCCAGCTCTCCGCCAACCTGAGCTATCACGAATGGTTCAATCGGCTGAGCGCAAACATCGTTGAGACATTTTCCTCAACGCATTCTGCCGGCGCACTTTTCCGAATCGATCTGCGGCTTCGCCCCGAGGGAAGCGCGGGACCGCTCGCGCGTTCGCTCGAGAGCATGGAGAATTACTATTCCGGTTTTGGTGAAACGTGGGAACGGCTGGCGTTAATTCGTGCGCGCGGTGTCGCCGGCAGCGAAGAGCTGGCCTACGAATTCCTGCAACAGCATCAGCCGTTCATTTATCCGAAAAGCCCGACGCCGGATTTACTGGATGAAATTGCCGCGTTGAAGCGGCGGATCGAGCGCGAAATCGTCGGTCACGAAAATTTGCAACGCGACGTTAAGCTCGGCGCCGGCGGCATTCGCGAAATTGAATTTACTGTCCAGGCCCTGCAACTGATTCACGGTGCGCGACACGCGTTCTTGCAGGAGACGAGCACGCTCAAAACGTTGCACGGCCTGGCGGAGCTGGATCTTTTGCCACGCAAAGAGGTGCTCACGCTCGATGCTGCCTACCGATTTCTTCGAAGAGTAGAACACCGTTTGCAGATCGAAGCCGAACAGCAAACTCACACGATCCCAGAGGATGTGGAGGCTGTGCGACGCCTCGCTCTTAGCCTTGGGTTCACGTCCACGAAAGAATTGACGGCCGCCCTGCGAGCCCACATGGCGAATGTTCGAGCGATCTTCGAGAAGAATATTTCTGCTTCCGTAGAATCTGCCGGTTATGGCGCGCCCAGTCTTACAATCTTTCGCGATGAAGCGCGTGCGACAAAATTGCTGGCAGAGCTAGCAGAAGGGCCAGCGCGTTTTCATGTGGCGCCGCGGACCCGGCAGGTCTTTCGAAAACTGCGTCCGTTGTTACTCGCGCAGTTAGGCAAAGCCGCCGACCCAGATTCTACCTTGAATCAGTTGGTGCGTTTCGTCGAAGCGTACGGACTGCGCAGCATGCTTTTTGAGTTACTTGCGGTAAATCCGCGACTGCTCGAGCTGTTGGTTAGCATATTCGATTGCAGTCTGTATGCCGGTGACTTGCTTGTCAGGCATCCGCAACTGCTCGAGGAAATCACGCGCAGTCGCAAACTCGACCAGCCTTTCGATGTGGCCGAACACTTGCGCCGGCTCGATTCGTTAGGTGTAAAGCGCACGGAACTAAATTCTGTCCGGGCTTATCGGCAGGCTCAATTGCTTCGCATTCTGTTGCGCGATGTTCTCAGTCTTTCCAATCCTGTTACCCTTGTCGGCGAACACTCCGCATTATCAGAGGCATGTTTGATCTTCATGGATCGGCTGCTCGCTGAGAATTCCGGACTTACCATCGTCGCGATGGGAAAATTTGGCGGTCGCGAGATCACTTACGGTTCGGACCTGGACATTTTGTTTGTCGGCGACAACACGCGCGCCGCGCAAAATCTTTTCGTCACCATGGGAAAACCAAGTCCGGAAGGAACTATCTCACCACTCGATACACGACTCCGCCCCGATGGTGAAAAGGGTCCGCTGGTTTGTTCGCTTTCCACTTATGAAAGTTACTATCAAAGTCGCGCGCAGCTTTGGGAACTCCAGGCCCTTACGCGGGCACGACCAATCGTCGGACCGAAGGAAAGCGATTTTCTGGAAATGGTTCAGCACATATGGCGAAAGGCTGGTGAGCGCGAAGATCTTTTCGCGGAGATCGATTCGATGACGGAACGAATTCGACGCGACCGCGGAAGCGGATCGGCAGGATTGGATTTCAAAACGGGAACAGGCGGAATGGTAGAAGCCGAATTCCTCGTGCAAGCACTCCAGATGCGCGCAGCGATCTGGAACTCGAACTGGACAGAAGCAGTAACGGAATTGGCGCAACAGGATGTGCTGGACCAGAACGAAGCCAGTCACTTGAAAATTAGCTATGGATTTTTGCGGCGTTGCGAGTCGGCCTTGCGCCGCTGGGAGAACAAGAGCGTTTCCACTTTACCTGCAAGCGAAGTTGAACAATGCCGACTGGCGAATTGGCTTGGCTACAAAGAATTTGAGGCCTTCGTCCAAAGTTATGATGAAGCGCGGCAAAAAATTCATTCGATCTACGAACGGCGAATTCGCTAGCGATTCTTCTACTTCGCGGAAAGAAACTGGAAAAGCTCGTGCAAAATGAAAAAGCTGATGACTATTCCGCCGAAAACGATGACGAACAAAATCAACAAGACCGCGATCACGAATAGCCAGTCACTACGTCGTGCCTTACGCGGACCGGCAGTGTGCTCCTGCAGGATTCGATAATTGCGCGCGTTTGACTTGAACCAAAACGAAAACGCATCACCTACGCCGGGAATGATGCCGACGAGTTCGTTGATAAGAATATTGAGCGACATGCGCGCGAGAACAATTTTCGGCAGGCCGCAACGCGCTGCTTGAAGCAAAGCCATGGCGGAGATAATTGCGGAGGCCGTGTCGCCGACGCCCGGAAGCAATCCAAGGATTGGATCGAGACCGAAACGGAATTTCGTGCCGGGCAAACGCAGCAACTCATCCATGATGAGTGCCAGCCAGCGAAAGAGTGGTTCGAGTTGAGGACGCTTTCGCTTTTCTTCAGGCGGGAGAACTTCCCATTCGACCTCTTGCAGCGGCGGTCTGCGACCGTCGGGTTCTAGATCAAGCGGCACGGATCGAGCGAAAGAGTGCGACGGTCATAGACCGCCGCTACAAACCTACGGATTAACCGGGGATTTCTTTTAACATCTGCGTGTTCGTTGGGAATTTTTTGACGAACATGAGCAGACGCTGAATCGCTTCCTCGGGTTTGTGGCCGGCCAGTCCACGCCGAATCAGATTAATTTTTTCCAGCTCCCAAGGCTGCAGCAGTAACTCTTCGCGACGCGTTCCAGAAAGGAAGATATCGACTGCCGGATAGATGCGTTGATCGCTGATCTTGCGGTCGAGGTTGAGCTCCATATTGCCGGTACCTTTGAACTCCTGAAAGATGAGCTCGTCCATGCGACTACCGGTATCGATCAAAGCCGTCGCGACGATGGTAAGCGAACCAGCTTCTTCGGTATTACGTGCAGCAGCGAAAATCTTGCGCGGAGTTTCCATGGCACGCGCATCGATACCGCCACTCATCGTGCGACCGCCACCGCCCATCGCATTGTTAAAGGCGCGCGCTGTGCGCGTAATTGAGTCGAGCAAAATGAAAACGTGTTTGCCGGCTTCGACCAGACGTTTCGCACGTTCGATCGCGAGTTGCGCAATGCGCGTGTGACTCTTGATATCGCTGTCGTTCGAGCTAGCCATGATTTCGGCGCCCGGACAGGAACGACGAAAGTCAGTTACTTCCTCCGGACGTTCATCGACCAAGAGTATGATCAACTTCATTTCCGGATGATTCTTCGTTACGGCGTCGGCAATGTGATGCAGAAGCGTCGTTTTGCCGGTGCGCGGAGGCGCAACAATTAAACCGCGCTGACCCATTCCGAGCGGTGTCATCAAATCCATGATCCGCGTCGTGTAGCGGTCGGGAACCGTTTCCAGTTTGATCCGCTTGTTCGGATTAATCGTGGTCAGTTCTTCGAATGGACGAAGTCCCTGATATTTTGTCGGTTCTTCGTCATTGATCTTGAGTAGACGCGTCAATTGGGGACCGCGGTTGCCACGTCGCGTCTCGCCATGGATCCACATGCCATCGCGCAAACCAAAACGACGGACAATCTCCGGCGTGACGAAGATGTCCTGCGGCGTCTGAATAAAATTGCGTTTCGCATCGCGCAGAAATCCAAACCCTTTCCCGGAAATTTCGATGATCCCGTCGCCAAACTCCGGCTCGCGCGGTTCACCGTTTTCGATTCCTTCCTGGCCCTGCTCGCCGGTTTGTCTTTCGTTAGGTGCAAGAGCGGTCGCGCTCGCCTGTTCGTTGTTGTTTTCCTGAAGAGTCATATTATCCCTTCCGCTGTATTCGGTTGTCGTTCCTCCGGCGTTATTGCCATCGTGGGAATTCCCATAATCTGATCGATAGTTTCGGCGCGGGCCCCGGCGACGCGGTCGCCGTCTGCGCTCTGGAGACGCGGACTGAGTTTCCAGTGGCTGCTGGTTTTCGTTTTCTTCGCTCATAGTTAGAGTGTTTTCCGCTCTGTTTAGGACAGACCAATTGCGACTCGCGTCGTGCTTCAATTACGCCGGCAACCTGGCCAGCATTTCGTCGGGGATATCTAGATTGGAATAAACGTTCTGAACGTCGTCGTCGTCCTCGAGGCTCTCGCACAGGCGCAACACCTGAAGCGCAGTAGCCTCGTCGGCGACGGAGACTGTCGTATCGGGAATAAAAGTAAACTTTTGCCCATCGATTGTGACACCCGCGTGTTTGAGTGACTCAGCTACGGCGTATAGCTGATCGTGGGAAGTAGTAATAACATACTGTTTCTCCTCCGTTGTCAACTCCTCAGCGCCGGCTTCCAGGGCCAGTTCAAGCAAGCGGTCCTCATTAATCGCATCTCCAGGCACATTGATCTGTCCCTTTTTGTGAAACATGTAGGAAACACTGCCACTCGAACCAAGGTTACCGTCGTTCTTGGAAAAGATGCTGCGGATCTCAGCCGCGGTGCGGTTCTTATTGTCAGTTGCCGCTTCCACGATCACCGCCACTCCTCCGGGCGCGTAACCTTCGTAAATGATTTCGTCGAAATGCTGCGCCTCCACGCCCTCGCCCGTGCCGCGTTTGATGGCGCGATCGATGTTGTCGTTCGGCATACTCTGCGAACGCGCCGTCTGGATCGCGCTACGTAAACGCGCATTTCCCGCCGGGTCCCCGCCGCCGGTTTTCGCGGCGATGGTGATCTCTTTCGAAAGCTTGCTGAAAAGGTTCCCGCGCTTCGCGTCGATCGCGCCTTTGAACCTTTTCACCTTGGACCACTTACTGTGTCCGGACATGAGTGTAGGAAGTTTTGGTTACCTAAAAATTGCCTGGCCAAAAACCATCCGCGAACGAATCGGAATGGGCGCACTTCGCGAGAGCGACTGGCGAAGAGGCAAATTAACGAGGAGAATTCAATCGTAGCCGGGCTACTTTGTCAACGCTTCTATCGCAGTATTTGCACGCTTTCGGGCCGTGGCATCGAGGACGCGCTTTCGCAGCCGGAGCGATTTCGGCGTCGCTTCCACGAATTCATCAGGCCCGATATATTCAATCGCGCGTTCAAGACTCATGCGTAATGGCGCTTCGAGCTGAATTCCTTTGCCGTCCCCCTGGCTGCGCATGTTCGTAAGGTGTTTTGCTTTGCAGGGATTAACCGGCAAATCTTCGGGTCGCGAGTTTTCGCCAACGATCATTCCCGCATAAACATCTTCCTGCGGCCCAACGAAAAGCCGGCCGCGTGCCTGGATATTGTTCAACGCGTAAGCGGTGCTGGTTCCCGGTTCCATAGAGACCATCACGCCACGATTCCTACCTTCGATCTCGCCCTTGAACGGCGCATACTCCCGGAACAGATGACTCATCAATCCCTCGCCTCGCGTGAGATTGACCAAATCGGTCTCGAATCCGATCAAACCGCGCGTGGGAATAATCGCCTCGACCGACACACGCTCGGCGTGATGATCCATTCCGATAATCTCTGCTTTGCGATTGGCGAGCGATTGCATGACGTCGCCAAGGTTCTCGTTAGGCGCTTCGATATACAAATTCTCGATCGGCTCCTGCAGTTCACCATTCTCATCCCGGTGAAAAATCACTTCGGGACGTGAGACCATCACTTCGTAGCCCTCACGACGCATTTGCTCGACCAGAATTGCGATCTGCATCTCACCGCGCGCATTGATTTCAAACGCGCCTCCCGTTTCCGTATCGCTCACCTGCAGCGAAACGTTGCCACGGGTTTCGCGGATCAATCGCTCGCGAATGTGGCGCGCGGTCACAAACTTTCCTTCGCGACCGGCGAATGGAGAATCGTTTACCAGAATGCGCATGCGAATTGTCGGCGGGTCAATATCGACAAATTGCAGCGGCGTGCGTTCTTCGCGATCAGTCAAAGTTTCGCCGATATAGACATCTTCGAAACCCGTGAGGCCTACGATGTCCCCCGCGCTCGCATGTTTGACGTCGACCTGACCCAAACCAGCAAAGGTGTAAAGGGCCGTCACGGTAGCGCGCTCGCGGCGTGCATCGCGATGAATACAAACTATGGAATCGCCGACGGCAACGCGTCCACTAACGATTCGGCCAAGGGCAATACGACCAAGATAATCGCTATGGTCGAGGTTAGAAACGAGCATTTGGAAATACGGCTCTGAAGAAATTGTCGGCGGCGGCACATATTGGACGATGGCCTGAAAAAGCGGCGTAAGGTCCTCGTTGTTTTCGTGCAATTCGCGCATGGCAAAGCCGTTCTTTGCACTCGCGTAGATGACCGGAAAATCGAGTTGCTCGTCAGTCGCCTTCAAAGCGACAAACAAATCGAAAACCATGTCGAGCACTTTGTGCGGGCGGGCGTTTTCGCGGTCGATCTTGTTGATGACGACAATCGGCTTGGCTTTGTTTTCCAGAGCTTTCCGCAAAACGAAACGAGTTTGTGCCTGCGGCCCATCGTGCGCATCTACAACCAGCAATACGCCATCCACCATTTTCATGATGCGCTCGACTTCTCCGCCAAAATCGGCGTGACCCGGGGTATCAACAATGTTGATGCGGTAACCATTCCACTGAAAAGCTGCGTTCTTGGCGCGAATGGTAATCCCCTTCTCGCGCTCGAGATCCATAGAATCCATCACCCGTTCCTCGATCTTCTGGTTCGAGCGAAAGGTACCCGATTGACGCAATAGCTGATCGACCAGCGTAGTCTTGCCGTGATCAACGTGCGCAATAATGGCGATGTTACGGATCTTATCCATCGAGTTCCTCGACGTGAGGAGCGCGGAATATGCTGTCGCCCGCTCCCCCCGTCAACAAGGTGCGAGCAAACTGCATAAAAAAAGAGCGGCAGGCCGAAGCCTGCCGCTCTTAATATTTCTTGTTAAGTGCCGCTGTTGTTTTACGGGAGCGCCGTTCCAGCGTGACTCTTCAGCGCCAAAGACGTCGGTACCATTGATGGTTCCAGTGACGATAACATCCTCGCGGAAGTTACCGGCTCCGACGGCATTGCCGGATTGAAGTTTAGTCTGACTGACATCTGTCGCGGTAACGTTGCCGTTGCCGCTGGTATCGCCAATCAGAACACGCAGAGTAGCGGACATCGCGGCGCTGACGTTCCCGGCACTATCGTGAACATCGAGGACGGCTACGTTGACGTTCTGCGCGTTAGTGACGTTCGTTAAACCCACGACCACAGTATTTCCCACCACGGACTTGCTGCTGACGGTCGCGCTACCATCGGCGACAATTGCTCCCCCAGCGCTCGTGATCGGATTGGAGAACGTGAACACCAGCGTGTAATCGCCATTGACGCCACCATCACGGCATTCGACTTGCGCAATGGGGATATCGAAGGTCCCGGCACCGCCGTGCGTCATTCTAGAAACGACAGAGGTTAATGTTACTGCCCCTGGGATAGCAGTCGAACCAGTGACTGCGGCCTCCGCGTTAATGAAGCCGTACCCGTCTTGGACCGCATAACCGTTTCCGAGCGTGTTGCTCATCGTTCCGCTGAATGGGAACGATGTTACTCCATCGCTGACGTGGCCGCTAAACGCCATACCGGTAGAGAGGACGGTACCTTCAGGGATGAGCACCGCGCCACCCAAAAGGTCGGCGGTCGGATCAGACGTAGTCGAGCCGCTGTTTGGTCCGCCAAACGGCGCTCCGCCGGTTGGCGATCCATATGTTCCAACAACCGATGAGTGTTGTGTGCCGCGGCCAACAGTGAAGGTGAACGACCTGTTATTGGTAAAGTTCCCCGTCGGGAATGTCATGTTCATCGTCCACCATTGATTCGTACCGTTGGACGGCGCCGGACAAAGATTACTGAACGTAGGAGCCCCAATATCGCCCGCTGCCAGGCCCCCACTGAAGGTTCCCGTCGTGAACGCTTTCGTACTCGGCAGGAAGGCCACGCCGGGATAGAGGTTGCTGAAGTAGGTATTGGTTGAATCAAGCCCATTGTTACCGGCAGTTGGATTACCACCAGTTGCTGCAGTACCCGCAGGATTGAACGTGAGATCCGTCAGGTGCCCGCCGCCTGAGTAAGCGATCTTCCAGGAATTAGTATCCTGTAATCCCACACCGCTGACCAATCCAAACACGCCAGCCGTGCTGCTTGAGTCACTATTTACTGTGATGGTAACGGTAGCGCCGTTGCCGGCAGTGGCCGTTCCCTGGACGAATAACGGATCCAAGTCATGCTGGAACGTATTGTTTTGTAGAAGGTTGGACATCTGCGCCGGCGTGACGCTGCCGGGGCCACCATGTGCCTGAAGCACTAACGCAGCGATTGCCGCAGCGTGCGGCGCGGACGCGCTCGTTCCAGAGAAGTTCCGGTTCGTGTCGCCGTCCGAGCTCGAATCGCTTCCGGCAAAGAATGACGTATTCGCCCCATCGGCCGCCGCAATCCGTGGCTGCAACCGCACTTCCGGTGTGGCCAGACGATTGTTCATATTGTCGAAGTAGTAAACCGCTGGCCCCGGCGAAGTGAATGTCTCCGGACGGCTCGGCCGGAAGACGCTGTAGGCGGCGGTGCCGTTACAACCCCTGGCTGTATTATGACCGCCTGTCGTCACCGAGTCGTAGGTGAAGTACTCTTCTGGAGCGATACCAGCGAGGCCATTCCCGCCATCCTGAATTCTGATGTGCGTTGGGACCGCCAGAGACAGGGACGCTGCGCCGCGAAACAACAAACTGTAAGCCGGCGCCCGATCTCGTGATCTGCGCTAACTCAATCGGTTGGTTAGTCGCGAAGTTATTAGAGATAAGCGAACTGCCAGGCACGTAGGCTCCGCTCGAATTGAAAGCGAGCACATTTATGTCTGTTGAAACCAGCGCGCCCCCGACAAAGCCGCTGGCGTGATAGACGTCGACAGCGAAAGTGCCGGTTGTACTACCGAAACGGTCAACCGAGACGCTGTAACCAGTGCCAGCAGTCGGTGCGAAAAACCGCACCTGCTCATCGATAGTCGTATCTTGATGATCAACGATAACGCCGCTCGGCCCTGTAATCGTAACAATCGCATCAAAACTACTACCGCCAGTAGCGTAAACATCGACTTCATAAAGGTCGCCTTGTATAAACGAAGTAGTGAGCGGGAATGTTATCGTAGTTCCGGTGTGGTTACCGGTAAAATGCTCGAGCACAGGACCAAGATTGGCCTGGGTATTTTGATCGTATGGATCATCCCACTGCACAACGAAGACCTGTCCACCGCCTGGGAGCGCCCATGTTTGGGCAACATCCAGTTGGCCCGGCTTCGGATTGAAGTTGTGGAAGCCGCCCGCATAGAGCTCAGTCGGCACACCTGTCAGGTTGATGTTCGTATTGACAAGGGCCGTATTCGTCGAAGCGTCAACCCCCGTGCCATTTGGCACCCAACGAAGCGGAGATGAATACGCGTTCGTGCCAATGTCGTTTGAAGCCGAAGAGAAATAGGCAACGCCAGCGGCCGCGCAATCATCAACACCCGCGCCAATGATTCCGTCCTCATACCATGGCTCATCGAAATAGCCGACGTCGTCGCAAACCACCTGAGCAGCAAATCCCTGCGTGCTCGCGTTCGGGAAATCAGCGCTGTTAATTCCGGCGAGAGCACGCATGGAGTTAGCAAAATTAACTTCACCGAAATTAGCAGTCGCAACTCCGAGCTTGGCCTTTGGCGCCATTTTGTACACCACTTGGCAAAGAGCGCGTGCCTCATCCGTGTCGGCCGCGGCATCATCCTGGAGCAGGAACACCGGGTTCGTATTGTTCGGATTGCCGGGATCGCCCGGGAGATCGAAACTTGCCACATCCTGGGCGGCATGAGGAGATGCAGTCCTCGTGTCGTAACTATCGGAGATACACCCAACCGATATTCCGTTGCCCGTGAAATTCACTGAAGCAGAGGGATTGTAAATCTGGTTGATTTTGTCGACGCGATGGGATGTTACGCCCTGATCGAACGCCGTTCCGACGAAGTTCAAGGCCGTCAACCAAGTTCGGATTCGGACCAGCCTCCGTTTTCGAGCGCCTCACGTACGGCTTGATTCCAAGCTGAACTGAAGTGACGCCCTTGTTATTAGCCACCCTCGCCACTTCGTCGACAGAGATGAAACCCTCGATTACTCCAACACCGCGATATTTTGTGTCGATACCCGTGATCCGAAGTGACGGACACGATTGAAGCAGACTTTCTTTCAGCTTATCGAATGACATGCGGCCATTCGGGTGGATGTCCACGAGATATTTGTTGGTTGATTGCTCGCGGATAGCCATATCGGAAGCAAGGGCTGCCCGCTCGCTGGCAAAACCGTTGTAGGTAACAATTTTTTGGTGGTTAGCCTGCGCCTTTTTCAGCGCGAGATTACTCGCCACTAATTTGTCCAGATCGTTGCCCAAATTCTTTGGCACATCTGTCGCTGACACAGTCGAAACCGCCATGATCATCCCTAATAGAAGGGCGGCACGACGAACTAACGTGAGGTTTAATTTCATAGGTGTTTTTGGTGGTCTACGGCGTGAGCCGCAATTTTACTGGCATCTGTGATCGCGCAACGCGGCGTCTCAGCGAAAATCCAACCCTGTAGAAATTCTCCCAAGCTGAAATCATTAAACGTCGAAAAACGCGGATCCGGCGACCTTTTTGTTTGGAATACCGGCCAGTGTCAATAATATTTTTCCGTTCGAAGAAAGAATATTGCTCAAGCGAGCCAGCCAAAGCCCCTTGGCGCTCGCGCAAAGGCGCGTGTGATTACATTCGAGCTATCCCGGGTGCCCAAGGGGATAGCTCCGGTAAAACCAAATGGATCGATTCGGCTACGCGCCGACTAGCAGCGAACGTAGTGTCCGTGGACCCACCAGCGATGATGGTGACGCCAACGCCAATGCCCGGGCACCCAACACCAGTGGCGACCGCGCGACCAATACCTCGGCCCATGCGTGTAATACGGCCGATCGCCGATTTCGATTACCAAACTAGCTGCGCTTGAAACTTGCGGCACCATCGCGCCCGCGAGAAACAAAACGCCCAGCAAAACGGAAAGTCTTCGTTTCATCGTAGTTTTTACTGATTCGGGATTGGACGCGCAGCAGGCCGCAAATATTCGACCGAACCGCGATCAGGCCGGAATCGCTACCGCGTCATCGATGGGCTCAACCCATTTGCCATGTTCGCGAATCAGATCCTGCAGCCGCGCCACTGCCTCTGCCTCGGGAATGTTGAACTTCACTGCCGTCTTGCCGACGTAGAGATTCACTTTTCCGGGCGCGCCGCCGACGTACCCAAAATCGGCGTCCGCCATTTCCCCCGGACCGTTAACGATGCAACCCATGATCGCGATCTTCACGCCTTTTAGATGCGAGGTAGCCGCTTTGATTCGCGCTGTGGTGGTTTGTAAATTGAAAAGCGTTCTTCCACACGAGGGACATGCGACATAATCAGTTTTGAAAATGCGCGTCCCGGCTGCCTGCAAAATATTGTAGGAAAGGCGCAACGCTTGTCCCGGCGCCTCCTCCCCTTGCACAAGAATGGCATCTCCGATTCCATCGCAAAGCAACGAGCCAATGTTCGTCGATGCAATGAGCAAAGTGCGAAGAAAATCAAACTCCTGCCCGGGCTTTCCGAAAATGTCTTTCAGTAAAATCGGATGCCGCGATTGCAGCTTTGACGCGAGCAAGCGATAAGCGCTAACAACTGGCAGGCCAACATCATCTCTGACGGTGACAAGTTGTGCGCGATCGTTCGCGTTCAATTCCTCGATGGCCAGATCGTCGCGCGGATCTACTTCCGCGATATCGGTCTGTTCGTAAATGATTTCGGGTTTGTAATCCCCCAGCTTATCGACCTTGTGCGCGATCTTGTCGTAATTCGACTGACTTACGACAACACGCACTAACTCCTCACTCCCTAACGAGACGCCACCGCACTCGATCCGTTCAGTCGCACGGCGCTGATACGAAAATGGATCAAAGGAAATCGTCGCCTGCGGGCAGTTCGACGCAGAATTTGGAATTGTTTCGATGAGCGCCTTCGCCACGGGGATTTCGTGGATGCTGTCCTCCGTAAGCGAGACTCGAATCGTGTCTCCGATTCCATCAGCCAACAACGATCCGATTCCGATCGCGCTCTTGATGCGCGCGTCCTCGCCTTCCCCGGCTTCGGTTACGCCGAGATGAATGGGATAGTTCCAATCATCGCCTTCCTCGTGCAGCCGGGCGACGAGCAACCGATACGCGTTGATCATCACTTTGGGATTGCTCGACTTCATCGAAAAAATGAAAGCGTGATAATCGAGATCCCGGGCAATCCGGGCGAACTCGAGTGCGCTCTCCACCATTCCAAGGGGCGTATCGCCGTAACGATTCATGATTCGATCGCTCAGCGAGCCGTGATTCGTGCCGATGCGCATCGCAATCCCGCGTTCCTTGCAGAGCCTAACGAGTGGTGAAAATCGCTCGCGGATGCGCGCCAACTCAGCGGCGTATTGTTCATCCGTGTACTCGATGATTTTGAATTTCTTCGAGTCAGCATAATTCCCGGGGTTGATTCGGACTTTGTCCACCCACTTCGCCGCTTCCATCGCGGCCTCCGGCTTGAAATGAATGTCGGCCACGATTGGCACATCGCAGCCGCGCTCACGTAATCCGCGAACGATGTGCTCGAGATTCGCCGCATCTTTCACCGTCGGCGCAGTGATGCGCACAATTTCGCAGCCGACATCAGCGAGTTCCATCGTTTGCGCGATGGAGGCTTCCGTATCCATCGTGTCGCAGGTAATCATCGACTGCACGCGAATCGGATTCGCACCGCCAACCCCGACTTTGCCGAGCATCACTTCGCGAGTAATGCGGCGCTGATAGCTAAATAAATTGTCGCAGTAGTTCACGATCACGAATGGACAAGGAAGGCCAGTTCCGGTGTCACTAAGATAATTTTTGCGCGGCGAAGCGCAACGCAGTACACGCCTGTCGCTTCAGGGCGCCGGAGTAGCCGTCGCGGCTGGCTGGGATGCGCGCTTCTCCCGCTTGGAGCCTCCGAGCAAATCGCCCAGATCGAAGAAACTCACATACGCGATGTAACCGATGATCAACGCCGCGCATCCCGTCTGAATGATTTCGAGTAACCGCATGTTCACCGGTTTGCGGCGCACGGATTCGATTAGAGCGAGCACGATATGTCCCCCGTCGAGCACCGGAATCGGCAGCATGTTCAGAATCGCGAGATTTACATTCAGGATAACGCTGAACCAAAGCGCGAGCTGCCAGCCACGTTCGTTCCCAAAAAGCGTGTAATAAATGTGACCGATGCCAACCGGCCCGCTCATGTGCTGAAATTTGACATCTGACTTGGGCGAAGCGACCGCGCCGAGTGTTTCCAATGTACTCGTGATGCTCTTGTAAACCTGCTCGATCGGATTTGGATGCGCGATCGTAATACGACCGCTCACGTCCCAGCCGATACCGATGCGCGGTTTCATCTCACCTTCTGTCGGCAACAATGTCGGTTTGACCTTCGCGGTAAGAACATCGTGGCCGCGCTGCACCTCGAGCGTGAGCAATTCCTGGGGATGGTTGTCGATGTAATCGGCAACCGCGGCTGGACTATAAATTCGCTTTCCGTTTAGGTGGGTAACAACATCGCCTGGCCGCAATCCGGCCATCGCGGCAGGCGTGTTCGGTTCCACTTTGTCGATCAGCGACGTCTCCGCCGGGAGAATCAATAACTGCCGAACGCTCTTACGTCGCCACCCGCGCGTTTCGGCTTTGTAAGGCTCAACCCAAACCGTTCGCACTTCGCCGTCGCGTTGAAACTTTATCGATATTTTATCGCCTTCACTGCGGACCACATTCCAGGTCACGCTGTCGTTCATCCCGAGAAACCGTTTCACCGGATTGCCGTCGACTTCGAGAATCTTATCGCCCGGTTGCAATCCAACTTTCAGTGCAGGTGAATCGGCCATGACGTAACCAATCGTTGTTGTCATGTCGGATTCGCCGACCGGATATCCCACAACCCAGACGAGGCAGGCAAACGTCAACGCCAGGAGCAAACTGAAAAGCGGACCGGCCACCGCGACGATGATTTTGTCGAGAGCACTCACGGGCGCCAGTTTTTCGCGTTCCACGTCCGCTTTGCCTTCAATGATATCCATCGGCGCCAGTTGCGGCAGCGCGACGAAACCGCCGAAAGGCAGCGAGCCTAACGAGTATTGAACGCCGTTGATCGTCTTCTTCCAAAGTGGCTTCCCAAACCAGACGCCGAACTTCTCGATATAAAGTCCGCGCCAGCGCGCCGCGAGAAAATGACCAAGCTCATGCACGATGATGAGCAGATTGAAGAGAACGACGACTTCGAGAACAACGAGCGTGACGCGAGCGATGTGCAAAATCATGATGGCAGAATCTCAGTCTCCGATGCTGCGTCGCGCTTCTTCGCGCGCCCATTGATCGGCGGCCAATATCTCATCGAGATCGGGTTGCGCAACGATGCGGTGGCGATTCATTACATCCTCTACCAATTGCCAGATTCGTGGGAATTTCATGCGACGATCGAGGAATGCTGAGACTGCGATTTCATTAGCCGCGTTCAAAACAGCAGGGAGGGTGCCGCCGGCCTCACCGGCGCGCCGGGCGAGATTGAGCGCGGGGAAATCGTCGTAACGCGGCGCGGCGAACTCGAGTTTCGACAATTTCCCGAAATCGAGCGGTGGCAACGAATTCGGCACCCGGTCCGGCCACGTCACGGCGTATTGAATCGGAAAGCACATGTTCGAATGCGACAACTGCGCCAGGACCGAGCCGTCGGCGAATTCCACCATCGAATGCACAATGCTCTGCGAATGAATCACGACTTCTACGCGCGCCATTTCCACGCCAAAAAGCCAATGCGCCTCGATCATCTCGAGTCCCTTGTTGAAGAGCGTGGCCGAATCGATCGTGATTTTCGGACCCATGTTCCAGGTGGGATGCTTCAACGCCTGTTCGGGTGTGATGCCCTCGAACTGTTCGTTAGGAAGTTCTCGAAAAGGACCACCGGATGCCGTGAGAATGATGCGGCGCAGATCAGAAACGTCCAACGTCCAACGTTCAACGTTCAACGTCGAACTCTCTGCATTAAGCGTTGGGCGTTGGGCGTTGAGCGTTGAACGTTTGCCTTCCAAACACTGAAAGATCGCGTTGTGCTCCGAATCAACCGGCAAAACGTGCACGCCTTTCTCGCCGCGCTTCGCGCATCACAATCTCGCCGGCCATGACGAGAATTTCTTTGCTGGCGACCGCCAGATCTTTTCCGGCTTCAATCGCGGCGAGCGCCGGCCGTAAACCACCGGTCCCGACAACCGCAACGAGCACCATTTCGCCACTCGTTAGGCAAGCGATCTCGCGCAAACCATCTTCGCCGGTGAAAATCCTGGGTTTATATTCCAGCTTCGAGCAGAGCTCGCCGAGCTTCGATTCATCCACGAGACAGATCGCTTCCGGCCGAACTGCGTTTGCCTGCTCCGCGAGCTTGCGTGCATTCGTGTTCGCGGCGAGACCAACAATCTGCATCCTATCCGGGATGTCCTGCGCGACTTTCAGCGCGCTCTCGCCAATCGATCCGGTAGCGCCCAGAACGACCACACGTTTACGTTTCATCGAGAACTTGCGCGCTACAGTTTCTGGGGAGCGCAGGCTGCTAGCCTGCAGCGTTCGGCAGCCTGCCGAACGCAAAACCATCGCGGCAAGCTGCCGCGAACAACAGGCTGGCAGCCTGCGCTCCCCGGAAACTGAATCCTCTCACGCATCTTCTCAGGGCACGCGAATTACGAGTCGCAGATAAAAAAACAAAAGCGGCGCGGTGAAGAGCAAACTATCGATCAAATCGAGCGCGCCGCCGATTCCGGGAAGCATGTTTCCGGAATCTTTCACGCCGGTGCTGCGTTTGATGATCGATTCCGCGAGATCGCCGATGACGGCAGCAAAACCGAGCAGCAGGCCAAGCACAATCGCGTGTGTCCAATTCAAAACCGATAAATGCCCGGGCATGAGACCGAACAGCGCCAGGCTGGCAAAAAGCGAGAACACCAGCGCGCCGAAAAATCCTTCCCACGTTTTTTTCGGACTGATGTGCGGAATCAGTTGATGCCGGCCAATTACGCTGCCGGTGAGATACGCGCCCATGTCGCTGAATTTCGTGATCGCGATGAGATAAAGGCAATAAAACTGTCCCGTCACCATCCCGGTCGGTGAGCGCGGCACAACGTAAACAATTTTCAGGATGAAATTGAAGAGCCAAAGCACGTAAAGCAGACCGAAGAGCGTGTAGGCCATCGTCTGCAGCGGCGCGTCATCGCGCAAACTGTCGAACATCTGTCGCGTAAAAACGGTGAGCAAAAAGAAGAGCAGCACCGCCACTTCGAAATCGTACGAACGCGCCGGTCCGTAGTGCGAAAAATAATAAAAGCTGCCGGTCAACATGACCGCGCCGCAGATCATCCCCGTGAGTTTGAAATTCGGCAGCCCTTTGTAATCGAGCATGCCGTAAAACTCCCAGAGCGCGATCAATCCCACGATGCTGATAAGCGCGAAAAACGCGAATTCGTACCCGGAAAAACAAATGACGAGCGCCACCGTCCAAAGCGTGATGGTGCTGATGAATCGTAAAATAAAAACGGAGCGCCGTGTCGCCGGTTTTGATTCGGCGCGCTCAACCGTCACAGACATGACCTTCCATCATCTCGACGAAAAGCGGTTTGTCCACCGATTAGAGACGAGCGCAATCGCTTTTCCTGCTTTCCTGCGTTCCCGATTTGCCTAACTTCGTCTCCGTGCAGAAAACGATGCAGGCAATCGTGAAGCGCAAAGCCGAGCCGGGTCTCTGGCTCGAAGAAGTTCCCGTCCCGGAAGTCGGCGGCGACGATGTCCTCATTCGCATTCTGAAAACGTCGATCTGCGGAACGGACGTACATATATATAACTGGGACGCGTGGTCGCAGAAGACGATCCCGGTGCCGATGGTGATCGGCCACGAATTTGTCGGTGTTGTCGAGGGCGTGGGCGATCGTGTGAAGGGATTCGCGCCGGGCGATCTCGTCACCGGAGAAGGTCACATCACGTGCGGACATTGCCGGAACTGTCTCGCCGGCCGGCGGCATCTTTGTCCGAACACACAAGGCGTCGGCGTGAATCGTCCGGGAGCCTTCGCAGAATTTCTCTCCATCCCGATAGACAATGTGTGGCACGCGGATCCCAACATTCCGCTCGATGTGCTCTCCTGTTTCGATCCGTTAGGCAACGCCGTTCATACGGCGCTCTCCTTCGATCTTGTCGGCGAAGACGTCCTCATCACCGGCGCCGGACCCATCGGTTGCATGGCCGTTGCGATTTGCCGACACGCTGGCGCGCGCAATGTCGTTATTTCCGATATCAATCCTTACCGACTCGATCTTGCAAAAAAAATGGCTCCGAATGTTTTTGCGCTCGATGTCCGCTCAAACTCGTTAGGCGACGCCATGAAACAACTTGGCATGAAGGAAGGCTTCGATGTCGCGCTCGAGATGTCGGGCAGTCCAAAAGCAATGACCGACTTGCTGCCGGCGATGTTTCATGGCGGCAAAATTGCGCTGCTTGGCATTATGCCCGCAAGTGCCGCGATCGATTGGAACATCGTTGTCTTTAGCGCGCTTACGATCCAGGGAATCTACGGCCGCGAGATGTACGAAACCTGGTACAAGATGACCGCCATGATCCAAAGCGGTCTCGATATTTCGCCCGTGATTACTCATCGTTTTCCCTACACCCAGTTCAAAGAGGCCATCGAGCTGATGAAATCCGGCAACTCCGGCAAGATCGTGCTCGATTGGAGCGAACGCTGATCTGGGCCGCGACAGGACAAGCCGCCGCTCCTCGATTTCGTCGACCTAGCTCAGGGTAACGCAGTTCCGGATTCGGATTTCACGAGCGACACATCGGTGGCGTTGATCGCACCGCTGGCGTTCACGTCACACAGGAAGTCGGTCGCATTAACGGCTTGCCCGACACATGATTTGGTTTGCGAAACATCCGTTGCGTTGACGGTTCCGTTGCCGGTCACATCCCCGATGAGCACGCGCATTGGAATCGTCACGTTATCTGAGCCATTCACACTGTTCAACGTGACGCTGATGGTTTGCGCATTAGCTACATTCGTTAGCGGGATAGTAACGACATTTCCGCTTGTCATAACCATTCCGCCATTGCCGACGCCGCCGCTTCCAATTGTCCCGACTCCCGATGTGACAGCGGCCTGGGGATTCGCATTCATTGAGACGTTGGCTGCGAAAGTTACGACGATCCTGTAATCACCGGTGGCGCCGCCACTGCGGCATTCTATTCCGGATGGGCCGCTTAGCGGCAGGTTGACATCAAAGCTACCAGCGTCGCCGTGACTCTTGCGCGACACAGCGCTCTGCACCGTGGGGGTAGACGGTTCGGCGTGGTAACTCCCCCCGGTGTTCAAAAAGAACCCGCCGGAGTTGAGTCCACCCCACACGATCATTTCACTTCCTATCCACACGGCAGTGTGATAAGCCCGAGCCATCGGTGCATTTAACGTCGTGGTCGTCGTCCAACTATTCGTGCCAGGAATATATCGGCCGCCAGTGTTGAGATATCCGCTTGAACCGTCGCCACCCCAAATAATCATTTCACTGCCTGTCCACACCGCAGTGTGAGTGTCGCGCGCCGTGGGGGCGTTCGCGAGACTCGTAGCAACCCAACTATCTGCGCCTGGATTGTACCTGCCGCCAGTGTTCACGTCGTGAAACGTTTCATCGACCCCACCCCACACAACCATTTGGTTACCTGTCCATATTGCAGTGTGAGCCACTCGGCCGAGGGGGACGTTGGCGAGGCTGGTAGGCATCCAACTATCAGTCGCGGGATTGTATCTGCCACCGGTGCGCAAATAGGTCGCGTTCGGGATCGCGTCAGTTCCACTCCAGATGATCATTTCATTTCCAGTCCACACTGCCGTGTGCTCGAATCGCCGGGAAGGCGCGTTAATGACGCTGGTAGCTGTCCAACTATCCGTGTCTGGGTTATATCGGCCGCCACTGTTGAAGTTGCAGTTTCCACCACATCCAAATCCGCCCCAAACGATCACTTCATTCCCAGTCCATATCGCCGTGTGCTGGGTTCGAGGCTCGGGCGCGTTGGTGGTAGCAGTAGCTGTCCAGCTATCTGTGGCTGGATTGTATTTGCCCCCGCTGTTTAACTGGCCGTGGTCACCGGCTCCGCCCCAAACAATCATCTGGCTACCCGTCCATACCGCGTTAGCTCCGGATCGCGGCTCGGGCGCGTTCGTAACACTCGTGAGTGTCCAACTGTCCGTCGCTGGGTTGTAGCTCGCACCATTGTTCAGGCTGTGGCTTGCCAGGTTGTATCCCCCCCAAATGATCATTTCACTGCCGGTCCATATTGCGCTGTGATACCAGCGCGGCTCAAGCACCGTTGAAATCGCAGCCCAGGTATCATTCATATCACCTGATGGCGCGGTCACATCCGGGAGCGTGTAACAAACGGATGCTTCCGACGCCGCTGCCAGCGACATCGAACGCGCCGAGAAATCTCCGGAGATAGACCCAGTCGATCTCGTTCGCCCGGATTTAGCAAGGAAGCCCGAACCATGAGCAGGCGGTTCGGATACATCGTCTTTAACTGCGTTCGCGACATCGTGAAGATGCGACTTGAAAAGCAAGCGCTCCACCAGGATCGGCCCCGCGAGACACTCCGCGATCACGTAGGGATCGTCTCCCCAGCCCTACGAGCAAACGATCAACGGCTTTTTCAGATTTCGCCCAACGCGAGTCCTTCGGAGCCGTCACGCTCAAAGTGAATCCCATTTTGATCCATTCGCTCTGATCCACGCTATGCCGACCCTCCTGCGCTCTCGATAAATTTCGTGCTTCCATTGGCGCGCGTTACTTCCTATTCTGCCGGATCGGTTCGCTGAAACTTCGGCGGAATGCTCCTAGAATCGGTGAACCAACCCCAACGCCAACCCTCAATCGCCACTCCCAACATGAAACGAGCGCTTCTACCCTTTATTCTTCTACTTACTTTTACCTGGCCTTCGGCAGGTGGGACCCTTCAATCATTAACGTTCGATGATCTCGGACTCGGTGGCGGAACCAGCACTTCGGGGACTTATAATTCAAACGATACCTTCGGCTTTGATGTCCTTTTGACCTTCAACGGCTATACGGCCCCATGGTTTTCCTTTTGGTTGGAAGCAAATACGGCCTTTGCCGGCAGCCTTTCTATTACAGGAGTGACGTATGGCACCACCTACCCCGATCCTCAATCGATCTCCCCTAACCCCGCCTTCTTCAACTCAGGGTCCGGTGCGTCCCCCGGCTATCTGACGGAGAACCGTGATCTAGGATCGACCATCAACGATTTTAGTAACACTCCCGGACCGGGCACGTATTTCGTCGCTCATGTCACTTTCACGATCGCGGGGGCGATGCCGGGGACATACGACATCGCATCGACTGTGACCTTCCCACACGTCTCCGAAGTGACGACCTTCGACCCAATCGCTGGGGGTACGAACCTGCCTGCTACACATTACTCGGTCACAATTGTTCCCGAGCCGGCCACGCGTGGTTTGCTGGGGTTGGGTGCCGCGGGTTTGATCGCAATCTTCCTGCGGCGAAGGCGGCACGTGGCTTCGTGCCAGCAACAAGGCAGGCGTGTTTGATGCGATTAAAGGAAAAGAAATCACAGAGTGCCGGTTCGTAAATTTACCCAAGGAGAAAGCAGCGCGTCGGATGGATCGGGAAAAATGAAAACCGTGCGCTGCATGAAACCGAAATGGTCGCTGAGGTCGCCTTTAATGAGCGAAACGGGGGGCGGGACATTTGCGGCACTCGCGATTCCTGCGCTTGCGTGAAAAGTCCGATTTACGACCAACCAAACGGAAGTCGCGCTAAACGGTATCGCCGCGGCCCCCCTGTCCCTTCGGAACTTTTTTCTTCCCCTTTGTGCGGCGGTCGGCGGCGAGCGAGCGCCCGAACTTCACTTCCTTTTTGAGTTCGCCTTGCTTATTTCGTCGAACGTATCGGTTACCGCGTTTGGCAGGCGAAATCTTTGTCCGCTTACTCGTCTTTGAATTTTTTCGAGGCATAATTTCACTCGTTGTAAAATCTATCACACGCCAAATCAGGCAGAAACGGGTCAACACATCATTTCGCGCGTCGGGAGTTTCTTCCTGGTTGGATTTCTCGCGCTCTTCGATGAGCGAATTCAATGACAAAGTAAGATTGCCCTGATTTGGCGGACAGTGGGGCGAAGGATCAAGAACCCAAGGAACCGAAATGGAGACACAGTAATCGAAGCCGGCTCGCTTCATTCGTCGGCATGGCGGCTGAATGGAGAAAGTAAATCACGCTACCGGAAAAGTTCGTGATCGCGAGGCGCGATCACCAGCAAGCGAGGGCGCGTGCGCTCCCCCAGACGAATTGAAGAGCCAAATATTCTTGCCTGCGCTTGAAGCAACGCGATCTGTCGCTTTAACAACGCTACCTCTCGCTCAAACAATGGCATCTCCAGGCCAAACAACGGCGCCCTCGGCTCGCGCAATGGCGTCTTGCGGTCAAACAATGGCATTTCGCGATCAAACAATAGCGTCTCGCGGTCAAACAATGCGTCTCGCGGTTAAACAATAGCGTCTCGCGATCAAACAATGGCGTCTCGCGGTCAAACGATAGCGTCTCGCAGTCGTCAACTAGGGGCGATTTGAAAACTCCGAAAGCTTTCGCGAGCAAACGCCGCTCCTTGGCAGCAACACGGGCTTTCCGCGATCAAAATACTCGACGGAGGTTCTCCTGCGCGGCTGGATTAAGATTGAAGCAGCGTCACAAGCGGAATACAAGGTGACTTGGCTCCCTGTGGGCGCTCATTTTATCTTCACGGGGAGAAGAACCTCCCTTTCCTGCGCGGGAGGGTGGAAGTGAGAGGCAGTTTCGAATTCTAATGGCTAAAGGTGTAACGAAGAAGAAAGTTAGTAAGACCAGGCCGCAAGAAAAACAGGGCGCTGTCACTCTTGGTATTTGCTTCGTCCTGTTCGCAATTACCTGGGTAGTTTTTGGTCAGACGCTCAGCTATCCATTCATCAACCTCGATGACTACGTCTACGTCTTCGGGAATCCTGAAGTAAGAAAAGGCCTGAGTTTACATGGAATCGCCTGGGCCTTTACCCATGTTCACGGAGGTAACTGGCATCCGTTGACTTCGATTTCGCACTTACTCGATTGCCAGCTCTACGGACTGAACGCCGGCGGTCATCATTTTACCAATGTCTTGCTTCACAGCATTGCCGTAATTCTGCTTTTCCTTTTGCTTCAACAAATGACTGGGGCGCGATGGCGAAGCGCTTTTGTGGCCGCTCTGTTTGCCATTCACCCCCTGCGCGTGGAGTCGGTTGCCTGGATAGCGGAACGCAAGGATGTGCTGAGCGGCGTCTTTTTCATGCTCACACTCATGGCATACGTTCGTTATGTCCGCAGGCCGTCATCCGCGCGTTACTGGACTGTTCTTTTTCTTTTCGCGCTCGGCCTTATGTCGAAGCCGATGCTGGTTACTCTGCCGTTCGTACTTCTTCTCCTGGACTATTGGCCGTTAGGCCGTCTGAAACCAACGTCATCAGCGACAAAACCAAAAGCTAAGAATGCCGATGTTCGAAATGTTCGCAGCGTTCAGCAATTGCTCATCGAAAAAATTCCGCTGCTTATCCTTTCGGCCGCGTCCTGTGTCGCCGCACTTCTGGCCCAAACACAAGCACAAACAATCGTTTCCATCCAAGAACTACCGCTGGCCGCGCGAATCAGTAATTCATTTGTGAGCTGCATCGTTTATCTCGGGCAGCTGTTTTGGCCCAGAAGCCTGGGGCTATTTTATCCTTATGCGGGAAACAATTTGCTCGTCGGAGAGGGAGTCCTCTCAATCGCGGCGCTGGTTGTCATTTCTGCGATCTTCATTCTCCTTCGGAAAACCCGCCCATATCTCATCACGGGCTGGCTCTGGTATTTGGGAATGCTCGTCCCAGTTATCGGAGTCATTCAGGTTGGTATGCAAGCGCACGCCGATCGTTACACTTACCTGCCGCAGATAGGACTCTCTTTCGCACTTATCTGGGGAATAAACGATCTGTCATCTTCGTGGCGGCACCGCCGCGCAATCCTGGGTGTCGTCGCTGGATTGGCAATAGTCGTCCTGACCGTGTGTGCGTGGATACAAACGTCTTATTGGTCCGATAGCGAAAAAATTTGGAGACACACGCTTGCCGTCACCCCAGACACAAGTCTGGCGGAAGCCAGTTTGGGGGATGCTCTTTTCAAAGAAGGCCGCGCGGGAGAAGCCATTCCTTATTACGAAAAGGCAATCGCCTTGCAGCCGGACGATGCCGAGGCCCACAATAATCTTGCCTATTCGTTGCGGCAGAGCGGGCGTCTCGATGAAGCAATCGCTCAATTTCGAAAAGTCTTGGAACTGCGATCTCGTCACGCTGACTCCAGGAAAGCCGAGGCTTACTTCAATCTAGGCAATGCGCTGGCTGAGAAAAATCAGATCGATGAGGCCATCGAGCAATATCGCCACGCGGTCGATTTACAACCTGACATTTGGAATTTTCACAACAATCTGGGGAGTGCGCTGCTCAAACGAGGATTGGAGAAAGACGCCGTGGTTCAATATGAAAAAGCACTGGCGCTCAATCCGAGATCTGTCGCGATTTGCGCCAATCTCGCGTGGATATTGGCAACTTCCTTTGATCCCACGCTTCGCCATGGGTCCAGAGCACTCGAACTGGCGCGGCAAGCCAATGAGCACTCCGGCGGACGCGACCCGATCGTCCTCAATACCCTGGCCGCCGCTTATGCTGAAACCGGACAATTTCCCCAAGCTCTCTCGACTGCTCAACAGGCCTTGGATTTAGCCGGCTCGCAGGGCAACACCGATTTTACAAAGTTGCTGCGACGCGAAATCGACCTCTTTCGCGCTGGTTCGCCCTATCACGAGCCTGCGCGCTAGCACTCCTTGGCCGGTTTTCGCGCATCAGGCTCGACTTTATTCGCAATTCGTTAATTATTTGTGGTTCTCCCATGCAGAACGGGCAAATAAGGCGGAGCGACAGCAATGTTGTTTTCACAAGTGGGGATAAATCTTTCACCGTCCGTGACCTGATTGATGCGGCTGCATTTCGCGGCGAACTCGAACCAATCTGGAATGAGCTTCTTCGCCTCGTCGCGGCGGAAGAGAAAGCCGACGAAAAAGAATTGGAGCTGGACGATTCTGTGATCGACCAGGCGGCGGAGACGTTTCGTTACGATCACGATCTCATTACCGCGGAGGAAACGGAGCAGTGGTTGGAACAACGCGGTTTAACGCTGAGTGATTTCAGCGATCACTTCGTGCGACACTATTGGGGCGATACGATCGAGGACGCCGAGCCGGAAGCGATTGATTACGTTTCCGCGCCTAACGAGTTGCGCGAGTTACTTGTCGTCGAGCTGATTTTATCCGGCGAACTTGATCGCATGGCAAAACGCTTGAGCTGGCGTGTGGCCGGTAGTAGCGACGCGGGAAAGGACGGCCTCGCTCCGGAAATTCTCGCGGAAGAGGAAAAGCGTTTATTAGAACGAACGGACCTCGATGAGAACCAATTGGCGGGTTGGCTTGAGTCGATGGATCGCGATCGCGACTGGTTAGGCAAAACGCTCCGGATGGAAGCGCTCCATCGCCAAAAAACCGAAGCGCTCTTGAATAGAAAAGCGTGCGAACATGAAATCGCGGCGCTGCGCCTGCCTTTGACGCGCTTTGAGCTGGAAACGGTGGAATTGGATTCGCTCGATGCCGCGCGTGAAGCGCTGCTCTGCGTCCACGACGATGGGATGTCGATGGAAGAAGTGGCGACCGAAGGCCGCTATCCATATCGTCGCGCGGAAGTGCTGCTTGAGGATTTGCCGGAGGATTTGCAGCAAAAATTTCTCAGCGTTTCTGCCGGAGACATACTCGAGCCAATCGCGCGCGGCGATGGTTTCTACATTTGTCGCGTAATCGAAAAGGCCGAACCCAAAGCCGACGATGATGCTGTGCGCGAACGAGCGGAGCACAGCATTCTCGAACGCCATTTTTCCGAATTGACCGCCAAACATATACAATGGCAATCCCTGCCGAACGCTGAGCAATGAAGGCAAAAGACGACAATTTGCTGCGCCGCTCACTGCTTTTTCAATTCCTCCCCGACGAATACTTCGAAAAGATCGTGCCGCTCCTGCAAGAAGAGGAGTACGAGTTCGGCGACATAATCGTTAGGCAAGGTGATCCCGCCGATGCTTTTTACGTGCTGGTTTCAGGACGCGCGCGCGTACTGAAGATTGATAAGAACGGTAACGAGATACCGCTTTCCACATTGAAGCCCGGCGACAGTTTCGGCGAGGCCGCCCTAACCGAAGGCGGCGTCCGCACTGCGACCGTACGCTGTAGTACCGCAGTGGAAGTGCTTCGTCTCGATCGGAGTGATATTCTGGCCTTAGCCGAGGAAGTTCCCGAATTGCGGCGTCACATCGAAATGACCGCGCGCCATCGGGCGTTGCACGGATTTCTTTATCAATTCAGCAACTTCGGCCGGTTGCCGTTGCCAGCGATTCGGAGTGTTATCCAAAAACTTTCGTCGGTCGAATTCGCCAAGGGCAGTTTCATTATTAAACAAGGGGACGCTCCGGGCCCCATGTACATTATGGAAAAAGGCCGCGCGCGCGCCTTCGATTCCGATAATGGAAGCCAACGCAATCTCGCTTTTTATCGCGACGGCGATTTCTTTGGTGAGCTTTCGATTCTGAATGGTTCGCCGCGCGCGGCTTCGGTTGAAGCCTTCTCCGATTGTCGATTGTTCACGCTCGATCCGAAAGATGTGCGCGACCTGAAGCGGCGATTCCCCGATTTTGCAAAGCTGCTGGAAGAACGTCTCGCGCAATATCAGGTAAAAACGGAAGCGCGTGTGCCGCTTGATTTCACGACGGAAATGCTCCCGGCGGAAACGACGACGCACAACAAGGTCGCGCTGGACGGAGAACACGCGGCACCTGAGACAGAAAATGAAGAGGAACCGTTCGCCGACGAAAGCGGACTGTTTCGCAAAGGGAAAAAGCGAATCCGGCGTTTTCAACACATCGAACAAATCGATGAGATGGATTGCGGCGCCGCGAGTCTCGGCATGATTTGCCGGCATTTCGGACGCAAAGTTAGTCTGGCCCGGATTCGTCAGCTTTGTCACACCGCCACGGACGGAACGAGTTTGAAAGCGTTATGTCGTGCGGCGACTGAACTTGGCCTGGCCGCGCGCGCACTGAAAGTTTCGATCCGCAATCTGCCACTCATGCCGCTGCCGGCGATTGTGCATTGGGAGGGCAACCACTGGATGGTGCTCTACGACGTTGCCGACGCTTACGTCAGAGTCGCCGATCCCGCTTTGGGATTGCGCAAAATTGCGCGGAAAGATTTCGAGCAGAATTGGTCGGGTTACGCCGCGCTCTTCGATTACACGATTGCTTTTGAGAAAGCGCCGGAAGCGAAAGTTGGCCTGAGATGGCTACTGCCATTCTTCAAGAAATTCCGCACCATTTTCCTGCAAGTCCTGCTCCTCGCCGTTGCGGTCACGTTCCTGCAGCTGCTCTTTCCGATCTTTACCGAAATGGTGGTCGACAAGGTCATTGTCGAAAAAGATATCGGGTTGCTGAAAACGATTTTGCTCGGCATGGGCGTGGCGCTCGTTTTTGTCCAAGCCGCGGCGCTCGCCCAGGAATATTTGCTTTCCTTTGTCGCGGTGCGCCTCGACACCGCGATCCTGGATTTCCTCAGTCGCCAAATGTTGGCGCTGCCGATGACGTATTTCACGAGCCGTCGAACTGGCGACATCCAAAGACGACTCGATGGTGCGCGGCAAGTGCGTGAATTCGCGGTGCATCATGGAATCGGCGCGCTCCTCGCGATTATCCAGCTGATCGGCGCCATTTCCCTGATGCTTCTCTACAGCGCGTCACTTACGTTTGCCTTTCTCGCGACGGTGCCGCTTTACGGCGGCTTGATGTATTTTTCGCAGAAGGTGCTTCGTCCTCTCTTCGCTGGCGTTGAGGAGAGTCAGGGAAAATATAGTTCGCACCAGATCGATGCGATCAAGGGAATCGAAGCCGTGAAAGCGGCGGCCGCAGAAAACGTCTTTCGCGACACGATGTTGAATGAATTTCTCGCCGTCTCGAAAAAAATCTTTCGCAGCAGTTTCATCGTCATGTCCTACGACAGCGTGCTGCAAACAATCGGCATGCTTTCAACGGCGATCTTCCTTTGGGTCGGCGCGAATCAAGTCATCAGCGGCCATCTCAGCATCGGCGGATTCGTTGCTTTCAGTTCGCTGATCGCGATGGCTTATGCCGGAGTTTTGCGAACGCTCGGTGTGTGGGACAACATGCAGTTCGCGACTGTCCTGTTGAATCGCCTCAATGATATTTTCGAACAGGATCCGGAACAGGGGCGCGATCGAACCCGTCTCGCGGCCGTGCACAGCTTGGAAGGACGCATCGAACTGCGCGGTGTGAGTTTTAAGTACGGCGGACCCGAATCGCCCGACATTTTGAAAAACATCACGCTTGAAATGGCGCCGGGAAGAATGGTGGCGCTGGTCGGACGAAGCGGTTGCGGCAAGACCACTCTCATCAAGTTAATCGCGGGTCTGCTCGAGCCGACCGAAGGAACAATCTACTTCGATCATGTGGATCTGAAGACGTTGAACTATCGCGACGTGCGCCGGCACATCGGAATGGTTTTGCAGGAGAACCACATCTTTAATGAAACGATCGCGCGCAACATTGCGTTCGGTGATGCGGAACCCGACCTCGATCGCGTGCTGGTCGCGGCGCAAACTGCCGCCGCGCACGACTTCATCATGCGATTGCCGCTCGGTTACGAAACGAAAATTGGCGAGTCGGGTTTGTCGCTTTCGGGTGGGCAGAAACAACGCATCGCAATCGCGCGCGCGATTTACAACAATCCGCCCGTGCTCATTTTCGACGAAGCAACCAGCGCACTCGATACGGAATCGGAACGTGCGATCCAGGATAATTTGAGCCGGCTCATGACTGGACGCACATCAATCGTGATCGCGCATCGCCTGAGTACGATTCGCGAAGCCGACTCAATTATCGTTCTGGAAAAAGGAATGGTCGCTGAGGTGGGAAATCACGATCAGCTGATGGCGCAGCGCGGACTTTATTTTTACCTCTCCAGTCAGCAATTGGGAATCTGAGTATGCCGGCACAACTAACGCAGCGCCCATCGATCGAGACCGAATCGGAAATGCTTCCGCAGGATCCACCGCCCTGGTTTGTGCGCTCGACGTCGTGGCTTCTGATCTCGATGTTCGGCGTCGCGCTATTGGCTGCGATTTTCGTTCACTTACCAGATACGGTGACGTGTACCTTTTGTGCTGACGGCTTCACAAGGCGCGGATCCGATTCAAGCGCCGCGACAGGCCGTCGTCCATCGAGTCGCGGTAAGCGAAGGGCAAAAAGTGAAAGCGGGCGACACGCTGTTTGTTCTCGGCTCGGACGAGATTCGTGGTATGGACACGCAATCGCGCACGCTCGGGGAGGATCTCCATTCACACGAAGAAAGTTTGGCGAAGGCCGATGCCGCTTATGCTTCGCAGTTGGAAATTAAGACGGCGGAAATCTCGCAGGCGGAAAGCGAAGTGAAGTTCCGCGATAAACACGCCTCAACCAGCCGTGATCTGGTAGCGCGGATGGAGAAGCTCTCGAAAAAGGGCGGTATCGCTCAGGTCGAGTTGATCAAGTATCGACTCGACGCGGCCGAATCGGAAAAAGATTTGAGTGTGGCCCAGCGGACATTGCAGCAGGTGAACTTCGACCGAGAGCGCATGCAAACGGATCACGCGCGGCAACGCAGCGAAGATCTTGCCGAGATTGAAAAGCTTAAGTTCCGGCTCGCGGCTTTAAAGGGCGACATGGAAAATTCGCAGCTGAATTTACTAACCGTGCGCGCGCCATACGACGCGGTCGTCATTTCTCTGGCACAACGCAATGCCGGAAACGTCGTGCAAAGCGGGCAGGAACTTTGTCAGCTCTCGCGGATGGATTCGCATTTGCGGGCCCGCCTTACCGTAGGCGAAGCCGGATTGCCGAAGCTCGTCGTCGGACAACGCGTTCGACTTTTCCTGGATGCTTTTCCGTATCAACGTTATGGCGCAGTGAGTGCCACGTTGGATTGGGTCAGCCCGTCCGCAATTTCTTCGAGTGAAGGTTCGCATTTTATTGCGCTCGCATCGCTCGACAAATCAGGAGCGCGCAAACCGCTGGCGCTCCGTGTCGGCATGGGCGGCCAGGCGCGCGTTGTTGTCGGCCGAAGCACAATGATCGAATACGCTTTCGAACCGATCCGCCAATTGCGTGAGAACATGCGCGATTAATTCGTTATGCTGGTCCAGCCGCGCAGTAAATTAAGAGTCGAGGACCTGACAACGGCCAATGAAGCCATGGCTCGTTGTTTGCGAATCGCGGCGCTAGCTTCCAAGTCGGACGTGCCGGTGGTGTTACTGGGTGAAACCGGCACGGGAAAAACATTGCTCGCGCATGCGATTCACAATTCATCCGCACGCGCGGACAAACCGATCGTCTCCTTTAACGCTTCGGCCATGAGCGACACATTACTCGAAAGCCAGCTCTTCGGTCACGAACGCGGTGCGTTTACCGGTGCGCAACAAACCGTGAAGGGAAAGTTCGAGCTGGCGAACGATGGGACACTTTTTCTCGACGAGATTTCGGAAATGAGTCCGCTCGCGCAGGTGAAAATTTTACGCGTGCTCGAATATGGCGAATTCGAACGACTCGGTTCGGAACGCATGTTGACCTGCAATGTGCGGATCATTTGCGCAACGAATTGTTCGCTGCGCGAAAGGGTGCAGCAGGGGAAATTCCGCGAAGATCTTTATCATCGCTTAAACGGGCTCACGCTCTTGATTCCGCCGTTGCGTGAACGCCAGGAAGAATTGCCGGCTCTCATCGCGGCAGAATTGAAAGCTTCCGCCGCAAGCGAGGGAAAAGACATCACTGCCATTCATCCTGAAGCGATGGAACGATTGCTCAGTTACCCCTGGCCCGGAAACCTGCGGGAGCTCAGTCACACCGTGCGAACGATGACATTGTTTTGCGACGGAACGGTGATTCTCCCCGAGCACGTAATCTTTCCGCCCGATCTGAAGCGCAATGAAGCAGATGGGGCGCACGAAAAGACCTCACTTCGCCGCACGGAAATTTATGAAAACAAGATCGGCCGCGATCTCTCGCTTTCCGGAGCGGTCGCGCGGCATATTAGCTTTGTTTACGAGCAGACCGGACGTAACCAACGCCGCACAGCACGGGTATTAAAAATCTCACGCGCGACTCTCGTTAGGCATCTTCGTAACATGGCTCAGAATTGAACCGCGCCGTGTTGCACCTAGACCACGCTGGCGCGGAAACGATGCATTATATAACTACCCAACAGAATCGACTGATGCGCGGCGAAAAATTTTTAACTCGGTTCCAAGATGTTTGTTTTCCCACAGATACGCAGACTCGCACGCAATCGAAATCACCGATTTCCGTGCGCACAATCTGGATGGCATGAATGGTGATAGGAGGTAGCTAACGTGAGTGCGCCGAAGGAGAAAAAAAATGTGCCTGCTGGAGAATCCGGGATTCGAAAGCAAAAGCGCAAGAAAGAAAAATTGATCCGACTCGATGACCTGATTCCAAAAGAAAACGTCTCTGGGTGGGCGTCAATATCTATTCGGCGTGACTGACATTAATCAAACAACCAACAAACAGAGAAATAAGTAGTATGGCTACAGCGAAAAAGAAAAAAGCAGTGAAAGTCCGTGACCTCAAACCATCGAAGGATGCCAAGGGCGGCGCTGGTCGATCCGATAACACGTCCCGAAACAATGCGTTGGGCGGCCGGGACAACAACGCATCTGGAACGTTCGGAGTCGGTAGCGGCAAGCGGAACTAAGCTTTAACGGACAGTAACAAAGAAACAAAGCCGCAAGCGCGGTTCAATCCGTAGCGCGGTTTTAAACAAAAACAAACAGCAAAGAAAGGAACAGCAAATGCCAGCGAAAAAGAAAACAGCGAAGAAATCAGTAAAGATGCGCGACTTGAAGCCATCGAAGGACGCCAAGGGTGGTGCTCTTCGCCGAACCCTGGGCAGCGGCAAAGGTAAAAACCTCTACTAGTCGCGCCGACGCTATAGTAAATTGAAACCGCCTTGCGGCTTGTCCGCCAGGCGGTTTTCATTTGTACCGATATCGCTTGGAAACGTGTTCGCGTCGCTGCTATTTCATCGCAGCCGCGGCTCGATGATTTCCTTCGAGTTCCAAAACCATGCGCCGAATGTGACGATAACCCTGATGAGAATGCAGGAATCGCAAGCTTTCCTGCGGATCGCCCCACTTTAGGATTTGAATCGGTTCGCTGCGGGCACCCCATGTGTTCATCTCGTTAGGTGTGGCCATATAGAGATCGATCGTGTTCCGGCCGGCCAGTGCCCAGCCGTAGTCATCGACGCAATAAATTTGTCCGGTAGAAAGAATGCGAAAGATCGTTCCCGCTGGCCAGCGCGACCAATCCGCCGCAGCGCTTCCATAAACCGTCGGCGATTGGGTCGCATATCGGGTCACAGTAGTTGTCCTTCGCTTGATGGCACTACCGCTTCTCCTGACCGTCGTGGTTTCAGTCATGGAAAATGGCTGCAACGGCGTATCTGAAAGCGATACGCGGCGATAGTCGCTCTCATCGTCGGCATCTATCGGTAAAGCGCGGGGCGCGACGGCTGCCGTGCGCATCGGTCGCGCCGCTGCATGCAATTCGCCACCAAGCGCATTGTGATTGCTAAACTCGATGTGATCCGACTCGGTATGCGTATAAGCGGTCGTTCGGACGTTTTGAAAATCAGTTTTAGCCAACGGCTTTTCATACGCGGGTAAGGGACGCGTAGTTCCGCAGGCACTAAGCAAAAGGATGGCGCAGATGCCTACGGCGAAGTGAAGAAGTTCGCGGCGTTCCAAGTGCGATCGCCAAGTTATTAACAGTTATTCACAATTCGATCAAGCCAATCTTATCGTCATCCGCAAAAATCTGCATAGTTTCGATTCATGCTCGCTGAATTCGAAAAACAGATCACCGACACTCTCGAAGAAATAAAATCGCAGGGGCTTTACAAGACCGAACGCGTCATCACCAGCCCGCAAAACGCGAAGATCGAAATAGCTGGAGGACAACGCGTGATTAACATGTGCGCGAACAATTATCTTGGGCTCGCGGACCATCCGGCATTGATCGCGGCGGCAAAGGAAGCCCTCGATACGCACGGCTTCGGGATGGCGAGCGTTCGTTTCATTTGCGGAACGCAGGACATTCACAAAGAACTCGAAGCCGCTCTGACAAAGTTCCTCGGCACTGAAGACACAATTCTTTACCCGTCATGTTTCGATGCAAACGGTGGCTTGTTCGAAACGCTCCTGAGCGAGAAAGACGCGGTGATTAGCGATGAACTGAATCACGCGAGCATCATCGATGGCATCCGTCTCTGCAAAGCGCAACGCTTTCGCTACAAAAATAACGACATGGCAGATCTCGAAGTGAAGTTACGCGAAGCGAGCGGTGCGCGGTTCCGACTGATCGCTACCGATGGCTGTTTCTCGATGGACGGAACGATCGCCAATCTCAAAGGGCTTTGTGATCTCGCGAAAAAATACGACGCGCTCACCATGATCGATGATGCCCACGCCGCTGGCTTCCTTGGCAAAACCGGCCGCGGGACGCCTGAGCACTGCGGCGTCGTCGGAGAAATCGATATCATTACCGGGACATTGGGGAAGGCGCTCGGCGGCGCGAGTGGTGGTTACACCAGCGGGCGTAAGGAAATCGTTGAGCTTCTGCGCCAACGTTCGCGCCCTTATTTGTTTTCTAATACGATTGCGCCACCGGTCGTGGCCGCGTCATTGAAAGCTCTCGAATTGTTGAGCGCGTCGACCGAGCTGCGCGACAAGCTGGAAACGAACACGAAGTATTTTCGCGCGGCACTAACAGAGCGTGGCCTGACGATCAAACCCGGAACGCATCCGATCGTTCCGATCATGCTTGGCGATGCCGCGCTTTCGCAAAAGTTCGCCGCGCGCATGCTGGAAAAAGGCGTTTACGTGATTGGATTCTTTTACCCAGTCGTGCCGCATGGAACGGCGCGCGTGCGCACGCAGGTTTCAGCGGCGCATTCTCGCGAGGATTTGGAATTCGCTGTCAACGCGTTCGCTGAGACGAACGCGGAACTGAAGGGCTAATCATGTTTTACATGGTCATCGAGCAATTCAAAGACGCCCGCGCCATATACAAACGCTTTCGCGAGAAAGGCCGCATGATGCCTGACGGGCTGAATTACGTTTCGAGCTGGATCGATCACGACCTCAATAAGTGCTGGCAGGTAATGGAAACGGACGACGAACGACTATTTCGTCAGTGGACGGATTCCTGGAACGATCTGATGGATTTTGAGATAATTCCGGTGCGCAGTTCGGCCGAGATGATCGAGATCATGTCGCGCTCCGATCAATCGTGAAGCGCGATGCTCGATCCGACCCAGGTCTTATCCTTATTGAAATCGACGCCCATCATTTTTCCCTGACTCATCCGCACAAGATTGTTCACGAGCGTCGGTTTTTGGTCGTCGTCTGGCCAGATGAACATCATGCGAATCTCCGCTTTCGATTTTGATCCATCCGGCGTCGGGACGAATTCCGCGTAGGTCACTTTCTTCTGCAAAATCCACTCCCGCGGATTTGCCAGCGCCGCGACTTTTTCTTTCGTTGGCTCCATGTCCACTCCAAGACCGGCAAATGAATAAAGCGGTTTGAGGACATAGTCCGCCAGCGATTCGTTAGGCGGAAACTGGTGGGCAAAGAACGCCGGCGAAGTATGTTCCGTTTTCAAAAAAGGCAGCGAATGCTTGCTGATCCGAAAATACCAGTTGGGATGCCCAACCCACACCACATCGAGATCATCCTGAAAATGAAAGGCCAGATTGAGATCGGGCCGTCGCAGCAGCTCATCAAAAATAACGCGATTGTAAATTCGCTTGATCTGTATTTCTCGCCCGTCCCGATCGTAGAACAATTTCCTTCCGCGCTTTTTTATTTTCGTCACACAGACGGCGCTCACGCCAAGAAGCGTTTCCGTACAGGCGAAGTCAATACGGGTCTTTTGCTTCTCCGGTTCGATCTCAAGCAGGACAACGCTCTCCAGATCCGCGTCGGCGACAATCGTCCGCCGCAACAGCGCCAGGTATTCTTCATCCTTTATCCCGCCAAACGACGACGTCCAGTTTCGCGGAATTATCGGATACGTCTTACGAATGCAGTGCAAGACCATCAGCTGAAATCCGAACAAACTCGGGAAAGCCTGCAGCTCGATCAGCCGGGGAACCAGGCGGTCGCCGGCCGCGCAAATTCCAAAATCCACGGTAATGAAATTGGGATGTGCCGATTCGTTAGGCATTTCCAAGCCTTTCGGAATCGCGGACTGCGCATGGCGCACAAATTCCGGCGTGCGAACGAGACTGGCTATTTTTTCTGACGCATCGGTTACGTCTTTCGTAAACTCAGGCGTTAAAAAGATCGGCGTTTCCGAGATGCGGAAATCGGCGGGCCAGTGTTCCCCTTCATTTACGCAACGCAACAAAGCGGCGTATTTCTCCTGCGTGAAATCAGCGTTGAACCGCGAGCGAATCGCCGGTTCCATTTCTCACACCAAAAACTTGCCGCGCTCCATCACCTGTTCGCCATCGAACCAGATGTCGAAATCGCGGCCCACGCAATCGATGTGCGTTTTTGATATCCAATCGGCCCCGGTGTGTTCCGAGTAGGGATGACCGAAGGCGATATGAACACCTGGCATTTTTTCGTCCTGCAGAATGTTACCGATTACCTCTTTGCAGGCGATGTTCGTGCCGATGGCAAATTCGCCGACGCGATTGCTGTTTCCGTCGGTGCTCGTGTAAGCGCTAAACTCATCGACCAATTCCTGGTTCGTCGATTCCAATTTGCGGATGCGATTATTCTCCACTTCGATCGTGAGCGGCGTTTCCCGCAGGTCCCCGTATTTTTGGCACAAGTAATCGCCCACCACACCGTCAACGACGAAGACGCCGTTTGTATTTGCCGGTGAAGTAAAAATCTCGCCCCCGGGAAGGTTGCCCCATTTATCCGGTGTGATGATGCCGCTGGTCTTTAACCATTTCAGTTTCGGAGAAAATTCGCCTTCGAGATTTGTTCCATGCGGCGTGCGGCAGGTGATGCGCTTCGCCTGTCGCGCACGCTCGACCAGGCGCTGGCTGAGCGCATCGACCGCTCGAAAATCGGCGCGCATCCCTTCGAGCATGATCTGGCGAGTGATGTTCACCATATGCCCGTGGCGAATGTGATGTTTGTTTACAACTTCGCTCATTTGCATGCGCGAACCGAGCTCACCGCGCTGACTTTGCGCGCAAAAAATCGAAACCTGCGATCGCGCGAGGTCCTCGAGAATTATTTCCGGCATCGCGGCCAACGGACGCGCTGCATAATTTTCCAGGACGAAAAGCGCATGCTCGGAGCCGATTTCCTCGACTTCTGCGCGCAAGGCAGCGGCGATTTCGCGCGTTGCTTCATCGGTAATGATCGTGATCCGTTCTTCGGGCTGCAAGCGCAGACAATCGCGAATGGCGTTGCGCGCGCCCGGCACCAGTTCCGGATCCACGTCGATCGTGCTAGAAAAACTTCGGTCGGGCATTTGGAACGGGAACCATTACGCGAAAAACATCATCGGGCAATCAGGGCGCGGCCTTGAATACGTGTCAGACTTACAGGGCTTTCTCGAAGCGAATGCCATGTCCGCGCAATTCCGGCACGGCGCGCACCTAACCAGCCAGGGCTGGTTCCGGAACCGTCAGCTGCTCGTATGTCTCGTGCACGATTTGGTCGACCACAGCGCGCATGTCATTCGTCCGTTCGTAAACGGCAAGCTGCCGATCCGCCCCCGTGCCTTCGCGCATGATTCGTTCGACATGGGCCATCTCTTTCTGGCTGCCGAGTTCATCAACTTCCGTCGAAACGAATTGGAGGAGTTCGTCGAGCAGTCGCCGCGTTTCGACTTCCTGTTCGCGCCCAAAATCAATCAACGAGCCGTCGATTCCGTAGCGGCTCGCGCGCCAACGATTCTCGTCGAGCAAGCGGCGGCGATAAACGCGGAAGGTAATGTTCTGCCGAAGCAGCTTGTATAACTTTGCGACGACTGCCTGAATCAGCGCAGCGATCGCGAGCGTGTCATCGACCCGCGATTGCGCGTCGCACACGCGGACTTCGAGCGTATCAAAAAATGGATGAAGCCGAATGTCCCACCAAATTTTCTTCGGATTGTCGATGCAACCGGTTCGCACCAGGAGCTTGCAATAGTCCTCGTATTCGGAGAGCGATTCGAAGGCGTCGGGAATTCCAGTGCGAGGAAAACGCTCGAACACTTTCAACCGATAGCCTTTCAAGCCCGTGTTTTGGCCGACCCAGAATGGAGAGTTTGTCGAAAGGGCGTAGATGTGCGGCAGAAAATAGCGCGCCTGATTCATGACGTGGATCGCTACTTCGCGATCGGCAATTCCGACGTGCACATGCAATCCGAAGATGAGATTGGCACGCGCCAGTTGCTGCATGTCTTTAACTATTTCCTCGTAGCGTTCGCCCTCGGTAATGAGTTGATCGCGCCAATGCGAAAACGGATGCGTGCCCGAAGACGCAATCTTTAATCCGCTGCGGCCAGCGAGCTCGGCCAGTTTGCTGCGTAGTTCGATCACGTGCGCACGCGCGTGCTCGATCGATTGGCAAATCTCGGTCCCGAGTTCGACGACCGATTGGTGCATCTCCGGTTTGATCTGCTCCTTGAGCGTGACCTTGCCGCCCTCGAGAATTTCCTGAATGTGCGAACGCAATTCACGCGTTTGCGGATCGATAATCGCAAACTCCTCCTCGATGCCGAGGGTGTAGACGTGCTCTTTCATGGGGCGTTCAAACGATCCAAGATTTCGGAAGATTAACACAGTTTCTTGAGCGAGAAGCACCCCGCGTCCTCATCAAATCTGTGAAAATCCTGCTGTAACTCGTGATGGACCGAATTCGTCATTACGCCATTTCGCCTAACGAGCGCTTCGTTACCGCCGCCTGAACGAACTTGCCCCAGCTCAAATTGTCACGACCGGGAACATGCTCGCGCGCCTTGCGAATCGCCATTTCAGAAACGGCCTCCACCACCCACTCAAAATTTCCCTGACCGACGTTCGCTGCTTCCGCATCAGGCGCAGGATTACAGAAATCGATTGCGACCGGCACGCCATCGCGAATCGCGAACTCAACGGTGTTCAAATCGTAGCCAAGATACTGATTCAGCGTTAGCACGCCCTCCTCGACTTTTTGCAAAATCTCGCGCGGCGCCTGCCATTCCGTTTGGTAACGCAGATGGTAAGGATGCCGTGGTTCGTAGGGCATGATGCGCACGTGGCGTTGATCGATCGAGTAGCAGCGGAAGTACATGTCGAATTTCACTTCCTCCTGCAACATCATGACGAGCTGGCCCGTTTCGGAATAAGCGCGGAAAAATTCTTCCGAATTGTGCAGTCGATACACATTTTTCCAGCCACCGCCTGCAAACGGCTTGAAGAACGCCGGCCAGCCGACGTAGGAAAATATTCCTTCCCAATCGAGCGGGTAGCCGAGATTGCGAAACGAATTGTCATTCGTATCCGGCGGAACTTGATGTGACGGCAACAAGACCGTCTTCGGAACGGCGACGCCGATCTTGGTCGCGAGACCGTTGTTGAAAAATTTCTCATCCGCACTCCACCAAAACGGATTGTTAACGACAGCCGTGCCCGTGAGCGCGGCATTCTTCAACCACGCGCGATAAAACGGCACGTCCTGCGAAATGCGATCGATCACCACATCGTACCCGGTCGGTTCGCCCTGAATTACCTTGTCGATTTTGACAAATTCCGCGCGGATATCGTTGCCCCCGGTTTTTGCGTTGACGCGCTCGACGAACGCAGGCGGAAAGCTGTGTTCCTGACCAAAAAGAATTCCGATTTTTTTCATAAATGTTACTCGTTAGGCTGTCAGCCGATTGATAAGAGAGCGGCGCGAATAATAGACTGGGGTACGCCACTTGTCATTTCGAGCGATATGCCAGTCCGGCTCGGACCGAGAGATCTCTTACTGTTCCCGCCATGTCACGTGATTATGATTTTTGAGGTGTATATCGTCACGAATCTCAATCATTCGGTTCTTTATATCGGAATAACGAATTCATTGTCACGCGATGTTCAAAGCGTGATAGGCGCCGAGACTTGCGCCGCGCGAAATCGAAAATGTCGCGAGAGTTGGACAAATCCGCAAAGTTCAGCGAAAGCGTTTTGCTTTCATGCCCGAGCACACACTCACTGGGAACATTAAGGAACACCGCGGATTCCGGTCGAAGATTCTGGGAAACCGACGCGATGTTCTTGTCTATCTGCCGCGCGGTTACCGGCGTTGGTCGCGCAAATGTTATCCCGTCCTTTATCTGCACGATGGACAGAATGTTTTTGACGCTGCCACAGCATTCAACGGCGTGGAATGGGGTGTCGACGAAACGGCGCAACGATTGATCAGGTCGAACCTAATCGAGCCGCTCATTATCGTCGCAGTCGCAAATACAGGCGAAGAACGCGTCCATGAATACGCACCGACACGAGGGAAATTCGACAAGCGCAAACGAAGCAAGGGTCTCTTAAAAAATTACGGCAAATTTCTCACTGAAGAGTTAAAGCCGTTCATCGATCGAAAATATCGCACGCATCGTGGACCCGAAAGCACGGGACTCGGTGGTTCATCATTGGGAGGCTTAGCTACGCTCGTGCTCGGTCTTTGGTATCCGAAATTCTTTTCCCGTCTCGCGGTGCTGTCGCCGTCCATCTGGTGGGACGATTGCGTCATTTTCGGAATGATCGAGTCGCTCGAAGACAAGCTGCCGCTGAAAATCTGGCTGGACACCGGCACGCACGAAGAAGGCTGGGAACGCGCACGTATACTGCGCCACCTTCTGGTCGAGAAAGGCTGGCGCCTCGACGACGAGTTGCAATATACGGAAATCGAAGGTGGCGATCACAGCGAAGGCGCGTGGGCGACGCGTGTCGATCCCATGTTACGCTTTTTGTTTCCGCCACCGCCGCCGGCAAGAAAACCGTTACCGCCTTCGCTCGCGCTCGCGTCCGCTCGTTAGGCGATTCAACTCTTCTGTAGCGGCGGTCTATGACCGTCGCTCGAATACGAAACCGACGTGCGGAAAATGCGACGGTCATAGACCGCCGCTACAGAAGAATCAGCCCATCGGTGGCTCGGGCGGATTCGGCGGCAACGGTTCCGGTGGTGGCGTCGGTGTGGGGTTCGGCGCTGGAGTTGGCGTCGGATTGGGCGGTAGCGGTTGAGTGGTCGGCATATCAAGCTCGCTTTTCCTCGGCGAAATTTCCGAGGGCGCGGAATTTTGCGTAACGCTTCGCTAACAATTCATCGATCGGCGTATCAATCGTTCGCTGCAAATTCTGCCGCAAAGCAGTTCCCAGATTCGCGGCCGCCAAATCGTGATCGCGATGTGCGCCTCCTTCTGGCTCCGGCACGATTTCATCAACCACGCCGAGCTTCATCAAATCGTGCGCGGTTAATTTTAACGCTTCCGCGGCTTCGGGCGCATGTTTGCGATCTTTCCACAAAATCGCGGAACACGCTTCGGGACTGATGACCGAATAATAAGCGTTTTCCAAAATCAAAACGCGATCTGCAACGCCGATCCCAAGCGCGCCGCCAGAGCCGCCTTCGCCAATGACGACTGCAACAATCGGCACTCGCAACGTCATCATCTCGCGCAGATTCACAGCGATCGCCTCCGCGATATGACGCTCTTCCGATCCGATCCCCGGATAAGCGCCCGGCGTGTCGATGAGCGAAACGATCGGCAATCCAAACTTTTCCGCGAGCTTCATAAGCCGCAGCGCCTTGCGATAGCCCTCGGGATGTGCGCAGCCAAAATTGCGTTTCACATTCTCTTTTGTGTCACGCCCTTTTTGATGACTGACGACGACGCACCGATGCGGACCGAGTTTCGCCAAACCACTCGGCATCGCCTTGTCATCGCCGAAATGCCGATCGCCATGAAGCTCGACCCATTCCGTGAAACAGCGTGAGAGATAATCGAGCGCAAACGGACGCTGCGTGTGCCGCGCAATTTGCACGCGCTGCCACGCGGTGAGGTTGCCATAAATCTCGCGACGCGTATCGCGGATCTTGGTTTCCATCGCCTCGACCTCGGAATCGAAATCGAGCTCGTGTTCGTCGGAATGATTCTTCAGATCCTGGAGCCGTCGCTGCAGCTCGAGGATCGGCTTCTCAAAATCCAGCGGTTGCGAATCCATCGTTAAGGGCGAGGGCGGTTCGATAGCCACAATTTTCGTGCCTCACAGTTCAATCAGTAATGGTGGCAGGGGTCTTGTTGTTTACAAGCGTGCTCAATTCCACCAAATCCCTGGCCTCCATTTGCAGACCCTGGGGCGGCGGGGGAGCGCCACCACTCCCGGCAGCGTAAAGGAAGTAGCCAGTCGCGGCCAGACGGATCCAGCGCGTGCTGCTTGCGTATTCTTTGCTGCCAAAGCCGACGCGTTTGCCGTTCTTCCACGCCAGAATCTCCGCCACATGCGTGTTGATTTTCGGCGCCTGTCGCCCGAGCAACTTCACATTGAGCACGTGATAGCGCTTGAAAAATTGACCGTGATCCAAAAGCACAACGACGCGTTCGTTGCGTTGCACGAAAAGTGAAAAGTCCGGATGCGCGATCATCAGGCGGTCGCCGATGTGCAACATGGTGCCGTTCATATTGTTCATGCGCATGATCAATTCCGGCGATGTTTTCATTTTCGACGCCACGCGCGCGATGACGTCGCCTCTCTTCACGGTGTATTCCGTTTTTCCCGGCGCCGGATAGCGCGAAAGCAGAATGCTCAGATTCACTTCGCCAAGTAGATCCTTGGCTTCCTCGGAATGGTTCCCTGTCGGATATCGCTCGAGAAATGCCGTCAGTGCGGCGCGCGCTTCGGAAAGTCTTCCATTTTCCTTGAGTCCTTGCGCGGCACGGAATTCGGCCAGCCCAAAATCGGGCGTCGGTTGCGGCGGAACATCGGAGCGCTGCTCCGCTCGGACAGCGATCTCTTGCTTAACGAAAATGTTGTAACTAAAAAATGCCGCCCCGCCGAAAATGACAATCGCGAGGAGCAAAACAAAAAGCCATTTCATGAAACGTGCGGAGCTTCGCGGTTTTGCATGATCGATTCGTTAGGCAGCAGAAAGACTGCCGTCTTCTCTCGCAACAGGTCCACCGCGCTCGTGGCCTATGACTGTTTTTCCGGACCGGAAAAGAAACGGTTCCAGAAACGATAACGCGCCGGCTGGTCCTCGTTGCTCCAGGTGAAGTGGCAGTCCTGACAATAAAATTCCTTCTGAAAAATCTTCAGCGCAAAAAGAATGCCCGCGAGCGCCGGAGTGAGAGATTTACGCGTCAATTGCGGATACTCAATGCGCGAAGATCCGCACTGCGGGCAATGAATGGCCGAGCCGATGTCCGGATCGGTCGCTTCCCATTCGACCATCAAGTTCTGCGCGGCGGGAAAATCCTCTTCCTCGACGGTGACCTTCCAATTTGCCTGCGGCTTTGACATGAAAGCAACGGCCTGCAGATGCGCTTCGTTATGGATGTCTGCTTTCAAGCCCGCTTGTTGCAAGCGTTCCTTAAGGTGTTTCGCTTTGGCCGGCTCGTTGAATGTCGCGATCGTTACCATATTTCTTTTCGCGGATCAGGACCGCGCTTTCATCAAACATCAACTAGCCGCCTAACGCAAGATTCGGCGGCGGGAACCATTTGTAGAGCATGAGATAAACAAGCACGCCCGTGACCGACACGTAAAGCCAGATCGGCATCGTCCAGCGCCCGATCCGTCGATGGCGATCCCAGCGACGCCGGAAGACTGGAATGAGCGTCATGATGACGAGCGGTAGCGTGACGAAGGCGAGCAGGATGTGCGAAATCAACATCGTGAAGTAAAAAATTGCGATAGCGCCGCCGGCAGCGAAGTGCGTCGACTTTTCGCCCGTATAATAATGATAGGTCAGATAGCAGCCGAGGAAGATCGAGGAGGAAATCACGGCCGTAATCATGCATGCGATGTGGCGGCGCCAATGGCCGCGCCGGATCAGATACCAGCCGGTCGCGATGAAAATCGTGCTCACGAAATTGAGCGACGCGTTGATTGCAGGCAGGTCAGCGACTTTCATCCTCAGTAAACAACGCTGTCATGGCGAGCGAAGTCGAGACATCTCTTTGCGATATCGTTGTAGCTGGCGCCGTCGACAACTCATGATGCTACGCGCTACACCTTGAAATCGAGTTCACCTCTCGTAGCTATCAGGTGATGCCGGATCTTCTCGAGCGACCGGAAAGAATTTCGCGACCGCGTTTTGGGCGGCGATCCCTGTCGCTCGGAACACTGCTATTTCGGCTGCTTGTCCTGGTCGTTGTCGCAACCTTGATGTGGGCCGGCTGGTATCTCGCGCGCAAAGGTTTCGGACGACAATGGCGCTACCGCGTCGTGGAAGAATTGCACAAGAGCGGCGTCGAAGCATCAATCCAGCGTCTCACGCTCGATCCTTTCCGCGGGCTCGTCGCGCGCAACGTGCGCATTTTCGATTACAAAAATCGCGAGAACACGATCGCCGTCATCAGCGAGATCTCGCTCGATATTAACTATGCGGCACTCTTCCATCGCCAACCGTTCCTGAACGCTCTCGATGTCCGTAACGCGCAAATCACTTTCCCGATTTCGCCGAACGATCCGAAAGCACCCAAGGCGGAACTGACGCGATTCCGTGCCCACATTTATTTTCCACCGGAACAAATCTACGTCAGCCAGGCCGAAGGAATTTTTTGCGGCATACGAGTTTCCGCGACGGGGCAATTGATTAAGCGGCAAGATTACAAACCCTCTGCCGCATCGTCGGAAGAAGAATGGCGCGCCCGGCTGCAACTCCTGCAGCGCATCGTGACCGAACTCGCGAAGTTCACGTTTCCTGCAGGCGGACCGCGATTGCAGGTGAAGTTTAGCGGCGACCTTTCGCAACTGGAGAACGCTCATTTCGAAGCCAGCTTCCGCGGCGATCACATAAAGCGTGGCACCTACGAGATAAGAAATTTATTGGCGAGTGCGGAATGGATCGATCAAAGACTCGACCTCGAGCAGTGTGAATGGCGGGACGACTCTGGCAGTCTGGAAGCGCGTGTCAGTTGGACCCGAAAATCTGGAGCAGCGGATTTCCAACTTCGCAGCACGCTTAATCTGAAATCGTTTCTCGATTCGTTTGGTTTCACGCAACTTCTCGACGGACTGACGTTCACCACATCCCCTCTCATCGATGTCTCAGGCACGATTCCCTTCGGAGATCTTCAAGCCAAAAAGAGTGTCATTGGGCGAGTCGCGCTTGTGAATTTCGATTACAAGAGTGTTTCGTTCAGCAAATTGACGGCCGATTTTTCCTGGGACGGCGAGCGCACGATGGTGCGCGACGTTCGCCTCCGGCAAGACACCGGTGAGCTCGCGGCGGACATTCTGGCTGCGCCTAACGACTTTCGATTGAACGTCGATAGCGCGATCAATCCAAAAGCGCTGAGCGTGCTTGTGCCTCCGGATTTTCGCGAATTCCTGAGCGAATGGCAGTGGACGCGACCGCCGGCAGTCCATCTTGTTATCCGTGGCCCAAGTCAGCAGCCGGAGACATGGACCGGAGATGGAACCGTGAAAACGGAGCGAGCGCGTTTCCGCGGCGTGTGGATGAACAGTGCAAGCGCCAATCTCCATTTCGCAGACAACGCCATGACTTTTGACAATCTTCGCGTGACGCGCGACGAAGGCATCGGCACCGGATCGTTCACCTACGATTGGGGGAATCACGAAGTTCGCCTAACGAATGTGCAAACAAGTTTGCGTCCCGCCGACGCAATTTTCTGGATCGATCCGAAACTGGCGAAACCCGTTTCGCCCTACAAATTTCGGCAACCGCCGAAACTGAATGTGAATGGCGTTGTGCAATATCGCGGCGGGAAAGACACGCGCCTCGAAATCACCGTCGATGACACGAAGGGAATGGATTACGTCTTCCTCGGCAGGACGCTTCCTTTCGACCGAATCAAAGGCAAGCTTTTGTTCACGGACGACCGTTTGCGATTAAGCGACGTGCAAGGCGAGTTGTTCTCCGGAACGGTTCGCGGGACGGCCGACATTTCGCTTGCGAAAAATGACCCGCATTATCACGCGACGCTCGCGGTCGAAGGACTTGATTTCCCGACTTTGACGGATCTTTATTTCAAATTTCACACCGCTCGTGGCCGGATGAGCGGGACCTACGAATTCGATGGCTTGGGCGACAACGCGCGCGCCATGCATGGCAGCGGGAAAATTCAGGTGACCGAAGGCGACATTTTTGCCATTCCGATCTTTGGTCCGCTCTCGGAGTTAATTGGCCACATCATTCCCGGGACCGGTTACAGCGTGGCCCACAAAGCGAACGCCGATTTCACGATCAAGGACGGCGTCGCCCATACCAGCGACTTCAAAGTCAGCGGCGATCTTTTCGGCATGGTCGGACACGGAGACATTCACTTTCTCGATGACAAATTGGATTTCGACGTGCGGATTAATGCGAACATGCTCGGCGGCGTTGTGCTCGCGCCAGTCTACAAACTTTTCGAATACAAGGGCGAAGGCAGCCTCTCCAAACCGAATTGGCACCCGAAGCGATTTTAGGATTTTCGATTTTCAAATTTCGATTATTGAAACCCGCCACACCCACAGCGCCCGCGAAATCGAAAATCGAAGATCGCCGATCGAAAATTCTTTTGGGCGCGCACATGTCCATCGCGGGCGGCGCGCACATGGCGATCGAACGCGCGTGCTCGATTCAATGCACCGCCATGCAGATTTTCGTGAAGAACAACATGCAATGGTTTGCCCGGCCGTTACAACGCGAAGAGATCAGCGCGTTCCTCAATCATCGTCAACGGACCGCGCTCGCATCCGTTTTTGCCCACGCGAATTATTTGATCAATCTCGCCGCAACTAATCCGCAGTTTCACGCAAACTCGATTCGCGCACTCACCGAGGAACTAATCCGAGCCGATCAACTCGAGTTGCCGTTTCTTGTTCTGCATCCCGGTGCGCATCTTGGCGCCGGCGAAGAGGCGGGCCTGACAAAAATCGTACGATCGATCGACCGCGTATTTGCTGCGATTCCGAAGGTGAAAACGAAGATTGCACTCGAGACGACCGCTGGCCAGGGATCATGCCTCGGCGATCGCTTCGAACATCTCGCTCATATTATTGCAAGCGTGCGCGAACCGGAACGGCTCTGTGTTTGCCTCGACACCGCACACATTTTCGCTGCCGGCTACGACATCGGCACCGAGGCCGGCGCACGAAAAACATTTCGTGAATTCGATCGCGTCATCGGCCTTGATCGTTTGGTTGCGATTCATCTCAACGATTCCAAAACCGAGCGCGGCTCGCGTGTCGATCGCCACGAAGACATCGGCAAAGGAAAAATCGGATTGGACGCATTTCGTTTCATCATGCGCAATCGGCGTTTCGCAAAAATTCCAAAGGTGTTGGAAACACCGAAAGGCAAAGACCTCGCCGAAGACGTTACGAACATGAAAACATTACGCGCGCTGATAGAAGACAAAGCGCCGCGTTAGTTCTGGGGAGCGCAGGCTGCCAGCCTGCCTGAGCCGGCAGCTTGCCGGCGAAAACCTTACTGCATACCATCGGCAAGCTGCCGATGGCCGCAGGCTAGCAGCCTGCGCTCCCCAGAAGTTCTTTTGCGCAACACAACCCACTGAGACATTCTTTTGCAATGCCCAAACAGGAAAAAATCGCGCTCGTCACTGGCGCAAACAAAGGAATCGGTTTTGAGGTTGCGCGTCAGTTGGCCGCGAAAGGATTTCGCGTCTTCATCGGGGCGCGTAACGAAAAAGCGGGCCGCGATGCCGCAAAAAAAATCGGCGAGCGCGCGATATTCCTGAAGATCGACGTTTCAGATCGAGCCAGCATCGGCAAAGCGGCGAAGGAATTCGAACGCGCGGCCGATCACCTGGACGTTCTCGTAAACAACGCCGGCATTTTGCTCGATGAAGACAAGTCCGTTCTCACGATGACGCCTGGAGATTTTCGAAACAACGATGCGCACGAACACGCTCGGACCGATTGCAGTAGCTGCGGCGTTCGAACCTTCGCTGAAGAAATCCGCCACTCCGCGCATCGTCAATGTTTCGAGCGGCGGCGGACAACTAACAGGCGGCGCCGACGGATGGGCGCCGGGATATTGCATTTCGAAAACGGCGTTAAATGGCGTGACCGTTCAGCTCGCAGCGGCATTACCGAAATTCGCGGTGAATTCCGTTTGCCCCGGTTGGGTGCGAACCGACATGGGCGGAGCTGGCGCCAATCTGTCAGTCGAACAAGGCGCGGATACGATTGTATGGCTCGCGAGCGACGCGCCACAAAATCTCACCGGAAAATTCTTGCGTGAGCGAAAAGAAATCCCGTGGTGATCGCTGCTGGCTTGTCATTCCGAGCGAAGCGAGGAACCTCGCAAATTATTCCACGTCCGCGCAGCTGGTGAAACGTGACATCACTCGCGAGATCCTTCGCTGCGCTCAGGATGACAAGCAAGTGGGAGCGCTTCTGGTTAATTCAGAAATCGAATCGTAAACGGATAGCGATACAGTTTTCCTTCGCTCGCTTTCAACGAGGCGACGATGACAAGGACGGTGTTCGCCACCCAGAGCAAAATCAAAATCGGAATACCGATCAGAACGATGCAGAGAATGCCGGCGACCACGTCGTAGATCAGCATCGACAATTGGAAATTCAGCGATTCTTTGCCGTGCGCGTCGATCTCGGACGATTCGCCGCGTTTGACCAGCCAGACAATGAGCGGCCCGAAGATGTGGCCGAGGAAATGAAAAAATACTCCGAGCAATGCGCTCGCGTGACAAAGAACGGTCCACGTCCGGACGTTACCTGATGTCGTCGTTATCGTTTCCATAGTGGAATAAACGTCTGGCTTATTTCCATTGAACGCAAGCTCGCCAAGGGACCAGTCCGTCGGCGATCCGGACCAGAGGTCCGCGCTGGATTAAGCCTTCACGCGCTCGATGTGAGCACCAAGTTCGCTGAGCTTTTCGTCGAGATGTTCGTAGCCGCGATCGATGTGATAAACGCGGCTGACTTCGGTGATCCCTTCGGCCTTCAATCCGGCAAGCACGAGGGCGGCTGAGGCGCGCAGATCGCTCGCCATCACAGGCGCGCCCGTCAATTTTTCGACGCCCGAGATCACCGCGGTCGGACCTTCCAACTGCACGTGCGCGCCCATGCGCTTCAATTCGGCGACGTGCATGTAGCGTTGCGGAAAAATATTTTCCGTCACCACGCTGATCCCGTCGGTCGTGGAAAGCAGCGCGCACATTTGCGCCTGCATGTCGGTCGGGAAACCGGGATACGGTTCCGTTATCAACTCGAGCGGCTTTGCCGAGCCATTCGGCGAAACGGTAATGGTATTGGCGGTAGATTCGATCTTGAATCCACAACTCGTTAGGGCTGTCGTCACCGATTCCACATGGCTCGGATCCACGCGTTTGATCGTCACGCCCTTGCCGAAAACCGCGCCGGCAACGAGAAACGTTCCCGCTTCGATCCGATCCGGAATGATGTCGTGCTCCGCGCCGTGCAATTCCGAAACGCCTTCGATAATCAAGCGACGCGTACCCGCGCCTTCGATCTTTGCGCCCATCTTGTTCAGGAAATTGGCGAGATCGACAACTTCGGGTTCCTGCGCTGCGCCTTCGATCACCGTCGTGCCCTCCGCGAGAACCGCTGCCATCATCACGTTGTCGGTGCCGAGAACTGTCGGCCCAAATTTCCCGCGCAAATTAATCACGGCGCCGTTCAATTTCGGCGCGAACACTTTTACGTTACCGCCTTCTACGCGCACGGCTGCACCGAGCGCTTCGAAACCTTTGAGGTGCAAATCGATTGGCCGATCGCCAATAACGCAACCGCCGGGCATCGAGACGGTCGCTTCTTTGCATCGACCCAGAAGAGGACCGATCACACAAACCGACGCGCGCATTTTTCGAACAACATCGTACGGCGCGATCGATTCGATTTTCTCGGCGTTGACGGTAACGGTGCCACTGGCGCGTTCCACTTGCGCGCCAAGATGCGTCAAAATTTGCAGCATGTAATGCGTGTCGCTCAGATCCGGCACGCGATGCAAAATGCACGGCTCGCGTGTGAGCAAAGTCGCGGCCAGGATCGGCAGCGCGGAATTTTTCGAGCCGCTGATCTTGATCGAACCGGAAAGCGGATGACCGCCATGCACTAAAATTTTATCCATACCTCGCGAGGAGAAAACGTGTCACGCCTGCATAATCTTTTTTCGGAGTGATGTCGTGGAAATTCTTCTCGGAAAGCAATGAGATCAGCGGCTCATGCTGGTTGATACCAATTTCGAGCGCGAGCAGTCCACTGGGTCGTAAATAGTTCGGCGCAGCGTCGATCAACGCGCGCATCAATTCGTCCCCTTTCTCGCCGCCGAAGAGCGCAACATCCGGATCATGCAAAACTTCGCGCGACAATGACGAACGATCGCCGGTCGCGATGTAAGGAAGGTTTGCCACGATCAGATCGAACTTGCCTTCGACGTTTTGCAACAGATCGCTCTTCACGAAACTCACGCGATCGATGCCAAGTCGCTTCGCGTTCTCGCGCGCCAGAGCAAGCGCTTCTTCCGAAACGTCAGTTGCGACAATTTCCGCACCAGAAAATTTCGCGGCGAGACTCAGCGCGATTACTCCACTACCCGTTCCGACATCGAGGATCCTTTCCTCATTCCGCAATCCGCAATCTGCAATCAGCATTTCCGCCAGCTGCTCCGTTTCCGGTCGCGGAACGAGTGCACGGTTGTCGCAGAGGAAAGTTTGTCCGCAAAATTCCACCGTTCCGAGCAGATGCTGCAAGGGTTCGCCCTGGCCACGTCGCCTAACGAGTTCGCGCAAAGGTGCGAGTTCATCCTCCGTGAGAACGCGTTCAAATTGCAAATAAAGCTCAAGGCGTTTGCAATTGAGCGTGTGCGCTAACAAGTGTTCGGCATTCAGACGCGAAGTCTCGATCTTACGCTTTTCGAAATAAGCGGTAGTGGTCTGCAGGAGCTCGAGAACCGTCACGCTGCGGCGGATTCCTTTAGCCGCTCCGCCACGTCTGCCGCCTGCAAGGCGTGAATCATCTCTTCGAGATCGCCTTCCATAACGCGGTCGAGATTATAAAGCGTCAGACCAATGCGGTGATCGGTGATGCGGTTTTGCGGAAAATTGTAAGTGCGAATTTTTTCTTCGCGGCCGCCGGAACCGATCTGGCTCTTGCGCGCGGCCGAGTATTTCGCTTCCTCTTCGCGTTGCTTTTCTTCGAGCAAGCGCGCACGCAAAATACTAAGCGCTTTCTCCTTGTTCTTCTGCTGACTGCGTCCGTCCTGGCAACGCACAATCCGGCCAGTCGGAATATAAAGAATCTGCACGGCGGAATCCGTCGTGTTGACGCCTTGTCCGCCCGGCCCACCGGCGCGGCAAACTTCGATGCGCAGATCTTCGGGCTTCAGTTCGAGATCGACCTCTTCTGCTTCGGGAAGGACGGCCACGGTAGCGGTGGAGGTGTGGATGCGACCCTGCGCTTCCGTTGCCGGCACACGCTGAACGCGATGGACTCCGCTCTCATAACGCAGCGTTCTAAAAACCGAGTCGCCGGAAACTTTGAAGATCACTTCCTTCAATCCGCCAAGTTCGGACGGGCTTGATTCGAGATCCTCGATCTTTAGTCCAGCCGATTCTGCATAGCGATTGTACATCCGATACAGATCAGCAGCGAAAATGGCGGCCTCACTTCCGCCGGTCCCGGCGCGAATTTCGACAATCGCATCGCGCTCGTCGTTTTCATCGGGCGGGAGCAATTCGATCTGCACCTTCTGCTCGAGATCGTGCACGCGTTTTTCCAAATGCGGAATTTCTTCCTGCGCCATTTGCGCGAGATCGGCATCGGTCGCGGCCGTGAGTTCGCGATTGTCCTCAAGCTGCCGGCGCGCGCTTTCCAGTTCGGTCCAATCGGCCAGCAATTGTTTGATGCCGGAATGCTCGCGCATGATTTCGCCGGCGCGTTTTCGATTTTCGAAAAGACGTGGATCAGCGATTTCGCGTTCGAGTTCGGCGAAGCGTTCGCGTCTGCGTTGGATTAGGAGGTTAAAGTCCATCTTTGGTGGTCCTGAAGCCTTTCAGGAGGAAGTGCGACGGTCACAGACCGCCGCTACAGAAATCAGCTAAGACGATTTTTTGGCGGCGCGAGTCGCCTTGGTGCTGCCGTAACGGCGCGCGAATTTCTCGACGCGTCCCGCGGTATCGACGAATTTTTGCTCGCCCGTGAAAAACGGGTGGCAGGCGGCGCAGATGCCGATTTTAATGTCACGCCGCGTCGAACGGGTATGATACACCGCGCCGCATGCGCAAACGATGTCGGTCTCTACGTATTCAGGATGAATGTCCGCTTTCATGTTCGAAAAGGAGCGCGGAACTTACGCGGAATGGGTGATTTCCGCAAGCGATGAAATCAGAGAACGCGCTGCTCAGGGCTTGGAGTGAAACGCTTGTACGAAAAGGCGATGCACCGGCGATTTACGATACGCGCGGCGATGTGTTGCGAACATTTGCGCAAGTCGAGAATCGCAGTCGAGAATTTCAGGAATCGTTAGGCCAATTTCGCGCTGGGGATGTGGTCGCGATCCAGATTGGGAATCACGAAGATTGGCCGTCGTGGCTGATCGCTCTCTTGCGGCGCGAGCTTGTCACGCTGCCGCTCGAACCTGGTATGGGGAGAGAAGAGCGAGATAATGTACTCAAGATCTGCAATGCCGTTGCCGTTATAGCTGCCCCGAAAGCTTTCGGGGCAGAAAATTTAAGGATTCTGCCGATGATGACATCGGCAGCTACAACGGGAATCAGCAATCATTGGGGAGGGAATTCACCTGCGCTCCTAAAGCTGACCTCCGGCACAACGGCAGAGCCACGCATGATTCGTTTTCGCAGTGAACAGTTGCTGGCGGACTGCCTCAATATCTGCACAACGATGGGAATTACTGATGCCGACATTAATTTCGCGGTCATTCCAGTTTCGCATTCCTACGGCTTCAGCAATTTGATTACGCCGCTGGTCACGCGCGGCGTTCCAATGGTCTTGAGTTCCGATCCGCTGCCGCGCGCGATCCTTGACGATCTGGAGCGCAGCGGCGCGACTGTCTTTCCCGGAATGCCGGTGTTCTATCAGGCTTTCTGCGAACTGCGCGATGTTCCGCGACTCGATCGACTGCGCCTTTGCATTTCGGCGGGGGCGCCGTTGTCGCTCGAAGTTGCGCGGAGATTCCGGGAGAAATTCCAGCGCCCAATTCATTCATTCTACGGATCGTCGGAATGCGGGGGAATTTGTTACGATCGCGAAGGAGCTGAGATCGAAGCAGGTTTCGTCGGAGAGCCGATGAAAGGCGTCTCGCTCGAATTGCTGGAACCGCAGGCGGAGTCGAGCCGTGTGCGCGTGCGAAGCGCAGCTGTAGCCGATGGTTATTTCCCGGAGCCTAACGAGGAAAAGCTTGGCCACGGTTTCTTCATTCCCGACGATTTGTTGCAGAAATCCGGCGAGGGATTTCGCATTGTCGGTCGCATTTCCGACGTAATTAACGTCGCCGGGAAAAAAGTTAATCCTGCGGAAGTCGAAGCTGCGCTGCTCCGTTACGAAGGCGTGCGGCAGGCCGTGGTGTTTGGACGCGAATCAACATTGCGGAATCAGGAAGTAGCCGCTTGCGTCGTCGCATCTGGCGACGTTAACGAATCTCAGTTGTTGGAATTTTGCCGGCGCCGATTGAGCGGATGGCAAGTTCCCAAACAGATTCTTCTGGTCGCCGAAATTCCCCTAACCGCGCGCGGCAAAATCAGCCGTCGCGATCTGGCACGCACTTTCCCGGCGCAAACGTTGTAACAATTTGCGTGACAGACACTCAGTGGCGTGCTGATTTGCGAATAGAAGGGAAACCAACAAGAAATAATCTATGCGAACCATTTTGTTTTCGATTTTCGGCACAATCGTTCTTCTCGCCGCATTTAGCGGATGCTCGACAACGGTGAAGACGGATAGCGGGCATGCCGTCACCACGGGCGTACACGCGAGATAGTCGCCTGCACCTTTTTCGAAGGCTCCCGGGGTGCCGGTTAGGCCGCCGCGAGAAAGTACTTTCCATTTTCCGATTAGCAGGCATCTCTAAAGAGGGCATGCCTGTGGCCAGCTTGGTCACAATCTTGCTCTTCTAGAATCGTGAAGGAAAGGACAGCGTCACAGTCGAAAATTTCTACCCGGCCAGCCGGGTGGGTCCTGGTGCTGGAACCCTCGGAACAGCTGGCTTCCGAGATTGTCGCGGCTTTGCGGCAGGCCGTTCCCGAGGCGCAAGTCAAGGTCGCCCGCAATCTGGAAGAGGCCCAGCGGCTGGTCCTCGACGCCAAACCCGACCTTTTCGTGCTGGACGTGGACGCCGCCTATGATCTTGGCCAGGAATTCCTCTACGACCTGCGAACCAGCCATTCGAACGCCAAGGCGATCATTTTAACGGCGATTCACCTGCAGGCTCATCGCGAACAGGCGAAAGGTTTGGGCGCGATTCACTTTCTGGAAAAACCTTTCCCGCGAGACGATTTCGCCGACCTCGTCCAGGCGCTATTCGATCCGTCGAGCAAAACGGATAGTGAAAAATTTCAGGGAACACTAAGCGATCTGCACTTCGCCGACATCATTCAATTGAAGTGTATGAGCGGTTCCACTTCGGTGCTGGAATTCACCGGCCCGAAGGGTCAGAAAGCGCGCGTCTTTTTCGAAAACGGTCAGGTGCGGCATGCGGTTGCTCCCGGTAAAGACGGCATCGATGCATTCAATGAAATTTTGACCTGGAAAGGCGGGATGATTTCCGAAGTCTCAGGCGCTGGCAGCAGCCCGCAGACAATCGATCTCGACTGGCAGATCCTCCTCATGGAGGGAGTGCGTAAGATCGATGAAACGCGCGGAAAATCCAAGAAAGGGCATTCCGCAAACGGAAGCGCCGGGCGCAAAATCCTCGTCATCGACGACAGCCTGATGCTGCTCAGCTTCGTTAACGAGATCCTGACGGAAGCCAATTATCGAGTGACAGCTGCTCCGACGGCGGAAGAGGGATTGCGCGCGAGCACAGGCGAAACCCCCGATTTGATCTTACTTGATTACGTATTGCCGGACATGAAAGGCGACGAAGTAAGTCGTCGTCTTTTGAGTAATCCCACGACCGAAAAAATCCCCGTGCTTTACATGTCGGGTTTAGGGACGGATTTAAAATCAAATAAAACCGACAATCCGAACGTAATTGGATTCTTGAACAAACCTTTTACTTCAGACACACTCATCAAGACGATCGAGACGTATATTCCAAAATCGAAGGACAAAACCAAAAGTGACCGAAAGGAAATTGAGGCTGCTGCAGAAAAAATCGTACCGGAAATTGCTCCCGATGGAGCGCCCGAATCGAGAGCTGAAGTTTCCCGCGTAAGCGACGAAGTTGTACGCGAAGAACAGGATGACGGGGAAAAATCACCGCCGAAGAAATCAGAACCCGAAATCGCCCCAAAGGAACCCGTGAGTGAATCGCCTGCCACGCCGGAACGATATGAGCCAGCGCGGAATTTCGCTGCCGTGTCGACTGAATCTGCTTCCGCAAACGAAGCGATCGAAGAAATTCCTCCGCCACCCGACGGTGGCGCGTTTTTCTCCGGCGACACAAATTTCTTTTCCCTGCACTGGGCGTTGCAAACCATCGGCAACGAAAAGCTGACGGGGACGCTGCGTTGCTTTTGGGACAAGGCAGCCGTCGAGCTGCTTGCGCGGAATGGACACATCGTTCTGGTGACAACGCACGATCCCGAATTGTACTGTTCGGAAGCGCCGATCACACTTGTGAACGTCGACGCTGATCGCATCGCGCAAGCGCGCGCGACCCAAAGCGAAACCGGCGCACCGCTCTTTGCCACACTCGCGCGCGAAGAACTGATTTTGCGGGAGCCCGCGCAACAGTTAGTGCAGCACTACGGGCAAAAGCTTTTCGCGCAGTTGTGGACGGCAAAGCGCGTGCGTTTTGTGTTTGAACAAAGCACTCATCTGCCGGATTACGCGACCGACATTCCCGCCGGAGACGATTCGGACCAATGGTCGCTCAACACGCTTCGCTTCATTCAGTATCAGGAACTCGGCACGGCTGCATCCTACGATCAGGAATCAATTCCCGCATTCACGCGCGATGGATTCGAGCGCGTGCAAAATCTTCGGCTCACCGTGGCCGAAGCGCAGTTCGCTTCGCAATTCAATGGCAGCCGTTCCATTGCACAAATCGCGAAAAATCTGCGGCTCGATCTGAAATTTGCGCGGCTAACTCTTTTCCGTTTTCGCGCACTCGAGATCGTCGAACTCTGGGCTCCGGGGACAGAAGAAAAACCGGAGAAGCGCGGTTTGCTGGGACGATTTGGATTTGGCGGGTAAGGCCTGCCGCGTTTATCGTGTGCGATGGAACCGCAGACGGAACAATTTTCTCCCGAATCGCCGCCGAAGATTGTTGCACTGCCGGATGCCGTTGCACCTCCGCCGGTTAATCGCTTTTCCGCGCCAGAGAATTTCATCAACCGCGAGCTGAGCTGGCTCGAATTCAATCGGCGCGTTCTGGAAGAAGCGCAGGACCCGACTCAACCGCTGATTGAGCGGGTGAAGTTTCTTACGATCTTCAGCTCGAATCTCGATGAATTTTTCGAAATTCGAGTAGCCGGCATCAAACAACAAATCGAAAGCGAGACGAGCGATGTTGGGCCCGATGGGATGAGTCCGACGGAAACGTTCAATGCCATCCAGCGCCTCGCGCACGAACTGGTCGCCACGCAATACACGTTGTGGAACGACGAGCTGGCGCCGTTGTTGGCAAAAAATGGCATTCGCGTGCACGATGCTGCGCGCCTGACGGGCAAGCGCGCGGCTTGGGCCGGCCGTTTTTTCCGTGAAGAAGTTTTTCCCATGCTCACTCCCCTCGCCGTCGATGCGAGCCACCCGTTTCCGCAACTTCTCAACCGAAGTCACAACCTGTTTGTGCGGGCGCGGACCGATCGCGAAGGCGAGCCGCTGCACGCGATTGTGCAGGTTCCGCGAGTGCTTCCGCGTCTGATTTTAATGCCGCGTGGAAAAGGCGAAGACGAACCCTGGGATTACATTTATCTCGCGTCTCTAATCAAGCACCACATCGGCTATCTCTTCCCCGGATTGATTCTCGATGGCGTGCACGCCTTTCGCGTCACGCGGAATAGCGATCTCTATATAGATGAAGAAGAAGCCGAGAATTTGCTCCGCAGTATCGAGCAGGAATTGCGACGTTCCAGTCGCGGCGACGCGGTCCGGCTCGAGGTAGAAGGAGATTGTCCGAAGGATTTCCGAGAGCTGCTTCTGGAATTTTTCGATCTCGGCGACGCGGATCTTTACAGGCTTCCAGGTCCGCTTTCGATGACGCATCTGGCGCCGCTTATTAGTAATGATGCCTTCGCCAAACTGAAAGATCGTGTATTCCAACCGTCGCGCGATCCCGCGTTGCCGGCACACGCGAATATTTTCGAAGTGATGCGCAAACAGGATGTGTTGCTCCATCACCCGTACGAAAGTTTCGACCCAATCGTAGAGTTGATCGAGAACGCGGCGCAGGATCCGCAGGTGCTCGCGATCAAGATCACGCTTTATCGCACGAGTGGCGATTCGCCGATTATCGGGGCGCTCATTCACGCCGCCAATGCAGGAAAGCAGGTCACCGCGCTGGTGGAATTACGTGCCCGCTTCGACGAGGCGGCAAATATCGCCTGGGCCCGGCAACTGGAGGAAGCGGGCGCTCATGTTGTCTACGGAGTGGTTGGTTTGAAAACGCATTGCAAGGCACTTCTCATCGTCAGGCGCGATACCGATCGTCTGCGCCAGTACGTGCATCTCGGCACCGGCAACTACCATCATCGCACCGCACGCATCTACACAGACTTTGGTTTGCTCACCACGAACCCGGAAATTACTGATGAAGTAGCGATCGTTTTTAATACGCTCACCGGCCTCGCTGGTTATCCGGGCTTGCACAAGTTGCTCGTCGCGCCGTTCGACTTGAGCAAGCGGCTGATTGGTATGATCGAACGCGAGCGCGACCACGCCCTTGCCGGTAAAGAGGCGCGAATAATCGTGAAATTGAATTCGCTGGTCGATCAGGAGATCATCGAGAAACTTTATGAAGCCTCCTGCGCCGGAGTGAAAATCGATCTCATCGTGCGCGGCATCTGTTGCTTGCGACCGAAGGTTCCGGGATTGAGCGAAAACATTCGGGTCGTCAGCATCGTGGGACGTTTTCTCGAACACAGCCGCGTTTACTTTTTTGCGAACGCGGGCGAACCCGAAGTCTATCTTGCCAGCGCCGATTGGATGCCGCGAAACTTCGTCCGCCGGGTGGAGATCGCGTTTCCGATCGAAGATGCAACGCTGCGCGATGAGGTCATCAACGAGGTCCTGCCAAATTACCTGACAGATCACGTCAAAGCGCGGGAATTGCAGCCGGATGGAACTTACATCCGACTCAAACCGCAAGACGGCGAAACACCTTCACAAGTGCAATTGCACTTTCGCGAGCGATCCCGCCGTCAAACACGAAAGCTGGCCGAATCGCGACCGGTCGCCATCGCGGAGAAGTTGACGCCGATAACCACCGCGAACGGCGAACGCGCATGAAAAAGATTCTCGTCGTCGATATCGGCGGCACGAACGTGAAGCTGATGATTTCCCGTGAGGAGAAACGCAAGTTCGAATCCGGACCGAAACTCACGCCCAAGCAAATTGTTAAAAAGATCGAAAATACGGTTGAGGGTTGGGATTATGAGGCTATCTCGATCGGCTTCCCGTCCACCGTGCGAGATGGCAAGATCCTTAGAGATCCCAAACATCTCGGCCCAGGCTGGGTGAATTGGAATCCGCGCGACTCGTTAGGCAAGCCAGTTCGTATCATCAATGACGCCGCAATGCAGGCGTTGGGCAGTTATCACGATGGCGGACGAATGCTTTTCCTCGGCCTCGGAACCGGTCTTGGTTCCGCGTTGCTTTGGGATAATAATCTTCTCCCGCTCGAGCTGGGGGATTTGCCTTATCCGGATGTGGCGAAAATCGAGGATATAACCGGCGTAGACGGTTTGGAAGAACTCGGCCGCAAAGCCTGGCAGCGTGAGGTAATCGACATCGTGACGAAATTGAAGCTGGCGTTTATCGCCGATTACGTCGTGCTCGGCGGTGGCAACGCAAAACAAATTAGCGAGCTACCCGAGGGCGTAGAATTGGGCCACAACCGCAACGCTTTTCTCGGCGGCGCGCGTCTGTGGGAAATCGATCCACGCACGCGCCAACCCAAATGGCGGGTGATCGACTAAAGCGCGCGCGGATGAAGCTCTATTTCTTTCGACACGGCCAGGCGGATTGGCCGAATTGGAATAAACCGGACGATGAGCGACCGCTGACAAAAGAAGGCGCAAAAGAAGTCCGCAAAGTTGCAAAACTGCTTTTGCAGCTCAAAATCAGTCCGCTTATCCTAACGAGTCCGTTGCCACGAGCCAGCCAAACCGCCGAGATCGTCGCCGATGTCCTCGGCAGCGAAATGCGCGAAGAGAGCAAGCTTAAGCCGGGGTTCAATGCCGCAAGGCTTGCAAGATTGCTGCCAGAATCTTCCGGACGCGACTTGATGGTCGTGGGTCACGAACCTGATTTTAGCCATACGATCCACGAATTGACGGGTGGCGTGATTAAGTTGTCCAAAGCCGGAATCGCTCTTGTAGATTTGGATGAGTCTTCCATGAGCGGCCGGTTGCGCTGGCTCGTGCCGCCGAAAATCGCGCTCGCATAATAATAGCGGTTCATGAAGTCGCTGCGGTTCTTGGCGCTGATAATTTTTTTCTGCTCGTTCATTACACGGGCAGAAACCCCCGCTGGCAAAGCACGCCATGTGGTCGTGGTGGTCTGGGACGGAATGCGGCCGGATCTCGTCAGTGAAAATCACACCCCGACGCTTTGGAAGCTTGCACGGGAGGGCGTGACGTTTCGCAATCACCACGCCGCTTATCTCAGCGCGACGGTGGTGAACGGCACTGCAATCGCGACTGGTTGTTACCCATCCAGCAGTGGCGTGTTCGCCAACTACGTTTTCCGCCCGGAAATTGATCCCGCAAAGATGATCGACGCCGGCGTTCCCGACGTTGTGCGCAAGGGGGATGAACTGAGTGGTGGAAAATACATTGCACGACCCACGACCGCTGAAATCCTGCATCGCGCTGGGAAAGTTACCGCGATCGCGGGAACGAAGTACGTGACCTTGCTGCACGATCGTCGAGCAACGCCGGAAAATGCCGCCTCGCGCAAGTCATTCGTTTTTTTTCAAGGCGGCGCGTTGCCTGACGAAGCGATCGGGCTTTTCACTAAGGTACTTGGCCCATTTCCCGGCATTGACGATCCGCACGCCGATGAATGGACGACACGAGCGCTCACCGATGTGATGTGGAAGGAAAGCGTCCCCGAGTATTCGCTGCTTTGGTTGTGCGAGCCGGATTATCAGGAACACAAAAGCGCGCCGGGCTCGCCCGCCGCGATCGCGGCAATCGAAGGGGCAGACAAACGCCTGAGTGATGTGCTTGCCAATCTGGAAAAGAAAAACGTGCACGCAGAGACCGATATATTCGTCGTTTCCGATCACGGATTTTCTACGATCGCGCGCTCCATCAACCTTCTGCCGTTACTGAATGCGGCTGGTTTTCATGCGTTCACAAAATTCAGCGAATCACCCCGTTCAGGCGAAATCATGGTAGTCGGTAACGGCGGCAGTGTTTTGTTCTACGTCATCGGTCACGATGCGACTGTTTCGCAGCATCTTGTCAGCTGGCTGCAGCATTCGGATTTTGCTGGCGTAATTTTCTCGCGTGAAAAAATTGAGGGCACATTTTCGCTGGCAGACGCGAGAATCGATGCTCCGACTGCTCCCGATGTCGTTATGTCATTTAGTTGGAACAACAAGCCCAACGAATTCGGCGTGCCGGGAATGATTAACGCCGACTGGAATCGCAAGCCCGGCGCAGGTACGCATGCGACCCTGAGCAAATTCGATATGAACAACACGCTCATCGCGGCGGGACCCGATTTCTGCCGCGATATGATCGATCAATTGCCCAGCGGTAATATCGATCTTGCGCCTACGATTCTGCGCATTCTCGGAGTTGCGCCTCCCGACAAAATGGATGGCCGCGTGCTGAGTGAAGCAATGGTAGGAGGTAAGGCAAGCGCTTCAGAAGCAAACACAATCGTCGCCTCACGTGATTTTGACCGCGGTTCCTGGCAACAGTATCTGAAAATTTCCAAGGTAGAATCGACTGTTTACGTCGACGAAGGCAACGGCCAACCGGTAGCGAGGCACTAATTCGTCATCGCAATCCGCTCGATTCCAGTAATTATATTATTTGCGCTGGAGTGGAACCACACTACGCTAGTTCCCGGAGTCTGAATTTTGTCGAATTTTAAGCTTTGCAGCAATATTTCGAAAATGTTACTTGATCTCCGGCTTCGGATTTCATAAAACACGTAATTCAGCCCCGTAAACACCATATGAAAAAACTTCGAGACATTATTAATCGGTCCAGTTCAATCTCCACATCAGCGGGCATTATCCTCGCAACGGCCTTAGCGATCGGCTTCTGGTTTGCGACGGCTCCCAAGGCCTCTGCCGGCGACTGCGTGCTATGCCATAAACACACCCTAACAATAACGGTAGTGTGTGGTAGTTCGGATTATAACAGACACATCGACCACGGAGATACAATCGGCGCTTGCGTCACTCCGGCCGGTAATCAATAAAGACCGGCTCGCAACTCTACGAATCCGCGCTCGCGAGAGCGCGGGATTCTAGCCAAAGAGTCTCCGCTCATACCTCGCGCGCGCGTGTCGATGTAGTTCTTTGCACGGCGCTGCTGACGGCAGGTCTCGCGGTCACTCAAATACTGATCGGCGGAAGAGGGTTGGTTTTCTCTCTGCCTGGGTATGGACTTATCGCGCTCGCGGCGGTCCTTGCCGCCGTCACATTCCGCCGGCTAAAGTCGCAAGGCGATTTTTTTTGCCTTTGTGCGAGCGGGATTTTCTTCGGCTATATCCTGCTTCGCGCGCTTTCTTCGCCCATCGCCTACGCCGCGCGACCAGATTTGTACTGTGTTCTGGCCGCGCTTGCCGTCTACGGCGTGACCATTTTCCTGAGTAATGCAACTCTTCGCTTAACGATAATTGTTTCGTTGCTTGTCACTGGCCATCGCGCACGTGTTGATCGGCATCGTTCAATTCACGCGCGGGGACAATTTCATGCTGATTCCGTTCCTGCAGCGCGCGAACTACGGCTATCGTGCGAGCGGATTTTATATTTGCCCCAATCATCTTGCCGGATTGCTGGAGGTATTGGGCGTTTTTGGATTGAGCATCGCCTGCTGGAGCCGCTGGCCACTTTGGTCGAAATTGCTCGTGTGTTATCTCGCCGCTGTTTGCTACGCAGGCGTAGCGATGACGGGCAGCCGTGGTGGATATTTGAGCGTCGCAGCAAGTTTGATCATTTTTGCGATTCTCGGTTTGTGCGTTCTCGGAGCCGCGGGAAAAAGTCTCGTGCTGAGATTTGGAATAGCTGGGCTTGTTGCGCTGATCACTGTGCTCATTGCGACTGCATGGTTATTTCATAGTAGCGCGGTGCTGAGTGAGCGGGCGGGCACAATCGTCGACCCGAAAAATATCCGTTTGCAACTCTGGACCGCCGCAATTGAGCAATGGAAACTGCAGCCGCTCATCGGAACCGGAAGCGGAACCTATCGCTATTACGGTCGACAATTGCGTGACCCGAAAATGCAGAGTGATCCGATCGATGTCCATAATGACTATCTGCATCTGCTGTGCGAATACGGTGCAATTGGGGCTGCAGGGTTTCTGCTTTTCCTCTATGCGCATTTGCGGCACGGATTGCAAAGCTTCATTCAGTTCGGGCCGAGGCGAGCCGCGCGCGGTGGCTTGCCGTTGAGCAATCGACTTGCTCTCAATATCGGGGCGCTTTGCGCGGTGGCTGCGTTCATTGTGCATTCGACAGTCGATTTCAATCTGCACATTCCCGCAAATGCGCTACTTCTCGCGTTTGTTTTTGGATTAATTGCGAATCCTGACATCAAGCAGCCTTCGGAGACATTGCATCCTGACGGAAATTTTCTTCCTCGCATCGCTGTTGCATTGCTCGGAGCAGCTCTATTGGTTCAAGGCGCCCGGCTGTTTCCAGGAGAATATTATGCGGAACACGCGCGTGCCGCTTTGCGCGATGAGAATCCGTCTGCAGCGATTTCCTTTGCCCAAACAGCGCTGCGTCACGAAAAACAAAATCCGGATATTTTCTTTTATCTCGGACGCGCTTCCCGCGCACTCGCCCATCACCGCAAGAAGGGTGAAGACCGCACTCCGTTTTACCGTGCGGCAGTGGCAGCTTTCGAAAGGGCCGAAGCGCTGGCCCCACTTGATGGAACGTATCCCTTGGATATTGCATCCACTTACGACGAAATGGGCAACTTTGCCGAGGCTGAGCGAATGTACGCTCTTGCGCGGGCCCGCGATCCTCGCTCGACCGATGTGGCTAACCTTTATCAGTTCCATCTTGAATCTTGGAAAAAGCAGAGGGAGAAAAAGGCGACCGGCCAACCCCTGTAGCAAGGGCGCGCCCCGGCCATTTTTCTCTGCGTAACGAGGATTGAACGAATTTGATGAAAATTATATGAAAAAAGCTTGACGGGATGCCCCAGAATCTGTTGATATTGGCGTTGCTCAAGAATTGAACTAGGAAACATCAACTATGCGATTACCCCTTATGAAAAGACAAACTCTAGCCCGCAAAATCCTTTGCATTGCTGCCATCCTCTGCACCGCCGCTTGGAGCGCGAACGCAGTAGCCGTTACTAACTCAGGCTTCGAAACAGGAGATTTCACCGGTTGGACACATACCGGCGACTCTAACGGTTTCGACGGCGTGGGCATGGATTCCGCATTCGCCCATTCAGGAATGCACTACGCCTATCTCGGCTCGACCCCGGATAATGGGTCCCTGAGTCAAAGTCTCAGCACGATGGCCGGCCAGTCCTACAGTCTGTCATTTTGGTTGGCCAATGACGTCACCGTGGGCCTCCCGCCGGGGAACTATTTCGAAGTTTTCTGGAATGGCGTGTCGGTCTTTTCGCTAACGAATTCAGCTGCCTTCGATTACACGCAATTCGGAGCTTTGAATCTGATGGCGACCGGCGCAACGTCGACGTTGGAATTTCGTTATCGGAACGACAATGATTTCTGGAGACTCGATGACGTTAATGTGTCAGGAGTTCCTGAAGCGTTCTCGACGATTTGGTTGGCGCTGCCGGCTTTTGGCGCCTTGGGTCTGCTGCACTTTTCCCGCGCTAGAGGCCGGAAGAGCTTGGCTCATATCTAAGAGGTTTCGCTAATATTCTACGCTTAGGGCGCCGATCCTTTGGGATCGGCGCCCTAATGCTTTATCCCAATGTCGATCCGAGTTCGGGCGTAAAAGCGCCACCTGTTTAGCAATTCGATTCTTTCGAGCCGATGAGCGTGCTGCAATTGCGCTGTTAATCCATTTCGCTCCGTCACATCTCGCCGCACCGCCACCCAGTAATTGATTCCTCCTTCGCGTCGCGCAGCGGATCGATACCCTCCTTTCGGTACGTAATGTCCTAACCTACGAACGCCTCGCCTTCTTTAATTGCGCGCGCAAACGATCTGGCGTTTCCGCGTCGTCTTCGCGTCCTTGTAAGATGCGCGAATTCGAGCAACAAGTCACAGATTTGCCAGGGAGGGGACTCGAACCCCTAATCCTTTCGGAACCAGATCCTAAGTCTGGCGCGTCTGCCAATTTCGCCACCCTGGCGTTGTTGTATTACTTGGTCCCCTGCGATGGCCCGTAATCTTTCCGCTACCTGTTAGCGCAGGCAATATATTTCAATCAAACCAACTCCGGTGCCATCGTTCTTCCCTCGCACAATTGCCGTATAAACCCCCGGCGTGAGCAAGCCAGTCGTAGCGGCTTCGCGACTGTCGGCGGGCGCAAGCGCGATGGCCTGCAATTCGATGCCCTGCGAGTCATTCCAATTATCATTCGCAATCACAAGTGCGCCATTCGCATCGTGCAATTCCAACATCGGATCGACAAGCGCGCGACTGACACCACGCTGCACGAGCGATGGACCAAGAGCTCGAACTGTCACAGTCGCACTCCCCGTGCTTCCGCTAAGAATGAACCCGCCGATCAAGACATTATCTCTCTTTCCGACAGATCCGCGCGTGCTGATATTCGCAAGTTCAGAATCCGAACCCGGACTGAGATCGTACATTTCCACTAGGCCAACACCGGTCCCGCCGCTTTTTCCGCGCATGATGGCCGTGTATGCGCCCGGCGCCAGAGTCGCAAGAATAGCTGATTCGAACGCATTCGATGGCGGAATTCCAGTGGCCTGAATGTCGTTTAATTGCGTCGATTTCCAGTTGTCGTTTGTCACGACTCCTCCACCGGGTTTGTGCAGCTCGAGAATCGGATCCGCCAGCACATTTGAAATATGATATTGCGCGAGAGAAGGGCCAAGACCGCGGATCAATATTTTCTTCGGACTTCTCCCCGTGATAATAAAGCCGGCGATAAGCACGTCATCACCGTCGCCAACGTTTAGCCTGCTCGAAATATTCGCGAGACCGCCCGGCATGATGAGCGCATGAGGGGATGTCATCACGATTTCGTCATGCGGGCTGGTCGCCCCATCCGGATCGCGCGGAAATTTTGCGTACGGCAAACGCGCGCCGCGAAAAACAATCTGGTCCGCGCGAATCGCGTCCGGTGTAAGAAAATCGTGAGTGCCAGACGCCGCGACAATGTCATCCTGATCGACGCCATCGCCACTGACTCCGATCGCTCCGATCATTTGACCATTTCGATAAAGCGGGAAACCGCCGGGAAAAATGGTGATGCCGTTGGGAAGGTCGCCGTTAAGAGTAAAGGACGGATTCACCGTCAAATTCGTCCCCGTGCCCAGTAAACCCGAGACGATTTCTTGCTGTCCGAAAAACGGACCCGGCCGATCCGCGTCGATACCCGGAGGATAATGACTTTCGGCAAGAAATCCGACCGTGCGTGCCGACATCGCGAGCCTGTTTCCGTTATTGGAATAGGCGAGCGCCGTGCGCGCTTTTTGCACAGCGACATCCCAACTGAACATCGTCGCTTCGCCGGTTCGGAATGTGCCGAGCACCGTCGGCGGAACGCCGTCTCGATTCGGAAAATTCACGACCGAAACAAAAACCTGCATTTGCGTCCCGATCGGCAACCGGATACCGCCGCGAGTCGTGCGAGCGCGATCCGCTGCGAAGTTGATGATACTCGCTACTTCTGCTGCGCTGAGCCGCGCCTGGCCGTTGATGGTGCCGGGAATCGGATCCGAAATGATCGGTTGTCGAATCTGACCTTGCACGCCGCCGAAGGTCGCCACTGGATAAGGGAAAGGCGCAGGCGCACCCTGGATCGGAAAACCTGCGGCAGCGTTACCGGGCAGGATCAGTGAAGGCGGCAAGCTCGTTGAGCTTTCGGTGTATTCGAGACTAATGCCGTTGATGTAGACATTACTTGCGAAAATGGCTGGGGATGGCTTGAATCCTCTTTCCCCGGCGAGCGCGACGTCCTCGTCCTTGTCATAACCGGGAACAAACGCGATTGGATTTTCCGCGCGAAAACCTGGAATTGCCGGCAGCGGGGTACCATCGCCCGTGACACCAACGCCACCCACGAGCCGCCCATTTTTGTAGAGTGGCACTCCGCCGGGCGAGCCATCAAGCGAAGTTCCAAAGATTGGCGATCCGCGTGTGCCGGGTGATGTGCCGGAAGGAATCATGTCTGTCTTTTTGAAACGATTTACGTCAGAAAAAAACAGACTGGATAAACCCACTCCGACGAGTGGTCCTGTCGGCGTATTGCGGACTCCCGGCGGAAAATGTTGTTGAATGATAAATCCGGCCGTGCGCGACGTGAATGCGTTTTGATCGCTGCTCAAGAATGCAGCGGTGCCGGCTTTCGAAACGCAGGTCGCAATTTCGGCGGGAGTTGGCTGGCCGCCGCGCACATTCCAGACGCCGAGCACATAACCTTCGCGATCCGTGACGGCGATCACGCTGTTAGGTGAAATCTGCGCGGCGCGAGTCGCTGCTTGCGTGATGATTTGGCGCACATCGGACGCCGTAAGTTGCGAGAACGCCGATGAAGCGCAGCTGCACAACGACACGAGCAGCGTAAGTGCACGCAATGTCATTGTGCTGTGTGTAGCAAACAGAACAGAGACCGAGAAGCAAAAGCATCACGCGACACTGGTTCGCTGGCCTTGCAAAGCACGTCGCAAATCCGGCATTCTCTGCGTGAATGCGCCGGCTTTTGAGATTGAGAACCATTGTTCTGTTCGTTGCGATGGCGAGCCTGGCCATCGAGCGCGCACGCGCAGGCCCGGAAGTTTCGGAGCGAAACGATTCCCTGCGTTTGCAGGATCTCGGAACGCAGCGATTAACCGTGGGGCAGATTTCGCCTGTCGCGCAAGAGGAACCAACTGCGACGCCAACGCCAACCCCAACGCCGGAGCCCGAGTCACCATCATCGCAATTCAACCCTGATCCCGGCTCGGGAAAGGAGGAAATCCCAATCGAGCCGCCGATTCTGTTTCCGCCGGAAGTACCGGAGCCGCCGGAGTACGGCGAAGAACCTCTCCCGCGTTCGCTCGAACTGCCGCGCAAAGGAGTGCGCGAGACTGTCCCGCACCGCCGCAAACTCGAGTATGAGACTTATCCGGAATCCGAAGAGGGCGAAGGGGTGCTGCCCAAATCCGAAGCAGTGCCGAATCGCTGGTTCGTCGGATTTGGTCGCTGGAAACGTTATGCCGATCCGTCAACTGAAACGCCGTACCAATCGGGCGGATTCAAGCTTTGGCATCCTTATCTGCAAAGCACGTTGAAAGGTGACGCGCCGATTATTGGCCAGGATATTTTTCTGAACCTAACCGTGAGCGATTTCGTTCAATTCGAAGCGCGCCGGTTGCCGACGCCAAGCGGAGTCAGTAGCGCGCAGCCGAACAGTTCCGAATTTTTCGGGCGAAGCGAACAGTTGTTTGTCTCAAACGATTTTTCGATCGGTATCGATTTGTTCAAAGGCGAGACCGCTTTCAAACCGGTCGAATGGGCCATCCGTCTTCTCGGCGTCTACAACAGCAACTACACCGACGTTCAGGAAACCGGCGTGCTTGATCCTGATCCGCGGCTGAAGAATGCAACGCGCTACAAAGATTGGACGTCGCTCCAGGAAGCGTTTGCCGAGATTCATATTCGCGATCTCTCGAACAACTACGATTTCATTTCCTCGCGCGTCGGAATTCAGCCGTTTGTCAGCGATTTCCGCGGTTTCATTTTTAACGACACCAATCTCGGCGCGCGCATCTTCGGCAATTACGACAACAATCGCTGGCAATACAATCTCGCCGCCTTCGAGATGCTCGAAAAAGATACCTATTCAGATTTGAATAAGTTCAACACGCGCGATCAGCAGGTCCTGGTCGCGAATGTTTTCCGGCAGGATTTTTTCGCAAAAGGCTACACGGCTGAGCTGAGCTTTCTTGCGAACTTCGATGGCGCGAGTCGCCATTACGATAAGAACGGATTCATCACTCGCCCTGCGCCGATCGGCAAAGTGCAGGATCACTCGGTCCAGGCTTATTACGTCGGTTGGACGGGCGACGGTCATATTGGCCCGGTAAATATTACGCATGCTTTTTACGAGGCTTTCGGCCAGGACAACCTAAACGGCATCGCCGGCCGTCGCGTGAACATCAATGCGCAGATGGGCGCGCTTGAACTCTCACTCGACAAAGATTGGCTGCGCCACAAACTCTCGGTCTTCTACGCGAGCGGCGATGATAATCCAAAGGACGGCGAAGGCCATGGGTTCGATACAATTCTAGATCGGCCTTTTTTCATTGGCGGACCTTTCAGCTTTTACGTGCACCAGGGTTTCAATCTTGCCGGCACGTCGGTTAATTTTAAACAACGCGACAGTCTTGTGCCCGATTTCCGCACCAGCAAAGGAGAAGGACAAGCGAACTTTGTAAATCCCGGAGTCTTCATCGTGGGCTACGGCGCAGACGCTGATGTCACGCCGAAGCTAAAAGCATTCATGAACGTGAACTACATCTGGACGATGGAGACGGCGGTGACGAAACAAGTGCTCTTCACCAATCACGCGGACAACGATATTGGACTGGATTGCAGCCTTGGATTTCAATGGCGGCCGCTGCTGACGGAAAATGTAATTCTAACCGCGGGCATCGGATTTCTTGTTCCGGGACAGGGATACAAAGAGATATATCGGGCGAATACGCGACCGGTGCCTGGGTTTCCGGGACCGCCGGCGGGTGATGTGGATGATTTTCTGTATAGCGGAATTTTTACGATCACGCTGACATACTGAATGAGAGCGAAGAAGAAAACGTCCAACGTCCAACGTTCAACGTTCAACATCCAACGAAGAGAGAGCATCCAGGAAACGTCGGGCGCGTATTTTGTTCGAGAGAGAAATGGGATTGGCATACATGTTCAAGAAGATGGCGCCGACGCGAAGTTTGATTTAGAAGATCGGTTGCTTGAATTCACGGCGCGACTTATCAAACTGGTCGATGCGCTACCGACGTCGCGCGCAGGAAATCACATCGCTGGCCAATTATTGCGCTGCGGCACATCACCGTTTGCAAACCATGGCGAAGTTCAAGCTGCGGAATCGCGCCGGGATTTTATCCATAAGCTCGGTGTCTGTCTCAAAGAGCTAAGAGAGATTAAACGCTGGCTTCGTCTCATTGCACGAGTCGATCTCCTTTCCGTAACCCGAGTTCGTCCGCTTTTGCTCGAGACAGAGGAACTGATCAGGATTTTCTCAGCCAGCATTCGCACAGCAGAAAAGAATTCGAAGTGAGCTCGCGCCCTCTTCCGTTGAACGTTGAACGTTGGACGTTGAACGTTGGACGTTTTCTCCTTCCCCTCTTCCTTTCCTCCCTCGCGAACGCCCAAGAACCCACCTCCGCCTACGGCCCGCCGACCTCCATTCCACCTTCGACTTCCGTCACGCGCTCCGTCTCTCCTCCGCCTCGCAACTGGATCGATCAAACCCAGGCGCAAGCAGATGCAAAAAGCATTGGCTGCAACCAATGCCACAACGGCATCGAGCCCATGCATGCAGCTTCCCACGTGGTCCTCGGCTGCACCGATTGCCACGGCGGCAATCCCGCGCGTGGCCTAACGAAAGAACAAGCGCACGTGCAGCCGCGCAATAAACAATTTTGGAAAACGTCCGCCAATCCGCCGCGTTCCGACACCTGGCTCAATCACGAATCACCTGAGTTCATTCGCTTCATGAACCCAGGCGATTTGCGTGTCGCCCAACAAGCGTGTGGTCTTTGTCACGAAGAGATCATTCGCAATGTCGATCACAGCATGATGAACCATGGGGCGATGCTTTGGGGCGCTGCTCTATATAATAACGGCGGGTTTTATTTGAAAAATTACCGCTTCGGCCAGGCTTATGGCGCCGACGGCGCGCCGCTGAAGCTGATCAATTACACGCCGGTAACGCCGGAGGACACACAAGTTCATGGCATCCTCCCATTTATCGAACCGTTGCCGCGCTTTAACCTGAGTAATCCGGGAAACATTCTGCGCATTTTCGAAAAGGGCGGCCGCAAACAACTCTCGCTCGGTCTTCCTACCATCGACGAACCGCCCGGCAAGCCGGAGCGCCGATTGTCCGATCGCGGTCTTGGCACGCTGAATCGCACCGATCCGGTTTTTCTCGGTTTGCAAAAAACACGGCTGCACGATCCGCTTCTCGGATTTTTGGGATCGAACGATCATCCCGGCGATTATCGATCGAGCGGTTGCTCGGCGTGTCATGTCGTGTATGCCAATGACCGCTCGCCAAGCAATTCGGACTATTGGAGCAAGTACGGTCATCAAGGTCTCAGTTTTTCAGGAGATCCGACCATTCCGAAAAACGAGCGCGGACATCCGATCATGCATCAGTTCACGCGCTCGATCCCATCGAGCCAATGCATGAATTGCCACATGCATCAGGGCAATTTGTTCGTGAACCCGTATCTCGGTTACACCTGGTGGGACCAGGAAACGGATGGCGAGTTTCTCTATCCGAAAGAGCAATACGATCCGACAGACGACGAGCTCGTAATAGCAACTCAAACCAATCCTGAGGCGGCAGCCGCACGCGGGCTTTGGGGCGATCGCGATTTCCTCGAGCGCGTGGCCGAACTAAATCCGAAACTCAAACACACGCAGTTTGCCGATTATCACGGACACGGCTGGATTTTTCGCGCGGTCTTCAAACACGATCGGAAAGGAACGCTGCTTGATCTGAACGACAACAAGATCGCCTTCGATGATCCGGAGAAATTCGCGAAAGCAGTTCATTTGAAAGACGTGCATCTCGACGCGTGGCATGCAATGCGTCGACTGCCATTTCCTCACCGACGTGCACGGAAACGGCCAGCTTTATGGCGAGCCGCGTAACGCTACCACGATCACCTGCGTCGACTGTCACGGCACGGTAACAGAACGCCCGACTCTCGTGACTTCCGGTAATGCGGGACAGATCGATTTGCTGCGCAACAGCAACACGCCATGGGGACCGCGTTTCGTTTGGGAAGGTTCGGCGCTTTATCAGCAATCAACCATGTCGCCCGATGTGCGCTGGGAAATTCCGCAGACACTCGACACGATTGATCCGCTCTCTGCGCATTACAACGCAAAGTCGGCGTACGCGAAGACGCTGGCGCGCGATGGCAAGACCTGGGGCGCCGTTCCGACTGCATCAAAGCAACATTGCAATCGTCTCGCGCACGACAACGCCACGATGGATTGTCAGGTCTGCCATAGCTCCTGGGCGACGAGCTGTTTCGGATGTCATCTGCCGATGAAGGCAAACCAGCGTGTCGCGCTAAATAAATTCGAAGGCGTCACGGACCGCAATTTCACAACTTACAATCCGCAAGTCGTGCGTGATGACGTTTTCATGCTCGGGATCGACGGCACGGTGAAGAAAAATCGGATGGCTGTGATTCGTTCGTCGAGCGCAGTCGTGGTGAGCTCGCAAAATGCGAATCGCGAATGGGTTTACTCGCAGCAGCAGACATTTTCCGCGGAAGGTTACAGCGGGCAGGCGTTCAATCCGCATTTCCCGCACACGACCAGCGGCGTCGGCACAACCAAGAACTGCACCGACTGTCATCTTTCGAAAGCGAACGATAACAATGCGTGGATCACGCAATTGCTCGGCTTCGGAACGGGCTCCGTGAATTTTTTCGGCCGTTATGCCTACGTCGGCGAAGGCCGGGAAGGATTTCACGCAGTCGTTTGGACTGAACCCGATGAACCGCAGGCCGCGATCGGAAGTCATCTCCATCGTCTCGCCTATCCGAGAAACTACGCGGAGCATCTCGCGCGTGGCGCGCAATTGCCCGAAGCCTACGAACATTCTGGCAAAGACATTCAAGACATCGTTTTGCGCGGCGAATATCTCTACACCGCGAATGGCCCCGGTGGCTTTGAAGTTTTCGATGTCGCGAACATCGACCAGAAGGGTTTCTCCGAGCGAATGGTGACTTCGCCGGTCTCACCGCTCGGCCAGCGTACGTATGTGCATACGCCCTTTGCAACATCGGTCGCTCTCCCGAGCACGCTGGCGCTCGATCCGGCGCGTGAGCGATTGCCCGCTAACGAAGAGCAACCGATCGATCTCTTCTACGCTTTCGTTTACGTGTCCGATCTGCAAGAGGGACTCGTCGGCGTCAACGTCGCCACACTCGTTGACGGCAATCCCGACAACAATTTCCTGAAGAAGGATATCGTTTTTAATCCAAACGGAATTTTAAGCGGCGCATCTTTTGTCACCGCGGCAGGCCACCGGCTTTATGTCACAACGCCGCGCGGCTTGTTCGTGATCGACGCCGGCGATCCCATGCATCCGCGAATCTCTGGACAATTCACGGGCGATTTTCTGCGCAATCCGAAATGCGTCGCAATTCAATTTCGCTACGCGTTTGTCACGGATGATGACGGTCTCAAAGTTCTCGATATCACAAACCCCGAGCGACCGATTCCGGTGCGAAGTGGATTCGTTAGGCTAAGAAATCCTGGACGCTTATACGTTGCGCGCACTTATGCTTACGTCGGCAACGGTGCGGAAGGATTGGCAATTATCGACGTGGAAAATCCGGAACGCCCGCGACTCGACCAAATGTTCAATGCGGGCGGCGCACTCAATGACACGCGCGCTGTGCAGATCGGCAGTGTCAACGCTTCCGAGTTTGCACTCGTGGCCGACGGAAAGAACGGACTGCGCGTAATCCAGTTGATTTCGCCCGACACGGTTCCCGGCGCACAAGGGTTCAGTCCACGACCGAATCCGAGATTGATCGCGACATTCAAGACCAAAGGGGAAGCGAACTGCGTTTCGCGCGGGCTGGACCGCGACCGCGTAGTCGATGAAACCGGGGGGCAAACCGTGGTCTTCGGCCGGCGTGGTTCCCGGCCATTTCATTTGAACGAAATGGATCGGTTCATCTTTCGCTGCGATGAATCGGAAGCGAAAAATTTCCACAGATCGAACGACGGAATTTATCGCGTCGAAGATGTTTCCTTGAAGGATGGAATCTTGAGAACGACCAGCGGACAATTGCTCACGCCAATCCCAACACCAACTCCGGTGCCGACGCCCGCAATTGAACCGAGTGCAATTCCATTGCCAGAAAATCCTTAGAATTTGAGATGCGCATCATTCTCTTCTGGGGAGCGCACGCGCCTCGCGTGCGGGCGATGACGCCCTCGTCATCGCGGACTTTTTCATCGGGATTCCGAGTCCGCCAGCCAAGAGCAAAGTTCGTTTCGGCGAGGGCGCCGAAACCAGGTCGCCGCGGCGACCGCTCCCCAGATAAACGTCGCTGGTTGTTTAGCGTTCTCTGTCGAGCAGCATCTGCTTGAATGCGCTTCCGCTGCCCGAGGAATTTTCTGCGGCGGCAACAGATGGCGTCGCGTGATAGGTATGACACGTCGTGCATTCACTCACGACCTTCCCCTGCGGACTGTGACACGTCACGCAATTCGCTTTCACTGGCATCAAGACGTCTGAAGTTTCGCGGCTCAGCATCGCATGGTGGCAATCGTCGCATTTCACACTCGTGTGTTTCGCATGATTGAATTTCGCAAGCGGCATCCAGCGATCGACCAGCAACGGTTTTGTGATTGCGGGCGCACTGTTCGCGACCGGTTTCACTTCGTGGCAAAACGCGCAGCCGGCGAATGAAGCGCGCGTTCTCGTGTCGCCATTACGCGTCGGCTTGTACAGGATCAGTCGCAAAAAAAACTTGTCGCTCAAACTCTTCGCCGGAACGAACACGATCGCGCAGTTGCGTCATCTGTTTCATGACGAAGTTCTGAATCTCATTCGGTTTGGTTATTTTTTTTCTCACCGCGAGATCGGCGTATTGCGTCGGCAATGTGCGCAGGAAAGCGCGTACCGCGGTGGCGCTGCCGTGCGGAATTGTGAGTTCCGGATTTTTCGGATCGAACTGCAAGGCGTGACAAACCTGACAGTTTCTTGTGTAGCTGATTCGTTCGTAGTAACGGCCATCTGCATCGGTCGCGTGGCAAAATTTGCAGTCGAGTTTTTTCCCATTCACTAGCGGAATGTCCGCAGCGAAATGACGTTGATGATTGAATCGAAGAATGTCGGGGTCGCGCGCCTTTCCGGAATCGAGCTGAAACTCGGGATGACCATTGGCAAAAGATGCGAACACGTTCGTATAGCCGCGTGCCGGCCGCGGCATTTCGAAGACGACGCGTTGTGTCGGTTGCGAGTGGAAATGAAAAACAGCCGGGGGGAGCTGCATGCCTTTAAGCGCAGCTGCTTCCATGATTGAGGAATCGTTGTGGCAGGCTGCGCAATTTGCGCTTGCCACCGCGCGCATGGCAGCAGATCCGCGATGTTCCTGATGACACACGGAACACGAACGATCTTTTACGACGTTGGGTTGGTGAAATGCAAAGGTGCGTTTGTCTCTTTTGAGATGACAAGCCTCGCAATTCTTATCGATCGGATCGAAGGCGACGCCATGATGAAATCGATCGCTTAACCTGCCGAGCGTGAGCGACGATTTATCGTGACAGCTCGCGCAACCATCGGCCAGAGCGGCATGACTGGTGGAAAGTTTTCCCGGATTAAAGAATCTTTCGTGCCCTCGCTTTTGATAAACGATGATGGCGGCGATGCCGGCGGAGATCGCGAGAAGGCTTACGGCGAAGCGCGCCAGCCGGCCAAAGTGGATCTTATTATAATAACGAAGGTTGCCCTGGTATTTTTCGCTGATCTGCTTTTGCGACCTTCGAGGCGTTGCCATCGGTGCTCAGTAGTAAAAGAGGGTGACAAAGGCATGCCACGCGGTGAGCACGATCAGGAGAAAAGAAAAAGGCACGTGCACGAAAAGCCAGCCGTGGAGCCAGTGTTGCAGGCGGATTTGCAGATCGAGCATTCGACGCTCATCGCACCACGTCTGAATTTGTTCGACCCGGCCCTGATACGGCTCGGCGACTCTGAGTTTCACAAAACGAAAAGTGTCGTCTGAATATTGGCTGTTGCCGAGGCGAAACCGGCTGGCCGCGGCGGGCGCGAAGATAAGGCACAACCTGATCCTCAAGGAAGGAGCCGATTACAGCCTCCGATTCCGGATCGGAGAACGAAACAGAGTCCTTCGATGCAACGGAGTCGCCGGTCGCGGGCGACGGCGTTGGCAGCTTCAACGAGTTGGACATTCTTTGCGCCGCGAGAAGGAGCTGCGAGCGAATGTGCGGGATTTGTTGGTAAATCGTTTCACTGGGCAAACGCTCTTTCATGATCGGGGGAATCTTGTGTTGCAGAATCAATCCGTAGATACCGCTCACCATGACGACGCTGTAGAGCACCATGAGCAGAATCGTCATCCCGCCGCCAAGGCGAAAACCGCTATGCAGGAGAACGAGAGGAACGGTGAGAAGCGTGAGCCAGATGTGAGCGCGCATCCAGCTTTGCACGGTGCCAATGGGCCAGAGCACCACTCGTTTCCGCAGACTGAGCAGCGCACCGAAGATGAAAATCGCAAAGGCAATCGCCCCAAAAATCAAACCGACCGGAGTGCCACCAATACTGCGATGTTCCGATCGGCGGTTGCACGAACGCGGCGGGCAAACCTAAACCCGAAGGCAAATGCGCCGGATAAAAGTTCCCGACGTAAATCCAGCAGGCGGCCATCGTCGCGACGACGACAAAAAGAAACCAGGGAACATGTGCGCGGTTGAAGACTCGCATCGCGCTACTCCCTCAAGAGATGACAAGGTTCTGCATGCAGATCTTTCCTGGCGGTTCGCGCCAGAATACTCTTCCGGCGTTTTCAGGGAAGAATTTAAAGTCGTTAGGCGAAAAAGAATATCCGCTCCACTAATTATCTCGTATCGCTTCGAAGCTCTCGGCTAAGCTCCGGGGAGTGAACGGGCGCGCACCTTACCGGCTGTCTGCTTGCGCGGCTGTCGCCGTTTATCTGGCTTGGAATTCCGCCGCGGCGAATGCCTCTCAACTCCAGATTGATCAATTTGTCGGAGCCGTTGGTTGCAAATCGTCCAGTTGCCACGGCGGCGCTGGTGAAAAGCGAAGCCAATATCTCACATGGTCGCAGCAAGACTTTCACGCGAGATCGTACGCCATCCTGATCAACGCCCGCTCGGCGAGAATCGCGGAGTCGCTTTCGCTGCCGGCAGCGCAAACGAGCAATCGTTGCACCGTTTGTCACTCGCCCTTTCAATCGGTAGCCCCCGCCCGGCTGGCTTCGACTGCGCACGCCGACGAGGGCGTTTCGTGTGAAAGTTGCCACAACGCAGCTGGACCCTGGCTGCGCGGTCACACGCGAACAGATTGGACTTACGCCATGCGTCTCTCTGCGGGCTTGCGAGATCTCCGCAGTTTCTACGTCCGCGCGAACACCTGTGTGGCGTGTCACCAAAATATTGACGCCGACATTATGAAAGCTGGCCATCCGGAGTTGATGTTTGAACTCGACGGGCAATCGGTAGCAGAACCGAAACATTGGCGCGATGACGATGCCGCGAGCGGACCGCGCGCATGGCTCGTCGGGCAGGCGGTGGCATTGCGCGAAATGAGTTGGATGCTTGCGAATCACGACGCGCCCGATGCAGACGCAACTGCGCGCTGGGATGCGGTCCGCTGGCTGCTCGCAAAAGTGACGATGAACCAGACGCGACTTCCGGTGATCGATGCGCTGAGTGGGAATGCGGATCGCGCGACGTTTTCGACCGCACAAAAACAAGCCGACTTGCTCGCCCGGCAAGCCGCTGCGATTCCCTGGGATACTCATCGTACGGCTACGATGTTGCAGGCGGTAATGGCAACCGAATCCGAATTTGCGGCGTCGCCGACAGCCTCATCGGATTTGCCAGCCCGGCGGGCGGCGAGACTGGTTCTTGCGCTCGACCGGCTTTCGCATGCGCTCAACGAACAATTCCCGGGTGATGCCGATATCGCTCTCACCACGCTGCACGAAGATGTTCGCGCAAGTCCATTTCAACCCGCGAAATTTGCCGCTGATCTGGCGACTTTTCGCACGACAATCAAACGCGCGCCGTAGTAGCATCACGCTGTATTATGCCTAACGAATTCGAGGTTACCGCGGACGCGGCGCTCGACGCTCAACACGTTCTTGTCCGCGCTGCAACCGAATAAAAGCATGGCGACAAAAGCGCTAACTCCTTATTCGCCGATGCTGGTCCCGGCGCTGCACCGCATTCAGCAGCAATTCGGTTATTTGAAACCGGAGGCTCTCGAGGAATTCTCGAAGGAAAACGGAGTTCCGCAGTATCGTCTCCAGGCGGTCGCGAGTTTCTTCCCGCATTTCTTACTTACACGTCCCAAGAAGGTCGTCCTGCGTGTCTGTCGGGATTTGTCCTGTCACGTGGCTGGTTCTGGCAAAATGCTGCGCGAACTGGATGCGCTCACAAGCGAAGAGGTCGCCATCGAAGGAACATCGTGCCTCGGTCGATGCGATCGCGCGCCAGCGGCGTGCCTGTCGGTGCAAGGCTCCGAGCACGAGCGATATTATTTTGCGCGATCGAGTGATGAGTTGAAGTCCATCGTCACCTCGACTCTGACCGGTGTGCCGCCAGAATCGGATCACGATGCCGATCAGAGTTTCCTTGGTGAAGGTTCGGTAATCGATCCGTACAAGGGAGAATCGCCAGACTATCGCGCAGTGCGTGCAGCTATCGCGGCCCGCGACGCTTCCTTGAGCGCGGCGATGAAGTTTCTCTCGGCGAAGCCGGAGTGGACTTTGGACATGCTCGAAAGATTTCGAATCGCGGCCATCCGGCAAATGCGAGTCGATTTCGAAATGGAGCAGGCAATTCGCGATGCCGTTCGCTCCTGGCAGACGGAAGATGAAGAATGGACGAAAGGCCCAACCCTCGGCGGCTGGTCCGACATAATTCTGAATGAAATTCGTGACGCCGATCTCCGCGGATTAGGCGGCGCGGGAATTCCCGCCGTGCAAAAATGGCAGGATGTGAGAGACGCCGTGCGAAAAGCCCGGCAGCGTGAATCGGACGATCGCGCATTTATTGTTGTGAACGCAGACGAGAGTGAGCCCGGCACATTCAAGGACCGCGAGCTACTCCTCCGCACTCCGCATTTGATCGTCGAAGCAGTCATCCTCGCGAGTCTGATCACTGAAGCCACGCAAGGTTTCATTTACATACGTCACGAATACGCCGAACAAATCGAGGCGTGTCGGGCTGAGATTCGCCGTGCGGAGCAACTCGGGCTTTGTGGGGAGGATGCCATGTTGATCGGCCGGTCCCTGCCTATCTCTGTGTTCGTTAGTCCGGGAGGTTACATCTGCGGAGAACAGAGCGCGCTCATCGAAGCCATGTCTGATCGCCGCGGCGAGCCGCGGAATATGCCGCCGAAATTGGAGACGAACGGATTGCAGGATCTTCCGACGCTGGTGAGCAATGTGGAAACATTTGCCTGGGTGCCGTTCATCTGTCTTAACAGCGGCAAGGTTTACGCGGAGCAAGGCGTGAATGGATGGAAAGGTCGCCGAATCTTCTCGGTATCGGGAGACGTGAAACGCCCGGGTGTCTATGAGGTCCCGATGGGACTCACACTGCGTGAACTCATTTACGGCGAGGAGTTCTGTCAAGGGATTGCGGGCGACAAGAAGCTCAAAGCTTTCGCGCCTTCGGGACCATCCGGTGGATTTCTTCCCGCTAAACTTAAAATAGGTAAAGGCCTACCTAACGACCACACGAATAATAAGAGCTGGCAGGCGCTGGCCGCTCGACGTGGATTCGATCCGGCTTCAACCGAGCTCGATATTCTCGATCTTGAGCTGGAGTTAAATCTCTTCCGGGCGCTAAGTCCTACACAGGCATTGGGCGCCGGACTAGTCGTCTATTCCGAGGACCGAGACATGGCCGAAGAGGCCGTCAATTCCGTCGAATTCTTTCGCAATGAGTCATGTGGCAAGTGCGTCCCGTGCCGACTGGGCTCACAGAAGCTGGCATCGCTCGGTTCGCACTTGCTTGATGGACAAATCAATGCGGCAAGATGGAAGAGTGAAGTCTTGCCGATGGTTAAGGAGATGGGCAAGGCAATCGAATTGGCGTCGATTTGCGGCCTGGGCCGGTCGGTTCCTATTCCTCTTATGATAGCAGCCGCATTCTTTGAGGACGACGTGGAAAAGCATTTGTCTGGAAACGGTTCTGCTTTGCCTAACGAACAATAACGTATGCCTGACTCCGACTTTGTTGCCGGTTTATTTGTTCGCGACGACGACGAAGGACTGTTCAGCCGCGACATCAATGGACAGCTTGTCCGCCTGGATGCGCCGACTGAGTCCGACTACACCAAGAATGTCACCTTACAGATCGATGGCGTGCCGGTGACGGTGCCTTTAGCGGAGCCGCTGACTGACGCTAACGGGAACATCGTAGTCGATCTGGAAGGCCGCACCACACCGCGTTACACCACGATCTACGACGCGGCGCGAAAGCTCTATGTCGAGAAGATCGGCGACGAGAAGAAGATACCTATCCCGGTTTTGTGCCATCAGCCACACATGACTCCGGTGGCGGTTTGTCGCCTGTGCGTGGTTCAGATCTACGGACAAAAGCGAGGTCGTCGCGCAGCGGAGCGCAAACTCCTGCCCGCATGCCAGCACCAGGTCAAAGATGGCATGGAAGTTTTTACCATGAACGCGCCCGGCCCCGATGGCGATCGAGTACGCCAGGCGGTGAAAGTCGTGACGGAGCTATTGGCGACAGATCATTTGAAACCGGCAAATCCTCCTGAATTGGAAAAAGAGTTCGCGCAATTCAATGAGCTTGGCCAGATGGCGCAACGATGCGGAGCCGATGCATCTCGATTCAAACTTAAGATTTTGTCGAACCCACCGCCGCCGGCGCGCGCACTTGCCGGCCGGCGTGAATTTGATTCGTCCTCTTCTGTTTTCCTGGTCGATCACAGCGCTTGTATTCTCTGCGATCGCTGCGTGCGCGCCTGTGACGATGTGCGAGAAAACCACGTTATTGGTCGGACTGGAAAAGGAGCGACTGCTGGAATTGGATTCGATCTCAACGTTCCAATGGGTCAGTCGACTTGCGTGCAATGCGGGGAATGCATGGTCTCCTGTCCGACGAGTGCCATTACCTTCAAGCCTGTCGCTCAAGTAAAAATTCTCACGAGAGGTCGGTCGGCAGAAATGTTGACGCCAAGAGAGCTAACGTCCGATCCTATCTTTGCCGGAATTCCACCAAAGTTTTTGCTCTGGCAACGAGGCCTTGTCATTCGTCGACAACTAAGAGCCGGGCAAGTGTTATGCCGCCAGGGTGACCCTGGTAACACTGCTTTCATTATCCGTAGTGGGAAACTGAAGGTGACAATCATGCCAAAGGCCGGAGCCGGAAACGGCGCTCGATTATTTGGCCGCCGGAAACCTATTGTAAGAGAACGTACTCCTGCGGATGTGATCGTCGGTGAAATGGCCTGCTTGAGCGGATCACCGCGGTCCGCCAACGTTACCGCGGTGGAAGAATGCGAGGTATGGGAGATTCGCCGCAACGTACTCGATCGACTTATGCGGCTGCCGATTCAGCGCCAGCGATTTGAAGCTGAATACCGCAAGAGCTCGCTGGATCTGGCGTTGCAACACACAGAGCTGTTCCACGGGATCGAGCCGAATGAATACGCCGATATCGTCAATTACCTTCGGAATCGACTTGCCTTCGTTCGCCTTCAGCCAGGTCAAATCCTCTTCGAGGAAGGCGATACTGCTACCCATCTCTATCTCATTCGCCTCGGCCATGTCCGCGTGAGCGTTCAACAGCATGGTAGAGAAGCCAAGATTGTATCCAAAGGACCAGGCACAATTCTGGGAGAAATCGGGTTGCTGGCTCTGTCCCTCGATGATGAGCGAAGGACGGTAGAAGAAATCGATCGAACCTTGAAGAGCAAGCTCGATCAAGCCGGAGATGATCCAACTGCCGCTCTTCCACCAGGTGTGCGCTCAGCTACGTGTTCAGCTCTAAACCAGTTGGAATTGGCGCAACTTAGTCGCGCCGATTTTCTTCAATTGCTACGCAAATTCAGCATTCTTCGCCGAAGGATAGTTGAGCAATCTGTCGCTCGCTTGTACAGCTCGACCGTAGGTCATCGAGTCCTCGACGAGTATGTCGAGCAAGGTCTCTTCGAAGGTCAAAGCATTCTAGTTCTCGACCTGGATAACTGCACGCGGTGCGATGCATGCACCAGAGGCTGTGTCGAGCGACACGGGACTGAAACGCATGGCATTCCGATACCGCGCCTGCTTCGCGCCGGACGACGCCTGGATAACTTTCTTGTCGCGACCTCGTGCCGTTCCTGCACCGACCCCCATTGCATGACCGGATGTCCCGTTGACTCCATTCATCGAGGCAAGCATCTGCAGATCGTTATCGAGGATCACTGCATTGGGTGCGGCTTATGCGCCGAGAATTGTCCGTACGGCAGCATTTTCATGGTACCTAACGAACGCAATCGTATCGCGATCGCCGATCCGGACCACCTCGGGCACACTCACCTTGTCGGCCAACTTAAGGCCGCCAATTGCGATCTTTGCGATGCGGGAGGTAACCTGTCTTCGCCGCATCCTGCCTGCGTTGCAGCGTGCCCGCACGATGCGGCCTTTCGCATGACTGGGCCGCAGTTGCTCGAGCGCGTGATGGCAGCGCAAGCGAAAGACCTCTCCACAGCTGGTCTGCATGGCGCATGAGGGTGTGAAATTTCGTCGCGATCTGACGCGCGAATCGCGCTTCCTTTAACCAACGCGGACGTTACAATCGCGTCCGAAAGACCTTCGGCGTGAATTCGAAAGCCTGCAGTTTTATTACAGTTCTCTTATTGGGGAGCGATGCGATTACAGGTCGCGGACAACAGGCTGTTCCGCAGCCATCGCCGTCGCCGTCGCCATCCGAGGAACCATATGGTCCGACGATGATTCCGGTCGAGCCGCCGTCGCTTGTGCCGGAACCGACATGGGAAGAATCGACACCTCCTTCCGAAACGTTGCGCCTCGCGCCGCCCCTTGTGGTGGAACCTGTTTTGCCGCCGTTAAGTGCTGAGCTTTACAAGCAAAACGCGCTTTTATCGAGCGCGCGAGTGTTCGTGAAACAGTTTCAGTTTACCGGCAACCATACCTTTTCGTCGGCGACGCTTGCCAAAGTGACGGAAAAATACAGCGGACGCGAAATCACAGCCGAAGAACTCGAGCAGGCGCGGCAGGACCTGACGATGTTTTACATCAATAACGGCTACATCAATTCGGGCGCCACCCTGCCGGATCAAAACGTGGAGAGCGGTGTGATTACCTTCCGCATCGTCGAGGGAAGAATGACCGACGTTAACTTGAAGGGAAATTTTTGGTTCCGCTCGTGGTGGTTGCGCAATGAGATCCGAAGAGCCGCGTGGCGCTCGCTGAATTTCAACAAACTACGAGAACGACTCCAACTCTTGCGCCTGAATCCGATGATCTCACAGATCAACGCCGAGCTAAAGCCCGGCGGCGTTCCCGGAGAAAGCTTCGTCGATGTAGACATCAAAGATACGCAGCCGTTTCGTTTCGGTTTGGCGTTCAGTAACAGACGACCCCCGAGTGTCGGCGCGGAGATTCTCGAAACGCAGTTAGCGGATCTCAATCTCACGGGCCACAACGATCCGTTACTAATTCGCTATGGCATCGCGCACACGACGCGCGATAGCGGCTTCGAGTTATCGGGAATTGAGGACATCGAAGGGACTTACGAATTTCCGATAACTCCGTGGGCAACGACGCTCCAGATCCACGCGAGTAAGAGCGATTCGAGTATCATTGAGGACCCGTTTACGACGCTCGACATCAGTAGCAATCTCGAGCAATACGGCGCGACGATTCGGCAGACGGTGTATGAAACGCTGAGCAACGTCGCGGCGGTTTCCTTTACCGCCGATAAACGCCGGAGTGAAACGTTTCTCTTCGGCCGGCCTTTCTCGCTCTCGCCGGGAGCGGTTAATGGCGTGACATCGGTTTTTGTTTTGCGCTTCACACAGGAATTCGTCAATCGCAGCCAGCTGCATGTGCTGGCGCTGCGTTCCACTTTTAATCTCGGGCTCGACGCATTCGACGCGACCAACTCCGGCTCGGAACCGGACGCACGCTTTTTCTCCTGGCTCGGCCAGGGCCAGTATGTGCGACGACTTGGTAATTCGGAGACGCTTCTCGTTCTGCGACTCAATGTTCAGTTATCGAGCAGTCCGCTAGTTTCTCTCGAACAACTGAGTTTGGGCGGAGCAGAGAGCGTGCGGGGCTATCGTGAAAATCAGGTCTTGCGCGACAATGGCGTTCTTGGATCGGCGGAAATACGTGTGCCTTTGATCTATGGCAAAGAACATAATCCCATCTTGTTTGTCGCGCCGTTCTTCGATATCGGCAGCGGTTGGAATTCCCTCGCTGGATCATCGGCGCAGCAGGATCGCAATTTGGAAGTGCTACCGAGTATCGGTCTCGGCCTGATTTTTAACCCGGAGAGACATATTCACGCGCAAATTTATTGGGGTTATGCCCTTAATCGCGACCTCGTCGTCGATGGGAACAACCTGCAGGACTACGGGTTTCATTTTGTGGTGAATGTAGATGCATTCTGAGGCGCAAAGCGTTGCCTGAGCCGCTCGTCAAGAGTCGCGCGCACCATTCAAAACAGCCCTAAACGCTTGACTTTCGGCCTTCAATCGAAGGAAATGGACTAACGGGAGTCGCTTTTCGGGATAAGCGAAGTGAAAGGCCCGCATGAACAAACCCTGCTTTCCACACCTCTTTCCCTCGAGGTGTACTCTTTGGCTCTGCATCATCGTAGTTGGTTTGTGTGCTTCATTCTCCGCCGTCACTGATGCGGCGCGGTGCGGTGGTGGAACGACGACGACAATGGTTTTGTCGTACGCTTATTCGCCCCCGCGATGGATAATGCGCGTCGATCCGCCGGCTGGATCGGCCGGACTGCAGGTGACGAACTTCAAACTTAGCCTCAGTTACGCGTCGGGCCGGATGGCATTCGAACCCGAGCGGAGCGATCGCCAAGGTGCCATTTAATTTCACATCACCGCCGTCGGACAATATGAGCGGACTGGTAAACGTCGCGGGAATGACGAATACCCCTCTCGCCTTTAAGGATGTCGATATTTTTGAGTTAACGTTCACGCCAGTTTCACTAAATCTACCTCTGGTCGCTTTTGTCGAAAACTTTGATTTCGTGGTAGCGCCGACGTTGCCGCCCGGCTGGACCTCTACGACCTTCGGGGCAGGCACACCCTGGTTTACCTCAACCATGGCTCCGAACAGTGCGCCTAACGACGCTGGCGCCGTCGCCAATCCCAACGTCGGAGAAAGCCAACTGCTGAGTCCGCAATTCTCGGTGCCGGCCGGCGGAATGAGGCTGACGTTTAAGAACCGCTTCGATACGGAAGCAACGCATGACGGCCTTGTGCTCGAAATCAGCATCGGCGGCGCCCCCTTTACTGACATCATAGCGGCCGGTGGCGCGTTTATAAGCGGAGGATACAACGGGACGATCGTCAGTCCGGGGAGTCCAATCGTAGGCCGTAACGCCTGGAGCGGCAATTCGGGCGGATGGATCAACACGACGGTAAACCTGCCGGCTTCGGCCAGTGGGCAAATCGTGCAATTAGAGTGGCGCCTGGCAACGGACAACAGCTCGGGGCCGAGTGTCGGTGCGCAACTTGATGACATCGCGATCGACCAGCCGCAGCCGTCGTTCACAGTCTTCGCAGACCCGATGGCCAATGACTTCCTTGAAGCGGCTGATCCGGGAAACCCGGGCACCATATTCCACTTTGACGCCGCGCAGATTGCACCGACGACGCGCGTATTCACGCCGGGCGTCCTGCCTCACATGTGGGATCCGGATGGACTCTACGATAACGGAATAATCGGCGGTGCGGGAAACTGGAACACTACCTCCAACTCATGGGATGACTTGCCCTTTCCACGACCGCCGTCTTTTTCCAGCGATGCTGTTTGGGACAATATCACCCATGCCAGTGACTTCGCCGTTTTCGGCGGAGATCCTGGTAGCGGCATTGTCACGGTAATCGGATCGATTTCAGTCGGTGGATTCCAGTTCGACGTTTCCGGATATGCCATTCAAGGCGGTGGCCTCGTGTTCCCGATGGCCGTGCCCTCGTCCACGACCCTGGAGACCAATGCAAACACCGCGACGATAAGTTCGCCCATTTCCGGTGGCGGGTTTACCAAGGTCGGTTCCGGCACCCTTACTTTGGCCGGCAACAATACCTATACCGGAACTACCATCATCAACGCTGGCACGCTTCTGCTCAATAATGGCGCTGGGTCCGGAAGCGGCAGCAGCGCTGTGATCGTAAATAGCGGGGGCGTTCTGGGAGGGACTGGCCAGATCGTTGGAGGTCCGATCAACGTGGGCAGCGTAGCTGCCGTGCAGGGTGGCGATGGCACGGGGCCGAACGGTGCCCTAACGATAGCAGGCAATCTCACTCTCGGGTCTGGGTCGATCATCAAACTCGCGCTCGGACCTGGGGGCGCGCATTCCACTTTGAATCGAGCCGCCGGGACCTGGGGCTTTCAGTCAAATCAGGGATTCACCTTTATCAACCTCGGGGCTCAGCCCGGTTTCTACGACAACATCATCACCGGCCTGGCAGGCCTTCCAGCTGGTGGTGTCGGCTCCTGGCACATCAACAATCCCGGCTTTTCCGGCACGTTTACTCTACGATGGCGCTGGAAATGTCGACTTGAACGTTACCGGCGTCCCGCCGCCGTTGATACTTTCGAGTGCCGTTTCAACAAAGACCCACGGCGCGGCAGGTCCGTTTAATATACCCTTGCCTCTTAGCACGCCGTTCGGCGTAGAATGCCGCAGTGGTGGCGTCGGCGGCAATCACACACTCGTATTCACCTTCACAAATCCTGTTACCGGTGGCAGCGCGGCCGTGACAACTGGGACGGGGAGTGTTTCCGGGAGTCCTGGCTTTGTCGGCAATACCATGACTGTGAATCTCACCGGAGTGAGCAACGCGCAGCTGATCACAGTAACGCTAAGCGGAGTAACGGATAATTCTGCTCAGGTTCTGCCGAACACCCCCGTGAGCATGAGAGTGCTCGCGGGCGATACCACCGGAAACGGATCGGTGACTGCGACTGATGTTTCGCAAACCAAGGCGCAAACAGGAGCTATCGTATCCGCTGCGAATTTCCGAGAGGATGTGGTCGTGAACGGATCGATTAATGGTTCGGATGTTTCCCTGGTGAAATTGTTCACTGGGACGGCGGTACCGAAACCAGCTCGATGAAGCAGTTTCTGTTGCGCTTCGTCACAATGTTTTTTGTGGTGGGCGCCTCGTTAGGCCACGCCGCTGTTGTCACCGACGGTTCATTCGGAGCGGCCGGTCCCTTGGCTGGCCCTAATTTTATCGTCCCGGCGAGTCTCGGAAAAATTGCGGGCGGCAACTTGTTTCACAGCTTCAGCCAGTTCGGTCTGAACCATGGCGAATCAGCGACTTTTTCCGGTCCAGGCAGCGTGCACAATATTCTGGCTCGCGTTACCGGAGGACAGATTTCTTCGATTGATGGCTTGATTCGTTCAACGATCGTCGGCGCGAATCTTTTTCTGCTCAATCCCGCCGGCGTGATTTTCGGAGCCGACGCTTCGATTGATGTGAGCGGATCGTTCGCCGTCACCACTGGTCAGGATGTGAAATTGAACGACGGCTCGCGCTTCAACGCAACACCGGGCCCCGCCGATGCGTTGTTGACGAGCGCACCGCCGGTCGCGTTCGGTTTTCTCACGGCAAACTCCGGTACGATTTCGATTCAAGGTAGTCAGCTCACGAGCGCGGCCGGCAAAACGCTAGCCTTCGCTGCCGGCCAGGTGCAGATGAGTAACGCCAACCTGAATTCCGGCGGCGTTGTCATTCGCGGCGGCCGACTCACCATGGCGCACTCGAATGTGGCCGTCGCCGCCACAAATCCGAGCGCTCGCGCTGACGTTCAAATGCAGACTTCAATTGGACTAACGAATCACAGCTCCATCGTGGCAACTGCGACGTTGAATTTCACCAACCTAACGATCGCGAACATTTCGGCGCCGACGATTTCGATCGCGGGCTTCTCATCCATCGCCAGCTTTGGCGATGGCGCGGTCAACGCAGGCAACCTGAGCGTCACAGCCGATCATCTAAGACTCACCGGCGGCGGCCGGCTGGACGCTGACACGATCGGTCCCGGCAGAGGCGGCGACATCAACGTCAACGCACACGATATATTGATTCGCGACGGAGGGACTGAGACCGACCGAGGCTCCGCGATCAGCGCCACAACCGCCGACATCGGATCAGGCGGTAACATTCATCTCGTCACCGATAGTTTGACTATCGGCGCGGGCGCCCTCATTCAGTCGTCAACGTTTGGCCCGGGTGCGGGAGGAAGCGTACGCGTGGATGCAGCGAGCGTTTCCATCACCGGCGGCACGGATGTAGACGGATTTCAACTCCTGACCGGCATCACTGCGGACACGCTCGGAGGCGACGGCGCTGCCGGCAACGTGCAACTGAACATTTCCGGCCAACTCACGATCTCAGGTGGCGGACAGATCAGCTCCGATACGTTCGGCCCGGGAGCAGGAGGCGATGTCGTCGTCGCGGCGCAAAACGCTCTGATCGATGGCGCCGGCCTGCCCGTTTTCACGGCTATCAGCACTGAAAATCAGAACGCAGGATTCGGTAACCCCGGCGGCAATATTGTGTTGAATATCCGCGACACCCTGCAACTGCTCGGCGGCGGCGTCGTCACGGCGAGAACGGTTGGAGCGAGCGCGGGCGGAATGATCGATGTGAATGCGGCGCGGGTGTTTATTTCAGGTGAAGGTGCAGCGTTGCTGTTTTCTGGCATTAGCGCCAGCAGTGACAATGCGACGAATGGTGGCCGCGGCGGCGACGTGCGACTGAATCTGAGTGGCAGTCTTGAGATCGTTGCTGGCGGCGCAATCTCCGTCAGCACATCGGGTCCCGGCGCCGGCGGAAGCGTGAACATTAACGCGCCATCAATTTCCATTTCGGGAATGTCCACTTCGGGAATCGCATCGAGCATCACCGCAACGACGACGGCTGGCCTGAACGGCGGACCCGGTGGCAACATCGTGATCACGACCAATTCCTTGTACGGCAGCGATGGCGGTGAGATTACGGCATCGACCGCTGGCTCGGGCGCAGGCGGCTCCATCGACATCACGGCGCACCTGCTGTCGCTCAACAATTTTACCATCCGCGCGGATACAACTTCGCCAGACAGTTTCGAGATGCCCTTCACCGTCTCCCAGCTCAACGTCTTATTCGATCTCGATCACACTAACGACCAGAACCTGGACCTGGCGCTGGTCAGTCCGAATGGAACGTTCATCGATCTCTTCAGCGGCGTCGGCGGCAATGGTCAGAATTTTCGAGGCACAATTCTCGCCGACGATGCGCCGATTTCGATCGCAGACGGCCACGCGCCTTTTACCGGTCGATTTCGCCCGCTTGGTCCTCTGGCCGCTTTTGATGGGCAACCGTTTGAGGGAACGTGGTTCCTTGTCATCACCGATTTTGACCCCTCGGATACCGTGACCCTCAATAGTTGGTCGCTGCGCGTCGGCTCAATGACGTTCACTTCTTCCAACGTTCCAGTTGGTTTGCCCGGTCCCGGAGGTTCTGCCAACAATATCTCGATCCTCGACATTGGACATATTCCGGGAACGATCGTGCCGATTACCCCGGGCAGAGGCGGCGATGTACGCCTGCATGCCGATACAATTAATCTCACGGGTGGCGCTCGCATTTCCGCGGAGAGTGTCTTTCCCGGCGCAGGCGGACGCGGCGGCGACATCTTCATCTCCGGACAAGACTTGAGCATCACTGGCGCGCAGGGAATCGAGACCGGCATTTCGGCCAGGTCGTTAGGCGGCGGAGCCAGCGGCTCGGTGCAATTAAGTCTGGGTACGCTCACGCTCGACTCTTTCGGTTTCATCGGAAGTTCGAACACCGGCAATGGCGATGCCGGTAGTGTTTTCGTTCGTGTCGACAATCGACTCGTGCTGCGCCATGGCAGCATCATCACGACATCAGCCGCCCAGGCCGACGCCGGCGTGATCGACATCGAATCCGGCGGGAGTATTCAACTACACGATAGCAGCATCACTTCCTCCGCGGGAACAAACGGTGGCAGCGTTAGCATCAGGGCGTCGGATATGGTTTACCTCGTCGACAGTTCCATCACTGCTACTGCGGGCACACAACAAACAACCGGCGCTGCTGGCGGAGTCGGCGGAAATATTCTCATCGATCCCACATTTATTATCCTGGATAACAGCCTGATCAGCGCGAATGCCGCGATTGGCCGAGGTGGGAATATCGATCTTGTTTCCTCTTTCTTCCTCGACTCCGAAAGCACGATCACCGCGACAGGCACGCAGGCGGGAACGATTAACATCGCCGCTCCCGAACTCGATTTGAGTTCAGCGCTCGTCGCTTTGCCGAGCTCGTTACTGAGCGCAGAAACTCAACTGCGCGAGCGTTGCACCGCTCAATTGCGCGGAGACTTCAGCAGTTTCATTTCGTTAGGCCGCGGTGGCACTGAACCGGCCCCGAATGAGTTGCAGGTAGAGTTCTAGAGGAATTCCGGAGGGACATGCTTCCGCATGTCCAGGACGAGCAGAAGCTCGTCCCTCCGAGGGCAGCGTGCGCTCCCCGAGATTAATTACTTCTTATCGAGCGCTGCTGCCTGCGGCAATCCGACCTGCTTCAACAACGAAGCGCGCTCTTCACGAAGCGACGCATCTTCCGGATGAGCATCGATGGCATTCGAAATCGCTTCCAGCGCATCATACCAAATGCCGGCCTCGGCATATATCGCCGCTTTTTCGCTATCACTTGCGTTCTCCACTTTTTCGTCGAGACCGCTCGGCGCGCTAACTCGCTTGATGACACCCTGGGCAATCACGTCCTTTGATCTGTTCTCCGTATCGGGAACAATTGCGACCGTCCACTGATAGAGCACGTCCGGTTGCAGTTCGACCTTGTGATTCGCCAGCTTGATCCGATGGATTCCAACTTGATTTGCAGATCCCGAAGTCAAAGCGAGAACCGGCTTCGCTTTTTTCGGTTCAACAAGCGCCAGCTCCAGCTTTGCCTTCGCCGGTTTCGATTGAAACCAAAAGAGCGATGGCTGTGCGTGTGTGGTTAGTGCGGCGTGTTCGGGAACAAGAGCGAGCAGCGAGGTATCGACGCCTCCACCGCGCGCGCCTCCGCTTACACGCGTGGGAATATTTCCACCACCAGCTGGCGGTTTATAAAGGAGCTTCAATGGTGCGCGTGTCGGCGACGGCGCAACGGATACCGCGGGCGAAGCGCGCCGCGGTCACTGCCGGCGATGGGCTGGGATCCGGCTGCGCGTAACTCGTTAGGCGACCTAACGAGATCACGGAAGCGAGAAGCACTGAAAGAAAGAACGGCGAGGTTTTCATAGGTTATCCCCCAGGATGCGATAGATCGTAGTCTTCTCCTCTTTGCCCTTCAATTCTATTGTTCGCACAAACTCGGTGGCGAATTGTCCGTTAAGTAAGTCAAAAGTCGTATGACCAACCAGGATCCGGCATAGATCGTCTGTCGCGTAGTCCTTGTCGAAACTTTCGAGCCGCGCTGCTGTGTTGACAGTGTTTCCCATCACGGTGAATTCCAATCGATCGGTGCTTCCGATGCAGCCGGCGACAGCCGGTCCGCTGTAAATGCCGATACGCATTTGCACGGTCGCGTTCACGCGCTTCTTCCAGATTTCATTGAGTCCGCGCAGCTCGTTTCCCATATCGATGGCGCATTGCACCGCATTGACGGCGTCCTGGCGAATGGCCGCCTCGTCGGTGCTGACGATGGGATAACCAAATACGGCCATGATTGCGTCACCCATATATTTATTAATGAAACCGCGGTGCCCTTCGACGTGATGTGCAAGAGCTTCCATGCATTCGTTCATCCATTCCATCACCTGTGGAGCCTCGAGCTTTTCGGAAACGGTGGAAAAATTCCGCAAATCGGTGAAGAGCACCGTCGCCGCGAGCTTTTGCGGTCGCGGGCGATTTCCATCCATGAATTGTTCGCGGTGTTCCCACATCGATTCCGCAATGGCGCGTGAAACGTGCTGCGAGAAAAGACGCATCAACGTCTCGCGATCTTTACGGTCGAGGTAGCGCGTGTAACCGGCGACAATCGCCGCGGCGAACAGATTTCCACCGAGTGCAGGAACGAATGGCAGCCAAAAATCACGCGTGAACGCAACCCAACAGATCGCGGCCAGAGCGACTGCGGCGCCGCAACATGCCGCCAGCAGAAGAACAGGTTTACGGACAAAAAATCCGATGACGCCGCCAAGAAGACACCACGCAAAAATCCATGCAATTTCAGTGGGCTCGCTCCATGAAGTTGTCACTTTGTCGCCACGTTCCGCCGCGCGGAGCAACTGGTTCACGGTTTGCGCGTGAAGCTCGACTCCGGGCATGTTTACCTGGAGCGGAGTATTCTCGAAATCGTGCGCGCTTTCCGCACCTTCGCCGATCAAAACGATTTTACCGCGCCACGTTTCATCACTGACGCGATTACTGATGACATCATCGAGCGAGTGATTGATGAATTTTCGCGGACTCTTGAAATCGAGCAGAAACTGATGTCCGCCATCGGCCGCGTGGACATAGCCGCCTTCGTTTTTTTCGAAGCGAGGAAAGAGCGCTTTGCCGATGCGCATTCCGGCATCGGTTTGTTCCGGCGCGACACCTGCCTGCATGGCAAGCGCGAGCGAGAATGACGGATAGATGTTGTGCTGGTTATCCCACACCAGCAAAAACGCGCGCCGAACCGCGCCGAACTCGAACGGGAAATCATTGAATCCGTAACGCTCCGGAGTTTCAGCGAGCGCAGGCGCGAACGGGATCTTGATCGGATGATCGAGATCGCCGAATCCGAAAATCCCAATGATATTTGGGTACTGTTTCAGGACGCGATTCAGTTCCGCGAGTCGGCTCTTGTCCCGCGGAACCGCCGCGTCGCGATAAATGTCGAGACCGATCGCGACCGGTTGGGCGCGCGCGATTGTTTCGAGCAGTCGCGCGAGAAGATCGTCCGGAATCGGAAAATCATACTTGCCGATGTCTTTCTCGGTGATCTCCACGACAGCAACGCGCGAATCCGTCGTCGTCTCTTTTCCGGCGCGCATGGCGAGGAATTTGTCGTAGGCAAGTATTTCGGCCGGCTGAAGCAATCCGTTCTCACGCGCAACGACGAGCAAAGCAAACACACCCAAACCGAGAAGAACGCTGGCCGCGGCTGGACTGCGAATCGCTCGTTTGAGCCGCTTCATCGGACCGCTTACAGCCAATTGCCGATGATGAGATAAGGCGCCCAGTAACAGGGATGGGCGTAGCGTTCATCGGAAAGCAATTTCACCTGCGCTTTCTGCAGCGCTTTTGCCTTGGACATTTCCGGATGGTCGCGCAAAGCAGTGTAAAAGTCGGAGACCAGAGTTGCCGACGATTGGTCGTTCACAAACCAAAGCGTCGCGAACGCGCTCCTCGCGCCGGCCTTGATTGCGACACCCGCGAGACCGAGGGCTGCGCGGTCATCACCCGCAGCGGTTTGGCACGCGCTCAGTGTTAATAATTCTACTGGGTTATCGCGGAGTTGGCTGGGACGGAGCAATTGCTCGAGCTCATCAAGCGTGAGCTTGCCGTCGTAGGTAAGAACGAACGTCTTCTTCGCATCGGAATCGAAATGGCCGTGCGATGCAATGTGAACAATCGAGTAGCTCTCGTCCGCGAACTCTTTTTCCACGTTTGATTTTATGAACTGCTTATTAATCAGCTCTGTTCCGCCGAAAAGTTTCCTGAGATTTTCCAGTTCCTCCGGCACATACGCCAACGGCGCGAACCCCTGCACGGCGGCCGACAGACCATCCGCCACGAGCGTGATTTTTTCTCTCTCAAAAGGCCGCGGCTCCATCAACGTCAGTCCCGGCGTCACCGCGACCGCGTATTTCTCGATGAGATATTTGTCTCCGTCGTTTAGCGCGCCCATTGGAATATTTCGCAGCGCACCATCGGGAATAAAAACCAGCGTATCGACTTTCGTGTTCGCGAGCAGCGGTTCGAGCGGCTTGATCAGCCAATCGTAAAGCTGCTTTGCCTGGTCGAGGTATTCGTACGTCGTCCGCTTCTCGAGGTTCACCCGAAACTGATGAGCAACGTCATTAAGCTCCGCATCGGTCACAGGCGATTTCACGCGATGCAAACCGGACGACAGACTAACCAACATCTCGGTGCGATCGGGCAGAGGGATAATGTAAACGACTGCTGCTGTCTCAGAGACCGTCTCCACCTTCGTGATTTTGGATTTCAGAAGATTCACGCATTCGTCTTGAAAATAATCTTCCAACTCGGCGGACTTCAGCATTTCCGCGGAATCGCGCGCCTCGAGGAGCATCTTCTCGAGATCGGCGGGGTTGGTCGCGGAATCCGCTCGTTGCAACAACAGATCGGCAAGCTGGAAGTACATTGCACCCGCCACGTCACGAAATGAGGAATGCGCATTGGGATTCCCGTAGCGCAACGCCACGTCGTGCCGGATCAATTGCAGCGTTTCCACCGCGCGGCGATACGCCGCAATCGCCGCTTCGTTGTCTTTTTTGGCGCGCAGCAATCGACCGGTCTGCCATTGCCAGCGGTAAAGCGTGTCGGACGAACTTAGTTCCTGCGCCAGCAGAACCGCTTTGCGTGTCAGCGTCAGCGCTTCATCAAATTTCTTTTCGTCCTCGTAAAGTTTGCCTTCGTATCCGAGCGCGTAAGAAAGCGCGCGTTTGTCGCCGATCGCTTCCGCTGTAGCGGCCGCTTTTTGGAAAACCTTGAAGGCCTGCAACCTGAAGTCGTTATCATGATCCGGTGCCTTGAGAAAAATCTCGTTAAAGATCTGGCCGGCACCGAGCAATTGAAAAGCCTTGTCGTGCGAGTCCGGAAGTTTCGTGGCACTCCTAACGACGCGCTCCGTCCACGTTTTCGCGTTTTCAAAATCACCTGCATCGGCGGCTGAGCGCGCGAGATTCAAACGCGCTTGCGATGCCAGCGTCATATCATTGCCAGACGTGGCCAGATCGATTGCCGCCTCGTATTCCTTGGCGGCCTCATCATGCTTTTCCCGATAGCTGTAAAGATTCCCCAAATTCGTCCGGGCGATCGCTTCGACATGCGGATCTCTCGCTGCATGCGCGAGAGCGATACTCTCCTTCAAAGTTGTCGCGGCAATATCCTCCGGTGCGACCATCTGCCCGTGATGCGCGTGTTCTTTCATCGAAGGAACCGCGAGCGTGTAGATCGCGCCGAGCGCAGCCTTAATCTCCGCGAGATGTTTCTTGTCGTTAGGTAAAACGAGATTCTGCGCTGCGACGAGCGTGTCCGCTGCAAGCCGCGTCTGCCCCAGCGCGTAATAAGCAGACGCCAGACGAATCGCCGCCTCGACCTGGTGCGCCGAATCTTTCGCGTCCTTAAACAGCGCCCTCGCTTTCTTCCAGTGCGGAACGGAATCCTCAAACGCGCCAATCGAAGTTAGATGCGCCGCCTGCGCGAATTCTTCTTCCGCCGGCGATGCCCACAATCCTCCCGCAGTGATCGCCACGAGTGACAAGATCGAAGCGGCGAGAACGCTGGTGCGCCTGGTTAACACGAACCGGCATCATGCCTCCGAAGACAGTCGTGTTTCAACCCAGAACTAAATATTGTTGTCCTCCCCACGCCCCTCTTCGCTCGTCACTGCTTCCGACCGCTCCCTCCAATCCGTGAGGCACGGGCCTTTTTCGCGTTCAGGTTTCAGAGTTTCCGCTTTTGCCCTGTTATCCAGTCGCGTGCTCAGTTTACCCGCCGTGGCGGGCGAACCCTCCCGCTCGCGAACACTCTCTTGCTCGCGAAAACTTTCGGAGTTCGGAGTTCGGAGTTTACGCGACCTGTCACGCCGCGTGCTCGCGAACCCTTTCGGAGTTTACGCGACGCGAATTTATACTTTCTATTTCTACTTTGCACTTTCCTTCGTTCCTCGTTACAACACTTGCTCCGTCATGTCGACCTCGCAAGAACTCGCCCGCCAGTTCAACGAAGATGAAGCCGTCTGGCGTTGCTATCAGGCGAAGCGCAAGGCGCGAAGACGCCGGTTCAAGCTGGGCACACGGCTCGGCGAAAAACTTCTCGATCAACTCGATTGGCTCGCTGCCGAGCGCGAGATGCGTCCGGTTCGTGCGATTGGCAGGTGGATCGATCCATGAAGCGAGCCTTGGTCGTGCGGGAGGTCGAACGACGGATTCTCCTGCTGCGCGGCCAGAATGTTATTCTCGATTTCGATCTGGCTGAGCTTTACCGCGTAGAGACACGAGCGCTGAAGCAGGCCGTGCGGCGGAATCGCGATCGTTTTCCCGCCGACTTCATGTTTGAACTTACCGCCGGCGAGACCAAGACCCTGGTATCACAAACTGTGATACCTACTCGCGGCAAATTCGGCGGTGCCGTACCGATGGCGTTCACTGAACAGGGCGTCGCCATGCTTTCGAGTGTTCTGCGCAGCCGGCGCGCGGTACAGGTCAACATTGCGATCATGCGCGCCTTTGTACGACTGCGTGAGATGTTGATGTCGAACGCCGATCTGGCGCGCAAGCTACTTGCTCTCGAAGGCAAATACGACGCGCAATTCAAAATCGTCTTCGACGCCATTCGCGAACTGATGGAAGAGCCTCCGCCGCCGCCAAAGAAGCAGATTGGATTTCACGTCTCCGAGAACTGAACTCCTTATTTCCGCCTTTCCGCTTTCCGCTTCTTGCCTGTGCTGATAAGATAAGACTCAATGAAGCAGTTTACGCTTGAGTACTGGACTGATGACGGCTGGTTCGTTGGGCGACTGAAAGAGATGCCCGCCGTGATGAGCCAGGGTGCGACGCTGGAAGAACTTCAGCGAATGATTCGCGACGCCTACCGTTTGATGGTTGAAGACGCTGCAGACCTCGATAGACCTGACGCGGATGTCGATCTTACTGGATTTGAAGCGAAGATTATTCTCGCCGAGTCATTTGTTAGCCCAAGCTGAGATATTGCCGCCCCACCTCGATTCGTGTATTTTCCAGCCATGTCGATCGCGGAGATAAAGGCTGAAATCCAAAAGCTAACGCCGGAGCAGAAAAGAGAACTTCACGATGCATTGGAAGCGGCCATGACTGCGCCAGCCAAGCCGGTGACCATGTCCGAGTATCTGGAATCCTTACAGGGCACTGCCGTTTTGAAGCCCGGCTGGGACGAAAACGAGTCGCTCGAAGATTGGGAAGCACTGCGTGACGACCCATCTGCTTGATACCAACGCTTGGATTCGCCTCATCCTAGCAACACTCAACTACGAACTCTCAACCTTTTCAGAATTTTCTCGCCTTTATCGCGACTCACTGGAAAAACTCCTCAGATTCCTCCCGTTAGTCGCCTCATCCCATGCGTGTCATCGTAAAGCCGGAAAGCATTGCCCAACTCGTGTTTTTCATCCGTGGGGAGAAAGTAATACTCGATGCTGACCTCGCCATGCTTTATGGAGTGACGACCAAGGCGTTGAATCAGGCGATGCGACGCAACAAACCGCGATTTCCAGAGGACTTCGCCTTTCGGCTTTCACGCGAAGAACTCGACGGGATGCGGTCACAGATTGTGACCACATCCAAGGGCCGTTCAAATGTGGTCACAATCTGTGACCACATCGCAGAGGTACCGTCGTGCCGATTCGTTGCCTTACGCATTCACGGAGCAAGGTGTCGCCATGCTGTCGAGTGTTCTGCGCAGCGCACGCGCAGTGGAGGTCAACATCGCGATCATGCGCACATTTGTTCAACTGCGCCGGTTGATCGATACAAACAGCGACCTGGCCCGCAAGATCGAAAAATTAGAGAACAAATATGACGAGAAGTTTGCCGTCGTCTTTGCCGCGATCAAACAATTGATCACGCCGCCAGAGCCAGCGAAAAAACGAATCGGCTTTCATCCCGAAAAATAGAAACACGCTCTTCCGCTTCCCTGTCGCGTGCTCGCGAACCTTTTCGGAGTTTACGCGATCAGCGTTTCAGTTTTCAGAGTTTCCGCTTTTGCCCTGTTATCCAGTCGCGTGCTCAGTTTACCCGCCGTGGTGGGCGAACCCTCCCGCTCGCGAACACTCTCTTGCTTGCGCAAACTCTTCTTGCTCGCGAAAACTTTCGGAGTTCGGAGTTTACGCGATTCCGCAATAGAGTTTACCCGTCCTGGTAGAAGCCTGCCCGCCGCGGCGGGTGGAGTCCGCGGCGGGCAATCCGAAATCCGAATTCGCCTTGTGACTTGCTGATCCGTTCCTCTTCCATTCCGCAATTCGCAATTCGAAATCCGAAATTCTCGTCTCTTTCTACTTTCTAATTTCTACTTTGCACTTTTCTTCTCCCCCCTTTAGAAGAATTGCGTCGTCATGCCGTCCCCAGAGGGTTTCCGATGAAATTCGCCGAAAAGCAGATCGTTTTGCTTAGCCTGGTCGGAACAACTCCAGCAGTGCTCACTGAGACAGTTTACGCCCTTGCGCAGCGGAAACCGCCGATTCTGCCCGATCGAATTGTTGCTGTTACGAGCGCAGGCGGACGTTCGGTTTTGATGAAACAGCTTTTCGAACAAGGCGCTTGGGACGCCCTGCATCAAAAATTGAAGACGCTAAAAAAGGTGCCGAACGACAAACTGAGATTTGGGCCAATCGCGGAATGCATCCGCGTGTTCCCAAGTGCCGATCGAAAGGCCGAACTGGAGGACATTCGGACGGCAGAGGACAACGAGGCTGCTGCAGAGTTCCTGATGGAACTTGTCCGCAGTTTCGCAGACAACGATTCAATCCGCCTGATCGTCTCGATTGCTGGAGGGAGGAAAACGACAAGCGCACTTCTTCATTCGGTCATGACGTTGCTCGGTCGGGGTGACGATATGATTACACACGTCATCGTCAGTGATCCTTGGAGCTCAATTCCGGATTTCTTTTTTCCAGGATGCCCCGGAACCTTCAAAGATCCTGTGACGGGAAAAAGCGTTCAGTCAAAAGATGCGCGCCTTGATCTAGCTGAAGTTCCCTTTGTCCCACTTCGATACCTCTTTAAGCGCGAACTCGAGAAATCGCCGGGCAGTTACCTCCAGTTAATGCAACAGCTCCGATCAAGAGCCATCAATATCGCAGATGAACTGTCCATCAGTGTCGATACCGGTTCAGGCGAACTCGTAATCAATGACAAAACGATACGCTTAGGGCCAAACGAGTTTCTCCTATATCTCTTTTTTGCAAAGCGTGCCAAAGTTCGCCGCAAGCCGGTTGAGGCCCTCGTTTCAATCGAACAGGATCTTGCGAGCCTAAAAAAAGCTAACGCCCGTCCGACTGACTTAGGGCATTGGGCAAGTCGTGCGCTAGAGGGCGCCGGCTTCAGCGCCAAGGAAGACCTCCGGAAGTGGATAGCTAATATTCGGAAGCATTTCCGGGAGGCTGGATTTGATCCAAGCGAGGTCGAGCGACTAGTTCCACACCGCGGATATTTGGCAATCGACGTTCCTGCCGAACACATCGAAATCGTCTGACGTTCGTTGGACGTTAGGATTCCCCTCCTAGGGGGCAACGCGTGTAATGTGGTGCTACGAAATGAACAAGGTTGCTTCAAATGCAGCGATAACATTGCAGTGCCCGGAGTGCTCCCACGAGTTTCCCATGAGCGCAGCAGTTTTGGGCAGCGTGAAGGCGACCGTCTCGCAGGATATTCAAGCTGACCTACTCCGCCGTGAAGCAAGGCTCACTGAGAGATTGAACGCCGCTAGGGAAAAAGAGGCCGTCCTTGAAAAAGCGCACGAGCACGATTGAAGAGACGGTGCAGACGCAGGTGGAAGCGCGTCTGCAAGAAGAGGTAGTTAAAGTTCAGCAAGTCGAATCAAAAAAAGCAGCGGACGCAAATGCTGCGCAGATCAAGCAACTCGAAGGCGAGCTGGCGGAAAGGAGTAAGTCATTAAGGGCCGCAAAAGAGCAGGAGCTCGCACTCCGGACTGAACGGCGAAAGCTGCAGGAGGCTCAGGAGTCTCTCGCTCTCGAGGTCCAACGCACAATTGATGAGGAGCGCGGTAAGCTAAAGAACAATTCAAAGCGCAATCTGACGAAGAGAACCGTCTCAAAATCGCCGAAAAGGAAAAGCTGATTTCCGATTTGAAGGTCAAGTTGGACGAGGCCCAGCGAAAAGCCGAGCAAGGCTCCGCAACAGATTCAAGGCGAAGTGCTGGAATTCGACTTCGAGCAGCGCCTGCGCACCGCGTTTCCTTGCGACCAGATCATAGGAGGTTTCCAAGGGCATTCGCAGGTGGCGACATTTGTTCACGAAGTGATGAGCAAGACTGGCAAACCGTGTGGCAAGATCCTTTACGAAACGAAGCGCACCAAAAATTGGAGCGACGGCTGGATTGCGAAGCTGAAGGAGGACATGCGTAAGGTCGGGGCGGCCATCGGCGTCATCGTGACTGAGACGATGCCGGCGGGCGCCGAAGGTTTCTGTGAACGCGACACCATTTGGGTTACGGATATTAAGTCCGCAATTCCGCTCGCCCATGTGCTCCGATGTATTCTGCAGGAAGTGGCGCTAGCGCAAGGTTATCGTGACGGCGCGAAGGAAAAAATGGAGCTACTCTACAATTATCTGACTGGCACGGAATTCCGCCAACGCGCGAGCGCCATCATTGAAGCCTTCTTGTCGATGCGCAACGATCTCGAAAAGGAACGCGCCGCTGTGACGAGGACTTGGTGCAAGCGGGAGAAACAGATTAATGGCGTCATCGAGAACATGGCGGGTATGATTGGTGATGTGCAAGGAATCTCAGGTAATGCGCTGCAGGACATACCCGTGTTAGAATTGGAGGCGTAAAAGCTCATGAGAAACGAACGCGAAACCTGCAAAGATCTGATCGAGCCCGCGCTTCAGCGCTCTGGGATGGTCTTGGGATGAGCAACTTCGCTTGGCCCCGGCCGAGTTAATATCAGCGGCGGACGATGTATGACCGAGATCAGGAGATCATTCTCGATTACCTATTACGATTTTCCAAGTCCCTTTGGTGGCATCTCGAGGCGAAATCCGAGAGCGAGCCGGCTGAGGACGCGATGCAGCAAGCGTCGCGTTACGCGAACCGTCTTGGCTTTCGTTTCTCTCTCGCAACAAACGGCCATAACTTTATCCTGACGGATAACTCAACTGGTGCTTTCGAAACTCTCATGGCACCGCCAAGTCCGGGAGATATTTTATCGAAGCTTGGCTACGAGCTTGACTGGGAGAAATGGAGGTCGGTTTTCGAGTATCCGTGGCATATCGATCAAATCACCCGCAAAAAGGTCCGGCCCTATCAAGAAGCGGCCATTTTCGAAACGCTGCTTCGCTTCGCCAGCGGAACTAAGCGGCTGCTGTTGCTCATGGCGACGGGCACCGGGAAGACCTTCACGGTCTTTCAATTGATCTGGAAACTCATCAATGGCGGCGGACTTAAGAATAACCGAGTCCTGTTCCTGACCGATCGCAACAACCTTCAAGATCAAGCATATCGTGCCTTTACTGCGTTTCCGGCGGCATCTCGGGTGATTCTCGACAAAGAGGCGATCCAGAAAAATCGCCACCGCGTTGGCCAGATTTACTTTGCTAATTACCAGAACCTTTTCGAAGAACTCGATGGCAAGAAGCTTTACGAGCATTTTGAACCAGACTTTTTCGACCTTGATCGTTATAGACGAATGCCACCGATCGGGCTTCGGTGATTGGTTCGGGATTCTCGACCACTTTGGCTCGGCCTTTCAGCTCGGCCTGACTGCCACTCCGCGCGAGTTCGATGATGTTGATGGCCGAGAACTCTCTGACGAAGAAGAGCGACGCGACACCTACAATTACTTCGGTGATCCCGTCTACACCTATTCGCTCAAGCAGGCGGTTGAAGATGGCTACCTCGTTCCATATCTGCTTGAACAAAGGATTACCAATATTGACGCGAGGGGTTTACCGGTCCTGACGGGAAGGAATACACCACCGAAAGTTTTGAACGCGAGATTCGCTTGCCGGAGCGCACGACTTTCCTCGGCGGAAGATCTGTATGCGCAGCTCGGACAGCAAGGCCTGCTGGATGAAAAGGTGATTGTGTTTTGTGTGGATGACACGCATGCAGCTCTGTTCGCCCAGGAACTGCGCCGGGTTTCGGGGATCCCGATTATGCTGCGCGAATCACTCGTTCGGAGCGGAATAGTCACCAGTTAGAACGCAACTTTCAGGAAATAGGCAGGAGCAAACCCCGAGTCGCGGTCACGGTGGATCTGCTTTCCACCGGGTTCGATGCGCCGGACGTGAAAGTCATTGTGTTCGTCCGGCCGTTGAAGAGCGCGATCCTTATAAGCAGATGAAAGGCCGCGGTACGCGGCTTTGCGAGGACATCGATAAGCGTTTTTTCACGATCTTCGATTACTCTGGCGCCAGTCGTTTGGAGGACGCGGAATTTGACGGGCATCCGCTCAACAAACAAAAGCCCTTAAGATCGCGGAAACCGCGACGTAAGCCGCGCTCCGGAGACCAAACCGGTGGCGACCGGCGTTAGTCTCTATATCGCTGGCACGGAACGCTTCGTCTGTCTCGCCGACGGTCGGAAAATTCCTTTCGATGAATATTGCCAGCAATCGAAGGAAGTAATTCGAAGGATCTCACCCGCAAATCTTCAGGAGTTGCTAAACCTGTGGGTGCCCCGCGACACACGCAATGATGTTCGTGAAGAACTTAAGAGCAACGACATTCATGTTGCTGCGTTCCGCCACTACTTCGACTTGGATGTCGCCGATGACGTAGACATCCTTGCCAAGGTGGGGTTCGATCTCGCGACGATTCCGATGCGACATGATCGCGTCACCCACTTCTGGGATCGAAACGAAGCGATGGCTGCGAGGGCTTGTGGGTAACACGGAAGAAAACCTCAAAATGGGATTCTGGGAAACTGCTCTCGATCATTATGCCCTTTATTCGATCGATGATTTGGAAAAGGGCGAAACATACAGCGCCCCTCAGTTCACACATCGGGTCGGGAGTTTTGCCCGTTTCTTACCGGCTTATGGCGGCGCATGAAAACTAAGGACGGACCTGGAACAAGTAAAAGCTCATCTATATGTCGCAACCTAAGTCATCCGAACGCGTCGCCAGCAGACCCGTGAAGTACAAAACCAAGCGTGGCTTTGCCGAGCTCCCGCCGATCGATCCGCACAAGCTAGAACACCGCCGAGCTGAGGTACAACAAATTATCAACAACGCTTGCGATTTGCTGAACTCGGCGGGTGTTAATCCGCGTGATTACGTGGAGCAGATTGCCTGGATGTTTTTTCTTAAGGCGTTCGACGAAGCCGAAGCCGGTCGGTCACAGCTGGCAGTGTTTGAAGGGACTGTTGTTCAGGAACGACTGAGTAACGAATACCGGTGGTCTGAGTGGTCGAAGCTGACAGACAAGCCGGATGAACTGCTGAAGTTCGTTAACGAGAAGCTTTGGCCTAAGCTACTCACGCTAGGTGAGGTTCCTGTTGCGCAGAGGTTCAATCGGATCTTCAGCTCCGTGAAAAATCACTGTCGCAACGGTGCGGTCTTGGCACGGGTCGTCGACCAGATAAACCGACTCCATTTTTCGGATCGCACCGATGTCATCATCCTTTCCGAAATTTACGAGCACCTCTTAAAACGCGTTGCCGACGATTCTCCAGGTTGGGCCGGCGAATTCTATACGCCACGACACATCATTCGCGCGATGGTCCGGGTCGTTAACCCGCAACTTGGCGATCGAATCTACGATCCCTGCTTCGGTAGTGCCGGCTTCGAAGCTGAATCGGCTGACCAGATTCGGAAAAACACGCTCTACATGAGTGCCGCGGATCTAGAGCGGTTTCAACAAACGACATTCTATGGTGTCGAGTTCAAGCCCCTCAGTTACTTGCTCGGAACGATGAATATGATTTTGCATGGCGTGGAATCAGCCAATTTTGAGCTCTCTAACACTCTGGAATTGCATTCACCTAATGTCCCCGAAAAAAACAAATCTACTGTTATCCTCTCGAATCCACCCTACGGCGGGAAACTGGACCGCTCGCTTCAGACCAACTTCACCATCCATTCCAGCGCCACGGAGATTCTGTTCGTGCAGCACATCATGGCGAATCTTGTGATGGGTGGACGCGCGGGCGTGATCGTGCCGGAAGGCGTGCTTTTCCGAGGCGGGCCCGATGCGAAGGTGCGCGAGCGGTTGCTCAAGGAATTCAACGTTCACACCGTCCTCTCGCTGCCGGCGGGATGCTTCCTGCCCTACGCGGGTGTGAAGACGAACGTGCTGTTCTTCAACCGCAAGAAGGACGGCAAGACCACGAAGGACGTGTGGTTCTACGAATTGACCAACGATGGCTTTGAACTCAAGCAGACGCGCAAGCCGATTGAGGGCGACCAATTCCCGGACTTTCTGGAGAAATGGGAGAAGCGCGTGTGCGGCGAGAATTCGTGGATTCTGCCGCTGGCGGAAATCGAGAAACGCGGATGGGATCTGTCCGCGAAGAATCCGAATCGCGGACCGGCGGAGGCGACAGCGCAAGCCGTGGAACTGGTCGAAAGCATCAAGGCCAAGCAGGAGCGTATTGCGAGTTGGCGGATGAGCTGGAGGAAATTCTCACGTCTTGAGAACAGGAATAACACGCAAGCAGCTAGGCGAAGTGTGCCACGTGATGTCTGGTAATGCCTGGGCAGCTTCAAAATTCAACTACACTGGGGCCGGCCTTCCTATCGTGCGAATTCAGAACTTGGGCGGAAACCCTAATGCTGAGTTTGCTTATTGGGCGCATGATTATCCTTCCGAGTACTTCTTAACGGCGGCGAGCTGCTTCTCAGCCTTTCAGGCAGCTTTAAGGTCGAGCTGTGGTCAAGTCCAAAGGCCCTGTTGAATCAGCGAATAATATGAAACTTACTCCTCATGCTGACCTTCTCGTCGATTACCTTTATTTCTTGTTAACGGCACGCATCAAAGAAATTGAGGCGGCTTCGACATCGACTGCAATAAAAAATACGTCGCTAACATGGCGACACGTTCCTTGGAGCTATGTTATCCATGCGTCGACGAACAGCAGCGTGTGGTGGCCCGCATCAAAGAATGCCTGAGCCGCGCTGCGGAAATGCAGCGGCTGCGCGAGGAGCAGAGGCGGAGTCCGAGGCGTTGCCCGCTGCCGCATTGAACGAGCTATGGGAATCCGACGAGATCTCCAAAGCTCCACAGGCCAAACTGGACGAACTCGGCTCAATCACGACCGGCAACACGCCGAGTCGCAAAGTCCCTGAATATTTTGATTCGACAGGCACGCCTTGGATCACCCCTGG
>CAVWVT010000021.1:0-102023 GCA_963758535.1 uncultured Verrucomicrobiae bacterium | reverse complement strand
GGCAAGATGCCTGATGGCCGAGTCAGGCTGGAAGCCTAACCTCCGTTCGGCGCGGTCCCTGCCCGCGGGGGCAACCGAAGGTGCGTCGTCGCACGAATTGTCGTCAGGCGATTGGTGCTGCGCAAAACGCGTTGCCCTAAGCGGCTCGGTGGAAATAACAGGGCGGGCCTGAATAGATCGCTGACATTCAACGACCAAGTATAACGATATGCACATGAAAAAGTTTACGAGTTTACTGATAGGCTGTTCGCTGGCGCTGGCTGGGGTGGCTATGGCCGAAAAGCCGGACGAGGCACAGAAAAAGAAAAAGCAGGCGGCGGAAAATGCGCAGGCGGTTCACGCCAAGGCCCGCTGAAAGACGAACGCGAATGTGGCAAAGCCGCAAATGAACGCGGTGAAGCAGCACGCGGTGATGAATGAGCACGCCGCATCCAATACGCATAAGGCCGAGCGGACGTTAAAGTCGAAGAAGGCAGTGGGTGCAGAAACCAATGTGTCCGGGCAAACCGCGACCGATGCCGTGAACGAAGCAACATGGCGAAAAGCAAATGAAGGAGACCGCTGTGAACACGAATGCAAACGCGAACGCGGCAAAGGCGAATACCGCGCGACGACTGCGGTCACGAGCGAGCAGAAAGCGCGCATGAAAGGGGGCGGCGGCGAAGAAAAGCCAGATCAGCAGAAGATGCAGCAGATCAAGCAACAACACGCGAGTTTTCGCGCGAAAGCAAAGCCGCAGAAGGTTCCGGCGGTTACGTTTCAACAGAACTATCGCATTCACGGAAGCGACCGGTGGCAGGGCCGGCAATATGAAGTGTTCCGCTCGTATCACCCGGAACGGCATGACCGCAGCTGGTATCATTCGCATTACAATCGAGTGGAGCTGATTGGCGGCGGTTACTATTACTGGAACAACGGTTATTGGTATCCGGCGTGGGGTTACGATCCTTCGGCGCAATATTATGCCTACGATGCGCCGATCTATGTGGGCCGTTCGGCGGAACCGCCAGACAGGGTGATCGCGGATGTGCAAGCCGAGCTGCAAGACATGGGCTATTACACGGGTGAGGTGGATGGATTGCTCGGGCCGTTGACGCGGGAAGCGCTGGCCGGTTACCAGGCCGATCAAGGACTGATCCAGACGGAAGTGATCGATGAGCCGACGCTCGAATCGCTCGGCTTGAGATAAGCGGAAAATACATTAAAATCGAATAGAAATTATTCGAGAAGCCGCCGGGCGCAGAAATGCCTCGGCGGCTTTTCTGTTTTGGGAGCGCGAGGAGTTGCGACGCGATGCATGGCCTAACGAGATTCGTCGGCGGTTTGGAAACCGCCGCTCTTTGATTGCAACTTGTGCGAGCCACATGCACGAGCGGGATAATCACGCTTGCGCGCATATTAATTAACATCGGTGCGAGCCGCACTGGCATTCGGACCGGCCGATCCAATGTACAAATTCGGATTTTGGATTTCGGATTTCGAAATGGAATCGCGCAAGAAACTCGCGCCCCACGCGACCTGGATGGAATCTGAAGTCCGAGGTCAGGCAGGATGCCTGATGGCCGAGTCAGGCTGGGAGCCTGACCTCCAAAAGCTCCGCTAGGCGGGTTTAGTGACTGCCTTCGCGCGACGTTTGCCCCAACAAAACTAGTGGCTGCGCTAGCGGTGGCATATGCCAACCAACGCGTGTTGCTAAGAGAAGTTAATCTGCTTTGGCGAAGGTTTTGTGTCTTCATTCCGCAGTAAGTATGGAAACTGTGTGGTTGGCGGGTCAATCAAAAAGACACGGATTTTGCCACTTGTTTGGCAACAACCCCTTCCGGATTCTTGTTTACGATCGCGCGCCTAACCAGTCGATTTATGCGTGACATTGCTGGCGCGTCCTCACAACATCACCGCGGTCTCTCCGTTAAATCGAGACGAATTGCCTAACAAGTAAAGAACCAAACGAAATCATATGAACAAATCATCATTATTAGTACCGGGCATGGCGGCAGCGGCAGCTGTTGTTCTTGCGGGGCCGGTGGGCGCGGCGGGCGACGAATCGGACTCGGCGCAAAAGAAGGAAGTAATTTATGCCTCCTCCGAAACGGCGGCATATAAGGATAAGGTTCCCGGTGTGACCATGGCGGTTTTGTGGGGCGATCCGGATAAAGAACGGCACGGGACATTTACGAAATTCGCGCCGGGCCAGGATAATGGAATGCATACGCACACGAACGACGTGTGGTGTGTGGTGATCAAAGGCGCTTATCTATATAGAGATGAGGCGGGCGAGAAGCGGGTGGGTCCGGGCGAATTCATTTTCATCCCGGGGGGCCATAAGCATTGGAGCGGCGGCGATAAGACGGAAGGCGCGCTCTTTTATCAGGAAGGATCAGGGAAATTCGATCTGGTGCCGGCGAAGGAGTAGCCGGAGGTCAGACATCAGAGGTCGGTCCAATTACGGATTGCGGATTACTAAACCCGGGATCAGAAATCAGACTGGAAGCCTGATGGGCGAGTCAGTCTTGCGACAGGACGAGTCCGTCTAGCTGGCGGACTTCCGAACTAATGCGCAGCGATCATGACTGCTTTCGGTACCGTGGGGGTTGCTCGCGGGCGGTAGCTGTTCGCCGAGGCTTTGCCGCGCCAAGAGTGAGAGCCCGCTCGCGCATTAGGTCGAGCATGCGCAATTTTTCCGCGATCGGCGCTTGCGCGAGCCGACGCCGGAATGCGCGTTTGCTTTCAGAGATCTTTTCGAAGGTCATTCTAAGAATTGCCGTTCGAATTGCTCCCAGCGGCCCAGCAATTCGTGACGGGCCACAATTTCGCGGAGCTGCCTTTTGTCAATGACGCCGGCTTCGACGAACTGAAGGACGCGGGCTTTATCTTTAGCGCGGCCGGTTTGCAGGGCGATGGCTGCGAGGTGTTCGGGAGTAAAAACTCGGGCGGTCACTCCTTCGACATCTTTCTCGACGGCTTCGGCCAACGCTTCTTCGAGCAATGAACCGTGGCACGGAAGAAATTGAACCGGCCACCCTCCAATGACGATGTACTGGCCTTCGGTGGCGCAGCCTCTGGACTTCAGGTAATCGTAGATCGGTTCGAGGCTGATGATTTTTCCGCCGGAATCTGCCTTGAAGGCGACAAAGATATCCACATCGAGCGTAGCCACGGGCTCGAGATAAAAGGTCGCGCCTACCGCTCCGCCGATGGCATAGCGATCGATGACGCGATCGGACTGCATGCGGTTGATTGTTGCGATGACTTCTTTTATGCCCACGCGCGAGAAGTTTCACCGAAAAGTCGCTATCCTCAAAGGAGAAGCTTGGCTAGCGAATGCGAAATGCAAAAATCGGATTACGGAATGATCCAAGGTAGAGGGAAAAAGGAAGAATTAGGAACGGAGAAAAGTGCAAAGTAGAAGTAGAAAGTAGAAGGTTTGCCGAGGCGAAACCGTCCGTTGGCGGATCGGAGGTCAGCGTCAGGCAAGATGCCTGACGGCCGAGTCAGCCTGGAAGGCTAACTTCCGAAAGAACGCCTTGCGAGCCGGACTGGCATTCGGAGATCGCGATCCACCTTGTGGGAACACGCCGACACAGCGGCGCGATCGTACGCGGCGCCGAGGGTGTCACTATTGTTTGCTGAATCTATTGCCGTCGATGAGGCAGGCGCGGTAATCGTAGTTGGCGTTATCGACCCATTCGAGTTTCAGAATGTGGACGGAGCCGCTCTGCGCCATGGTAAATATGGCGAGCTGAGGGTCGGTGGTGTCCGGTGGCGCCCAGATGCCACGCTCGGTATCGGTGGTCGGTCGGGAATAGGAAGCTTGAAAGAAAGGTGAGGGACCGGTGCTGTAGCCCTCATACTTCTCGATTTTGTGTTGATAGGTGAGGTCGAGATCGAAGCGCCAGGTCTCTTTCATGGTGTTGAGCCAGCCCGCCGCCATTCCTTGCTGCTCGCCGCGGACCCAGGGCCCATTCAGATTAAGCGCGTTGCTCCGGACCCAGTCGGCGGATCCTTCCTTGTTTTGGCGCAGGACGGTTTTGGCGAAGAGGCTTGCCTGATCGGTAGTGAATCCCCAGCCGACGAGCGCTTCGGAAAGAACGGCGCATCTCGTTTCCGGCGCCACCTTTTCATAAAAGGCGCGGAGGACGTCGTGGAGCGCTGAGATGTCGCGGAAGTTTTTCATGGGCGACCGCGAGGCCGAGATTCAAATTAAGAAGGAAGGAAGAATTGGGAAGGAGAAAGAGATGAGAATTTCGGAATTCGAATTTCGGAATTCCCGCCACCGGACGGCGCGACCCACTTTGTCGTATCCGGGCTTGCTGCGGGGTTGAGGAACAGAGTAGAAGTATCGAAGCCAACAAAGTCCTTATCCTCCTGGAACGAGAAGAAAGAAATTATCGAGAAGGAAGATCGATGAAGAGGAAAATGCGCCCGCGGTTTTTCACCGAGTTTACGAATATCCGGACGTTGCCAAGCGGATATCAGGTCTCGCTGACGCGAGACAAGAAGGAATACAGCAAGCATTTCGCCGGTCATTCCCCGGAAGCATTGAAAGCGGCGAAGCGGTGGCGAGATCAGGTGCTGAGGCTACTGCCGGACAAGCGTAAGAATGTGGTCGCGCGCAGAGTGCTGGCCGCGCTCGGACTGAAGAAAGCTGTGGTGGGGGTATTTTATCATCCGAGCCGACGCTTTTTCGAAGTGTCGTATCGAGCGGGCAATGGACGACATCGGACTCGAAGTTTTAGCTGGTCGAATCGTGACGAGGAAATCGTGGCGTATGCCGAAGCGGTGAGATTCAGGAAAAGTTTGTTGAAGCAGGCGAAGAGCGGGAAGGGAAGGGTTTGGTGAGGGAGTGGCGAACTCCGGAATTCGGAAATCAGGAGTGGTGAAACTTTTACTATTCAGCGTGGCGTTGCTGTTGTTTGCGCCAATCTTTGCGCTGAGCGTTCAAGGAGAATCTCCGGGCTCACCGGCACCGACTGCGACACCGGCGATCATTCAAATCACGAAGGTTTCGCAAGACGAACCGGTGCTCTCGCCGGATGGAAAGAAGATTCTGTTTCAAAGCGATGTGGACGGGCCGTCCAATCTCTACGTGATGGATCCCGATGGCCGGCATATCACCCGTTTAACCCACCATGCCGGAGAAGATGATGGCGGGATTTGGTCGCCCGACGGAAAGCTGATCGCATTCAGCTCGCAGGATCACGCAACTGGTATCTCAGAGATTTATGTCATAACTGCGGAGGGCAAAGAGGAAAGGCAACTGACACACGACCGCGCTTTTAACATTCATCCATCCTGGCATCCGGATGGCGGTAGCTTGATGTATTCGTCGACAAAGGAGAGCAAGAACCCGCAGTATAACAAAGCGGATGTCTGGCAGACCTACATCGTGGCCGTGGATGGTAGCAAGCAACATCGACTGTCGGTTCCGGGCCCGGTGAATACATACGCGTCGTGGTCGCCGGATGGCTCAAAGATTCTGCTGCGTCGCAAGGAATCGAATGAGTCGCGTGTTTCCGAAATCTACGTGATGAATAGTGACGGAAGCGCGTTGACCAAGTTAACGAATAACTCGGCGTATAACCGTTATCCATGCTGGTCTCCTTCGGCTAAACAAATCGCTTTTGAATCGAATCGTGCGGGACATTCGCAAATTCTTTTGATGAATGCTGACGGCACGGGGACACGAGTGCTCGTCGATGGACCGGGAGCGTTGTCGGCACCGCGATTCTCTCCGGATGGTAAGCGCGTTTTGTATCCGCGTGAATTCCAAGGCGAGGTGAAGGCGTTCTCTGTGGCTGTGGAGAGAGCGAAGGAGTGATTGAAGCGCGGAAGGAGGCGCGAGAAATTCGGTTTAAGTGCGTCAGGCAGGATGCCTGACGGCCGAGTCAGCCTGGAAGGCTAACCTCCAGGCTTGGCGCGCGTTCGTTTCTTTTTTATTTCCAACATTGTGCCGCGACAGCGTGATGTGCCGCAGTGGCATTTGTGTTCCCGGATTAATTTTTTGGTAATCGGTTCGTCGAGTTGCAGGGCGTAATCGTAGGAAAGTTCTTCGCCGGGCCGGATGTCTCGCAAGGCATAAATAAAAATGCCGCCGTCTTCTCCGATCGCCTCGCAGTTGGGGGCGCAGGAATGGTTGATCCAGCGCGCTTCGTTCCCATCGATAGCCGCATTAATTACCTGGCCGTGATCGAGGCCAAAGATGAATGTGTGCGGATCGTCATCGTCGTTCGGCACGTCTGCCCATGCCATTCGTTTGCCGGCGTATTCGATAATGCGCGCGCCTTTCGGAATCAGTTGAGTGGCATACACGCCGCGCCCGTGCACGGACGAATCGCGGACTTCGACAGAAAAAGACACGGAGGTCAGATATCAGAGCCGGACATCATACGAGAAGGAAAAGTTATTGGTTATTAGAGGAGGGGGCAGACGCCAGCGGGGGCGATATTACTTCGCGACCGGGGCGGTTAAGCAGATTTCGCGAGCGACTCTTCGGGCTTCTTCTTCGAGCGAGCCAATGGTGAAATCGGCGCAGGTATGGCGCTCGCTTAGGTATTCCTGGATGCAGGAGTCGAGGTCGTGATTTCGCTCGTATTGCGCGACGTGCACGAGTTGGTGCGCCAGTAATTCGCGATCGCCCCAGCAATCGGCGCGAATGATTATTCCATAGCCGAAAGCGACACCGCGCGTGGCGGCCGTGATAATCTGGAAGCGACGCGCAGCTTCGGCGAGATGCTTGTCATCGGGCATCGGAATCCGATCGACGACGAGAACCCTGATCCGGGAGCAATCCTGCACGCCCGCCCGCTGCGCATCTGCGATGTGCGGCGGCCCTAACGAAGCGCCACTGGCGAGGATGATTTGCTCCTGCGCCAGCGCCCATTCGCAGGCGAGCGGCAAGAGTTGTTCGAATTCTTTTTGATCAATCACATTAGAGCGAAGGGGATGCGTTTGCTCGATAAGGAAGCAAGAGGCATGCAAGATCCGGAGCGGAAGAATAATCAATCGAGTTGCCACGAGCGGTGCGCTTGTGGCATCACCGATGGCGATGACTGAACGCGACGAAGAAATTGCTTCCGCACTTCCGGCGAATCTGGATGAATTACCGCGGCTGCGTAGAATTAACATCGCGCATGGGACTGCGCGATCCACCACGGCGCGATTGGGTCCGAGCCGGACGGGCACAATCGTGCCCTGGCTGTTTTTGTCGGCGCGACGAGCCGTCGCACTGCCATCCAAATTGTTACTGCGCGCCCCGCAGCAATTGTTCGGCGGTAACGAACTTTGGTTCGATGTCGATGGGGACGTTCTTCAGTTTATCGAGTGCGCGTTGCACCTCCGGGCGAATGACGCCGAGGCGGGTCTCCATTTCTTTCGCCTTCTCGTAATTGCCTTCAGCCTGGATGGTCATGAATTCGCGCGTGAGCGCGGTGACGCCGTCTTTTATTTTCGCCGGAACGACGGCAAATGTGCCATCGGGCCTAACGACAAATGCGCCGGCATCGAGCAGATAATTTAATTGCATGGCCTGGCCTTTGCCGTGCGCTTCAGTAATGCCGAAGCGAATGGAACGGAAGGCAGAGGTGAGATAGGTGGTGTAAAGCGTGCGCTCGAGGGTTTTCGGCATGACGCCTTTGTCGATCATGTATTGAATGGCGAAAAGGCTGGCGATGTCGGCCTTTGCTTCTTCCAAGGCGCTGCCGGCTTCTTTCATTTCCTCGCGCACAGTCGTCGCGCGTCCGTTGACCGTGATGTTGTGCGGACCGAGTCCGTGCATGAGCTCGTGCACAAGGATGTGCGTGAAGAACGCGTCGAACGCGATGTTCTTCTGATCGGCCGGGCTGAGGACAACTTTCGAAATCGGCACGAGCGTTTTGGCGAACTTCGCGTCCTGCACATTCTTAAGCATGATGCGTTTCGATCCCATCTTCTCCGTGATGCGTTCGTCGTTAGGCAAATTAAAGGCGGCGGTCTGGACGCCGTGGTTGCCGTCGCCGGAGCAGAAGATTTCGTTAACGACAACGATGGGTGCGAGCGCGCCGAGCTTCGGGTTGCGATATTTCGGATCGATCGGGAGATGATTCTCGATGTCCTGTAATTCGCCGGAGAATTTCTGGAGCTTGGCGGATTCGGCTTCGTCCTGAACGGTGATGAACGATTCGAAGCCGGCTTTGTAATTGAACCAGCCGTCCTCATACACTTCGTAGGGCCCGATGGTGGGCTCGATCGCGCCGCTTCAATTCCATCCAGGCGACATCGCTGGCGTAGTAATCGTTCGAGAGAAAAGCATCGGCGCGTCCAGCGAGGAATTTCTTGAGAGTGGGTTCGGTCGCGGCGTCGGCAGCGTCGCGCAGAAGTTTCGCGGCCAGGAGAAGTTCGCCCTGATATTCGAGGCTGTAGGGAACGATCTGGAAACTCTTGCCCTCGTCGCCGTGCTTGATGACGGTGAAGAAGCCTTTCGCCTTGGTTTGTTCGGCTTCGGGAAGCGAAGCGATCCATTTCTCGATTTCTTCTTTCGTGGCGTCATCGGGATAAAAGCCGGCGTTTTGCGGTTTGGCGGGCGCGCCGAAGACGAAAGGCTTGTCTTCATCCAGCCGCGACCAGGGACCTTTGTTGATGAGAAAGTAATGCAAGCGCGCACGTCCTTCCGGTGTCTGATCGGATGAGAGATCGAGCAGCATGGAAACGTTACGGCTCCAAACCTGCCGCAGAAAAATTCCGTCAATGATCTTCGAAGCTTCGATGAGCTTTGCGAGGACGCGGCGGTCGTCAGGCGAAAGCTTCGATACGTCAGCCGTGATGTCTGTGGGAATGAAACGAGCGGTCATCTGTTCGAGACGCGCCGTCTCGGACGCGCCGGACTTTTTTTCCGGCGGCGACGCGAATGCAGTTGCGGTTGCAAGAATAGCGAAAAGCGGAATGAGAGATTTTGTGGTCATGGCGAGAGGACGAAAGAGTAAAGGAGAAACCGAAAAGTAAAAAGGAGAAGAGATGCCCTGTTCGCGGGCAGGGAAAAGTTTCGTCGACCAGCCGGCGCGCTTTCGATTTGACGGCTCGCCGGAACCGCGCCCAAATACCATCTGCACTTCCCGTCGGGGGTTCTAAAATCCCGGCGCGCCTTTATGAATATTTATCACGATGACGTATTCCAAATGGCCTGCGATCAATTCGCGGTCATTGCCGATTATCTGAACATAGATCCCAATGATCGCGATCGGCTGATGTATCCGAAGCGCGCCATCTCCGTCACTCTTCCGGTGCACATGGACGATGGCACCACGCAGACTTTTCAGGGTTACCGCGTGCAGCACCACCTCACTCTCGGTCCGACCAAGGGTGGCACCCGTTTCGCGCCGTCGTTGTCAATAGGCGAGACCGCTGCGCTCGCCATGTGGATGAGTTGGAAATGTGCGCTGGCAAATTTGCCGTATGGCGGTGCGAAAGGCGGCGTCGCCTGCGATCCCACAAAACTTTCGCGCACTGAACTCGAAGCCGTGTCGCGTCGTTACATGCAGGAAATGATTCCGTTTGTCGGTCCGTACACCGACATCATGGGCCCGGACATGGGCACGAACGAGCAAGTGATGGCTTGGTTCATGGACACGTATTCGGTTCATCAAGGCTACTGCGTGAATGAGATCGTGACCGGCAAGCCAGTCGCGATCGGCGGGACTGAGGGCCGGCGCGAAGCGACTGGACGTGGCGTTGTCTATCTCGTCGAGCGCGCGATGGACATGTTGAAAATGGATCCGGAGAAATCCACCGCAATCGTGCAGGGATTTGGCAACGTCGGTTCCGTCGCGGCGTTGTCGCTCGCACTCAAGACCGGGGTAAAAATTGTCGGCATCAGCGATGCCACTGTGGCGCTCTACAATCCCAAAGGCATCGATGTCGCGGCCGCGGAGCAGCACGTCATGAAAAAGGGAAATTTGAAAGCGTTCGACCAGGGCGACAGGATTGATCCTAACGAGATGTTAACGATGCCGTGCGATGTGCTCGCACCATGCGCGGTCGATCGCGTGATCACTGAGAAAAATGCAGCGAAATTGCAGTGCCGCATTCTCGCCGAAGGCGCCAATGGCCCGACTACGCCCGAGGCCGATCTCGTTCTCAACCAACGCTGGGACGAAGTGTTCGTCGTTCCCGACATCTTGTGTAATGCCGGCGGCGTGATCGTCTCCTACTTTGAGTGGGTCCAGGGTTTGCAGGCCTTCATGTGGACGGAAACGGAAGTGACCGACAAACTTTTCCGCATCCTCGAGCATTCCTTCACGCAGGTTATTCGTCGCGCCAAGGCGCATAACGTCTCGCATCGCACGGCGGCGATGGCGATTGGCGTTGAGCGCGTGATGAAAGCCAAGCATACCCGCGGTTTGTTCCCGTAATTGGCAGGGCGCGACCATTATTCTGCCCGCGCACCCAAGGAGCGGCGACTTTCAGTTTCTAAAGCGCCGAATCTTCTTCCGTTTTGTTGCGGCGGTTTGGAAACCGCCGCTCCTTGACTAACCGCTCGATCGCGCCATTGAATTCATCATGCCGGCCGCATCACTTCGTGCACTTCTCGCGCAGTCCGTCGATTACGCCGGACTCTTTCCGCCGTGCCGTTTGGATTTGGAACCCGCCTTGCGAAATCAGGCAGCTTACACGCGGAACGACGATGCGTGGATGCTCGGCTCGTTTGTCCTGCCGGTTGCGAAATTTGAAGAAGCCAGGAATTACTTTTCGCAATTCGACCAGAAATATCCGCTTCGCATTTCGGCCCTCGGGGCAAAAACCGAAAGCGCGTCCGCGTTTCGCGAAACACTGGCCGATTACATGCGGGCCATGCGTGAACTCGTGAAATCGCACGGCGCGATCGTTTCCATTACGCAACTCGAAACGCCGCTTCCGCACTGACGCGGATGCTAGCGCTAGTGGTTGATACGCGGTCGATTCTCGAAGGACTACCGACATTTCTGGAAACGCCGGCCGATGCGGCCGAACGCACGATCGCCTTGCTTGCGGAAAATGATTCCGACAAAACGTTAGGTTTCAAATTGCGCACCGGCGGAGTGATAGCTGATGCGTTTCCTACTTCGGCGCAAATTGCGCGCGCCCTCGTCGCTGCCGCGAAACACGATGTTCCAATTAAATTCACGGCTGGCCTGCATCACCCGGTGCGAATGTTTCGCTCCGAAGTGGAAACAAAGATGCACGGATTTCTGAATGTTCTCGGCGCCGCTGTTCTCGCGGCCGAGCATCGTTGGGACGAGCAACAAACTTCGGCAATGCTCGAGGACGAAGATGCGACAGCCTTTTCCTTCTCCGATGAATCTTTCGCGTGGCGTGAATGGAAGATCGCAACTGATCGCATTAAAGCGCGTCGAAAATTCGTGGCATCATTTGGCAGCTGCAGCTTCGAAGAACCGCGCGAAGACTTGCGCGCCTTGAATTTATTGTAGCGGCGGTCTATGACCGTCGGACGAATTAATGCGACGCTCATAGAGCGCCGCTACAGAATCTAATCATGGCTCTCAAATCTTTCATCGACGTCGCGCCCGAATCGCATTTTCCGATCCAAAATCTGCCTTTCGGAGTTTTTAGACCGGCCAAAGGTGTCGCGCGCGTTGGCGTAGCGATTGGAGAGTACGTTCTTGATCTCTCTATTCTCGAGGGACTCGGCCATTTCAAATCGCGGGAGTTCGAGAGCGAGCACGGACGCGTTTTTGTCGAACACTCGCTGAACGAATTTCTCTCTCTCGGTCGCCCCGCCTGGCGCAAGGCGCGCGAAGTAATTCAGAAACTGCTCTCCGCCGATAATCCCACGCTGCGCGATGACGCTCATCTTCGGGAACGCGTTCTTCACAAACAAAAAGATGTCGTCATGCAATTGCCTGCGCGCATCGGCGATTACACAGATTTCTATTCCTCCTATCATCACGCGCACAATGTCGGGACGATGTTGCGCGGCCCGGAGAACGCGCTCATGCCAAATTGGAAATGGCTCCCGGTCGGATACCACGGGCGCGCCAGTTCCATTGTCACGAGCGGCACAGATGTTCGCCGGCCGAAAGGCCAAACGAAACCGCCCGATGCGCCCGCGCCGGTCTTCGGTCCAAGCAAGAGTTTTGATTTCGAATTGGAGATGGCGTTTCTCATCGGTCCCGGTAATTCGTTAGGCGAGCCGGTCCCAATCGATCGCGCCGCCGATCACATTTTCGGTCTTGTATTGATGAACGACTGGAGCGCGCGCGACGTCCAAGCCTGGGAATACCAACCGCTCGGGCCGTTTCTCGCCAAGAACTTCTGCACCACCATTTCGCCGTGGGTGGTGACGCTCGAAGCGTTGGAACCATTTCGTAAGTCGCTGCCCGCGCAGGAACCCGAGCCATTGCCATACTTGCGCCTAACGAACGATTTCACTTACGACATTCGGCTCGAAGCAAGTTTGCGAACGCCAAAGATGAATGCTCCGCACGTGATCACGCGAAGTAATTTTCAAAATCTCTACTGGAGCATCTCGCAACAACTGGCGCATCACACCGTTAACGGCTGCAATCTTCAGCCGGGAGATTTGCTCGCGAGCGGAACAATCAGCGGACCGACGGAGGATTCTCGTGGTTGCATGTTGGAGCTAACATGGCGTGGCGCAAACCCGCTCCAACTTCCTGACGGCGAAACACGGAAGTGGCTTGAAGATGGCGATACGCTTGCCATCAGCGGTTGGTGCGACGGCGATGGCTATCGCGTCGGCTTCGGCGAAGCGGCGGGCACGATTGTCCCCGCCTGAGCTCCAACTCTCGAAAAATCACCGACCTGTTGGCGGCGAAGGCGAACTTTGCGGATTCGGCGCGCTGCGTTTCAACAAATGAAACAACTCGCTATCCGTCGAAAGCACGAGTGTGGAATCCTTGTTCAAAATGCGACGGTACGTTTCCATGCTTTTGATGAAGCTGTAGAAAGCGGCGGCCTGCGAATCCTGCGTGTAAGCCTGCGCATAAATCTCGCTCGCTTTTGCGTCAGCCTCGCCTCGAATCTGTTGCACTTTCCGGTACGCGGTCGATTGAATTTCATTTAGGTCGCGCTCCTTTTGGCCGGCGATGCGAGCGGCTTCGCCTTCACCTTCCGAGCGAAACCGTTGCGCGATTTGCTGGCGTTCGCTGATCATGCGCTGATAAATGCGATCGAGAACGTCGGGATTGTAATTCACGCGTTTGAGCCGGACGTCGAGCAACTCGATCCCGAACTCGGCTAATTTTCCCGCCGCCTTCGACTTGATTTCATCCTCAATTTTCGCACGTCCATATTGGATCGGAGGGAGCACTCCTATCGTTCCGAGACCGACGGGAACATTTTTCAGATTCTCATCCCGAAGCGGTTTCCGATCTTTATCGGTCCGCACAATTTCGATCAGATCATGTTTGGCGACGGCGTTACGCGTCTCGCTTCCGAGAATGTCTTCCAAACGCGATTGCGCGCTTCGCTCATCGTGCAATCGCACGAAATAAGTCTTGGCGTCGTCGATTCGCCAGCGGGCAAATGTATGGACGTGAATATAAGTTTTGTCGCGCGTCGGAATCGCCACCGGCGTGCCGTCCCATTCGAGAAATCGTTTATCGATTCGGTTAACGATTTGAATAACCGGCAGCTTAAAGTGCAATCCTGGCTCGGTGATTGGTTCGCCCACCGGCTTGCCAAATTGCGTGATGATCACCTGTTCGGTTTGATAGACGGCGAAGAAACAGCCGAGCGCGACGCGCAACACCGCCAGCGCGAGCACGATTAACACCACCGTTGTACAGCCGCGCTTGTTCATTTCTTCTCGAGAGGAGTTCCGGTAAGCGGAAGAATCGGCAGCATATTCCGTATCGAGTCGTCGATGATGATTTTCTGTCCGGCGGCCGGGAGCACGTCGCCCATCGTTTCGAGATAAAGGCGGGTGCGTGTAATTTCCGGCGCCTTGATGTACTGCTCGAGGATGGCGTTGAAGGACGCGACATCGCCCTGCGCTTCATTCACGCGCTTGAATCGATAACCTTCGGCGCCGCGAATCGCCTGGTCGGCCTGTCCTCTCGCTCGCGGCACCGCTTCATTGTAATCGCCGTTTGCAATATTGATGGCGTTCTCGCGGTCCTGTTGCGCTTTGTTCACCTCATTGAAGGAGGCCTGAACCTCCGCCGGAGGATTCACGTTCTTCAATTGCACCTGATCAACGCGAATGCCGAGTGCGTAGCGTTTCGACAATTCCTGCATCCGCGCCAGCGCCGCGATTTCGATGTCCTGCCGACCGATTGTAATCACTTCGTCCACGGTTCGGTCGCCGATCACTTCGCGCATCGCCGCCTCGGATACATCGCGCAATGTCTGGCGCAGGATTACGGACGTCGAAGAGATACTGCTTAGGGTCATCGATGCGGTACTGCACCACCCATTCGACCAGCGCCGCGTTCAGATCGCCGGTCACCATCGACTTTTCCTCTTCCTCATTTTGCGGCGGCTGGTCCGGATTACTGTAACCAGCGGTGACGAATCCGAATTCGAGCTTTAATTGCCGCCGCGTCGGCAGCACAGAAACTACATCAATCCCCAACGGAAGTTTGAAATGCAGGCCCGGTTCGACCGTTTTCAAGAACTTCCCGAATCGTAAGACGACAGCTTCGGATTCGGCCTGAACCGTGTAGTACCGAAGTCCAGGCAAGAAGAAAAAGTACGACAACCAGCGCGATGCCGACAAGGAAACGCACGGGAACATGCGGCACGTGTACAGTCTGAATCGCTGGTGGGTGTTCCATTAGTTATGGCACGTTGCCCTAGCAGGCCGCGAAAAGTCGAGAGAAATTGCGTGCATTAATTGTCTGCCAGAAAACGCAGGGAAACGCCGGTCTTCATCGGAACTCGTGTTTCACGCCTGAAAAATTTCCAACGTGTGTAAGCGCGCCCGCGATGTAAACGTAACCGCGAAGATTTCGCGGATTACGTTTGCGAACATACACGCCGCCTTCGTGCAACGCTGATCCGCCGCCAGTGTGTTGAACGATCTTCTGCGGCGCGCGGTAATAATACCCATTGCTGTCCGTCGCGTAGAGCGTGTAGAGACCTGCCGGGAAATGCAAAGTCGCGGCCGTAGCCTCGGATTCAAGCTCAAGATATTGCGCCGTCGGTGGCGGTCCTTCCGCCGGTATCATCTGGAATTGACGGCTCCCGAGACACGACACGAACAGCAGAGCGACAAGGCAAACCATAAAACTGTAGCGGCGGTCTATGACCGTCGCACTTTTTCCCCGCTGACGATTTCGAGCGACGGTCATAGACCGCCGCTACAGAATAGGCTCTCCCTACTTTTCACTCGTCGCTTTCTGAATCGCTGTCGGATCGTCCAGTAAAATCCACTCAACGATCGAGAGCGGCAGACTCCCATTCTTAATTAGGTCATCGTGAAATTGTCCGAGCCGGAAATTTGCGCCCTGTTTGTCATGATATTTCCCGAGCAGATTCATGATCTGCCATTTGCCGACGATGTAGCTGATTTTCTGCAACGGACTGGAGGCCGCGCCCGCCGCTTCTCCCTCCGCCGCCTCGCGATCAAGCCCGCCCGCTTCCATGAAATATTTTACTGCTTGCTCAAAACTCCAGCGACCGGTGTGGAGATTCACATCCACACCGATGCGCGCCGCGCGATAACGCGACAATCTCAGAATTTGTCCCTGTGCGGCGGAGCCTTCCGGATACAGCCCCGTGCGCATCAGCATCTCCTCGCCGTAAAGCGCCCAGCCTTCGACAAAAACTCCATCCTGATGCTGACGACGAATTTCATCTTTCAAATGATTCGCGATGGAAAGTTGCAGGAAATGCCCGGGAATTCCTTCATGCCCGAGAATCGGACGCGGATCTTCAATCGCCGCGCGGATGTAGAAATTTTTCGACTTTGGATTGTAGGTTGGAATCAAATAGAAACCGGTCGGATCTTTATCGTAAACCCCGGGAGGATTCATGAAGCCGCCCGGGCTTGTTGGCTTAAACGCATCGGGCAACTGTCGAATCTCAAACTTACCGAGATAATCTGGTAGCCTAACGAGTTGATGATCCTTCAGGAATTTGATCATCTCCGCTTCGCGGCTCTCATACGCTTTTAGAAACGACGCCTGATCGGGCGGAACGTTCTTACTTCGGGCAGGGTTCGGGTCCGCCATCGATGGATCGGGCAAAAGTGCTTCCAATGCGCGATACCGCGCCAGCTCCGCGCGGCCCAGCATTTCCACCTGATCCGCATCAAGCGGCAGCAGAAGAATGCGGTGGAGATAGTAATTGTAATTCGCTTCGCCCATCGGCGCGAAGTCGACCATTTGCGGGAGACGCTTCTCGAGTTCGTCCGCATAACTGTGCAGAGCCGCGATCGCGCGATCGCGCGCTTTGACCAAGTCGTCATGCTCGTTAGGCGTAAGACCAGCGTCGAGCGTCATCAGACTTTGATTGAAAAGCGAATCGATCGAACGCGCAGATTGAATCGCGAGTTGCGCATAAAGTTTCACCGGGTTTTGCAAATTGCTCAGACCTTGCTTGAGCAGCAGCGGCATCTGTTGCAGACGGGCTGTGGCTGCGAGCGCGCGCTTACGCGGCGTGTCGTAATCTTTTTTCAGAAGCGAAAAAATTCCGCTGACACATTCGCCACTGTATGTTTCTGGATTCGTTCGTTCGAACTTGAGGACGCGATTGTTGAAATCGACCTGCTCGAGTTGTGAGCGCAACAGCAACCAATCGATGCGATCATCCTTCTGCCACGCATCTGTTTTCATCCCGCGGACCTGCTCAAGCAAGTCGTGCTCGTGTAGCGCACGCTTCGCCATATCCGGTGGCGCGTAACTCGTTAGGCGATTATCCCACGTATGCAGCCCGGCATCGCTGCTGAAAACCGGATAGTTTTCATTCCGCCACGCGTAATATTCATCCGCGAGCTTGTGCAACGTCGCCGCATCCGCCGCTGTCGCGATGCCAGCTTGATCCAGCTGTGGCGGCGCCTTTGTGATCAGGGCCTTATCTGAAACATCGGGTTTTGTTTCCGGCGCCGCATATGTCTTGCGTCGCTGGAGATTCCAAACAGAACGAAGACAGAGAAAAGGAATACTTGCTTTCACGCCGCCCACTTTAATCGCGCCTATCGAATGTTCGGAAGCTAAAACGATGGCCACTTCTTCTGTAGCGGCGGTCTATGACTGTCGCACTTTCGCATGGGCACTCGGCATCCTACTGAAAATCATTTGATCCTAACCTAACAAGTAACAAAATAAGAGATTCCTCCAATGAAACTGATCTGTCTCCTTCCTGTGCTTTGGTTTTGTTCCTGTGCCGCTGCTCCAGTGTATACACGCTTCGAATCGAGTCCGCTGGGGGCGCGAATCGAAATCAATCACGAGTTACGTGGGCCGAACCCCCTTCACCTACAAATGGCCGGGCAATATGTATAGTCACTTCGGGAATTTTGCTGATGAGACAGCGATTCGCGCTTATCCATCGGGACCACATCAATACCAACAGCGGAAATATTTTGAGAGTCATCATGGTGAATTGCCAAAAATCCCACCAGAGATTTATTTCGACATGACTTCGCCGGACATCGGCAAACCCGAATCGGAGTGAAGGTTTCTCTCACATTTCCTAAGAACGCGCACACCCACCAGATCTACTCGATAGCGGAGGCGGCCGGATTAAACGACAAAGCTCAAGCCGAACTGGCAGATTGTTGGGACATGGTTCAAATATGGTGGGAGTGGTTCGAGGGTGAATTCGGAAAGATTAAATCCGTGTGGCACCGTTCAGCGGGCGACGATCCACCAGATCTAGAATTGGTTTTTGCAAACCAAGTCGTGCCTTTCGAGCACACTCGCTTCCAGCCGCAACCGTTGGGACATGTGCAGGCGCTGAAGAAAGAAGGGATTGTTGGCCGCTTTGGCTGCGTTGTGATTCCCGCCTTAGCAAATCCGTTGCAAGGTCGCGACGCGGCGATAAGCGCGATGAGAAATCTCAATGCCCCGTGGGACGATGTATCAGACGAGTTGGATGCGATTCGAATCTCTTTATCGAAGTTAATTCTCAGTAAGAGGTCCAAAATTTCGAACGGAGTTCTTGGGATCGTTGACAGAACTAACTGGCGCGACTCGAACGACCTTTTCGAAATCGGGCATGACGTCCTGAATTCGCAGGACTTCGCGGACTCTGCTCTCTTCGCCGTGATCATTCTATCGCGCCGCACCCCTTGGCATTCTCGATCGGCTTTAATCCGGCGCGGCAAGGAAATGCGGAAGAAAAGCCAGCCTCTGTAAAGCTCGACGATTGCCCGTTCAACGTTCGCCATAAGCGACGGCTGTTCGGTAAGCCAAAACGATTGAGATTTCTTCTGTAGCGGCGGTCTATGACCGTCGCACTTTCGCGTCTCCGCGTCTGAGTCCAGGATTATCACACAAAAAAAGAATGCGACGGTCATAGACCGCCGCTACAAAATGAGGGTAACGCGGGCCTATAGCTCAGCGGTTAGAGCAGGGGACTCATAATCCCTTGGTCCCAGGTTCGAATCCTGGTGGGCCCATCCTTCGCTTTGGAGCGTAGCGCAAAAGCGATGGATGCCACGCCGTAACGAAGTGAAGGCGGGCCGAGTTCAGAAGTCAGATAGTCAGAAATGCAAACTTGTTGTCCAATCGTTGAGCTGCGGCAATACACGCTTCATCCGGGGAAACGTGACGTGTTGATCGACTTGTTCGATCGTGAATTCGTCGAAACGCAGGAGGCTGTCGGGATGAAAATTATCGGTCAGTTCCGCGATCTGGATGATCCAAACCGATTTGTTTGGCTGCGAGGTTTTCAAGATATGGCGACGCGCGCGGAGAGCTTGCAGACTTTTTACGGCGGACCGGTTTGGAAGGCGAATCGTGAATTGGCTAACGAGACGATGGTCGATTCCGATAACGTGCTTCTCCTGCGTCCGGCGCGATCGGATTCGGGATTCTCGTTTGAAAACAAAGAACGCCCGCCACACGGCGCGAGCGAAATTCCGAACGAAATTGTAACGGCGACCATTTACTATTTCGATTCGCCCATAAACGATAAGTTCATCGAGTTTTTCGAGTAGCGACATGAAGCCGATCTTTTGTGAAAGCGGCGCTTCGCTCCTGGCCTATTTTGTGACGGAAAGCAGCGAAAACACGTTCCCTGCCTTGCCGGTGCGGGAAGGCGAAAATGTTTTTGTGTGGTTCTCGCGTTTTGCCGATGCGGCGGCGCTTGACGACTACTTCCTCGATCAATCACGGAAGTGGCGCGACGGCGTTTCGGAAGCATTTAGGCGACAGCTGAAAAAAACCCCCGAGGTGTTGAAGCTCTCGCCGACAGCACGGTCTCAGTTACGCTGAGAAGTTTCAGGTTGCTCATTTCGAACAGGGGCACTGGGATAGTCGCGTGATCGGTCGATTCACGTTGGTATTGTTTGAAGTCGTGATTCTCAGCGCGGCGATTCTCGCGACGCGGTGCGCGAACTATCAGGACGTCTTCGTTGGGGGAAATATTTATTTCACCGATGCGGATTGTTACGCGCGGATGACGCGAGTGCGAATTTGCGCGCAGCATCCGGGAACGATTGTGCGGCATCACGAGTTTGAAAATTTTCCGCAGGGAACAACGCCGCATACGACCGCGCCGCTCGACTATTTGATTCTGGCGCTCGCGCTTTTGCTCCAGCCGTTCACAGTGCAGCCGATTGATCTGGCCGGAGCAATCATCTCGCCGCTGCTGGCATTGGCCACTGGTTGGTTTCTCTGGTGGTGGTCGCGGCGAATGAAGCTGCGATATCGGTGGGTCGCGCTTTTGCTTTTCGCACTCAGTCCGATCCTTGTTCATGGAACGGAACTCGGGCGGCCCGATCATCAATCGTTGCTCATGCTTCTCATTGCGATCGCGATCTGCGCTGAATGGAGCTTGCGTATTGCGCCGTCGCGAAATTGGAGCCTAACGAGTGGCATTGCCTGGGGAATGGCGCTTTGGGTTTCATTCTATGAACCTGCAATTCTGATGCTCGTCGTCGCGAGCTTTTACCTGATTTGCGATCGGGAACAGTTCACCAGTCGATCGAGACGGACTCGGTTGGATCGTGTTTGCCGTAGTTATCACGATGGCACTTTTGGTCGAACGACGACTGCCGCATTTTCCGGTCTTTGGGAGTAATCCAATTTTTCGAAATTGGTCGCACACGATTGGTGAGTTGATGCCGGTATCTGCAATCGATCCGATTTGGTTTCGGTGGTTTGGCTGGATGTTGATCGTAACGCCATTGCTGTTGTGGTTTGCAGCACACAAGAGATTCGTCGGCGCGACGAGGTCCGAGCCGGACTGGCATTGTCGCGCCCTACCATTCATTGGCACTTTGCTCGTCGTTTGTTATTTGCTGACGCTTTGGCAAGCGCGGTGGGCTTATTTCTTCGGAGTTATTTTCGCAATCGCGCTACCAACCTTATTCCAGTCGTTCAAAAACAGGACGCTGGCGTGGATTGTGTTTGCGATTTCATTTTTCCCGATTCTGCAAGAGTGGGATGGACGTTTGTGGCCTAACGAGTCAAAAGTAATCGAACTGACGCAAGCGCGGCGGGAGAAAATGGAATGGCGCGCTTTAGCAACGCAAATTCGCTCGGACAAAACCGAAGCGTTTTTGGCGCCGTGGTGGCTTTCACCAGCAATCGCTTATTGGTCGAACCAACCGGGCCTGGCAGGCAGTTCGCATGAAAGTCTGTCCGGCATCGCGCAGACCGCGCATTTTTACCTAACGAGTGATCCACAGACTGCGCGGAATATTCTTCGGCGCCAGCGTATCGCCTGGATATTTGTTTATGATTCAGATCGAGTCTTGGAGAACTCGGCAGCGATTCTGAATGCTCCCATTCCAAAGGATTCGCTCGGCCAAATTTTGGATCGCAACCCGAGTCGGGCGCCCGATTTTGTGCAGCTAAAACTCCAAAACGGTTCGGGAAAACTTTATAGAGTTAACCAAATTCCATGAGATTTTCGGGATTGTTTTTGGAGACTTATTGACACTCTGGGATGCGACGGCAATAATGGGGTGTGTTGAAGAAATTCATTCCGCAGAAGCCTGCGTCTCCATTCGGTGAAACCTCGCCGAATTCGGGCACAGAATGGAACGAGCGTCCTGCTTCCCGTGAAGAACCAATCAAGTCACCATCACCATTTCCAACTCCATCAACAACCGATCACAGAAAATATATGGCAGAACATGCTGGTAAGGACGTTCTCTCGAGCGACGTCGAAATCAAAGGCTCGATCAAATTCCAAAAGGAACTTCTCATCGACGGTAAAGTCGAAGGCGAAATCCATAGTGATGGTGTGCTGACGATCGGTGAGAATGCGGACATCCGGGGCGAAATCAAAACGAAATCGATCACCGTGTATGGAAAAGTGCAGGGCAACATCACCGTGGGTGAACGTTGCGAATTGAAATCGCGTTGCACATTGCAGGGCGATCTGAAGGCAACACGCCTCGTCATCGAGGAAGGTGCGACTTTCATTGGCAAATCGGAAGTGACCAGCGGCGCCGGCAAGCCAAGTGCCATGCCGACGACGCATAAACCCGAAATCGTGCGCAATGAGGAACCGGCGACGCCGGTGAAAGCTGCGTTTGGCGCACGCGCGTAGTCTGGAGGCGTTCTACCTTTCGTAATCAGTGGCAACTTCGCCTGCTAAGACAAGCCTGGAGTGTCCGCACTGTGGCTTTCAGCAGATGGAGTATGCAGCTGCGAAAAGCACAATGTGCCGGCAATGTGGCCGGCATTATTCGCCCTCGACACCAAAACCGCAGCCGAAGTTTCGCGTAAAAGTCGAGAAGCCCGCGGCCCAAGCCGCTGAGGTGGCAGGGCCGATTCTTCGAAAATTCGAGAATCTTTGGGGACGGCAAACCAGTTCGCAAATCGAGTGTTTCGAGTGCAAAGCGAAGCAAGAGGTTAGCTCCGCGGCGAGTTCGACTATTTGTCCTGCTTGCAGTGCGCACATCGACCTGCAGGATTACAAAATCACGACGAGCTTCAGTCGCAGCATTCGCACGCACGGCGAAGTACATCTGACGGCGAAAGGTGATCTCAGCAGTAACACGGTGATTTGTCGCACTGCGTTGATTGAAGGAAAACTGCGCGGCAATCTAAATTGCTCGGGCGCGGCGACGATTAACTTCAGTGGAAAAATTCCCGGCCGGCTCACGGCAGAGCATGTGGTCGTCGAGCGCAAAGCAGAGGTGCAATTTTTCCGTCGTATCAACGTGAAGAGTATAGAGATCCGTGGCCACATGACCGGCGAGATTATTGCTGAAGGAGTCGTCGTTATTCACAAGACCGGTTCGCTCGATGGCGACGTAACCGCGCGCGCCATCTCCGTGGAAAAAGGCGGAATGTTTTCGGGACAATTGGTGATTGGTAAAAAGGAACTGACGCAGGGCGAACTGCTGCCGGCAGCTGATACTAAGAGCGATCCGGCAGCCGACGACGCGCCGGCTTCGGTTGTCTTGTCTCCACCACTACCCGCGACTTCGTAGTCGCAGTTGATGCGCAAACTCTTTCCACGGAGTCCGTATGAACGACTCGGCGGCTATGTGCACCTGGCGCGGCTGATCGACAAGGCGAAGCTGCACCGCAAAGGTTTGCTCAACGGTTACAACTACAAGACCGTCGGATTCGACAAACACTTGCTTGCGTTCCTGAAGTTGGATCCGGACGCATTTGAGGAAGCAGTTGGTCGCATTGATGATGATCAGGGCATCGTCGAGTGGGTCGGACAAAACGGCGTCAAACATTCGGCTGAAGAAATCGAAGAATGGAATCAGGCGATGATTTCCCGTGCGCCGGATTCGCCGGTGAAGAAAGCGCGCTTCCTACATTTTCTGAAAGAAGCGGGCGGCCCTGACAGGAAAGATATCCGAACGTACTTCGACCTGATTGAGTTTGACGAAGGCCGATTGAGGTAGTTAGCTACTGCCGCTGGAGACAGCGCGCTACAACGACAGCGGCAGCTACAACGCCCTGGCTACGATTTGCCGAAAATCTTATTTGCAGCTTCGAGCGTTTCCTTGCTGCCAATGTCGAACCAGGTTCCCTTGATCTGCTCGGTTTTGACCGGCGTCTGCTTGTAGAGCCATTGGATGAATCGGCCTGGCTGATCCGGATTGTTTCCAGCCGCGGTATAAGTCGTAAACATCGGAACCGTTTCACGGGAAAAATAATACAGTGCTATTCCCGCCAATGTGCTCTGGGGTTTCGGCGGCTTTTCTTCGAAATCGGTGATGATCCCTTCTTTGTCCGTTGTGATGTTGCTGTACTTTTTCACCGCCTCCAGATCGCCAACATCATATGTCGCGAGAACCGCTTTTGCTCCGCGCGCCTTAGCAACGAAATCGGTTAGTGGTTCACTGAACAAACTATCGCCGGCGGCGACGAGAAGATCATCGTCCGTTAATTCTTCGCGCGTGATCACCAGATTGATGTCGCCAATCGCGCCAAGCTTGTCCGCATCGCTGGTTGTTCCGTCATTAATGACCTTGAGTTTTATTTCTGGATGACGATTCGCGTAGCCCTTCGCCCAATCTTGGAAGTCGCTGGCGAATTTGTTATTTGTCACCACATAGAATGTCTTCAGGCCTGGGACCGGGATAAGATTGTCCACGACCCATTCGATGATCGGTTTGCCACCGACTTCCAGAAGCGGCTTCGCCTTGTTCAAGGTCAGCGGATAAAGCCGCGTCGCGTAACCGGCGGCGAGAATGATTACATTCATGAGGCGATAAAAATCTGGTGAAACTAGACCGGAAGCCACTCAAGGCCAGAGAATTTCCCCGTGCGCTCGACTACGTGTCTTCGTTCAGGACCGCGGCCTCCTGCAGTTTCTTTTGCAACGAATCGATGCGATTGGAGTCAGTGATCTTGCTGCGGGTTGCGGCATCCGCCACGTAGAAGGTGTCGACAGCAGCGCCTTTCTCGGTGCTGATGCGCGACAGAGAAATAGAAATCCCTTCTCGATCGAGGCAGGAAAGTAGATCGTAGAGCAAGCCCAGACGATCCGGCGTTTCTATCTGCACCAACGTGTAAGTCGGATGCACTTTGTTATCGATGCTAATACGGGTCGGAAAATCGATACCGCGCGGAAGTCGATCGCGACTCTTGCGACGGGCCTCTGCGATCAAAGGTGGAAAATCAAAAGCCTCATTGCCTAACGAGTCGGAAAGCGTTTTCTCCACCTGCTCGCATTTTTTGCGGTCGGTCACAGCTTTGGCGTCGGCGCTGCAAACGCGAAAGACGTCGAGCACGAGGTTGTCGCCTCGCGTGTAAATATCGGCGCTAAGAATATTGATTGGCACCACCGCGAACGAACCCGCTATGCGAGCGAGCAATTGCCGCTGATCCCATGCGCAAAAAGAAACAATACTGTGGCCTTGTTCCGGAAACGCTTCCCATTTTACCGCCGGCGCGAAAGGCGAACTGTCGTCCGAAGAACGTTTCGCAAAAAAATCGCGGAACAATCGCAAGTGCGAAGCGATATCGTCCACGGCGAACGCTCTGAAATAATTGTCGGGCATAAAATCGAAATGAGCTTCGATTTCCTCGGCAAAATCCTCGGGCAATCGCGCGCGGACCGCGGCGCTTAATTCCTCACGTTCGATCTTCATCTGTTGATTGAATGCGTCCTGGTCGGCGAGGTATTGCGAAGTCGCGTAATAAAGATGCCAGACGAGAGATTCCTTCCAATCCGACCATCCCTCGGCACTTGTCCCCTGACCGTCGGCCAGCGTGAGCAGCATCAAAGCATCGAGATTTTTTTGATCTTTCACGATCGCGGCGAACTCGATGATCGTTTCCGGATCGTCCAGATTTCGCTGTTGCGCCATGTTCGACATGGTGACGTGGTGATCGACGAGGAGGATGAGCGATTTGCGTTCGTCCGATGAGAGCTGCAATCGCATCGCGACGCGGCCGGCGAAAAGAGCGCTCGCTTCGGAATGCGGTCTTGCGGCAATGCCGCGACCGGTATCGTGCATCAAAAGGGCGAGATACAAGACCAGCGGATCATCGAGTTTCTCGAACAGCTTGCGATACGGCACAAGTTTCGAATTCTCCGTCGTGGTGAGAGCATCGAGCTTGTCGATGCAAACAAGCGTGTGTTCGTCCGCGGTGTAGCGGTGAAAAAATTCATGCTGCACGAGGCAGGTGAGCCCGCCGAACTCCGGAATGTAGCGCCCGAGAAAATCAACTCGGTGCATCGTGCGCAGAACGCGGCCGACTTCGCCTTTTTGAGAAAGAATTGCCCGAAAAATCTCCCGCGGTTCTTTGGCGTATTGAAAAGTGCGCGTGACCAAACTCAAATTGCGCGCGAACAGATCTTCCAACTCCGGACTCAACTCGAGCCGCTGCGTCTGCACGAGCCGAAACGCTTCCATCATCAAGGTGGGATTTGTTTGGAAAACATTCGGTTGCTTCGCGTGCAACTGATTCTCGCGACTAACGAATTCGCCGAAATCTTCTTCTTTGCTGCGGGGTTTGGGAAGGAAGCTCAGGAGCGCGCGCAGCATTCCCGATGATTGACCACTGACGAATTGCTCAGTGATTCGCTCCGTGATCCGGAAAATTTCCCGCGTGTGCGCGTAATAATCCTTCATGAACGCTTCGCTGCGGAGCAGTGCAGTCGCCTGTGAATAGTGCAAGCGGTGGGCGAGTTGTTCCTGGATGTTCAAATGCAGAACATCGGTTGCGCGTTTCGTTTCGTAGTGCAGCGCAGTCCGAACACGAAGCAAAAAATCATAAGCGCCATCGAGCCGACGTTGATCGGTCTCGCTGAGCCAATCGCGTCCCACGAGATGGGTGGTAGTAAGCGCGCCTTCTTTGAAATAAGTCATCCAAAGCAGGTTTTGATAATCGCGAAGCCCGCCACAGCCGCTTTTCACGTTTGGCTCCTGCATGTGCACGCTGTTGCCGAACTTCGCGTGTCGCGTCGCCTGATCTTTCATGCGCAGCTCGAGATACTGCCGCTCCAAGCCGTTGACGCATTTGTTGCGGAATTGGTCGCGAAACGCGCGAACAAGTTTCGCGTCGCCCGCAAGGAATCGCGCCTCGAGCATTGCGGTTTTCGTCAACATATCGCTATTGGCCTGTGAAATGGCGTCTTTGATCGAGCGCGTCGAATGCCCAACTTTGAAACCAATGTCCCAAAGGAGATAAAGAACCTGTTCGACCAGTTCGCTCAGCTCGCTGGAAACGCGCGCAGGATTTTGACGATGCAGGAACATTACATCGACATCGCTGAACGGATTCAGCTCTCGCCGGCCATAGCCACCGAGAGCCATCAGGGCGACAGGAACCGGCGGACTCTTGCGCGCGCCTGCTTTCGCCTGGCCGAAAACGTGACGCAATAAAACATCAATCAACTCCGCGCGCCCGGCACAGATTTCGCGACCACCGCCGCCCGCCTGATGTCTCAGACGCAGCCTGTGTTCCTCGATCTTGAGGAATTTTTTATAGAGAGGAAGAACATCAGTAGGGCGCTTCGCCGCCGTAGCGGCAAGTTGTCGCTCGGCGTTCGCGAGAATTTTGTCGAGGTGGCGCGACATCGATTGAATCTAAATGCCAGCAAACGGAATGCTAATCCTGTAGCGGCGGTCTATGACCGTCGCACTTTTTCTGCTGCGGTTTCGAGCGACGATCGGAGATCGCCGCTACAGAAGCAGGAACTCCTAATGTCCTAAAGGCGTCGTAATGTTTGTTCCGGGCGGAGGCGTAAATTCGAAAGTCGAGGGATCAATCGGCGCGCGCGTTATGTTCGAGTAAACTGTCACGATCCGGTCGCCGTTGGGCTGCAGCATTTCGGTTCGCTCGACCTGCAACTCATCGTTAATCTGAATAGCAAATTTTTGCAGAAATTTCTTTAGAGAAGGGTGACGCGGCGCCAGCTCCAGTTCGTAACCTTTATCCAGTTTTTTGGCGGCAATACGATAGGTCTCTTCGACATTTTCAAGATTCAGCCCCGCGGTTAGCGCGGCAATTCCGGCATCGAGCGGCGATCTTTTGCCTAACGAGTAATGTTCAGCCGATTGGAACTTCGGATAGTAAATCCAAAGTTGCTGACCATCGCTCACGGTCACGCTTGGTGCAGTTCCCTTCGCTTCACGGCGGAATTTGTTAGGCGCCTGGAACCAAACTTTGCCCGAACTGGCGATTGGTTTGTTGAGCAAGTGGACATTCTTGTCCTCGTGAAAGTCTGCCTGGACCTGCGGTGCGGCCGCGCGCTTCTCCCGAATGCGCTGGAGCAAACTCTTCACCTCTGCCGGCGAGAGCGTTTGCGCCTGCACCAAAACTGCGAAGGCGAACAGAAGACAGATGATAGCTGCGATTCTAGAACATGATTGGATTGTTCTATCGGTTGCAATGATTCTTCGCGCCACAGCTTCGGTTCAGCTGCTGCCGCCGCGGGTAAGGTAAAGAAAATCGTCGCGGCAAGACTCCAGAAGAGTCCGAGCGCGCAGGCAATCCCGAGTCCACTCAATGTGGGATTATCCGCGATTCCGAGCGAACCAAAACCAGCGATTGCAGTCAGGCCCGCGAGCACAACGGGTTTGACCACGCCGGCGACATCATGTTCGAGCTCGCGCGCTTTTTGCCAGACCAGCAAGACGTAGATTCCGTAATCGACACCGATCGCGAGGACGAGCCGAAACGCGAGAACGTTGAGCAAATTGAGCGGAATGCTTAGCAATTTCATCGACGCAATCATTCCTCCGATCGCCATGATGAGCGTCGCGATCTGAATCAGCCAAAGGCGCAAATCGCGATAGAGAAGCGCAAGCAAAGTCGCGTCGAAGACCGCCATGAGTGCGCTGATGACGAGGAGTTGATGGCGCGACCAGGGCAGCAAGTCGGTGAGCGTGAAACTCCAACCCGACAAAACAATGGGAACTCCTGGCGTCGGCAATTCGCGCCGGAGCATTTGTTTTTGTACGTGGCTCGTGACGGGCGCGTTCGTGGTAACGAATCCCACCGTGAGAAGCGGATCGTGCGCGAAATAGCGATCGACGAGGAACCACCAACTCGACGATGGCGGGAGCAAGTTTCGCCAATCGGGAATTGCGGTCGCCGGATTGGCAGCGCGCTGTAGTTCATCGATCAATTTGAATCCGGGCGTAAAGGTGTCGCGACTCCATCCGTCCGCCGTGATGGCAGTTTCCAGCGCTTTCCGTGCTGCGGTGAAATCGATCGCGCTCAACTTCGCGCGATTCGTTTGCATCCTTCGCGGTGAAAGCGCGAGTGCAGCCGGTGTCGAAAAGTTTTTGATCTCGCCGGAGCTTTGCACCTTCCTCCAATGCGCTTCGACCGCCTGCCAGTAATCGTGCAGTTGTTGCTGATCCTGCGCGCGCACAATTCCGAGAACCGGTTCCCAACGCGTTGGCATTTTGCTCATGATGGTTTCCAGCGCATGTCCGGCATCGCTGTTTTTTGGCTCCATCGAACGCGTGCTTGAATCGATCGGCAGCGAAGGCCGAGGTGAAACGGCGATCACAGTGAGCAACACGAGTATCGGTGTAGAGATCGCCAGCATCGGAGCGGGACGTCGCACGCACCAGCGAACGTAATTTTTCGCCGCAGTAAAAATCCAATCACCGTGCCGCGGCGGAGTTTTTCGCGGGATGAAGAGAAAGAAGACCGTGGTCATGAACAAGACCGGCAAAGGAAATGCCGATTGCGATCAAGACTCCGAGTTGCGTGAATCCAGCGCTGCCACTCAAGAGCAACGCGAGAAATCCGACTGCGGTCGTTAACGCGCCGAAGAAAATGGCGCGACCGAGGCTGGCGATTGATTCTGCTACGGCGCGCGGATGTTCGTGGCCTTCATCGCGGGCCTGCTGGTAACGACCAAAAATCAAAATGGCGAAATCGACTCCGAGTCCGATGAGGATCGCGCAGAATCCGACCGTCACCATGTTGAGCTTGTGAAAAATAAGAATGCCAACTGCAAGCGCGACCAGACAGCAGAGCAGGAGAGAAATCCCCATGCCGAGCAATGGCAGCCAGCGGCGAAAACCGATGTAGAATACGCCGCCGACGAGCAGCATTGAACCCAGCAGAGTGACGATGATGTCATGCCGCATGCTCAACGAGATTTCCGCGACGTAGGCCGATCGGCCCGTGACCAAAATCTGCAATGGCCCGCCGTCCCAGCCTTCGTGCGCTTGTGCGCGAAACGCATTGACCTGGCGCATTAACCTTTGGCAATCGAACGCACCAATCGTCCGCTGATTCGTTACTGCGAGAACGATGCGGGTGGTGCGATCGGCAGAAGTGAGCGGTTGTTCTTCTTCGAGCGAAGCATTCGCTGCGAATGGCTTCAGTGCGGGCGCGACAAGACCGAGCGGGTCGAGCTGTAATTCAAACTGCGGGCGCGGCGAACCCGCTTCAATTTCCTCACGCAACCGATGCAGGCGCGCCTGAATCTTTGCCGGTTGCAGCAATGCAATCGTTTCATCGAAAGCTGCCGGGTCGAGATTGAGCAGCAGTGGCAGCGCGATGTTTTGCAGGTCTTGAATACCCTGAGGCGTTTCCATCGGCGAACCGGCCAGAACTCGTACGCACCACGGCTGTTTGCGTAATGATTCGGCAAAGCGCGGCGCAAACTCCTCCAGCTTGTCGGCGTCATCCGGCTGAGCGACCAGCGCGAATGTCAGCTCGCGCGTTTGCGCAAACTCACTGTTGTAAACCTTCAGACCTTCGACCGATTCGAAATGGCTCGGCAAAAGATTGAGCACTTCGGTGTCGAGGCGAAGCTTCGCGACAAGAATTAGAATAGACGCCGCCGAGACCACGGCGACCGTTGTCCACACAAGCGGACGCCGTTGCGTAACGAGTCGGGCGATGAGCTGAGAAAACGGCATAACGAATTCAACGAAACCGAAACCGGATCAGAATTCGAAAACAAAAGTCTCGGTGCCGTTCGAATATTTCACCATCGGCTTCTGTCCGTGCTCAAGGACATTTCGCAAAGCAAGCCAGCCGCTTAATCGTCGCGGTCCTTTTTCTATTGGTCCGGCCCAACGCCCGCGCGCGAGCGGTCCTTCGACGCGCGCGAACTTCGAATCCTGGTGAATGACGAGAAGCGTCACGCCCGGGCCCTTCGTAAACGTGAGTTCGAAATCGCCGCTCTTGGAGAAACGCACCAGCACTTCGCCGATCAACGTCGTCCTGGGTCCGCGATATTGGAGTTGGCCGATTCTCGCTTCCCAGTTCGGTGTCGGCTGGGTGAATAGATGGCGCAGACCAGATGTCTGACAACTCGTTAGGCTAAATAACGCCGCCAACGCGGCGGCGATGATCTTGCGCATGCTGTTTTAGGAAACGGCCTCGATGCGGCTCCGCAGCCGTAGATGGAATAACTTTCTGAGGCACGAGTGTCCGGCGGGGACAAAGTGGAAAATATTTTTGCAAGAAAACGAGCAGATAAAAAATCCACATCCGCCATCTGATCGCGAGACTGCCGCGAATGTTGCCTCCGAGCACGGCGTTAACCGCGGGTGGGATATGCAGGATATCCTGGGGATGGAGGAAAACTTCGATGAATTCCTTTTTGTACCACGCGTTTACAAAGCGAACGTAAACATCCATCGCCCGATTCAACTGGTTTTCGTAGCGAGCGAAAAGCCGACGGGCGCTTTTCGGTTTGTCGAGAACGCGATTGAGCACATCGGCGCTGAGCTCGCCCGACATGATGGCAAGAAAAACGCCGCTGCTAAAAACCGGATCGATGAAGCCCGCGGCATCTCCCGCAAGCAGCCATCGATCCCCGGCGAGTTTCGTGTTGCGATAGGAAAAATCGGCGGCGGTGTAAACCTGCGTTACTCGGTTAGCCTCACGCATTGTCTCCGCAAGAAGCGGTTGCTCCGCGATCGCGTTTTCGAAAAACGTTTCCGGATTTTGTTTTGCTTCACGGAAATTGCCGGTATCGAGCACGATTCCGATGCTCGCTCGCTCCATCGTGAGCGGGATCGACCAGAACCAGCGATCACGTCCGCGAATCATCCGGGTGAGCGTGCCGTCGCGACCTTGCGGGCGCGTAACACCGGTGTAATGGGCGAAGAGGGAAAATTTTTGCAGCTGTTCGTAATTTTTCTTGAGCCCGAACATCGCACCGACGAACGAATTGCGGCCGCTCGCATCGATCAAGTATCGCGCACGGATTTCGGCCGATTCACCATTCTTGTTTGCGACACGCAGTTGAACGTGATCATCGGAAAAGCTCACGCTTTGCACGGCGGTCTCTTCGCGAATTTCCGCTCCGTTTTCGGCGGCGTGATCGAGCAATAACTTATCGAAATCGGCGCGTGTTACCTGATAGGCCCGATCGCATTTCGATTGGTAACCGTCCTTGAAATAAAAGCGCACGCCCTCGTCACTACAGGAGCCGGAGATTTCGCCGCCAAATTTCTCCATGAAAACGGCCCGCAGTTTTTCCTGCACACCGAGGCGATCGAATACACGCATGCTGGCAGGCAAAAGCGATTCGCCGATGTGGAAACGCGGAAATTTTTCCCGCTCGCAAACGATGACCCGGCGACCACTTCGCGCGAGTAAAGTTGCGGCCGTGCTCCCAGCAGGACCGCCGCCAATAATTGCCACATCGTGGAGCTCGCTGCTCATTCGGCCCTCAAGGTAGCAAAGTTCGCGCAGAAGCAAATGCAGCACTTCCGTGCTTCATTGTCGGCGACAGTGAGGAACTAACACACAACGGGATGAGACTAATCGATCGATTTATCAGCCGCGAGCTGCTCGTAAACATCCTGTTTGCGATCTTCGTGCTCAGCCTCGTGCTCGTGGTCGGCAACATTTTTCGCAAGCTCCTTCCTCTGCTCGTGAACCACGACGTGCCGGCGGAATATCTGGTTACGTTCATCGCTTACGTTCTGCCGTTCTCGCTCATCTTCACTATTCCGTGGGGTTTGCTCACCGCGATCCTGCTCGTCTTCGGACGGCTTTCGGCGGATAACGAATTGATCGCGCTACGCAGCAACGGTGTAAGTATCACGCGCGTTTGCGTGCCGCTGCTTTTCATCGCGCTTGCGGCGACTGCGATCTGTCTCTGGCTGAATGTCAAAGTCGCGCCCGCGGCGCAGGAAAGATTACGCAGCACAATCTTCGATCTGGCGACGCGCAATCCGATGGCGTTGTTCGGCAGCGATCAGGTGATCGACGAATTTCCCGGCCGAAAAATTTACGTCGGCAAGAAGCAGGGGAGGAAGCTGCAGAACGTCATCGTTTTCGAAATGAACGAGAACGGGATGCCGATGAAAGTCACGTTTGCCAAGACGGGGAAATTGGAAGCCGATCTCGCGCACAAGCGCATCCTGATGCACCTCTATCACGCTCGCTATCAACAGCGTGATGAAGCTAATCCGTGGGATCTGCGAAAAATCCGCGACGGGATCAACATGACGGAGGGAACGTTGCCGATCAGTCTGACGGATTTGTATGAGACAGAAAAAAAACAGCCGAGCCGCTCGGCCCTTTCGATCGAGCAGTTACTCGATCAGCTTAAAACCGGAGACCAGAAGGAGCAGAGTGCGAGCCGCACCGAGATCAACAAACGTTTCTCATTTCCATTTTCGTGCCTCGCTTTTGCCTTAATCGGCGTGCCGCTCGGCGTGACGGCGCATCGCCGCGAAACTTCGATCGGTTTTCTCATGAGCCTCGTCGTCGCGATTGTGTATTTCCTTTTCATCATCATCGCCGACACGTTGCGCGCGAATCCGAAATTGCATCCGGAGTTGCTCGTTTGGTTGCCGAACATTTTGTTTCTCGCGCTCGGCGCCTTGATGTTCCGACGACTGGCGAAAAGGTAGGCTGCGAAAATTTCAGGCCGCGACGCCGTTGCGCACTTCGTCAGTGACGATGACGAACTTTTTCAGAATGGCGCGACCAAAGTTTGTCGTCATCGCCACATCCGCCGCATCGCGACCTGCCGCTATCAGGATTCGTCCAATGCGTGGGCAATTGTGACGCGCATCAAACGCATGCCAGCGGTCGCCCAGATAAACTTCGAACCACGCACTGAAATCCATCGGATAGGGCGCGACCGGCACGCCAATGTCTCCGAGATATCCCGTAACGTAGCGCGCGGGAATGTTCATCGCGCGGCAAAAGGTGACGGCAAGATGATTGAAATCGCGGCAAACTCCGCGGCCATCGCCGTAGACGTCAAACGCCGATTTGTTCTGGTTGGCGAACTGATAACCAAAAGTGATGTGCTGATTTACCCAGTCGCAAATCGCCTGCACGCGCGGCCAGCCGGGCGCAGTGTTTCCAAAAAGTTTCCACGCCACATCCGAAAGCCTGTCCACTTCGCAATAGCGACTCGGGAGCAGATAACCGAGCGCTTCGTCGGGAAGATCCTCGACTTTGTTCTGCACCGCGTTCGGACATTCCTTGCGATCCGGTTCGCCGTGATCCTCGATCAAGGCGTCGAGTGTCAGTCGGATATTTCCCGTGGGCCCGACAAGGCGTCCGCAAATGTTGCCATAGAAATCGGTGAACTTCGCCACGGGAACGTCGGGCGTTACCATCACATTTTCTTCCGTGCGCAGATCGTCGCGGCGCGACGGATGTACGTAGAGCATCAAAATCATTGGCGTCGGGCCAACGAGTTTGAATTCAATATCAAAACCGATCTTGATGATCATCGGGGAGGAAATGATGTTTTTTGGGGAGTCGGCGATCATACTTGCAGTCCGAAGTTAGCAAAACATAATTTTCAACTCGCTCTTACGCATGAGCAGGACCGAATTCCGCCGCCACTTCAACGCCATCGCCGACGCTTAAGTTGATGTCGTGAAGCTGCACCTCGCCCAGCGCGAAGGTGAGCAACGGAAAGCCGCGATTTTGCAGCGCTTGCAAATGGGGCGCAAGAACACCGCACGCCAGTGTGGCCATTGCCCCATCGCCGTTGCAGGTCAGACTCGAGAATCGCGCCACGAGTTGTTCGTCTATTTTTAAGACACCGGCGACGCGGACGAGTGCGCGTACAAATAACTTGCGCGCCTGCACGCGAATCTCCACTCCTAACGAGCGCGAGCCTCGACTCGTTAGGTTCAATTGCATATGCTCGATCGCCACTCCCTGCTTGCCAGCTTCGGCTTTTGCGATTTTCTCGACCAGTATTTCCAAGTCTCGTTGCCGCATCGCGATTGCGATCCGTCCGTTATCCACGCGTTGTAATTGCAGAAAAAGATTGCCGGCACTGTCTCGGTTCCGATGCAAAACAACCCCGTTCGCATCGATAGTGAAGTAAAGTTCCGCCTCGCCAATCGATAGAGGCAATGCCTTCAGCGTGAACAGCTGCGCGGTAACTGCTGGCTTTCCGCTGCCGGCGGGCGGGGAAGGATGCGGAGCGTTCAATCGCACCTGGCTTCCACTCAAATCAATCGCGATTTCCGCGAGCTCCGGATATTGGATTTCGCGTATCAAAACCGGATCGCCCGGAATTTGCAGCGCGCCTCGGAGACTGGCCGTGAGAGTCTGGACGAGGCCGAGCGCGGTCTGTGGAAATCTGTCCTGGTAGAGTGGGAACATTCTCGATCAATTCGGGTTCAAGTTTGGATATTCTTGCTCTTCTCCGGCGCGAGGGCGATTGGAAAAAGCGGTTGCTTTTGGAAGCATGTCCGCTACTTTCCGCGTTCCATTATGGCTAAAACCTCCTGGATTAATCGCAATAACCGAAAACGCGAGACGGTAAAGAAATATGCCGCTCTCCGCGCCGAGTTAAAGGCAAAGAAGGATTACATCGGGCTTTCGCAATTGCCGCGCGATGCCAGCCCCACGCGCGTTGTGAATCGCTGCGAAGTCACCGGCCGTCGGCGTGCATTTATTCGCCGATTCAAAATTTCGCGTCTTACTTTTCGCGAGCTCGCTTCTTCGGGGCAAATCCCGGGCGTTACAAAGTCCAGCTGGTAAAGTCTGGCAGCGCGGGGCTAGAGTGCAGGGAAGCACTCGCGTGATGAGTGTTTTGTTACCTATTTTTTTAGCGGAGACGCCCTTCGCGATTGCCGAGCATTGGGATTCTGGCGGTGTCGTCTTCGCCAAACTGGCGGCGATCGTGAGCCTCGTCGTCCTAAACGGTTTTTTCGTCGCGTGCGAATTCGCCATCGTCAAAGTTCGCAGCAGTCAGCTCGATGCTTTGGAAGATGAAGGAGAGGCGCGGGCTACGGTTGCGAAACACGTGCGCGCCCATCTCGATGCTTATCTTTCTGCGACGCAATTGGGAGTAACTCTGGCAAGTCTCGCCCTGGGCTGGATCGGCGAACTTTTTCTCGTGCAGATGCTCCAACCCTTCTTTGCCGTATTCAATCATCCATTCACACGCCTTTGTTTCATCCGTATCAGTCGCGCTCGCCTTCACCGGGATCACATTTCTGCATATCGTCTTTGGAGAACTGGCGCCGAAGTACATCGCGATCGCCAATCCGCTTTCGGTTTCTCTCAGCCTCGTCCGTCCGCTCGGCGGCTTCTACGTGGTCTTCAAGCCCGCGATTTGGCTTTTGAACAATTCCGCAAATTTCGTTCTGCAAAAACTTCTTCGCCTCAAACCGGTGCCGAAAACAGAACTCGCGCACAGTGAAGAGGAGCTGCGTTTGATCCTCGATCAGAGCGAGCGGTCCGATGAAGTCTCGCCTGTCGGTCGTAGCCTGCTTCTAAATGCGTTGGACCTGCGGCAGCGCGTCGTCCGCGATATTATGACGCCGCGCGGCGAAATTGTTTTTCTCGATGTCGAAGACAGTTTCGACGCCAATGTGAAGAAAGCGATCGAATCGCGCCACACGCGCTTTCCGCTCGTGCGCGGACATCTCGATAACACGCTGGGTCTCATCCACATCAAGGAACTCGTCCCGATGATGCGCGATCCGAATCCGGATCTAATGCGGATCAAACGCGAGCTTATGCCCGTGCCGGAAATGATGTCGCTGGAAAAATTGCTTACGCTTTTCCTGAGCAAGCACGCCCATGTTGCCATGGTGGTGGATGAATTCGGCGGCACCGTTGGAATGGTGACCTTGGAAAACGTGCTCGAAGAATTGGTCGGCGATATTCAGGACGAATTCGATGCCGACAAGGAAGAATTCCGCCGGATCAATGAGGACGAATTTGGAGTTGATGGCGCGCTCGGTCTTTACGAGCTGAACGATCTGACGGGCCTTGAATTGGAAAGTGCGGACGTAAGCACCATTGGCGGTTACGTCACGCATTTGCTGGGCATCTGCCGAAGCAGGGGGAGCAGGTGCGCATTGGCGATTATCTTGTCACGGTGACGGAAGCCGCCGCTCGCCGCGTTCGAAAGTTACATTTTGCCAAGGTCAGCGAACCGTCCGTGGCTGCGTCGAAGGCGAAATAATATAGCGCTCTAACTCGTTAGGATAATCGTCATAGCAATGGAATTGCTCGTGCAGAGCGAAATCACGTGTCCGCATTGCGGCGAATCATTTCCGCTCGTGATCGACACGACGTTGTCCGAGCAATCGATGATCGAGGACTGCACCGTTTGCTGCCGGCCGATTACTTTGAATATTCGCTCCGCGCCCGGCGAAATTCTCGATCTGCAAATCAGCTAGCGGAAGCCGCGCCGCTGCGAAGGGCTAGACGCGCGCTGCACCGAGTTGGGCGAGCAACGCGGGACGCCGCCGCAATTGCCCCGTCAACGCCTCGATGGCGCGAAGGGTGGGCGGACTAATGTGATGCTCCATGCCTTCGACATCGTGATAAATCACGTGATCGGCCAGGCCGAGAAGTTTCAGAAAATCGGTCAGGAGTTTGTGACGGTGCGCGATGTTTCGCGCGAGCGTCTCGCCCGCCGTTGTTAGAGCCAGTCCCCGATATTTTTCGTATTTTAGCAATCCTTCGCCGTCGAGCTTCTGCACCATGTTGCTGACGCTGGCCTGCGAAATTTTCAGCGCCGCTGCGATATCGATCACGCGGGCATAGCCCTTGGAATTAATCAGCTCCAGAATGCGCTCAAGATAATCTTCGACCGCGGTCGAGCTGCCGAGTGCAGACCGGGTATGTTTTCGCCGTGCCATTAGGGAAATCATAATAAAGAAGAAATAAGCCCGGGCAATAATTAATTGGGAGAAAAGAAAATAATATTGCGACACAACTAACTTAGTTTAACCTAAGTTTGTGTTGAGTGGCTTTCACAAGATCAGGAACACGATTTCGATCTTGTTTCTGCTCAGCGGGGTAGCGGCGATCGCTGGGGAAATAGACGGCGTGGCGGATACGCAGGAGAAAGCTCCGTACAATCTTTTCAACCCGACTCCGCAAAATGCACTGCGCGAGTTTGCCACCGACCGGCCGGATAAGACTGAAGGACCAACAACGCTCGACGCGGGCCATTTCCAAATCGAAATGGATTTTACAACGTTCACCCGTACTCAAGCCGACAGCGCCGAAACGGAAATATGGAATGTGGCGCCCTTCAATTTGCGCATCGGCCTTCTGAACAACGTCGATCTCAGCCTCATTTTTGAAAACTATGTGCGCGCGAGGCTGGATGATCGACGTGCGCGGACGGTCTCGACCGCTTCTGGCGTGGGCGATTTTATCACGCGCGTCAAAATCAATTTCTGGGGAAACGATGGTGGTTCAACCGCGTTTGCAGCTTTGCCATTTGTGAAATTCCCAACGAACACGGGCGACGTCGGCAACGATTCGGTCGAGGGCGGATTACTTTTGCCGTTCAGCGTCCAACTGCCCGGCAAGTTCGATCTGGGAATGGAAACCGGGATTCAATTTCTGCGCAATGAATTCGGAAGCGGCCGGCATCAGGAGTTCATCAATTCAGTGACTCTGGGGCGCGATCTGGTCGGTGAACTTGCCGGCTACTGCGAGTTTTTCAGCAGTGTCAGCACCGAACGCGATGCGAGCTGGGTCGGCACGATCGATGTGGGCCTCACTTATCGGCTGACGAAAAATCTTCAACTGGACTGCGGTTGCAACATCGGCGTCACGCATGCGGCCGATGACATCAACACCTTCAGTGGCATCAGCGTTCGTTTTTGATTATGAGCGAAACGCCCGACCGACTTGATCCGATATCACCCGCTGCCGACGCGACAAACAAATCCGCCTGGCGGCGCAAAGTCAGCGAGTATTCGCTCCCGGAAGTGCACCGGAGCATCGCGGTACCGGCGACCGCTTCCTTCTGGCGGAAGCTGCTCGCTTTCTCCGGGCCCGGCTTTCTCGTCGCGGTCGGCTACATGGATCCGGGTAACTGGGCGACCGATCTGGCGGGCGGCGCGCAGTTTGGCTACACGCTGCTCTCCGTCGTCATGATCTCGAATCTCATGGCCATCCTTCTCCAGCATTTGTGCATCAAGCTCGGAGTCGGCACGGGTCGCGATCTGGCGCAGGCCTGCCGCGATCATTATTCAACCCCGACCGTCTGGTTTCTTTGGATTCTCTGCGAAATCGCGATCGCGGCCTGTGATCTGGCCGAGGTCGTTGGTTCCGCGATCGCCCTGCAACTTCTCTTTGGCATCCCGTTGGTCTGGGGCTGTGTCATCACCGCGTTCGATGTGCTGCTGGTTCTGTTTCTGCAAACCAAAGGCTTCCGTTACATCGAGGCCGTCGTGATCACCCTCATCGCCACCATCGGCGGCTGTTTTGCCGCCGAGCTCTTTTTCTCCAAACCGAGCCTCGCCGGCGTTCTCCTCGGGTTCATTCCGAGCGCGCAGGTCGTCACCCATCCCGGGATGCTCTACGTTGCCATCGGTATCATCGGCGCGACCGTGATGCCGCATAATCTCTATCTGCATTCCTCCATTGTGCAGACGCGAAAATTCGAGCCGACCCCCGTGGGCAAACGCGAGGCGATCAAGTTCGCCACGATCGATTCCACCGTCGCGCTCATGCTCGCGCTCTTTATCAACGCCGCCATTTTGATCCTCGCCGCCGCCGTCTTTCACTGGTCGGGACACCAGGACGTGGCGGAAATCCAGGACGCCTACAAACTTCTCAGCCCGATGCTCGGGGTCGGCGTCGCGAGCGTTTTATTCGCGGTGGCGCTGCTCGCCTCGGGGCAAAACTCGACGCTTACCGGAACGCTCGCCGGGCAGATCGTGATGGAAGGTTTCATCAACATTCGCCTGCGGCCGTGGCTGCGCCGGCTCATCACCCGCGGCATCGCGATCGTGCCCGCGGTGGGCGTGATCGGGTTCTTTGGCGAAGGTAAGACGACCGCGCTGCTCATCGCCAGCCAGGTCGTGCTGAGCATGCAGCTCGGCTTCGCCGTCTGGCCGCTCATGCGTTTCACCGACGAAAAGGCGAAGATGGGCGAGTTCGTCAACCCAGTCTGGATTAGAATCCTCGGCTGGACCACGGCCCTCATTATCATCGTTCTGAACATGAAGTTACTCTTTGACACCTTTATGCCGGCCTCGGTGTTGCGCGCGTTTTATGATACGCTCGGTCTTCCTGGTCCAACTCAATAAACAAAATGTACCGCCGCATTCTCGTCCCACTGGAAAACAGCGCCGCTGACGACACCATTCTTGCGCACATCCGGCCGCTTGCTCGCCTAACGAATGCCGAGCTTCTGCTGGTGCATGTGGCGGATGGCTGGGTGGCGCGAAATTTTAATCAACTCAAGCTGGCGGAAAGCGACGAGATGAAACAGGACCGCGCTTATTTGGAACAGCGCCGGCAGCAATTGTGCGACGAAGGCTTTTCCTGCGAAGCGGTTCTCGCACTCGGAGAACCATCCGATGGAATCATCAAGCTTGCGCGTGAGAAAGGGGTCGATCTTATCGCGATGACCACGCACGGTCATCGGTTTATCAGCGACATTCTTTATGGCGCGACGGCGGACAAAGTTCGGCACGCGGTCGAGATCCCGGTGTTGTTGCTCAAAGTAAAAAATTGAAGCGCACGGGTTTGGTTTGCGAACTCCATTGAAAGCGAGTCGCATGCTTGCTCTACTCTTGCTGCGTGAAGGTTCTTTTCCTCACTAACGAATATCCGCCGTACGTCTATGGCGGCGCGGGTGTGCACGTCGATTATCTTTCGCGCGAGCTGGCGAAAAATATTGCGGTCGAAGTGCGCTGCTTTGGCGATCAGCAGTCGAGCAGCAAGAACCTGAAAGTTACCGGCTTTGATTTGGATACGAGCGGGTTCGCTTGTCCAAAGCCTTTACAATCGGTTTTCGGGGCAATCCGTCGGTGCACCGATTTCAATACTGCCGGGATCGATGCCGACATTGTTCATTGCCACACGTGGTACAGCCATTTCGGCGGAATTTTGGCGAAGCTGAACTACGGACTTCCACTCGTCATCACCGTGCATTCGCTTGAACCACTCCGGCCGTGGAAGCGGGAACAACTTGGCGGCGGCTACGATTTCACCGTCTGGCTCGAACGCACTGCGCTCGAAATGGCCGATGCCGTGATTGGAGTTTCCGGCGAAACAAAAAAGGACATCGAGCGAATCTTCAAGGTCAAGCCCGAGCGGCTTCACGTCATTCACAATGGAATTGATCTGGATGAGTACCATCATCTCGATACGACCGATGCGCTCGCTCGCCATAAGATCGATCGCAGCAAACCTTATCTGCTCTTTGTCGGTCGTATCACGCGGCAGAAAGGAATCGTGCATCTCGTGCGCGCGATTCAATTTATGGATCCCGGTTTTCAAATCGTGCTTTGCGCCGGCGCGCCCGATACGCCGGAGATTGCCGAAGAAATGAAATCCGCGGTGGCGGCGGCGACTGCGAAACGATCCGACGTAATTTGGATCGAGGAGATGGTTGATAAAAAAGCCGTCATCGAACTTTACTCAAACGCTGCGGTATTCTGTTGTCCGTCGATTTACGAACCGTTCGGTATCATTAATCTCGAGGCGATGGCGTGTGAAACGGCTGTGGTCGCGAGCGCAGTCGGAGGAATTAAAGAAGTGGTGGTCGACGGAGAGACCGGCTTTCTCGTTCCGGTCGAACAGATGACGGAAAGTCCGTTCGCGCCGTTGCATCCGGAAAAGTTTTCGCGTGATCTCGCCGCGCGCATCAATCAACTGATGGCGAATGCGCCGTTGCGCGAAAAATTTGGCAAAGCTGGACGCAAACGCGCCGAAGAAAAATTTAGTTGGTCCGCCATCGCGGAAGAAACGATCGCGCTTTATCGCTCACTACTCGCGCGGTGATTTTCCCATCTGGTCATCCTGAGCTGCAAAAACATTCGGGGCTCGGGATGACAGTGGGGGAGCGTGATGGCATTTTGGTCGCGGGTTTACCGTCATCACCATGTTTGTCGATCGAATAAAGATTTCAGCGCAGGCGGGAGATGGCGGGCGTGGTTGCGTGAGTTTTCGTCGCGAGAAATTTGTGCCGAAGGGCGGGCCGGATGGCGGCGATGGCGGACGCGGTGGGGACGTAATTCTTCGCGCCGATCCGCACACCGATAATCTTTCCGCACTTTTCTACGAGCCGATTGCGAAAGCGAAAAGCGGAGGGCACGGTCAGGGAAAGAAAAAGCACGGACGGTCCGCGCCGCGAAAGATCGTGAAGGTTCCAATGGGGACAGTTGTTTATCCCGCGGATGATCCTTCTTCTGTAGCGGCGGTCTCTGACCGTCGCACTCCTCAATCGAGCGACGGTCAGAGACCGCCGCTACAACGTGAACCGATCGCTGATCTGATTCAGCCTAACGAGGAATACATTTTGTGCCGGGGTGGAACAGGCGGTAAAGGCAACGTCCATTTCAAAAGTTCGCGCAATCGGGCGCCGCGGCAATACACCGAAGGCGAGGAAGGCGAACGCGGAGGTTTTCTGCTCGAATTACGCACGATCGCCGATGGGGGCCTGGTGGGTTATCCGAATGCCGGCAAATCCACATTGCTGCGAAAAATCTCGGCGGCGCGCCCGAAGGTTGCGCCGTATCCATTCACCACATTGCACCCGATCGTGGGAGTCGTGAAACTCGACGATTATCACCGGGCCACCATCGCCGATATTCCGGGCTTAATCGAAGGTGCACATCGCAATATCGGCCTCGGGCATGATTTTCTGCGGCACATCACACGTTGCCGGATTTTGCTTTTCGTTATCGATGCTGCAGGCAGTGAAGGCCGGCACCCGATTGCGGATTTGCAAAACCTGCGGCGCGAAATCGATTTGTTCGATCAGCGCTTGTCGCAGCGCCCCTGGTATATTATTGCGAACAAAATGGACCTGCCTGAAGCGGCGCAGAATCTCGCGGAGATTCGGGAACGATTTCCGGATGTGGAAGCAATTGCAGTCTCTGCGGCCACAGGCGACGGTATCGATCATCTGAAAGTTCGGCTTGGCATTTGGCTTGATCGCGACGAAACGAAAGACGATCAGAGAAAACACGAGTCCCGAATAATAATTGGACAAGCAATGCAACCTAACAAATAGTCGGAACTTCTCATGGGCCAACGAACCGTAGCGAGCTATTGCACGACATTTCTCAAGCCCGAGATGTGGCACATTTATCGTCAGGTCACCGCGCTGCGCGACGTGCGCACATTTGTCATGACGAAAAAGCTGCAGGATCCGGCGCGATTTCCGTTCCCGGACATCGAACTGATTCCGCAGCCGCGTATGAATCTGGTGCGGCATGGCTGGCTCAAGTTCGTCAAACGCGAGCCGCCCATTGTTTATCGAGGCGAATACCAAATGCTCGCGTCCTTGCTCGAGCGGCGTGGCGCGGACTTGATGCACATTTATTTTGGCCATACCGGCGTGCATCTTTTGCCTTTTATCGAACAGTGGGACAAGCCGTGCGTCGTCTCGTTTCACGGCGCGGATGTCGCGAGCAAGCCGGAGGTAGCAGATTACGATCGCAAGCTGCGGCGCCTCTTCGAAGCAGTTCCGTTAATTCTCGCGCGCTCGCAATCGCTGGCTGATCGCCTGATCCAGCTCGGCTGTCCGCCTGAACGACTGCGCATCAATCGCACCGGTGTTCCGCTGAAGGACTTTCCGCTGGTGCAACGTGATCTGCCGGTGAATGGACATTGGAAATTGCTTCAGGCATGCCGCCTCATTCCAAAGAAAGGCGTGTCCACTTCCATCCGGGCCTTCGCCATTCTGCAAAGAGAATTTCCCAACGCCGAACTTTTCATCGCCGGCAAGGGTCCATTGCAGCCGAAGCTTGAAGGTTTGGCGGCGCAGCTGGGTATTTCGGACAAGGTGCATTTTTGCGGATTCCTTAGCCAGGAGGAATTGCTGAAGCTTTATGCGACGAGCCATCTCTTTTTGCATCCGAGCGAAACAGAACTCGATCAAAATCAGGAAGGAATTCCAAATTCCGTCCTCGAAGCGATGTCCACCGGTCTCGCGGTGGCGGCAACGCGGCATGGTGGAATTCCCGAAGCGGTGCATCATGGACGAACGGGATTGCTCGTGAAGGAAGGCGACTTTGTTTCACTGGCGGAATCGGTCGCCGCGATCCTGCGTTCTGCGGAAACGTTTCGCGAGATGGGTTCGCTCGCGAGCGAATCGGTGGCCGCGAACTTCGAGCAGTCCGAACAGATTCGGCAGCTGGAATCTTTTTACGATGAAGCGATCGCGATGACTCAAGCCGAAGAACAGACTCCGGCGGCCGAGCCGTTGCCCGTTCCGACGAGCTTTCCTGAACACGCTCGGGTGGAAGTAAAATCGTAAAAACTGCGGTCCCGCCAGACTAACAAATTTTCGGAAAGTTGTCTTGTCATCAGCGCAAAACCAGCTTTGGTATGCGCGACCCAAGCGGCCCTTGTGTTCGAGTGCGTGGTCTATGCGGCTGTGCACCTGCAAAAAAGATCGGGCCGCCACCGTTAAACCAGAGAAATATGCGCCGTTATACATCGTTGCTTCCGCTGATTGCCGCATTCTTTGTGGCACTTTCGCTTGCGCCGATGACGCTGCGCGCAGCCGAGCCCGCGGAACATAAACCGCTGCCGCTGAAAGCAGCGGGCTTGTATCACATCGGGAAATTTACTGTCACCAATTCCATGTTGGTGACTTGGATCGTCGCCGCGGGGATTATCATTTTCGCCCAGGCCGCGACACGAAATATCAAACGAATTCCCACGGGCGCGCAAAACTTTTTGGAATGGTTAGTCGAAGGCCTCTACGGTTTTCTTGAAAGCGTGATTGGCCGGGAGTTGGTAAAAAAGACATTCTGGTTTTTTGCCACGATCTTTATCTTCATCCTGTTCTTGAATTGGTTTGGTCTGATTCCCGGAGTCGGCACGATTGGGTGGGGGCATCACGATCCGGCAACAAACATATTTCACGTTGATCGTCCGCTGTTACGCGGCGCGAATGCGGATTTGAATCTCACCCTCGCCATGGCCTCGGTATTTTTCCTCCTTTGGATAATCTGGGCGATTCAAGCCAACGGCGTTGGCGGTTTCATCCTTCACTTATTTGGTCCAAAGGGCGAAACATCCGGTTTTTTGAAAGTGCTCATGATCGTCGTCTTTTTCCTCGTCGGCTGGCTGGAAATCGTTTCGATCCTGTTCCGTCCTGTCTCGCTCAGCTTTCGGTTGTACGGAAATATTTACGCGGGCGAGAACATGTTGGAATCGATGGCCAATCTGGTGCCCTCGCTCTCATGGCTAATTCCGATTCCGTTTTATTTCATGGAATTGCTTGTCGGAATTGTGCAGGCCCTTGTCTTCATGTTATTGACGGCGGTTTTCACGCTCCTGATTGCGCAACACGAACCGGGGCACGAAGCACACCACTAAGAATTTCGGCGAAAGATTGCGGATGAATCGCAAAGCCCGCCGTAAACAACCAGAGAGAAAAATATGATACTACCACTACTGGCAGAAATAGGCGGAAACATACACGTCGGCCTTGCCGGTCTCGGCGCCGCGATTGGCGTCGGTTTGATCGGCATGGGCGCATCCTCGGCCGTCGGCCGCAATCCCGGCGCAGCCACCGCGATTTTGGTGCAAGCGATCCTCGCGATTGCTTTTGCCGAAGCGATTGTTTTCTACGCCATCTTCCTTGTTCACTAATTCGACCGCGAACGCGTTGAACAAATCGACGCCTGTGATTTTATGAGCATGATCCCTATTTTGGCGGCAAACGCCGGCTTTGGCGAAATGGTCCGTGAAACCGGAGAAACTTTCGGATTCAATATCTGGCTTTTTCTTTCGCAGGTCATCAGTTTCGCCGTTGTTGCGTTGCTCTTAAGAGTCTTCGCTTACAAGCCGATTTTGAAGGTTTTGGAAGAGCGGCGACAAACCATCGAAGAGGGACAACTCAACGCTGATAAAATTAAGCAGCAGCTGGCGGAAGCGGAGCAACGTCACGCCGAAATTCTGGCGAAAGCAAACGCGCAAGCGCAGAAGATGATCGACGAAGCGCGCGAAAGCGCGGGACATCTGAGTGAGCGCAAGCAGCAGGAAGCGGTTGCGACCGCGGAACAGATTGTCGCCAAGGCGCGCGAGGCTAGTGCGATCGAGCACGAACGCACCATGGCCGATCTGAAACGTGAACTTGGCCGGCTCGTTATAGAAACCACGGCGAAAGTTACGGGCAAGGTTCTGACGACAGACGACCAGAAGCGCTTGCAGGAGGAAGCGAGCCGGCAGCTCGCCTCGTGATCCGATGAAAGTGCGCAAAGAAACACGGCAACTGGCGCGCGCACTTTTGCGAGCCAGTTTCACTGACAATCAGCTGGACAAAGGACGCATCTCGTCGGTCGTGCAATCGTTGATCAGCAAGAAGCCGCGCGACTACATCAAAGTATTAGAGGATTACAAACACCTGCTCCGGCTCGAGCTGGAAAAGCGACACGCACGGATCGAAATCGCGAGCCCGCTGGATGACGAAACGCGTTCGAAAATTCTCGCGACTTTGAAAAAGAAATACGGGAGCGAGCTTACAACAGAGTTCTTAAATAATCCTGCACTCCTGGGAGGAGTGCGGATTCGCGTGGGCAGCGATGTCTGGGACGGAAGCGTGCGCAATCGCTTGCAACGTCTCGAGCAGCAACTTTAACAAAGCAAAAACATGAGCAGCATATTGGAAGAGATCGAAACAAAAATCGCCGGACTTAAAACTTCGACGGCCAAAAGCAACGTCGGTGTAGTGCGCGAAACCGGCGACGGCGTCGCGCGCGTGGAAGGTCTTAGCGACGTCATGCTCAATGAGATGGTCGAGTTTCAGAATGGCGTTTATGGTCTTGCCCTCAATCTCGAAGAGACTGAAGTCGGCTGCATTCTTCTCGGCGACAACACGCTGGTGATGGAAGGCGATGAAGTTAAGACCACGGGCAAACTTCTCCAGGTGCCCGTGGGAAAAGCGCTGCTCGGCCGCGTCGTTAACACTCTCGGTCAACCGCTCGATGGAAAAGGTCCGATCAAAACTGAAACATTTTATCCGGTGGAAAAGATCGCGCCCGGCATCATCAAACGCCGCAGCGTGAGTCAACCGGTGCAAACGGGCATCATGGCGATTGATGCGATGATTCCGATCGGCCGTGGTCAGCGCGAATTGATTATTGGCGATCGTGCGACGGGTAAATCCACCATCGCCGTCGATACGATCATCAGCCAGGCGCGTCTCAACAAGGCCGGCGAAGAAGGCAAGATCAAGGATTTCCGGCCGCTCTACTGTATCTACGTCGGCATCGGCCAGAAAAATTCGAACATCGCGCGAACACTCGCCACTCTGGAAAGGGAAGGCGCGATGCCTTACACGACAATTATCTCCGCGCCCGCTTCCGACAGCGCGACCAACCAGTATCTCGCGCCGTTCGCCGGCGCGGCCATGAGCGAGTGGTTTATGGATAACGGGATGGACGCTCTTATTATATATGACGATCTGTCCAAGCACGCCGTCGCCTATCGGCAGGTGTCACTGGTTTTGAAACGCCCTTCCGGTCGTGAAGCATATCCGGGAGACGTTTTCTATCTGCATTCGCGCTTGCTCGAACGCAGCGCACGCGTGAACGAAGAATCTGGTGGTGGTTCCGTCACCGCTTTGCCGATTATCGAAACGCAAGCCGGCGACGTTTCCGCTTACATCCCAACCAACGTTATCTCGATCACTGACGGTCAGATTTATCTCGAAACCGATTTGTTTTATCAAGGTGTGCGACCTGCGATTTCCGTTGGTCTCTCCGTAAGTCGTGTTGGTTCCGCTGCGCAGATCAAGGCGATCAAGCAAGTGGCCGGTAAGATCAAACTCGATCTGGCGCAATTCCGCGAACTCGCGGCCTTCGCGCAGTTCGGTTCCGATCTCGATGCGGCGACGAAAGCCCGCCTCGATCGTGGCCAGCGCATCGTCGAGCTCTTCAAGCAAATTCAGTATCGGCCGATCCCGGTGGAACAGCAGGTTGCCGTTCTATGGGCGATGCAGAATGGATTTCTCGACCCGATTCCGGTCGAGCGCGTAAAGGAATTCCAACTCAAGCTTCAAGAATATCTTGATACGCGAAAGGAAAGCCTGCTCCGATCGATTCGCGAGAAGAGGGAGATCGACAAAAATCTCGAAGGAGAATTGGCGAGCGCGCTCAACGATTTCAAAGCGACGTGGCAATGATTTCCTTTGCGTCCGGCATGAATCGCAACCGTTCCCTCAAGAAAATCGAAGAAGGAATTTACCTGATTCGAGGCCAGCGCGTCATGATCGACTCCGATCTGGCGGAGATTTACGGAGTTTCAACGCGCCGGTTGAACGAGCAGTTGCGGCGCAACCTGAAGAGGTTTCCCAAGGATTTTGCGTTTCGTCTGACGACGGGCGAAGCCCGCAACTTGATGTCGCAATTTGCGACTTCAAGTTTGCACGGTGGCCGCAGGAAACTTCCCTGGGTTTTTACCGAACATGGAGCGATCATGCTCGCCAGTGTCTTGAACAGCCCGATCGCCGTAGCGGCCAGCATCCGGGTCGTGCGCGCATTCGTTAGGCTGCGAGAAATGATTTCGGGAAACACCGAATTGTCGCTGCGCCTGGTCGAACTGGAGCGAAAAATGGACACGCACGACCATGCTATCGCCCAATTATTTGCGGCTATCCGGCAACTGCTTGCGCCCCCGGCTTTGCCCCAGAAACCCGAAATAGGTTTTCACGTGCGCGAACGCGCGGCTGCTTATCGTGTAAAAAGGAAAACGTCTCGTTAGGCAATGGCAAATACCCAAGACATACGTCGCCGGATCAAATCGATCCGCAACACTGCGCAGATCACGAAGGCGATGCAGATGGTCGCCGCTTCGAAGATGCGCAAGGCGCAGCAGCACGCTCTGGCGGGTCGGCCGTACGCGACGCTCATGAACAAGGTGCTGGTTTCCTTGCAGGAACGCACCGATTCCAAATTGCATCCGCTTTTGCAGGTGCGGCCGGTGAAGAAGGAGCTCGTCCTCATCGTCAGCACTGACAAGGGTTTGGCCGGTGCGCTGAATACAAACTTGATGCGCGAAGCCGGACGCTTTGAAGCAGAAAAAACGGGCTACGTGGTGGCTGGGCGCAAGGCGCGCCAATTTCTATCACGCACGCGCCGCGAAATGCTGGCCGATTTCGAATTAAAAGATTCGCCGACTTTTCTCGAGACGAAGCCGGTTGCGAAATTTTGCGTCGAGAAATTTCTCAGCGGCGAAGTGGATAAAGTTTCCGCGCTCTACACCCATTTCATCAACACGATTAATCAGCGTCCGGTCGTGCAAACCCTTTTGCCGATTAGCAGCTTCGATGCGGTCAAGACTGAGGTAGAAAAAGCTGCCGCAAAAGATCATCGCGATCCCATGAATGAGTACACTTTCGAACCGGCGCCGGAGACCGTGCTCGATTTCATGTTGCCCTACTACATTCAGTATCAGGTTTTCCAGATGATCCTCGATGCCCGCGCTTCGGAGCACAGCGCGCGCATGGTCGCGATGAAGAACGCGACCGATAACGCGCAGCAGTTCATCAAGGATCTCACGCTCGAATACAACAAAATGCGCCAGGCCAGCATCACGACCGAGTTACTCGAAATCGCGACTGCGCAAATGGCGCTCAGTTCGTAATCAATTCATGAATACAGGAAACATCGTTCAGGTCATTGGTCCCGTGGTGGACGTGGAATTTGGCGGCCACAGCAAGGTGCCAAGAATTTATAACGCGCTCGAAATCGAGTACGAGGTGAACGGCAACCCGACGAAGCTGACTCTCGAAGTGCAGCAACATCTGAGCGATCGCTGGGTGCGCACGATTGCGATGTCCTCGACCGAAGGGTTGAAGCGCGGCATGCCGGTTACCGATACGGGCAATCCGATTTCCGTTCCGGTGGGCGAGGGGACGCTTGGCCGTGTTTTCAATGTTACGGGCGATCCGGTCGATAACCTTGGACCGGTGAAATTCACGAAGCGTTATCCGATTCACCGCAAGGCACCCGACCTTACCGAACAGGACACGAGCGCTTCAATTCTCGAAACCGGCATCAAGGTTATCGATCTCGTCTGTCCGTTTACGAAAGGCGGAAAAGTCGGCGCGTTCGGCGGCGCCGGCGTCGGCAAGACCGTCATCATTCAGGAATTGATCAATAACGTCGCGATGAAACACGGCGGGTTTTCCGTGTTCGCCGGTGTCGGTGAGCGCAGTCGCGAAGGCAACGATCTTTATCACGAGATGAGCGAAGCCGGCGTTATCGATTTGAAAGACATCAGCAAATCGAAAGTCGCGCTCGTTTACGGACAAATGAATGAACCTCCTGGCGCGCGTTTGCGCGTCGCGCTCTCCGCGCTCGCCATGACGGAATATTTTCGCGACGAACGCAATCAGGACGTGCTGCTCTTCATCGATAACATCTTTCGTTTTTCGCAAGCCGGGTCCGAAGTTTCAGCGTTGCTTGGTCGCACGCCGTCTGCCGTTGGTTATCAGCCGACGCTGGCCGCGGAAATGGGCGATCTTCAGGAACGAATCACTTCGACCAAGAAAGGATCGATCACTTCATTCCAGGCGGTTTACGTTCCGGCGGACGATCTGACTGACCCCGCGCCGGCGAACACGTTTGCGCATCTTGATTCCACCATCGTGCTCGAACGCTCGATCGCGGAACTCGGAATTTATCCCGCGGTCGATCCACTCGCATCGACTTCGAAAGCGCTCGCCCCGGAAATCGTGGGCGAGGAGCATTACAACGTCGCGCGCGGCGTGCAAAAAGTGCTGCAGCGTTACCGCGATCTTCAGGACATCATCGCGATTCTCGGAATGGACGAGCTGAGTCCCGAAGATAAGCTCTCCGTCTTACGCGCGCGAAAGATTCAGCGCTTCCTCAGTCAACCATTTCACGTCGCGGAAGTTTTCACCGGCTCGAAGGGTCAGTATGTTTCGATCGCGGACACGGTGCGCGGATTCAAAGAGATTCTCGATGGTAAACATGACGAAGTTCCGGAACAGAATTTCTACATGAAGGGCACGATCGAAATGATCAGCGAGTAATTTCGATTTTAGAATTTCGATTTTCGATTGATGCGATGAACGAACGGGAAATGAAGGCGCGAACGAAGAAGTTCGCGTTGCGGATTCTGGATTTGGCCGACGCGCTTCCGAAGACGCGCAGCGGCAATGTCATCGCAGGGCAAATTGTAAGAAGTGGCACCTCCGTTGCGGCAAATTATCGCGCACTATGCCGCTCGAAATCGCGAGCTGATTTTATTAATAAGACGAGCATTGTCGAAGAAGAAGCCGATGAAAGTTGTTTCTGGCTGGAGTTGTTGATCGATCGCGGTCTGCTTTCGCCGCGCCGCGTTCAACCATTGTTGATCGAAGCAAATGAACTGACTGCGATTTTTGTCGCCAGTCGCAAGACACGCAATCGAAAATCGAAAATCGAAAATCGAAAATTTATGACGCTGCGTTTGGAAATTGTTACACCGGAAGCGACGGCTTACTCGGAAGACGTCGATCGAGTCACTATTCCCGGATCGGAGGGCGAGCTGGGCGTTTATCCCAAGCACGTTCCGCTTTTGACCATGCTGAAGCCGGGCGAATTACGCGTTCTGAAGAACGGTCGCGAAACGGCGCTCGCGGTCGGCGAAGGCTTTGTCGAAATCAAAGGCGACGCGGTCTCGGTCTTAACCGACATGGCGCTCGAATCGGAACGCATCGACGAAAGCGCCGCGGAAAAAGCAGTGGAGCGCGCACAAGCCGCGATGAAGGAAGATCACACCGCCGAAGAAGTCGCGGCCATTCAGGCTTCGCTGCAAAAAGCGCTCGCGCAGTTGCACGTCAAACGCCGGCGGCATCATTCGTGATTCGTTAGGCCGACTCGCCGGCTAAATGCAAGCGCCAGAAAAGCTCGGGATCATCGCGGGCAACGGCGTTTATCCTCTTCTGCTTGCTCAATCTGCGCGAGCTGCGGGTGTAAAGAAAATCGCGGCCGCTGCGTTTACAAACGAAACCAGTGAAACCCTGGCTACGCTTGTTGACGATATTGAGTGGCTTCGCGTCGGACAGTTGAGTCGTCTTCTCAAATTCTTTCGGGAGCAGAAAATTCAGAAAGTGATCATGGCCGGCCAGATTGCGCCCAAAAATTTGTTCGACCTGCGACCGGATTGGAAAGCGTTGCTGTTACTGGCGCAACTGAAACGACGCAATGCCGAATCCATTTTCACGGCGATCGCCGACGAGCTGAAGAAAATCGAAATTGAGATGTTACCGGCAACGACATTTCTCGAAAAATTTGTTGCGACTTCAGGCTTGATTGCCGGTCCGAAGTTATCGCGTCGCGAAGAAGAGGACGTTGCTTTCGGATGGGGAATCGCCAAGGAAGTTAGCCGCCTCGATATCGGACAGACTGTTATCGTGAAAAATGGAACGGTGCTCGCGGTCGAAGCGTTCGAAGGAACAAACGAAACGTTAAGGCGTGGAGGAATTCTCGGACGCAAAGGTGCGATCATGGTGAAAGTGGCAAAGCCCACTCAGGACATGCGCTTCGACATTCCTGTCATCGGCGTCGAAACCGTGCGCATCGCGGCGGAGGTTGGTGTCCGCGTGATCGCAGTGGAATCCGGCAAAACCCTGCTTCTCGAAAGAGAATCAGTCATCGAGCTAGCGGGGCGTTCGAATATTTCGATCGTCGGCAAATAGCGCGCCGTTGTAGCTGCCGCCGCCGTTGTAGCTGCCCCGAATGCTTTCGGGGCAGAATCCAACCTCAATCGAAATCCCGCATAAAATCCACTTCACCCGTCCGACTTGAGCTGCGTTCTTTTTCTTTTGAAGTTCCGCCCTTCACATCCTTCTTAAGCGGCAAATCGCGAACATCTTGTTCCGATTCTTTCCCCTTTTCGGGTTCTTGATCATCTTCTTTTGTCATCGGTGATTCTGTTTTAGCCGACCATTTCCGTGGATGTTCGCGTGGGTCCGTTTGTAGCAGATTGAATGGCCGGACAACATAATTTTTTCGGATTCTTCGTCGCTAATTCTGCAGTTTCTATATTCTCCCCAACCGCTGGAGCGGTTACGCTTCGCTGGAAATCCAGGAGCGGTGATTTCTTTTGCAAATCCGCAATCCGCAATCGAAAATCCGCAACTCCGACATTTGTCGCGAGCACGCGAAAGCGTTCGGTGTTCCTTTGCGGGGTCTTAGCTCAGTTGGTAGAGCGCCTCAATGGCATTGATTCCCGCGCGATATTCTCATTTATCTCTCAAGCGCTCTCACCTGTTCTTCATAGGTAAGTCGGGCTGTTCGGCTTCATCCCATGTGCGCCCAAATGATCCGAAAAACTTTGGCCGGTGGATAAAATCGGTGGATAAAGAAAATGTAATTAAGCCGCGTCGCGTGAAGGCACAACGCAACGGACTTAAAATCCGTTAGAGTGAAAACTCTGTGTGGGTTCGAGTCCCGCCATCGGAGGTCAGGGGTTCGAATCCCCTAGGCTCCACTTTGATATCGATTCGGTTGATTACGATTCGATCGCAATGTCCAGATTCCCATCGAGTTTTGTGACGTGAGTCATGACACCGCCGCGATCGCGTTCAAAAAGAAGATCTACGCGCGCAGCGCCCACTCGGAATCGCCTGATCTCCACGCGATCGACATTTTTCGGCAGAAGCGGTCGAATGATTTGCAATCGACAATCGAAGGCTTCCGGTACGAGACCGAGAATTACGGTGAGCAAATAGGGAACTGTCCCTGCCGCCCAGGCTTGCGGCTGACAGGCGATAGGATAAGGGGCAGGAGCACCGGTTTCAGCGCGCGAAAAACCGCCGAATAACTCCGGCAGCCGAGCTATCGAATTGTTCGCTCGCGTCGATCATTCCGTTCAACACGCGCAACGCAGCTTCGTCTCAAGCATAACTTTTAATTCCGGCGGCGATGAATGAATTATCATGTGGCCAGACAGTGCCGAGATGATAACTGAGCGGATCGTAGCGCAATGCTGCGGCGGAAAGTGTGCGAATGCCCCAGCCGCTGAACATCTCAGGCGAAAGAAGATGCTCAGCGGTTTGCCGGGCATGATCTGTCTCGGCGATGCCGGACCAAAGCGCGTGGCCCGCATTCGATGATAGAACTGCGCACGGGGTTTTGTCGCCTTGGAGCGCAAGCGCGTAGTATCCATCCGCGAGCCAGAAGTCGCGATTGAAGCGCTCGCGTAGTTGGTGCGCTTCCCTTTCCAGAGTGGTGGCGCGGTGTTCGTCGCCCGCGCGGCGATAAAGCTGTGCCATCTCGATCTTCGCCGCATAGACGTAGCCTTGCACTTCAACGAGCGCGATGGGCGCTTTGCCTAACGAGCCGTCGGCATTAACGATTCCGTCGCCCGAATCCTTCCATCCCTGGTTAACGAGTCCTCGTTCGCTCTTGCATTGATATTCAACGTAGCCGTCACGATCGAAATCGCCGTACTGATCAATCCAATTCAGAGCCGCGTCGATGTGCTGACGTAACTCACTAAAAACTCTGAGATCACCAGTCCACGCTGCGTGTCGGCCGATAAGAACCAGCCAAAGGGGCGTTGCGTCGATTGTTCCGTAATAAGGTGTGTGTGGGATTTCGTTAAGATTCGCCATCTCACCTACGCGTAATTCGTGGAGAATTTTGCCGGGCTCTTCGTCGCGCCACTCATTGATTTCCCTTCCTTGATGATGTGCGAGCAAGTCGAATCGTCTGTTCAGCGATCTCCGGATCGTACGCTAGCATCTGAAGCGCGGTGATAATGCTATCGCGACCAAACAGCGCGACGTACCACGGAATACCGGCAGCAAAATATTCGGCGTTCCCAGAGCCGCTGCGGAACATCGCAAGGTCGCCTAACGAACGGTCCAGGATTCGGTTGAAAAGCTCGTTATCGCTGCGAACGCGCATCTGTTCCGTCGCTGCAAGAGGTTGGCGGCTTTGGGATCGCTCGCGTTGCCGATCGGAAACGAGCAGGGAAACCTGTAATTGCATTTCGTCATCAGGCGCGAGAGCGATTTGATACATTGCAGCGGCGTCCCGTCTTTCACTCGGCGAAGGTGATAACTGGATGATTATTTCCCGGTCGACTCGATCGGCGCCTTGTAAAGGAAGTGCAGGCCGTCATTTTTCCACGACGGGAGATGGAGTTTTCCCCGTCGCGCCTGGGACATACCGCGGACGGCAAAGATATCTTCGAATTCTGCGCGAAGACTTAGGGTGAGTGAAAAACCGATCGGACGGTTCGTTCGGCTTCGCAAAGTGATCGTATCGAAAAGTGCCAGGCGTTCACTGCTTACGGTACGTGACCAGTAAATCTCGAATGCGCCTTTGAGCAGTGTCTGACCGCCGACATGTAGTTGCGGATTGCAAAGTCGCAGTGAGGCTGTTCTCCCTTGTTCGGCTTCGCTCTCTAGCGGCTCGGGTTTCTCTCCTTCGATCGTAAGCGTGTAGCCATTAAGAAACCGGCAGTCGTGATAGTAGAGTCCAAGTCCATGCGCGTGGTCGAGCGGAACATCGCCGCCGGGCTCGCACAGGAAAAATAGATCGCCGCTCTTGATGGTGATCTTTTCATCGCCGGATGGCATTTCACGAATAGAGCACGTCATTCTGAGCGCGGCGAAGAGCGTCTGCAAACTACGTCGGAGATTGTTCGTGAGTTCCCTCGCTGCTCTCGGGATGACTTGCGGCATTCCGGCAGCAAGATGACTTGTAGCGCCCCAGATATATCCGGGGCCTATGAAGTTAATACCCGATCGACCCCGTCCGCACCGGCATAACGAAGAGACAACTCTTCATTAGTCCATTCCGGCGAGTACAAGGTTCCGCGATTCCTTTGTTTCATCCCACGGATGGCGAAGATGTCTTCGAAATGCGATTGGAAAATTAAGGAAAAGGAAAATTGAACTGCCTCATTCGTTAGGTTACGCGCTGTTAGCACATCGTGCAGCGTCAAGGTTTCGCCGGAAATTGCACGAGTGAGGCGAATTTCGATTCGCGGTTCAGGGATCGAAAAATTGAGTGTCGCGGCATCGCCGCGGTCAGCATCGCTTTCGCAGCCGGCGAAATTCTCTCCGTCGACCTTCAGTTCGTAGCCGTTGAGAAAACGGCAATCATTATAATAGAGCCCAAGGCCGTGCGGCCCGGTAAGTGGGACGTTGCCCTCAGCGTTCGTGAGAAAGAAGAGATTCCCATCCTTGATGACGATTGTTCGATCTCCGAAGGCTTCAGACACATTCGGAAACTACAACCAAACGAATCGGCGGACTCTTCCTATTTCGGTTTCCCGTGTCGCGTGGGCCTAATCGGCTTTGGTGAAGGCGACGGCGCAGCCGGTGGGAGAGGGCGTTGCTGGTTTGTCAGGCAGCAACGCATTTCGATCCTTCAGAAATCCATCGACGGTGATTTTCGAAATCAGGAAGGGCCGATCTTCCAACTTCTTTTCCTTTGCGAGCTTGTCACTGAGTTCCTTTTGTTTCTTCTGAAATTCCTGATCCAGCCGCGTCTTGTCTTCCGGCTTCTCATCTTTCCCCGGCGTGCGTTCTTTCGGCAATTGCGCGGTTACCGAAACCAGCACCGGATAATTTTCATCCTTCAACTTTCCGACGCGCAAGACGTAAACGAAACCATCGAACGTCTCGATCGTCACCGTCGTCGGATGATCGAGCCCGGTCTCGGCTGGTTTGGCGTCGGGCGCGAGAACATCGGTGAACGTCGACCCCGTCAACGAATTCACTACGCCGGTAAACTTTAGCGCTGTCCACTTTCTCGCCCGACTTCGCGCCAACAAATTCCCAGGCTCGCTCGCGGAATTCCGCGCGACTTTCCAATTCATTTCCGGTGTCGCGCCGGCGATCGCGATCGATTTCGGATTTTCGATTTTTATGAAATCGTGATCCAGCCACTGTGCGGGCTTCGGGTCGACTTCTGTCAATAGATCGCTGATCAAGACCACGCCGCTCGAACCATCTTCCGCCTTAACGTAGCGTCCCACCGGAATTGCTCCCTGAGCAAACGGGGAATCGGAGTCGCGCATATATCTCTTCCCCAATAATAAGGCCGCGAGTCGCTTCTCTTTCGCATCTTTCAGGTCGAGCAACGTTCCGCTCTTTGCGCCCTGGCCGGGCGGGAGCAATTCGAGCCGTCCGAGCTGCGACGGACCTACCGGCACATCTTGCACCGCAGGCAGTTCCCAAATCTTTCTGATCAAGCTGCTGATCATTTCGAAGTTTGCCGGATAATCAGCGCGTTCTGCCACTCTCCAGACGTCGGCTTTTTTCACGAGATTAAGCTCGGCCTCGCTGGTTTTGATCGTGATGTGCGAAACGTCGTTAGGCGAAAAGCTGACGATTTTTGCTTTTAGCGTAGTGGCACTCTTCTTCCACGATTCAGCATTGCGATTGTAAAAGAACAAGCCGATGCCGCCGAAAATGACGAGCAGAATCAACAGAAGTGTTAATTGTTTTCCTCTCATGCTGCGGCGCGCTTACGTTTCATGGCGGCGAGGACGAAGCCCGCGATGATGACGAGCAGGGGCATCAGCGCAATGTTGAGCCACTTCGTTCGGTTCTCGAGCGAATCAATTTCCGCCCGAAGTTTTTTGCGCATTTCTTTCAACTGCACTTTTACGTCCGCTTCGGTTTTGCGAAAATTGCTGAGCTCCTGTTGTTGTTCCGGCGAAAGAATAAAGCGCTGGCCGCCTTCTTTGCTCTTCTGCAACTCGTTAACCTTCCGCTGCGTCTCCGCGAGATTCTGTTCGAGTTCCTTGATCTTGCTTTGATAATTGGCGTTCGCGTCCGCCTGCAACTTTTGCACGACGGTAAACGGGCGCTCGCGCGAAGCGCGGCTGCGCACGGCGATGAGATTGCTGTCGCCCGCGAGTTGTTCGACCACGCCCTGGGCAAAAGCGAGATTGCTGTTTATCGGCATGATTAACCGCTGATTCAGGCCCTGGATTGTCTGCACCGAGAGCGGGTCCTGAATCATGTCGGCATCTCCGACCAACACGACAGCCGTCGGCTGCGCCGATTCCTTTAAGCCAGGTCTCGGCCGGTTTTTCGTCAGGCTTTCTTCTCCGCATTCGTCTTCGCCGGTTTCGGCTTTCCGTCCGGAAAAGCGGTCTTGAATTTGCCGGTCAATCGAATCGCCAACGAATATTCGATCCCGCTCGAGACAAAATTATTCTGGATCTGCCCGGTCGACATCGCCGCCATCATCGGATCAACCAATTGCGATTGTTTCGAAGACTTGATCAAAACCGTTCTCGTTAGGCCATCAACCGGTTGACCCGAGAATGCGCCGGTGAAGGCCATGAGCAAATTGTCGGCGTCCGCGGTAACGACATCGTCCTTATTGATCGAGTTTTCATTCAACGCCAGGACGGCAGGATTCGGTCCCTGTTGCAGTTGCGCGATGTGCTCCATGTCCGCCACGACTTGCGTGACGCCAAACGTCAGCCCCCACGCTTTGAATAATTTTTCCAAAGTCGATGAACTCGGAGGCGGCATCATTCCCGTTTGCGGCGAGGTGTGATCAAGCGCGCAAAACGGATCGACAAACGCAACCAGCTTGCCGCCGCGCATCAGGAATTGATCGAGCGCATACTCGGTAGTTTCGGAAATCGCTTTTGGATGAATCACCAACATCAGCTTGATATCGTCGGGGATCTTGTCTGCCGTCATCTCGACTTCTTTGACATTGAAGTCTCGTTTGAGCTCGTCGATGAAAGCCCACGGTGGTTGATTCTGACCTCTCTGCATCATCATCGGACTCATCTGACCCATCACGGGCAACGCACTCATCACGCCGATAACCGGTTTGTCGGTAGTCATGACGCGAGCAATCGCGCGTGAAATATCGTACTCGAGCAGACGTTCGCGCGCCGGCGCCAAAAACGGGATGGCTTGCTTTTGATCGAGCATCGTCACGCTCAAGCCGAGATAAATTCTTTCACCCGTACGCAGCGGTTGAGGTTCAATGCCGTCGAGTCTCGCCGAATCTTCCGCATCGGAATCCGGCTCGGGATTCAGCCGCTGGATTTCGATTTTACCGTTGGAAGCTTGCCGGTACTCATCGAGCAAGTCGTCGACGGATTGCGCGTAAGTCGTTAGGACGGCCGGCATCTGCGATGCATTTTTTGTGCAGTAAAAGCGAATTTGCACCGGCGTATCGAGTTTGCTCAGGATCGCTTTCGTGCCGGCGGAGAGCGTATGAGCTTTCTCCGCGGTGAGATCGATGCGTCCGTGCGCGCGGGCCGCGATGAAGTTCAAAGCGATGAGAATTAACCCGACCGCGACCACGCCGACGGTGGAATATAAAAACGTCTCGAGTTGTTTCTTTTTCATGAAATCCAGGTCCGCGTTCCTATCCGGCGCGATGCGCGCGAATAATCACGCTCGTGGTGAAAAGTGAGAAGGCGATGATCGAAAGGAAAAACAGGATGTCGCGCGAATCGATCACTCCTTTCTGGATGCTCTCGAAGTGCGTCATCACACTAAAAGACGCGATTGTCTGCACCAGCCACGGACTCGCCCAGTTAGTCAGCAGGTCCATCACCGGCCACCAGCCCGCGAGAATAAGGAAGAGACAGATCACCACGGAGACAATAAAGCTGACCACCTGGTTGCGTGTCATGGCCGAGGTCAACGCGGCGATCGACAGGTAGGTTCCGGCGAGAAGCAGGCTTCCGATGTAACTTCCCAGAATCACGCCGTTGTCAGGATGTCCGAGATAATTGACGGTGATTACGATCGGGAAAGTCAAAGCAAGGGCGAGCGCAAGGACGAGCCAGGAAGCGAGAAATTTTCCCACGATCGCCTGCCATGGTGTGATTGGCATCGTGAGCAGCAACTCGATTGTGCCGAGCCGGCGTTCTTCCGACCACATGCGCATTCCGACGGCTGGAACAAGAAACAAATACAACCATGGATGCCAGGCAAAGAACGTTTGCAGGCTGGCCTGACCGCGCTCGAAAAATCCGCCGACCATGAACGTGAAGAATCCCGCGAGCAGAAGAAATATCACGATAAACACGTACGCGATGGGGGAGGAGAAATAGCTGATCACCTCGCGTTTCGCGATCGTGAATGATGTGCCGCAGCGCGCCCGCGCGTGCTGTTCGCTCGGAATTAGTTATCGATTCCGCCGCGTCGGCGGACGTTTCCAGTGTGGCTTCGCTCATGCGGAATCGCGTGGTTTGATTTCGGATTGCGTGATGCTGCGGAAAACTTCGTCCAGGCGCCCCTCTTCCGTGTGCAACTCTTCGATCTTCCAGCGCTCGGCCACAGCCAGCGCGCTGATGGCGCGCGCCAACTCATGCGGCGCGCCATTACTTTTAGCGTAGGCGCGTACCGCCAGCGGCGAATCGGTCAGCAGGACCGACTTTTGCACGAACGAAATCTGATCGACTTTTTGCCTAACCAATGCGGGATCTCCGTCGAGCAACCGCAAAGTCACCGCACCGGCGTGTTGCGAGCGTCGCTTCAATTCGTCAGGCGTCCCGTTCGCAACGATGCGGCCGCGATCGATAATGATTGCGCGCGAACACGCCGCCTCGACCTCTTCGAGAATGTGCGTCGAGAAAATGATCGCCTTTGTTTTTCCCATCTCGCGAATCAAAGTTCGCATTTCATGTTTCTGATTGGGATCGAGGCCGTCCGTCGGTTCGTCCATAATCAAGACTTCGGGATCGTGGATGATTGCCTGCGCGAAACAGGTGCGGTGTCGGTAACCTTTCGACAGCGTCTCGATGGTCTGATGCACGACCGGTTCGAGAAAACACATCTCGATCGCGCGATCGACTGCACGTTTCTTCGCCTCGCCGCGAAAGCCGCGCAATTCCGCCGCGAACCCGAGAAATCCCAGGACGGTCATCTCGACGTAAGAGGGCGCATTTTCCGGGAGGTAACCGATGAGCCGTTTTGCCGGGATCGGGTTGTCCAGCATGTTAAATCCGGCAATCGAAACTTCGCCCGCGGATGGCGGAATAAATCCCGTAAGTATCCGCATAGTAGTAGATTTACCGGCTCCATTCGGACCGAGAAATCCCAACACTTCGCCTTTTGCAACGGTGAACGAAATACCGTTTACGGCAGTGATTCGACCAAATGATTTCTTTAAGTTCTGGACCCTGATCATTCCGTCTCTGAGACAGTTCGCGTGTGTATCACACTCAATTTTTTCAAAATTTCAAGTGCCGGATTTTTTCTTAGCCGGACGATTTGCGAACCGAATAACGTGCGCGAGTCCGGAATGGAGGCGGGGGCGGGAATCGAACCCGCGAATAGAGGTTTTGCAGACCCCGACCTTACCACTTGGCTACCCCGCCGGTAAGAAACCCATTATCCGGTGCACCGACTTTGTGTCAACGCAGCGGATTAGAAGTGAGATCATGCTGCCTCTCCGCATTCGACGTTGAACGTTGAACGTTGAACGTTGAACGTTGCAGATCTGATCCCGATATGACTTCGCGTTCAACCGAGCTTTTTGAGAGAGCACAGAGTCGAATTCCCGGCGGCGTAAATTCTCCGGTTCGCGCTTTTCGCGCGGTCGGGCGCGATCCGTTTTTCGTGGAACGCGCGGAAGGCGCTCACATTTGGGATGTCGATGGCCGCGAATATATCGATTACGTCGGCACCTGGGGACCGGCGATTCTCGGACATGCGCCGCGTGTTGTGATCGACGCCGTACGCGATGCCGCAACACGAGGCGTTAGTTTCGGCATCCCGAATCCGCTTGAAGTCGAAATGGCGGAATTGATCTGCCAATGGGTTCCGTCCATCGAGAAAGTGCGGATGGTGAACAGCGGCACCGAAGCGACGATGTCGTGCATTCGTCTCGCGCGCGGTTTTACCGGACGTGACAAAATTATTAAGTTCGAGGGCTGCTATCACGGCCATGTCGATTCTCTGCTCGTAAAGGCTGGCAGCGGCGCGCTCACGCATGGTTCGTCCTGATAGCGCGGGCGTCCCCGCGAATTTCGCCGATCTCACGATCTCAGCTCCCGTTCAATGACATCGAAGCCGTGCGCATGCATTTCGTGAGAGCGGGAAAGAAATCGCCGGCGTGATCCTCGAGCCGATTCCAGCGAACGCTGGTCTTTATCTTCCGCGCGAAAATTTTTTAGAGGAACTTCGCGAGGAATGCACGAAACACGGCGCTCTTTTGATCTTTGATGAAGTGATGACTGGCTTCCGTGTTGCGCGCGGCGGCGCGCAGGAAATTTACCGCATTCGTCCTGATCTCACGGCTCTCGGCAAAGTGATTGGCGGAGGTTTACCGGTCGGCGCGTTTGGAGGTCGCGCAGAAATCATGGACAAACTTTCGCCGCTTGGTCCGGTTTACCAGGCGGGAACGTTATCCGGAAATCCTCTGGCGATGGCGGCCGGTCTTGCGCAACTGCGAGAACTCGACCGAATCGACGGTTGGTCGCTGCTCGAAAAACTTGGCGCGGAAATGGAAACAGCCGTGCGCTCAAGTCTGCATGAATCGAAAATAGCCGCCACGTTTCATCGAATTGGATCGATGTTCTGTTTGTTTTTTACAAAGGGTCCAGTGTTCGATCTGGCGACAGCGAAACAAAGCGATACGAAAACGTTTGCGCGATTCTTCAATTCCTGTCTCGAGGCCGGAGTATTCTTTGCTCCTTCACAGTTCGAAACCGGATTTATTTCGACCGCGCATCAGACATCGGATATCGAAAAGACCTGCGCGATCGTGAGCAAGGCACTCGCCGAGTTGACGTCATAGCTTGTTAAAATCTTTGCGCGTGCGCTCCCCTTGGACTAGGAGAGCCGCTGTGAATTCCCCGGCGTTGGGTCGCATCCGCGCGGTCGGAAAGTTCTTCTTCGAAGGCGACCGCAAATTCTTTTTGAAGGGCGTCACCTACGGTCCATTCAAACCGGATGCCGAAGGTCATTACCTCGGACCGCCGGAACAGGTGCAGCGCGATCTCGCGCAAATGCGCGAAATCGGGATCAACGTGGTGCGAGTTTATCACGCCCCGCCGCGTTGGTTTCTCGACCAATGTGCGGACGCGCGCGTTCGAGTTCTCATCACGTTGCCCTGGGCCAAACACGTTGAGTTTCTTTCCAAGAAAAAAGCGCGGGATGAAATTACCCACGCGGTCGAGGCGGCGGTTCGAGCGAATGCCGGCCATCCCGCGATCTTTGGATATCTGGTCGGGAACGAAATTTCGCCCACGATGGTGCGCTGGCTCGGCGTACGCCGCGTAACCGAATTCGTCGAACATCTCGTTCGTCTCGGACGCGCGATCGATCCGGAGGTCCTGTTTTCCTACGCAAGTTTTCCGCCGACGGAATATTTGCTCCCGCAGAACGTCGATTTCTTTTGCTTCAACGTTTACCTGCACGATCAGCGCGATTTCGAACGCTATCTTTTGCGTCTGCAAAATCTGGCTGAAGAGCGGCCGCTCATGCTCGGCGAATTCGGAATGGATACGATTCGTCACCCCGAGAAAGAACAAGCCGAGATGCTCGGCTGGCATGTCGACAGCGTGGTGCGATGCGGTTTAGCCGGCACCGTTTTTTTCGCATGGACGGACGAATGGTTCACGGGCGAGCAGGAGATTACCGATTGGGCTTTCGGGATCGTCACGCGCGCGCGCGAACCGAAAGCGTCATTCTTCGCTCTGCGCGAAAAACTTGGCCAGGACGATTCGACCATTCCGCATCGCCGTCTGGCCCAGACGCCATTTGTTTCGGTCATCGTTTGTTCCTATAACGGGGCGAAAACGCTGGCAGCGTGTCTTGAGTCGTTAGGCAAACTCAACTATCCGGCCTACGAAATCATCCTGGTGGATGACGGTTCCACGGATAATACCGCGGAAATCGCGGCGCAGTTTCCCAAGGTTAAATATATCCATCAAACGAATCACGGATTGAGCCACGCGCGCAATACCGGCGCGACGGCCGCGAAGGGAGAAGTTTTTGCCTACACCGATTCCGACTGCATGGCCGATGCCGATTGGCTTTATTATTTGATCGGAACGTTGCTAAGCGGCGATTACGCTGGTGTCGGCGGACCGAATGTTTCGCCGCCGGCGCGAAATTGGATCCAAGCTTGCGTCGCTGCTGCGCCGGGCGGACCGAGTCACGTCCTGCTCACCGACACAATCGCCGAACATGTCCCGGGCTGTAACATGGCCTGGTATCGCTGGGCGTTTGAAAATGTCGGCGGTTTCGATCCCGAATATCATAAGGCTGGCGACGACGTGGATTTTTGCTGGCGTGTGCAGCAGGACGGTCACACCGTGGCGTTCAGTCCGACCGCAATTGTCTGGCATCATCGCCGTTTCACGCTCAACGCATTTCGCAAACAGCAGGAAGGTTATGGCGAAGCGGAATCGATGCTGCGCTTCAAACATCTGATCTTTTTCGGGCCGACCGGCAGCGCAAAATGGCGCGGACAAATTTACGGAACGCCGCGTTTCAGTTGGTTCATCTCGCGGCCGATCATTTATCACGGAGTTTTTGGCGAAGGATTTTTCCAATCGATCTATCCCACGCCGCAATCGGAAGTGGCAGCGTATCTGAGCAGCATCGAATGGTTTGCCCTAACGATCTTTCTTTTTGGTCTCGGAATTTTTCTGCCCGCGCTGCGAATCGTTCCGTATCTCATGTTTGGCGGCACATTGTGCGTGGCCATTTCCTATATGCTGCGCGCGCGCATCGAGCCAAAGTACGACACCATCCCGGCACGTTTGCTCGTCATGTTTCTGGCGTTCGCACAACCGCTCGTGCGCGGTTGGTCGCGTTATTTCACCTGGCTGCATTTCAAACGGACACCGCGCGGCGTCATCAGGAGGCACGAGCAATTGCCTGTCAGCGGCAGTGCGCGCGAAAACCTGCGCCGCCTGGCCTATTGGAGCGAAGAAGGGAAAGACCGGCATCAACTCCTGACTTCGGTGCTCGCGGTTCTCGAAGAAGAAGGATGGCGTTATTCGACCGACACCGGATGGAACGAATGGGACATCAAAATCTACGGAAATCTCTGGTGGAGCATCGTCCTTCAGACAGTCACGGAATATCACGGCGGAATGAAAGCGCTCACGCGCGCGGCGATTCGCTATCGTTTTGTCGCGACTACGGTCATCATCAATCTCTTTGCCTTGAGCGTTGCCATTTATCGGCAATTGAACCGCTCGCACATCGATCTTTGGAGTGTAATTCCGTTCGCGTGCTTTCTCATCTTCCTCGCATTGCGCGCGCGACGTTTGAAATTGCGTGTGGCGCAACTAGTCGATGTCGCAGCATATCGTATCGGATTGCAGCGCATCTTCCGGCGCGGTGCGAAAGCGGCGGTGGCAACGCCCGAGGCCATTAACGTTCCTGCCAACGTTAACTAGCGTAAGAGGAAAAATCTTCGGGAAGTGGTGCTTCAAAGTCTTAATCGCTTTCCGCTGCGCGGATGAGTAAAACCGAGTTTCCAAGCGTGAAGCATTTGTCGCGAAAATTCGTTCGCCCGTTGTCGTCCGTAAACTTTGTCGCCAAGAACCGGATGACCGAGATGATGCAGATGCACGCGAATCTGATGCGTGCGGCCAGTATGGAGCACGCATTCCACCAAACTAATTCCGCCATGCGATCGCACGACGCGATAGTCCGTGCGCGCACTGCGGCCGCGTTCGTTGGTGACCGCCATGCGTTGCCGATGTTTGGGGTGGCGCCCGATGCCCGCATCGATAACACCGTGTGCCTTTCGCATCGTGCCCGCGACGAGTGCGAGGTAAATTTTCTGCACCGTTCTTTCCGCGAATTGTCGTGAGAGACTTTGATGAGTTGCATCGTTCTTCGCGACGACCAGGCAGCCGCTCGTTTCTTTGTCGAGGCGATGAACAATTCCGGGACGCTCCTTTCCGCCGATACCAGAAAGTGACCGGCAATGCGCGAGTAGCGCGTTCACCAATGTGCGCGACGTGTTTCCCGCGCCCGGATGCACAACCATTCCAGCCGGTTTGTTGATCACGAGCAGGTCGTCGTCTTCGAATAGAACATCGAGCGGAATGTTCTCTGGCTCGGTCGCGATTTTTTCCAGGCGGTGGTTCGACAAGACGAATCGTGTCGCCCGTGCGCAAAATCTCACGGGGTCGTGCTCTGTTTTCATTCAATGTCACATGACCTTCGCGAATCAGCGCTTGAAGACGTGAGCGCGAAAAGTGTGGCAGTTCGTCAGCGAGAAAGCGATCGAGTCGCATCCCGCGCGCTCTGCTCGGCACCTGCAATTCAATCGGTTCACTCATCAATTGAGCGACATTGCTCCGGCAGACGCGGATGTTAATATCGGTTGATGTCCCAGAGCGAAGCCGACGCGCAAGTGCAATCTTGTCCGGCTTGCGGGACGCGAGTCGATACGAGCGATGTCGAACCGCTGGCGCGTGTCGCATGTCCGAAGTGCGGCGAAAAATTTCGTGTCGAACGCGCGTTCGATAATTTCGTTCTTGTCGAAACACTCGGTGTCGGCGGAATGGGTTCGGTCTACAAAGCGCGCGATACGGCATTGGACCGTTTCGTCGCGCTGAAACTTTTGCGGCGCGACGCGGAGGCGGGTCACACCGTGCAATTGCAGCAGGAAGCGCGGGTGACGGCTTCGGTTAATCATCCGCACGTTGTTAAGATTTTCTCGTTCGGAAGCGATCACGGGCAATTTTATCTCGTCATGGAGTTAGTCGACCAGGGGAGTCTCGACGATTCCATCGAACAGCGGAAGCAACTTCCCGAAGCGGAAGTTTTGCAAACTGCAATCCAGGTGGCGAAAGGTTTGGAGGCTGCGCATGCGAAGGGTTTGATTCATCGCGACGTTAAACCGGCGAACATTCTTTTTGCCGATCCGACTACGGCGAAAATTGTGGACTTTGGTTTGGCTGGCGCATCCGAGCCGAAAACCGAGGGCGCAATTTGGGGCACGCCGTACTACGTCGCGCCGGAACGATTGAACAATGAAGCCGAAGATTTCCGGAGCGATATTTACAGTCTGGGCGGGACCTTGTTTCATGCTCTTGCGGGTCGGCCGCCGATTCAGGAAGAAACAAATTCCGCGCGCAAGCTGCGAGAATTAAAAAATCAGCCGGTAAAGTTACGCGCTGTTGCGCCAAAAGTTTCTCGCGAAACATGTCGCATCATCGATCGAATGCTCGCGCGGATCCGGATGCGCGTTTCGCGTCCTATCAGGAATTGATCGAGCAATTGGAGACTGCGTCGCAAAAACTTGCGCAGGCCGGGAAAATAAAACGCCGCCGCGCCATCATCATTTTCGCCGCAGTCTTAATCGTGGCTCTGACTGCGCTCGGAGTTTTGTTCCTGCCCGCGATGCTGAGCAAACAGAAAGCCGCGCTGGAGAATGCAAGTGCGATCGATGCTGCATTGCAGCAACGATATGAAGAAGCGCGGCACCAGCTCATCGCCGGAAAATACGATGAGGCTTTGACCACCTTTGAAAAGTTGGCGGCGGAAGTAACGGTGCCACGGCCAATGCTGGATTGGATTCGCCTGCATGCGGGACTTGCAGCGTTACTGAATCAACAGGGCGACAAAGCGCGCGAGTATTTCGAAGCGGAAGAAAAAGCCGGAGCCTATTCTTCGGAGCGCGGTGATCGCTCGCTCACAGAATTTTTTGCTGAGACTTCCAAGATGCTGGTCACACGCGAATCCATTCCGGCTGACACCAGCATTCGCGGAGAGAATGGAGCGCAATCATTCAGCACCTTGCTCTTTGCCTTTAAGGATTTCGATCGAGGCGACTTCGCAAACGCTGCCGTCTTTCTCGATCAATTCATCGGTGCGCAACCGCGATCACCTTATGCCTGGATCGCGGACTACAAACCGCTCGCGCAAAAATATCTCAATGACCTTCGCATTTACAATGCATGGAAAAACGAATCGAACACGAGCGGCAATGCCGCTGAATTGAAAACTGCTCTCGCCAATCTTCGCTCTATCGAAACGCATTTGCAGACTCGCGGCCGGCTTGCGGAAGAGGTGAAATCGGAGATCTCGAAGTTGGCGTCGCAATTGTCAGGAAAAGAGAAAGCGGAAAGCAAAGCGCGGGAGGGTGAACGAATGGCGCTCTTCGAAAAAGAGAAACCAGCCTGGCTGTCGGCATTGAGCGCCTATCGAAGCCAGATTGCCCGCTATGATTTTGGAAATGCGCGTGACGCGATTGATCGCGCTCCGGTTTCGGAATTGTCGCTGCTCACAGAAAAAGAGAATACCGCAAAGAAAGCGCAATGGTTGATCGAGTGGAAGAAGCGCTTGATCGATGACATCAATCGCAGTCCCTATCGCGGCCGCGTAGTCGATCGCACCGGCACAGAATACGTGGCGATGACGAGCGCCTCGGACCAGAGCTTCACGGTCGAAACATCTTACGGGCCCGGGAAGCTGGATTGGCTGAAATTCGATCCACAAATGCTGCTGACTGTTTCGAAATCATTCGTTAGGCCGAGCACCTCGGATGCGGCGGAACGCCTGTGGCTTTGCGCGATCTTTGCTAACGAGACAGGCCTAACCGAAGAAGGCCGCAAACTTGCAGAGGCGGCTGCTGCGGCAAAGGCAGATTACCGGGCATTATTGCCGTTGCTCGCACCGTCTCGTTAGACCTCTTTGCGCCTGTAAGTGGCGCATCTCATGCTCCCTAAATGGGATGCGCGCTTTGTTTCGGATACTGTTGATTGGGCTGCTGATCTCGCCCCTGCATGCACGGCAGCTTCCGCTTACGGCCAAAGAAATCAGCCTCATGTTGCGTTCGGGTTATTCAAGTGAGGCAGTGATGCGAGAACTTTTGGTGCGGCACTTCGCAGAGACTTGTGACGAGGCGACAAAAAAGTCGCTCACGGACGCAGGGGCAAGTTCCGCTCTCGTCCAGGCGCTTGCGGCAGGAGCCTACTCTATTCCAGCGGAAGAGACGCTGCGCGCCCAGGAAGCGCTCGCTGCGGAAAATAAGCGACGCGCCGCGGCGGCGGAGGACGCAAAAAAGTTCAACACAATCTATCAAGATCAGCTCGCGCAAAAGCGGGAGAAGGCGCCTGTTCCGCAGGGTGCGAGTTCGAACGCGCTTTACCCGTTGCTTAAAGGCGATCTGGTTTGCTGGCGAAACGGAACCATTAATCGTTTCGAGGACGAACCGCTCGAGAAGAAGAAATTAATCGCGCTCTATTTTTCTGCGCATTGGTGCGCGCCGTGCCGGAAATTTACGCCACAACTGGTGGACTATTACAATCGCGTTGCCCCACAGCATCCGGAATTCGAAATCATTCTTGTCAGCCAGGACCGTTCGGCGTTCGGATTTGAAACATATCTTAAGGACACGCAGATGCCGTGGCCTGCGATCGATTTTGAAAAAGTAGCGAGCAAGAGCGCGATCGCAAAGTATGCTGGGAGCGGGATTCCTGATCTCGTTCTTATCGACGCGAGCGGGAAGGTTCTGTCTGATAGCTACTCCGGAAAAGAATATCTCGGACCGCAAAAAGTCCTGGCCGATCTGGATGAAATCTTTGCCGCCGGTGCAAAGCGTGTCGCACAGGGTCAGTAAGTCCCGCCGCGGCTCATCGCGCGATTTTTTCGAACGAATACGCGCGCTACGCCGTCTCTACCTCTTTGCGTTGATCAATTCTCCACGTGATATTGGTCGAGGCCTAACCATGGAACAAAACCCGTCATTTCCGTCCCCTGAAGAATTGAAGACCAAGCTAAGTGAGTTCATGAAATCGAACTTCGGCGACAAAGTCTCTTTCGCGACTTTCACTCAGCCCGACCCTGCTGAAGCCGGCACGGAAGAGACCCCGCAAGAGAATCTCGAAGATGAATTCGTTTTCGACTTCCTGCCGCGCGACATCAAGGCGCATCTCGACCGCTTTGTCATCAAGCAGGATGAAGCCAAGAAGGTCCTCTCGATCGCGGTCTGCGATCATTATAATCACGTCAATTATCTGCGTCGGCTCGAGCGCGAAGACGCTGTGCGCGCCGAGGAAATGGAATACGCGAAACAAAACGTTATTCTCGTCGGCCCGACCGGCGTTGGGAAAACCTATCTCATCAAGCACATCGCCGAGCTGATTAAGGTTCCCTTCGTTAAAGCCGATGCGACGAAGTTTAGCGAAACTGGTTATGTCGGCGGCGATGTCGAAGACCTCGTGCGCGAGCTCGTGCAGAAAGCGGATGACGATGTCAACCGCGCGCAATTCGGAATCATCTACATCGATGAGATCGATAAGATTGCTGCGGCCGGAAATCTGATTGGCCGCGATGTCAGCGGACGTGGCGTGCAAACGACACTGTTGAAATTGATGGAAGAAACGGAAGTGCCGTTGCGCAGTGCCAACGATCTGCAATCGCAATTGCAGGCGGCGTTCGAATTTCAACGACGCGGTGGCAAGGCGAAACGCGAGACGATCAGCACGCGGCATATTCTTTTTGTAGTGAGCGGCGCGTTCGAGCGCTTGAAAGAGCAGGTCTCACGTCGCCTAACGAAAGGTCAGATCGGCTTCAGCGCCAAACCCGTCGAGGTGATGGACAATGAATTGTTCCAGCTCGTGACGACGCAGGATTTTGTCGAGTATGGATTCGAGCCCGAATTCATCGGGCGATCTGCCTGTGCGCGTCGTCTGCGAAGAGCTGGCGCCTGACGATCTCTACAAGATCATGAAGTTTTCCGAGGGCAGCATTCTTCGGCAATACGAACGGGCTTTCCGTGCTTACGGCATTGAGATCAGTTTTGAAGATGAAGCGTTGCGTTTGATCTCAGAGGAGGCGGCGAAAGAGAAAACCGGTGCACGCGGTTTGCTCACGGTATTCGAAAAACTATTTCGCGATTACAAATATCATCTTGCCGGCACTGGTCTGAGTCAGTTGCGCGTTTCCGCGGAGCTGGTGCGCGAGCCGAAACGCGTTCTCGAACGACTCATGGCCGAAGGGCATCAGCAGGAAGAAACAGCGATGAAGCTGGATGCGAAACGCTTTGCCGATCAATTCGGCCGCGAACATGGAATCGAACTTGTCTTCGACGAATCAGCTACGACACGGCTGGTCGAACGTGCGCGGGCCGAGCACATGACCACGCAGGAATTATGCGCGCATCTCTTTAAGGATTTTCATTTTGGGCTCAGCCTGATTCAAAAAAACACAGCACAGAAAAGCTTTGTTCTGAATGGTGCGGCCATCGATGCGCCGGACAAATTCCTAAGCGAGCTCGTGGTCAAATCTTATTATCCTGCCAACGCCATCGAAAAGAATCCGGCCTGATATGCCGCGCGCATGAAACGCTCGATTATCGTTGCAGTCATCATCGGGCTCCTCGTTGCAGGTATTTTTTGCGCGCTGCAAGCCTATGGCATTTTATTTCGCACCGAGTTCGCGGTCACGGATCTCGTCATGCGTCACAGCAACATCGGCAAACTGGTGGCAAATCATTGGCAGTATTTCTTCATCACGCTTTTCGCATTCAGCGTTGCCTGGATGACGGTCGAAGGCGCGCGCCGCGGATGGGCGTGGTGGGTGATGGTCGTGCTTCTGGTGGAATTGATTGGCGTGACATTAATTTGCGCGCTCTACCAGGTGTTCTTCCAGCCTTTGCCGTCGATCTTCGCCGCGACCGCAAGCTTTGCTCTCGCTTACGCTTATCATTTGCTTACTCGCGGTAGTCGCGCCCGCATCGCTACGGAAATGTTTTCGGATCACGTTTCGCCGCAGCAGCTCGAGCGCGTTATCGCCGGCAAATTCCCGTTGGAATCGCGCGCAACCAGTCATGAAGCGACGGTGGTGGTCTGCGATATCGCAAACAAACATGAACTTGCCGAGGATACGCCGCCCGAAGCGCTGGCCTCGATGCTCGATGGCTTTGTCCGATTTGCGACGGAAGTGTTCTTGAAAGAGGGCGCCTACATTCAATCTGCCGATGGGGAAGGAGTCGTCAGCATTTTTGGATTTCCGGCGGACGATGAAAATCACGCCGAACTCGCCTCGGGCGCTGCGCTGAAATTCCAGGAGGCCTTCGGGGAATTACGCAAATCGACAGCAGATGTATTTGGAAAATGCGAACTGCATCTTGGTTTGAGTTCGGGAGTAATTGTGGCCGCGCGTTTGCAGAGCGATCATCAAAGCGAAATCGTGCCGATGGGAGAGCCGCTGGAATTGGCGCGACGTTTTTGCATCGCCAATCGCATCTATGGCTCGCGAATTCTCCTCGGTCCTCGCACGTTTGAGCTCGCCGAGAAGGCGACCGTTGCGCGTCCGATTGATTTTCTTGGCGGCGCGACTTCACGGGATCGATTCGAAATTTACGAATTGCTGGCTCTCGCGAAGAGTGCAAAAACCGAAGACGTGGAGCGTCGCGACAATTTCTGGAGCGGCGTCGTTTACTATCGCGAAAGACGGTGGGAAGAAGCGTATGCCGCGTTTCAAAAATCGTGGGGCACTAACGGCCATGAAGACGCCCCCTTGCAACTCTACCTTCGCCGTCTCGAGCCCTTGGTTCTGCATTTGACGGAGTCGCCGGCGCCGAGCGAGATGCCGACTTGAGGAGAACGGAATACCCGCGCGCGATCCGCGATCTCATCGCGCAATTGCGACAAATGCCAGGCGTCGGTCCCGCGGTCGGCTGAGCGGATTGCGCTTTGGATCGTGCAGGCGCGCGGCGATCAACCGAAGGAAATCGCGCGCGCCATTACCGAAACGCGAACGACCGTGCGCCCCTGCAAACGCTGCGGTTTTTTTACCACGGACGAAATTTGCGAGATTTGTGCCGACACCTCGCGTGCGGTCGATTTGCTCTGTGTCGTAGAACAGGCCACCGATATTCTTCCATTGGAAAAGACGAGCGCCTTTCGTGGACGTTATCACTCGTTAGGCGGCCGCATTTCTCCGCTCGATCATGTTGGCCCCGAGGATTTGCGGATCAAAGAATTATTGGAGCGTGTGGATCATGAGCAATTCACCGAAATCATTTTTGCTCTCGCCGCCGACGTAGAAGGGGAGGCTACGACGAATTATTTGGTCGAGTTGCTGAAGGAAAAGCCAATCACTCTCACACGTATCGCGCATGGCTTGCCTGCCGGCGGCGGTTTGGAATCGGCCGACGAGTTAACGCTCTATCAAGCGCTATCGGGCAGGACCAGATTGTAGCTGCCGTCGCCTCGGCGGCAGGCACTTTTCAATTTCACAAGGTTGCATTACTCTCGTTTGACCATGTCCTGCGCGAAGATTGATCCAGCACTGCACAAGGCAGTCAAACCGCCTTGGATCAAAGTGCGTTTGCCGTCGAATCCGGTGTTCTTTTCGACGAAAGCGCTCATCTCCGATTTACGCCTGCACACGGTTTGCGAAAGCGCGCAATGCCCTAACCGCTGGGAATGCTGGAGCCAGGGCACGGCGACGATGATGATCGCGGGCGATCGTTGCACGCGCGCTTGCGGATTTTGTGCGGTCACGACAGCGAAACCGTTTGCGCTCGAAGAAGACGAACCGCAGCGCGTGGCCGAAGCGGTGCGCCGAATGAAATTGAAACACGTCGTCATCACCGCAGTGGCGCGCGACGATTTGAAAGACGGCGGCGCCAATCATTTCGCACGCACGATTTCGGCCATTCGCGAAATGGATCCATCGATCATCACTGAAGTTCTCGTGCCGGATTTTCACGCGCAGGATTCGTGTATTCAGACTGTGCTCGACGCGGCACCGGACATCTTTAATCACAACATGGAGACGGTGGAGCGATTAACTCCAGTCGTTAGGTCGCGCGCAAAGTACCGGACATCGCTTCAGGTTTTGCAGCGCGCAAAGGAACTTTCGCCGAAAGTTGTGACGAAGAGCGGCCTCATGCTCGGACTTGGCGAAACCGAGCCCGAACTTTTCCAGGCCATGGACGACCTGCGCGAGATCGGCTGTCAGGTTCTCACACTCGGCCAATATCTGCGACCGACGCCCGAACACCTGCCGGTTGTAGAATTCGTCACGCCGGAGCGATTCGATTCGTATGGCGAAATCGCGCGTGCCAAAGGTTTCGCACACGTTGCTTCCGGTCCACTTGTGCGCAGCTCGTATCACGCGGCTGACTTTCATCCGGTCGTCCGCTGAGGATGGAGCCGATCGGAGATTCGAAACTTCGATCATCCGTAGCCGCGGTCATTCCCGCGTATCACGAGGAAAAACACATCGGCGATGTTGTGCGTCGAACGCGACAACAGCTCGATCATGTCCTTGTCGTTGACGATGGATCCGGCGATGGAACGGAAAAGCTTGCTCGAGAAGCGGGCGCGGAAGTGGCCATCCATTCGGAGAATCGCGGAAAGGGTGAGGCGATCAAAACCGGACTTCGCTACTGGCTGGATCGACAATTGGAATTTGTCGTTATCCTCGATGCCGACGGTCAGCACCGTCCTGAAGAGATAGATCGCTTCGTTGCTGCCGCAGTCTCAGCGGCAAAGCCAAAACTCATTATCGGTAATCGCATGAACGATGTCAGCCGCATGCCGCTCGTCCGTCGCATCGTCAATCGCTACATGAGCAATAAGATCAGTCGTGTTTGCGGCCAGCAAATTCCCGACACGCAATGCGGTTTCCGCATGCTACATCGCGATTTAATTCCCGATCTGCTCGGCGGCGCAAACCGGTTCGATTACGAAACTGAAGTGCTGATCGTCGCCAGCCGCAGAGGCTGCCGCATTGATTCAGTCCCGATCACGACTGTTTATTCCGATGAAGTGAGCAGCATTCATCCCGTGCGCGACACGATTCGTTTCTTTAAATTGATGCGGCGCTATAAGGAACTGTAGCCGCGCTTAGATATCGCGGTGCAGAAATTCTGGGGAGCGCACGCGCCCTCGCGTGCAGTTTTCGGCGCCTCGCCGAAAACAATCGCCCATGACGGAAAAGTTCGCGATCGCGAGGGCGCGATCGCCAGCACGCGAGGCGCGTGCGCTCCCCAGATCAAAGCAATCCGCGTTTGTGCAGATCGCCAATATTCCCGCCGGAAGAGCGCTCGATCATATCAATCGTGAATTTCAGCAGACAGACTTCCCATGCATCGTCGACGCCCTGGATCACTGCGCTCAGCGGCTCGGACGAATGTTCGACTTGTGATTTGGTGCGAGCGATGACGGCATCAATCGAATCGCGCGTTGTCTTTTCGGTCACCTCGGTTTTGCGAAACTGAAATCCGTAACGCAAGACGGCGATCTTGCGCGCATGTTCGCGTAATTGGTCGACGTATCGCTCCGCCTTTTCACCGAAACCCTCGAGCAACAAGCGGCAGTAATGTTCAGGTGTCAGGATCTGCGGCCGTTCGGCGTGGATCTTTCCGTTGCGAACGCGGACCTGATCGACGCGATCCATCAATTCCGAGATGAGATAGAAACTAAAACTCGTGCTGCCGAAAGTCGCAATCTGCTGCTCGGGCGCGAGAATCACTCGAGTGTTCTCGATCGCGTAATGAAAATCGTCTTCTTTCACGTGGCGATAAGCTAGAGGATCGGTCATGCTCGCGCAATAGACTAGACGGGGCGCGCCAGACGGCGGCATCGGATCACTCGCACGCGCTGAGCGCCATCGCCAAATGGCTTCGATCGTGAAAATGGCCAGGGCAATCCAGATCATCGTGAAAGTGACAAGATGCGCGCGCGTGAAGGTCTCGTGATAAAGAAACACTCCGAGAAAAAAAGTGCAGGTCGGCGCCAGATATTGCAAAAAACCGACGGTCGTTAGGCGAAGATGCCGGGCCGCATGACCAAACCAGACGAGGGGCAGACCGGTAACCACGCCCGAGATTAATAACAGAAACGAGAGCGTCAGCCCCTGCGATCCGAATACAAGCACGCCTTTCCGGTGGAGAATAAAAAGATAGGCGGCCGCGAAAGGCGCAATTGCAACAGTCTCGAAAAATAATCCCGGGATTGGACGCGTGCCGGACTTCTTTCGCAGCAGTCCATAAATTCCGAAACTGAAGCAGAGACTGAGCGCAATCCAGGGAAAGCGACCGTAACCAAAGGTAAGATTAAGGACGCCGATGGTGGCAAGGAAAACGGAAACGAACTGCCAGCGCGTAAGACGTTCGCGCAAGAAAATTGCGCCGAAGAGAACGTTGACGAGCGGAGTCATGAAATAGCCGAGGCTAGTTTCGATGATATGCCCGGTGTTGACGGCCCAGATGAAGAGGAACCAATTGATCGCGATTGACGCTCCACTCGTTAGGCAATAGAGCATGGCGCGCCGGGAACGCGCCGAGCTTCGAAGACTTCGCTCCAGCGGCGTTGCCAGCTGAGAAGCAGAACGAGAAAGAGCGTGGTCCAGACAAACCGATGCGCGAGAATTTCCGTGGCCGGAACGCTCTTGAGCAGCTTCCAATAAACAGGAACCAGGCCCCATGTGATAAAGGCGGCAAAGCCGGCGATGAGAGCCGTGCGTTCCTCGCGCCTGTCGGAATCTGACTGGTGCATGATTGGCGCTTCCTATTTCATGTTTCGAGCGTACGGGCAAATGGGTAGGGGCGATTGACCTCAACCCCGAAAGCTTTCGGGGTTCAGCGAACCGCCCCTGGCTAAATTTGCGGCGGTCACTGACCGCCGCTACAAATCGGTTAGTCATTTTCGAGATGCGAAATTTCTTCGGCGAACTCAAGCGACGCAAAGTGTACCGCGTCGCGGTTGCTTACGCAGTCGCAGCCTGGCTTGTCATCCAGATCGCCACTCAGACATTTCCCTTTCTCGACATCTCGAACTGGACGGTGCGGCTCATCATTATCCTGACCGTATTGGGTTTTCCCGTCGCGTTGATTCTCTCGTGGGCGTTTGACCTGACGGTGCACGGAATCAAGCGCACGGAAGACATTGATCCTGAGCCAAAGACTTCCATGAAAGTTCCGGAGAAAAGCATTGCCGTGCTTCCGTTTGAAAACCTCAGCGACAATCAGGAGAACGCTTACTTCGCCGACGGTGTGCAGGACGATATTTTGTCGAACCTGGCAAAGGTTGCCGATCTAAAAGTCATCAGCCGCACTTCGGTACGGCAATATCGATCCGGCGCGCGCAATTTGCGCGAGATTGGGATAGCGCTTGGCGTGGCGCATATTCTCGAGGGAACGGTGCGGCGTTCAGGCAATCGCGTGCGCATCAACGCGCAGCTGATCAATGCGCGCACCGACGCGCATGTCTGGGCGGAAACGTTCGAACGCGAGACGACCGATGTTTTCGCTTTGCAAAGTGAACTTGCGGAAAAGATCGCGACTGCTTTGCGCGCAAATCTTTCGCCCATGGAAAAAGCGCGCATGCAGGTGCATCCCACCGAGCACCGGGATGCGTACGATCTGTATCTGCGCGCGCGCGATTTGTTTCGCTGGAGTGGCGCGGGCGATCCACGCGAGAGCGCGGAGCAGGCGCTTCATCTTCTCGATCAAGCCATCGCGCGCGATCCGCAATTCGCGCTTGCGCACAGTCTGGCATCGCGATTTCACAACGAGCTTTATTGGTTTGGTTTTGATAAGACGCACGCACGTCTCGCGAAAGCGAAAGCCGCGGCCGAGACCGCATTGCGGTTGCATCCCGAACTCGGCGACGCCCATCTCGCGATGGCGTATCACTACTACTACGGATATCGCGATTACGAACGCGCACGCTCCGAACTTGCGATTGCGCTGCGGGCTACGCCGAATGATGCCGAAGTGTGGGATGGACTCGGAGCGGTCGATCGGCGGCAGGGGCGATGGGACGATGCAGTTTCAAATTTCGAAAGAGCGCGTGCACTTGATCCGCACAACGGGGCGGTTATTTGGAATCTCGCGGAGACGTATTTTTGTCTCTGTCGCTTCGAGGAAGCGGAACGAACATTTGCTGCCGGCCTAACAAGTAATCCACAGGCGCATTTGTTTGCGCTGGCGAGCGCTGCAATCGATTTCAAGAAAAGAGGCGACACAAACGCGCTTCTGGCTGCGCTAAAAAATATTCCACCCGACTTTGATCCCGGCGGAGCGGTCACCACGATTGCGGTGCGCTTGAGCTTAATGATCCACGACTATGATGAGGCCGCGCGCCGGCTTGGAAATTCAACACGCGCAACATTCAACGATACCGGTCTGGGCGGGCTGGCGGCGTGTATCGACGGTTATAGCTTTCCGCGATCGTGGTATGAAGGCTTGATCGCGCGCGGTCGTGGCGATGCGAAGAGTGCACAACGGGCTTTTGCGAAGGCACGCGCGACTGTTTCCGCGGACCTGCTGCAATGGCCGGACGACGCCAAGACAAACATGATGCTCGCGCTGGTGGACGCCGCGTTGGGACGAAAGGAAGATGCGATTAAAGAAGGCAGGCGTGCCGCGGAGCTTCTGCCGATTTCCGTGGATGCGTTCGATGGTCCTGTCATCGCGACCAATCTCGCGGTCGTTTACACGCAGGTCGGTGAATACAAGCTTGCCTTCGAGGAATTGGCACCCGTGCGAGAGGTGGCGAATGGCCCGACGCGCGGGATGCTCCGTGTCGAGCCGGAGTGGGAACCATTACGCGCAGATCCGCGGTTCGAAGAGCTTCTTCTGTAGCGATTCTCCGACCAGCTTTCAGATTCGCTTATCTTACTTCTTCTCTTCCGGCTTCTGGAAGAGCGGAAGGAATTGGCCGTAACCTTCTTCCTCCAATTTCACGAGAGGAATAAAGTGCAGCGCGGCCGAGTTGACTACATAGCGGCGACCCGTCGTCGAATTTGCATCGGCAAAAACATGACCGAGATGCGAATTGCTTCGGCTCGCGCGAACTTCCGTGCGCTGCATATCGTGAGAGGTGTCGCTCTTTTCGACGACATGCTCGGGTGAGATCGGTTTCGTGAAGGTCGGCAACCCCATTCCGCTGTCGTATTTGTCGAGCGAACTGAAGAGCGGCTCGCCCGTAATAATGTCGACATAGATTCCGGGGCGCTTGTTGTCCCAATATAAATTGTGGAAAAGAGTCTCCGTCCCGTTTTCGCGGGTGATCCGGTATTGCTCCTCTGTCAGATCCGAACGCAATTGCGTGTCGCTCGGGACCGGCTTCATCCAGTTGAATTTTTCGCTCCGGTTCTTCTCCTGCTGCGCGTGACTGAAGAAAAATGCACCGAGGGCAACAAGGATTGCAGCGAGCAATCCCAGCCAGAGGCTCAGATGACTCGAGTGGTGAGGTGCAGCCTCGATCTTAGGCACAAAATTTTGCGGCGACGATCGGTTTACTTCTTCTTCTCGAAGAGCGCGAGATATTCGCCATACCCTTCTTCCTTCATCTTCTCAAGAGGAACGAAGCGCAGCGCGCCCGAATTAATGCAGTAGCGCTCGTGCGTCGGCCCTGGTCCATCGTCGAAAAGATGGCCAAGATGAGAATCGCCCTTTTTGGATCGGACCTCGGTCCGCTCCATGCCAAAGCTGCGATCGGATTTTTCGGTCACGTGCAATTTCTCGATTGGCTTGGTGAAACTGGGCCAGCCGCTGCCGCTATCAAACTTGTCGAGCGAACTGAAAAGGGGTTCGCCCGTGACGATGTCGACATAGATTCCGGCGCGATGCTCATTCCAATAGGCATTATGGAAAGCAGGCTCGGTGCCGCACATCTGCGTGATGCGATATTGCTCGGGCGTCAATTTCTTCCTCAATTCGTCGTCGGATATTTTCGCCGTCTCTTCCGGGCTTGGTGAAGGTGTAGTCATAGTTGTAGCTGGAGTTGGAGTAGCGACAGTCTCGTCTTGTTTTTGTCCGCGCGCGCGACCGAGAAACATTGCGATTCCCGCCAGCGCAATGAGCACGATCGCGCAAAAAATAAGCAATCCGCGTGACGATCGTTGCGGGCGTTTGGGAAAATCAATCACGCAAAAAATTACGTCTGTTCCGTCGTTAGGACAATGGATTTTGGATAAAGTGCTCGGCCACTTTTCCGACTAATCCGGCCGTCCTTCTTCGGGCATGCGGATGTAGCGACTGAAGAGGAGCAAACCGATCGGCGCAACGGAAGCGGCCAGCGCAAAGATCAGCCACATTGTTCCCGAACGTCGCGGACCGGTGGCTGGACAAAAGATCGCGAGCAACCAACCGCTGGTGCCGACAAGAAGTTTGCCGATGAGAAATGGAATGTAGGCGAGCGCGCCGTACGATGCTTCCTGACCTTTTGGCGCAATTGCGGCCGCATATTCATACACGCGCGGAGAGTAAAACGCTTCGCCGACGGAGAACACCGCCAGGTACAGGGCCGCCATCACGTAGTACGGATGAATGTTGCCCTGCACCGAGAGATAACTGTGACCGAGCCATTGGCCGACCGCGCTGTTAGCTGCGGGTTGAAACCACGCAGTCGGCAGCGCCATGATAAATACTCCCGCGGCACAGATTGTCCCGCCGATGATGACCATTCGATAGGCGGCGAAACGCTGGGTGAGCGCGCCAATCGTTGGCACAAGCAGAATGATCAGGATCGCATTGATGTTGGCAAGCTTGCCGACGGGCGCGCCGACGCCGAGCTCGCGATCGCCGAACTTCGGGAAAACGTAGTCCATCTGCAGGAAGATCGCTTTCAGGAAGCCGATGAGCAGAAAGAAAACAAGCAGCCGGAAAAAAGCGGACTGACTGAGCAGGCGCCTGAAAAGCCGGGCAGTCTCGATTGCACTGTCCCACACGGTGGTGCCGATGCGCGTCCAGAATGAAGCGGATTTCGGTATTCGTTAGGCGACCAGGTCGATCCTCGTCGCGCCGCAAAAAGTAGATTGTGGGAAAGAGCACGATCTCGAGCGCGAGACTAACGAGAAAAAGTTGTTGGTGTGTCGTTGGGTGGTAGCCAAAAAAACTCACCTGCAATTTCAACTGACGGACGTAATCGAAAATCCATCCGGCGGCGACATAACCGACGTTCATCACCATGTAGATGATCGAGAACGCGATTGATCGCTGTTGCGTGGTCGAATAAATCCGCGTGGCCGCGAGCAACACCGGCGTGCCGAGCGCCTCGCCCACGGCGAGTGGGAGAACACCGCACATGAGGACCAGCCACGGAATTGTTGTCGTCGCCATGAACGTTCGCGCGATCGTGCAAATGCCAACTCCGAGAAAGAATGTGCGACGAAGGCCGATCGCATCCGTAAGCGATCCGGAGAGCAACGTGAAAACCGTCATCGCCGGCGCCCAAACCCAACCGACCAGCGCGCCCGCGGATTGATCGCTAAAGCCGAGATCCCGCGACAGCCAAAGAACCATCGTTTTGTTCGTGATGGAGTAGGCGGTGTAAATGAGAAACTTGATCCCGAAGGTGAGCCACAATTCGCGTCGCGCATTTTTGAGCACGGCGAACTTCGCAAAGAATCCCGCAAGGCCGCGGGCGGGAAGGGGCCCGACAGTTTCTTCCGGCGATGGAATCACAGGCTCTCCAGCGGTGCTCATCGTTTTTTAGCGACGCGGTGAGGGAGTAGTGGAGTGATGGAGCAGTGGAGAAAACATCCGCTTTTACTCCATTAATTCATGACTCCATTGCTCCAGCATCATTTTTCTGTCATACCATCTTCGCGACAAAATCCCGGCCGTCGAATAGTGCAAAGTCGTCGAGTTTTTCGCCTGTGCCGACAAAGCGTGTCGGAATCCCGAGTTCATCCTGAATGGAAATGACGATGCCACCTTTGCCACTGCCATCGAGTTTTGTCACGATGAGACCGGTGAGTCCGATGGCTTGATGAAACTCGCGCGCTTGTGAGAGCGCGTTACTGCCGGTAGTCGCGTCCACGACGAGAAGAGTTTCCTGCGGTGCGGTTTCGTCGTGCTTCGCAATGCTGCGCTTCACTTTGTTTAGTTCCGCCATCAGATTCGTTTTCGTGTGGAGGCGACCGGCCGTGTCGCAGAGCAGAAACTCGATATCACGACTATCCGCCGATTGATACGCTTCGTAACAAAGAGCCGCCGGGTCCGCGTTGTATTGTCCGCGGATCATTTCCACGCCGATCCGTTCCGCCCAAATTCCGAGCTGCTCGATCGCTGCGGCGCGAAATGTATCGGCGGCCGCGAGTAAAACGCTGTGCCGGTTCTTTTTGAAATAGTGCGCGAGCTTTGCCGTCGACGTCGTCTTACCTGTCCCGTTAACGCCCACGATCAAGATCGCTTTCGGTTTCGAAGGCAGCGGCCGCATGGGCGCGGGTGCGATGGGGAGAACGCGCAGGATTTCTGCGCGTGCTACTTCGACAATATCGTTTGCGGTAATGGAAGAAGTCGTCGCACGTGCCTGCAAAGCATTCACGATTCGCAAAGTCATCGGCACGCCGATGTCCGAGCGAATGAGATTTTCCTCCAGCTCGTCCCAATCCACCGGTCGTCCGGTGAATTTCTCGATAATGTTTTGAAAAAATTTCATTCGTTAGGCGAACCGATTGGGGCGCACCGCGCTGTCGGCGCCCATTTAGGGACGCGACAGCGCGCGTCCCTCCAGATTATTTCTCGCCGCCGCCTTCCTTTGCTGAAACAGCTTCACGCAGCGGCCGCGACAAATCGTCTTTCACGCGATCGAGAATTCCATTCACAAAACGTCCCGAGTCAGCGCCACCGAACATCTTCGCCAGTTCAATCGCTTCATTGATCGAGACAACCGGCGGAATGTCGTCGCGATAAAGCATTTCATAGATGGCGAGTCGCAACACACTTCGGTCGACCGCGGAAATGCGACGCAGATCGTAGTTCTCGCAGTAGCGACGGATGCGATCGTCGATCTCGGGCAAATGCGCGATCATGCCGTCGATTAACGGTTGCGCGAACTCACGCACACGCGGCGTAGCGGGACAGAAATCCCAAAAGTCGTCCATTCGTTCCGGTGCGTCGCCGTGCTGAAGATCGCGCCAGAAATGATATTGCACCGCCGCCTGCCGGCCTGCTCGACGTTTACCCATGAGCTTGTTTTTCCCGCAGTTCCGCCATCAGGCCCGTAATTTCAACTGCCGCGTCGGCCGCTTCTGTTCCGCGATTGATCCTGTCCTCGAGGCAACGTTCGTGCGCCTGCGCTTCGTTTTCCAAGCTCAAGACGGCGTTGATCACCGGCACGCCGGAGTCGACAGCGATGCGTTGAAGCGCACCTGTGACAGAACGAGCGAGATTCTCCGCATGCGCGGTATGGCCTCTAATAATGACACCGACAGCGATGATTCCGTCGGCACTTTTCTGCGCGGCGAGCTCCTGCACGACGATCGGAATTTCAAAGGCACCAGGCACTTGATAGAGCGTGATGTCGCCGCCAGGCATCAACTCGCGCAATCGCTCCGAAGCGTGATCGATCAGTCCCTGCACATAAGTCGCGTTGAAACGACTCGCGACGATAATAAAATTGCGCGGGGGCTCGCGCTTTCCCAAAATGACGCGCGGTTTGGTTGGGACGATGTTCGACATTAATGCAGCGCGCGAATGGCTCGTTAGGCAATCGAACCGTTAGAGCAGGTGTCCCATTTTTGTCTTCTTGGTTTCGAGATATTTTGCATTGTGCGGATTTGCTTCGGTGCGAATCGGCACCTGCTCGATCATCTGAATGCCGTAACCCTCCAGACCAACGACCTTCTTCGGATTGTTGGTGAGGAAACGAAATTGGCGCACGCCGAGATCGAAGAGAATCTGCGCGCCCAGGCCGTAATCGCGCAGATCGCTCGGAAATCCCAGCTTTGCATTGGCTTCGACGGTGTCGAGCCCTTCCTCTTGCAATTTGTAAGCGTGAATTTTTGCCGCCAATCCGATCCCGCGACCTTCCTGTCGCATGTAAACGAGAACGCCGCGGCCTTCTTCGGAAATCTGGCGAAGTGCGGCATGCAGTTGATTTCCGCAATCGCAGCGGCGTGAGCCAAAGACGTCGCCCGTGAGACATTCGCTGTGCACGCGCACGAGCGTCGGTTCGTCCTTGGAAATCTTTCCTTTTACGAGGGCGAGGTGATGCGCGCCATCGAGTTTGGACCGATAAAGGTGCAGATCGAAAGTGCCGTAGTCTGTCGGCAACGAAACAATTTGCTCGAGCTCGACAAGCTTTTCGCGAACGCGTCGATACGCGATCAAGTTTTGAATCGTGCAGATGCGGAGCCGGTGTTTTTTCTTGAACTCCATCAGCTCCGGCAGGCGCGCCATTGTTCCGTCGTCGTGCAAAATTTCGCAGAGAACGCCGGCAGGTTTAAGTCCGGCGAGCCGCGCGAGATCGACTGCTGCCTCGGTATGTCCGGCGCGGCGCAAAACGCCGCCGTCTTTTGCGCGCAGCGGGAAAACGTGGCCGGGCTGCACAAGATCTGCCGGCGTCGATTTCGGATCGGCAATGATTTGAATCGTCGTCGCGCGATCGTGCGCGCTGATGCCGGTAGTCACGCCCTTTGCCGCATCGACCGAAACCGTGAAATCTGTCCGATGCATCTCGCGATTTTGCGCGACCATTTGCGGAAGCCCGAGTTGTTCGGCTCGCTCGGTCGTGATGGGCACACAGATCAAACCGCGTCCATGCATGGTCATGAAGTTCACTGCCTGCGGCGTGGCTTTCTCCGCCGCCAAAATGAGATCGCCTTCGTTCTCGCGATCGGCGTCGTCGGTCACAATCACAATTCGCCCGGCGGCGACATCTCGCAGGACATCGTCGATGGCGTCGAACTGCATGACTTCGGGAGCCTCAGCAATCATCGCGCTAACATCACTTCACGCGTTCTTTTCGGCAACTCCTCTGTAGCGGTGGTCTGTGACCGTCGCTGAATACGACAAAGTGCGACGCTCATAGAGCGCCGCTACAGACTTAGTCGCAGCACGATCGGATCGTGGAGCTTTTCGGCGGGCGCGAGTTGCCCGTTGTCATCAATCGCGCCCCATTGGCTGTTGGCGATAAAGTAAAACCGATTGTCAACGACGACACCGAGCGTCGGTTCGTCGAACAGTGGGTTGTTCGCTTCCAGCACCGCGAGCTTTTCAATTGCCCGCCAATCCTTACTCAAAGTCAGCCTGACAACGCGATTAGGTTTGATGCCATTTTGCACGGCAATAATGTCATTGCCAACGCGGTAGATTCCATCACAACCCTGTGCGGCGACATTTTCCGGAACGGTGACGGGCGAGACCTGTTTCGTTCGCAGATCGATGAGAAAGAAGCCTTTCAAGTAGTCGGCCATCAACAATTTCGTTTCGTCAGGAGTGAGAGCCAAGCCTTGTGGATTGATGAAAGGCGGGCCGCCACAAAACAGCTCGATCACATCTTTCTCTGTGCGGATGACGTAAAGAGCAGGGGAAAGACTGTCGCTTGCGTAAACGTTTCCGCGCGAATCGAGCGTGAGATCGCCTAACCAGTGTTTCTGGCCGTCGTCCGGCACGAAATATTTCTTCAACAATTTTCCGCTCGGCAGTTCGTATTTGAAGACGGCGGTCCTGCCGTCGTCCTCCGCTTTCGCATCGGCCATCTGTTTGTGACCTGCAGTGCAGACCCAGAGCCAATGTCGTTTGGCGTCGACCTTCATGCCCATCACGCTCCAGAGTCCATCCGCTGCGCGGGAAAAATCGCGCGCATCGCCACTTGAATTTACGGCAATGATTTTTCGCCGATAAACACTGCTCAGAAAAAAAGTCCGGGTATTCGAATCGTATGCGATGCTTTCCGGCACCAACCCTTTTTCGTGAACGGTAAAAGCCTTTTCGCTGTGCGTGATCGGCTGTTGATTGTCGGCAAGCTTTTTCAGCGCGGCGTCGAAATCAGCTTCTCCGCGAAGCGCCGCAAAATCCGGATCCTTCTCGATGTCGGGATAAACGAATCCCATCGCCGCCGCCTGCGACAACAAGGCAATCGCTTCCGATTTGCGGCCGGTCAACGCGTAGCCGGCAGCGAGATTATATATGTACGCCTGATGATGTGGCCGGAGTTTGAGCATCTCCTGCGTCTTCGCGATGAATGTTGCGAAATTCTTTTCTTTGTACGCGGCTTTAGCTTCGTTGTATAAAGCGTGCACATCCTGGCCTAACGAGATATGGCTGAAAATCGCGGCGAACCAGAACGCGATGAGTGCGCACGCTTTCATTTTGCGCTCGTCGCCACGATTGCCTCCGGCCGGTAGAGGTCGCGATTGCTTCCCTGGAACTCCGCCTTCAATTTTACTTTGAACTGCGAGAGATCGACCAGATCCCACCGCGTGAATGTCCAGTGATCGCCGCTGCGTTTTTCATGCTCGAAACCGACGATGAAATGCACCGCGTCATCGAGCACCTTGTTCGTCGCAATTTTCGGCTCGAAATAGAACGTGCGAAAACTGCTCTCACGACTTCCGACGGCATAGAGCTTGGGATCGAGATAAAAAATGCGTTTTGATTCGGTATCGACGAGGCGCAGGTCGGGATAGCCGGAACGTTGCACGCCGCCGGCGGCCGTGTGCGGAATATCGCAGCTCAATCCCGGCGTCGCATTGAGAAGTTCACGCAACATATCTTCAAAGTGGCTACTCACTTCATTGATCCGCGCAATGCCCTGAATCCGACTTTCCGGGCCATTCATTCGCTGGATCACTTCATCGAGCACGTCGCTGATCTGCTTGATCACGCGCTGATCGGTCGCGTTACTTTTATCGATAGCGATCACTTTCCTGCCTGTCGCATCGAAAATAACTTTGCTGAAGGGAATGCCGCGCAGCTCCTGATTTTCCTGCAGCAGCCAGGGGATTAATGAGTCGACTGGCGAATTCGGTGTTGGCGATGGTGCGACTGGTTCTTTGGCAAGAACGATCGCGACCTGTGTGAGAACCAGGCAAAAGACGGACCAACGCATCCGCCGATTGAAAATCCGTGACTCACTTTCAGCAAGAGCAAACGACTGCGTTCTGGACTGCTGGAGCCGCACTATATGCTTGTCATTGAGGCCGCCGGCCGGCTAGGATCACCGGTCGTGAAAACGGCTCCTCGAAGAGGGCCAATGCGCCCGGTGCAGAAGCAAAACGCCCGACGCTTTTGAAAGGAGGGTCACTATGAACCCGATTCTTCCCCAACTATGTGCAGGCAAGTTAACGTCTGCGTCTCAACCGCGATATGGCAGCCTCATGCTCGCTACAGTTCTTCTGCTTCTTCCCCTAACGAGTCATGGAGGTAGCGCGACATGGAACGCCGCTCCCGGCAGCGGAGACTGGAATACCGCTTCGAATTGGACACCGGTGACTGTGCCTAACGGATCGTCCGACACGGCCACTTTCAGCATTTCGAGTATTGTTGGCGTCTCGATTTCGCAGAATGTTGATCTTGCGGACGCGGTCTTTAGTGCTGGCGCGTCTGCCTTCACCATCACGGCCAGTCCGAATATTTTTCTGCAGATAGAAGGAACTGGCATTAGCAATAGCTCGGCGAATACACAGAACTTCGTCACGGCGGTCAATGGCATGGGCGAAAGCGGCTCCATCACTTTGCGAAACAGCGCAACTGCGGGAAGTGCGGCCCAATTCACCAACAAAGGAAGCATGGTCTTTAACGTTGCGGGCGGCAGGACTTCAATTCTTAACGGTGCGAACGCGGGGTCGGCGTCCTTCATTAACAATGGCGGTACGGTCGACGGTGCCTACGGCGGCACGACTTTCATCTTTGATACGGCGGACGCCGGCACCGGCAGTTTTACCAGCAATGGCGGCGCGGTAAACGGTGCGTATGGCGGCGAAACTTTCTTCTACGTATCGAGTTCAGCAGCCAATGGCACTTTCACAAACAACGGTGGAGCAGTGAGCGGAGCAAGCGGTGGGCGAACCTGGTTTTTCTCCGACTCGACCGCGGCCAACGGAACGTTTAACAACAATGCCGCAGCCGACGCCGATTCGGGTCTGGTTTCATTTGCGAACAATTCATCTGCCGCCAATGGAATTTTCACCAATAACGGCGGAGCAGCCGACGGGAATGATGGCGGCGGAACTTTTTTCAACGACGACACAACGGCGGCGAACGGAACTTTTATAAATAATGCCGGCGCGGTCAGTGGGGCCAACGGTGGCCTCACATTTTTCTTCGGCAATGCCACTGCGGCTGGCGGAATTTTTACCAACAACGTAGCTGTCGGTGCGAGCTCGGGTGTGACGAGTTTTTTTCAATCCTCAGATGCGGGCAACGGCATCTTTTCTAATCACGGTGGTCCCGAGGCCTTCGCTTTCGGCGGCTACACCTCTTTTTCCGACACCGCGAATGCCGGCGCCGGAATCTTTGCCAATGAGGGCGGGACAGCGGCGAGTGCGTTCGGAGCCCACACGACCTTTAATGACAATTCGTCGGCGATGAACGCCACGTTTAATAATGATGGCGCGACGGCGAGCGACGCCTTCGGCGGGTTCGCGGAATTCTTCCAGAGCGCAACAGCCGGCAGCGCCACTTTCAACAACAACGGCGCGATTGTGAACGGGGCGATCGGCGGACGTACCACCTTCGGCGATTCATCATCGGCCAGTAATTCCACACTTATCGCGACCGGCGGATCCAATGGCGGCAGCGGTGGAGGGATTTACTTCTTTGATGATTCCACCGGCGGCACATCGCGTGTCGAAGTCTTCGGCGACGCGTATCTGGAAATCAGTTCGCACAATCCGGGAAGTGTGACAGCAGGTTCGATTGAAGGGAGCGGGATCGTGTTTCTCGGCGCCAACAATCTTGCCATCGGCGGAAACAATCTGAGCACGAGCTTCTCTGGATTCATCGATGACGGCAATCTCGGTGGAAGTATCAGCAAAACGGGATCCGGAACGCTGACCTTGGAGGCTAACGCCGGTAACAACTATTTCGCCGATACCGTCACGCTCACGATTGCGAGTGCGTCGACAATGAATCTGAATTTCATCGGAACCCCGGACACGGTGCGATCGCTCATTGTCGGCAGCGTCCCGAAAATGCCCGGAGTGTATGGCAGCGCAGCCAGCGGCGCGCCTAACCAGTTGCCTCAATTTACCGGCTCCGGTGAACTGCTCGTGACGACGTTCGCGGTTTCGCGAAAAATGCAGGGCGCGAACAGCTACGATATCAACCTGCCGCTGGCAGGTCCTGCCGGGGTGGAATGTCGCAGCGGCGGCGCGGGCAACAATTATCAGATTGTGGTGACGTTTGTCGGGAACGTCACTTATAGCAGTGTCTCCGTTACGTCCGGCACGGGAGCGGTCAGCAACGTCAGCGGCAACAACACTTCCACGCTCACGATTGATCTGAGCGGCGTTACGAGTCCGCAAAAAATTGTCGTGACCATTTCCAGTTTGAACGATGGCTTTGCCACGAGCGATCTTGCTATTCCAATGCGCGTTCTGGTTGGAGACGTTACAGGAAATGGAAGCGTCAACTCTACGGATGTCAGTCAAACCAAGTTGCAATCCGGCCAGGCAGTCACGGCTTCAAACTACCGCCAGGATGTGTCGGCCAATGGAACGATCACTGCCACCGACGTTTCGCTCGTGAAACTACATTCAGGACAGAGCGTTTCGCCGTGAACACCGCGGGTTGACGCCGCCACTGTGGGGAACTGACCGACCAGGGATTGTAAATCGCCCGTTAGGCAATCACTATCGCTTTTTCCAAAAGCGACAAAACTGACGCGAGTGATTGGTCGGTGCGGGCGTGGATGTGCATGAGCGGTTCGCGCGCTTCGACGCGCTCGCCGATTTTTTTGAGGCCAGAAAAACCAACCGCGAAATCAACTGCGTCGTCCGATCTTTGCCGGCCGCCACCGAGGAAAATGGAAGCGCGGCCGATTGCTTCGGCATCCATTTTTTTCACGATCCCAGCTATTGGCGCGAGCAGGGGATAGATAATTGGGGCGCGATGAATTTCCGTAATTCGCTCCAGGGCGGAAGCGTCTCCGTCCTGCGCATACACCAAGGCGACAAACTTCCGCCAGGCGCTTCCATCATGTAGCCAGCTGGTTAATTCCCTGCGCGAGACAGTTGAAACTAACTCTGCTAAATCGAGCGTGAGATCGATCAAATCCGTTGGACCGCCGCCTTGCAGGACTTCGACGGCTTCGGCGACTTCGAGGGCGTTGCCAACGGTTCGGCCGAGTGGTTCGTCCATCGGCGTGAGCAGATGTTTTATTTTCACGCCCATTTGTTTGCCGACCTTCGTCATCGCCGCCGCGAGTTTTTTTGCTTCGGCCTCCGTTTTCATAAAGGCGCCGCTGCCGTACTTCACATCGAGCACCAGGCGATCGAGACTTTCCGCGAGCTTCTTGCTCATGATGCTCGCTACGATCAACGGTTGCGATGCCACCGTTCCGCTCACGTCGCGTAGCGCGTAAAATTTCTTGTCGGCCGGGCAGACGTCGGCGGATTGGCCCATTATGAAAACGCCGATGCTCTTCAGTTGCAGAAGCGCGCGGTTCTCGTCCAGATCGACGTTGAAACGCGGGATGCTTTCCAGTTTATCGAGTGTGCCGCCGGTGATGCCGAGACCGCGTCCGGAAATCATCGGGACCCACAGGTCGTCGCAGGCGAGGAGCGGGGCGAGAACGAGCGAGATTTTATCGCCAACGCCGCCCGTGGAATGCTTGTCGACCTTGGGCGGAGAATCCTTGGGATATTCGAGAATGGTCCCGCTCTCCATCATCGAAGTGGTGAGGGCCTGGGTCTCCATTGGCGTCATTCCGCGAAAGAACGTCGCCATCAACCATGCGCTCACCTGATAGTCGGGAATTTCGCCATGGGTGAAACCGGACACCAGAAAATCAATCTCCTCCTCCGTCATCTCCTGACCGTCGCGTTTTTTCTCGATCAGGCTCGGGATGTGTATGTCTTGCATGTTATTGAGATGGCTTAGAGAAAAGATGAACCCGTTGGCCAGGGATCCGGCAACGCGAAGAATTCCGCGAGACTCGCGGCGACATCGGCGAAAGTGCTTCGTGTTCCAAGATCGCCGGTCTTGCTTCGGTGTAGAACAAACAGCGGCACCTGTTCCCGGGTGTGATCCGTTCCGCGATAGGTCGGATCGTTGCCGTGATCGGCAGTAATAATGACAAGGTCCCCACGTTCGACGGTGGGCAGAAAGCCGCCCAGCCAACGATCGAATTCCTCCAATGCTCTGCCATATCCCGACACATCGCGTCTATGTCCATAAAGCATATCGAAGTCCACAAGGTTGATGAAAATGAGCCCGTCGCATTTTGACGACCAGAGGGCCGTTATCCGCTCCATGCCTTCGCGATTCGACGCGGTCGGAAATGAGGCGCTAATACCTTGTCCCGCGAAAATATCGCTGATTTTGCCGACTCCGATCACGGGGACATTTTGCTTTCGCAGCGCATCGAGAATGGTGGGCGGAGGCCGCATCGAGAAATCGTGGCGGCGCGAGGTGCGGACGAATTTTCCGGGTGCTCCGGCGAACGGTCGCGCGATCACCCGGCCGATCCGGAATTGGTCCGCGGCGCGCCGGGCGATACGGCAAATTTCATAGAGACGTTCGGTCGGAACGACATCTTCATGCGCCGCGATTTGCAAAACGGAATCGGCCGAGGTGTAGAGAATGGGGTCGCCGGTGCGGCAATGTTCGGGACCTAATTCTTCGAGAATTGTTGTCCCGCTACGAGCGCAATTGCCGATAAAATGCACGTTAGCCTCGCGTTCGATCGTTCGAACCAATTCATCGGGGAAGCGTTCATAAACAGCGAACGGTTCGTTGAGAATCGTGCCGGCGATTTCCCAATGACCCGTTGTGGTGTCCTTGCCTGCAGAGCGTTCCTGCATTTTTCCGAAGCTGGCGCGCGGGGCCACCGCCTCCGTTCTGCCTAAGATGGCAGCCAATCCTAACGAATGTAAGTTCGGCAATTTTAGATCCGGCAGTCGCTCCAGAATGTGGCCGAGCGTGTTGGCGCCTTCGTCGCCGTAGTTCGCGGCATCTTGTGCATGGCCAATCCCGACACTGTCGAGAACAAGAAGCAGCGCGCGCATGAATTTTATTGTAGCGGCGGTCTATGACCGTCGCATTCTTATGATCCAGGGCATTGCCTTAGATCGATTAAGAATGCGACGGTCATAGACCGCCGCTACAAATCATAATCCGATTGGATGCCAGGCCGTCTTCATTTCGACGGTATCGAGAATCCAATACGGATTCTCAGCTTCGCTGGTTCGCCATGCTGTCGGCGATAAGTCGCGCCGGACATATCGCTTCACATTGAAACCGCCGCCGCGCTGCAATTCCTTCCCGATTTTTGCATCGCCGGTTGCATCCACGATTGCGTTTACGTCCATGTGACTCGCAAAATGCGGCGCCAGCTCCGCCCGGTCACCCGTGAGGATATTGATGACACCCGCCGGCAGGTCGCTCGTCGCAATAATTTCTGAAAACGTGAGCGCGGGAAGTGGCTTCGTAGGCGAAGCGAGGACGACAGCGGTATTTCCCGCGAGAATGATTGGTGCGACGAGTGAAATAAGCGCGAGAAGAGCCGGTTCGTCCGGACAGAGAACAACAACGACGCCCGTGGGTTCCGGTGTGGTGAAATTGAAATGAGAGCTGGCGACCGGATTTACGGTGCCGAAGATCTGACTGAACTTGTCCGTCCACCCCGCGTAATGCACGAGCCGATCGACCGCGAGCAGAGTTTCTTCACCTGCATATTTTTCCCGATGACCGTTCATGCGGGCGACTTCTTCCTGAAGTTCGCTTTGGCGCATTTCCAGCATCTCGGCGGCGCGATACAAAATCTGACCACGCAGATACGCACTCTGCTTCGACCATTCAGCGAACGCTCCGCGCGCCGCCTTCACCGCATCACGAAAATCCTTGCGCGATGCCCGACAATAATTCGCCAGAATCCGATCATCTGCTCCGCGTGCCGGCAGGACCCGCCCACTTTCGCCGCGCACAAATTTACCGCCGATAAACAGCTTGTAGGTTTTCTGCACCGCGAGACGCGATTCTTTCTTTCGCACAACTGACGATTGCTTAATGGGGAAAAAAAGAAAATGCTAATCCGCCATGACCGGAATGGATAAGTCGGAGAAAATTTTCGTAGCTGGCCACACCGGCCTCGTGGGCAGCGCGTTGGTGCGCCGACTCGAAGCGGATGGATTCACGAATCTGCTCAAACGCGATCGGGCGCATCTCGACCTAACGAATGAAGCAGGTGTGGAGGATTTCTTTGCGAAAGAAAAACCGAACGTTGTCGTGTTTGCCGCGGCGAAAGTGGGAGGAATCAAAGCGAACAACGATCTGCCGGTGGAATTTCTGCTGAGTAATCTGCAGATCCAGAACAACGTCATCCGCGCGGCGCACGACCATGGCGCGCGTAAAGTCCTGTTTCTCGGCAGTTCGTGCATTTATCCCAAGCACGCGCCGCAGCCAATTCCGGAAGAAGCGCTTCTGACCGGTCCACTCGAGCCGACGAACGAGGCGTATGCGATCGCGAAGATTGCCGGCATCAAACTTTGCCAGGCTTACGCGCGCGAGTACGGCGATAATTTCATTTCCGCCATGCCGACGAATCTCTACGGGCCTAACGACAATTTCGATCTGCTTTCATCGCACGTCCTTCCCGCGTTGCTGCGCAAAGCGCACGAAGCCAAAACGCATGGCGCCAGGGAACTCGTGGTGTGGGGATCGGGGAAGCCGCGGCGTGAATTGTTGCATGTGGACGATCTCGCCTCAGCCTGTCTTTTTCTCCTGCAAAATTACGATTCGCCCAGGATCATCAACGTCGGCTGGGGCGAAGACATTTCCATTCGCGAACTCGCGGAACTGATCTGCGAGATTGTCGGGTTCGAGGGCGAGTTGAGCTGGGACACGAGCAAGCCCGATGGAATGCCGCAAAAACTTCTCGATGTCTCGAAGCTGCGTAATCTTGGCTGGCGGCCCACGATTACGTTGCGTGAAGGGATCACCAGTACTTACGAATGGTTTCTGCAAAACTGTGCCTAACGAATGAAGAAAGACACATACTCCAGCTGCCGACGTTGTTATTGCCACCGTCGTTGTAGCTGCCGCCGTCACCGGCGGCAGAGAATCCGATGTCGCGTTGGAAAGGTCTGCCGCCAGTGACGGCGGCAGCTACAACATATGAGTAAGATTCGTGTCGGTGTTGTCGGAGTGGGTCACATCGGGAAAAATCACGCCCGACTTTATGCCGATCTCGCTACGGCTGACTTCACAGCGGTTTACGATATCGATCAGCCGCGCGCGGAGAAAATCGCAAAAGATTTCGGTGTGAGCGTGGCTCGTTCTCTCGAAGATTTTGCCGGCCAGGTAGATGCAGCTTCTGTTGCGGCAACGACGAGTGCGCATTTCGAGGTCGGTCGCGACTTGTTAGGGCGCGGAAAACATTTGCTTATCGAAAAGCCGATTGCGGAAAATCCTGCTCACGCGACTGAATTGGCCGAGATGGCGGCGCGCAAGAATCTCGTGCTTCAAGTCGGGCACGTGGAGCGGTTCAATCCTGTATTGAGCGCTCTTGAAGCGCGGCTGACGCATCCGCGTTTCATCGAAGCACATCGACTTTCGCCCTACCCGCATCGCAGCACGGAGATTGGAGTTGTTCTCGACCTGATGATTCACGATCTTGGAAATCATCTTGCATCTTGTCCGTTCACCCGTTGAAACAATCGATGCTGTAGGTGTGCCCGTCCTAAGTCGTGGCGAAGATATTGCGAATGCGCGTTTGCGTTTCGAAAACGGTTGCGTCGCTAACGTGACCTCGAGTCGAATCAGTCCCGAGAGCATGCGCAAAATTCGCGTCTTTCAGGAAGAAGCTTACCTGTCGCTCGATTACCAAAATCAGACCGGCGAAATTTATCGACGCGAAGGCGGAGGCATCGTGCGCAGCGAAGTGGAGATCGAACGCGAAGAGCCATTGAAGCGCCAACTGGCTGAGTTTATTGAATGCGCGCGCACTGGCCGCGCACCGAAGGTTTCGGGATTTCAGGCGACCGCGGCACTCGAGTTAGCCGTCGAGATAACAAAACGAATCGAAACGCAAAGGAGCTAATGAACAAGCTCAGCGAAAACCCGGAGGGACGTGCTTCCGCACGTCCTGATTCGTTAGATCGCAGGCATCCGATCCATTTGCCGACATTAGAAGCGCACAATCGTTCGATCATCATTTTCGTCACAACTTGCACTGTAAACGACGCGAGATCCTTGCATCGCCCTCATCTCATGAAGCGATCGTCGCTGCCTGGCGAGCTGCGAGCGCGTGGTTAGTCGGCCGTTACGTCATCATGCCCGATCACATTCACGTTTTCTGTGCGCCCAATGGATTGGAGGCGTTGTCGCTGGAGCGTTGGATGCGATATTGGAAATCGCTCGTGACCAAAATTCGCAACGCCAAGAGCGGAACTATTTGGCAGCGCCATCATTGGGATCGCCAGCTTCGGACAGGCGAGAGTTACGGCGAAAAATGGGAGTATGTGCGCAACAATCCGGTTCGTCGTGGATATGTTCGCGATGCAGACGACTGGCCGTACCAGGGCGAACTCAACGAGTTGCGATGGTAATCCGCCATTCGGAGGGACGTGCGTTCGCACGTCCTAAACATTTGGTCGAAAAAAGGAATTATGAGGACGTGCGGAAGCACGTCCCTCCGAGGGTATGACTCTCTATTTCGTCGCGGGCGAGGCGAGTGGGGATGAGCATGGAGCGGCCCTCATGCGCGCTCTGCTGGAAGCGCAACCGAACGTGCAGTTCTGCGGACGCGGCGGCCCGCAAATGAAGTCAATAGCAGGATCGGGATTCGACGATTGGATCGACGAGGCCGGTGTCGTGGGTTTGTGGGAAGTAATAAGACATTACGGATATTTTCGTGCGCAGTTTCGCGCTGCTCTCAAGGAGATCGCCTTGGCACAACCAGCAGCTGTGGTTTTGATCGATTATCCGGGATTCAATTTGCGCCTCGCGCGCTCCTTACGAAAGCGATCGCCCGCGCAAAAAATTATCTACTACATTAGCCCGCAGGTCTGGGCGTGGAACCGCGGCCGCATTCGCGCAATGGCGCGAACGCTCGATCTCATGCTCTGCATTTTTCCATTCGAGGCCGAACTCTACAATCAATCGGGTTTGCGGACGATTTTCGTAGGGCATCCGATGATCAAGGCGGAACGCGCCAGGCAACTCGATTCCACGCGCAACCCGAATTTGGTCGCGCTTTTTCCCGGCAGTCGATCTCGCGAAGTCCGAAAGATTTTTCCGATCATGATCGCAGCCGCGCGCGAAATTGCCGAACAAAGCCCGAATGCGCGATTCGAAGCGGCCGCTGCGTCCGAAGCCCTCGCCTCTGAGATTCAGCAACAACTGCTGCGCTCTTCTTTGGCGCGCGACAAAGTGCGTGTCGGTGTCGGCGAAAATTCCGCGATCATGCAGCGTGCCTGCGTTGGAATTATCGCCTCGGGCACGGCGACGCTCGAAGCCGCGTATTTCCGATTGCCATTTGTTCTCGTCTACAAGGTTTCATGGCTTACTTACCTGGCGGCGCGATTGGTCGTTAGGATAAAATATCTCGGCATGCCAAACGTCCTGGCCGACCGTGAAATTGTTTCCGAATTCATCCAGCACCGGGCGAAACCGCGTGCCATTGCAAAAACGGTTTTGAATCTGATGAACGATCCCTCGTCGCGCCAACGTATGATTTCGAATTTCGATGAGGTTGCGAGCAGGCTCGGTCAGGGCGGGGCGGATCGCGCAGCTGCCCAGGCCATTCTCGAGGAAATCGGCGGCTCGTTAGGCAAAGCCAATGTTTGACGCTGCGCGCGGACGCAAATAGGCTGAGACATCACTACGCAAACCGCCAAACAACCAAAGTCAGAGACCGGGGCCGCCTCGTCGGTGCAATCGCCAGTCAATCTGGAAAACTGGATTGAAGAGAACAGCCATCTCTTCAAGCCGCCGGTGAGCAATCGTTATCTCTACGATGGCCGCGATTTTTTTGTCATGGTCATCAAAGGTCCGAATGCGCGTAACGATTTCCACAAAGTCGATTCGGAGGAATATTTCTATCAACTCAAGGGCGACATAAAAGTTCGCATCCGTGAAGGCGATCGCATCGTCGATCATCTCGTTAGGGAAGGGGAGACATTCTTCATTCCGGCCAATGTCCCGCACGCCCCCGTGCGTCCGCCAGACACGGTCGGCGTGGTGGTGGAACGCCGTCGTCCGCCGGGAGAACACGAGCACGTCATCTTCTACTGCGAAAATTGCGGCGCGCTGGTCGAAGACATCGATTTCGATTGCGGCGATATCGTCCAGCATTTCAGCCAGGCGATGCTCGATTTCTGGAAAGACGACGCACGTCGCACCTGCAAAAAATGCGGGACGAAGGTTCCGCAGCCAGAACCGACAAAGCCGTTTTAGAGACGCCCTTGTCGTTCTGCTTTCCTCTCTCTGTTGGAGAGGATTAAGGTGAGGGCCGTCTCCTAAAGTCTAACGAATGAAGATCGACCTGCACACGCACATCCTGCCGCACGACTGGCCCGACCTGGATGCGAAATACGGCTATGGCGGATTCGTTAGGCTCGACCATTACAAACCGTGCTGTGCACGTATGATGATCGGCGAGCGCGTCTTTCGCGAGATCACGGACAACGTCTGGGATCCGAAACGCCGGATCGAAGAATGCGAGCGCGACGGCGTTTCCATGCAGGTGCTTTCGACGGTGCCGGTGATGTTCAGCTATTGGGCGAAACCGCATGATGCACTAGATCTTTCGCGACGACTAAACGATCACATCGCCGAAGTCGTGCGTGCGCATCCGAAACATTTTGCAGGGCTGGCGACAATTCCATTGCAGGACGCAGATCTCGCCGCAGAGGAATTAGAACGTTGCGTGCGTGAGCTTGGATTGCGCGGCGCGCAGATCGGCACGCATGTCGACGCAAATCCACATTCCGGTCGCATCGAGACGTTGAATCTCGATAATGCATCGCTGCAACCAGTCTGGAGCGCCGCTGAACAACTCGATGCTGCAATCTTCGTGCATCCCTGGGACATGGTGGGAAAAGAGCGTATGCCGAAATACTGGCTCCCATGGCTCGTCGGGATGCCGGCCGAAACGTCTCTGGCGATTTGCTCAATGATCTTTGGCGGAGTGTTCGAACGTTTCCCGAATCTTCGCGTCGGTTTTGCGCATGGCGGCGGCGCCTTTCCCTTTACCATTGGCCGTATCGAACACGGTTTTCATGTGCGCCCCGATTTGTGCGCGATAGATAACCGCACCAATCCGCGAAACTATCTCGCAAATGGCGATGCTCCTGCCCGTTTTTATGTCGACTCGTTAGTCCACGATCCGGACGCTTTGCGATTCCTCATCAAGCTCTTTGGAACACAGCGTATTGCGCTTGGTTCCGATTATCCTTTCCCGTTAGGCGAATCGGAACCCGGCAAACTCATCGAGTCGATGAAAGAACTATCCTCGAAAGATAAGAAGCAATTGCTTTTCGGATCCGCGCGCGAATTCCTCGGCCTGAACTAATTCAATTGCCGCAGATATTCCCGGTCCCACGCGGCGGGAATGCTTTCGCGCGGCGAATAGGGGCCGGGTGCGTACGCCCGCGATGCGATCCCTTGCTGGCTCAATTCGCATACGTGCCAATCCTGTTTGTTCGTCACGTCCCAGAATTCGATCGCGTCGTTAGGCTGAAAGTCCGGACGCGCGAATGCATCCGGATGAAAAAACCAATCGCACAGAATCGAGCGTGCGGTCCGGCGATCGCGGCCACACTTGATGCACCATCACGTAATCCGGGTGCATGCTTAGGAGCATGTTCGGAAAAATGGAATAATAGAAAACGCGGTGATGATCCTCGCTCTTGATGTCGCCGACCGGCAGCGCGCAAGCGTTGCCACTCATCGTCAGGCTGGCGCCTTTCGTGATCGACATAAATCCACCCAGAAACGGTCCCTCCACGAGATCGTTCTCCGCCGAATCGTACGGTGAGACTTTGGAAAGCATCGGATGCACACCGGGGCAGTGGTAGCACTCCGAATAATTTTCGAAGATCAATTTCCAATTCGCGTGCACGTCGTATTGGATTTGCCTTGCCGAACGCAACTGCGGCAAGTTCCAGTGCGAGAATTTTCCGCTCAACGGCGCGAACACTTTTTCCAGTGGAGAAGGAGAGTGCGCCAGATTGACGAAGATGAACCCCTCCCACGACGCCAGGTTTACGGCGTGCAGAGAATAATCGGCTTTTTCAAAGCCGGGCACATCGTCCATGTGCGGTGCACCGATGAGTCGACCGTCGAGCGCGTAGGTCCACGCGTGATAGGGACATTGAATCGCGGCCACATGTCCCCGCGATTCCTCGCACAGCCGAGTCCCGCGATGTCGACAAACATTGTAGAAGCCGCGCAGGCGCGCCGCCTTTATCGCGAACAACAATCAGACTCTCGCCTGCGACTTCCTGAACAAGATAATCGCCGGGCTTCGCGATTTGGCTCTGGTGTCCCGACCAGCACCCACTGTTTCGAAAAAATCTTCGCCTGTTCTTCTTGGCGGAAATTTCCGGTGAAACGAAATACCGCTGCGGCAGCGTCTTCGCGCCTGACACGAAGGTCTCGGTCGTCTTGCGAAACCTGGATGTCGCGGTCGTTTGCATCACGGCATGCTCCGCGTCGCCCGGATCCGCGTCAATCCAGCTGCCTTTTCAGTTCTTGAGGACCGCCTGATGAAATTCGTACCAGTCGTCAAGATTGTTCAGATTCACCGCATCTTTCGGCAGCAGAAGCATCATCGGCAATACCGCACGCACTCAGAATACCTTTGCGCGTATCGTCAGTCGTGATTATATCCGCGCACAGCGGCATTATGTTTCTCGACTGCTTCGCGATTTAGTGACTTCGCGTTCTTCTTCACCCACGCTTCGAATTGCGGATAGGTTGGTTTGTTCTGTTTGATGTAATCTTTTACTGCTTGTTCATCGAGCCCGAGGGCGGCGCAAGTCATCGCATCGAATCCTCGTCCGATGCCGGGATAACCGGACAGCGAGTTTGCCCGCTGCTTCGAGCGAAACTTTTTGCCAGAGACGCGGGAGATGAAGGACGCCAAGTGGACCGGCCGTGCCGGAACTGATCATTGGAACATAAGTATCGGCCATAAATTTCCTTTCTGATTGCTTGATGTACGAAACTATTGAACCGTCTTCGCGAAAACAATTCAATTCGAGGCGACCGGGCACGCTTGCGATCGGGTTTAGTTCCAGTGCCGAGAGATGTGCCTGGCGTGAACAACGAACCGTCCGTCGCCTTCCCAATTTCTTGGGAACGCGAGCAAATCGCGCCGCGAGTGAGCGGCCGACTGGTCTGCGCTACCGCCTAGGGAAGGGAACGCTGGCCACCCATACGTCCCGCAGTGCCGGAAGATATCCCCGCGACCGAGCCGGGTTCCACCAAGCCACCTCGCTGATTCGCGCGCGCCTGTGCGGTGTCCGTGGCAGGCGTTACTTGATTTGCGCAGCCGCCGATGATGACTGCTACGCCCAGAACCGCGCAGAGAAGAAAGATTCTTTTCATAAGGTCAACTCCAATCTGGGAAGCGGGCGGGATGCTCGCATCCCATTACCCTCCTATCAGAAACCCGAGAAATAGCAAAGCGTGATTCGCATTCCTGCGCCGTTCACGCTTTAGCCGGGTTCGTTAGTCCATTCCATTGCGTTAGGCGACATGTGATTTTTCTCACCTGACTCCGTGAACGACCGATTTTGTTATTCCAACTTCTTGCGGCAGACTAAAAGCATACCGCAGAGGAATCCTGATCGGGAATGAACTTACGAGACTTCTTTAGCGAACTGAAGCGACGCAACGTTTATAAGGTCGCGGTCGCGTATGCGGTGGTGGCCTGGCTTTTTATTCAGATCGCGACGCAGGTCTTTCCATTTTTCGATATTTCGAACGCGGCGGTGCGTTTCATCGTGGTGATCATCGTTCTCGGTTTTCCGATCGCTCTCGTGATTGCCTGGGCTTTTGAGATGACGCCGGAAGGGATGAAACGAACCGAAAACATTTCGCCTAACGAGCGACTGCCGCAGTGGAGCAGACGCAAGTTTGCTGTTTTCATCGCCGGCACCGCAGCAATCGCAGCCAGCTTGCTGATCTTCCAATTGTTGCGCCCGAAATCGGCAGTTGTGGAAACGCCTGCGTCTGCGGCACCAGTGACGATTCCGGAAAAATCGATTGCCGTCCTTCCATTTGAGAACCTGAGCAGCGAAAAGGAAAACGCCTACTTTGCTGACGGGATTCAGGACGAAATCCTGGGGCGGTTATCCAAGATCGCGGACTTGAAAGTAATTTCGCGCACCTCCACGCAGCATTACAAAACCGCGCCGGAAAACTTGCGTGAGATCGCGAAAGAACTCGGCGTCGCGCACATCCTCGAAGGGAGCGTGCAGAAAAGTCACGACGAGGTGCGCGTAAACGTGCAGCTCATCAAAGCCGCAAACGATTCGCATCTCTGGGCGAGAAATTTTCGACCGCAAACTGACCGACATCTTTTCGGTCGAAAGCGAGATAGCCAAAGCGATCGCCGATCAACTGCGGGCAAAGCTCACCGGCCCGGAACAGGAAGTCATCGCTGCTAAACCGACAAGCAATCCGGCGGCCTACGATGCTTATCTTCGCGGTCTGGCTTACACCTTAAAGACGGGAGGTATCACACCCGCCGAAATCTCTCGGCGCGCAGAAATATCTTAGAGAAGCGGTGCGGCTGGATCCGAAGTTTGCCCTGGGTTGGGCGTTGCTCTCCTACGTCGATGCCCTTGGCTACATCACGCAGAGTCTTCAACCAACAGCCGAGTTGCAGGAAGAAACGCGCGCCGCGGCAGAAACCGCACTCACGCTTCAACCGAATCTCGGCGAGGCGTTGATGGCAAAAGGTTACTACTACTACGGCTGTCTAAAGGACTACGATAGTGCGACGCGTTACTTTGATCAGGCGCGTCAGTTTTTGCCTAACAACAGCCGCATCCCTGAGTCGCTGGCTTATGTCGCGCGAAGACGAGGTCAGTGGGAACGAAGTGAATCGCACTTCAACGAAGCGGAACGATTGGACCCACGCAACGCCAACCTGCTCACCCAGCACGTTCTTTCCTACGCCATCCTCCGTCAGTTTCCTGAAGCTTTGCGAAAGCTGGATCAGGTTCTAAACATTACGCCGGACGATCTGGATACCGTCGCGCTAAAAGCGGCGATCCTGCAAGGCGAGGGGAAACTGCCAGAGGCCGCGGCGCTTCTCGCTCCACTTCGTCCCGCGGCGGACGATCCTTTTGCGTTGGAAACGCAAGTCTATCAAGCGATCCTCGAACGCCGTCCCGCGGAGATCATCCCTCGGCTAAAGGAAATTCTGGCGAAGCCCGATCCGGCCCTGGGTTACTTTAATGGCGAATTGCGTTTCTGGTTAGGCTGGGCGCAGAAAGTCGCCGGTGATGATGCGTCCGCAAAAGAAACCTTTCGAGGAGGCACGTGGCGAGTTGGAGCCCTTTCTTAAGACACAGCCGCAAAATTTTGCTTTGCTCGAAGATCTTGCCCTAACGAGTGCAGCTCAGGGCGATGCGACTGCTGCATTTGCTTTCGTCGAGCGCGCCATCAGCCGCGAACCCAACGGAGAAGGATGCCATGTATGGTCCTTTTCGATCGGAGATTCTCGCGCGAGTGTCAGCGCAATCGGCTGAGCCTGACCGCGCCATCGCCGCTCTGGAAAAATTGCGGTCGCTTCCATACCGTGGACCGCTTGTCTGGGTGC
>CAVWVT010000020.1:0-163123 GCA_963758535.1 uncultured Verrucomicrobiae bacterium | reverse complement strand
CTGGGCACGCTCCCGCATATGAATGCCGAACAACTTCGTCTCGAACAAAACAACAAACGGACGGAGCGGTGGGATTTGTGGGGGCCGTATCTGGCCGAGCGCGCGTGGGGCACAGTCCGCGAGGATTACAGCCCCGATGGAGAAGCGTGGCACTATTTCCCGCATGAGCATGCCCGTTCGCGCACGTATCGCTGGAGTGAAGATGGCATCGGCGGCATCAGCGATGACAAACAACGACTCTGCTTCGCCTTCGCCTTTTGGAACGAGCGGGATCCGATTCTAAAGGAACGGCTCTTCGGGCTCACCGGTCCGCAGGGTAATCACGGTGAGGATGTGAAGGAGATTTATTTCTACATCGACAACACGCCGACCCACAGTTTCATGCGGATGGTTTATCGATATCCGCAGTCGAGTTTTCCCTATGAGCAATTACTGGCGGGTAATCGCACGCGGTCGAAACAAGATGGTGAACTGGAACTTTGGGATACGGGCGTGTTGGAAGGCGGCTTCTTCGATATCGAACTCGAATACGCGAAGAACGGGCCCGAGGATATTTTCATTCGCGCGAGCGCGACGAATCACGGTGCGAACCCGGCCACGCTGCACATCCTCCCGACACTTTGGTTTCGCAATACGTGGAGTTGGGGACGCGATGAGCGACGGCCAAATTTGCGCGCCAGTCAAAATAGCTCTGCGGGCTTTTCAACGGTCGAAGCTACCCATCACTCGTTAGGCAACTATCGGCTTTTTTTTGAGGATGCGGCCGAACTCCTCTTCACGGACAACGAATCGAACGCGCAACGACTTTGGGACGCGCCGAATCGAAGCGAATTCGTTAAGGATGCGTTTCATGATTTTGTCGTGCGCGGCGAAAATACCGCGGTTAATCCCGCGCAAACCGGGACGAAAGCCGCCGCTCATTATCGGCTCGCAATCGCGCCCGGCGAAACGCGGAGCATCCGCGCGCGATTCCAAAAAATCGATGCGGAAGAAAGCGTTGCTCAACCTTTCACCGATTTTGACAAATGTTTTTCGCAGCGACGCACAGAGGCGGATGAATTTCACGAAAGCCTGATGCCGGTTTCGTTAAGCAACGAACACAAGGAAATCCAACGCCAGGCCCTCGCTGGCATGCTTTGGACCAAACAATTCTACCACTACATCGTCGACCAATGGCTGGAGGGCGACCCGGGCCACCCGCCTCCGCCTAACGAGCGAAAACACGGACGCAATGCGCAATGGCGCCATCTTTACAACGAGCGAGTCATGTCGATGCCGGACACATGGGAATACCCATGGTACGCATCATGGGACCTTGCCTTTCACTGCATCCCGCTCGCGCTCGTCGATCCACATTTCGCCAAGAGCCAGCTCGATCTCATTTTGCGGGAATGGTACCAGCATCCCAACGGACAGATTCCCGCTTACGAGTGGAATTTCAGTGACGTGAATCCACCTGTGATCGGTTGGGCGGTGTGGCGCGTCTACAAGATCGAGGAAAAACAATCCGGCAAAGGCGATCGCGCTTTTCTCGAAACCGCTTTCCACAAATTGCTCATCGCATTCACCTGGTGGGTGAATCGCAAAGACTCCGAGGGCAACAATATCTTCCAGGGCGGATTTCTCGGTCTCGATAACATCGGTGTCTTCGATCGCAGCGCCGCGCTCCCGGGCGGCGGTCATCTCGAACAAAGCGACGGCACGAGCTGGATGGGAATGTTCTCTCTCAATCTCATGCGAATAGCTCTCGAACTCGCGCGCGAGAATCCGGTTTACGAAAATATCGCGACGAAATTCTTCGAGCATTTCCTCGGGATCGCGCGCGCGATGAACAACATCGGCGGGCAGGGAATCGGCCTTTGGGACGAGACCGATGAATTTTTTTACGATGTGCTCCATTTCCCTAACGAGCAGTATTTCCCGCTTCGTGTTCGATCGCTCGTGGGCCTGATGCCCCTGCTCGCCGTCGAAACGATTGAGCCTGAGCTGCTCGATGCCATGCCGGGATTCAAGTTTCGCCTCGAATGGTATCTGGCGAATCGCCCCGATCTGACCGCTCTGGTTTCACGCTGGGCTGAACCCGGCGCGGGCGAGCGCCACCTCGTCGCGCTAACCCGGGGACATCGCATGAAATGTTTGCTTCGCCGGATGCTCGATCCTAACGAGTTCCTGAGCCCCTATGGCGTTCGCTCGCTCAGCAAATTTCACAAAGAGAATCCCTACGTCCTCGATGTCGATGGAAGCCGAAAGACCGTGAACTACGAGCCTTCAGAATCACAGACTAATTTGTTTGGCGGTAACTCGAACTGGCGCGGCCCGGTCTGGATGCCGATCAACTACCTGCTCATCGAATCCCTGCAAAAGTTTCACCATTACTACGGCGAAGATTTCAAAGTCGAATGTCCCACCGGCTCCGGTCAGTTCATGCATTTGAAAGAAATCGCGAACGAACTTTCGAATCGACTCATTCGCATCTGGCTGCGCGATGAGAACGGCGAGCGACCCTTTGCCCGCGCGTCCGGTAACTCGTTAGGCACCGAGCGCGACCAAACGCTTTATTTGTTTCACGAATATTTCCACGGCGACAACGGCGCCGGGCTGGGCGCGAGCCATCAAACCGGTTGGACCGGCCTCGTCGCGAAACTCATTCAGCAGCAAGGCAGCTTCGGCACGATTACACAGCGCGATCCTTTCACCGATCTCTGAACATCGCCGTAAAGGATTGGGAATACGCCAGACAGGCTAATCCTTGACGACCCGCGCGGGCACCTTAACCGACAACTTGATTACTAATCGGCTGGCCGGCTTCGAACATCGTGATGTTTTGTATGGTCGTCGCGGCAATGTTCTCAAGAGCTTCACGTGTGAAAAATGCCTGGTGGCCGGTGATGATCACGTTTGGAAATGTGAGCAGGCGACTAAAAACATCATCGCTAATGATCAGGCTGGAACGGTCTTCAAAAAAGATTTGCTCTTCCTCTTCGTAAACGTCGAGGCCCAGATACGCGATCCGCCCGCTCTTTAGCGCTTCGATTACCGCCAGGGTGTCGATCAGTCGTCCACGGCTTGTATTGATCAGCATCGTTCCGTCGCGCATTTTCTCGAGCGCGACCCGATTAATGAGCTGTTTGTTTTGTGGTGTCAGCGGGCAGTGCAAAGTAACGATGTCCGATTGGGCGAGCAGTTCCTCGAACTCGACGTAGCGAACGCCTAACGAACGACATGCCTCATTCGGAAAAGGATCAGTCGCCACGACGCGGCACGACATGCCCGTTAGAATTTGCGCCACGACGGTGCCGATCCTTCCCGTGCCGATGATTCCCGCGGTCTTGCCGTGCATATCGAAACCGAGCAGACCTTCGAGGGCAAAATTCCCTTCGCGCACACGATTGTAGGCGCGATGCAGTTTGCGATTTAACGCGAGCATCAGGCCGATGGTGTGTTCGGCCACGGCGTAAGGCGAATAACCCGGCACACGAACGACGGTGAGCCCGTGTTTCGCGGCGCTTTTCAGATCGACATTGTTATACCCGGCGCAACGCAGCGCGATCAGCCGCGTTCCTCCTTTCGCAAGATGTTCGATGACCGCTGCATCGAGACGATCGTTGACAAAAACACAGACCGCTTCGAAACCAGCCGCGAGCGAAGCGGTTTCGGTATTCAACTGCGGCTCGAAGAATTGTAATTGATGGTGTGAACTATTCGCTGCTTCGAGAAATTCGCGGTCGTAAGACTTTGTGCTGAAAACGGCAACTTTCATCGTTTCATTCAATTTGCCGGAAAAGTCTTTCTGCATCTTCGCGGCGGCAAAGTTCTGTGCCGGAGGTCATGACCGCGGCTGCGCCGGCAGCGATGCCAAGACGGACGGCGTCGCGCAACGAATAATCGCGCGCCAGCCCGAGCGCGATGCCGGCCACCATGCTGTCGCCCGCTCCAATTTTGCTGCGCACCGGCACAGTCGGCGAGCGCATCCGCTCGCACCCAGCCTGCGAAGCAAACAACACGCCGGCTGCGCCTAACGACACGACGACGACTTCCGCGCCGCCATTTTCCACGATTTTCATGGCAGCTCGCTCCTGATCGCCTTCATGTTCGAGATCGCTTCCGGCGAAGCTTCGCAATTCGCGCAGACTTGGTTTCACCAAAAACACTCCCGCCTCCAACGCCGCGCTCAGACAAGATCCCGAAGTGTCGAGAATCATGCGCCCGCGCTTCTCGCGCACGACTTGCGCAAGTAATCCGTAAAACTCGTTAGGAACGCCCGGCGGGAGACTGCCGCTGGCCACGATCAGATCCGGCGATTCCGATATCTCGGCGATATGGGCGAGCGCGCCACGCCATTCCGCTTCTGAAAATATCGGGCCCGGAAACACGAAACGATACTGCTGACCGGTCGTTGTCTCCAGGATAGCCACGCTTAGTCGCGTGAGGCCGGCGATCGCGATCGGGTCGTGCGCGACTCCTTCCGCATCGAGCAAAGTGCGCAAAATATCTCCAGTCGGTCCGCCGCAATAATGCACTGCCACAGAGTGGCCGCCGAGTTTCTCGATTGCGCGCGACACGTTGATGCCACCACCACCGGGTTCGTTTCGCGGCGAGCTGCAACGCAGTTTGTGTTCAGGGAAAACATTCTCTACCGACGAACTCATGTCGATGGTCGGATTAAGAGTGAGCGTCAGAATCTGTTTCATGAAAGAAACGACCGCGTGAACTGCCATCTCATTTCTTGTTCTCCTTCTGTTCATCCACCGCGGCGTGATATTTCCTGCGGATCTCGGCGATGTTCACGCTCGGTTGCGGGACCTGAATCCCGAGTCTCTCCATCGTTTCAACGACGATTCGCGAGACGGCCAGATTGCGGAACCACTTGTGATTGGACGGAATCACGAACCACGGCGCGTTCTCGGTGCTGCATTTATTGATCGCGTCTTCGTAGGCTTCAGTGTAGTCGTCCCAGCGCTCTCTTTCCGTGTAATCCGCTTCGCTGATTTTCCAATGCCGCGACTTATCGTCGAGCCGATCTTTGAAGCGTTTGAGCTGCTCCTCCTTGCTGATGTGCAGAAAGAATTTCAGAATGTGCGTGCCGTTGGCGACAAGGCGCCGCTCGAAATCGTTGATCTGCTCGTAGCGTTCCGCCCAGACTTTTCGCGGAACGAGATCGTGCACGCGCACGACGATGACATCTTCGTAATGCGAGCGATTGAAGATCACGATCTCGCCGCGTCTGGGAGTTTTCTGTTCAACGCGCCATAAAAAATCATGCGCGAGTTCCTCCGCCGTCGGCTGCTTGAAGGGAACCACGCGGCAGCCCTGCGGATTCATCGAGCCGATGACGTGGCGGATAACACCGTCCTTGCCGCCCGCATCCGGCGCTTGCAGGCAAATCAGAAGCGAACGCTTCTGCTCGGCGTAAAGCTGGAACTGCAGTTCATCCATGCGCTTCTGCAGTTTCTCGATTTTCGAACGCGCGGATTTCTTGTCCTCGTCCTTGTCCGCGAAATCGGGATCGATCCCCTTCAGCCGAACCGGATTCGCCGCTGTTACTAAAAATTTCTTTCGATAATCAGGATTTTTCATGGGGACTCCAATGCTTCGAAACCGGAGATTCGATCAACGCTCATAAATTGATTTCCGCCACCCAATTGCCTCTCCTGATCCATGCGCAGTTTGAATCCGGCGCGTTCGCTCACTCGTTTCATCGCGAGGTTATCGTGCGCGATGTAGCCAAAAACTCGCCGCAGTTTCTCATTGCGCGCAATTCCGACCAGTCGCTTCAACAACGCCGTTCCAACTCCCTTGTCCTGCCAGGCGTCACTGATCAGAAGAGCAAATTCCGCTTCATTCATACCGTGCTCCTTGCTCAGTCGCGCGACCGCGATAATCTCGGGTCCGCCTTGCGAATCGTCGCGTTCGACCACGAGTGCGATCTCGCGGTCGTAGTCGTTAAAGCAGACGCGTCGCAGTCGCTCGTGCAATGTTCGCTGCTCGAGACCAATTGAGCCGAAATAGCGAAAGCGCACGCTCTGATCTGAAAGTTGTGCGTGGAATTTCACGAGCAGCGGCTCATCTTCGGGGCGAATCGGACGGATTGTCACCGGCACATCATCGATCTTCCACTGCTTGATGTATTCAGCCGGATAAGGTCGAATCACCGAGCGCGGAAGAGTTTCCTCGTTAGGCAAGTCATGCAACACCACGCGCGCGTCCAGGGCGATGATTTGTTCCGTCGATGCGATCAAGGGATTGATGTCGATCTCTTTGATCCACGGTTGCTCGATCACAAGCTGGCTGAAGCGCACGAGGATGTCTTCCAAAGCAGCGAGGTCGATCCCGGCGCGTCCGCGAAATCCTTTTAACGCCGTGAAGATGCGCGTTCGTTCCATCAATCGCCGAGCCAGCGTTCGATTCAGCGGCGGCAACCCAAGCGCGCGGTCCTGGAAAATTTCGACAAAATATCCACCCGCACCGAAAAGCAGGACGGGCCCGAATTGAGCGTCGATGCTGCTGCCGAAAATCAGCTCGTAGCCCTCACGCGCAATCATCGGCTGCACGACTACGCCGAGAAATTCCGCTATTCTTCCGCGCGTTTGCACGGCTTCTGCGATCTCCCGATAGGCCGCGCGAACGGCGTCTTCGCCCTTCAAGTTCAACTTCACGCCGCCGACGTCGGATTTGTGCGTGATCGTGTGCGACAGAACCTTGAGCACGACCGGGCCGTCGAATTGCGCGGCCTTTTCAACCGCTTCGTCTTCGCTCGTTGCGACCAGTGTTGGCACCACCGGAATGCCGTAAGTTGCGAGCAATTCCTTCGATTCGGTTTCCGTCAGAAGCGTCCGGCCAGATTCCCGCACCCGGCCGATGATGCGCCCCGCTTCCGTGCGTGCGGCCGAACCTTCCGCGCCCGTCGCGAATGCCGGCGTTTCGTAGAGTGCGTCAAGCGCATGCGTGAATTGCCAAAGGTAACAAAAAGCGCGCGCCGCGGCGTCAGGGTAACTAAAGGTGGGAATGCCGGCCCGATCGAGGGTCGCCATCGCTTCGGCCACGCTCGCGCCGCCCATGAAACTGGACAGGATCGGTTTCCCTTCGAGCTTCGCGAAAGATATCAGCTTCGCTGCAACCTCGGCAGGGTGCGTGATCGCTTGCGGGGTCAGGACCACGAGCAGTCCGTCGTTCCCCTTATCGCGCGAGACGATTTCAACGGCGCGCGCATAACGTTCTGCATCGGCGTCGCCGATGAGGTCGATCGGATTGCCGTGGCTCCAATGTGGCGGCAGGACGCGATCGAGCGCAGCCATGCTTTCGCTCGAGAGCGCGGCGCTCTCGCCGCCGTTGGCAATCAGCGTATCCATCGCGAGCGCACCGGGACCACCGCCATTGGTAACGATAGCGAGCCGCGGTCCGCGCGGGCGCGGCTGTTTGCCTAACAACTCCGCGATGTTGAAGAGCTCGGCGATGGTGTTGACCCGCAGGACCCCTGCGCGTCGAAAGGCCGCGTCGCACACGTCATCGCTTCCGGTCAACGCGCCGGTATGCGAAGCGGCCGCTTTCGCCGCGGCTTGTGTGCGCCCGACTTTGATGACGATGATTGGTTTCGTTAGGGCGACCTCTCGCGCGGCGGAGAGAAACGAGCGCGCGTCGCCAATCGATTCCATGTAGAGGAGAATGCTGCGCGTGTGCGGATCGTCACCGAGCTGGTAGATCAGGTCGCCCCAGTTCACATCGAGCATCGAGCCGATGGAGATAAAGGCGCTGAAGCCAAGTTGCGCGCTCAAGCTCCAATCAAGAATCGCGGTGCAAAGCGCCCCGCTCTGACTGATGAATCCGATGTTCCCGGGAAGCGCGAGCGGCCTGGCAAAGGTCGCGTTCAATCCGATGTGCGGCAGCATCACACCAACGCAATTCGGCCCGATGATCCGCATCGCGCCGCGTCCTTGCGCGATCTCTTTTTCCAGCTCGCGCCCGCGCGCACCGATCTCTTTGAAACCGGCAGAAATGATGATCGCGCCTTTTACTCCAGCCGCTGCGCAATCGCGCACGATCTGCGGCACCGTCGTGTCGGGAGTGGCGATGACAGCGAGATCTATCTCGTTAGGCGCATCCGCGATTGTCGGAAACGCTTCTATTCCGAACACAGTTGCCCGCTTCGGGTTGACCGGGTAAACCGTGCCGGCATAAGAGCGCAAATTCTCGATCAAGGCGCGGCCGATGCTGCCTAACGACTCCGTTGCACCGATCACCGCAATCGATCGCGGCGCGAGCATCGTCGCGAGGTGTGGTTTTCCCTCGAGTTGGGTTCGGCTCCGCACTGAAGTCCGATCCTGACTCACGGTTCGCTTACCCAAACGCGCGCGGCCTCGACCTCAGCGTGCTCGAAGTAACGCACCGTGGCGGTCGTGAATGGCTTGCAAAAAATCGCCATCCCGTGCTGCCACTTCGTTTCGCCGACCATCGCCAGCCGCTCGATGTCGCGGAAATGGCGAGCGCCGAACTTGGTGTCTTCCCACATCGCGCTCGCCGTCCAGCCGTGGAAATCATGCATCACAACGAGCATTCGAATCTTGCCATGCTGCTCGATCAAACGATCCACCGCCGGCACGAATGTGTTGTAATCTTCTTTGACCAGTTTGCCCGTGAGCGAGACTTCCAGGAGCTTGCTGCCGTCTTTCTCTTTTAGTTCGATTGCCATACCAATGTTTTACCTCCACTAAATGTTCAGGTTCGATGCTGCGGCGCAATTCAGCAATTGCGATTCATTATCCGTTTCTTGCTGGCAGGGACGAAGACAAGCTCGGCCTGCACTTGCCGTCTGCGCGGTCGACGGATTATGATTCGATAGTTTGACGATTCTATGCCGATGCAACTGACCAGGACCGCTTTTGGAATGTGGAGCGCCGGACGTTTCATGCACTTCGGTGAACCGGTCACCGATGAGCGTTTCATCGATCTCATCCATCTCGCTTACGAAAAAGGGATCCGGACATTTTTCACCGCTGATGTTTACGGCACCGGCGAAGCCGACACGTTGCTCGGTCGCGCGCTGGAAGGAATTCAGCGCGACAGCTACTGCCTGGTCGGCGCGATCGGACACGACTTTTATCACGGACAGCGCGACGGCTCGAAAGGTTTTCCGCGTTTCACGAGTTCAGCTTTGCGCAAGCCTAACGAGTATTCGAGTTACCTGCGTTCGGCTGCCGAGAAATCACTCGCCCGCTGCCGCGCCGATCGATTCGATCTTCTTCTTCTGCACAATCCCGACGCTACTGGATATACCAGCGATGCAGTTTGGAAAGGAATGGACAAACTGAAGGAGGCAGGATTAACGGCCCAGCTCGGTGTCGCCCCCGGCCCGGCGAACGGATTTACGCTCGACCTGATTCTCTGCCTCGAGCGTTTCCAAGGGTTGATTGATTGGGCCATGATCATCCTCAATCCACTCGAACCGTGGCCGGGGAGTCTTTGCCTTCCGGCCGCCGAAAAAACCGGGACCAAAATTGTGACGCGAGTTGTCGATTATGGCGGCCTTTTCCACGACGACGTGAAACCGGGCCATCAATTCGCGCCGCGTGATCACCGGACATTTCGTCCTGCCGGCTGGGTTGAGGCCGGCGCGGAGAAAATCGAGAAGATGCGCGCAATTGCCGACACGCACGGTCTCACGATGTTGCAGCTCGCCTGCATCTGGAACCTTCAGCACGCTCCGGTGCAAAGCGTGGTTCCAACATTGATTCAGGAGCCGGGCGCTGAAGCGAAACGCATCGAAACGAAGGTCGAGGAACTTGCTTCTCTTCCTGAATTAACCCTCACACCTAACGAGTGCGCGCAGATTGCCGAAATCGGCGACAACACGAATTGTATGAGCCTCAAAGGCGGGAGCGCCGAACATACCGGCGATTCCCTGCCTGACCGCTGGTCACTGAACGCCGAACTGGAAGCCATCGCCGATCGTTGGAAAATCGATCCCGTTCGCGATCTGGCCAATGCCATGCATCCGGCGACGGCAGCCAGTTAAGACCAGTCCAGCCGGTCGCCTAACGACCAATCAATCGCGATCCATCAGGATCATTTCTTGATCGCAAGAAATGCCTCGTTTTTAGCAAGAGCCGCGCAGACTAGTAAGAGGCAATGGCGAAGGTTGATCACGGAAGGCAAACAACCCTATGTTAACGGAACTCATCTCTCGACCCACAACGCCGGCGCGTCCGGAAAAATCCACAATAACATTCGGTCCGCGTCGTGGCGTTTACATCAATGCCGCGGATCGCATGGCGGACGCAGGCGAGCCGCTCGACGAATCCGCTCTCGAGGATTGCGAAACATTCGATCTCTTCTACCGCACGCTCTGCGCGCTGATGTACAATTACGCACCGCTTTCCGGTCATCCGGGCGGTTCGATTTCGTCCGGCCGTTTCGTGGCGCGACTGCTCTTCGACGTGATGGACTACGACATGGCGCGCCCGACTCGCCGGGACGCCGATATCATTTCCTACGCAGCCGGGCACAAAGCGCTCGGTCTTTATGCGATGTGGGCGTTGCGCAACGAGATCGCTCGAATCGCCGCACCCGATCTGTTACCGACTCAGGAGAAATTCCAGTTCCGGCTGGAAGATTTGCTCGGCTTCCGCCGCAATCCAACCGCCCACACGCCTCTCTTCACAAAATTCCACGCCAAAGCCCTCGATGGGCATCCGACGCCGGCGACACCATTCGTTAGGCTCTCGACTGGTGCGTCCGGCGTCGGCCTTCCGGCATCGTGCGGTTTGGCATGGGGCGCGGCCGATCTTTACGGCGAGAACGCACCGCGTGTCCACATTATCGAGGGCGAAGGTGGAATGACTCCCGGGCGCGTGGCCGAAGCGCTGGCCGCGGCCGGGACTGCGTCTCTCGATAACATCATTCTGCACGTTGATTGGAATCAGGCGTCGATCGATTCGAACCGGGTTTGCCGTGACGGCGAAACGCCGGGCGAATATGTGCAATGGACACCAGCTGAACTGGCTTACCTGCACGACTGGAATGTGATCTACGTACCGGACGGTTTCGATTGGCAACAGATCACCACGGCGCAACGTCTCGCGCTCGACCTTCACAATGGCCAGCCAACAGCAATCGTTTATCGCACGATCAAAGGGTGGCGCTATGGAATCGAAGGACGCGCTTCGCATGGAGCCGGCCACGGCCTCTGCTCGAATGCGTTTTTTGACGCAGTCGCGCCGCTCTTGCCGAAGGACGAGACGCCGATCCCACGCTGCGAGGGTGCGCAACGTTGCAGTTGCGGAACGGATACAACGATCCTCGAGGATTGTTACTGGCAAACGCTCGGCATCATCCGTCATGCATTGGAAATGCGGCCATCAACGATGGAAGCATTGGCCGCACGTTTGCGCTCTGCGCAAAAGCGACTGAACACGCTCGATCGCCGGCCGCGTGCCGACGCGCCCAGGATCGACCTCGCGTACGAAACGGCCGCGCAGGTAAATGGCCACGCCCCCGATGACCTCGCACTCGAATTGCGAACCGAAACGACATTGCGCGACGAGCTCGGTCGCGTGCTCAGCTATTATAATAAGATCACTAACGGTGGCTTCGTCATCGCCGCGGCCGATCTGCTGGGATCGACCAGCATCAACAAGGTCGGAGAAAATTTTCCGCCTGGCTTTTACAATCGCCAGACAAATCCCCTTGCGCGGCAGCTCGCCATCGGCGGCATTTGCGAGGACGCCATCATGTCGATGTTGTCGGGTGTCTCTGCGTTTGGTTCCCACATCGGAGCGGGCTCGTCCTACGGTGCGTTCAGCGCGCCGCTCGGACATATCGCGGCGCGACTGCACGCGATTGGAAATCAGGCTCGAGTCACAACGGAAGGCGGCGCTTACCGCCCCTTCTTCCTGGTTTGCGCCCATGCCGGTTTGAAAACCGGCGAAGACGGTCCGACTCACGCCGATCCGCAGGCGCTGCAGTTACTTCAGGATAATTTTCCACTCGGCACCATGATCACTCTCACGCCGTGGGATCCGCAGGAAATTTGGTTTCTGGTTTCCGCCGCGCTGGCGAAACGGCCTGCGATCATCGCACCGTTTGTCACTCGTCCGGCGGAAATGGTGCGGGATCGCGCCGCGCTTGGCTTACCATCGGCCGCGTTGGCTGCGCAAGGCGTTTACCGGCTGCGTTCCGTGCGTGGTCATGCGCAAGGAACAATTGTGCTGCAAGGCACGGGAGTCACGAATGCGTTTGTGACCGAGACATTGCCGTTGATCAATAACGCTGGTCTCGGTCTGAACATTTACGTGATTACGTCATCGGAATTGTTCGACATGCTCCCGCCGGCGGAGCGCGAGAAAATTTTTCCGGAGGCTCATCAACAGGAAGCGATGGGAATCACCGACTTCACCTTTGCGACGATGACGCGTTGGATACGCTCCGATTGCGGCCGCGCCCATTCGCTTCATCCATTCCGGCACGGCCATTTTCTCGGAAGCGGCTCCGGCGCGGTCGTGATGAAAGAAGCGGGGCTCGATGGAGTGAGCCAGTTCGAGGCGATCCGCGCTTACATCGGCGATCGAGAGAAGAGCAATCATGTCTGAGGTTTTGGAAGCGCAACTCGGTGACGATCCGATCGCGCTTTTTCGAAACTGGTTTCAGGAGGCAATCGACTCGGGATTAAAAGAACCGAGCGCGATGTCATTGGCGACGCTCGATGCTAACGGTCATCCGGATGTGCGCATGGTTCTGTTGAAAGGCGTGGATGAACGCGGGTTCGTTTTCTACACGAACCTGGGAAGCCCGAAAGCGCACGCTCTGCTGCATGAGCCGCGGGCCGCGCTCTGTTTTTATTGGGATAAAATCGACAAACAAATCCGCATTCGCGGTTCGACGGAGCGCGTCAGCGACGATGAAGCCGACGCGTATTTTGCGACGCGACCGCGCCTCAGCCAGATCGGTGCGTGGGCGTCCAAACAATCGCGGCCCATGCACGGCTACTTTGAACTCGAGGCCGAAGTAGCGAAAACCGTGGCTCGTTTCGGCGTCAGCGAAGTGCCGCGGCCACCGTTCTGGTCGGGCTTTCGTGTCGTGCCGGAACAGATCGAATTTTGGAAGCAAAAGCCATTTCGACGCCACGAACGCGTTCTCTACACGCGCGTCGGCAGCGACTGGCAAAAGCAATGGCTCTATCCGTAACGGCGCCCAGTTAGCTAACGTCGTTTTGCGATTGTCAAAAGCGGAGCAACGGCCGCCACCACGGGATGCCGCTCAACATCAAGAGCAATGAGACAGTGTAGGCGATGGCCGCGCCGCGGTATTTCATCAGATCAGTGCGACCCTTGCGCGACAACGCTCCACCGACGTGTGCACAAATCACCGCCAGAAGCATGAGCACGGTATGCTCGATCGTAAAAAAACGGGACTCGTGCTCTTTCATCGCCGCGCCGAGATTGGCCAGCGCCGCGCGCGTAATCGGACTGGCCCAAAAAAAGAGCACCAGGCCGATGAGCAATTCGATATCCATCGTGATGACGAAGATGACGCTGGCGAGTCGCAAATTCCTGCTCGCCGGTTTCGTCCCGCTCCAGCCGGATAGCGCGACGAAAATCGCAATTAACGCGGCCGCGAGAGCAACCCAACGAAGCAACCCATGAAAGGCGAGCAAATGCGGATAAAGATTTTGAAGCATATATTTTTATTCTTGGTTACTTACAACTGCAGGCAGACTGCTTTCGTTTCGGTGTAAAGCTCCAGTGCTTCGGCGCCCATCTCGCGGCCCCAGCCGGATTGTTTGTAGCCGCCGAAGGGCAGCGCGGCGTCAAAAATATTGTAGCAATTCACCCAGACGGTTCCGGCGCGCAGTTCGGCAGCGAGGCGGTGTGCCTTCGACACATCACGAGTCCAGACCGCGGAAGCAAGTCCGTAAATACCGTGGTTCGCCGCTTGCACGACTTCCATCGGATCGGTAAACGGAACCGCGCAGACGACCGGCCCGAAGATCTCTTCCCTGACCACTTTCATGCTCGGGTTTCGTGTTCACCAGCACCGTGGGTTGGACGAAATAGCCGCGCTTGCCCGCGCGTCCGCCGCCGACCACAGGCCTGGCGCCTTCGGTCCTTCCGGAATTCAGAAAGCCCATCACGCGATTGAGCTGTTCCTCGGAAACGAGTGGACCCATCTCTGTGTCAGGCTCGTGGCCGGGACCGAGTTTGATTTTCTTTGCCGCCGCGGAAACGCCGCTGACCACTTTGTCGAAATGTTTTTTGTGAACGTAGAGCATTGAACCCGCGCAGCAGCACTGGCCGTGATTGAAAAAGATCGCGCTGGCCGCACCGGGAATCGCCGTCTCCAGATCCGCATCCTCGAAGACGATGTTCGGCGACTTCCCGCCCAGCTCGAGTGAAACTTTTTTCAGATCATTGGCCGCCGCCCTAACGATGAGTTTCCCGACTTCAGTGGAACCGGTGAACGCAATCTTGTCGACGCCGGGATGAGCGGCGAGCGCGGCACCGGCGGTTTCGCCGAGACCGGTGACGATGTTCACGACGCCATCAGGAATGCCGGCATCTTGAATCAATTCACCGAGGCGCAATGCTGAGAGCGGCGTCTGCTCGGCCGGTTTGAGCACAACCGTGCAACCGGTCGCGAGCGCCGGGCCGAGTTTCCATGCGGCCATGAGCAACGGGAAATTCCAGGGAATGATTTGGCCCACCACGCCAATCGGCTCGCGCAGGGTGTAACTGAAAAACCTCGCGCCGGGCGCATACGGAACGGAAATCGGAAAAGTGCTGCCGTGAATCTTGGTCGCCCAGCCCGCCATGTAGCGGAACAAATCGATGGCGAGCGGAACGTCCGCCACGCGCGCTACGGTGAGCGGTTTGCCGTTATCCAATGATTCGAGTTGTGCAAATTCTTCGAGATTTTTTTCCAGCAAATCGGCGAGCTTCCAAATCGCCCGGCCGCGATCCGACGGCGTCATCTTGCGCCAGGGGCCAGACTCGAAAGCCGCGCGCGCCGCTTTCACGGCGCGGTCGATGTCTTTCTTATCGCCGGCCGCAACGTCGCAAATCACCTCGCCGGTCGCCGGGTCGTACGTGGCAAAAGTTTCGCCCGAGGCCGCCTCGACCCACTGGCCGTTGATTAACATGCGCCTCGCTTTGCTGGAGACGGATCGACTGACGTGATGAGCGCCGTTGCCGCCAGCACGATTTTTTCGAGAAGGAGAAAGTTTTGTTTTCATAGATCTGCTCTGCTTTTTGATGTTTGAATAAATTGTGCGCCGCGTTCTTTCAAAAGGCGATGCAAAAATGGGCGCGATCTGCCATTCGAAAATCTGCGCACAAATCGACGTCAGGCTTCCCAAGATGGCTCCCACTTTCCTCATTGGAAACTAACTGCGGCTTCCGTCCTTGCCGGGCCGGGCGGGAACCTTCCAGCCTCGCCGCTTGGCCACTTCGAGTCCGATCCTTGCCAGCTGAGGACTGATGTCGTCGCGCGGAACTTTGACTTCGATCACGGTTAATTCGCCGGAATCGTGCGCACTACGGATAGCGTCATCGAGCTCGCCTTTGGTGGCCACGACTATCGCTTCCCCACCCCCAACCAGTTCGCAAATTTTTCGATAATTCCACTGGGTGATAACGTTGAACTTGCCTTCATGGATCCTGCGCATCGTGCCGTATCCATCGTTGTTCAGTACAAGGATAATAGGATTAAGTCCCAACCTAACGGCAGTGGAAATTTCGGTGCCAGTCATTTGAAAAGCGCCGTCGCCCACCACGACGTAGGGTCGCAGGTTCTTTGCACCAAGGGCAACGCCTATGCTCGCGGGCACGGCGAAGCCCATCGACATGTAATATGCCGGTGCGATGAATTGCGCCTGTCGCTCGCTGCGAATCCCGACCGCCCCGAAAATCGCGTCACCGATGTCGGCGATCACGCAACACTTCTCGTCGAGATGAAGCGAGAGAATGCGGAAGAAATCGACCACCGTCAGCGGCTCGGCGCGTTCCTTGTTTTTCAGCGGCTTGGGAACGGCGTGCGGATTGGGATGATGAAACGGTTTCGAGCGAATCTTTGCCTTTGCCAGAGCTTGGAGGAAATCAGGAAACTGGATCGATTCGTAGCAATGATATTGCACACTGACACGCTCCGTGGTCGCAAGCACGGTCCGTTCGCGATCCAATTTCGCGGTGTAGAAACCCATGCTCATATCGGTGATGAAAGTGCCGAGCATGAGGACAAGGTCGGAGGATTCCAGATACTTCCGCACGTGCTCATCACTGCTCATCGCGCCGCCGTAGACGCCGAGGTAAAGCGGATGATTTTCCGGGATCGCGCTCTTGCTGAGAAGATCGGTCGCGATCGGAATGTTGATCCGTTCCGCGATCTGCACGACCAGATGCGCCAGGCGATAGCGAGCCAGTTCGACGCCGGCCAGAATCACCGGACGTTTCGCCGCGCGAATGAGCGACAGCGTTTCTTCCACCGCTGCGGCCAGCGTCGGTGCATCGGAAGACTCCGCGGCAGTTGGTGGCGCGAGCGCGATCGGAATTTCGCGACCTGCCATATCATGCGGCACTTCGATATAAACCGGGCGTTTGTAGCGCAGACAGGCATCCACGCAGCGCACGATTTCCGCTGCGGCGCGCTCTTCATCAAGCAACACCGCGCTCGCCACCGTGACTTCGTCGTAAACGCGTCGCTGCGTTTCAAACGTCTTTACCTTGTGATGCAGGAGCGGATCTTTTTCGCGATCTTTGCGCCCGGGCGCGCCGCTCACAACGACGACCGGCGACTTTTCCGCATACGCGCCGGCGATGGCGTTCAGAACATTGAGACCACCGACACAGTAAGTGACGCAGACAAGCCCAATGCCATTAACGCGCGAGTACGCGTCAGCGGCGAACCCGGCACCGGGCTCGTGCGTCATGGTCACACTTTCGATTTTTGATTTCTCGAGCCATGCAAAAGTGGGCAACGCGAAGTCGCCCGGAACGCCGAAGCTGTAGCGCACGCCGCAGCGGTAAAGGTATTCGAAGAGAAACTGGCCTAACGGCATCCTGGCCGGGAAGGAATGGCTGGGCGGCATCCTGTTCTTGAAGTGGCTCTGGATGGCAATGCTGCCGTTCGACGCTTGAGACGCCCGTGATCGTTCGTTAGGGAGACGGATTTTTTTCCTGTTGGTGGACGGTTTATGAACTTTATTCACCCCCACGAGTGGTTTCATGCTCGATTATTCCGCCTAACGAGGCGCGTCACTCACCGTCTTTTGGCAAAAATGCGGCAGATTTTGGCACATCAGAAAATCGATTCGTTACTTGCCCGCTTCGGCATAGGCCATCATACCATCGCTTACATTTTCCACATTGGTGTAGCCGCGCGCTTGCAACATGCTGGTAGCGATGGAGCTGCGGTAACCGCTCGCGCAAATCACCGCGATCGGCCGGTCGTTAGGCAAATCTGGCAGTTGTTTCGCGAATGATGACAGCGGCACATGTTTGGCGCCATCAATGTGATTGCTCTGCCATTCGCCGGGCGTGCGAACATCGACGACGAGCGGTCCGTTATTTTTCAGGCTCGCTCTTAATTCCTGCACGCTGATCTGCGGCAACTTTTGGGTTTCGCTCAGCGCGCTGGCTTTGATGTAGCCGATGAGATTATCGAAGCCGATGCGCGCCAGCTCCAGTTGCGCTTTCTTCGCGTCATCTGCGGAGGCGACAATGAGCGCGATCGGTTTTTCGCCCGCTATCATAAAACCCGTCCATGTCGAAAATGACGGACTGCCAACGCCGATATTGATACTGCCAGGGAAATGACCGGCACCGAAATCCCTGGCCGACCGCGCGTCCAAAACCACAGCGCCTTTCTGCACCGCCTCTTTCAGTTGTGCTTGATTCATTTCGCCGGGCGGTTTGAGCGAGTTCAGTGGCGCCGCTCCTTTCAGGTTGACTCCGACATCGTAGGAAAAGTAGGCCGGACGATCCGGAAGGTTGGCCGTCATTTGCCTGACGAATTCGTTGCGATCCTTGATTTGCATCGCCCAGTTCAGTTTCCGCTCCTGGCCGACAAGCGAGAACGGCGCATCCGAAATGGCACGCCCACAAAGCGAGCCGGCGCCGTGCGCGGGATAAATTTTCACGTCATCCGGCAGCGTGAGAATTTTCTGGTGAAGCGAATCGTAAAGCTTGCCCGCGAGCGCACTCGGATCTTCATCGGCATCGCGCAGATCGGGACGACCGACATCATTCACGAAAAGCAGATCACCGGTGAAAATGGCTATCGGCCTGCCGCCTTCATGCACGAGGAACGAAAGACTATCGGGCGAATGTCCCGGCGTTTCGAGAAGTTCGACTTCGAGCGCGCCAATCTTGACCCGATCGCCATCTTTTGCCGCGACGTGCTCGTATTTCGCGGGCGCCAGGTGCGAAATGTAAACCTTCGCTCCGGTACGCTTCGCCAGTTCACGAAAGCCCGACGCGAAATCGGCGTGCGGATGACTATTGAAGATGGCGACGATGCGCAATCCTTCGCGCTCCGCATCGGCGAGATAATCGTCGACATCGCGTTTCGGATCGACCACTGCGGCTTCACCAGTCCGCGCCGAAAAGATAAGAAGCATGAGCGAGTCCTTCGACAAAGAAGCGTTTGAGATACATGACGTATTTGGTGTTGATGTTTCGCCAGGCTGAAATCAGACAATGCCTTTCAACATGGCGTGCCAATCACGTTGCGGCAACAGATCGCGTTTTACGAAATCGCGCGCGAATGATCTTCGCGATTTCTACCAGTGAAACGGGAAGCAGCGCGAGCAGAAATATTAGCAGCCAATCGAGGCCGAATCGCGGCGAAGTCTCGAAGAAAATCCTGCGCGTGAATGCATGCGCAAGGAGCGAAAGCTGCAGCGCACCGGAAACAAGAATCGCGGCGAGCAGATAGGGATTCGTGAAGAGGCCGAGTTGCGGCAGGGTGAAGCGCTGGCTGCGGCAGGCGAACGAAAAGAAAAGTTGCGCAAAAACCGTGACAAAAAACACCGTGGCCTGCGCGTAGCTGACTCCGTGTTTCGCAAAAGCATAGGCGAAACCGAAAATCGTGACTGCGGCCATCAAAATTCCGTGTATCAAAATGCGCACGCCGCGTTCGCGCGTGAAGAACGGTTCCTTCGGCGGTCGCGGCTGACGAGTCATCACGTCGGGTGCTGGTTTTTCCATGGCGAGCGCGAGCGCGGGAAGTCCATCGGTGACGAGATTAATCCAGAGCAGTTGAATCGGAATGAGCGGCACCGGCCATCCGATCAACGCCGCGAAAAGCACGAGCGCGATCTCGCTCGCGTTACAGGAGAGAAGATAATGAACGAACTCCTGGATGTTGTCGTAAATGCCGCGGCCTTCTTCGACCGCGTTCACGATGGAAGCGAAGTTGTCGTCGGTTAAAACCATGTCGGACACTTCTTTCGTGACATCGGTGCCGGTGATTCCCATGGCGATTCCGATATCGGCCATCTTCACAGCGGGCGCGTCGTTCACGCCGTCGCCAGTCATCGCCACAACCTGACCGCGCGCTTTGAGCGCTTTGACTACGCGAAGTTTGTGTTCCGGCGAGACGCGAGCGTAAACCGCAAGTCCATCGACATCCGCTGACAATTTTTCATCCGAAAGTGCGTCGAGCTGCGTGCCCGAAATCACCGTGTCGTTCTCATTGGCAATCCCGGTCTGACGCGCGACCGCGAGCGCGGTTGCAGGATGATCGCCGGTAATCATCACCGGACGAATGCCAGCCGATTTGCATTTTCCGACGGCAATGCGCGCTTCTTCGCGCGGCGGATCGATCATGCCGGCGAGTCCGACGAAAATCAGATCGCGCTCAACGTGTTTCTTGAAATTCTCATCCGCTTCGCGCCACGCGAGCCCGAGCACGCGCAGTGCCCGATTGGCCATCTCGCGACTTTGTTGCAGCAGTTCTTCGCGACGCGCCTGCGAAAGCGGTACGATCTCGTTAGGCCGCTGCTCGAACGTGCACCGTTCGAGAAGAAGTTCGGGCGCGCCTTTCGTGTAAATCACGCTGCGCTGTCCTGCATGCTGCAGCACGACGGACATCAGCTTGCGTTCGGAGTCGAAGGGAATTTCGTGGACAATCGTGTGATCCGAATCACGCCGCAGACCCGCTTTGCCCGCGACAACCACGAGCGCGCCTTCTGTCGGATCACCGACTATTCGCCACCGTTTGTCGGTTTCGTTAGGCGCCTCGAGTTGTGAATCGTTGCACCAGAGTCCGATCGTCAGTGCCAACGCAAGATTCGGTTCGTTGCGAAGTTCCGCGCGTTTGGAATCCGCAGAGATAAATTCGCCTTCTGGCACGTAACCGCTTCCCGATACGTGATAGTGTTGGGCGGCGGTGACGATTTCCGTCACCGTCATTTCATTGCGCGTGAGTGTTCCCGTTTTGTCGGAACAAATCACCGTCACCGACCCGAGGGTTTCCACGCTGGCCAGGCGACGAATGAGCGCGTTGCGCTTCACCATGCGCTGCAAACCGAGCGCGAGCGCGATCGTGACGACAGCCGGCAAGCCTTCCGGCACAGCCGCCACCGCCAGACTGACGGCCATGAGAAAGGTGTGCGCGAGAGTTTCGCCGCGCAGCAATTGCAAAACGAATATGATCGCGACGAGTGCGAGACAGGCTACGATGAGGACGCGACCAAGTTCCTGCAAACGTTTCTGGAGCGGCGTCGGTTCCCGCTCTTCGGTTTGCAAGAATCCGGCGATGCGCCCGAGCTCGCTCGTCATTCCGGTCGCCGCTACTACGCCCCGCCCTTTGCCGGCGACAGCGTTCGTGCCCATGAACGCCATGTTGATCCGCTCAGCGATCGTCGACTCGTTAGCCAAAACGGCGTTGGCATCTTTTTCGACCGGCGTCGATTCGCCTGTCAGCGCCGCTTCCTGCATTTTCAACCCAAAGCTGCTGATTAAGCGCAGATCAGCCGGCACGCGATCGCCCGCTTCCAGCTCAACGATATCGCCGCGCACCAATTCTTCCGAGGCGATGTTGTGCAATGTCCCGTTGCGCAAAACTTTTGCGCCTGGCGCGGAAAGTTTCCGGAGCGACGAAAGCGCTGCCTCCGCTTTCCGTTCCTGGAAAAATCCAAGCAAAGCGTTGAGCAAAACGATCGCGAAGATCGCTATTGCCTCCAGCCAATCGCCGAGAACGCCCGAGAGAATCGTCGCTGCAATCAGAATCCAAATGACCAGCTGATTGAACTGCTCGATAAATTTCCTCCACCATGGCGGCGGCACCGCTTCGGTGAGTTTATTCGCTCCGTCACGTGAAAGTCGTGTGTGCGCTTCAGAAGTCGTAAGGCCTTTTTCCCGATCGGTTGCAAGATTTGCGATGACCGCGGGAACCGGCTCGGCGAAGACAGGCGACTCCATGGCGATTGTTCTTTGCAATTCCAATCTGAATTCCCTCGTAAACGACTCGTTAGGCCCAATCCTGAGCCATCGGCCATTACAAATGCCGCGCGGCAATCGCCGACTTTTTTAGTATTTTCGCAAGTGCTCTTTTTCGCGTCGGTACAACAAGGACCGCGGATTTTGCGTAGCGGACGATCTGTTCGGCCGTGCTTCCGATAAAGACGTGGGGAAGGCCCGTCCAACCGTGTGTCGCGGTTACGATAAGATCCGCCGCGATTTTGTATGCAAAACGATCGATCGTCTGCGCAGCCGGGCCTTTCTTGATCGCCGTTTCAAATTTTACGCCGCCGAAATTCGTCGCTTCGACGAGGTCGGACATGTGCGCCTCTGCAATTTCGCGCGCCCAGCGGATGAGTCTGGTCTCACTATAAATAACCGCCCGCGGCAGGTCGTGATAAATTTGAAAAGTGTTGAGCAACACCATCTCGGCGGCAAACAATTGCGCGAGGCCGACTGCGTAGTTCAAACCTTTCGCCGAGCAATCTGAAAAATCGACCGGCGCGAGAATCTTCTTTAGCTTCGGCTCGGTCTTCTTTTTTGCTCTGGATTGCCGCACTACGAGTACCGGACACGGCGCGTGCCGAATGATCCGCTCCGCCGTGCTGCCGATAAGAACGCGTTCCCAGTCCGTACGTCCTTGGGTCGAGATCGCGATCAAATCTGCATTTATTCCGGCAGCCAGTTTGCAGATTTCATGAAATGGACGCCCGGTCAGGACGTAACAGTTCGCCTTTGCGCCACCGACGCCGCATTTGGAAACGACTGCTTGCAGATCGCGAAGAAGTCGTTGCTCTATTTCAGTTTCCGATCCGACTAATGGTGGCGTGATCGCAGTGGCCAATGGCCAGGCGAAATCGTGAACGTGAACGAAATGGATATCGGCATTCGTTTTTCGCGCGATGAATTTCGCCCACTGAATCGGCTCGAGCGATGCAGACGAAAAATCGATCGGCACGAGAATCGTTTTAATTCTGGTTCCGCGAAGGGTGGCTCGACGCTGTTGAGCAGACTTGCGTTTCATAATTTCCGCAAAGACTACTGCGTTTGCTCGCGCACGACCAGCACGGGACGTTTGCTCGCGGCCATGACGGCTTGCGCGACTGATCCGAGAAAAGTCTTCGCCAAGCCCGTCCGGCCATGCGATCCGACGCAAATCGCATCCGCATCGAATCGCTCCGCTGCCTGCGTGATTGCCGCCGCCGCGTTTGCGTTTTCGGCAATCTCCACTTCAACATCAAAACGCTGTCCGGAATCTGGCGGGACGAGTGATTGTACCTGCGCCATAAGTTTCGGATTTTCTTTACCGGCGCGCGGTTTGTTTTTGTCATCATCCGGCTCCAGCACGTGAATTACTTTCAAAGTTCCTCCGCGACGCAAAATAGCGCAGCCGTAAGACACGGCCTTGTTCCCGAGATTGGAAAAATCGGTGGCGACGAGCACGCGATCCAACTTCGGAGTTGTTAGTCGCGCCCGCTCTTCCGTGGGCGGAACAACCGCAACACTAACTGTGGCGTGATGCAAAACGGTGCGGGAGACCGAACCAAACCGCAACCGCGCGAGACCATGCCGGCGATGAGTCCCGACAACAACGAGATCAACAGCCTGGCGGTGCGCGATCTCGAAGAGGTACCCTTCCAGATGTCCCCAGCCGGGCTCGACCGTGATCGTGACTTTTTCCGGCGGCAAAAGCATCGCCAGGCGTTCTCGCAAGTCGCGTTCGAGAGAATTTTGAATCTCTTTAGGATTTTCGGTTAAGGGAAGCGGCCCGTGATAACCGAGACGCTGCGCTTGATCCGGCGGCCAATCGACATGGACGACGCTGATTTCGCACGGGCCAACGCTTTGCATTTCGTTCAGCCATTGCAGAGCCGAATCGCTCGCCGCAGAGAAATCGTATCCGACAACAACTTTTAGCGGATGTTCGCCGCGAATCCATCGCATTCAGTTTTCCGCCGGGGCGCACAACCAAAGTTGGAATCGGCGCATGTCTCCGCGGTGCGTTCGGCCACGCTGCCGACAAGTAACCGGCGCGCAAGACCGTGACCGACTGCACCGACGACAACGAGCCGCCCCTTCGATTGAATCGCCGCGCCGACCAACTCATCGAACGCCGAACCGGCAAGAAGCTTTTCTTCCACCGCAATTCCCATCTCGCGCAGCCGGTCTGCTTCTCGTATGAGGTCACCACTTTTTTGCGAACGCGCCGCCTCAAATAGCGTCGGATCAACCGCCCCCATTCCGTGAAATTCATCGACGTAAACGAGGACGAGTTTCGTCCCCAATTTTTGCGCGATTCCCGCAGCGATATCGGCAGCTTCCATCGCGGCCGCGGAAAAATCGGTGCCGCAGACGATCGGGCGATGGTCGTTAGTCTCCCTCACGACTTGATTTGATTATGTCACGGCGCCAGGTGGCGCTAACGATTACGCCTGCCGCGCGACCACGCCGGAATACCATTTTCATCGCGCAACTTCAAGATGTCGTTTCCCTTTTTTACCTCCGCCGCGATGATGGCCGGTTTTCCGTCAATCGTCACTCGAGAACCGGTCACAATGATTGTATCGTTCGCTTCTATCTTCGGCGTTTGTTTCTCCATGTACCACGCTGGTCCCAAGTGCACTGCGATGGTTTCCTTGTCGGTCTGCAACGTGAGATGAGCTCCGTAACCGCGATTTTTAGGCGGAGTGGTCTTCTCCACCGACAACACCTTGCCCTCGATCGTTTCGACCGTCTTCGGATTGTAATTACGCTGCGCCACAGCGTTTGACGCTGCGATCAGAACCGCACCTGCTATTGCAACACTGAGTAGTAGTGCTCTCATCGTTTTCTTCCTTTCCGTTTGTCTTTCGTTTTGTGCTTTCTCTTTTTCTAAAGTTGCCATGCTCGTTGATCGGCGTGCAAGGCGGTCGCAGGACACGGTCACTCCGCCCGAGCATCGGCTCCATGTTCGGACAACTGGGCGCCGAACCAACGGTGAATTGCCGTCAGGAGATGCGGGTCTGAGGTCTCGAAGCGGATCGCCGCCCCGTTCGGGAGCGCCTCGTACGTGACATTGATTTTGGCTGCGCCGGCTTCGAGCTCCTTCAGTCCGGGCATCGTCGCACCGTGCAACTTCGCCGGGTCGCTGAAGTCGCCTTTCTGAAATTGCGCCGCCTCATGCTGGAGGTGCTGTTGAATCAGGGGTATCTGATCGCTGGCCCCGGCTTCACGTGTCACCACCTGCATGACTCCGCCCTGCTCAGTCATTTTGAAGACATGCACAGTCTTCGACATTGCAAAGGGCATCACGCTGTGAGCCATGTGATGCACATGCTCCTGCTGAGTTTGCGCTTTGGCCAGATTAACCATTGTTATCAACCCGATCACAACCACGACGGCTCGCCAAAGCAAACCGACAATGACCGGTAATTTGATTATCGCTTTCATTTCTTCCTTTCCGTTCTTGCTCACTTTTGTGCCGTCTCTTTTTCCAAAATCGCCAGCGTCGTTTTCATGACCGTGTCGGGATTCAACGAGATGCTGTCGATCTTTTGCTCGACCAGGAATTGCGCGAAGTCTGGATAATCGCTCGGCGCCTGGCCACAAATCCCGATCTTGCGGCCTTTCTTTCGACACACGGCAATTACGTCCGCGATCATTTTCTTCACTGCCGGATTTCGTTCGTCGAAAATGTCGGAAACGATTTCGGAATCGCGATCGACGCCCAGAATCAATTGTGTGAGATCGTTCGACCCAATGCTGAAGCCGTCAAAAATATCGGCGAATTCTTCCGCGAGAATGACGAACCCATCCGGCACCTTCACCCTGGAGCCCAGTGCGCGAAACATTTCGCCTAACGAAGCTGTCTTTCCGCCGACGGAGGGAATGTCCGTTTTCACAAGGACAGATATCGCAACGCGGAACAACGTCCTTTGCACGATTTGCGAATCACCGCACATTTCTTGGCGCTATCCTTGCAAGAAAAGATCGGTTCTTAACAAAGAATGGAGAACAGTCCCTCGGTTGAAATGCGATTCAGTTAAGAAAGAACGCAGGAGGATGCGCCATGTTTGGTAAAAGATTTCGACTCTTTAAGCTTTTTGGTTTCCAGGTGCAGGTCGACCTGAGTTGGCTGGTGATCGCCGCACTCGTGATATGGACGCTGGCGGTCGGAATCTTCCCGCAACGTTTTCCACGACTCGCGCCGGAGACTTACTGGATCATGGGCGTGGCCGGAGCATTTGGGTTATTCGCTTCCATCATTTTTCACGAATTTGCGCACTCTCTCGTGGCGCGACAGTTCGGGATGGAGATGAGCGGAATCACGCTGTTCATTTTCGGCGGCGTGGCTGAGATGAAGGAAGAACCGCGCAGCCCCCAGGCGGAATTCTTCATGGCGATCGCCGGGCCATTATCGAGTGTGGTCCTGGCGTTGGTCTTGTGGGGATTGAGCAAATGGGGCCAGTCGATCGGCTGGCCGGCGCCGGTTTACGGGGTGCTGGGTTATTTGGGTTGGATCAACGCCATTCTCGTCGCATTCAATCTTATCCCGGCATTCCCATTGGATGGAGGCCGAGTGGCGCGTTCGATTCTGTGGGGAATTAAAAAAGATCTGCCGTGGGCGACGCGCGTCGTCACCGCAATTGGTTCCACCTTTGGTTTTCTGCTGGCTGGATTGGGCGTCGTCAGTTTCCTGTCCGGCAACGTCATTGGCGGGATATGGTGGTTTTTGATCGGCCTGTTCCTGCGCAGCGCAGCGCGGATGTCTTACCAGCAAGTGATGATGCGCGAAGCGCTCGCGGGTGAACCGTTGCGCCGGTTCATGAATCCCAATCCAGTGACCGTGTCGCCATCGACTTCGGTGCAGGAATTCGTCGACGATTACGTTTATCGCTTTCACCACAAACTGTATCCGGTCGTGGCGGACGGACAGTTGATGGGTTGCGTGACCCTTAATCAGGTCAAACAAATTCCGAAACAGGAGTGGCCGAGCCGCCGCATCAGCGAACTAGCCACCCAATGCGGGAACGGAAACGCCATCGACGCTGATGCCGATGCTGTCGACGCTCTCGCACGCATGAGCAAAGCGCACGTGAGCCGGCTGATGGTGGTGAAAGGCAATCAGCTCGTTGGAATTGTTTCGTTAAAAGATCTGCTGAAATTCCTGTCGTTAAAGGTGGAATTGGAGAGTGGTGGCAAGGCCGCAATCTAGTCGTTAGGGGAAATCCCGCACCGAAGCTGCGCAGTCCCTAAGGCCGAATCGCCACTTTCAGAACGCCGTCCCGACGCGAGCCGAAGAGATCGTAGGCTTCGACGATTTGATCGAGCTTGAAGCGGTGCGTAATCAGTGGTGTCGGATCGAAGCGTTTCGTTTGCACCATCGTCATCAGCCGTCGCATGCGTTCCTTCCCGCCCGGACAAAGCGTCGTGATGATTTTGTAATCGCCCAGGCCTGCGGCGAAGGCGTCGTAAGGAACAGCCAGTTTGCCGGAGTAAACACCCAGACTGCTGAGCGTGCCGCCGGGTCGCAACGCGCGAAGAGCATTCTCAAAGGTTTCCTGAAGTCCGAGCGCTTCGATTGCTACATCCGCACCGCCACTCGTCAGGCGTCTTACCTCGGCGACAACGTCGCATTGCTTCGGATCGAGCACGACATCCGCGCCCATCTGTTTCGACATCTTCATCCGCACCGGATCGCCGTCCACACCGATGATGAACGAAGCGCCCATCAGCTTCGCACCCGCGGTCGCGCATAGACCGATCGGCCCTTGTGCAAACACAACCACGGTATCGCCGATTCGAATGTTGGCCGACTCGGCGCCACTAAAGCCAGTGGAGGCAATATCGGCGAGCAACACGACCTGTTCATCACTCAACTCGTTAGGGATTTTCGCGAGATTTGCCTGTGCATCCGGCACAAGAAGATATTCCGCCTGCGCGCCATTAATCGTATTTCCGAAACGCCAGCCACCAATCGCTTCGACACCTTCGCCGTGTCCACATTGCGACCATTGCGCGGAGAGACAGGCGCGGCAGTGCCCACATGGAGTGATCGCACCGACCAGCACGCGATCGCCGATCTCGTAACCGTGAACGCCCTCGCCGAGTTCTTCGATTACACCAACCGGCTCATGTCCGATAATCAAGCCCGGTTTCACCGCATATTCGCCGCGCAGAATATGAAGGTCCGTGCCGCAAATGGTCGTTAGGGTGATTCGAATAACGGCTTCACCAACGCCGGCCTTGGGTCGCGGAACTTCCTCCACACGAATGTTGTTTGGGCCATGAAAGACATTCGCTTGCATCGTCTTCGAATTCGTTGAGGGGCGCGGGCGCGATGATTTGTTCGTTGTAACTTCGGTAACAGCAGAGCTTGTTTCAGTTTTCATATTCGTTAGGCAACGGGGGCGTCGTTTGATGATGGATATGCTTACATTCGTTCATGGCCTCGACGATTTGCGCAGGGGTTACCGGTTTCGGCAAACACGCTCTCGCACCATTGGCGTAAGCCAGCGCTTCGACATGCTTTTCGGCGTTCCTGGTAATGACGACGACTGGAAGATCTTCGCGACGCGCGCTGATTGCACTGAGCAACGCCAGCCCGTCCGAACCGGATTCAAAATCGATCAGCGCGAGATCGAGATCCCGGCCCACGCCGCAGACAATTTGCAACGCTTCGCATGCACAATGCGCGAGATGACTGATACCTCCGCTTTGTCGTAGTGCGCTGGCAACGGAATCCTCCAGACGAGGATCGTTCGTAAGAAGAAGCATGAGCGGCGTCTTCATGGTTCTACCATTCCCGAATCGACGAATAGACGCTTGGCAACAATTGCGATTTGATGCCCGTTTCTTGCGGCGGAGGCGCGGGCCTTGCGGGGAGATGTCTGGCGGTCTTTTCGGTCATGTGCACCAGACGGTCGCTCTCGGTAGCAAAACACGGTTAGTTTTTGACAAAAATGGAAGGGTGCAATCTGTGTTCGCTTGCTTAGATTTCTGCAAGATGAATTCCGACAACGACGCTCTTCAACAACGTGTGGCTGCTCATCCTTTCTTGAAAGGGATGGAGGCGCATCAAATTGCCGTGCTATCGCAATCTGCCACGCCGGCTCATTTTTCTGCGGGCCAAATCATTTTCCAAACGGGAGAGCCGGCTAACGGTTTTTACTTGGTAGAACGCGGAAGCGTCGTCCTCGAAGCGCCGCAGCCCGGTCAAGCTTCGGTGGTCATTGACGTCGTTGCCGCGGGCGAACCGCTCGGCTGGTCGTGGCTATTTCCACCCTACGCCTGGCAATTCGATGCGCGGGCGACGGAGCCGACCGATGCATTATGTTTTTCCGGAATTCTGCTCCGCCAGCATCGCGACGAAGATCTGATGCTAAGCCACGAGCTCTTTAAGAGAATGAGCAACGTGATGGTGCGGCGTTTGCAGCACGCACGCACGCAATTGGCCACTGCGAAACAACTCCGATCCGTCGCATAAAATCATTCGCTCAGATTCGCCATGGAACTTTACATTTCGAGACGCTGCCAGCGTTATGGTCCGTATTCGCTGGAAGAATTGGATCAGCAACTCGAGGCCGGGATGTTCGATTTGGGCGACTTTGCATCGTCCGATGGCGGGCGCACCTGGATCGCCATTCGCGGGCTTGAGGGAATTACCGTTAAGCCTTTCGCTGTCCAAATCGAGCAACCCGGAAATTTCCTCGTCATTCGTTACCGCGGTCGCGTCAATCCAGCCGAAGTCGCGCAGTGCGCGCAGGAAGTGCAAACTGCACTACGAAAACTCCCGCGCGGGTTTCATCTCCTGGTCGATCTCACGGATCTCGAATTCATGGACATGGCGTGCGCGCCGGAGGTCGAAAAAATCATGGACCTGTGCAACGCCGCGGGAGTAGCAGTTGTAGCTCGCGCTGTCCCCGATCTCAAACGCGACATCGGCCTGCAAATCATGTCCTGTTTTCATTACGGCCCTGAAGTGCAGATCGTGACATGCGCCAGCGCCGACGAAGCCCGAAGAGCGCTTTCGGAATTCCCGCCTGCGGGTTCGTCTTAAACGGCGGCGCGGTCACTGGGCCGCACTAGCGGCTTAGCGCTCGCTCGGTGCCGGGGCGAGCAGACGCGCAACCGTCACAAAACGAAAACCGCGCTGCTGCAGATTTGCGATGATCGCCGGCAGCGCCTCGACCGTGCTCCTAAAACCGACATGCATCAGAACGATCGCGCCGTCGAGGTCGGCATCGCTTTTTTGCGTAATGCGATCGATCAAGAACTGTGAAGTTTTCACGGGCTCGACGCCATCCAAGCTATCGATCGTCCAATAGATCGACCGGTAACCAAGAGTATTTGCAATGCGCAGGACGCGGTCATCGCGCTCGCCGTAGGGCGCTCTCCAAAAAGGCCGCGGACTTTGACCGGTTAGTTCATTGAGAATGACTTCGGCGCGGGAAATCTCTTCGCGCACAATCTTGTCGGTTTGCTTCGTAAGATTGAGATGATTCCAAGTGTGATTGCCAACTTCATGGCCGTGTTTGGTGATGGCCGCGGCACAGTCGCGATTTTTCTGCGCCCAATTTCCGGTAATAAAGAAAGTGCCATGGACGCCGGCCTTTTCGAGCGACCGCGATCAAGTCCTCAAAGCATTCCGTTTCTGCGCCGGCATCGAATGTGAGCGCGATTTCCGATTTGCCGCGCGGGCCACGAACGACTTCACCCAACGCGTTCGTATTCTCCAGATTATGCGATCGCGTTTTGCCATCGGGCTTTTGATGACTCGCCTGCAAAAGCGAGCAACCGCAGATAACCATCAAAAGCACCACCAAATTGCTCTTAAGGTTGACTTTCAAGATCGTCCGATTCATCCAAAGGATAATATCCTTAACGGCACTTCGGCAATAATCGTAACTTGTTTTTTCCGCGCAATATTTGCGCGGCTTAATCCAGACCTAACGAGTTATGCTCTTGATGAGGTTTCCGGAAATTCCGGATATTTGTTTCACCGTCTTGCGGGAGATCCGGGGTTCTTCGGAAGCAATCAGTGGTCGGACCTTTCGTATGCCTTCACGCATCCTGACTACTGCGGGATTGGTTGATATCTCGCTGTCCATTTCGCCAAGTCGCTTGTCGAAATAATCGAGCAAAGAGGATTGTCGCAAGAGCTCGGCATTTTGATCGGAATAGTCCTGCAGCACGAGTGCGCTAAGCACCTGGGCACCGCGCAACCAGCCACCCAGACTAACGAGTTGAGCGAGCTGGTCGCTTTTTAGTTCGTTCATCCCCCGCTGCACGTCGGGAAGCACTCCGTCCCATTCCTTGCGCACGGCGGCCCAATCTTCTCTTTCCGCGTGGTCGATGATGCTGCGGCTGCGCCGGATCGCCGCTTTTTCGACCCCGAGGCCGCGCGCCAACTTGAGCACGGCGCGGCCAACGTCTTTCACTTCGACTGCATCTTCCGCTTCGACCGCAATGAATCCTTCGGCAATGACCACGCCGAGCAGCAGTGCCGTCCCAGCCTGATCACCAGGCGGTCTCTGCTGTGCCAGTTCAGGGCGCTGCACCGCGCGCCAGTTCGAATGCTCGAATTTGTCGAGCGCATCAAAAATTTCTCGCGGCACCGGAACCAGGACACCTTTGATCGCGGTGGATTGCGAAGGCAATTGCGCAGCGGACTTGTCAGGCGGCGTCTGAGCGATCGCAAAAGAAATCGGAATCGCGAACGCGGCCACACAAATCAGAATCTTGTTCATCTTTTTACAACACAGCGTAACGGATCGTCGCGAAAAGGATGGCTCCCACGCGGCCTTTGCAGCCGCGTCGAATACTTTTCGGCATTCCTTCAGTTAATGGCATGGTTATCATGGCTGCGCCATTGGATAGTTGAATTCGAGCCCCGCAAACCCGAAGACCCACGGCATCACCGAGCTTCCTCGCCTGCGACTTGGCGTATCGTGTCCAGCCTGACTCTATTTAACACACTTATTACAAGTCCATTACAAATCGGTAATATTTGAGCTTGTCATCGCGAAGTAAATCCGGTATTTCGCGCATATGGTTATCTCTCGCTTTCGCCTAACGAGTGCTCGCACATTGATGATTTTTATCGCGTGCATGCTGCTCTCTTTCCTGGTCAACAAACCAAACCTGAACGCGCAGGAAGGCGTTTCAGCTGTCGTTGTCACCGGCGAAGAAGTTCCGAGAGCCTACGGTGCGCCACCGGCTTTTTCGCGCAGCCGATTCTCGAACTTAACGAACGCCTATGTACTGCCTCCGTGGGCGGTGTACACTGGACTAATATACCAAGGTGATGCGCTCCATTTTAATAGACCCGACCACATGTTCACACAAGAAGTTGAAGTCGGATTACCTTGTCGTTTCGGTGTCGCAGTTGAAAATTCGATCGAAACTTTTCGTGGGAACTCCCAAGAGCGATCGTTTAGTATCGAAGCGCGTTATGCGCTCGCTGATTGGAATAAGATCCCGCTTAATCCAACACTCTTTGCGGAGTGGAAATTCGGGCTGGGCGATATTCTTCACGACGAAGGACCTCCCGCTCCGCTAGCGAAGGGTGAAGCGCAAGACTTTATTGACGAGAGAAATCCCCTTCCCGATGCCTTTGAATTGCGACTCCTCTTGTCGCAAGATTTTTCGGAAGAAGTTGAATGGGCCCTGAATGCTTTTTTTGAGCAGGAGGTGACCGGCGACCGCGGCCGCGAGTATGGATTTGCTCAGAGCGTGACGATTCCGATCCTCCTTCCCGAAGAGCGGCTAAAGGCCGGCCTTGAAATGCAGCTCACGCTTTTTACCGACAAAGGCATTCGCGACATGCCCTCCTCCCGGTTCGTGGTCGGACCAACGATTGCCTGGAAGCCAACCCGAAATACACGAATAGATGTCTCACCCCTATTTGGCTTGACCTCCGATTCACCGCGAGCGTCGGTCTTTGTCGTTTTCTCAATGCTTTTCGGCGGTGGGAGCCATGAGGCGGAGGCACCGGCTTCTACGCGCAACCGTTAGTTTCCAGAGCTTTCTTTACATGGGGGGCGTTGCGAAAGTGGCGCCCTCTTTTTTTCAGCAAGGCAGCCTTGGATTGCCTGCTAAGGTAAGTTGCGAGATGCAGATTTTCGCGCAGGTAGGACAGTCTTTGTCCGTGCCTTCTGCTAAAATAAACGTGTGAAGAAAAACAATCCCCAGACCGCCGCAAACTCGCGCAATCTTGCACTCTGGCTCGCGGAATCTTCACGCGACGCCTGGGAAAATGTGATCGCACCGTGGTGCGAGCGCGTTTTACCCGATTCCTGGAAGCGCGATTTACCTGCGGTAATTGTGGTGCCGACGCGCGGTCACGCCAATGCGCTGAAGGAACGGCTGCTGCATGACGGCCGCTCGCATCTTGGTTTGCACTTTGTCACGCCAACGAGTTTGCGCGAGATGTTGTCGAGCGATGAAGACTACGCCGCGCGGCGAACCGGAACATCTGCGTCTGCTCCTCGCTATCGCGGCGACGGAAATGCCGGACGACCTGACTGCCAGGGCTGTGGCGCGTTCACCCGGTCCCCTCCTGCGGGCGCTCGATCGTTTGCAAACTGCGGGCTGGAAATTCGAAGAGCTCGCACTGGCATCGTTTGCACCACTCGTTAGGCGTTTCAATGAGTTGATGAAACAATGCGGCTTCGTTTTGCCGGTGAAATCGATCGGCTGCGTTTGCAACAAGCGACGAAGAGCGCGCGAAAATTTTCCGACATTCTCATCGCCGGATTCGACGGCGCGCATTGGGCAGATTGGTTTCTCCTTCGCACCGCGGTCGAACTGGCGGAGAACGCGACTATTGTTCTCGATTATCCATCGGAAAAACTCAGCCGCGCCGACGAGCTGTGGATCGGTTCGTGGGAAGAAGCTTTCGGCGAAGCGCAGCCGATCGCAACACCGCGCAATCCTGGCGATTCCTTTTTCAGTGAAGCGGAAATGCGCGGCGATACGCAGCCCATCGACTTCCTCGTCGGCGCGGATGCCTCAGAACAGGCCGAGCGCGATCGCGCTGACTGCGCTGCGATTTCTTGCGCAACGCGATGATGCGCGCGTCGGGATCATCTTTGCTCAGCGCGGTGCCTTGCCGCGCCTGGTCAGCGCGGAGCTGACGCGTCTCGGCGTTCCGCATAATGACGGCCTCGGCACATTTCGCGCCCGGAATTTTCGAGACCGCGGAATGGCGCGCGTGGCTCGAGCTGCAAGCCAGTCCGCGCATCGCTTCCTTTCTCGCCTTTTTCAATGCTCTGACGAATCGCTCCGAAATTTTTCCGGACCTGCGCGCCAACGAAATCGAGCGCGTCTTGCAGAACGCACACAGCGAAGTGTTGATCGACGATCTCGAAGTCTTGCGAGAATTTTGCGCCGGATAAAAATGAAGATCGTTGTCGCGGCGATTCATTCGTTAGGCCAATTGCCGGCGCGCGCCACGATCACCGAATTTCTTCGACTGCACCGAAGAGGCCTGCGTTCGATTGGGCTGGACGCAACATTGGATTGCGATCGCGAATCATGCCGGCGATTGGATCGGAAAAATTCCTTCGGAATTTTCCCGCGATCTTTACCTGCGCTGGCTCTCCGAAATTGCCGCCACTTTCGCGCTCGAACGCTCCGAGAATGGAGACCATCCTTACGCGCCGGTGCAGTTGCTTACTGTGCCGCAGGCGTGCGGGCAGGAATGGTCGCATCTGATTTTCGCCGGCTGGAATGATGGTGTCTGGCCACCGCCCGCCGGCTGGCGAATTCGCGCGCGAAGAGGACATCGCCGCCTTCAATCAAAAGGTGTTCCAGCTCAATCAACGCGCGGCGAGACAGCGGACGCCAGGGCGAAGGCCATATCAGCGTTCGCGAAGGTCACACATTTTATCTCGGGCCTGTTGAGCAGCGCGCGATCGCTCTGCGACAATTCGATTCGCTGCGACACGCGCGCCACGGACGAGATCGCGCTCACCGCCAGTCTCGTGCAGGAAGCCGAACCGGAACGTTTTTGGAATCCGAGCGAACTCTTCACGCAGCTTTACCTGGAAACGACGCAGCAGTCCGCTCACGCAAGATGCCATGCGCGAGACTGCAGGCGAGCACGCGCAGTTGGCTGGAAAAATCCGACGGCCTAACGAGTGCGAAGAAATCCAGCGACGAAAGACGTGCAGCAAACACGCGTCGCTTACGATCAACGCCGCGATCCCGCCGCCAAGTCCGGCGAATACGATTTCGCGTTTAGTTCTAAACCAAATCGCGCGCCGGTTTTTTCCGTGAGCGAATTCGATCGCTTCATTTCCGCGCCCGGGCTCGTTTGGATGAAGCATTATCTCGGCGTCAAAGCAGTCGAGGACGACGCGCACATCTGGAACACTTCGAGCGGCCGATGGATTCACGATTGGCTGAAACAAGTCGCGAGCGGAGAAGAAAAAACTTTCAGCCGTTTACCGAATGCGGACGAAATCGATCAACGCGTCGTCGCGGCTGCGAATGAAAAACGCGCGCAGATCGAAGCGCTTTGTCAGCGCGCAGGAAAACCGCTGCCGGATTGGTGGCAGTCCGGTTGGCAGAATGCGCTGTTCCTCGCGCGCGTGCTCGGCGAACGACTCAGCACCGCCGACGCCTGGCCGTGGATGGCGACGGAATGGAAACTCGACCAGGAAATCCCGGCTCGAGATCAATGAAGAGACAACGCTGGCCTTTCGCGGACGCATCGATCTGATTTTAGCGCGCGAAGAATTGCCGGCCGGTTCGCTCAAAGCGGATGAGCTGTGGATCGTCGATTACAAAACCGGCGCGAAAAAGGCGCTGCGTTTGCCGTTAAAGAAAAAACTGCTCGATGGTTCCGCGTTGCAATTGAGTTTGTATGCGCTCGCAGCGCGCACGCATGGCGCGAAATGCGCGCAGATCAGCCTGCTCTCACCACTCGTTAGGCCACTCGAACCGCAGTTGAGCGATTCCGATCTTGCGTCAGAGCAGGAAATCTTTCTCGAACTCGCGCGCATGCAGCAAAGCGGCGTCTTCGGCATGCATGGACCGCTCCGCGGCACGTTTCGTTTCACGGAAGATTATCCGCTCGCCACTCTCGGCATCGACCAGGACACGCTTGAGCAACGCTGGGAATTAACGCATCCCGCGCTCGTGCGTGATGACGAGGAGTTTTTCTCGTGAAACTTCCGAGCGATCATTCCGAACGCCGCCGTTTCGCCGAAGAAATCGATCGCAATTTTTCCGTCGTGGCCGCGGCCGGCTCCGGCAAAACCTACGCCATCACCGAGCGCATCGTGCAAATCGCGCTTTCGCCGAAGGCCGAAGAAATTTTGCCGCGCCTCGTCGTGGTCACGTTCACGCATCGCGCCGCGGATGAAATGCAGCAACGCACTCGTCATCGCATTTTGCAGGCGGTGCGCCGGCCGGAAATTCACACCGCGTTCAACCGCGCTTTCTTCGGCACCATCCATAGCTTCTGCATGAAGCTGCTGACCAATTACGGACATTACCTCGGCCTGCCGACCACGCTCGATCTCGTCACGGACGACGAAGATTTGTGGGAAGAATTTGTGCAGCAACACCTGCACACCGGCCGCAACTTGAGCGAGCAAAATCGCGCCGCGCTTTTTCGTCTCGCGCAAGCGCGCCAATTGATGGAACTCGGACGCAACGCTCGTTCCGTTCTCGCTCCGAGTGACAAAGCTGGCCCATGTCCCGATTCCAAATTTCAACGAGGTGCTCGCGGTAATCCCAAGCGGCGCAGCGATCAGGACGATCGCTGATTCGCAGGCGGAACTGGCGGAATTCGAACAACGCTATCGCGACGGTTGGGACTTTGTGCGCTGGCCCGTTCGCAGCAGCAACGCCAAAAATTTCTCCACTTGTGGCGCGAAGCTTTTGACCCGTTGCGCAAATGGGTGACCGATTCCGCCATGTGCGTTGCTGCGGAAGTGCAACGCGATTACCGCGACTTCCGGCTCATGCGCGGAGTGCTCACTTACGCCGATCAGGTCGCGCTCGCGGACGAATTGATGCAGCACCCGATCGCCGGCCGTCGCGTGCGCGAAGAAAATTTCCGCGTCATTCTCGATGAAGCGCAGGACACCGATCCTGCGCAATTTTCGGTGCTGACCGAAATCGCGCGCCCGCCTGAAGCCACCGGTCGCTGGCTGGAAACGAAAAGCGATCCGCCGCGGGCCGGTCACTTCTGCATGGTCGGCGATTTTCAGCAATCGATCTACCACGACCGCGCCGACCTTCGAGAATTACCAGGCGATTCATGAAGAACTCGTTAGGCAAGACGATGCCGATAAGCTGAAATTTTCCGTCACCTTCCGGCTCGATGAGGAGCAGCTGAAATTCATCAATCAAACGTTTCGTGAAATACTGAATAAAGAGGACGGGCAGGTTGAATTCGTCGAATTGCAGCCGCGTCCGGAAGTGCTGCCCGGTCAGGTCATTCGCGTCTCGTTAGGCAAAGATCTCCTGCCTGAAGACAAATTGAAGGAGTACCGGAAAGCGAAGATCGCGGCGACGGCGCTGGCGGCGTGGATCAAGAAAACCGGTCACGAAAATTTGCGGGCGGATTCCTGGCGCGATGTCGCGATTCTCTGCCCACGCAAGGCCTGGCTGCGCACGATGGCAATCGAATTGCGCAAACTCGACGTGCCGGTCGCGATTCAATCCGAGAGCGATCTGAAAGGCGACCATCCCGCGCACGCCTGGCTGACGGCGCTGTGCACGATCATGTCGGACCCGTTCAACAGCTACGAGATCGTCGGCGTGTTGCGTGAAGTCTTCGGCATCTCCGATCAGGATCTCGCACTTTTTTCTGAAGGTAATGGCGCGCGTTTTCGTATCGACGAACCTGCTACCATCGCCGGCGTAGTGTCGTCGCCCTTGCGTTTATTGGCAGAGACGCGCGTGGAAATGACCGGCCGCGCACTCTTCGATGCGGTGAAGATTTTGCTGACGCGCACACAACTTCGCCAACGTCTCGCGACTTTGCCGGCGGAAGATTTTCCCAACGCCGAAAGCGATCTCGACGCGCTTCTCGCACTCACGGCTGCGGCCGAAGCGGAAGGCGCAACGCTGGAAGATTTCGCAGCGAAATTGCGCGCGGATTTTCTCACGCCACGCGATGTTCGTCTCTCGAGCGAGAATGGCTTGCAGCTTATCACCGCGCAAAAGGCCAAGGGCTCCGAATGGCAGGCCGTCATCCTGCCGTTCCTCGGTCGCAACGTGAGAACTCCGTCGCCACGTTATCCCTGTTTGCTGAAAATTCCCGGCGAGAAAGAGCCGATTGCCGCGCTGAACAAGGATGATTTTGAAGAAGACAATCGCGCGATTGTGAAGCGAGCAACGCAACAGGAAGCGGCGCGTTTGCTTTACGTGGCGGCGACGCGTGCGCGGCACACTCTCGTCCTCGTCGATGACGGAGAAATTTTTCTCAATTCAAGAAACGCGCTCCCGACCTACGCACAGTTAAGACATCTTGGCGACAAGGGCGCCGCGGCCCTGGCCAACGTTTCGACCGAAGCAAAAATCTGCGAGGCGACTACGCAAGCGAAAGAGCGCATGGCGAAAGATGAACCACCAGCGCCGCTTTCTCCGTTCGAAAAACGCGATCGCGAAAAGGCGATGCAGCGCGCGAAGAAGTTCATCCGCAAAATCAATCCGAGCGCGTACGATCCGGACGTCGATCTCGAACAACTCGAAGCCGCCGCGCCGCGCGGCATTTATCTCCATGGCCTCGCCGATAATCTGGCGACGCTACACGGGCGCTGGTGGCACACATTTTTTCAAAAGATAAAATGGCGCGATGGTTTGGCCGGCGCCGATCGCTTGTTCCAAACAGTTCTAACGCAGGCTCCGGACCGCGAACGCGCTGCGAACGAATGGAAACGCGTCCGCGAAGGGCTATTCGCGAGCGAAACGGCGCGCCGCTTCGCCGCCGCCAACGCTCAAACGCATAGCGAATTTCCGTTCAGTTGGAGTATCGATCAAAACTCCGCCCTCGAAGGCGTGATCGATTTTCTCCTGATCGAGGAAAAAGAAAAGCACGCCCTGCTTATCGACTGGAAGACGAATAACATCTCGTTAGGCGATGCAGAAGTCTTGCGCGCGCGTTATCGACCGCAACTGGCGGCATACTGGAAAGCCGTCGGCGAGATTACGCGTCTGGAAGTTAGCGCTGGTTTGTTCTCGACCGCACTCGGACGACTGTTGCTTTATGAACCGGCGGAGCTGGCTACGGAATGGAAACGGCTGGAGCAACTGCCGCCGGATCGCGCCGCCGAAGAAACTTCGATCCCCTGACGAGGAAGAGCGGCTCGACATCGGGCGGTTTTGTTGCGAAAAATGAGAGGGGATGGAGATGCAACCATGCGGCTAGGCATTCGCCTTGCGCTCCTGCTGTTTTTATTTGCGCGACCCGACATTAGTTGGGCCGCGGTTCCTTCGTTTTCGCTCGAGGAAGCGGTGGCATTTGCGCGCCAACAAAATCCGGACATCGCGATTGCGCGCAAGAAATTGGAAGCGGCGCGCGGCGGCGTGATTGAAGCGCGCTCGGGTTATCTGCCTTCCGTCGTTAGCAACGGTATTTATCGCAACCGTCAGCAGCAGGAATCAACGCGACTGCGCAGCAACGATTACAATGCGTCGGTGCGCATCGTGCAAAATCTCTACACCGGTGGCGCGGTGAGCAGCGCGACTGCGATCGCACGCTTGAATCATGACAAACAGGAACTGGAGCTCCAGGCCGTGATCGATCGTGTGACGATGGATGTGCGCTCAACTTTTTATGAGCTCCTTTTCAATCGCGCGAAGGTGAAAGTACGCGAGCAGGCTCTCGATGTTTTTCGCGGAGAACTGAAATCGCAAAAAGAACGGTTAAGCGCGGGAACTGTCGGGCAATTGAATGTGCGCCGCGCCGAAGTTGCACTGGCAAACGAGGAAGCGGAACTGATCGACGCGCAGACACAGGTGCGCCTGACTTATTTGCGGTTAGGCGAATTGCTCGGACTCAATTCGAGTGCCGATCCGTTTTCTTTCGAAGTGGTCGGTCAATTGCAATACGAGCCGCGCCATCCGGACCTGAATGAATGTCTGGCGCGCGCGCTCGTGAATCGACCCGAAATTAAGTCGGCCGAAATCGATGTCGCGATTGAAGGACGGCAGCTCAATCTCGATCGCAGTGAATTGCGCCCGCAGGTGGAAGCCTTTAGCGGATACGAAGTCTACAACGAGCGTGATCCCAGTCTGGGACGCGAGTTCAATCACGGCTACGTCGTCGGTGTGAATGCGAGCTGGCACCTCTTCGATGGCTGGGCGACGAAGGGCAAGATGCAGGCGACGAGGGCGCGGCAGGATGCAGCGAAGCAAGCGCTCGAAGCTACGAAACTTGCGGCCGAATCGGATGTGCGCAGGGCGATTCTCGATCTGCGTCAGTCCGATCGTGTGCTGGAGGCGGAAACAAAGAATGTGCAGACTGCTGATGAATCCTTCGAGATTGCGAAAGGGAATCTCGACGCGGGACTCGGAACGCAGCTCGACATTCTGCAAGCGGCCGCCGACGTCACGCGCACACGCAGCACGCGGCTGGGCGCAATTTTCCAGCATAACGTTGCGCTCGCTCATCTGGCGCGAGCCTGCGGTGGTGAGTCGGCCTCGGCGGAATTTGAAGACAAAGCCATGCGAGCCGCCGATCCAAAACGCGAAGAGCGACAAATGCTGATGTTCGAAGTGGCAAAGCCGCCGGCCAGCCTGACGGATCACAAATGAAGCGCGCTATTCTTATCTGCGGTGCAACGGTCGCTTTTTTCGGAGCTGATCTTCGTGCGATTACGCTGGATGCAGCAATGGATCGAACGTTGCAAAATAATCCGGCGATTCAGCAGGCGAAGACTTCGTTGGAGAAAGCGGCCGGGCAGCGTTTGGTGCTGCGTTCGATTTCATATCCGGACGCGAATCTTAAGGGCATCGCCGGTGCGGAAGGTGGACATCGCATCGAGCTTTCGGACGAGACAAAGGTGTTCGGATTTCCTCAGGGCAATTTTGCTCAGGCTCTGTTCAATGCTGCGATTCCTCCGTCCCGTCGCCGCGGTGATCTGGAACTTTTGATCGCGCAACAGCAACTGAATGTGACCGTCGTCGAGCAATTGCATAAAACGCGAATCGCTTTTTACACCGCGCTCTACAATCGCTCGCTTGCGTCCTTACGAGAATCGCAACAGCGACAACTCGAGGCCAACATTCAAACCCAGCAGGCACGTTACCAGGCCGGAACGACGGAACGCGATTCGCTTACTGCTGCGAGACTGCAAGCGCACGAACTCGGGCCGGAGATTGAAACCGCGCGGCGCGATTACGACGGCGCACTGCTCGATCTCGCTGAAGCGATGGGAACAAGTCTTGGGGCTGGCGTTCCTCTTCCCCGACCGGAAGGAGAACTTCGTTTCGCTCGCCACACCTAAAGACATCCAAAGCGAAACAGCGAATGCCCTCGAACATCGTGCCGATCTGAAACTCGCACGTCTCCTCGTGCGCGCGGCCAACGAAGATAAACGAATTGTGCAGGCGGATTATTATCCTTCGGTGAAAGCCATCGCTGCGGGCGATTACATTCCTGTCTCCGGCATTCGACGCGGCGGCGGAACGGGTTCCCCAAGCCGTTCGGATGATTTTGTTTCTTCCGAAGTGCGAGCAGGCGCGAGCTACAACTGGCGCATCGTCGACAATGGAAAAGTCGGCGGCGCGGTTTTGCGTGCGCGCGAGGCGCGCGAGATCAACGAGGTTTTGCTGGCAAAATTAGAAGCGAACGTTCCGCGTGAGCTGAATCGCATTCAGGAAAATTTCCGCGCGCTTGAAGCACAGCGTGCATCCCTCACAAAGGGCGCGAATGTCGCTGAGCAAAACGTTGTCGATCTTCGGGAAAACATCGCACAGGGTCTTGCTTCACAACTCGAATATCGCGTCGGTGAAAACGATTTGCTTTCGACGCGCGATCGACTTTTGCAGACGACGTATCTGCAAAGTGTGGCGCGGGCAGAATGGGATCGCGCGACCGGCCGCTACTTTCAATTTTCCGATGACAGCACGGCAAACGTGCCATAGTTCCCGCTGTTGAACGCACCGTCCAAGAAGCTGCTTCGGACCATCCTGATCGTGGCGGTCCTGATTTTTGCCGCGATCTATTATTTCACTCTGCCCGTGGTGGAGGTGGAAAAAGTGCGACGCGGCACGGCCATCTCTGCGGTTTATGGAACGGTTCGGATCGAACCGGCGTTCGTGATTCGCATTCGCGCGCAAAACTCCGGCTACATCACTTTGGCCGATTCGCTCTCAGCTGGTCGCGGTGCGATCGGCAAAAGCCTGAAGAAAGGCGAACTGCTCGCCACGATTGCGGATGAAACGACCGCGCGCCAATTGAAGCAAGCGCGTGCCGATCTCGAAGCGGAAATGGAACGCGCGAAACTCGACGTGCCTTCGACCGAACCACTCAAGGTCGCGGAAGCAAACGAGCAGCGACTGGAAAAATTGGCGGCGCTAAACAACATCCCGGCGGTCGAGTACGAAAAGGCGAAGAGCGAAGCAAACCGTTTGCGCGATGCCGTGAAGGCGGAAAAAATCGAACGCGAGCGAAATCTGGAATCGCTGACGAGCGCGGTGAAAAAGCTCGAGGCACAAATGCAGAGTTCCGAGATCCGCGCTTCCATGGACGGAATTCTTTCCGACATGCAGGTGATCGACGGCGAGTTGGTCACGGAAAACAATCAGCTCTTCACGATTTCTTCGCGGCGAAATTACGTCCGCGGCGAAGTGAATGAAGAAGACATCGGCGAAGTGAAGATCGGAATGAAAGCCGACGTGCAGTTGTATGCGTACCGCACGCGGCCATTGACGGCGAAAGTCACTTCCATTCAACCGGTGGCCGATCCGGACACGCAGCGTTATTCGATTGCGCTCGAACTGCAAAATCCGCCGGAAAATCTCATGGCAGGAATGACGGGCGAGATGAACATCATCACCGGCACGCACGAAAATGTCCTGCTCGTTCCAACGCGCGCGGTTGCGGTCGATCAGGTGCTGGTCGTTCGAAACAACATTCTGCAAAAGCGCACGATCCAGGTCGGTTATCGGACCCTCGAGTTTACGGAAGCGATCAGCGGCGTGTCTGAACACGATCGCGTGGTAGTTTCGGACCAGGATAAATTGCGCCCGGGTAAACTCGTTAGGCAACGGATGGTAAGCAGCCCACGGCAAGCTGCCAGGAAGTAGGGTGACGCCGCCGCTCTACATCGCGCTGCGTTTTCTTTTCCATCGCAAGCGCGCTTTTGTTCTCAGCCTCGCAGGAGTCGTTTTTGGCGTGGCTATCTTCATTTGCACTCAGGCGCAAACGCAGGGATTCGCCAAACAATTCATCAACTCGACGCTGGGCAGTAATGGCGCTGTTATCCTGCGCGCGCAGTTTCGGCCGCGTTCCGAAAACTTGATTGTTGTGCCCAAAAATTCGCAAGCCGAAGCCGGGCATCGTCGTTACTTCGAGGGCATCGCAAACGCTTCCGAAATAATGCGGATCAGCCGCCGTTTTTCGAATGTAGTGGCATGTGCGCCAGTCTTGCGCGGCAGTGTTACCGCACGCGCCGGCTTTGAAAACGCAACCGTGGATCTTTTCGGAATCGATCCGGCGCTGCACTTGCGCACGACGGATATCGGGCAGCAAATCATCGACGGAAAGTTCGATGATTTTCGAAACAATCCCACATCGGTCATTGTCGGATGGAAGCTGGCCGAGCTGCTCGGAATCGCGGCGGGCGATACGATGCAACTTCTTTCACCCAGCGGCGAATACTGGCGTTTCACCGTCGCTGCGATCTCGCGCAGCGGTGTTGCTTCCGTCGATTCCGCGCGCGTCTATTGTCATTCCAAAATCGCGCAGCGACTCCTGCACAAGCCTTACCCGGCAACGATGATTCTCTACAAATTGCGCGATCCGGAGAAGGCGCCGGAGTTGGCCCAACATTTCGAGCACTTATTTCAGCACGAAACGCAAAGCTGGCAGGAACGCGAGGTGGGAAACCTTCAACTTTTTCTTACGCTGCGAATGTCGACGGCGATCACGGTCTCATTAATTATTCTTCTCGCCGGCTTCGGAATTTTTAACGTGCTCACCATGACCGTGCTCTCAAAAATCAGAGAGATCGCCATTCTCCGTTCGATGGGATATCGCGCGCACGACATCAGCGCAATCTTTCTCTGGCAGGGCGCGCTGATCGCCGTGATCGGCGCACTGGTCGGTTGTTTTGTCGGCGCGCTACTGACGTGGGGCGTGTCGCACATTCCAATCCATGTCCGCGGATTGATTTACGCCAATCATTTCCTGGTGGCGTGGGACTGGCATCATTATCTCTGGGCAACGTTGCTCGCGCTCATCGCGGTTGCGATTTCCAGTTATGTTCCGGCCAGACGAGCCGCTCTTCTGGCGCCGGTTGCCACGCTGCGCGGATCGGGCGGATAAGTCTTGGTCGGGGAACAGATTCACTGCTTTCGTCTGCGCCGTCGCGCCCCGGAAGATCAACCAGTCATCGCCTCTTTTCCCCACCAACTTCCCGAACTCCTGCGCTATCTTGCTCACTTACCTCCTTATGCGCCCGGCTGAACGAGGTCAGCACGATTCCAAGCTCATCGAGAACCGCCCGTGTCTCGGGCGCAGTCAACGCCTCCAGCTCCTCATCCCACCGATAGCCCCAATGGGCGTATCGTGTGCGTGTCTCCATATCGCCTTCACCCGGGTGACAATTCAATTCATACAGGCCGTCAGCCATCTCCCGAAGGATCTGTTCGAGCGCAGTGCGCGTCAGACATCCGCCGAATTCGAATCCGTACATGCCATCCGCCATCCGCAACTCCGGCGAATCGTACAACCCTCTTGCGCACAAACCCGCCAGGTTTAAGCCAAGCTGCTGGACCCACCGCCCCATGCGAACGCCGGGCGATTTTCGCCACGGGCCCGCTGGATTGCGAATCCAGACATTATTCATCCCGCGCGTCAGCCGGGTTACGATCTCAAACACAGGCGGGAAGATGTGGAGATGCTGATGGCTGTCGATATGCGAAAGCCGCAGCCCGGTTTCTTGGAATCGCGCGATCTGCGCCGTGATCTCCCGTTCGACCTCATCCCAGCGTATCCGCCCGAGAAATGCGCGTTTGAAAAACTCGCCTCTTGTCTGGGGCAACCTTCCGGTTTCATCAACGAGTGTCGGCAGCGCCTCACGCCCCAGCACCGCCCGTTCTCCCACGAGCGCTAGATGCAAACCAACATCCAGTTCCGGGAAATCCCGCGTTAACGCGACCATATCGCCAAACGCGCTCCCAGTAACAAGCAACGAAGCGCTAGTCACGATACCATGTTGAAACGCGCGCAGAATCCCCCGATTAACTCCCTGCGTCAGTCCCCCGTCGTCGGCGTTAACAATCAGCTGTTTCAAAACGCGGAGACGCGGGCTGTCCGGATCTCCCGTCGCATCTTGATCCGGAAGGCGATCAATTCGCGGATCATTTTGATGATCACATCTGGGCTGGCAAGAGTGGAGAGGCCGCGGTTTCTCGGAAAATAATCCACTCCGAATTGGGTGATCTTGAAGCCGTGCAGTTTACTCTTGATGAGCAGTTCCGCGTCGATGAAAGAGCCTTGCGACTCTAACGCAACTTTGTTCAGCACCTCCCGTTTGAACAGTTTGAAGGAGAAGTTGACGTCTTTCACCCGGAGCGGAAACAGAAAACGAATGAGCAGGTTGTAGCCCACGGAATAAACTGTGCGGACAAACCCTTCCGCGGTGCGATCAAACCGATACGCCGAGATAACGTCGGACTGGGTAAACTCCATGATGCGGACCGCTCGTTTCAATTCCAGGAGATCCACCGGCAAGTCCGAGTCGCAGTAGAACACCAGTTCCTTCGTCACCTTGCTGAAACCGGTGCGAAGTGTGCCTCCCAGTTTCAGATTCCGTTTGTGATGGAACAGCTTCACGCAAGTATTTGCTCGGGCCAATGCTTCCGCGATTTCCGGTGATCGGTCCGTACTCGCATCGTTGATGATGACGATTTCGTAGTCCGTTGTCATTCCGGTCAGAACCTCCTCCGCAAAATGTACCGCCCGCTCGATGTTCTCTTCTTCATTGAACATCGGATAGACAACCGATATGCCTGGCCTCCACGTCGTCATGCGCGCTGTTTCAGTCCAGTGTTAGAGCCGATGGTAGATCGTTGCGCCATTGATCACGCTCTCCACACGATATCCGGAAAGGTAGGCCCGGAGCACGGGATAACGGGTCATCGGATGCAGTCGCCAGTCCGCAATCACCGTAGACATATCGATGATGAGCACCGGTGGGTGCGCTTCCCAATCCGCCTGAAACATTTTCCAGCTTCCGGGAATCACGCTCTCCGCTTTATCTTTCACCTCGCTGGGCCGGCTCGCATAGGTACCGGTCAGATGCGTGCAGCTCACGAAGCGCGTCGCGAGCCTGCGTCCGGAGAAGCTGTAGAGTTGCGGGTAACTTCCCCACACAAAGATGCGGTCGGTCGGGCCGGTCCGCTCCACGATCTGCTGGACAATCGGAAGAAAATCGAGCGTCCTCGTCCGCACTACGAACGCCATGATCAGATAACCGAGCGCCGGAATTGCGGCCGCGCCGATGATGCCCATTCGCACCCATCGCCAGTACGGTTGTGGAGAACGCCACTGTTTCGCAACAAAGGTCGCGAACGCCTGGCCCGCGAGAATCGACAGCGGCGGAAGCACCGGCAGATGATAGTGCCCGGGAAACCGCCATCCAATAAAGATCGTCAGATACGTGAAACCCAACCACAAGACGAGCAAGACCGCCTCCGTGGACGCGGTCCTCGTGCGTCGAAGTGATCTCAATATCTCAAGCACCTGCCGGATACCAAAATACCATAGCAGACCCCACGACAGGATCACGCTTAGATGGACGATGGCGAGACGTTGCAGCACAAACGGGAGCGTGGTTTCGGATTCGACGTAGCGGATCGCAAACGCCCCGGCCCACAGATATGCGTCATGCAGGTTCCCCTGCGACTGGTAATACCACGCTAGCGCCGCAATTACCGAGACGAATCCGGCCACGAGACTGCTTCCTGCCGCCAGGACGCGTCTGATTGAATAGGTGTGAGGAATTAACCAAGCGTACGCGAGAGACGCCAGCATCACGCCCATGTTCACGGCGGAAGGTTGCCGGATCAACGTGGCCACCCCACAGAGCGCACCACCGAGGAACATCCAACCCCATACAGAATTTTTTTCTCCTCGCAGAAATGCAAGGACACTCAGCGTTAAAGGAAGACACGCGAAAATCTCACTGTTCGCCGCGAGCGTATCGCGCGGCAGGTAGGCGTGGACAAACACCGCGTAACCGATGCCACTCCACGCCCCCGCCCATTCGTCAGCCACACGCGCGCCAATCCGCCGGATGGTCAGCGCGGTGGCCGCGACCACGAGGATCGCGAGCAGATGCACGGCCCAGAGGTTGTTCCTCCCCGCGACTTGGAAGACGCCCGCGTAGATGTAGTACATCCCCGGTGGCTTCGTATCCACCGCCGTATGATAAACGGTCCCGCCGTCCAGGATATCGTTGGCGATCGTGCCGTAATAAGCCTCATCGACCAGGTACATCGACGGCAAGAGCGTGGGCGCACGGAGGACGACGACCAGCGCGAGAATGATTACCGTGACCCAGCGGGAGTCGCGTCGGGTCATAGGCCGCTCAATGCACAGCATCCCGAGCACCCTCCGCTAGAAATAGCTTTCCGCACCTGCAATTGGTTTCGGCTAAATCGTTTTCATTTCGACGCGGATCGCAAGAGACTCGCGTTTTTTTTAAGTTCGTAGCTAATTGTCTGACGAATCTTTTCCACCATGGCGCATTATCTCGTTACCGGCGGCGCGGGTTTCATTGGTTCGCATTTGGTTGATCGGCTGTTGCGTTCAGGTCACCGGGTCACGGTCGTCGATGATTTCAGTACCGGACGGCGCGAGAATCTGCCAGTTGATGACGAGTTGGTGATTTTTGCCGCCGACCTTCTACGGTTTGTGCCTAACGAGTTCGCGGGCTCGTTTGACGCCGTGGTCCATCTTGCGGGCCTGCCTTCGGTGACTGATTCCTGGTCGCAGATTGCGACCGCGCATGCCCTCAATCTCACCGCCACAGTGCGTGTCATCGAGCTTGCGCAACAGCTCGGTATCTCCCGGATCGTTTACGGCAGTTCGGCGGCGGTTTACGGAAATCCGGATTCGGTTCCGATCCGTGAAACTCATCGGCTGCGGCCCTTGTCGCCCTACGGTTTGCAAAAATCGGCGAGTGAAGCATACGGACGATTGTTCGCGCGTGAAAATTTTTCCTTCGTTGCGCTGCGTTTTTTTAATGTTTTCGGTCCGCGCCAGGTTGCGACTTCGCCCTACTCCGGCGTGATCACAAAATTCGCTCGCGCCATGCGCGCCAATCAGCCGGTCACCATTTTCGGCGACGGCACCCAGACGCGCGACTTTGTTTACGTCAAAGACATCGCCGAGGGAATTTCATGCGCTCTCGAGGCTCCGAATCTCGAGCCGTTTACCGCCTGCAATCTCGGCTGCGGTCGCGCCATCTCCGTTTTGGAACTGGCGGAAACGGTGCGCAGGTTTTTCCCGCAGTGGCGGAGCGGGTTCCAGCACGTGCCCGCGCCGCCCGGAGACATCGTGCAATCGGCGGCGGACATTTCCGCAGCGCAACGGTGGTTATCGTATCGACCACAATATTCATTGGAGACGGGCCTGGCCGAGCTATCGCAGGCCAGTCCCAACGCCTGAAGCCGATGGCCGGGATGACTGGAGAAATGAACCGTCCGAAGCAGGCGTTCGAGAAGCGAAATACTAAAGAGCGTCGAGAACATTCGTGAGAAGTAACCAGTTGCCGTCGTGACGATTCCATGGAGCAACGAAGGCGAAACGAAAAGATTTCACCGCCGCGGCGAGCGAAGCTACCTTAAAATTCATGAACACCGAAGTTTCGCTCAGCTGCGACAGTATCGAGCGGTTTCTCGGAGAGGAGGATTCGCGCGTGCACGCGTTACGCGGAGTGTCGCTACAGCTCGAACGCGGCACCGTCCATGCGGTCGTCGGTCCATCCGGCTGCGGCAAAAGCACGCTGCTTTATATCCTCGGATTGCTGGATCATGCCGATAGCGGATGGGTCACGGTCGAAGCCGAAGCTGTGTCGCACTTGTCCGACGACGCGTTGGCACGAAAACGAAACGAGCTCATCGGATTCATCTTTCAATTTCATTTTCTCCTCGAAGATTTCACCGCTCAGGAAAATGTGATGATTCCCATGCGCCGCCTCGCGGTTTTGAACGAAGAAGAAATGCTGGAACGTTCAGCCTATCTGCTCGACGAAGTCGGCCTCGGCAGTAAACTAAAACGGCCGAGCCGTCACCTTTCCGGCGGAGAACAACAACGCGTGGCCGTGGCGCGTGCGCTTGCCAATAATCCGAGCGTTATTCTGGCCGATGAGCCGACAGGAAATCTCGACAGCGCAAATTCGCGGCGCGCGTTCGAGTTACTGCAAAGAATCGTGCGCGATGAACGAAAAGCTTTGTTGCTCGTGACCCACAATCCTGGGATTGCGAGTGCCTGCGATTGGGTTCACGAAATGCAGGACGGGCGCATTGTCTCGACCCACCCACGCGGCCGGGTTGCCATCGTTTCGTGAGCGCGATCTCGAGCGCAACCGAATTGCCGCCGGCGGAATTTCACTCCGCTGCGGATCGCACCGGCTCCGAACTGAAACGCGGGATGTTTTTCAACACCATCGCGCTGCTGGCGTCGAATTTCCGCGGCATTTTCACTTTTCTGATCGCGCGGCTTCTCGGCGCCGCAGTGCTCGGCACCTACCTTGTCGCATGGGCGACAACCGACATTCTGTGCAAGATCGGGATGTTCGGTCTCGACAACGCGATCATTCCATTCATCGCGCGGGCGGAAGTAGCGGGCGAGCGAGCGCGTAGTCGTGCGCTGTTTCATCTTGCCGTTTTCCTCGCGCTGGCGCAGAGCGCGATCGTCGCCGCGCTCGCCATCGTGATCATTCGACTCGCGGGGAACACCTTCGGGCTGGATCCACACATGATGGCGGTGCTTTCGGTTCTGCTCTGTGCAATGCCCGGCGTAAATTTGTATCGGATCTGCACCGCGGTGTCGCGCGCGATGAAGGTGATGAAGCACGACATTTGGTCGCGAGGGCTAACGGAATCGGCTGTCACAACGATCGCATTTCTCGCCACCGTCGCGCTTGGCTGGAAGGTCTACGGCGCCGCGATTGCCGCCATCATCGGCACAGGCGCGTCCGGGCTCGTTGCGCTGACGCTGGCCTCCTCGCTCTTTCGTTCCGCGCCCTCGGCGCGCGGCGCAATTTCCTATCGCGTCGAAGCTCGCCGGTTACTCGCTTACTCGGCCTCGATCAGTGGCTACGATTTGATCAATGCTTTAATCGTCAGGCTGGACGTCATAATGCTGGGATGTTTTGTCGGGCGCGCGCCGGGTGTGACGCTGGCAACCGTCGGCATTTATGGCGCGGTTGTGGAAGTGGCGAGCGGTTTGCGCAAGGTCAACCAGGCATTCAATCCCATTTTTGGTCCGCTCATCGCGGGCATGACCGCAAACGGAGATCAGCAACATGCCGCGACGACTTTTTCGCGGGTCGCGCAATGGATGCTCTGGATTCTTCTTCCGCTGCTTGCCGTCATGGTCTTCGCCGGTTCTGTCATCCTCAGCATTTACGGTCGGGATTTTCGGCAGGGCACGCTCTGGCTCGACATCGTCGCGCTCGCCTGCGCCACGAACTGCTTCGTCGGTCTCGCGGAAACCGTGATCATGGTGCAGCGACCAAAAATCAATGTCTTGAACTCTGCCATCACCTGCGTAATCGCGGTCGTCGCCAACCTGTGGCTGATTAACTCGTTAGGCGCAACCGGCGCTGCGTTGGGGATCCTTCTGCCCTATGTCCTGCTCGGCGTTTTGCGCCATCGCGCCCTGCGACTTGTCTTTGGGTGGCAACGACCGTGGAGCAATGTTGCGCCACCGGTGATCGCGGCGGTGATCGCCGCTGTGCCTGCAGCCATTTGCCGTCTGCTGCTTCACGGATTTCCGGGTCAGGTTCTTTCCGCGGCCTTGTTTCTTCTGGTGTTCGGCTTTGAATGGTGGTTCCACTTCCGGCCCGCCCGGCGCTGAACGATGAAACGAATATTTTTGACTGGAGCGAGCTCGGGCATCGGCCTGGCAACTGCAAAAGCGCTTAGTGCGCAAGGTCACGAAGTTTGGGGAACGGCCCGTGACAGCCAAAGGATTCCCGCGCTCCCGGGCATGCACGCGATCTCGCTGGATTTGGCGGATGGCGATTCGTTAGGCGAAAGATTTCACACCGCGTTGCGCGAAGCGGAGCATTTCGAGGTCGTGATCAACAATGCTGGGAGCGGCTACTTTGGTCCCGCAGAGGCGCTTTCGCCTAACGACTTAAGGCGGCATTTCCAAGTCTTGGTCTTTGGGCAAATAGAGCTGATGCACCTGGCACTGGAATCGATGCGCCGCGAGGGGCGCGGGCTGCTGATCAATGTCACTTCGCTCGCCTCGCGTCTCCCCGTTCCATACATGGCGGCCTACAACGCGGCCAAGGCCGCGCTCGCCAGTTATACGATGTCGATGCAACTCGAATTGCCTAACGACAAGGTGAGGCTGGTCGATCTCCAACCGGCTGATATCAATACTCATTTCAACGACGCGGTCGCGAAGGCTGAGAGCAAGGATCCGCGTGTGACAAAGACCTGGGAGGCGGTCGATCGCAACATGAAGACAGCGCCGCCCCCCGAGTTGGTTGCTCGCCAAGTGCTGAAATTGATCGAACAGACGAATCCTCCGCCGCGCATCACGGTGGGCGATTCTTTTCAATCGGTCGTTGCACCGCTAATCTTCCGCGCCCTGCCACAACGCGTTCGCCTTTGGGGCTTGAAAAAATATTACGGAATCTAAATGCAGGAAATTACTGACGCAGTTATTCTCATGGCCGGAAGCGGTTCGCGCCTGCAAGCGAGCGTTCCGAAGCCGCTCATTCCGATGTTGGGCCGGCCGCTTATTTCCTACATCTTCGACGCGCTTGAAAGTGCCGGGGTGCGAAATCTGCACGTCGTGCTTGGCGCCAACGGCCATGCGCTCATCGCCAAATTGCGAGATCTCATCCCGGCGCCGATGCGCCTGAATCCAATCTCAAATCCGGATTGGCAAAAACAAAACGGCCTCTCCGTTCTCTGCGCGGAGGGAAAGGTGATCGCGCCATTTTTCCTCGCGATGGGCGACCATCTTTTCGACGCGCCCATTCTCAAGCGAATCCTCGAACACGCTGACCGCACACAGTTGAATCTGGCAATCGATCGAAAGATCGAAACCATCTTCGACCTGGATGACGCGATGAAAGTGCAGACCAGCAGCGATCAGGTGATCCAGATCGGGAAGGAGCTTGCCAACTTCAACGCGATCGATACTGGCCTGTTCCTTTGCCCTAACGAACTGTTCAGTTACCTGCGGCGCGCGCAAAAAGATGGCGATTGCAGCCTCGCTGAAGGCGTTCGGCTCATGGCGCACGACGGGAAAGTCCGGGCGATCGATATCGGCGAGGCCTGGTGGCAGGATGTTGACACCTTACCGATGCGCGCGCGCGCGGAGGAGGTGCTGGGGCAACGCCTGGTCTCAAAGCAGTGAGTCTGTCGCAAACGGAGCACCGGCCGCCTCGGAGGGACATGCTTCCGCATGTCCGGGACGCGCGGAAGCGCGTCCCTCCGCTCGTGCCTGTGAGCGCCAGTTGTCGAGTTGACTCGCAGAACGCGCGCAGCCGAGCGTACAGGTTTCGTTACAGGACTTGTAAGTGTGAAACTGTTCACGCAAATCTTCGCGTGTGTAATTCGTTAGGGGTTTCGACCAGACGGTGCGGGTCTGGGAACACCAGTTCACGTTGCCGAATTCGTCGATGTAAAGGTAGCGGCTGCCGGCGCGACACTTGAATGGCGCTCTGCCATCGCGCACCAGCCGTTTTCGGTAGCTCGAAAAGTCCATCCAACTTTTCGGCAAGGTTTTCACGATCCGCTGAAAGGCCTTCACCTCATCCGGCTTCAGTTTGAGCTGTCCATTTTGATCGTGGACCAGAAGCACTCGCGGCGTGAACCCGAGCTTGCGGGCAAACGCGATCACTTCCTCCGCTTCGTTAGGCGGAGCAGCGCCAATCACACCGCTCACCGTCACGCGAAAGCGCGCGTGCTCGCGCAAGGCAAGCAGGCGCTTCTTCAGATTGTCGAGCACCTTCTCCGTCATCTCGTTGCGTCGCACACCGTCGATGGAGATTTGCATTTCCTGAAGCCCGGCGGCGTTCAGCTTCTCGATCAATTCCGGCCGGAGGAAAAAACCATTCGAGATCATGCCCGTGCGGAAGAAGCGCAGCTCGCGGCATTTCTGAATCAATCGTGGGCAGATCCGGATGCAAGGTCGGCTCGCCGCCAGTGAGCGAGATGCCGAAGGTGCCGAGGTCCTTCAATTTTTCGAGACGCGTTTCGAGCACCTCGAACGGCACCGGTTCGCTCGTCTTGTCGAACTCCGAGCAGTAGCCGCAGGAGAGATTGCAGCGCCGGATGACGACCATCTGCGCGAGAAAAGGGCTGTAGCGGAAACGGGAAAAAATGCGTGATGACATTGGCGAGATTCCGCTACGGAACCACCGGGTTGTAGCACGAACTCGAAGGGCGGACAAGAGAGCGAGGCTTGCCAAGCGGCCCGCGATTGTTCAGGAAACTGCGGTGCGCCATGAATGTATCATCCTTGCCGACGGCCCGGAGGCCCTTGTCGAGTTGTGCGGCATTTCTCTTCTCGAACGTCTGTTGCGCCAGTTGCAGCGTCTTGGCCTAACGAAAGCGATCCTCCTCTCCGCCACACCGGAGCTTCTCGCGCAACACCTCGCGAATCCTTCACCGCATCGAGCGAAGGTCGCGGTCGATCTTCGTCGCCGCGCCGGCGGTCCGGCTGCCGCCAATCAGATTATGGACGCCTGGCCTAACGAGTCCGAACAGGTTCTCGTTCTCCGGGGCGACAGCGTGTTCGATTCCCGACTGCTCCAACTGCTCGACGACCAGAACACGAACGCCGTTCTGGTCGATTCAGCGCCGCCGCCAAATTTGGAAGCGCTGGTCGCTCGCGCGCGGGAAACAAAGAGCGGCCGTCTTTGTGGCGGGGCGCTCCTCTCGCACGACTGGTTGAAATCTCATCCCGGCCCATTGGAGGAAGCCCTTGGCGAGGCGATTGAGGCGGGGCAAATCGAGGCAATCGACATCGCTTCTCGCGACTGGCATCACGTCTCGCTGCGGCGGCAGTTGCATCCCTCCTGGTTTCCTGCTCCGGCTCCTGAACAGCGAAGAATTGCCGAGCGCCTTCTTCTCAGTGCGACGCAAAAGGGATCGCTCGATTTTCCGGCGATGGTCCACGGGCCGATCGAAGATTTCCTTATCTCGCGTCTTTGGAAGACGGCGATCACGCCCAATCAGCTAACCGTTATGACCAACGTCGTCGCCTGGGGAGCGACATTCCTTTTCGCCACCGGCCGTCTCGGCTGGGGGACGATCCTCGCCCTCGTCGTCGGAATCCTCGATGGTCTCGATGGCAAGCAGGCCCGGGTGAAAATCGAGACCACCAAAGCGGGCAAGCTGGAGCATTGGTTTGATGCGCTGTTCGAAAATTCCTGGTGGATTGCGCTCGCTTATTATTTCCAAAACTCCGGACGACTCCCCAGCGCTTTCGGCTATCTCGCGCTTTTGATCGGGGCGGAAGTGGTGGCTGGGTTGGCCAAATGGAGTGTCCTTCATTCCTGTGGCCGGACAATCGACGAGATCGGCCATTTTAATCGGGTCGTCAGGCTCGTTGGTGGACGGCGAAATATTTACGTCTGGATGTTCGCTCTCGGCATTCTATTCGGAACTCCTGAGGAAGCCTTCAAACTCATGGCCTGGTGGGGAGCCGCCACCGCTGCTGTCCAAGTGCCACGCGCAGTGATTGCGGTGCGGACTTACCGGATGTTACGGCTGCGCGAGAAACCTCCTGCCGCAGTTTGAATTGCTTCACGCCGTCTCTGTGACGACAATAAGGAACCAATGATCGGTTTCCAGCAGGTCCTTCGAGTCTTCGACAACAAGCCATGGGCTGCGCATCTGTATGTAACCGAGCAGTGCAACCTGGATTGCCACTATTGCAACGAGTTCAATAACTCGATTCCGCATCCCGCCCTGGCCGATCTCAAGAAAGTGGATGGACCACATTCGGACGCTCGGCGTCGCGCGGCTCGGTTTGCAAGGGGGCGAACCGCTCAAGCATCCGGATATTGTCGAGGTAGTGCGTTACGCAAAATCCCTCGGCTTTGGCAAAGTGAGCATGTCCACCAACGGGTTTCTCCTCACTCCCGAGCTCATCGCCGCCTTGGAAAGCGCGGGCCTCGACAGTATCCAAATTTCCGTCGATCGGATGACGCCGATCGCGAGCACGCGCAAATCGATGAAGTCGATCCTGCACAAGCTTGACTGGTTCAAGGATTCCAAGATCAAGCTCAACGTCAGCGGCGTCCTTTTCAAAGAGACGCTCGATGAGATGGGACAGGTGGTCGACACCTGCCTCGACCTGGGCGATCCCGGTTCAGGCGCGCGTGGTGCACGACGATCTCGTGCACGACCGGGCCTTGCGCGACCCGAATGCGAGTGATCCGCTCCTCCACTTTATCGAGAAGCAGGAGCAACTCAAGCGCAGCGGAGAAAAGATCCACACGAGCTGGAATCTTTTCGATTATCGAAAAAAGATGCTGCGCAAGGAACCGGTCGAATGGACCTGCGTCGCGGGCTACAAATATTTCTTCGTCTCATCGAGCGGCAAGTTCTGGCTCTGCAGCCAGGTGCGAACCGAAAGGAACATTCTCGAGATTACACGGGAAGATTTGCTGAGCTACAATAAGAAGAAGAGTTGCCAGGCGAGGATGCGGTGTTTATTGCACCGTGGAGACATCGCTGGTGGTGAACCATCCGGCTGCAATACTGCGGCACGGGAAGTGGCAAGCATGTTGGCGACTCGCGTGTCAAAGCTGGGGGCGGAGTGGCGCCAAGCGCATTCGCGATCTGACAGCCAGCCTGATGAATGCTCCGGTTGATCGAGCACCGGTAAATCCGATAGGTCTTGTATTTCTCCGCGCCGATCGCGGCGAGGAAGCGGTTGATCATGAAATTATCTTCGAGCGTGAGGCTCAGTTCGCCGGTGAATCCGCGTTTGATCATTCCGTCCTCGATGATTTGCAAGACGAGCATTTCGGCGATGCCAGCGCGACGATATTTTGGTTTCACGCCGAGGGCGATGAGGCGGGCCGTGCGCGTGCGACTTTTGTAATAGAGAAGCTTTGCCAGGCCGATGGGAATACCGAATTTCGTTAGGCGACCATCGATGTGGCGCAACGCCACGTTGATATCGGGCACACAAAGAATGAAACCAACCGGCTCGTCTCCAATTTCGGCAATGAGCGTGAACTCTGGGATCACGAGCGGTTTCAGTTCGTGCGTCATGAATTCGATTTCTTTTTCGGTGAAAGGAACGAAGCCCCAATTCTTCTCCCAAGCCTCATTATAAATTTCACGAAGACGGCGACTCTCTTCGCGCATGTCTTTTCACATTTCCCTTCCGAATGGTGACGGGATTCCGTCGTTGGAAAGATGAGCAAGACGTCGCAAGCGGGCGGCAGCATTGGCTGGTTCCGAAAACCACCAGGCGTATAGCTCTTTCACTTTCTCGAATCCGCACGCCTCGATCAGCGGGGCGTAATACGGAGGGTTATGGGAAGTGAGAAGTGTGGGTGGATGTTCGAAACCCTTCGACCAACAAACCGCAAACGTAGTTCGTCGAATAATCGATCGGGCCCATGACCTCGTCGCGGCCTTTGCCGAGCAGCCAATCTTTCGCTGCGCGAAACAGCGCGTTCGCAACTTCGGAATCGTCAATCGATTCGAAAAGTCCGAAGCAACCGACATTCGATTGGTGCACCGCGTTGTAGTTCGGATCGTCGCTCGCCATGATGCGGCCGACGATTTCGTCTCCGCTCCTTGCCAAAAACAGGGCAGCGTCCCCGTGCAGATAAAACGGATGTTTTTTCCGATCGAGGAATTCTTTGCGTTCGATCAGGAGCGGCGGCACCCACGCTGGATCGCCTTTGTAAATCTTCCAAGGGAACTTGATGAACGCGTCCCGGTCTTTACGCGTGGTGACTAACGAAACTTCGATCGGCGCCGGCACGCGATGATTTAGGCCACAGCTACCTTGCCGAGATGATCGAGCAGCCGATCAAAAACGTTCTTCTGTCGAATCAAAACGAAGACGAGGAGCAAATTAAAAATCGTTACTTCAAAAATGAAATACCAGATCGGCTGATTCAAAATGAGCAGGACGAAGAGGAGAAGCATGCGCGTGTTTCGTCCGAAAAAATTCGCAGCTTTGACAATTGGTCTATTTTCCCGCCGGTAACGCTCAATTAACCATTCCTCGCTCGTACGATTCTCCATCGCGTCGCGCACCTTCGTCATCTGCGGGATGTATCGTTCCTGGCCCACGGTGTAGTCGAGATAAACGCGAAGAAGAAATTTCCGCCAAGGCTCATGCCGCCATCTCAGCTGCGCATATTCTTCTTCAAGCTTGGCGGAAGAGTCGAATTCGCCGCGCGATCGCCCGGAGCCAAAATACATGTAGGCGTTGCGCAAATAATCCGCGACGGCCATTTGCACTGAACTGCTCGCGGCCGCAGCGATTGCGAGTAGCCAGACCCAATTCGATCCGCCCCCGTTTAGAAAACGGAGGCAAAGATGAAAATAGACGCTGAAGAAGACAGCGAAATCTCCCAAGCCATCGATGATGCGCCCTTCGCGGCTGCCGCGATTGGTCATGCGCGCGAGCTGGCCATCGGCATTGTCGAGCGCGTTGCTCAAAACAAGCATCAACATGCCGAGCGTGTTTAGACCAAGATCGCGATAGAAAAAAAGATGACCCGCGATAACACCGGCGACGCTTCCGAGCAACGTCACGCCGACGGGCGTGAGATTTCTACGGGCAAAGAATTGCGCGAGGCGGTATCCGATTTTGCGATAGAAGTGGATGTCGAACAAGCCTTCGACATCGCGCGCCTTGTAAGTTGTCTGAACGCTCAAGCCGCCAGCGGTCGATTCCACTCGTTAGGCGCTTTGCATCGCCTTGGCCTGAGGCACGAGCGTGTCCGCGAGAATGTTAAGCGCTTCGTCGAGATCCGCGCGGGTGTGATTCGCCGTCACACAGGCGCGGAAACAGATGCGATCCTTTGGCACCGCGGGATAGTCGACCGGGGCGACCCATAATCCGCGAGCGCGCAATTCGTGACCGAGTCGATACATGCGCTCGCGATCTCCGATGATGAGCGGCATAATGTAAGTGGTGGAAGCGCCGGTATCGATTCCGAGCCCACTCAATTGTTTGTGGAAGTAATCGGCGTTTTCCCAGAGGCGTGTGCGCAACTCTGGCTGGCTTGTGCCAATTTCCAATGCCTTGAGGATCGCGGCGATGACAACAGGCGGAAGCGCGCAGGAGTAGACGTAAGGGTGAGAATAAAAACGGAGAAAGTTCAGTGTTTCAGAAGAGCCGGCGACGAAACCGCCGAGAGCTCCAAACGCTTTCGAAAAGGTCCCGTACAAAATGCGGATGCGTTTCTCGACGCCAAAATGTTCGACCGCGCCGCGGCCATGCGCGCCGCACGCCAACATTGAATGCGCTTCATCAACGAACACGCTCGCTTCGTGCGCGTCGGCCACATCCATTATTTCTTTCAAATTACCGAAGTCGCCGTCCATCGAATAGATGCCTTCGACAATGACGAGCTGGCGCTTTCCTTTTTGTCTCGTTAGGGCGGCATCGAGGGAAGCGGCATCGTTGTGTTCGAAACGTTCTGTGCGCGTACGCGCCAGCACCGCGCCATCGCGCAAGCTCAGGTGCGAGCGATTATCGAGCACGGCGGCATCGGTTTTGCGCAACAAGCCGGAGATCGTTCCGAGCGCGCCGCCGAAACCGCTGTTGAAAAGCATCGCATCTTCGTAGCCGAGGAACTCGGCCATCGCGTGTTCCAGTTCGCGATGAAGATCGCTCATGCCCGAAAGCATGGGCGAACCGCACGCGCCGAGACCGTGCGTGTCCAATGCTCCATGCGCAGCGGCGATGACTTCGGGGTGATTGGCGAGGCCGAGGTAATTGTATGAGCAAAGATTAATCACAGAGCGCGGCTTGCCGTCGTACTGGATCGTCGTGCGCGCATCTGCGGCCGCCAGCATTTCCGGCTCGTACAACGCGGAAGCCCACAAACCGGCGCGGTGCCATTCGGTAAAGATTGGCGGCGGCTTAAGCGGATCCTTGCTGTCGCCAACGAGGAAATCCGTCAGGTTGAGTTTTGCGGGATCTTCCATGCTAAATCAAAGCTCGCCCCACGAGGCGCGAACTCATTCTCGTGGATAAGCCGATGCGATTCAATTCCATAACTCGCTCACCCAGCGCTCCCAGTCTTCGTGGTTTTCGCATCAACTTTTGCAATTGCTTGATGGGCCGGCGACTTCCGTTGAGGACAAATTTTCTTGATGTGGGATTCAAAACGAGGCTGGCGATTTTATCGAGCGCACATCCTGCAGCAAGCTATTCCTTTCCGCTCCTTAAAGGGCGAGAACGGCCCGAGCATCAACCACGATAAAGTGCGGATCGGCAAAGACGATGCATCGCGGAGGCGGATGTTGCAAGAATGGAGCGAGACCGGGCGGAATGTGGATGTTTTGATTTAATTGCCGCAAGACGCGGTTGTAGCGGAGATGTTCCGGCGTAAACGCGCCCTGATCGAGCAGCCAGAAATCGATGTGCTGATCGCGAATGCATTGTTGGACGACAGCGAGATCGGAACTGTATTGCGCGCGTGCGATAGCCAGGCCGCGCTGGCGCAAAGGGAGGTAGTAACCGGGATGAAACGGCACCGCCGTTTCGACGCCAAAAATAATGGAGCGGCGACAGAGAATCGGCAGGTTGTTTGCCTCATCCGCAATTGAAGCGATGCGGATAGTCGAGGGTTGCGCCGCAAAAAAGCGGTACAAATTCGGCGCTTTGCCTGTGATGTAGTTGACACGCGGAAATTCGGAAAGACACAAAGGATAAAAGACAATCCACAGGAGCAAGAGAGTCGCGAAGGCAGATCCACCGAGCGCAAAATGAGATTTTGCAGTGCGCGTTTCGGCCCAGTGCAACAAAGAATCGACCAACGCGATGATTACCGCTGATGCCGCGATGGCGAACAAGACGCGCGCCGAGTGTTGAGTGTATCGACTTGGAAGGTAGAGGCGGAAGAGGAGCGCATGAGAAATTGCGAAGAGCGTCAAAGCTGAAGCCGCGATCTGGAGCAGAGGCCGCGCACCGACACGCAAGCGCGTGAAGATCGGGAAACTGCGTGGCCGGCACGCAAAGACAGGCCAGAGAAATGCCGCGAAGAGCCAGGACGGCCGCGATTGGATATGCAAGCCCGCAGCACCGTGCATCCAGTAATTCCAGAAATCAGGGTAGAAGAATGGCACCCGGCCGCCTGGTGCGAACTCCGACATTTGGCGGGCGTCTGCATACGAAACGATGGCACCGAATTTTTCGGCGGAGTGTCGATACAAAGCCAGCGCGAGCAATGTAACAGCGAACGCACCGCCGCAGAATAAATACGCGCGCCACTCGCGCGAAAGCATCGGCCATCCATTTTCCCAATGGACCAAGTCGAGAGCCATGACGCCGAGGCTGATTAACGCGGCTGGGGGAAAAAAGAGCGCTTGTAGCAGAATAGTTACCAACACTGCAATGCGTCGGTTACTGACCTGGTAGTACAAGAACGCACAAAAAAGTGGATAAAAGAATGCGCGCGGCGTGGCCGAACAAAGATCGCTACTCAACCAAAGGCTCTGGCACAAAAGAACTGTTGCCAAAGCCGCCATCGCCGGAGACCGAAGGATTCGATGGGCGGCACGGAACAAGTACGACGCCGTCAACAATCCGAGACCAAATGGTATCAGTTTGCTAGCAACCAGCGGATCGATTCCGAACGCCGCAAAGCAACGATAGAGGGCGGCGAAACCTGGCGGCGCGATCGATTGGAAATAGTCAGCGATAGGGTCATTAGGGAAAAGTTTTGGATCAAGAAAGCGAAACATCCAGAACACGTGCTGCCGCACGTCGTCGGCGAAAACGTAGTCGTGAGCGAATGCCTGACGTAGCGCGAGACCGGCGCATACGAAGGCGTATAGCATGGACGCAGCGAACCAAAATCTTACCTGCGCCCTGGTTGGTGATTCTGCCTCCAAACCGAGAAACCGACGACAATGCGCGGGCCACCAGGTGGATGACCAAAATGTAATCATGCCGTTCTTGAGTCTCAATCGCGCAATTTTTAATGTCCGCTCATCGTAGCCACAGCCGCGGGAGAACACTGCTGTAGCATTCTTCTTTTAGCCTAACGAACGACGTCAATCATGAAAAAAAATCGTGTTTCCAAATCGGGCTTCTTTAACCCACGGATCTTACTCGCCTCTGCGCTTTGTGCTCTGGGCGCTCTATTCGTGACATTTAGTTTGACCGGGATGCCGAATCTTTTAGTCGGCGGCTCTTCAAATTCGGAACGTGAAGGGGAACGCGAGCTACTGCAACGGGATATGCCGGTACCTGGCGGCGAGGTCGATGATTTGAACCGTCTGGAATTGGAAATGGCAAATCGTCTGACTTATCCAACTGGCCATTTCGACCCGGCGTGGATACGTCGCGCAGCGGAACAAGATTCCCGCATCGCCCGGGGAGTTCCTTTTGGTGCGCGTTTAAGCCGCAATCCAAATTCTCCGTTGGCGCTAGATCCCAACAATTTCACCGCACTCGGACCTCAGCCAGAGCGAATGACGGGATGCACCGGGTGCTTTGATTACGGCATGACCGAGGGAAGAGTTAACACTGCCGTTGTCGATCCAACCACCACGACTAACGGCTCGATCGTTGCCTACATCGGAACCGACGGCGGCGGCGTTTGGAAAACCACCAACTGCTGCAACGGCTCTACCAGCTGGACCATGCTCACCGATGGCGCATTGATTAGCACAACAGCTATCGACACGCTCGCGATCGATCCAAACAATCACAACACGATCTACGCGGGCACTGGCGATTTGAATTACGGGTCCTTCTCACAAGGCAGCCAGGGAATTTTGAAATCCACCGACGGTGGAGCCACCTGGGTGGTATTGGCAGCGGACGTTTTCGGCGCAGCGCTTCCGGAACCGGCAGGTCAGTTCCCGCAATATCAATCCGTCGGCAAAGTGCGGGTTGATCCTAACAACAGCAACAACGTCGTGGCCGGGACAAAGACGGGCCTTTACCTTTCTTATGATGGCGGCAGCAACTGGACGGGACCCTGCGTCACGAATGGATTCAGCACAATGCGTCAGGACATAACCGGTCTTGAACTAACGAACGTGAGCGGCACGACCCGCATCCTTGCCGCGGTCGGCGTGCGTGGGTTTGCCACCACTGTTCAGTACAATCTCGACCAGAACGGAGCGAACGGTCTTTACAAAGGCACAATGCCTGTTGGCGGTTGCCCTTCCGACTTCACACTAGTTACCCGCAACGACAACGGCTTTGTATTCGGGACCAGTGTGACTGGTAGTCCGTACGCAACCAGTAACAACATGAATGCAGGCACTGGCACGCCTTACGGCGGCAATATCAACACCGGCAACCAGGTTGGACGAATAGACATGGCCGTCGCGCCGAGCGACCCGAATTATATCTATGTGCAGGTGGGTTCCATCGCTGCCAATAGCAACGGCGGCTGCGGTAACACGAGCGGTTGCCAGCTTGGTATGTGGGCTAGCACCGATGCCGGCACGACTTGGGCTTTTTTGGAAGGTTCCCAAGGCGGCGCGCTCCGGAATTGCACCGGCGGACAAGGCGACTATCCGCAGAACTGGTATGATCAGGGAATTGCGATCGACCCGAACAACCCAGACCGTATCTTTGTAGATACCTTCGATGTGTGGCTCGCTGACCGCACTGGTTCATCATTCTACGATGTCACCTGCGGTTACAGCGGCGGCAACGTGGTGCACGTAGACCAGCATGCGCTCGCCTTTGTTCCCGGCTCATCCAGCATTCTATTAAAGGGCAGCGACGGCGGTGTCTTTAGTAGCTCTGATGCCGATATGGCCGTGGCAGGTACGACCAGGAATACCTGGGTCAACATGGACAACGGCATTAACACGATTGAGTTCTATTCCGGCGATATCAGTGGCAACTTCGCCAATGACTCTAACCCAGCCGCCGTCGGCGGCGCTCAAGACAACGGCCCAAGCTCCGTCACATTCTCCGGTACTCCCACTGGACCGGTGCAATGGCAGGAGGGCCTGGGTGGCGATGGATTCTCCGGCCAAATCGATCCGATGGGAGTGGGACCCAGTCAAGCTCAAGGCAGAATCAGTCTGACATCGGGCGGCGCGGTGATCGGCGAAACATTTATGATCGGCACCCAGACGTTCACATTTGTCGCGACCCGCACGATGCCTGGCGAAGTCGTGCCATCCTCGAGCACGTCGACTGAAGGGAACAACATCGTCGCCGCGATTAATGCCGATATTCCATTGATTGCAACGGCATCCCGGAGTGGATCGAGCGTCTTCGTGACCGCGACGGTGCCTGGTCCAACGGGGAACGCTATCCCGTTTACAGAATCGGCCACGAACATGACGATGGACGGCTCCGGCTTTCTCGGCGGAACGCGGCAAGGCGGTCTTGCGTCGGGTCCGCGCATCTGGGAAGGCAACAATAGCGGCGGACTTAGCCGTTGCGTTTTTGACTGCACGAGTCCGGGCGCTTCATGGTCGAGTAGCCGCGGCAGCTGGACTGGTGACCTGCAGTCGTTCATCCTGCCAATTAATCTGTTCCACGGTGGAATCCCCGGCGGAGACGACTGCGATCCTGCCAGCCCAACGACGGGCTGCGGCCATCTGATCGCCGGCACGACAAGGGTGTGGGAGACGATTAGTGGAGCTGGGGCCACAGTGCCTACTTCCGCGTGGTACATTACCAACAACCCCGCCGGCGCTGCGGGTGGCCCAAACCTGTGCAAAGGAACACTTGGTAACCGTTCCTTCATTAATCAGGTCAAGTATTCGCCGAAGTATCAAAGCGTTGCCATCGTGGGAACCAATGACGGTAACGTCCAAATCGGCTTCAACCTCGGCACAGGAACAGCGTCGGAGGCGAACTGGGTAGATGTTACTGGCGGCAACATAGTGCTACCCAACCGCCCCATTCTTGGTATCTCACTGGATCCTTCGGTGTCGGCCGTCGACTTGCCTGTTGGATATGCGGCGGTTGGTGGGTTTAACGCCAATACACCAACGACACCTGGTCATGTCTTTCAAGTAACGTGCGCCTCCAATTGCAGTTCTTTTATTTGGGCGGACAAGACCGGCAATCTCCCGGACATCCCGGTGGATTCTGTTATCAACAACCCGAATTACCCGCAGCAGGTTTATGCTGGTACCGACTTCGGCGTTTACTATACCGACGACATAACTGTCGCCTCCCCGGTGTGGAATCGTTTCCAGAATGGCCTGCCGAACGCAATGGTCTGGGATATGCAGATCGACCGCGGAGCGACCACCCTGGCGGTCTTTACGCGTAGCCGCGGCGCCTTTGTTTGGCCGCTACCATCCGGCGCGGTGCCGGTGCCCGAGCCAACAGCCGTTGTGTCACGCAAGACTCACGGCGCTGCCGGCGACTTTGATATCGATCTAATGGCACCAGCTCCCGGCATTGAATGCCGTAGCGGTGGCATCACTGGAGACCACACTATGATCGTGACCTTCGCTGCCCCAGTCACCGTCAGTGGCAATGGAACTGTAAAAGGCCAGGTAACATCAGGATCAGGCGCGGTGGGTTCGGGCGGAACCGCCAATGGTAATGCTGTAACCGTCGCCGGGAACCAGGTAACGGTACATCTTACTAATGTTGCAGATGCTCAGGTCCTTAACGTCACCCTTTACGGGGTGAACGATGGCACCAACGTGGGCAACGTCAGTATCCCAATGAAGGTGCTCTTCGGCGATACGACCGCGAGTGGTACCGTCAACAGTTCGGATGTGAGCGACGTGAAAGGCAACTCTGGGAATGCAGTTAGTAGTTCCAATTTCCGAAGTGATGTAATTGTGAATGGCTTTATCAATAGTACCGATGTTTCGGCAGTAAAATCTGCTTCCAGTGGCGCCCTGCTACCCGTAAACACTCGCTAGGTCATAAGCCACCACCAAACTCGGTCAGATAATGCACACTACCTTGCGGTGTTGTGCAATGCCTGTAATTCGGTAGAGGCAGGACTGACGACTTCAAATCGGATTCGGACCCGAGAAATTTGACGCAACGCACCGCCAACAAATTGATCCCGTCCTGCGCTTTTGGCGACATTACGAAAATGTAATAATCGTTTCCTTGAGTCTCAATTACACAACTCCTATTCTTCCGCGGTCAACGTAGCTGCACTCGTAGCTCGTCATCGACGCATTTGCGCTTCTAGCCTAACAAACAACGTCAACCATGAAAAAAAATCGGTACTAATCGTGTATCCAAATCAGGCTTTTTTAACCCACGGATCTTACTCGCCTCTGCGCTTTGTGCTCTGGGCGCTCTATTCGTGACATTTAGTTTGACCGGGATGCCGAATCTTTTAGTCGGCGGCTCTTCAAATTCGGAACGTGAAGGGGAACGCGAGCTACTTCAACGGGATATGCCGGTACCTGGCGGCGAGGTGGATGATTTGAACCGTCTGGAATCGGAAATGGCAAATCGTCTGACTTATCCAACTGGCCATTTCGACCCGGCGTGGATACGTCGCGCAGCGGAACAAGATTCCCGCATTGCCCGGGGAGTTCCTTTTGGCGCGCGTCGAAGCCGAGGGCTAAATTCCCCGCTGGCGCTTGATCCCAACAATTTCACCGCACTCGGACCTCAGCCCGAGCATATGACCGGGTGCACCGGTTGCTTTGATTACGGCACGACTGAAGGAAGAGTTAATGCGATCGCTGTTGATCCAACCACCACGACTAACGGCTCGATCGTTGCCTACATCGGAACCGATGGTGGCGGCGTTTGGAAGACTACTAACTGCTGTAACGGCTCTACCAGCTGGACCATGCTCACCGATGGCGCATTGATCAGCACAACAGCTATCGACACGCTCGCGATCGATCCAAACAATCACAACACGATCTACGCGGGCACTGGCGATTTGAATTACGGGTCCTTTTCACAAGGCAGCCAGGGAATTTTGAAGTCCACCGACGGTGGAGCCAACCTGGGTGGTATTGGCACCGGACGTTTTCGGCGCAGCGCTTCCGGAACCGGCAGGTCAGTTCCCGCAATATCAAGCCGTCGGCAAAGTGCGAGTTGATCCTAACAACAGCAACAACGTCGTGGCCGGGACAAAGACGGGCCTTTACCTTTCTTATGATGGCGGCAGCAACTGGACGGGACCCTGCGTCACGAATGGATTCAGCACAATGCGTCAGGACATAACCGGCCTTGAGCTAACGAATGTGAGCGGCACGACCCGCATCCTTGCCGCGGTTGGCGTGCGCGGGTTTGCCACCACCGTTCAGTACAATCTCGACCAGAACGGAGCGAACGGTCTTTACAAAGGCACAATGCCTGTTGGCGGTTGTCCTTCCGACTTCACTCTAGTCACTCGCAATGATAACGGTTTTGTATTCGGGACTAGCGTAACTGGCAGCGCATACTCGACCGGAGCAACTATGAATGCCGGCAGCGGCACACCCTACGGCGGAGTAGGCACAGGTGTTCAGAACGGACGCATGGACATGGCCGTCGCGCCGAGCGACCCGAATTATATCTATGTGCAGGTGGGTTCCATCGCTGCCAATAGCAACAGCGGCTGCGGTAACACGAGCGGTTGCCAGCTTGGTATGTGGGCTAGCACGGATGCCGGCACGACTTGGAGTTTTATGGCTGGGTCTGCCGGCGGCGCACTTCGGAACTGCACCAGCGGGCAAGGTGACTATCCGCAGAACTGGTACGATCAGGGAATCGCGGTCGATCCGAATAATCCTGATCGCCTTTTTGTTGATACCTTTGATGTATGGCTTGCTAGCCGCACCGGCACGTCGTTTTACGATGTCAGCTGCGGTTATAGCGGAGGTAACATCGTGCACGTGGACCAGCATGCTCTCGCGTTTGTATCCGGCTCTTCGAGCATTCTCTTAAAGGGCAGCGACGGCGGCGTCTTCAGTAGCTCTAACGCCAATGCAGCCGTGATAGGCACTACCAGGAATACCTGGGTCAACATGGACAACGGCATTAACACCATCGAGTTCTACTGCCGGCGACATCAGCGGCAATTTTGCCAATGACCCTAACCCAGCCGCAGTCGGCGGCGCTCAGGATAATGGCCCAAGTTCCGTTAAGTTCTCGGGTAGCCCAACCGGGCCCGTGCAGTGGCAGATGGGCTTGGGTGGTGACGGGTTCTCCGGTCAGATTGATCCCATGGGCACGGGCGTCGCAGGGAATTACCGCATCTGGGAGGGCAACAATAGTGGAGGTTTAAGTCGATGCATTAGCAATTGCACTGTTGCCGGTGCCTCCTGGTCGAGTAGCCGTGGAAGCTGGACTGGCGATCAACAGTCATTCGTTCTGCCGATTAACATGTTCCATGGTGGAATTCCCGGTGGTGACGACTGCCAGCCCGGCACTGCGACGACAGGCTGCGGCCATCTGATCGCTGGCACGACAAGAGTATGGGAGACCATCCTCGGAGCCGCCGCCAGCGTGCCAACGTCGGCATGGTACATCACGAATAACCCTGCCGGCGCGGCGGGTGGGCCGAACCTGTGCAAAGGAACGCTGGGCAACCGATCGTTCATCAATCAGGTCAAGTACTCGCCGAAATATCAAAGTGTGGCCATCGTGGGAACCAATGACGGTAACGTCCAAATCGGCTTCAATCTCGGCACGGGAGTAGCGAACCAGGCGATCTGGGTCAACGTCACCGGCTCCAATACGGTGTTACCTAACCGGCCCGTTCTTGGTATCTCACTCGATCCTTCGGTGTCGGCCGCGAATCTCCCCGTTGGGTATGCCGCTGTAGGCGGCTTTAACTTCAATACACCGACTACACCTGGCCATGTATTCCAAGTAACGTGCACCGCGGCGAATTGCAGTTCCTTTACTTGGGCGGACAAGACCGGCAATCTCCCGGACATCCCGGTCGACTCGATTATCAACAACCCCAATTATCCGCAGCAGGTCTACGCCGGAACCGACTTCGGCGTTTACTACACCGACGACATAACCGTCGCCTCCCCGGTATGGAATCGTTTCCAGAATGGCCTGCCGAACGCGATGATTTGGGATATGCAGATCGACCGCGGAGCGACCACTTTGGCAGTCTTTACGCGCAGTCGCGGCGCTTTTGCCTGGCCGCTGCCATCCGGCGCCGTGCCTGTGCCAGCGCCGACCGCCATCGTTTCTCGCAAGACTCACGGCCCTGCTGGCGACTTTGATATCGATCTAAAAGCTCCCGCTCCGGGCATCGAGTGCCGTAGCGGTGGTATTACCGGAGATCACACTGTGGTGGTGACGTTCGCTGGCCCAGTCACCGTCAGCGGCAATGGCAGCGTAAAGAGCCAGGTGCTATCGGGTTCAGGCGCCGTCGGGTCGGGAGGAGTTGCTAATGGCAATGACGTGACCGTAGCCGGCAACCAAGTGACCATACACCTTACTAACGTTGCAAATGCTCAGCGGCTCAGCATCACCATCTACGGCGTAAATGATGGCACGAACGTCGGTAATGTGACGTTCCCGATGAGCGTTCTCTTGGGCGATACGACTGGCAACGGCTCGGTCAACGGCACCGACGTCAGCAACACCAAGATGAGTTCCGGAATGACAACCGATGCGGCTAATTTCCGAAACGATGTAATTACGACCAACGGTGCCATCAATGGCACAGACGTTTCTGCTGTAAAAGCCGCGTCCGGAACGGCCCTGCCGGCACAGAACTCGTTAGGCAACAGCGTCCGAAAAAATTAATCGATTATTCGCGCCACCATCGGCTGAGCGATCCTCGCTTATGGTGGCGCGACCCTAACGGGATTCGAACCCGTGTTACCGCCGTGAAAGGGCGGTGTCCTAGGCCACTGGACGATAGGGTCGGAAAGCGGCGCTCAATATCAGAAGGTGCCTCCGCTGTTGCAAGGTATTTTGCGGGCGCTCTCAAACATGCGCGCGCAGTTTTGAGAGCAGCGCCGCCGTTGCGGTCGTTGCTCCGCGATGCGCAGCCAAAACTTGTGTGGCGTTGTTAACCAAACGCGCGCCTTCCGCGCGATCGCGAAATAACTTCGCGATCGCTTGCTGCAGCGAAATCGCGTCCTCGACTTGCACGGCGCCTCCCTGCCTAACGAGTGAATCGGCGAGCGTCGCAAAATTCTCCATGTGTGGACCAAAGAGAACCGGTTTGCCCGCCACGATCGGTTCGACGGGATTCTGTCCGCCGCGTGCGGTCAGGCTCTTGCCGACAAAAGCGACCGTGGCGACGGAATACCAATCGCGAAGTTCTCCGGTGGTATCGATCAGGAGACAATCGGGGCGGGCCGAGTTGAGTTCAGTGCGCAAGGCTACGCCTAACGAGCGCTCTTCCAAACGCGCTCGAAGATTTCGCGCACGTTCTACGTGACGCGGCGCGATGATCAGGAAAAGAGAAGGAAAATCGGCGCGCAGTTTGATGAAGACATCGGCGAGAATATCCTCCTCCCCCGCGTGCGTGCTGCCGCCAAAAATGACTTCAGCCTCGGGTTTTATTCCGAGTGATTCTAAAATTGCGCGTGCACGATGCGCATCGGGCTTCGCGCCTTCGGTATCGTATTTGATATTGCCCGTTCGCACGATGCGTTCGGTGGTAACACCGAGCGCATTCCATCGACGAATATCTTCCTGCTCCGGAACGCAGACGAGGTCGAGTTGGCGAAAAATCGCTGCGACGAAAAATCGAAATCTGCGGAAACGGCGTTCCGAGCGCGGCGACAAACGCGCGTTGACCAGTGCGATCGGGACTGCGCGGCGGCGCGCTTCGGCAACGAGATTCGGCCAAATCTCCGCTTCAATTAATATAAGCCGGATCGGCCGAATGACGTCGAAGGCACGTCGGGTCACCGGCCAAAAATCGATCGGGTTATACATAACCTCGATCCAATCGGGCGATTCCTTGGAAGCAAAGCTGAAGCCCGTCGTGGTAGTCGTAGTGAGCACGCAAAACAATTCGGACTCCAATTCCCTTAGACGCGCGGCGAGTTTCAATGCGACGCCTACTTCGCCGACGCTGACTGCATGCATCCAGGTAACGCGTTTGTCTCCCAAGCGCTCACGAACCTGGTCATCGTAAAATCCCAATCGCTGTCCAAATTTCTCCCGATAGTTTCCGCGCCGCGTCATCTTTACGAGATAGCCCGGCAGAAAAAGCAAGAGGCCAATCGGGAAGAGCAGATTGTAAAAAAATCGGATCATGCTGCGCGATTGAGAAAGAGAACCTCGGTAGCGCCATAAGCCTTCGCGCGGACGACACGCCACAATTTTGACTCAGGAATTTTTTCTGATGGACGTTTCTCGAGCACAAAAATTCCGGACGATTCGATTAGGCGGGCAAGGTCCTCGCTCGCCAGAAGCAAATCGGTGAAGGATCTATCGTCCTTCGTTTTTTCGTAGGGCGGATCGGCAAAGATGATGTCGAAACATTGCGTCGAAACGGGGCGCCGCAGGAAATCGAAGACATCGCGTTTCAAAACGCGCCCATCGAATTTAGTTTTCGCGAGGTTGCGTTCGATTGCGGCAACTGCCTCCCGGTCGTGATCGACAAAACGCGCGGAACTCGCGCCGCGACTCAGTGCTTCGATTCCCAATGCGCCAGTACCTGCAAAAAGATCCAGTACGCGTGCATCGATGACGCATTCGCCGAGACTTGAAAAGATCGCTGCCTTCACGCGATCCATGGTTGGCCGCACCTGACGTTTGGGAACATCCAGCCGGATGCCGCCGGCGCGTCCGGCGATGATTCTCATGGCGTAGCAGAAGGTGCCGCGGGCGCGACGGCTGGAGACGCAGTTGGTTCCGCAGCGTTCTCATCGAGATGCTTTTTCTTTTTCGGACGATCGGATTTTCCGCCGCCAAACAAGCTGTTCAAAACGCCGCCAATACTTTTTAGATCTCTACCGACGAGTTTATCCATCAGATTTGTTTTCGGATGATCGACGTTGCCGCTGATTTGAAATCCAACGGCGGCGTAACCCGGTTCACTCGTCGGTTGAAAATTATCGCGGATGGCGCGAAACAATTGACTGCGAATTTTTTCATTTATCGCCAGCTGCGATTCCAATCGCATTTTTCCGCCGAACGTGATCGTTCCCGTCGCCGAGAGCCGAATATTGGGCGAGCGCAAAAGCAATTGATCGATCGTGATCAAACCGGGACTCAAATGATATTTCACGTCCGCTTGCTCAAGATGAAGCTGCGTTAGCTCCTCGATCTGCAGAAGTTGACCGAGCGCAACGAGCAAACTGTATTGCTGCACTTCGCCATCACGCAGAGAAATCTCGCCGTGACCAGTGAGTGCATTCGGATCCGCGGTTTTCCCCACGGCTTCCAACATTCCTTCCAGCCGACCTTTCACGATTCCTTTCGGGCCGCCTGCTTCGGTCACGATCTGATCCGCCTGCAAATCGTGAAACTGAATGTGCGCATTAAAGGGTGAATCCTGTTCCTGTGGTCGCATCGAAAAAGCTCCAGTAATTTCTCCGCCATCGGCTTTCGCTGAAACTTTTGTGAAATCGAGAACAGTCGGATCGTAGCGCAGCGGCGATTGCAATTCCTGAAGGAAAAATTTATCGCGCAGCGATGTTTTTTCGATCTCGATCGTGCCGTTTAACGCTGTTGTGCTGCGCAGGCTGGAACGAAAATCAACGCCGGTAAAGGTCGCGACGACCTTCCCATTTTCGTCGAGAAAATGGAACGCACCATCCGCTAGTTTCACCCGCCGGATTTCCGGAACGTACGGAGCCGGCGCGCGCTTTTCCGCTTTTGCCGCCTGCTCGATCTGAGGTTTTGGCGAGCCCGTTTTGGCGATTGCCGGGGCAGGTGGCGCTGCGGGCAAGGGCGGTGTTGCAGACGGTTCGACTGCTGCAACCGACGGATTATTTTCCGGCGACGCCTCCGGCAATCGCCACTTGCCATCTGCATTCTGAATCCAAACCACGTTCGGTTTGATCAAGGAGACCTCCTTGATTAGGAGCCGTTGCGAAAAAAGCGACCTGAATCTGACGCGCAGACGGAACGTTTTAGCGTCGAGAAAATAGCCGGACGTTCCGGCATTCGTCTGCGGAATCGTAATTCCACTCAGCTTAAGTCCACCCCACGGTGTGACACTAATCTGCCGGATGTGGAGGGGCGTGTTAAGACGCTGGCTGAGTTCATGCTGAATCCGTGCTTGTGTGGCTTGCGATTGAACATACAGATTCACCGCGAGCAAAAGAATGATCGCTATGCCAAGAATCGCACCGATGCCGATCAAAAATAACCGGCCGAACTTTTTCACCGGGAGACGTTACGCAGGCCGAACTTGAAGAAAAGACCAAAGCCCGGCCGAGAGATTTCCAACATGAGCAGCACCATCGTCATACTTAATCCAGCGGCGCGCAGCGAGCGCAGGCGGCGCTGGCATCAGCGCGTCGAGGCAATAACGCGTGGCGCGGTCATTCGCGAGACTTCGCGGTGCGGCGAAGCCGAAGCGATCGCGCGAGGCGCCGCGGCGGAAGGATTTGAAACAATCGTGGCTGCGGGCGGCGATGGCACCATCAATGAAGTTGTAAATGGCATCGCCGGAACGAAAGCCGCGCTTGGCTTGCTTCCCATTGGCACGATGAATGTATTTGCCCTGGAACTTGGCATCCCGGCGGGCAATCTCGGGCTGTGTTGGGAAATCATCCAGAGGCGGAATTCTCGCCTTATCGACATGCCACGCGCGAACCACAAACACTTCGTGCAATTGGCCGGTGTCGGACTTGATGCGCAAGTGGTCAAAGAAACGAGCCTCGCATTCAAACGCAGCTTCGGACCTCTCAGCTATCTTGTTTCTGCAGCGCAGATCGCCGCGCGCCGGCCGCCGCGCCTTCGCATTGAATCTGCAAACGCCGTCACGGACGAAGGTTCATTTGTGCTCGTTGGCAATGGGCGTCTTTACGGAGGACCATTTCCGTTTTTCAAAAACGCCGTGATCGATGATGGCCTTCTCGACGTCGTGGTTTTCAAACAACTCGGCTATCTCGAAATCATCAAGTATTTGCAGAACGTAGTTTTCACTTCCGCAATAAGCCTGCCGGAGGTGGATTATTTTCAGACGGAAAGACTGCGCGTGACGAGCGACGAAGATGTGCCGGTGGAAATCGACGGCGAATTGATTGGCAACTGCCCGGTCGAGTTTCAGATGCAGAAACAGAAATTACGCGTACTTGTTCCCGCATAATTCGGCCTTCGACAATGCCTAACGAGAGCGGAGTTCCTTCCGCGCGATGATTTCGACAAATAGCGGTGTGATGCAGATCGTGGTGGGATCAGCTTCCGCTTCGGCAAATTCCTTTCGCACGGATTCGGCCCAATCTGCGGTCACGCGACCGAGCTCGCGCAGTCGTACGAGATTGATTTCGATAAAACTCGCCGGCCACTGCCAGCCGTAGTCGTTAGGCGTAACGGTCAAAACACGCGGCCGAATATCGATCACGCTTAAGCCGGCATCTTTCAGCCATCGCGGAAGAAACGCGCCGACATTGGGCTCGCCGCCGTTCGCGCGCCAGCTCGCCATCACTTCCTCGACGAAACTTTCGTGCGCCGGTCGTCGCGGCGCAAAGCGCCATGTTTTGTAATCAATGTATTCGTGAAAGATGGCGACGCCGCCGTTTCGCAGCGCACCCGCGATCTTCGTCACCAAGTTTTCGGGATTGGAAACGAAACAGGCAACCCAGCGACACCATGCCGCGTCGAAACCCGTTTCGCCTAACGAGTCTTCCATTAGATCGGCCTGATGAAAACGGACGTTCGTTAGGCCACGCGCGGCGCATCGCTCCTGCGCGATTTTCAGAAAACGCGGCGAGCGTTCTATGGCCAGGATTTCGCCGCTGCGCTCGACGATTTCCGCCAGATCGATTGTGGCATAGCCGGGGCCGCACCCCACATCGATCACGCGCGATCCGATCGTAATGCCGGCGCGGCGCCAGCATTCCAGCGTTGTCGGCCGCCAGACGCGATGTTGCAAACCGAGGCGCTCGATCTCCTCCTCGTTTGTGCCGAGCACATAATCGTTCTCGGTTTTGTTTGCCATGGCTACCAATAGTTGGCCATCAGCGCTCGCGACCAACCGGGTTCCAGCACGTCGCCGCGTGGTTCGAAACCGGTCATGTACGGTTTGAGATCGAGAACGGGCGAGCCGTCGATCGCGTCGAGTCCCTGCACTTCGATGCGTCGTTTATCGATTTTCACGATTCGGCAAACCGAAACGCCCAGCCGATTCGGACGCGCTTTGCGACGCTGCGCGAAGACGCCGACTTTCGGCCATGCGCGATTGCCGCGCGGATGGCGCGGACCGAGATCGATCTCATCCGGATTTACAAGATGGAATTGGTAGATCACGACGAGATGAGAAAATAATTCCAAGCCGGCGAGCGTCTCGGGAGGAAATCGATCGTCGAGTTCGATCGTGCTGCGAAGTTCTCCCCAGTTATCGTCGGCAATTTCCTTCCGCCCGCCGCGGACAAAACCAATTGGATCGACTGTGATGGACATGCGAGGTGAGCCTGGCTTACGGCTGCGGATAAACCGTTCCGCCTTTCATAACCATGCGCACTTGTCGCAGTGCAGCCACGTCTTTCGTGGGATCGCCAGCGACCGAAACGAGATCGGCGAGAAGCCCGGGCGCAATGCGGCCCCGATCGCCGAGATGGAAGATCTTTGCGTTGCCGCTTGTGGCCTGTCGCAAGACTTCGAGGGGCGAAAAGCCATATTCGTGCACGAGCAATTCCATTTCATGCGCGTTGTCACCGTGAGCAAAAACGCCGACATCGCCACCCATGATAAAAGTTACACCGGCTTCTCGCGCCGCCTTCATGCTTTCATGCTTTTTCTTGATGCGGTCCGGTTCAGGATCGACGCCTTTATGCCAGCCTTGATACTGCGAGACGGCATCGCCCGCCGCGACTGTCGGGCAAAACGCAATGCCTTTGCTTTTCATTAACTTAAAGACCTCAAGCGTTCCATCGTCGCCATGTTCGATCGTGTCGACGCCTGCCATTGCAGCGCGCCGCATTCCTTCCGCACTGATTGCGTGCGCTGCGACCGGACGTCCGGCAGAATGCGCGGCTTTCACCGCCGCAGCCATTTCTTCCTCGGAAAATGTCGGGCGCGACGGCTCGCCTTTGTTCCAGCGATAATCAGCGTAAAGCTTCACCCAATCGGCGCCCTTGCCCATTTGCTCGCGCGCTGCGCGCACAATTTCATCCACACCGCTCGCCTCTTGCGCTCCCTGCGGCACGTCGAGTTCCGGAGATAATTTCGGGCCGTAACTGCCGCTCGCGACAATGGCGCGCGTGACAACAATCATGCGCGGCCCCGGAATGATCCCCTGTTCGATCGCCTGCTTGATCCCGACGTCGCCGTAGCCCGCTCCTTCAGTTCCGAGATCGCGCGTTGTCGTGAAACCCGCTTGTAATGTTTTCAGCGCATGAGCCGTCGCGCGCGCCGTACGCAACGCCAGCGACTCGTTAGTCACCTGATCGTTCCAACTCGTTTCGTTATAGGGATGCAGAAACAAATGCGAATGTCCTTCAATCATGCCGGGCAAAAGCGTCTCGTTAGGCAAATCGATCACGCGCGCATTCTGCGGCGCGGAGATTTTATCGCTCGGTCCAGCCGCCGTGATCTTGTCGTTGGTTACGACAACAGACCAGCCGTCGTGCAAGTCCTGTCCGTCGAAAACCGCGTTGGGACGGAGAATGATCGAAGAATCTTGCGCGCTCATAAAATGGACCGCCGAAAGCACAACGATGCCGAGATAAAAGAAAGCCTTCAAACGCATTACTCAAACCTGTAGCGGCGGTCTCTGACCGTCGCACTATTTTTCGGAGCGGGCGACTTCGAGCGACAAATCATAGCCCGCGGCTCACTTTTGTGATTCCTTGCGCGCACATGAAAGCACGCAAAGCCGCTGTCGCTTTTATTTTAATCACCGTCACGCTCGACATGCTCGCGCTTGGGCTGATCGCGCCCGTTTTACCGAAGCTGGTCTTGAATTTTCTCGGCGGTAATACCGCAAGCGCAGCGAAGTGGTTTGGGATTTTCGGTACCGTCTTTGCGGCGATGCAATTTTTCTTTTCGCCGGTGCTTGGCGTCCTATCGGACCGCTTCGGGAGGCGGCCTATCGGTACTGGCTTCGAATCTTGGACTCGGTCTTGATTATTTTGTCATGGCGCTCGCGCCAAACATCGGCTGGCTTTTTGTCGGTCGCGTCATTTCCGGGATCACCACGGCGAGTATTTCCACGGGCATGGCTTACATCTCCGATGTGGTCGAGCCGGAGAAACGTGCCGGGGCGTTCGGCATGATCGGTGCGGCGTTCGGTGTCGGTTTCATTCTTGGTCCGGCACTCGGCGGCTTGTTAGGCAATTCCGATCCGCGATTGCCGTTCTGGGTGGCGGGCGGACTCAGCCTAACGAATGCACTCTATGGATTTTTTGTTTTGCCGGAATCACTTGCCACGCGAACGTCGTCAGGCCTTCACTTTGCGGCGCGCGAATCCGGTAGGCTCTTTGGTTTTGTTGCGCTCGCACCCGGAATTATTCCAGCTCGCAACAATCCAATTCATCGGTTACGTCGCGCACGAAGTTTTCAATGTCTGGGCGCTCTATGCGATTTTTCGCTATGCGTGGAACGAAGGCCGCATCGGTCTCTCGCTCGCGCTTGTTGGCCTTTGTTCAGTCGTGATTTCCGCCGGACTTGTGCAGCCAATCGTCACACGCATCGGTGAACGGCGTACTCTTTACGTCGGACAATTTTTCGGCGGTCTCGGCATGGCGATCGCCGGCATCGCGTACACCGGCGGAATTTATCTCCTTTCGATTCCGGTTATGATGATTTGGACCATTTCCGGTCCCGCCGCGCAAGGAATGATGACCAAGCGGGTGAGCGAACGAGAACAGGGTGAATTGCAAGGTGCAATCAGCAGTTTGCGATCGCTTGCGGTACTGATCGGCCCCGGCCCTGTTTACGTTTACTTTTGCCTACTTCATTGACGCGAAGCACGGACGGAACAGTCCCGGCGCACCCTGGTATCTGGGGGCCGGCTTGCTGTTTGCAGCGATGTTTATGTCAACGCGAATACCGCGATTGCCCTCCACGGCGGCGGAGAGCCCAGGCTGAGCGGTCGTTTTCGCTACCACACGTTCCTTTTTCCCGGAAGGAAAATCACGCCCCAAAGAGTCACAAACTTATCAAGTTTAGGATTGACGGCGGGATGACAAACATCATATAACCCGAGCGTTATGAGTAAACGAGCCCGTATCAAAAACATTGGAAAAGGGCTGGCAGGTGCGATTGCGATTGCCAGCGGAACGTCGGCCTACGGAAATATTGTCGTGGTTTCCACGCCGGCTGATTTAACGAACACTCCCGGCGGCGCAAACACGTCGGTCAACTGGGACGTGAACGGCGACGCGATCAATGATTTCAATTTCTCGAATCGGTATCCGAACACAGCGCTTGGAAATTATGGCGTGGTTTGGCAACTGAACATGAATGGCCTCGCGGCGACGAACGGCACCCTCGGTTATATGGGGCCGTTCATCCGCTATGCATTCGCACTTCAGCTCGGCGCTACGATCGACGGGACAGGCGACTTTAATTTGGGTGGCCAGGCGTGCCTCGGGTCGAAATACAGCTACGGCGCATTCGGCCAGTATTACTATGGCGGCTTTGCCGCGGGCGGACCAAACGGGTCAGTTCCTCCGGGCACATTTGCCTATGCTGGTTTCCGCTTCGACGCGGCTGACGGAACACATTTCGGTTGGATTCGCCTCAGAGTGAGTGCGGGTCTTCTCGATTTCGACAGCGCAGCGTATGAAACAACTCCGGGTATGGCCATTGCGGCAGGAGCCGTCCCCGAGCCGGGCACCATGAGTTTGCTCGCGTTGGGAGCGGCTGGAGTTATCGGCGCTGTCATTAAGCGCCGCCGCTCATAGTTGCGTCGGACTCATAACCGTCTTTAATACAAGCCCCGCTTCTTGGAGCGGGGCTTGTTTTTTTATGTCGCATTCGTCACCCAAACGAGTCCTGCTCATCGGATGGGACGCCGCTGACTGGGTATTTCTTACTCCCCTGCTCGACAGCGGGAAGATGCCGAACCTGCAGCGCTTGATCGAAAGTGGAACAAGCGGGCGAGTAGCCACATTGCAACCAATCCTTTCCCCGATTTTGTGGACATCGATTGCTACCGGCAAGCGCGGCGACAAACATGGCATCCTCTCTTTCATCGAACCAACTCCGGACGGGCAGGGCCTTCGCCCCGTGACCAGCTATTCGCGCCGTGCAAAAGCACTGTGGAATATCCTCAGTCAACTCGGCCGCCGAAGCATTGTTGTTAATTGGTTCGCCTCGCATCCGGCCGAGCCAATTAACGGCGCTATCGTTTCGAATCGTTTCTCGCAATCCGTTCTCGGTTCGCCCACGACCGAGGAAAACGCCTTTCATCCGACTGATCTGGCGGAGGTCATGGCGAAATTACGCGTGACTGCGAATCAGCTCACGCCATCGCAGATGTCTCCTTTCTTTTTGGAACAGCTGCCTAACGACGACGACAATCGATTGCAAAAACTGGCTCATCTCGTGGCGCAATGCGCGAGCGTCCATAACGCCGCCACCTATCTGGCAGAAGCCGAAGACTGGGACTTCCTCGCGGTCTACTACGACATGATCGACCACGCTGGTCACGACTTCGCGCAATACGAAGCTCCGCGCATGGAGCATGTTTCGGAGGAGGACTTCAAAATTTATCGCCATGTCATCGAGAGCACCTATCGCTATCACGATCTGATGCTCGGACGCTGGCTTGAGTTGGTGGATGATGAGACTGCGGTCATTCTCTTGTCCGATCACGGGTTTTATCACGGTGAAGGACGGCCGCTGGCGGAACGCGCACGCCTTTCCGGTGAGCGCCCCAAGGGCGTCCATACGAATCCATTGATCTGGCATCGTCTGCACGGCGTGTTTGTTGCGCGCGGCCCCGGTATCAAGACCGACGCACTCGTTCACAGTGCGTCGTTACTCGATGTCGCGCCGACGATTCTGACACTGCTAGGTGAGCCCGTGCCTGATGATTTCGAAGGCAACGTGCTCACCAGTATTTTCGACAAAGAGGTCGAAATCAAAACGACGCCCAGTTTGGAAGCTCCGCATCCCGAAGATGGCATTCATCGCGGCGCGCCTGTCGAAGAAAAGGATCCGTGGGCGGCCCAACAGGCCGTCGCACAATTGGCCGAGCTCGGTTATGTCGACTCGCCCGACGGAAGCGCCGCAGAGAAGGTCGCGATGGCAATTGAAGGACGCGACAGTCATTTGGCGCAAATTTATTTCGCAACGGGCCGGTTCGCCGAATCGTTGGATTTGTTGACGAATCTGGCGAAGGGAAGCGAGGATCCGAGTTATCCCGCTCGTCGAGCCATGTGCTTGATCGCGCTGCGGCGCTTCGAGGAAGCGGACGCGATTGTGAAAGAAATTCTGGCCTCCAATCCGTATTATGGTCTCGCCAAGATGTTGTCCGGACAGATCGCGGTGGTTCTGGGAAAAACTGCAGAAGCAGAAACAACGTTCTCTGAAATGCAGGAGGCTGACGCCGAGATGCCGACGTTGCATACCCAGCTCGGAAGAATCTGTCTTTACCAAAGACGCTGGAAGGAGGCAGCCGATTTTTTTCGCCGGGCCTTGGAGGCGGATCCGGATTTACCCGAAGCTCACGACGGATTGGGCGTGGCGCTGCGTCACCTCGGAGACTTCGAAGAGGCGGTTCACGAACATATGCATGCGGTTTCGTTGCAACACGACCGCGCACAATCGCATATCAATTTAGGCATCAGCCTCGTCCGCGCACGGCAGATCGATTGGGCCATTCGCGCATTTACCGTCGCGACGGAGCTCGCGCCGTTACAACCGTATCCGCACCGTTGTCTGGCGCGGATCTATCGACAAGTTCGCCCCGATTACGAGAAGGCTCGCTACCATTTGCTTCGCGCGCGAGAATTGCGACGAAAACTCGGCCGTGCCAAGCCGGCGTTTCGTCACGGCGTTTGAGAAAATCACTCGGTTACGGCGTCTTCGCTGAGCGAACCCCAGGCTGAACTGTTAGAGTACTCAGTCGTGCCCGCATGCCGGACAGAAATTTCCCTGGTGGCATACAGTTTCGCACCCAATTCGCGGGCTCGTCTCGAAAAAAACCAATCTTCCGACACGCCGACCGCCTTGAAATTTCCCGGCGCTTTCGGATCCGGAATAATCTTGTCTTCAAACGCAAACCAGACGTTTTCCACCCATGGTTTCTGCAAATCCACCAGCATCAGCCCGGTGTTCACGAGCAGTTTTTCGTGCGTGAAGGTAGGCTCGTAATCGTTGTAGATTTCATTCAGCGTTAGCCGCTTCACTCGCCAGTGCGGATCCTCGTCGCCAACACCCACATCGAGCGCGGTGGAAGTAAGCCCCTTGTCATTTTTTATTGGAACGACTACCGAAAGAACATCCGCGCCATGTGCTTCCATAATGCGCATCATCTCATCCAACCAAAACGGCTCAGGAACAATGTCATCATGCAATAAGCAGAAGTGCGATGTGCCGTTTTTTCGTTCGTTTAGGGCATGCGCGTAGAGCAGATTGAAACCTCTCGTTAGGATCGAGCAGGTGATAATGCTGGTTATTTTCGAGACGCGATCGGCACTCGCTTTTTGCAACGCGGTTGCCAGATTTTTGTGAATTCTCCCATCGTAGGTTGGGATACCAATGTAAACAGAGGGAGTTCGTTTCATCTCATTGCAGGGAAAATCGCGATTGAGGAGTAGAGCCGCGGTGAACGTCCATTCGCGCGACCTAACAGCATTTCATATCATGCTCCCGTAATGTCGCCAACGCCAGAACCAGCGTGTTCCGATTTGATTCCACATTCTGCCAGAGCCCGCTTGTACTGACGGCCACTATGGCAACGCTGGAAAATAACGGGCATGACCTTTTTTATTGACCTTTCGTCCGAAAATTCACATTCTCGTGGCGGATGAAAACGCAAAAGCTCCGCCGCAACAAATTAACTTCTCTAAGTAACTCACGCTGGGTGGCATATGCCACGGCCAGCGCGGCCACCACTTTTGTGGGGGCAAACGTCGCCGAGGCAGATATTCATTATTCTGGCCCGATTAATCAACACTTCGCTGCGCCTACCAGCAGCCAGACCGTCGGTTATTTTAACCTTGGAGATTCTTCTAATAGGTTTGGTCTGGCTCAAACCAATTTCGTCACCAGTGTCGGAGCAGCCAGGTTCGGCATCTTCGGATTAGTGTCCGGCGCTTTTGTGGGTTTCTCCGCGAGCGGTTTTCCTTACGTTTCGAAGCTCGCTTTCTAACGTGAATATCAACGGCGCTAACTTCAGTGCCACAGCAATCATTGGAACAATGGCATTCGCCTACGGCTACCCAAACAGCCAGTGGCTCCCAGCCGGGACTGGTTTTATCGCCTTTAGGTTTAATGGCGGCGGAGGCCTGCAATACGGATGGGCTCGCGTCACCATGGATGGCGCCCCGGGGAACACCTTTACTTTGGTCGACTACGCCTACGGTGATGTCGGCCAGACGATCGCGACGGGTGAGGTTCCTGAACCCGGTTCGCTTGCGCTTCTTGCCCTTGGCGGCGTCGGTCTGGTAGCCTGGCGCAAACGCCGCGCGAAAGCGGTCGCTGCCTGATAATTCTCGCTCGCCTAACGAGTGGATTTCATGAAAAGCGCGGAGGGATTTCCTCCGCGCTTTTTCTTTGCAAGACTCTCCCCACAGATTGACCCCGCTCGGTTAGAATTTTTGCCCCAAGTCTAATTTCTGCTAACTCACTTCACATGGCAGATGGGAAAAACGGGAAGCGCAAGGTCCTGCTGATCGGTTGGGACGCAGCGGATTGGGAACACATTACCCCGCTCATCGAGGAAGGCCTGATGCCGACCCTCGATGGCTTGATCAATCGCGGCGTGATGGGGAATCTGGCCACGCTCCAGCCAATTCTGTCACCGATGCTCTGGAATTCAATCGCGACCGGGAAGCTTCCGGATAAGCACGGCATTCACGGATTCATCGAGCCCGATCCGATCAACGGCGGCGCCCGGCCATATGCGAGCACGTCGCGCAAGTGCAAGGCGATCTGGAATATTCTTTCGCAGTCGGGACTGCGCAGCAATGTGGTGGGCTGGTGGGCTAGTCATCCGGCTGAGCCGATCAATGGCGTAGTGGTAACAAACGCATTTGGCGGCGTAAAATTTGATCCGGAAAAGGGTTGGCAAATCCCTCCGGGCTCAGTCCACCCGGAGGAAAAGGCAGTGCTTCTGGCCCGATTCAAGGTATTCCCAACAGAGCTAACCGAGGCACACATTCTGCCCTTCATCCCGGATGCAGCGAAGATAGATCAGAAGAAAGACAAGAAGCTCGAATCGTTCGCGAAGGTCTTAAGCGACAACGCAACGATTCAGGCAGTGGCGACAACCTTGATGGAAACCGAGCCGTGGGATTTCACGGCGGTGTACTTCGACGGCATCGATCATTTTTCGCACGCGTTCATGCCCTATCACCCGCCGAAGCTCGACTGGATCGAGCAGAAAGAATTCGATCTCTATAAGGACGTGGTGAAAGGCGCGTACCGCTTTCATGATATGATGCTGGAGCGTTTGCTTCAACTGGCTGGACCCGAGACAACCGTGATGCTTTGCTCCGATCACGGTTTCGAATCTGGTTCACAGCGACCACGCGGAATCCCGCGCGAGCCCGCCGGACCCGCCGCGTGGCATCGTCAGTACGGCATTTTCTTGCTGGCTGGTCCGGGAATTAAGAAGGATGAGCGCATCTACGGCGCGAGCTTGATCGATATCACGCCGACCTTGCTGACGCTGCTCGATATCCCGATTGGCAAGGACATGGATGGACGACCGTTGTTGGAAGCATTCGAAGTGACGCCAGTAGTAAAGACGGTCGAAAGCTGGGAGAAAATTGCGGGCGAAAGCGGGATGCATCCCAAAGGCAAGCAGATGGATCGCCAGCAGGCGCAAGAATTGATGCAGCAATTTGCCGCGCTCGGTTACATCGAAGATCCCGGAGCGGATAAGGAGAAGCAGCAGGAATCAGCGGAGATCGAGGCGAAATATAATCTCGCGCGCACTTATCTTTGGAAAAGCCGACCCGAATTGGCGTTGCCCCTACTATCAGAGATTGCGACGCGGCGCCCGTGGGAAGAACGGTTTCTCATGCAATTAGGGGCGGCGTATTTTCAAACCGATCACTTTGCGCAAGCCGAGCGGTTGCTTATCCACGGCCTATGATCTTACGACCACGAATAATGTTGGCGTGTTGCTTTTTTGGTCGAGGATCAAACTTTCGCTAGGCGAGCTGGATGAGGGGTTGAAGGCTCTGTTGAGAGCGGAACAATTGAATCCGGGCAACCCCAGCATCTATATCCAGATCGGTGATATCTACGCACGGATGCATCGGTGGGCCGACGCAAAGATCGCCTACGAAAAGGCGATCGATGCAGATAAAGACAACGCTCTGGCCTATCAGGGACTTTCTTCCGTTTATCGTCGGCTTGGACAAAATCAAGAGACGGTGGACGCGGCTCTGCAAGCTGTGAGTCTGCTGCATCGATTGCCGATGGCGCATTTTAACCTTGGCGTAGCCATGGCCCGCTCCGGCGAAACTGATCGCGCCATCCTCGCGTTCGAAACGGCCCTCCGCTTCAATCCGCAAATGACGAATGCACACCGCTATTTGCGACGCTTCGACAGGATCAAAGGCGGCAATGTTGAACAGGTTCAGCATCATCGTCGTGAAGCCGTTCGTCTTCGGCCGGCAAAAGCGCCTCTTCATAAGAAGATCGATGCGAAACGCGACAAGCTTTTCGATCTGCCAAATATCCCATCGCAAGCAGAACGGATGGCGATATTGCTGAAGGAACGGCCAGATCCCAAACCGCCGCGAGAAGATTCAGGGAAAACTTTTGTGCTTGTTTCTGGTCTGCCGCGTTCCGGCACATCGCTGATGATGCAGATGCTTGCCGCCGGCGGCTTGCAACCGATGACCGACAATCAACGCGCCGCCGACATCGATAATCCGCGGGGTTACTTCGAATGGGAAGCGATCAAGCAGATCGCAAAAAAGCCAGAGTTGCTCGATGATCCGGCGGTTGAAGGCAAGGCAATCAAGTGCATCTCAATGTTGCTCACGAAGATGCCCGAGTATCATCATTACAAAGTGATTTTCATGACCCGGCCGATCGAGGAAGTGATCGCATCGCAGGAAAAGATGAAGACGCGTTTAGGAACGAAAGGGGCAAAGCTTGAACGTGAACAGCTCGAGCGCGGCATGCACGCACATCGCAATGAAACGCGCAAATGGTTGGAGCAAGCCCAGCATATCGACGTAATGGAAGTGGATTACCCGACCTTGGTAAGTGATCCGCAATCGATTATTCCAAAGCTGGTGGATTTTCTCGGAAAAGATCGCCTAACGAATCCCGAGAAAATGGCGGACGCAGTTGATCCTGCGCTCCATCGGCGCAGAAAAAAACAGTAATTAGATTGTTGCGTTTCGCGCACGAACAAATGACATCGTCCGACTCAGCAAATTCGAAGGCCGCCGACTTCATCACCATCGTGAGCGGACTTCCGCGCTCGGGCACTTCGCTCATGATGCAGATGCTGGCCGCAGGCGGCCTGCCACCGTTGACGGATGAATTGCGGACATCGGACGAGAGCAACCCGCGTGGTTATTTCGAATTCGAACCAGTGAAGCGGCTCCGCAGCGATCACTCCTGGCTCGAGCAAGCGCGAGGTCGGGCTGTAAAAATAATCCATCTTCTCCTGCGCGATCTTCCGACCGACCGAGGCTTTGAATACCGGGTGTTGTTCATGAAGCGACCGATCGATCAAGTGGTCGCGAGCCAGCGAAAAATGTTGGAACGCGAGGGGAAGCAGAGCGCGGACGCGGCCATGCTAACGAAAATTTATCAGAGCCAACTCGCCCAAGTGGAGGAATGGACGAAGGCACAACCGTGCTTTTCGTTTCTTGCCGTTAACCATCCTGGTGTGATCGACAATCCTTTAGTGGCAGCGAATGAAATCAACGCATTTCTGGGCGGAAACCTGCAAGTTGAGTCGATGGCTCGCGTGGTTGACCCCCGGCTTTGGCGCGAACGCGGGGAGCCGTGATCGAGCCGGCTGCACCGGAGGTTAGCCGATCCCGGGCTGGAATATGGGAGGTCTAACAATTTGCAGAAGGCACGATAATTTACGTTGACGTGATACTGTGAAACCTGATAAAACCGCGCGCATGAGGAAGAAAAGCATTCTTACTGGGTTGGCCGGAGCGGCAGCACTCGCGGGGGCATCGCAATCATATGGCACGGTCATCGTTAGGCCGTTGCCGACTAACATTGCGGGGATTGACCCTGCCGTGGGTACCTCGGCGACAACTAACAGAATTATCGATGTCGATGGCAATGGTACTACCGACCTGCGAATTTCCTATCGATCTTTCACGACAGGCGGCTTTGTACTCCAACAGAGCTTCGCATTTGGCCTCAACGGCGGCCAGACCGCCTGCTACGGCCCAGTGGGAACTTATGCGCAATATTATGCTTACGAATTTCAGTCCGGCGATCTGATAGATCCAGGTAGCTACCAATTCGCTCAGAGCGCGACCTATCTGACTCAGGTGATGACGAATGTTGATGGATATAACTACTCCATCTGGTACGCCGGCGATCGCGGCTTCCTCGGTTTCAGTTTCATGATCAGCGGCGAGCTCCATTACGGTGCCATCGAATTCGAGACCGACTTGTGGACCGGCGCGGGCACCGGTGGTGTTAAGTTCTTCAGCCTCATTTACGAGAGCGACGCCAACACACCTATTACCGTCCCAGAGCCGACGACCTTGGCGGCATTGGCCTTTGGTGGAGCGGGCCTGGCGGCGGCTGCGTTGCGACGCCGCAAAAAAAGCTAACGGCCATACCTGATCTTCTCAACCTCACTCTAGATTAGAGAAATTATCCCGGCATCGTGAAGATGCCGGGATTTTTCTTTCCCCCGGTGCTAGACTTCGAAGTATGCCTAAGCGGCTGACAAAACGCGTGCTGCTCATCGGATGGGATGCAGCGGATTGGAATATCATTCACCCACTGATCGAAGCGGGCAAAATGCCGATTCTAAAAAGATTTGTTGAAAGCGGAATCAGCGGGAAAATCGCGACTCTGCAACCGGTCCTTTCGCCGATTCTCTGGACATCAATCGCGACCGGCAAGCGCGCCGATAAACACGACATTCTTGGATTTGTCGAGCCCTCGCCGGATGGCAAGGGTATTCGCCCGGTAACCAGCACCTCGCGCAAATGCAAAGCGATCTGGAATATTCTCTCGCAATCTGGACTGCGCAGCACGGTCATCAATTGGTTCGCTTCTCATCCCGCTGAACCAATCGCGGGAAATATCCTAACGAATCGGTTTGCGAATGTTATGGGGCGAGACGGCAAGCGTCTGCCTTTGCCGCCAGACGCTGTGCAACCGCCGGAACTGTTAGAGCTTGCCGAAAGCTTCCGGGTTCATCCCGTGGAGATCACCATCCAGCAAATGCTCGCGTTTTTTCCCGATGCGGTACCGGCCGATAAATCCGATGCACGGCTCGGAATGCTGGCGGGCCTCCTCGCACAATGCGCCACGACGCAGAATGCGGCGGCGCACTTCGCAGCGGAAGAAGACTGGGATCTTCTCGCAATTTATTTTGACGCCATCGATCACGCCGGTCATGTGTTCATGGAATATCATCCGCCGGCGATGGCACATGTGAGTGCTGAAGATGCCAAAGCTTTCGGCGGCGTCATTACCGGAGTCTATCGCTTCCACGATATGCTGCTCGGCCGCCTGCTCGACCTCGTCGGGCCGGACACAACGGTTATGATCTTGTCCGATCATGGCTTTTATCACGATCAGCTTCGGCCACAAGTGCGGGAGCATTTTAGCGATCCAAAGAAGAAATTCGGCAACGAAATGAATCCGGTTTCGTGGCACCGGCTTCAGGGAGTTTTCGCGGCGGCGGGCCAGGCCATCAAACGTGACGAACTGTTTTACGGAATGAACCTTTTGGATATCGCGCCAACTATCCTCGCGTTGCTGGGCCTGCCGATTCCAGATGACATGGACGGCCGTGTTCTAACTGGAATCTTTAGTGAGCCGGTCGAGCTGGAACACATCGCCTCTTACGAGCCGCCGCACGAAAATGATGGCGTCCGCCGAAATGTCGCCACGGAAGAAACGGACCCGTGGGGGGCGCGGCAAGCTCTAGAGCAACTGGCGGCCCTGGGCTACATCAACCTTCCCGAAGGCGACAAACCACAGGAAGCGATCGATCGCACACGCCGTGATCGGCTTAACAACCTGGCGCAAGTTTATTTCTCATCCGGCCGCGTGAATAAGGCGCTTGAAATTCTCCAGCAATTTCTCGCTGAAGAGGATAGCACTCATTTACGTTGCCGAGTCGCGCTTTGCCTGCTGGGTCTTGGAAAATTTGAGGAAGCCGACAAAATCATGGCTGGACTTGCTGAGAAAGGACAGAAGGGACCACTCGTTAGGCTCACTTACGGCCAGATCAAACTCGCGCAAAACCAGGTCGATGAAGCCCTGGCTCTTCTCGAACCTTTGCAGGAGGAATCCTTTCCCTTGTCGTATCTGCACACCACTCTTGGTCAGGCGTATCTGCGCGGTCGTCTTTACAAAAATGCCGAAGCATCTTTTCGGCGTGCCATCGAACGAGATGAGGACAACGCGGAAGCGCACGATGGCCTGGGTGTGGCGCTTCGCCGACAGGGATTTTATGAGGATGCGGTCTACGAACATACCCGCGCCGCCACGCTGCACCATCACCGCTCGCAGACGCATTTGAATCTCGGCATTGCTCTGGCCATGAGCCAGCAATTCGACTGGGCTATCAGCGCGTTTTCGGTCGCAGCCGAACTTGCGCCGGAAAATCCAAATCCGCACCGGTGGCTCACGAAGCTTTATCGCCGGGTGAAAAAGGATGACGAGAAAGCACGAGAACACGTGCGCATCTGGCTACAGTTGCGTAAACAAGCTATGGAGAAGAGCCGGAAAGAGATCGCCGTAGCGTTCCCCTCGCAATGATGCCGGGAAAGGCTTGTCCGATCGGTGCGCTGACTGTTGAATAGATGCCCATGCGCATTCAACGCACAAATTATCAAGACATCGAGCGCATTATCGAATTCGATTTCGTGCGGGCCACGGAAGCAGCCGCCTTGAATTCGTTGCGCTGGCTTGGGCGAGGCGAGAAGGAAAAAGCCGACGATGCCGCCTGCGATGCCATGCGCGGAATGTTCGATCTCATGAACATCTGCGGCGAAGTGGTGATTGGCGAAGGAATCAAAGACGACGCGCCCGGAATCTTTAAAGGCGAACAGTTGGGAACATGGCTACCGGGCACACCGCAATTCGACATTGCGATCGATCCCATTGATGGCACGACGAATATTTCAAAGGGCGCGCCGAACTCGATCAGCTGTATTGCAGCCGCGAGTCCTGAGGAAGGAGTGAAGGTCGCGCTACGCGATATCCCTTCCTTTTATATGAGCAAACTTTCCTACGGTCCGGACGTGATCGAATACCTCGAGAAATCTGGAAAGAAAATTGCGCTGCAGGATCCCATCGAAAAGACGCTCGCTCTCGTCGCCGATGCGCTCGAAAAACGGGTACAGGATGTGGTCGTCATGATGCTAGACCGGCCGCGCCACAAGGAGATCGTTGCCGAAATCCGCGCGGCTGGCGCGTCCTTGCGCATGATCAGCGACGGCGACATCGCTGCCGCCATGGCGCCCGCCATCGCGGAGAGCAACATCGATTTGTACATGGGAATCGGCGGTTCACCTGAAGCCGTGCTCGCCGCCGCCGGCATCAAATGTTTGGGCGGCGACATGCAGTGCAAAATGTGGCCGCGCGATGACAAAGAACGGAAGCAACTGATCCAAAGCGGGAACGAGAAAGACATCGACCACATCTACATGGCCGACGATCTCGCCAACGGGAAAAACATTGTCTTTTGCGCGACCGGCATTAGCGATAGCGCGCTTTTGCGCGGAGTTCGCTCGCAGGGTCACAAAGCCATCACGCATTCGATCCTGATGCGTGCGAAAAGCAAAACCGTCCGCTTGATTCGCGCCACGCACGATCTGCAGAACAAAACCATCCGTCTGCGCTCGGACAATCGGGAGCACACGATTTAGTAAGGGCGGACTTTTTCTCGACACCACTGATTTCCTTTGTTCAAATCCAAAAAAATCGCCGCTTATGAGACAAATACCTAAGACCGAACTTTCGCCGGACAACGGCGCTGTCATCGATACGAAATGGAAACTGGGCAACCTGAGCTATCACGCCTGCGCCGCCGGAACCGAGCACGCCAAGGCCAAAGAGATGGGGCGTTTGCCCGAGCTCATCGTTTATGATCACATCGGCTTCAAAGGCGCCTACGCCCGGACCAATCTCAGCTTTCATTATCTAGGCGATTTCTGGAACGACCGCATCAGTTCCCTTATCGTAGTCAGCGGCATCTGGCGCTTTTACCGCGACGAGTATTACAAGGGCGACCATTGGGATCTCGGGCCCGGCTTTTACGAATCCTTCTTCACCGAAAAAGGCCCCGACGATGTCGTTAGTTCCTTCCAGGCAATCGACTTAACGTAGCCGAGCGAACGCCAAAGCCAGTTCGACTTTTTCTATTTGTTAGGCAACTCGGCGAGGACCTAACGAATTTTCCGTTTCTGTTGCAGTGCTAGTAACTTTCGGCAGCGGATGCGTTAGGTATCGTCACTCGCGAGAGCCAAAGCCGTTGCCGCGCAACCCCATGAAATGGTGAAGCCCGCGCCGCCGTGGCCGTAGTTGTGAATGACAAGGCGATCGTCGCGCGAGCGATCAAGCTCGACGCGAACGCCGGACTTGCGGAATGGGCGCAAGCCGACGCGCTCGGCGATGATCTTCGGTTCTTTGATGTTAAGAACGCGGCAGCATTCGGCGAGGATGGCCGACGTAGCGGATGAATCAGGCGTGCAATCGTCGCTGAGTTCGTTCGTACCGCCAAAGACGCAATCGTTTTTGCGCGGAATGGCGTACATGAGCGGTGCATCATCCGAGACAACTGCATAAGGCAAATCGAGTTTCGAAACGACGACAACCTGCCCGCGATGCGGTTCCAAATCGCGATCGGAGACCAGCGATTTTGCACCAATGCCCGAACAGTTGATGATGAGCGGGAATTCTCCATCGACGTCCTGAAGGCTTTCAAAGCGAACATTGCTCCTAATCCGACCATCGGCGTGAGCGAAACGCTGCGCGAGGTAATCGAGGTAGAATGTTGTGTCGATCATAGGGACGGTCATTACAAAGCCGCTCTTGAATGCAGTCGGGTGAATGATGGGAGATGTCTCGGTCCGAGCCGGACCGGCATATTCGCTCGACATGACAAGACGGCGTGCGCCTAACGAAATCGCCCAGGACGGGATTTCGATATCGCCTGTTCGCGAAAAAGTGCGCAGTTCGATCATCGATACACCGCTGCGTGGATCTCGACTCAATTCGCGGAAGACCTCGTAGCTTTCGAGGGCCCACGCGATAACTCTGTCGGCAGGTTCCGCATCGTACGGATACCAGATGGCGGCGGCGGCAGCGGAGGTAGTACCGGCGCCGGTTTCCTCGGCAAAAATGGTCGCGCGATATCCGCGTTCGGCGAAGACCACACCGCACGTCAGCCCGGAAACGCCGGCGCCGATAATAGCAACGGATTTCGTCATCAAAATGATCTGCGTGCAAGGTAGCGCGGGGTCATATAAATTGATGGCATGGTCGCGATAAACAGGGATGCGTTAAGTGAGAAAATCCTCGCGGGCGAAAGGATTTCGCGCGACGAAGCGATCGAACTTTATCGATGGCCTCTGGAGGAACTTGGTGTGTTGGCCACCGCGCGCCGGGATCTCGCCAAAGGGAAAAGCTACGAAGGACGCGGACGCGACATTGTCACTTACATTGTCGATCGGAACATTAACTACACCAACGTCTGCAACGTTTACTGCAAATTCTGTGCGTTTTACCGCACCGAAAAGGATGAAGATCATTATGTGCTTTCGTTTGAGCAGATCGATCAGAAACTGGATGAACTCACGGCGGCCGGCGGCGTGCAAATTCTAATGCAAGGGGGCCATCACCCAAAACTTCCGTTTTCGTGGTATGTCGATTTGCTGCATCACATTCGGGAAAAATATCCGCACATCAATATTCACGGATTTAGCCCGCCGGAGTTCCAGCATTTTGCCGAAGTTTTCAAGATGCCGTTGCGCGAAGTAATTTCGAAATTCAAAGAAGCCGGGCTTGGTTCGATTCCCGGTGGCGGCGGAGAAATCCTTGTCGATCGCGTGCGCGAAAGAATTTCGCCCTTGAAATGCAACAGTGATGAGTGGCTGGAAGTGATGCAGGTGGCGCATGAACTTGGTTTGAATTCGAGCGCGACGATGATGTTTGGCCACGTGGAAACGATTGAAGATCGGATCGAGCATCTGCAGCGCTTGCGCGATCAACAGGAAAGAAGCGGCGGGTTCACGGCGTTTATCTGCTGGACGTTTCAACCGCAACATACGGTTTTGAAAGTTGAGTATCCGACTGGAGTGGCGGAATATTTGCGCGTGCAAGCATTGAGCCGGATTTTTCTCGATAACTTCGAGAATGTGCAAAGTTCCTGGGTGACGCAGGGTCCCGATATCGGTCAGGTGGCGTTGAAATATGGCGCCAATGATTTTGGTTCCGTGATGATGGAAGAAAATGTCGTGAGCAGCGCCGGCACAACCTTTCGCCTTGATGCGGCTGCGATCGAATCGCTCATTCGAGATGCTGGCTACGAACCGCGGCGGCGAAATAATTGGTATCAGTTGCTGAACTGATCGAGTGCGCGCGTTGTCTATGGACAATCACATGGAGGCACGCCAAAATTCCGGCCTTGACGACCTTCCTTCTCTTCCCCATGTAATACGGCCCGGCCCGGTTTCCGTGCGGGCTCTCAACCCTTTATGATACATCTCATCCGCTCGATCTATCGCCAGCGCCCAGTGCTGTTGCTTGCGCTTTTCCTGGCGGGATTCAGCGGGCTTCCCGCATACGCGCAAAACGGCGCCATTGTTCGTTCGATCGACGTCCAATATGCGGGGCCGAAAACGCTCAGCCGCGAGAAGATTCTCTCACAAATCCGCACCGCTGTCGGCCAGCCATACTCCGACGCTGTAGTTGAGGATGACATCCGCAGTCTTTATAAGACGGGCCAGGTCCAAAATGTGCGAATTTTTGGAGAACCATCAGGTGACGGTGTCAAGGTGACGATCGTCGTGCAAATGCGCGCCATCGTGAAGGAAATTGAGATTGATGGGGCGCACCGTTTCAAACCGGAGCGCGTGCGCCGGGAGATCAAGATCAAGATGAATGCCCCGGCGAGCGAGGAATCGCTTGTGGAGGCGCGACAGAAGGTCATCGATCTGTATCAGCGCTTTGGTTACACCGACGTGGGCGTCGAATATCATCTTGATACAGATGAAAGCCGCGGCACGTCGCGCTTGGTTTTCACGATCGACGAAGGGGAAAGAGGAGCGGTGAGTCACTTGCGCTTTGAAGGCAATACTGCCTTTAGCGATCGAACATTGCGTCATCAGATGAAAACGAAAGGCAAAACCCTGATTTCGTTTTTCGATAAATCAGGACGGCTCGACGAAACGCAATTTCAGGAAGACCTCGATAAAGTCCGCGAGTGGTACCAGAACCATGGTTACGTAGATGTAGAAATCAAAGAGGTGCGAAAGGAACGCGTGAACGGACGCATGACCCTGGTCATCGTGGTGAACGAAGGCACCAAGTACCACGTCGGGAAGCTCCGATTCGTTGGTTTCAAGGCGACGACCGAAGATAGAATTCGCGCCGTGATCAAGATGAAAGAAGGCTCCGTTTATTCGCCGAAAGCGCTAAAGGATGACGCGAAAGCAATAGCAGACGGATATGGCAGCGGCGGCTACGTCGATCTCGATCTCAGGCCACAGAGCACGCCAGCCGGCCCAGGGGTGATAGATGTCACCTACAACGTGCAGGAAGGTGTGCGCTCATTTATTCAGCGGATTAATATCGTCGGCAACTCGCGCACCAAGGACAAAGTGATTCGGCGCGAAGTGCTCGTTGTTCCCGGCGACCTCTTCAGCACCACGCGCGTCGAGACCAGCAAGAAGCGCCTCGATAATCTCGGTTATTTCTCCAAGGTCGAAACGTATCCGCAAGATACCGATGTGCCGGGGCGAAAAGATCTGACTATCGAGGTCGAGGAAAAGCGCACGGGTGCGCTAAATTTCGGTGCCGGCTTCAGTACCGTCGATAACCTGGTCGGCTTTGTCGAACTCACACAAGGCAACTTCGATATCACCAACTGGCCTAACTTCACCGGCGGAGGCCAAAAGTTCCGCGCCAAGATTCAATACGGAACACAGCGCAGAGACTTGCTCCTTAGTTTAACAGAACCCTATTTTCTGGACCGGCCACTCTCGATAGGCGTCCAGGCGTTTTTCAGTGAAGCGGATTTTCTTAGTTCGGTTTATTCGCAGCGCAATTACGGCGTCGCTTACGATATCCGCCAGCCGATTAATCCGTTCCTGGCGGTCAGTTTCGATTATCGTCTGGAAGACATTGAGTTGTTCAACGTCGCGGCGGGAGTTTCGCAAGACATTGTCAATGAAGAAGGCGCACGCCTGAAAAGCCAAATCGGGACAACCGTTCTATGGGACACGCGTGATAGCGCATTTCTCACGCGGAAAGGCCATCGGTTGACGTTTTCGCCTTACATTGCGGGTGGCTTTCTCGGTGGAGACACGCAAATTTATGGGTTCGATTTGGAAGGGTCTGCAGTACTTCCATCTCTGGTGGGACACGATTTTGCTCGTAAACGGCGAACTGGCGACTGTCGATATCTGGGGCAATGGAGATAGAGTCCCAATCTACGATCGGCTCTTTCTCGGCGGCTCCAATAACCTGCGCGGATTTAATTTCCGCGATGTGGGTCCGAAGGACCACAATGGCGAGCCGCTCGGCGGTCAGACTCTGGCGCGCGCCACGGTCGAATACACCTTTCCGATCATCGAACATATTCGCGGCGCTCTTTTCTACGATATTGGTTTACTTAATAGCCAGCCCCACGATTTGGGGACTGAACACGTCGGTTCGGACGTAGGCTTCGGTCTTCGGCTCGACCTGCCCATCGGGCCCCTGCGCATCGATTACGGCATTCCGCTGCGGAAAGATGGCAACAATGGCGGCGGGCGATTTAACTTCAATGTCGGCTATCAATTTTGAACGAATGTTGTCACTTGCGGTCTAACGCCTTTCCGACCACCCTTACACCCTGTTTATGAAAAAATTCTTAACTCTGACTCTTCTTTCCGCGCTCGCTTTCCCCGCCATGAGCTTCGCGCAAGGGCTGAAGATCGGCACTGTGGACATGAATCGCGCCTTTAAGGAATACAACAAGACCAAGGACGCGGAAGCGAAGATCAACGAGGCTAAAAATGCGGCCAAGAAAGAGTACGACGATCGTGCGGATGCTTACAAAAAAGCTCTCGACGAAATCAACAAGCTCAATCAGCAGCTCGATGCGCCAGCTTTAAGCGCGGATGCCAAGACGGCGAAAGCCAAAGAGCGAGATGAAAAGATCTCCAGCATCAAAACGATGGAGCGCGAGATCAATGAATTTCGCCAGACACGCGAGCGTCAGTTGCAGGAACAGGCATTGCGAATGCGCGAAGGCATCGTCAAGGAAATCAGCGATGTCGTCATGGATAAGGTGAAAAATAACAACCTTGACTTGGTCCTGGATAAATCGGGCATGAGTTTGAATGGCGTGCCGATTGTCATGTTTTCGCGAGAAAATTATGATTTCACGACCGACGTCGTCAGTGTCCTGAATAAACCAGGTCGCGCGACGGAACCTAGTGCTGCGGCAAGCCCGGCCAAGAAGCCGTAATCAAAATAACCTTCGAAAACACACGCGTCGAAAGCGCGTGTGTTTTTTTGTACGGTAGCGAGAGCGAGCGTTTGCGATGCAGGGCAGTGCGACGAATAGTGCGCGAATGGGCGCGCGGTTGCACGCATGGGCGATCTACTTTCTTCTGGCCGCGACCGCTACCGCTGCTGATTGGCAAACATCGGTCACCGCCGGCCCTCCCGGTCCGTTTCCACCGCCGCGCGCTCTTGTCGCAACCTATCATTTTAGCTGGGCTGGAATAACCGCTGCGACTGCGGAGGCTCATTTTACACGGTTATCTTCGGACCAGTTCCAACTCGACGGCACGGGCCGCACCAGTGGAATCGTGCGAGCACTCTGGAAGATGGATGTGACCCATCACGCGATCGCAGACGCTGAAAGCTTGCGACCGATTGCGATGGAACAAACTGAAAGCCTTCGCTCAAAAACAATCGTCACCAAGCTCACCTTCAACAAGGCGGGAGTCACGCGGACACGCATCGAAACCAAACGTGGAGTGACCACGCCGGGAACGAAGCAATTCAACTTCCCGAATCTATTCGATCTTCACACGGCATTGCTTTACATGCGCAGCCAAACTTTACGGCAGGGAAGCGTTCACCGAATCGTGGTGTTCCCCGCCGCCTCTGCGTATCTGGCAACCATCACTGTCACCGGCCGCGAAAAAATTTCGGTCCCAGCGGGAACCTTTAATGCGATCAAGCTCGACCTGCAGTTAAACAAGATCGGAAAAAAGGGTGATCTCGAACCTCACCGAAAATTTCGTCGCGGAACAATCTGGATTTCCGATGATTCCGATCGGCTACTTCTTCGAATCGGAGTTCAAATTTTTGTGGGAACTGTCTTCACTGAATTGCAGTCGGTGCAATTCGAAACCGCGAAGAAGTAATTTTGCTGTAAATCGTCACTCCGGGATCCACTCGCCGCGATAAACCGGACGCGGAACGCGCGATGGAATTGACGACCGGCGATAATGTCGGCCCGGTGTTAAACCGAGTGCTCTCAGAGTTGGCATATCGAAGCGTCCGGTTAACGGAAGACCGATGCGGGCTTGGAAAGCACGGAGCGCAAAATCCGTCGCCGGACCATAAATGCCGTCGATCTCGCTCCGATAATAACCGCGACGCGCCAAAAAAATCTGCGCGTCGGCAATGACGCGCTGCTGAACATCAGGCGGCGCCATTTCGAACGGCGTGTCCTCGAAAATTCCAACTGCTTCCTGCCGATAATGGTATTGTCCCGCCGAATCCGCCGGACGAGATGGCGCCCGCGGAGGCCGGTATTGCGGAGGCGAAATTTGCGATCTTTTCGGGCTTTCCTCACGCTGCTCGGCACGGCCGTTCGAAGACGGCTGCGGTATCGTAGTCGGCGTTACTTTTCGGGTAATGCGAAGCGATCGCTGCGTTTCACTATTCAATTCGCCCGTAATCTTTAATCCGTTGCGGATTTGGTAACGTCGAATTGCCGCAGTCGTGTCTGCGTCTTCGTGGCCAGTAATCGCGCCATAGTAAAAGCCCTGATCCTTCAATGCCTGCTGTGCCGATGCGATCGCATCATCGGCGCGTAATGGAGTGATGAGAGCAAGAGAAAGAGTGCACGCCAGCAATGAAATCCGCTTCATCATGTGTTCGTTTGACGCGGCAATTTCGTTGTCATTCAGTTGCCACGGCGAGCGCTGGTTGGCGATTACGCAACGTATCGCGGTAATGGAGAATTCCTTCACAAATTGCCGTAGCCATCCGCTCGCGGTATTCCTCCGACGATAATTTTGCGACGTCGTCCTTGTTCGAAAGGAAACCACCTTCAACCAACACGGCCGGATGACGCACGTTCGCGATGACGTAAAACTGCTCTGCTCTCGTCCCACGATTAAGAGCATGCGTGCGTTGGACGAGCGATTCCTGAATGAAGCCGGCCAGGCTTTGACTGAGGATGTCTGGAGATTCCGACGCTGCGCGCTGCAGAAATGGCAGCCACGAGGAAAACGGGACGGCGTGGCCGGACTGATGCGCAGCATAATAAGTTTCGACGCCGGTCGATGTGGATAATTTTGCTTCGTCGAAATGGATGCTAACGAAAATACAATCATGCTGGCGATTGGCGAAGTCCGCACGATTAGCGAGAGATTTGTAATCGTCCTTCTCGCGCGTGAGCAACGTCTTGAGTCCGTGCGAGCGAACCAGACGCTGCAGACGTTTCGCGACATCGAGAGCAAGATCTTTTTCCAGCACGCCGCCCGAGGTCGTGCCCGAATCGATTCCACCGTGACCCGGATCGATAACGACGAGCGAGATGTCGCCAGGCCGTTGCGATCTGCTGATCAAAGCCCGTTCTTTTGACGGTGGCAAAAGCTGTAGCCAAATAACAGATGCCAGCATCAGCACCAGGCCGATTACGGCGAGGGCGTTTCGCGACAAGGCACCGTTTTGTATTCGACCGCGTCGCATGATGACGGGCGCTTACTCTGAGCTACCCAAAGCCGATTTTATCTCCTCGTCCGACAATGATCGGTAGCGAATCGCCGCAGTTGTGTTCCGTGCCAGCATCGCCGCCTCAATGCTGGAAAGAGCGAGTTCGTTTTTCCGATACGTTGCGATTTGTTCGCGTGACGGCATTTCTTTCAAGCCATCGTCTCCCAACGCCATCCGCCCAACGCACCAGGCATCCAGTGCGATCCGTAAGACGCGATCCAGTGTCGCACTGGCGCTGTGAGCGTCAGCAAGAAATGACTCCATCAAGTCAGTCGAAGTTTTAGTCCCGCTGAGAACACCAAAATGCTGACGCGCTTGCGCCGACGTTCCACCATTCGCTGAGATGGAGCCGTCGTATTCCAAACGCAAAAGCAAGTCTTCGGCAGGCTTCGGCTCCGAGCTCGGCGAAAATCATGCGCGCGAGATACGGCGCGCCGAAGATCTGTTCGAATGCCGCTTTCATTAGCGGGCTAAGCGAATAATAGGCCAGGCGGCGCAACGAAACATCGGCCGCAGAGCGCGTGAAACCTTCCGTGCTCGCCAGTTCAATCGCAGCCATGCGCAACCGTTCGATATCGCCAGGGTGGCCGATCGCCCCCATGGCAATGCGATCGTAAATCTCAAAAATCTTTTGCCGCGCGCGACCGACGGTCAAAAACAAAATCCCATCTCGAAATCCGACCGCGGCGATCGGACTTCCGGAAGCAAGCTGGGTTTCGATGTACTCGCGCCGGTTCGCGATCGCTTCCACCCAGCGATACGGCTCTTCGATCATGCGACAGTTTTCTTGAAGAGCGCGCCAATCTTGCGCTCTGGCAATGTGTTGATTCCTTCGCTCGAAACAATTTTGATGATCGGGAAAATCTTGCCGCTGCGATCGACGCCACCCGTGGCGGTGTCAGACTCCGCCGCAGTATCCAGCGCGCGCAGCGCAACTGTGACCGCTTCGTCTTCGCGCAATTTCTGCAGCGGCTTTTTTCCCCAGCGATTTTCGTAATGCAAAATTCCACGCACGACGGGCGAACCCGATCCGGTGGCGGCGTATTCGGTGACTTCGAATTGCGCACCCATCGCATCGTAAAAATAAAGACGGGCCACCGAATCGTAGGTTGCAAAAATTGGGACAACCATTCCGACGCCCTGGATCGCGAATCCAAAATTATCGCGCAGCAATTTCGATAGTGCGCGCACCTTCCCGTCCACGCTCATTTCCTGCAATTGCGTCCGACGGAAAAATTGAAAGGAGTGCTCGAGCACGCGCGCCATTTCCCACGCCGTCGCCGGCACACCCGCGATGGCCATGATGGAATGGCGATCGATTTCCAAAACTTTGTCCGCGCGATCGTAAACAACCGTGTTTCCAGCCGTAGCGCGGCGATCGCCCGCCACGAGCACGCCACCGGCAAATTTAAAAGCGAGAATCGTGGTCGACTCCGTTGCCACCCACTTCGAAACATCTCCAATCTTGGAAACGTCGGAGACGGGCGCGACCAAACCTTTGCGTCGCAGCAAAGCCGGGAAATCTTCGCCCGCGCCAGACACGCTCTGGTCGAGCGCAGTGGTGCGCAAATCCATTACTGGCCTGTGCGCTGCCGATAGCGCTTGGATTGATTCGGATCTACCTGGCGCATTTTTTTCAAGAGATCCTTCGTGTCCGGCCTCGAAATATCAGGCGCCTTCGGGCCGCCGCCGTCCCCGTCGCCCTGCTTCGGCCCCCACGGAACAGCAGGTGGTTTTTGGATGCGCTCAGGCATGAAAAAAACTTAGGAATAATTCGTAAAAAGGCAAACCGGCCGTGTGCTTGCCAGCGTCGAGGGCCAATGTCAACATGAAGGCGATGAAGATTCTGGCGATAGCAATTGTGGCGGCTTTTGTCTCTGTATCCTCATGGGCGCAGGCGCCTAACGACAAATCGAATGCGGCGCAGTTGGAAGCGATCAATAAGAAGCTCGATGAACAAAACGCAAAGATTGATGCGCTTTCTCAACAGATTCTCAAATTGCAGGAACAGGTATCGAAACCTGGAGTCATGATTGGTGAAGCATCACCGGCTCCAGTTCAAAGCACTCCCGCTCCGATCGAGGCAACGCACCCTTCGGGTAACACGCACACTGTCATACGCGGTGAAACGCTGACCTCGATCGCAAAACAGTACAAAGTAGGTGTGGATGAATTGCAAAAATTTAATCACATCGAGGACGGTCGAAAATTGCAGGCCGGGCAAACAATTATGATTCCGGCGTCCGGCGCGGCTTCGCCCGCGGCGAGCGCCGAGCCATCGCTCACGCCTAACGAGTAATGGAAACAGCGCCGGCGCGCGAGTGGTTCCTGCGCAAACACGAAGATGGCAGCGTTTTCGGTCCGTTGCCTTTTGAACAACTGACACACTGGGCTTCGGCCGCGCAAATCGCGCCGCATGACGCGCTTTCCACCGATCGGAAAACATGGATCAAGGCGCCGATGGTTCCTCAGCTGGGAATGGACTGGCTCGTCGAAGTGACAAGCGAACGCTATTATGGGCCAACAACTCTGGGAGCGATTCAGGAATTCATTCGGCTCGGAGAAATCAACGCCGAGACGTACATCATCAATTCTTGCGATGGGACGCGAAGGCAGATCGCCACATTACCGGCATTGTTGCAAACGCCGAGCGTGAGAAGGGAAGCGAATTCTGAAGAAACTGCGACCACACCCGCGCCGTCGGCGACGCGAATGTCGATCGATATTAATGACCGCATTCGCGAATTGGAGCAGAGTTTGCGCGAGGAACGTCGTGCCCTACGCGAGAGCGAAGACCGCTACCGCGAGCTCGAGAAAAAATATCAGGAACTCGCGCAGACTGCGCGTTAACGAACTACATCTTCTCCGGCACCTGAATTCCGAGAAGATCGAGACCACGGCGCAAAGTCCGTCCCGTCAATTCGGATAATGCGAGACGCGATGTTCGCGTGGGCTCATCTGCCTTAAGGACCGGGCAGGCTTCGTAAAATGAGTGGAAGCTGTTTGCCAGTTCGAACAAATAATTTGCAAGCACGTTGGGCCGGAAATCGTTTAGGACTGCGGGCACGATTTCAGCAAATTGCGTCAGGCGCTTGGCCAGCTGCAGTTCCGCTGGCTCGGACAAAATGATTTTTGAATCGACTGGCAGACTTTCGCCGGCTTTGCGGAAGATGGATCGAATACGGACGTACGCATTCTGCAAGTACGGCGCGGTATTTCCCTGTAACGCCAGCATTCTGTCCCAGGAAAAAACATAATCGGTCATACGATATTGCGAGAGGTCGGCGTATTTCACCGCGCCAATGCCGATTATTTTTGCGACGTCACTCTTTTCCTCTTCGCTCAACTCAGAGTTCTTTTGCTCAATGATCTTTCTGGCACGCGCGACTGCTTCATCGAGCACTCCTCGTAGCGAAACATTTTCGCCAGATCGCGTTTTCATCAGTTTGCGATCTTCTCCAAGAATGCTGCCAAACGGAATATGGCGGAATTCGGCTTTGTAACCTTCGCGCCGCGCGATCTCGAAGATTTGCTTGAAGTGCAAAGTCTGCGGCGCACCAACGACCGCCCAGATTGTGTCCGCTTTCAGGTCGTTGATGCGATAATCGACCGTCGCGACATCTGTCGTGGCATAATTGTAACCTCCGTCGCGCTTGCGAATCATTGCTGGTTTGTCTGCCAGCTCCGGAATGTCTCGGAAGAAAACGCAAGTTGCGCCTTCACTAACTTCTGCGATTCCAGCGTTGAGCAATCGGTCGATCACGTCTGAAAGCCGGTCGTTATAAAAACTTTCGCCGCGCTGAATGTCGTAATGGATATTCAGGATTTCGTAGGTCTTCTCAAACTCACGCAGAGAAAGCGCAACGCATTCCTGCCAGATGGCGAAATTCTCTTTTTCGCCGGCCTGCAATTTCACCAACTCCTCGCGCACCGTTTCCCGCACTGCGGGCTCCGCCGTCGAGCGTTCATTTGTTTCTTTGTATATTCGGACCAGTTCCGCGATGGGATCGCGGGCAAGAGCATCGCGATCGAGAAAATTCTTCCATCCGTAAATCACCATGCCGAATTGTGTGCCCCAATCGCCGATGTGATTATCGCGAATGACCTCGTGGCCGAGGAACGCCGCAATTCGCGCGAGCGAATCGCCCAGAACCAGGCTGCGAATGTGACCGACGTGCATCGGCTTCGCGACATTGGGCGAACCGAAGTCGATCACGATCCGGTGCGGTGAAGTTGTGCGTGCAACCCCGAGCCGTTCGTCTTGCAAAAGTGCCGTTGTCCTCTGCGCGACGATATCCGGACGCAGTGTAAAGTTAATGAAACCGGCGCCAGCGATTTCTGGAGGCTCCGAAATCTCAGCCACGTCCAGGTGCGCGATGATTTTCTCTGCAATTGTTCGCGGCTTCTCCCCGCGTTGCTTTGCCAGCACAAGCGCGGCGTTGGTTTGATAATCGCCAAAACGCGCGTCAGTCGCCGGCGTCAACTCGCCGCTATCTGTGAAATCAGCCGCAACGAGAGCTGCCGATAGTTTCTGCGCGAGCAATGTTTGGAAAGTTTCCATCGAAGCTTAAGCGCAAACTGTAGCCGCTTCGTTGCGCGACGCGAGGAATGCCGCCGAGACGGCCGCTACACTTTCTGCGAGCGATCGCGAAAGATCGCAAGAATCTCGTCAGCCGATTTCGCTTCACCCAACTGCTCGCGCACACTGCGATCGTTCAAAAATTTCGCGATCGAAGCCAACGTGCGGAGATGCGTTTGAAACTGATTTTTCGGCACAATAAACAGAACGACAAATTTCACCGGCGCATTATCGAGCGCATCGAACTCGATGCCCTGCGAAGAGCGGCCGAAAGACGCAACCACTTCATTGATGCGATCGGAGGAACAATGCGGAATCGCAATGCCAAAACCGATGCCGGTACTCATCGTTTCTTCGCGCTGTTTCAGTGAAGCGAGGATGCTTTCGCGATCCTCCCCTTTGATCTTGTCCAGCGAAGTGAGCAGATTGATCAGCTCGACAATGGCCGGCCAGCGTTCGGTTGCCTTCATCTCGGGGATGATCTGCTCGGCGGTTAATAAATTGGCCAACGACATGCAGGGTTCCCCGGTGGGAGCGAAAGCTTAGCGTGGCAGATGGTGATGACAAGAGCGTTTTGTTTGCGTGAGAAATGACAACCGGCGAGTGATTGGCCCGCTTGTCGGTCGTCGTTCTTTGGCGCAGCGATTATTTTTTGGGAAATCTCTGCTTTCCTCTTGCTTACCGAGATGAGAAAGGTAATTCTTCTCTCGGTAAGCGAGACAAGCCATGAGTAAACCATCCGATCTCGTCCAGGGAACGCTCGATTTCCTTCTCTTGAAAATCCTGGCCGTGGAACCCCTTCACGGTTTCGCGATCAGTCGCCGACTGCGCCATGCTTCCGGCAATGTCCTGCAAGTGAGTGATGGTTCGCTCTATCCGGCGTTGCATAAACTTGAACAGCAAGGCTGGATCACAGCGCAATGGAAACCGACGGAAAATAATCGCCGGGCTAAGTTCTATTCGCTCACGAAACTCGGCCGCAAACATCTGGCCAGGGAAACCGTTCAATGGGATCGGCTTTCGACTGCGATCCTTGCGGTGATGAAATTGAAGGAGGCTTGAGTGAGTCCGGGCCGCTGGATCCATATCGTCCCGCTGCGCCTGCGCTCGTTGTTACGGAGGCGCAACGTTGAAGAGGAACTTGACGAAGAACTGCGCGATCACATCGAACGAAGAACGGAGGAAGGCATTGCAAACGGGTTGACCGTCGAGGCGGCGCGACGCGTGGCCTTGCTGGAACTCGGCGGAATCGAACAACGGAAGGAAGAATGTCGCGACGCGCGCGGCGTGCGCTGGATCGAGGAATTTTTGCAGGACATCCGTTTTGGTGCGCGCCTGATGCGGAAAACTCCTCTCTTTAGCGCGGTGGTGATCCTCGCGATCGCGCTTGGGATCGGCGCGAACACGGCGCTGTTTTCCCTTTTCAACAGCGTCATTTTGCGCGCGTTGCCGGTGCAGCATCCGGAGCAACTGGTCGTCCTCAGTGTGCAGAACGAACGCACGGGGAATATGACTTCCTTTTCGTATCCAATGTATCGCGAACTGCGCGATAAGAATTCCGTTTTCAGCGGCATGCTCGCACAGGCTGGCGCGGAGATGAACGCGACTTTCGCGGGAAAGAGCGAGAAAGCGAAAGGCGAGCTGGTAAGCGGAAATTATTTCGAGACGCTCGGTGTGCAGCCGTGGCGGGGGCGGCTTTTTTCGCAAGCCGACGATCGACAGCCAGGAGCGCATCCCGTCGCGGTGCTGAGCTATGAATATTGGCAGCGGCGTTTCGGCGGCGATCCCGGGATCGTCGACAAGAGTCTCATTCTGAACGGACGCGCGATGACGATAATCGGCATCACGCCTCCGGGTTTTTACGGAACAGACTTATCGGAGGGAACGGACATCCGTGTGCCGATGATGATGGCCACGGTCTTCCGGCCGTTTCCAGCGAACCGTTTGCAAAATTCCGGTCATCAATGGCTCGAGATTCTCGCCCGGCGCAAGATTGGCGTTTCGATCCCGCAAGCACAGGCGTCGTTGGATGTCCTCTATCGCCAGGCGCACGAAAACGAGATAAAGCAGCTGCCACCGCGCGTGAGCGATTACAACAGACAGACGGCGCGCATGAGCCACATCAAACTCCTCCCCGGCAGTCAGGGCTTGGGAGAATTGCAGGCGCAAATTTCGCACGCCGTGCTCATTCTCTTCGGAATCACGGTTATCATTCTTTTGATTACCTGCGCGAACCTGGCCAATCTTTTTCTGGCCAGAAACGCTGCGCGCACGAAAGAGATCGCGATGCGGCTGGCTTTGGGCGCGACGCGCCGGCGGCTGGTCTGTCAATGGTTGACGGAAAGTCTGCTCTTCGCGCTGATTGGCGGTTCGTTAGGCGTTGTTCTTGCCATCTGGACGCAAGGTGCGCTTTTGCATTTCCTGCCGGCGAGTGAGCGGATGAATCTCCGCGTCACACTCGATCCGATGGTTCTGGGTTTCGCTCTCGCAACCTCGACGGCCACGGCGATTCTCTTCGGTATCATTCCGGCGTTGAAAATCCCCCGTGCGTCACTGGCTCCGCAGCAGGGCGATTCCCGAGTCGCGCGAAGCGATTTGTCGCCGCGCAGTTTCCGCGGTGCGCTGGTGTTACTGCAGATCGCGCTTTCGCTCCCCCTTTTGGTTGGAGCGGGACTTTTTTTGCACAGTCTCCGCAATTTGAAAGTGCTCGCGCCCGGTTTCGATGAGAGCCGCGTCGTGCTCGCTTCGCTCGACCCTTCGCTCAACGGTTATCCGCCGGAAAAGATCCGGGCGCTTTACGATGACTTCCTCGCAAGGGTGCGGACATTGCCCGGAGTTCGCTCCGCCGCGCTCGCCACTGGTGTGGTTCTTTCCGGCGGCTGGGACGCGATCAACGTCACGGTCGAAGGTTACCAACCGCGGGACGGCGAAGACATGAGTCCGTACTCGAACATCGTCACACCCGATTACTTCGCGACGATGCGCATGCCAATCGTAGCCGGTCGCGATTTTAACGATCGCGATAATCTGAAAAGTGGCAACGTCGGGATCATCAACGAAACGATGGCTCGTTACTATTTCGGAAATCGCAATCCGATCGGCAAAAAATTCGGAACGGATTCGAGCACGCCACCGGATATTGAAATTATCGGCGTCGTAAAGGATGCGAAATACGTGAGTCTGCGCGAAGAGCCGAAGCGGCATTTTTATGTGCCGGTGGCGCAACAAGAGCGCCTCTTTGACTTGACGCTGCACGTGCGCACGATCGGCGATGGACGATCGGTCGTTAGTCTGCTGCGCGATACGATGCGCAATATCGATCCCAATGTGCCGCTCTACCACATTACGACTCTGGAAGATCAAATCGCCGATTCGCTTTCGCGCGACCGTTTGATTACGTGGTTGTCGACAGCTTTTGGCGCACTCGCGACCGTGCTCGCGACGATTGGCTTGTACGGCGTGATCGCATTTTCCGTCGCCCAACGAACTCATGAGATTGGGGTTCGCATGGCACTCGGCGCGCAACGCAGCGATGTGTTGCTCTTGATCCTGCGTCAGGTTGCCCTTCTCATCCTGGTGGGTGCCACCATCGGCATAATCATTTCGTTAGGCGGAACCCGTGTCGTGAGCAGTTTCCTTTACGAAGTAAAGACAGCGGATCCGATGGCGTTCGCCGCCGCCGGCCTGGTAATTCTGATCGCGGCAGCTTTGGCCGCATATTCTCCAGCGCGACGCGCGATTAGAGTCAATCCTACCGTGGCCTTGCGCTACGAGTGATCCGCGACTCGTTAGTCCCGGATTTTGTAACGCAACTGCCGTGAAAGCAGCCAGCGCACTCCAAACATATCGACCGTGGCGCGCACGGCACGATTACCGAGACCGTATTTGCTTTGACCAAACTTGCGCGGCCGGTGATGGACCGGAATTTCTACCAGCCGATAACCCGCTCCCTTGATCAGCGCCGGAATAAACCGATGCATGCCTTTGAACGGAACGAGCGCGCTAATGCATTCCCGTCGCATCGCCTTCAAGGTGCAGCCGGTGTCGCGGACACCATCTTTCGTGAAGCGACTGCGGACGAAATTAGCGATCCGACTCGTTAGGCGCTTGGTCAAAGTGTCTTTACGCTGCGTGCGATAACCGCAGACGAGATCGGCGCCACGCTCGATCTCCGCGAGCAAGCGCGGAATGTCGGCCGGATCGTTTTGCAAATCGCCATCAATCAAAACAGCGATCGCGCCGCGCGCGGCGTGCAGGCCGGCAAACATGGCCGCGCTCTGACCCGCATTTTTTTCAAAGCGCACTAGTCGTATGCGTGAATCCGCTGCAATGCGCTCGAACGTCGAATCGACGGAGCCATCATCAACGAAGATAATCTCGTAATCGAGAGTAGAGAGCGCGGCGCTGAGTTCGGCCTGCAAGCTCGGAACGTTCTCTTCTTCGTTGAAGAGCGGCACGACTACCGATACGGCTGGTTCGCTCATAACGGCAACGTCCGATAACTGCGGCACAGAAATACCTGCCAGGTGCGAATCAATTCGCCAAAACGGCGGACCTGGATTGTCGCGACGCGTTCGGTCGATTGGAACCCCGCGCGAATATTGTGCGGAGTGTGTTCCTTATTGCCTTCCTGCACGTAGAGCGCACTGCGGTTCACGAATGGATTAATGCCACTCTCTTCTGTGTAAACCTCGTTAGGTGAAGGCGCGCTGCGAGACGGCTGCTCAACGAACTCATCATACCGTGGCCAGAAAGAAAATTGATTCTGCAAATCCTGCGATTCGACAATATAAACCGGCGGATGATGCGCGCCCTCAACGCGTTTGTCGCGCAGATAAAATGAGATCTCCGCCGCGCGATCGCGTTCGTCAGCAATGAGGAACAGTTTCTCGCCGGATTTCGTTTCAAAATCAGCGCGCAACTTTTCGACTTCGCGAGAAGCGGATTTCCAGCCGCGCAACCGGTTCGCCGGATCGCGCCGTGGAAAGTGGAGACCGAGAGAACGCAACGGGTCGGTATCCAACGCGATAACACTCATGAGCAAACCGAGGAAGATTGCGACGGCGGCCCACCTGCGCAGGCTGGTCGTATTTTGCGATCGATCGTGCCAATAGAGTGCAGCCAACGGGGCAAGACTCAGGAATGCGAGACAGTCCCAATTGGGAGCGCCGGCGCGATTGATCGAAAGCAAAAAGTAGAGCGCGAAAACCGGAACACCGAACCAGAAGAGATAAAGCAGTTTGAAATTTCGTAGTGCGCCGCGCCAGCTCGCGATGACAGCCCATACCAGAGCCAGAAACAGCAGGGGCGAGTAAGTGAGAAAATGTTCGGCTAGAAAAAGCAACAACGCGGTCGGATGAAATCCCGTCGCCTCATCGAGGCCGCCGCGAGAACGGAGATGCACGACCGTGATCCATGCATGCTGTGCGTTCCAGATGATCGGCGGAATAGTGCAAATGACGAAGACTCCGAGCAGCGAATAAAACCCCGCGCGTTTGAATTCGATGCGCAAACGCGGGACAAGCGCCAACACAAGTGCGACCGAGACGATTTCGAGTGCGTTGGTGTATTTGCAGAGAAATCCCAGACCGATCAGCAGCCCGGTTAATGGCCAAGACCAGCTGAAGCCGGGACTTCGTTCCAATGCGATCCAAAAAGTGAACATCGCCGCCGACCAAAAGAAAACGGAAAGCGGATCGATCGTCATGACGAAACTGCCGATGTTGAAGATGGGCGTGACGTTGAGCGCAACAACGGTCCAGAACGCAACCCCGTCGCTGAACAGGCGTCGTGCGAAATAGTAGAGGAGCAAACTTGTGCCCGCGCTGAGGATCGGGCTCCAGAAACGCACACCAAATTCTGTCGCACCAAAAATCGCTGTGCTCGCGCGAATGGCAAAAGCAACACCGGGACCTTTGCTGAAATACCCGGGCGCAAGATGTTGCGACCACATCCAGTAATAAGCTTCGTCGCCGGAGAGATCAGTGGTGCGGAGGAGAGTGAGTCGAATCGCTGTCAGGCCCAGAACAAAAATCCAAATCGCGCGCGTTGTGCTCATTGAACCTGTTCGCCCAGCAAACTCGGATGGTGCGCAAACGCGTCGGGCGCAAAGCGCGGAGCGGCCAATCTCCAGACCACTTCGAGCAACGCAACGACAAGCAGCGCTTCACCCGCCGCCAAAAAAAACGTCGCCGCAATGTCGCTGGGCCAGTGTGCTCCAAGATAGATTCGCGAATAACCGATCGCCGCCACCGCGATGAAATAAAGCCAGCCCCAGCGTCGAAAAAACAAAACGCACATCACCGCGATGACGGTGTTATTCGCCATGTGTCCGGAAGGAAATGATGGGCCCGATTTTGCGCGATCGGTTTGATCGGAAAAGCGAATGGTCGGTTTCTTGAAAATCGTGAGCATTTTCGGATGCGCCTTTTGCAGTTGGACCATCCGCACTTTTTCCACCTGCTTCGGTCGGCGCCGATCCAGCGCCGATTTTAGCGGCGCGACCAGGAGGTTACTGCAGATGACGAGCGCAATGAGCACCGAAAAAAGAAAGGCGCGCCCCTTGAATCCACCGAAGATTAGAAGATAAAGGCCGATTCCAACGAAAACCGGCCACCAAATTTTGATATCGCTCATCGCCGCCATGAACAGATCGAGGACAGGATTCGTCCATTGCTCGTTAATGAGATGAAACAGGCTTTGGTCCATACGAAAGTGGCCCGCCACGATACGAATCAACGGTGGGCGAAACAAGCGGCGAAGCTTCTCGCAGCGCTCGCGTTGATTTTCCTATCGGCAATGGCCGAGGCAGCGGATGAAACGCCTTCCGCGAAAGAAATTCTCGCCACTGCCCGAATGCAGCAGTCGCAGCAGGAAATCGATTTGCAGGGACAAATACGGCAGGAAGCGACGGTTGTTCCTTTCCGCCTCACGCAAACCGGACCGTTGATCAAGTATTCGTTTGCCAACCCGCCAGGTGCGCTACAACTGCGGCTTGGCGAAAACGATTCGCGACTGGAAGAGCTAAGCCAAAACGGCGTGGAAAAAATTACGCCGGCGCAATTCGATCACAAAGTCCGCGGCACCGCGATCACCTACGAAGATCTCGCGCTCAAATTTCTTTACTGGCCCGATGCGCGCGTGCTCGGTGAAGAACCGGTGCGGTCGCGGCGTTGCTGGAAGCTCGAATTGCGTCCTCCCTCGCACGATTCTCAATATTCCAGCGTCCTCCTCTGGGTCGACAAAAACACCGGCGCGCTGATGGAGATGGAAGGTTACGATTGGAAGGGCCGCCTCGCGAAACGCTTCGAAGTGATCTCCGCGCAAAAAATCGAGGGCCGCTGGTTTTTAAAACAGATGCGAATCGAGGAGATGCAGCCCGGAACGAATAAGGTGCAATCGCGCACTTATCTCGAGATCAAAAAGTAATTACGTAAATTGCGGTGACGGCGCTTCTGGAATCGGTTACATATATTGCCTGCATGAATCGACGTCTCATTATCTTTCTGTTTACTCTCGGCGCTGGCGCTGCGTCGCTCGTCGCCGCGAACGTGCCGCCTGTCATCAAAACTCAAATCGCCGATCAAACTTTTTACGCTGACACGACGACTAAGATTGATCTGACAAACGCGTTTAACGACCCGGATATGAAAGCGGTGCGGTTCGCCACCATTCTTGGTAATGTCGATGTCCAGCTTTTTAGTGCGCAGAAGCCGATCACAGTGACGAATTTTCTGAGATACGTCGATCAAGGTCGCTATTTCAAAATCGATCCGACGACGCATCATCGCGCGTCCCATTTCATTCATCGCTCCGCGACGGATTTTGTTATTCAGGCCGGTGGATACATCGCCACGGTAAACACCTCGGATGTAAACACTGTGACACCGACGGCGGTCGTGACTTTTCCCTCGATTCAGAATGAGCCCGGCATTTCAAACACGCGCGGCTCGATCGCGATGGCGAAGACTGCGACCGGTCCGGACACCGCGACGAGCCAGTGGTTCATCAACCTTGAGGACAACGGCGGTGCGCCACATAATCTCGATACCCGACAAAACGGCGGCTTCACCGTTTTCGGACAAGTCATTCGCAACGGAATGATCAATGTGGATAAAGTCGCGGCGCTTCCGACTTTTAATTTTAATCCGCCATTCGACCAACTTCCGACGCGCAATTACAACCCCGCGAATCAGCTCCAAATTTCGAATCTGGTTTCAGTTCCCGACATCATCCAGATCCCGCCGTTCGATTTTCTGGCGTTTTCGAACAACACGACGGTCGCGACCGCAAGCATCGATGCGGATAAGCGGCGCGTGGTGATAACGGCCAAACAACCGGGGAGCGCAGTCGTTAGCGTAAGAGCTACCGACTTCGACGGCGCTTTCGTTACCCAACATTTCAATGTCACGGTGCTCGCGTCGCCAGGGCGATTGGTGAACATTTCGACGCGACTGCAGGTGCAGGCCGATCCTAACGAATTGATCGCCGGCTTCATCGTCGGCGGCACCTCGCCAAAACATGTTTTGATTCGCGCGATCGGCCCTTCGCTTGCGGCCAATCATATCGCGAACCCGCTAGGCGATCCGGTTCTGGAGTTACACGATGACCACAGCACGCTCGCGACGAACGACGACTGGGGCGACAGCACGAACCGCCAGCAAATTGAGGACACCGATATTCCACCAACAGCGTCAAGCGAGTCTTCAATTCTGGCTACGCTTCCCGCAAACAATGCAACTTACACAGCAATCGTCCGCGGCATGAGTGGCACAGGAGTTGGCCTTGTCGAAATTTATGATCTCGATCGCGGTCCGGATTCCCGCCTCGCAAACATTTCCTCGCGCGGTTTCGTTCAAACTGGAGAAAACGTGATGATCGCCGGCTTCATTATCCTGGGAAACACTTCGGCGAAGATCGGGATTCGCGGTATCGGGCCATCTCTGTCCCCGGGAATTACGAATCCGTTAAACGATCCAGTGCTGGAATTGCGCAACGCGCAAGGAGTGAAGATCGCGGGAAACAATGACTGGCAAACGAACGCGAACGCTGCCGATATTCAAGCCGCTGGCATTGCGCCGATGAATCCGCATGAATCCGCCCTCCTGACGACACAGCCAGCTGGTAATTACACCGCAATATTGAGCGGCACCGGACTCAGACCCACGGGTGTCGGTGTGGTAGAAGTTTACCACATCCAGTAGGCGAAACCTTATTCGTTAGGCAACGCGGCTTGTACGATCTGCGCGAAACTGCGCGGATCAAGACTCGCTCCGCCCACGAGTGCGCCATCGATGTCCGGCTGGCTCATCAGCTCGCGCGCGTTGTCCGGCTTCACGCTGCCGCCGTATTGAATCCGAATTCGTTCGGCCGTGGCCGCATCGGCTATTTGACCCAGGGTGTGACGAATGAAGGCGTGTGCTTCCTCCGCCTGCGCCGCAGTTGCAGTCTTGCCCGTGCCAATCGCCCACACCGGCTCGTAGGCGATCACGGTTTCCTGTAATTCCTTCGCGCCCAGATTTGCCAGACTGGCGCGCAATTGCAGCCCGAGAATCTTTTCGACATTGCCGCGCTCGCGTTGATCGAGCGTTTCGCCGACGCAAAGGATCGGACGCAAGGAGGCTTCATGCGCGGCGCGCACTTTGCGATTCACAATTTCGTCGGTCTCGCCAAAAAGAGAGCGGCGTTCGCTGTGCCCGAGCACGACGTAGCGACAAAACAAATCGCGCAACATCGCCGGGCTTATTTCGCCGGTGAAAGCGCCGCTCCGTTCCCAATACATATTTTGCGCACCGACCTTGATGTTTTGCGATTTGCCGAGCGCCTCATTCACTTTTGCGATGGCGGTAAACGGCGGCACGATTACGACTTCAACGTCCGATAGATCACCAATCTCAACGAGCAAAGTTTGCACGAACGACGCCGCTTCGGCCTGCGTCATGTTCATCTTCCAATTCGCGGCGACGATTTTTTTGCGCATTACATTTTATCGGTTAAAGCCGCGACTCCGGGCAGCTCTTTTCCTTCCAGTAATTCCAGAGAGGCGCCACCACCAGTCGAAATAAACGTCATCTTGTCGGCCACGCCCGCCTGTTTCACTGCCGTGACGGAATCGCCTCCACCGATGATCGTGGTCGCACTTGAGCGAGCAAGCGCGTCTGCGATCGCAAAAGTTCCCTCGGCAAAATCCGGGATTTCGAAAATGCCCATCGGTCCATTCCACAGAACTGTTTTCGCTTTCGCAATCTCTTCGGTGAAAAGCGCGATCGTAGCGTGACCGATATCGACGGCAAGCCAGCCATCGTCGATTCCATGTTTTGAAGTGACGCGGCCGGTATTTTTCGTTGGCGCTCCGGCGCGAATCTCCTGAGTCTCCAGCGCGTCGACCGGCAGCAGGAACTTCACATTCTTTTTCCTGGCCAGGGCGAGAAGTTCGCGCGCGAGATCCAGCTTGTCGGCCTCGACTTTGCTTTTCCCGACCGGAAAATCCTGCGCTTTCCAAAATGTGTTCGCCATCGCACCGCCGATCAAAATCGTGTCGGCCTTTTCCATCAGCGCCTTGATCACGCCAATTTTGTCGGAAACTTTCGCACCCCCAAGAATAACGACGAAAGGTTTCGCCGGATTCTCTAGCTCGCCGTGGAGATATTTAAGTTCTTTCTCCATCAAAAGTCCCATGGCGGATTTTGCGACAAACTTCGTGATTCCCGCGGTGCTGGCGTGCGCGCGATGCGCCGCACCAAACGCGTCGTTCACGTAAAGGTCACCGAGTTTCGCCAGCGATTCCGCAAACATTGGATCGTTCGCTTCTTCACCAGCGTAAAAGCGAACGTTCTCGAGCAAGGCAACATCGCCCGGGCAAAGGCTCGCCACGATCTTTTCCGCATCCGCGCCGATGCAATCGTGACTGAACACGACCGGATGTTTGATCAAATCGTGTAGAAACAGGCCTACGGGCCGCAACGAATATTTCGGAGTCGGCTTTCCTTTCGGCCGGCCCAGATGCGACATCAAAATAACTTTCGCTCCCTGCTCTCGCAGATAATTGATCGTCGGAAGACTTTCGCGAATCCGTGTGTCGTCTGTGATCGCGACGTCGTCACCGCGTTCCTCTGTGGGTACGTTGAAATCGACCCGCACGAGCACGCGCTTATCGCGCACGTCGAGCTCGCGAACGGTCAGCTTGGGCATCGATTGATCTACGCCCCGAGCATCTCGAGCATTTGCACGCAACGATTGCTGTAGCCCCATTCGTTGTCGTACCAGCCGACGACTTTCACAAATTTGTCGCCTAACGAGAGCGTGAGCTTGCTGTCGAAAATGCACGAGTGCGGATTGCCGACGATGTCTCTCAAGACCAGCGGCTCGTCTGAGAATTCGAGCACGTCCTTGTAGCTCTTGTCCTTCGCGGCTTCGGCGAATGCGCGATTCACTTCCTCCGCGCTCGCTTTGTTCTTGAGCAGCGCGGTGAAATCCGTCACCGAACCATCGGGTGTCGGAACACGGAAAGCGCCGCCATTCAATTTACCTTTCAGCTCCGGAATGACTTCGCCGATCGCCTTCGCCGCGCCGGTGCTCGCAGGAACGATGTTAATCGCAGCCGCGCGCGCCCGTCGGAGATCTTCATGCGGCAGATCGAGAATGCGCTGGTCGTTCGTGTAGCTGTGAATTGTGCTCATGAATCCGAGCTCGATGCCGAATTTGTCGTTGAGCGCCCTCACCATTGGCGCGAGGCAATTTGTCGTGCAGCTCGCATTCGAAACAATGGTGTGCTTGCCGGCGTCATACATCTGATCGTTCACCCCGATGCAGATCGTGACGTCCGGATTTTTTGCCGGCGCGCTGATCAAAACCTTTTTCGCGCCGCCTTTGATGTGCAGATCGGCTTTGTCCCGGCTGGTGAAAAATCCGGTTGATTCCAATACGACATCTACCGCCAAATCTTTCCACGGCAGCTTTGCCGGATCGCGCTCTTTTAGAATCTTAATTTTGTGACCGCGAACGATGATGTTCTCGTCGTCGTAGCCGAGATCGCCATCGAATTTTCCGTGAACGGAGTCCCATTTCAAAAGATGCGCAAGGGTGTGCGTGTCGGTGATATCGTTGATCGCGCGAATGCTTTCGATCTGTTCTTGAGACATGGCGCGCAAAACATTGCGCCCGATGCGGCCGAAGCCGTTAATACCGTAATTAGCCATAGGAAATATGAGTGTTGAAGGTTAGCAGGCTACTGAAAAAGCAGCGGGGGCATACAAGTAAATCGCGCGCGCGATGCTGGCAAGTGCGATGGTGATACGCGCAACCAAACCTCGACGCGCGTTACTTATTGCAACGAATCATGGACCCAGCCCGACCAAACGATCCCGACCCGGCTGATCCGTTCAGTACCCGAACGGGCCGATCACGAAATTATTGAGAAGATCGTAATCGCAACCGAAGGCGAAGATTGCGACGAATGCGTGCGGAAATTGCGAGAACCGCTCTGCAAGATTAATGGCGTGAAGGATGTGAAGGTAGATACCAAACGGGAGCGCGTTGTCGTCACCTTCGATGCGCGCAAAACGCATGCGCCCGACCTGCACGACGCGATTCTGAAAAGCGGTTACAAACCGTCGCCGTTCGCGGATTGATCTGATCTGTAGCGGCGGTCTATGACCGTCGCTAAATTCCGAATGCAAAAAGTGCGACGGTCATAGACCGCCGCTACAAGGCTGGCTGCTGTTGCGTGAGACAGTGAAACGCTCCCAAGCCCCAGATTAATTCGCGGCAGTCGATTGGCACGACGCGGCGTCCCGGGAAGAGTTTTTGGAGGACGGACATTGCCTTGGCATCATTTGCGTCGGCAAATGTCGGCAGCAACACGCACTTGTTCGCGATGTAAAAGTTGGCGTAGCTCGCGGGCAATCGCATCCCCTCGCGAACGATTCTCGCCGGCATCGGCAGCGTGTGAATTTCCAATGGCGCATTATCGATTCGCATCTCCTTCAAGCGCGCGAGATTTTCTCGAAGCGGCTCGTAATTCTTGTCGTCCTTATTTTCTTCAATCACGGTAACCACCGTCCTTTCGGCGACGAACCGTGTAAGATCGTCAATGTGACCGTCGGTATCGTCGCCTTCGATCCCATCGCCGAGCCAGAGGATTTCGCGCACGCCGAGAAAATCGCGCAGGCGCTTTTCAATTTCTTCGCGACTGAGATTCGGATTGCGATTCTTGTTCAACAAACACGATTCCGATGTGAGCAACGCGCCGACGCCATTCACATCGATGGAGCCGCCTTCGAGAATCATGCGTGGATAAAAAACCGGGAGCGCCAAGTTTTTCGGAGATGCGCGTTGGCACGACATCATCGAGATCGCACGGCGGATATTTGCCGCCCCATGCGTTGTAATCCCAATCAACGACTGCAAGGCGCGGTTCTTCCTTGCGCGTCAGAAAAATCGGACCGTGATCACGGCACCAGGGCTCGTTTGTCGGAATCAGATGAAAAGTGAGGCGCGTTGCATCAAGTCCGTCGAGAACGGCGCGCGCCTCCGCTTCATGCGCGCCGTTGCAGACATTGATGTTTACTGGTTCCGAAGTCAGTAACGTCTCGACCATGGTGCGCAACGCCGGCAGCACGCGATCGAATGAATCCGGAAAACTGATTCCTTCCCGTCGCGGCCACGAGAGCCAGGTTGCAGCATGCGGCTCCCATTCCGCCGGCATGCGGTAGCCAAGTTGCGCCGGGGTCTTATCCGTTTGTTTCATTCGTTAGGCGAGCATTCCCTGACGTCGCTGTTGCGACGCAAGTAAAGGAGGAAAATCCAAAACCGTCGGCGATTTCGTGTTTTCGATATAATGCGCGGCGGCGGATTGCAATTCTCGCCAGCGATCCCAATCCAGATCGGGCGCAGCGACAATATGTCGAAGCAAACTGCGCCATTCCATCAGCGCGCGCTCGATGTCGCCAAGCTTCAATGATTCATTCGTAAGTCGCGAACGCGCCGATGGATTGTCGCAAAGTTCGCGCATTACCTCCGAGGCACCTGCGCCGTAATGGGCCGGAGTTCCCATTTCGAGATATCCAGGATAATCGGCGCGTGCGTAAACCTGTTGACACAAAATTCCGAGGCGGCCGCCCAAGGGTGCGTCTTCACCGGCGAAGCGCGGGCCGGCACGAATGTTGGCAATATCGAAAACGAGGTCCGCGATAGGATACGTTTCGTCTTCGAGGGCGGCGGCCACAGCGAGACCTTCTCCTGCTTGAAAAAAGGAGAAAACAATTCCGCGTCGCGTGGGCGTTCCATCTTTTTCGATCAAGCCAAGGCTCCGCCATGCATAGGAGGGAGAAGGCACGATCGCAACATTTTGATCATGGTGCAGTTGATCGCATTGGCGGCAGAGAAGCGGGAGCGCTTCCCGCTCCGGTGGCTCCGTCAGCGCAACTCCATTTGAGTCGATCTGCGCGGCGACTTCGATCCGGGAAAAGTCAATGCGGGCAGAAATGGTGTTGCCACGCCTCACGAGTTCGGAAACGACGCCCCCACCAATCCATTGCGGCAATAGGTCCCGTACAATCTCGTCGAGCTCTTTCTGCTGTAGCGGCGGTCTATGACCGTCGCATTCTTTGCTCGTGGTTGTGCGACGGTCATAGACCGCCGCTACAGAACGAAGTTTTTTCCGAAGCCATTTCACCGGCGCGTATTCACCGTCACCAAGCACGGTCGCGATCGGAATCTCGCGACCATAGATCTTTTTCGTGTCGAGTTTGCAGAGATTGCCAAAGCCCAGTCCATCCAGCATGCGGGGAACGCTGAGCGCCGGAACCCAGCGTTCATTTTCTCGCACAAATGTTTTGCCTAACGAATGATTCGCTGCGGGACCTTTGACCTCCCATTCTTCTTTCGAATTCAAGACTTCAACAATTGGCCGCCTGACAAACCGGGCGCGTTCAGCGTCGACGCAAAAACCGCAGAGACGCGGACCGGTCAGGAGCGAATGCTCGGCGCCGATCGCCACAGGATTGGAGCTGAAAAGCGAATGACTCAGCCGGACGGCGGCTTCAAACGGCTGTTCGTCGCGTTCTGCGGCGACGCGCATGACGCTAATGAAACTCGGCCAGTCGATTTGTGCCGCGCGTTTGAGTTGGCGGGGCCTGGCATCGCCGAGTCGCGGGACGTCTGGCAGAAAGAGAACGTAACCTGTTTCATCCAGTCCGCGGCGACCAGCGCGACCGAACATCTGGAGCAATTCGTCCTGCTGAACTGTTCGCTGAAAATTGCCCGCCATGTAACGCGTGTCGGTTACCAATACCGAACGCATCGAGAAATTAATTCCCGCTGCGAGTCCCATCGTTGCGACAACTGCATTCAACTGCCCCATCTTCGCCAACGGTTCGATTAGTCCCGCGCGCACGGCGTAACTCAAACCGCTGTGGTGATAAGCGACGCGATTGCGCAGCAGTTTCGTCAGGCGTTTACCCGCCAGCGCTTCCTGCGCCGATGAGAGAGAAAGTGGATCGCGCGATGGCAAAGCGCTGCCGATGGCCTGCGCCATTTCTTCGCTCGCGTTGCGGCGTGGAGCGAAGATGAGCACTGGCGCGAGATCCGCCCGCAACGCTTTGCCGACTAATCGCGCCCAGGGATTTCGGGAATCGACAAATTGCGAATCCGGCAATCGTTGCATGTCGACTTCCTCCAACGGCACGGGCCGCTCGCGATGTTCGACCAAAACGGCATCGCGCCCGATTCGCTGCAACCACGCGACGACATCCCGCGGATTTTGCACGCTGCCGCTGAGCAGAAGCAATTGCGTGCGCGCTGGCGCAAGCGCGAGCGCCAGTTCGTAATGCACGCCGCGGACGGGATCGGCGATCATCTGGTATTCATCGACAACAAGAAGCTTTGGTCCTTCGCGCCGAAGAAATCTTGCGCGCTGCGTTTCGAGTGTCGCAACAACGACGCGCGCATCGAGGTTCATCGCCAGATCGCCGGTGGCGATTCCGACGTCCCAACCGCGCGCGCGCCATTCCGCCAGTTTATCGTTTGCGAGAGCGCGCGTGGGAACGGTGAACACCGCCTGTTCCTTCAAGGTCGGATAGAGCAACTCGAAGATGTACGTTTTCCCCGAACCGGTCGGCGCCTGCACGACGACATCTTTCCCCTCGCGCAATGCTCGCACCGCTTCCTGCTGCCAGAGATCGGGAACGATCAGGCCAATCTCGAGTCCACCCGCCATCTGAAGAAGATGTCGCGCTCGCCTCGCAATCAACCGAACGCTTGTGCGAACTTGAGCCGCCGTCTTGCGCGTTCGGACATGCGCTGTCGATCCCACTTCGTCTTGTTGCATGGCGGAAGTCGCAATGACTACTTACTCGTGGATGACGATCGCTTCTCGTCGGACTCGCGCTCACTGGCTGCGGAGATCTCCCAGAAGCGAGCGACGTGCAGGAGCAGCAAATGCAACGAAGTTTTTATGGCACGGGGAATCCTGCGGCGAATAATCCGCCTCCCGTTAACGAGCCACAGCGCGAACCGGTTCCGGGCGAAGCAGTGCCAGACCGCTAACAGTCAATCCTCATCGACATGCCTCTCTCAGAAACAGAAATTCGCGATGCTTTAACGGCGGTGAAATATCCGGGCTTCAGTCGCGACATTGTTTCGTTTGGATTGGTGAAAGGAATCACCACCACAGATGGCGAAGTCACGGTGCAACTCTCGCTCGCGACCAACGACCCGGCGATTCCGCAGACGATTAAGAATCAATCGGAGGAAATTCTGCGTGGACTTTCCGGAGTAAAGAAAGCAAAGGTGTTGATCGATATTCACGCGCCGCCTGCGGGAACGGGAACGGCAACCGTAGGCGCCACGCGGATTCCCGGCATCAAGCATGTCATCGCAATCGCGAGCGGAAAAGGCGGCGTGGGCAAATCGACCGTCGCGGCGAATCTCGCGGTCGCGCTGGAAAAAACGGAAGCGCGTGTCGGTCTTTGCGATTGCGACATTTACGGCCCGAGTATTTCGCTCATGTTCGGCTCGCGCGATCGTCCAATGGCGACTGAAGACAACCGCATTATTCCAATCGAGCAATACAACCTGAAACTGATGTCGATGGGATTTCTGCTCGATGATGCGTCGCCCGCGATTTTGCGCGGACCGATGGTGACGCGTTACACGCAACAGTTTTTGCGACAAGTCGAGTGGGGTGAGCTGGATTTTCTCGTTCTCGATCTGCCGCCGGGAACTGGCGACATCCAGCTTACGATTGTGCAAACAGTCGCGCTTGCCGGCGCGATCATCGTTACCACGCCGCAGGAAGTTGCGCTCATCGATGCGCGTAAGGCGGCGACGATGTTCGAAAAGGTTAATGTACCGGTGCTCGGTCTCATCGAAAACATGAGCTACTTCCTTTCACCAAGTGACGGGAAAGCGTTACGACATTTTTGGCGCGGGCGGCGGTGAACGCGAAGCGAAACGACTGCGTGTTCCTTTACTTGGCCAAATTCCAATCGACATCGCGACACGGGAATCAGGCGATCGCGGAATGCCGATTACAGCGGAAGCGAAAGATTCTCCAGTGACCGCGGAGTTCATGCGAATCGCAGAACAACTTCGCAAAGAATTGCCCTAACGAATAACAATTTCGTCGGACGGTAGAAAATTTAAATAGGTACAACCGATGCTCCGTCTATATTGAGACGAGTAACTGCAGGATTGACCAAACTGCGATTTTATGAAAGACAATGGCGAGATGAACTCTTCGCAAGAAGAACAATCTCAGTTCGTTAAGAACTCCGTGCTCTACAAGGAATTTTTGGCGGAGCGGGAGGAAATTTTGAAACACAAATGGATCGAGAGCGAGAAAGCCGGAACTGACATCGGTTTTGAAAAAGCATTGCTCGATTGGATTTTGAAACATCGTTCGAACTGGCGCGAGAAGCGCATGAAGGAGGCTAAGACGGACAAAGCGGCTTAACCTTCCCAGTTCCCTTTAAGACGATCCTGTGAGATCGCCAAGGAAACGCATGAAATCGAAACCTGTCACTTCTGCTCAGAACCCCGCTCCGATCCTGGATGCGGATGCCATTCAGCGCGCACTGCGTCGCATCGCGCACGAAATCATTGAAGCGAATCCGGAACTTGATTCCGTTGTTCTCGCCGGCATTCCATCGCGCGGTATCGAGATCGCAGAACGCATCGCCGATTCCATTTCTTCGATCGCGAAAAAACAGATCGAAACTGGCGTGATCGACGTTGCGATGCACCGTGACGATGTCGGCTCACGTGCACAATTGCCCATCGTGCGTGCATCGAGGCTTGCCCGCACCGTTGGAGGGACGCACTCTCATCATTGTCGATGACGTTCTCTTCACCGGCCGCACGGTCCGCGCCGCGATGGATGCCATCAGTTCCTTTGGCCGACCTGCGAGAATTCAGCTCGCCGTTTTAATTGATCGGGGTCATCGGGAATTGCCGATCCGTGCTGACTATGTTGGCAAAAATTTGCCGACCGCGGCGAATGCGAATCCGAGAACGATTACGACGTGGCGAGCTTCAACAAACTGGATGAGTGAGCGACGCGGATGCGGTTTCGGCTTGGATAAAAGAGGAAGCCGCCGCAGCTGAGCTGCGCTCCCCAGAATGAGCAGCTCTGGAACCGAAAAGATTTGCTCGGGATTCGCGAACTTGGCGCCGATGAAATCCAATTTATCCTCGAGACGGCGGACGCGTTCAAACAAGTGGGCACGCGCGAAATCAAAAAGGTTCCGGCGTTGCGCGGGAAAACGCTGGTTAACTTTTTCGTTGAGCCGAGCACGCGCACACGGACTTCGTTCGAACTGGCCGCGTCCCGCCTGAGCGCCGACGTCATCAATATTTCAGCGAGCACGTCCAGCCTGACGAAAGGCGAAACACTAAAGGACACCGCCAAGGTTTTGGAGGCGAATCACGCGGATATCATTGTCCTGCGCCATTCGTCGGCCGGCGCGCCGCAGTTTCTGGCATCGCGATTGAAATCGAGTGTGATCAATGCGGGCGATGGTGCGCACGAACATCCGACACAAGCGCTACTGGATCTCTACACCATTCGCGAAAAGAAGAGCACGATCGCGGGCCTGCATGTCGTTATCGTCGGCGACATTTTGTTCAGCCGCGTTGCGCGCTCGAATATTTTTGGCCTAACGAAACTGGGTGCGCGGGTCACACTTGTTGGCCCGAGCTACGCTCGTGCCGCGCGAGTTCGAAAAACTGGGCGTCGCAATCTCGCATCGCATCGATGAAGTCTTGCCCACGGCTGATGTCGTGAATCTTTTGCGCATTCAGCATGAGCGTCAGCGCAAAGAGTATTTTCCGGGCTTGGGCGAATACACCAGCCTTTTTGGCCTAACGAAAGCACGCGCGAGATCATTGAAGCCTGATTGCCTGATCATGCATCCGGGTCCGATCAATCGCGGCGTCGAGATCGATAGCGAAGTGGCCGACGGATTGCAGAGCGTCATTCTCGATCAGGTCACGAACGGTCTCGCTGTGCGCATGGCGGTTCTTTATTTATGCGGGGGAATCGCGACATGAACTGGGCACGTATCTCCTCTGGGGAGCGCACGCGCCTCGCGTGTCCAGCTTCGCGCCCTCGCGAAGCTGTATTTCCCAAACCCGTTCAAATGTCTTTTCGGCGAGGCGCCGAAAAGTGCACGCGGGGGCGCGTGCGCTCCCCAATCCAATGAGTGCGACGATTATTCAGGGTGGTCGCGTCATTGATCCGGGGAACAAACGGGATCAAGTCGGCGATATTTTTATCGAGGACGGAAAGATTGTTTCGTCTCTCTCGGATGATCGAAAATCAAAGTGTGAAATTATTGATGCGACCGGTTTGATCGTCGCGCCTGGCTTGATCGACATTCACGTCCATCTGCGCGAGCCGGGATTCGCGCACAAAGAAACAATTGAATCTGGAGCGCACGCAGCGGCGGTGGGCGGATTCACGACGGTTGTCTGCATGCCGAATACTTCGCCCGCCGCAGACACACCAAGCACAATTGCCTGGATTAAAGAACGGGCGGCAAGAGATGCGTGCGTAAACGTCTTGCCCACGGGCGCGATTTCAAGAAATCTCGCGGGCGAAGAACTCGCGCCGATCGGCTCGCTCGCTCAGGCCGGTGTCGTTGCCATCACTGATGACGGTCATTGCGTTCAGAATCACGAACTGATGCGACGCGCGGTGCAATACGCACGCATGGTCGGTTTACCCGTCTTCGATCATTGCCAGGATTACAATCTCGTCGGCAACGGTGTGGTGCATGAAGGTTACTGGAGCACGCTGCTTGGTTTGCCGGGCTGGCCGGCGGCGGGCGAAGAAGCGATCGTGATGCGCAACATATTGCTCGCCGAACTTTGCGATCATCACATTCATTGTCAGCACATCAGCGCGGCGGGGAGTGTGCGGCTATTGCGCGAAGCGCGTGCGCGTGGCGTAAAGATCAGCGGCGAAGTTTGTCCGCATCACATCGCGCTGACTGACGAATCGATTCAAAATTTCGATACGAACTACAAAATGAATCCGCCACTGCGATCGCAGGAGCACGTCGATGCGTTGCTGGAAGGAATCGCCGACGGCACGCTTGAAATTCTGGCGAGCGATCATGCGCCGCATGCGCTGTTTGAAAAGGAAGTGGAATTCGATATGGCGCCTTTCGGCATCGTAGGATTGGAGACTGAGCTGGGAATATTCATCGATCTTCTTGTGCACAAGAAAAAGGCTATCGATCTGCCGCGCTTGATCGAAATGTTCACGGTGAATCCGGCGCGCTTGTTGAAGATAAATGCCGGAACGTTGTCCGCGGGCGCTGCTGCAGATGTCACTCTGATCGATCCGAATCTCGAATGGACGGTCAATGCGGATGCGTTCCAGAGTGTGTCGCGCAACACGCCGTTTCACGACTGGCAACTTAAAGGTCGCGCCGTGCGAACAATCGTCGGCGGGAAAACCGTTTACCAATTGTAGCGGCGGTCTCTGACCGTCGCATAATTCCGACTAGTAGAGTGCGACGGTCACAGACCGCCGCTACAAACATTTAGCCCGGTTGCCCGTAAATGTAATTCTCGAGATGCGCGATGGTCGCGTTCTGCGCGGAGATGACGAACTTTACGAGATCACCGATCGAGATCACGCCGCGCAGATTATCACCGTCCATCACCGGAAGATGGCGAATACGTTTTTCCGTCATCAGTCGCAGACATTGCTCCACCGGCTCCTGCGGATGAGCGACCGTTAGCTCGCTCGTCATGATCTCGCGCACCAATGTTTCGCGGGAACGCTTGCCGCGCAGCACAATTTTGCGCGTATAATCGCGCTCCGAAATCATCCCGACGAGACGCTCGTTCTCCATCACGATAAGCGCGCCAACGTTTTTGCTGTCCATTAACTCGATCGCTTCGAACACGCTGGCGCCCGGCGCGACCGAAAAAATTTCCGATCCCTTCTGGCTCAGAATCACGTCGATTGTGCCGCTTACTTCCATAATCGCACCCCGTGTCGTGGCCCGCGCGCCACGGAAGTGCAAGCATAAAGCAATCGACGTGCGTTAGGCAATGCTTCTCTTGCCGCAATCAAGGAGGGGCGCTTTTCAAGCGCCCACCGAAAAACTCGGCGATTTAGAAACCGCCACTCCTTGTCAGCCGTGACGCACGCATGCGAAATTAAATTCGCACTGTTGCACGTGCGAAATCGGCGGAGGTGTCGCCAACGCCTGCCTGACCGCGCGCAGAATTCGCAGGCTGCGTTCGATCCGATCCGGCCGGACGGAATAAGGAACGGGCAGCAGATGGCGACGACGATAACGGGTTGAATAATGTTTCATGGCGCTAACTTGAAACAGGGGGTAGGACAACGACTGTCCTACCAATAAAGATTTCTCAGATTTTTTCGATCCCTCAGCTTCAGTGAAAACCACCCAATCATCGCGACCGCCGCTTGAGCGGATGATGCAGATCCATGCTCGCTTGAAAGATCGGCATTTTCCGAACTGTCGCAAAGTGGCCGAGTCACTCGAGGTCTCGCCAAAAACAATCCAGCGCGACATTGATTTCATGCGCTATCGCCTTGGGCTTCCGATCGATTACGATCCGCTCCAGTTCGGCTTCTACTATTCCGAACCAGTCACGAGTTTTCCGAATATCGAAGTCTCCGAAGGCGAGATCACCGCGCTCTTCGTCGCACAAAAAGCGCTCGCGCAATATAAAGGCACACCGTTTGAGCAACCGTTACGCACCGCTTTCCGGAAAATCACCGATGGCCTGACCGATCGCGTTTCATTTTCCTGGAGCGAGCTTGATAACGTCATCTCATTTCGCACCGCCGGGGCGAGCCCGGCCGACCTCGAACTTTTCGAAGAGGTGAGCAAAGCCGTGCTGCGCTCCGTCGAAATCGATTTCAAATATCGCAAACTTCGCGGCCGCGATTTTGAGTTGCGATTGGTGCAACCGTATCATCTCGCGTCGATCGAGAATCAATGGTACCTCTTCGGTCACGATCTCGAGCGCGGCCAATTGCGCACTTTTGCCCTGCCCCGCATGCGCGAGGTTCGCCTAACGAGTCAACGTTTCCATCGACCAGCCGATTTTTCGATCGGCAAGATCCTGCGTGGAAGTTTTGGGGCTCATTCGGGCAAGAAGAAATATCGTATCAAATTACAATTTGATCCTTTCGCTGCCCGTCTCGTCGCAGAACGAAACTGGCACGAATCGCAACGCATTCAGACAAAGCGCGACGGCTCAATCGTTCTGGAGCTTGAACTCGCCGGCTTGGAAGAAATCGAACGCTGGATTCTCAGCTGGGGCAGTCATGTTCGTGTGCTTGCGCCGACAGAACTTATTGATTTGGTCCGTACTTCTGCGGCTGCCGTCGCGGCATTCTACCAAGAATAAAGGGAGTTGTAAGTGTCGGGAGCTCACGGGCACAGAGATCTGGGGAGCGCAGGCTACCAGCCTGCAGCGTTCGGCAGCTTGCCGAACGCACCTGCGAACATTCTAGATAAGACGTGGGAAGATTATTCGCGGCAAGCTGCCGCGAACGGCAGGCTGGCAGCCTGCGCTCCCCAGAAGGATTACCGACCAAACTTCTCTTCGATCAACTCGTGCAAATGCGCGGCGATCGCCGGTTGATCGAGGCGTTGGATCACTTCATTCAAGAATCCGGTGACGATGAGGCGTTGGGCGACGGGAATGGGAATGCCGCGACTGCGAAGGTAGAAGAGTTCGTCTGCATCGATCTGGCCGGAAGTGGCGCCGTGGGTGCAGCGAACGTTGTCGGCGAGAATTTCGAGGCCAGGCATCGAGTTGGCTTCGGAATCGTCGCTCAGGAGAAGATTGCGCACTTTTTGATAGGCGTCGGTGAAATGCGCGTGCGGTTCGACGCGGATGAGACCGCCAAAGGTGCAGCGTGCGCGGTCGTCGAGGGCGTTCTTGTAAAGGAGATCGCTCGCAGTGTGCGGCGAAACGTGATCCTGCAACGTGCGCGCATCGAATTCCTGTTCGCCGGTCGCGACGGATACGGCGAGAAGATCGCTGCGCGCGCCTTCGCCGATGAGACGGCTGAGACTTTCGAAGCGCGAATATCTTCCGCCGAGATGAAGATTGAGGCTCATGGCCGAGGCGTCGTGATCGACCGTGGTCGTGTTCATCTGCAAAGCGCGCACGTTTTCGCCCCAGGTCTGCGCGCAGACGTAAGTGATTTTCGCGCCCGGACCCGCGATGAGATCGTTCACACCGCAAGCGAAACCAGCCGCATGTTGATCACACGAGCGGAAATGCTCGACCACGGTGACCTTCGCCAATTCGTCCGCGACAAGCAGCAGATGCGGAAAGACCGAAACATTTTCTCCACGCAACCAGTGAAAGATTTCGATCGGCAATTCGATCTCGACACCGCGCGGCACGAAAAGAAAAGTTCCGTTCGAGACCAGCGCCTTGTGCAGCGCAGCGAATTTGGCGGAGCCGAGCACCGCCGGCTGCGACATGAAATGTTTTCGGAAAAGATCGGCATGCTCGACCAATGCGCGCTCGAGCGGCTGGAAAATGACGCCGCGCTTTTTCAGTTGCTCGGAAACGACGTCGCGCTCGATCAACTGATCGCCGGCGAAAATCATCCGCGCGGCGAATTCATCGAGGCCGCGCGAATATTTCAGAACGTTGGCGCGATCGTCATCGGAAAGCAGGTCGCTGTGCCGGAACGGCGCGAGGTCAAGAAGATCGACACTGGCAAAACGCCAGAGCTGATCTTTGCGCGTCGGTGAAGGAAGCGATTCGAATTGTTGCCATGCTTCGCGTTGTTGTTCGCGGAACCAATCCGGAAATTCGCGCGACTCGACCGGGCCCGAAAGGATTGGTTGCGGTTTAGCGATTTCGGAGACTGCAACTGACGACGACATTTGTTCCAGAAAAGTGCGACGGTCGTAGACCGCCGCTACAGAAGACGTTCGGTTACCCGACCGAACCTTCCATCTCCAATTCGATCAGGCGTTTCAGCTCGACGCTGTATTCCATGGGGAATTGCCTGACGAGATCGTTGACGAAACCGTTTACGCTCAAGCTCATGGCCTGCGCTTCGCTCAAGCCGCGCTGTTGCATGTAGAAAATCTGCTCGGCGCTGACCTGGCTGACGCTCGCTTCGTGTTGCACGGCGTTGCCGGTGCCGCGCACGGTGATGGCCGGATAAGTGTCGGTGCGAGAAGTCGAGTTGATGAGAAGCGCGTCGCACTCGGTGTTGTTTTTGCAATTCTTGAGATGCTTCGGCACGTGCACCAATCCGCGATAAGTGGCGCGGCCGGTTCCGATCGAGATCGATTTCGAAATGATGTTCGATGTCGTTTCGTCGGCGGCGTGGATCATTTTCGCGCCGGTATCCTGGTGTTGTCCGTCGTTCGCGAGCGCGATGGAAAGAACTTCTCCGCGCGCTCTGCGTCCCTTCATGATCACGCCGGGATATTTCATGGTCAGGCGCGAGCCAATATTGCAATCGATCCATTTCACTTCCGCGTCTTCATGCGCGATGCCGCGTTTAGTCACGAGATTGAAAACGTTCGCGCTCCAGTTTTGCACGGTGATGTATTGAAGCTTCGCGCCTTTCATCGCGACGAGCTCGACGACCGCGCTGTGCAAGGTGGCGGTATTGAACTTCGGCGCGGTGCAACCTTCCATGTAAGTCAGTTCCGAACCTTCATCGCAAATGATGAGGGTGCGCTCGAACTGACCGAAGTTTTCGGCGTTGATGCGGAAGTAGGCCTGAAGCGGATGCTTTACCTTCACTCCCGGCGGCACGTAGATAAATGAGCCGCCGCTGAAGACGGCGGAATTGAGCGCGCTGAATTTATTGTCTCCGATCGGGATGACTTTGCCGAACCATTTCCGGAAAATTTCCGGATGCTCTTTCAATCCATCGGTCGAGCCGACAAAAATGACACCCTGCTCGCCGACGGCTTTCTTAATGTTCGAGTAAACGGCCTCGCTGTCGAACTGCGCTTCGACTCCGGCGAGAAATCTGCGTTCCTGTTCCGGAATGCCAAGCCGCTCGAATGTGCGTTTCACATCTTCCGGCACATCGTCCCAACTGCGCTTTGGCTGCACGCCGCCGCTGAGGTAGTAGCGAATCTTATCGAAATCGATCGCTTCGAGATCCTTGCTCGCCCAGTGGGTCGGCATCGGCTTCTCGAGAAATGTCTTGTACGCCTTGAGACGAAATTCGCGGACCCAATCAGGATCCTCCTTGACGTCGGAGATGTAATGAATCGTCTTCTCCGTCAACCCAACTCCGGCGTCGTAAGCGTGGGCGACGTCGTAAGAGAAATTCCCGGCATTCCGGTCGATATCGACTGCTTTGGTTTCTGTTTTCATGGTGGAGTTAGTCGCTTCTATGTTGTCGCCATTTCGCGCTCATCTTCGCGCGCCCAATCGTAGCCGCGCTCTTCGAGTTCCAGCGCCAGTTCCTTGCGCCCGCTACGGACGATACGTCCGGCTACCATAACATGGACATGGTCGGGCACGATGTAGTTCAAAAGCCTTTGGTAATGTGTGATCAAAAGAATTCCGACATTCGGTCCTCGTAAAGAATTAACGCCGTGGGCGACGATTTTGAGCGCATCAATGTCGAGGCCGCTGTCTGTTTCGTCGAGAATCGCGTAGGTCGGTTCGAGCATCGCGAGTTGCAAAATCTCCGTGCGCTTCTTTTCGCCGCCGGAAAATCCTTCGTTAACCGAGCGCGATGTGAATGAGCGATCCATCCCGAGGAGTTCCATCTTTTCGTAAAGCTTCGCGTAATATTCGGTCGCCTCGAGCTCTTCGCCTTCCGGCAGACGCGCCTGCACCGCCGCGCGCAAAAAATTCGCAATCGTCACACCGGGAATTTCGCTCGGATATTGAAAAGCGAGGAACAAGCCTTTGCGCGCGCGTTCGTCGGGCTCGAGCGCAAGAATGTTTTCGCCGTCCATCAAAACCTCGCCCTTCTTGACGTGATAATCGGGATGACCCGCTAACACCTTGGCCAGCGTGCTCTTGCCCGAGCCATTTGGTCCCATGATTGCGTGCACTTCCCCTCGCGGAACCGAAAGAGTAAGACCGCGCACGATCTCCTTGTCGGCGATTTCCACGTGTAAGTTCTTGATAGTCAATTCCTGCATAATTCGGAACAGAAAATATACTCGGATTTGCCGAATTGGCGAACGGCCGCCACGTCCATCCAATGTTCCCACTTGCAGATTAAAATCTGCAATCGACAATCGAAAATCCCGATACCCCGTGGTGTAACGGTAACACAGCGCCCTTTGGAGGCGTTATTCATGGTTCAAATCCATGCGGGGTAGCCACTCACCGCGCGGGCGGCAGGCTCTTGGCAAACTCTTCCGATTTCTTGTCTGCCTCATATTGCTGTATGGCTTCTCGATTTCGCTCTTCCCCACTCGACATCGACGAGCAGCCGGAAAAGCAGACTGTTCCAGTCAAAATGATGATGCCCAATAGAATTTTCACATTCACGCCGTATCCTAAACACTGATGCCGCCTCGCGCATCCGTGATTGCGCGAAATCACTGCTGGATCTCGGGAACTCGAGAAATTGCATGGGCGCTTTGGAAAGCGCCCCTCCTTGGTGGCTGCAGGTAATGCGGTCGCTAAGGACTTGCCGCGGGTGAAGCTGACGCGGTGACTGATGGTGTAACGGTGGGCGTGATCGATGGAATTGGAAAAGCGAAAGTCGCGGAAGGCGAAGCCGTCGGTGGAGCTGGAGAAAGCATTGGTGTTGGCGATGGAGTGGGCGTGGGCGGCGGCGGAATGATGTTGCTCCAGCGGTGCAGCGGGACCGTTGCGCCGCCAATGTCTGTCACTAATTCTTCGCAGCGCTTCTGCAATTTATCCAGATCGGGCGGGCCCCAGTGCGCGTCGGCCGTTCCAGGAAAAATGAGATACGTGATTTTGAGATCGCTCACCGGTCGATTGTAAGCGGTGGACAGCGCGTTGATTTCTTTTGCGATGCGCAATGACGCTTCGCCCACTTTGTCGGGCGGTCCTGCATCGCCAACAATTGCCGGATAAATTTCCGCACCTGAAATCACAACCGCGTAATCGCCAATCTTCGCGCCGGTCGCGGGCGCGAATCCGGTCGGGATTACGATATATGGATCGGTCGTGCCGATGAGGAAGCTGAATTTCTTGAGCGTGTCGATTTCGAGGCGCAACTGCGCTCGCGCATCGCGCAATTCGCGTTTGCGCTCTGGAGTTATCGCACTTTGCGCGAGCTCGTCGTCCACTCGATCGAGACGGGCTTGCGTCGCGGCAAGATAAGGATTGGGCGCTTTCGTCTTCTTGGGCCAATGAAAACTAGTGGTCGCCTTAAAATTTGTCGGCGCACCCATGTTGATCGGCAGCCGGTCGGAATCGGAACCGTCCGCATCGACATCCATTTCGGCCTGCAAGAGCACAGCTTTTCGGTGCGTTTGCGGATGCTGAAGCTGGAGGACCGTCTGGCAATCGTAAAAGTTGTGACGGGAAAGAAGAAGATCGAGTCGGCCAAGGTTTGCGCGCAACGCTTTCACCTTTGCTTCATAAAGCTTCGCGAAAAATGGTGAGACCGAGTCGGGCGAAATCATTGCAGCCAGACCGGGAAGCAGGCGCGGCAAATCGGGATTCACTTTCGCCAGGTCGTCGATTGTCTTGTTCGGCGTCGGCACACGCGCTTTCAATGTGAGATCGATGACATAACTCTGCGGATCGATCCGCTCATCCGACGCCGCTGCGCCCGATAAAGTTTCGACTTCAGAATGTACGGTGATGCCGTTGAATAATCGTGGAACTTCAAGCTTTCCCGTGATCACCGGTGGCCGGCTCGGTTTCGGCGACGGCGTTGGTAGGATCGGCACCGCCCATTCCGATTCCGGCCCGGTCAATTGCATCAGACGCCATCGCCAGCGTTCGAGCGAAATCCAGCGGTAAACGATTAATCCAACGACCAGCAACAAAAGAAACAGCACGAAGCGCCGCAACGTGCTCAGACGAAATTTTCGCACGAAGCTTTTACTTTTTAACCCAGGCGACCAGCGCCATGACGATCCCGATCACGCTCAGGATCGACATCATGCCCGCCGGCATCGCGTTGCCAGTCTTGATAAATTTCGGAAGGAATTGTCCAGCGAGCAACAGCGACACGATCAGGCCAATCGCAAGTCCGGCGACCAAATGATTGGGCAGCAGAAATGCACCCACCAGGAGAAGCACGCCCGCAATCGAGCCGGCGATAATCGATGGCACACTGCCTTTGCTGGCGTAGCCGATAATTCCACCGACGATCGTCAGGACGCCAAAGATGATGAAGTAAATTTTCGCCGCTCCAATCATGCGCGTTGTCGGATTCGTACGCCAACACCTTGCCGCTGTCCAGCCAGCGCCTCGCTTGCGACGAATCTGTTAATTGTTTATTGCAACGCCGCCTGCCGGGACGAGCTCGAAAGAGCGATTCTCCGCGACACTGTGCGTAAATACTGGCGGCCGCGTCGAGCGTTGGCCATTGTAATTTCGGCATTCGCTTGACCCGCCATCTCCAAAATCAGGGCGCCGTGAAATTCGATTCCTACCAGGTCGCGCAATGTTTTCTCCCAATCGATCCGCCCATCGCCTGGCGGCAGATGATCGTCGTGCCTGCCGCCATTATCGTGAACGTGGATCATCTTCAGATGACCACGAAGTTTTTTGACCAGAGAATGCATATCTCCCGAGAGAAATGCGTGACCAGTATCGAGGCATGCGCCGACTTCCGCGCCATTGATCGCGTCGAGAATCCACAAAATGTCGCTCGTATTTCCGAAGAGGAGATGCGGTAGCTTGTTTTCAAGCACGCACAGGATTCCAAGTTCGTGGCAACGGCGTGCCACGGCGTTTAGTGTGCTAACCACGTTGTGCATGCGAGCGAGTTGCTCGTCTCCGGAAGTTGCGGGCGGATGTTCCGGCCCGGGATGGATGACGAAATAGTGAACGTGAAGAATGGCGGCCGCCTCCGCTGCCTTTAAGACTTCGAGCAAAGCCGCGTTTCGCAAGACATCATCCGACGATGCGATGTCGATGTTATCCGCGAAAGGCGCGTGGAAAGAATATGCTTCCATCCCGAGTTCATGCAGCCGCTCTGCCGCGCGATGGACAATGGCCGAATCATGATAATCGAGATGAGTCGGCGATGAGCAAACTTCGATGATGCTAAATCCGCTTTCGCGAATCATCGGCAGGCAATCAAGAATGCTTTGATGATAGAAACAGCCGGTTGAAAGGCCGATGGGCCAGTCGGTCATGAGCCCTCCGTTCTAAAGCCGATTTTTGAAAATCGACCAAATTGAAGCCGCAGTTTGAAACTGGACACATTTTTTGTTCCTGGGCCGAAACGCAATTGAAATCGACGAGGTCATCGCGGCCTGTGGCAAACAGCCCGGCAAACACGCGCGTGTAAAAATCGGCGCGGGTGGCAGGATCGCAGCCCTCGAATTGCGTCCAACCAAAGGGCCGCGCAAACTTCGAAGTAATCAGACCAGCGATGTGACGTGGATGCCAGCCGAGAGCAAGCATTACCCTGACGAGTCTTCGGATAGATGCCGGCCTGAGCAACAAATCATTGGGCCGCTCGAGAACAACGCGCACGCACGCCGGTAATATGTCGAGCGACAACCGGTCGTAAGTCTCGGGCCATTCGTCCTGTGAATGGGGTTCCTGCGAATAAAACGACTCGTGAAATTTCGCCACGTCGGATTTTTCGTAGTCTCCGATCAATCTCTGCATGCCATCGCCAGCATCGGGAATTTTCGTGGTAGAGTTTCGCGCGAGCTCTTCAACCGCGTCGAAATCTCGCATCAGAGGAATTCCCTCGCGCCACGATATTTTTTCCAATGGCACGACGACGAGAGGCGGCAGCTCTTCTAATTCATGCGCGCCAAAAGCCCAATGTTGCTGCCACGGTTTGAGATAAATGCTGAAAGGCGCGCGCAACACGCGCGAGTAAAGCGGATCACCGTATTCAGAGATGTCGATTGAAACCATCTCGCGGCCGTGCTCGGATGGCCCGACTTCTACCGCCGTCAGTTCAACGGGAACCGGCGTGAGGGGCGCCGCAACTTCTTTGATTTTGTGCGCGAAAAATTCCATGACCAGGCCAAGTCCCGCGAAGGCGCGAGCCAGTTCTTCCGGAAAACTGTTTCCATCCGGTTGTTGAATTTCCTTTCCGGCTTTCCACAAACTTTGCGGACCACGCGCACGCTGAACGAGATGTTGGAATGCGTGGGAGTTGCGCTCAATGCGCCAGACAAAATGATGTCCGCGCCCGCTCAAAAGATGGAGCGCAGGAATGCCGTATTCGCGCAAGCCGCCTTCAATCGTCTGCGCGACGGGTTCCTGAATTTCAAACGCGCGTTCCGGTTCGAGAAAAGCTTCGGCTGCGTGATCGAAATTCACATACTCGACATCAAAATCGACGAGCAGCGAAGTTTCGTCCCAAAGTGAGCGACAGATTTCCGACCCGGCATTAAAAAGCGATTCCATCGCTCCGACTCCGTAATGCTGGTGAAGTCGCGCCTTTTGCAAGTCACCGCCTGCGACGTAGCAACATGTCGGCTTCCTCTGGACGTCACCGCCGAGGAATTCGACGATGCGTGCACGAACGTCGGGGTTCCGATAGTAATCAGTGCGTTGTAAGGTTGAGATCATCGCAACCAGCCCATGGTTTCGACCGAGCGAAACCAAATGGCGTTCATCATTGTTAATTTCTCCGCAACCGCCGAGGCGTTGCTAACCGGCCCTTGCCTTTTATTGCGCATATGTTGCGCAGCGGGCGCAGTCGATGGTTAATGACGTAGCTACCATGGCCAGCGACGTGCAATCCCATTCATTCCTCAAAGGCCTTTCGGTTCAACAACTCGAAGCGCTATCGAAAATCGCGACGCAAGCGGAGTTCACAGCCGGCAAAACAATATTCCGCCAGCGAGACGCTGCGGATCGGTTTTATCTAATCGAAAAAGGTCGCGTTGGTTTGGATTACGGACTTCCGCGCAAACGTCATGTCCAGATTCAGACGATCGGCCCCGGCGAAGCGCTCGGGTGGTCGTGGCTCGCCAAACCTTATCAATGGCAATTCAGCGCGACGGCGATCGACGATGTGACGGTGAGTTTCTTTCACGTCGCCGATCTTCGCGAGCAATGCGCGCGCGATCCGAAGCTAGGGTATGCAATCATGGAACGAGTCGCCCAAGTGTTAATGGAACGTTTGCAGGCGACTCGACACAAACTTCTGGTTTACGTGCAGCGCGCGAGTGGCGACGAAGAGACGCAGCAAGTCTGCTAACAAGCGATCGTTTACTTTCGTTCCGCTTTCATCAACAAGGTCGCGCGGTGCGAAAACGAAATGGGTAAAGCCGGAGCGTCGGTCACAACGATCGTCGTTCCAGGCGTGACGACATCATAAACTTTTGTCGCGAACTCTGGCGCCACATGCACGCGGCGCGCCAGATCACGAAGCGACGCGTTCTCCCTGGAATCAGTTTTCACTGTCATCCATTGGTGAGCCGGCCGGCCCGGCACGAAAGCGCTGGCCGTTCCGGCAACGCCGGCAAGCATGGTGTAAGCCCGACTCCCGAGCGGTTCCGCGGGATTGTCGATCCGCAGCGCAGCCCGGCCAATCGGAATGCCGTTGCGATACACGTAAACGGTTTTGTCCGCGGCGCTCGCCAGGATTGTGATTGGTCCTTCTTCGCTACGTTGCGGATTCCACTCAAATCCTCCTTCAATCGGCTCGGAGAAATCGTCCTCTTTTGAGGGCAGAAGAATGCCAGGGCCTGCGGCGAAGGTTGGTTCGGATTCCTTTTCATCGACCACGATTACGGTCGTGCCCCGGGTCGTGAGCGAATAAAGCCGCCTGGCGAATTCACGGGGCAACCGGATGCAACCATGACTCGCCGGATAACCCGGCAAATCGCCGCCATGCAAAGCGACGCCCTGCCACGTGAGTCGCTGCATGTAAGGCATGGGCGCGTGATGATACTTGTTTGAAAAATGCGTTACCTCTTTTTCTAAAATCGTGAACACACCGGCCGGTGTGCTGCGTCCTTTCGTTCCGCTGCTGATGCTCGAATAAGCGACGCGGATGCCGTTGCGATACGCGCTCAGCGTCTGGTCCGGTAAACTAATAATGATGACCAATGGACCGCTCGGCGAAAGCTCGGGTTCCCAAAAGAATTCACCGGGCTTGAGCGCGTTTGCCTCCGCCGCGCCAAAGATCGCAAGCAGAAGGAAGCAGCGGAAAGAAAGTCGCCAGGTTCTCATCATCATTGAGGACCAACTGGCTTGTGCAACTCGACCGGTATGCGCGCCAACTTTTCATAGATATGTCCGACGCGCTGGAGCGGCCACCAATCGTAGAGAAAAATCTGCATCGGTCGCCACATCGCCACCCAACCGGCAATCGTCAGGCTTTCGCGCACTAAGTTCAGCAACGTGCCGTGCGTTTGCCGGAGCATCAGTTCGCTGATGAGAAGACAGGCGCCGAGAAAGAGCAAACCGATGACGAGACTGATCCGCCCCCGTTTGAAAAGGCGTTTCAGTTCCATGCGATTGAGTTTCCAGCGGTAAGAAAAATAATGGTGCACCGCGGACCGCGTCACGTCCGCTGCATCCACGTTTGCGGGATATTGTTTGATGTGAATGCGCAAAACGAGCGGGTCGCGCCGGGGAAATTCCTGCGCCCAGCTGACAATAAATTCCTCGGCATCATGATCGAGATCCTTTTCGTGAAACGGCGAAGGATCCAAAGAATTGAAAAGCTGTTCGATCTTATCGACGAAAATTTCGATGCGATGCGGCGTTCGTTTGCGGACCTTCAAGTCGTGAATCATTCGTCCCTTATCGCGGCAACGGTCGACGATGGCTTGGCACAACGAGCACAGGACAGTGCGCCAACCTAACGAGTTGCTCGGCCGTGCTCCCAATCAAAGCGTGTCGCAACGCGTTATGCCCATGCGTGGAGGTAATAACCATATCCACGTCCGAACGCCTGGTCGCTTCGCTCAAGATCTCGATCGGCTGCCCAACTTCGATTTTTGCTTCCACTGTAACTCCGGCGCGAGAAAGAAAGTGGACGAGTTCTTCCATCTTCTCTTTGGCCTCGCGTCGCGCGGTGGCGACCAACGGCGACGGTTCCGGGCCTTCGCTTGCTCTCTCCAAGGCAACGTAATCGGGCGGCTGGATCACGTGCGTAAGCAACAGATCGGCTCCGACACGCTCTGCGAATGCGGAAGCGTAACGCGCCCCTTCCCGCGCGCATCCAGAGAAATCGACCGGCACGAGAATTCTTCTCAACGCAACTCTTTCGGCATCGGCCTTGGTCGGTGTGCGCGCGCCTTCACGAACGACGAGAATGGGGCAATTCGCGTGGCCGACTACTTTCTCCGCCGTACTGCCTGACATAAGATGTTTAATTCCGGTGCGTCCACGAGTCGCAAGGACAATGAGGTCGGCGTTAAGTTTTTGCGCCGTCGCGCAAATCTCGGGGACTGGTCGGCCGATGCGGAAATGGCAGTCGCGCGCGCGAAGATCAATCGAAAATCTTCTCTTCACTTCGTCTTTCAGTCGCTCTCCGATTTCACGCTCGGAAAAAAGTTCGACCGCAGGATCCAGGAAAAGCTCAGGTTTGCCTTCGCTGGCTGAGAATGGCGGCTTGCCTTGATAAACGAAGAGTAATTGAACGGATGAATCGAAGCGTTTCGCCAGCACGAGCGCAAACTCGAGCGCGCGAAACGATTCCTCCGAGAAATCGACGGCCACGAGCATGGTTTGGATTTTCAAAGGATCTTCGAAGAAAGATTGCGTCGGAGCATTCAATGGCTGATTTGAAACGGTGATGCGTTCTTGGTCTTAATTATTTCCAAATTAAATTCCACGCCGGACACTCCTAACACTATTTTCTGGAGACAGCCTCAGCGAACCGATAAAAGGTGCGTTTCGTAATTTCGGCGGCAGCCACGTAGGCCGCCACAATCAGCAATATCATTGGATAAAACCGGGCAGGCATCGGTTCGAAACCGAGCAGACCTGCCAAAGGCAGATACGGCACCAGAAACGTCGCGACCACGACGGCCATCGTCGCCAGCGCAAGAAGTTTGCTTGGTCGACTTTTGAAAAATGGGCGGCGGCTTCGAACTACGAGCACGATCAACGATGCGGAAACAACAGATTCGATGAACCATCCCGTTCGGAATTGCGTCATCTTTGCGCCTAACCAGAGAAGTCCGGCAAAGGTCAGGCAATCAAAAACCGAACTCAACGTTCCGAAAACGATCATGAACCGCCGGATGAATTTGATGTCCCAGCGCCGTGGTACCTGCACTAATTCGGCGTCCACATTGTCGCCCGCAATCGTCATCTCCGGAAAATCAGTGAGAAGATTGATGAACAAAATCTGCTTCGGAAGCAGCGGAAGAAACGGCAGGAAAAGCGACGCCCCCGCCATGCTGAACATATTTCCGAAGTTCGCGCTCGTGGCGATGAAGACGTATTTCAGCGTGTTGGCAAAGGTGCGCCGGCCTTCGCGCACGCCGTCGACAAGGATTTCGAGATCGTGTTCGAGCAAAACAAAGTCTGCCGCTTCGCGTGCGACATCCACCGCACTGTCCACGGACAATCCAACGTCGGCCGCATGCAATGCCGGCGCGTCGTTGATTCCGTCACCGAGATAGCCAACAACATGACCGGCCTTTTTTAGAGCGAGGATGATGCGCTCTTTTTGCATCGGCTCGATCTCGGCAAACACATCGACCTCGCTGGCGCGCCGGGTCAGCGCTTGCGTGCTCATTGCTCGAATTTCTGGACCCGTGAGAATTCGCGCTTTCGTCAATCCAACTTGCGTCGCGACATAATCGGCGATCAGCGCGTTGTCGCCGGTGATGATCTTCAGGACGACGCCAAGTTGCTTCAGCTCATCGATCGTATGGCCGATCCCAGATTTGGGCGGATCGGAAAGAACCACGAAACCCGCGAAAATCATTTCGCTTTCGTCCTCGCGCGTGACCTGCGTGCGACCTGGAATTTCGCGATAGGCCACGCCGATGACGCGATGCCCCTCGCTACTGAACTGCCGCCAGCGCCGTTCCACTTCCGCTCGGATCGCATCGACGGCAACGATCGAGCCGTCGCTCAATTGCGCTCGCGACGAAACTTCCAGCATCTGACGCAAAGCTCCTTTTGTGATGAGCTGAGGCTCGTCATCTTTTTGCACGAGGACGCTCAAACGCTTGCGCAAAAAATCGTAGGGAATCTCATCGAGCTTCCGCCATCCGCTTAGCCTCCGCGACAGGCGATTGGCGAATCGCGTCGTCGATGGGATTGCCGAATCCAGTTTCGTTCGCAGCGTTTAAATATGCATAGAGCAAAACTTTCGCGCTCGGATTCCCCTCGGCATCCAGCGCCGCATGCACGCGGACTTCGCCTTCGGTCAACGTGCCGGTTTTGTCGGCACAAAGCACGTTCATGCTGCCGAAGTTTTCGATCGCGGCGAGTCGCTTCACGATCACCTTTTTCTCTGCCATTCGTCGCGCGCCGCGCGAAAGATTGATGCTAATGATTGCCGGCAGGAGTTGCGGGGTTAAGCCAACCGCAAGCGCGAGGGCGAAGAGCAACGAGTCGAGAACCGGCTCGTGGAAGTAAACGTTGACGGCAAAGATCGCGAGGACGAGCACGAAGGTGACTTCGGCGAGCAAATATCCGAATCGGCGAATGCCATGCTCAAATTCCGTCTCGGGCGGGCGCAGCCTTAATGTCTGGTAAACTTTGCCGAACTCTGTGGCGCGACCCGTATGAACGACACACGCCTTGCCGTTGCCGCTCACGACATGCGTTCCCATAAAGACGGCGTTGCTCCGCCGCGCGAGCGCGGTTTGGGAGGAGAGAACCGCCGGCATTTTTTCCGCCGGATAAGTCTCGCCGGTTAACGTTGCTTCGTTAACAAACAGATCGCGCGCTTCGAGCAATCGACAATCTGCCGGTATGACGGCTCCGGCCGAAAGCAGAATGAGATCTCCGCGAACAACATCCTGAATCGGCACCAGAATCTCGGTGCCGCCGCGTTGCACGCGCACTTTTGTTTCTACAAGCGCGCACAACTTTGCCACGGCCGTAGCAGCGCGTTGTTCCTGCCAGAAGCCGAGCAACCCGCTAATGAGAACGATCAAGAGGATAATCGCGGCGTCGGTCACATCGCGGAGAAAGATCGAGAGAACCGCGGCGCCAATCAGAATGAGAATAATCGGGCTCGTGAACTGCCTGAGTAGCAGACCAAACCCGGCCGCGTGCTCTTTCGCTCGAAGTCGATTCGCGCCTAACCGAGCGAGGCGCTCGCCTGCCTGATCATTCGTTAGGCCATCCGGCGATGTATCGAGCAGACGGCAAAGTGTATCTGGCGACGCGGCAAATGGATCGTCCGCCGCGGCGGAAATAGTGCTCAAAGGCCGCTCGGAAATGTCTCTTCCACTTCGCCGAGCTCCCATTCGGTGCTTCGTTCCAGTGGTTCCACCGCGCGTGTGTGATCGAAGTGGAGCACCGCATCGAACTGATCGGCGAGTCGCGCATGAAAGTAATGGCTGACCATTTCGGTTTCCGGCCGGTAAATCACACCGATGGCGCGTTCGAGATGCTCGGTGCGTAGTTCCGCGGCGAGCGCGGCGTTATCTCTCAAGTTAACAAAGAAACGCGGCGTATCGACTTCGTGAAAAAGCGCTTCGTAACTGTCGGGATGACCCGGCCGAACACTCTTGCGTTCGGCTGGTGCGTCCCAATCCGACGCGGCGGTGACAGTGCCGGTGTAAGTGGTAAAGCCAATGAGCACCGCTTCTTTTCCGAAACGTTCGCGCACGAGCTGGCCAAGATTTAGTTCGCCACGCTCTCCCATCTGCGTCGCGCGCGCATCGCCTAAATGCGAATTGTGCGCCCAGACGATAATTTTCGCGGGCGCGCCTTGCTTGCCAAGATGTTCGACTAACGAGACTAACGACTCCATCATGTGGGTGTCGCGGAGATTCCACGACGAAACTTCGCGTTGAAACATGTTGCGGTAATACTCCTCCGCGTTTCTGACCACGCGGGCGTTTTGTTCCGCAAAAAAGTAGGCGTCCGCTGCCACCTGGCCGTCACGCTGAAGATAATCCATCGCCTTTCGCCGCAGCGCGACGAGCTCCTTGACGACGGCATCCTCACAGGTCGGCGTTAATCCGAATCCCGCGGCATAGCCATAGGTCTCGATCTCCTTGCCGAAATGTTCGAAACAACTGTAATGATGACGGGCTCGTTGGGCCGCTTCGGGATCGACCTTTCCCAGATAACCGAGCACCGCTTCGATCGACGCGTGCAAACTGTAGAGATCGAGTCCGTAAAATCCGGCTTTCCGATCGGCAAAGCCCTGGTCGTCGTTGTGTTCGCGCAGCCAGCCGACGAAATCGAGCACATCGGCATTTCGCCACATCCACTGCGGGAAACGTTTGAAACCGCCTAACGAGTCCACGCTGTCGAGATCGCTGCTTTCGCCGCGCACAAAACGATTGATGCGGTAGGCGTCCGGCCAGTCTGCTTCGACAGCGACAGCATTGAAACCGCGTTGGTAGATGAGTCGTTTGGTAATGAGCGCACGCTCTCGATAAAATTCGTGCGTGCCATGACTTGCCTCGCCGATCAGAACAAAGCGCGCATCGCCGATCATATCCACGAGCGCATCGTAGTCGTTAGGCGAACCGGAGAGAGGTTCGGCGGCTTCACAAATCCGATCGATTAAAGATTCCGGCATTTGATCTCCCTCGAATTAACAGGTCGCGCAACGGCTCAGACCATACCAGCGGATCATATGTGGCGTGAAATCATTTTCCTCTACGCAGCCAATTGCGGCGCCGGTTGTAAAGGAGTGGCAACAGGCCGCGGCGATCGATGCGCGCAAATCGCCCGCAGCGTTTCCTCCACATCCTTGGCGGACAGTTCGGCATTGCCTTCGCTTTGTGCCTTGAGCGCGACATCATTCAGCGAAAGCAGGCCGGCCAATCTGCGTTCGACCGCATCGATGATTGGTAACCGCCGCACCTGATTCTGCCGCATAATTTTCAGCGCTTCCCGGATGTCGGTATCGGGTGAACAGGCGGACACCTGTTTCGTCATCACTTCATCGACCCGAATCATTCCGGGATCGCGCCGCCTCAGTGCCGCCGCCATGCAAATATCCCGGTCGGTAATTATCCCGACAACTTTCCTGCCATCGAGAACCGGCAGCATGCCGAAATCTCCATCCCACATTTGCATCGCGGCCATGGCCAGATCGGTGTCTGGCCGGCACGTGTGCACATCGCGAGTCATTACATCTTGTACTTTCATAATTGTTTTGTCTTTCTGACGTAATTCAACGCCGCGAGAGCGTGCCGACTCTAGCAAATCTTGCGAAGAACTGCGCAGTTCTTGCCGTTGCCGCCGGCTCCCCGTTGTTTGCGCTCTTAAATTTCATCCGCCATGGCGGAGAGACGTAAACGGCGCAGCCGCGCGCTTTTCTTGCTTTGGTGCGCTTCCATCCGGCAGAGAATGTTGTCCAGCACGCTGCACCGCTTCGACGAGATGCGGGCCTTTATTGAGCATGACGCATTCAGCGCGCTCGCCCATGGCAGCGTCGGTTATCTCCGCGCGTGAGGGTGCACCACGCTTGGCCAAATTCTCAAGCACCTGCGTCGCCCAGATCGCCGGGACGTGTGCCGCTTCGCAGAGCCAGAGAATTTCTTCCTGCGCCTCGGCCAGACGTTCCCAACCGCATTCGACTGCGAGATCGCCGCGAGCAATCATCACGCCGAGGCGGGGACTGCGCAGGGCTTGCAGCAAAATGGCAGGCAAATGTTCGAACGCACTCTGTGTTTCGATCTTGAGAACAATGCCAAGGTTAGGCGCGTTGAGGCGCGCGAGCTTAGCCTGAAGCGCAGCGACATCTTCCGGGTGCCTAACGAATGAAAGACCGACGATGTCGGCGTGCTTCACCGCGAATGCCAGGTCGGCGTTATCGTGCTGTGTTAACGCCGGCAGGCGAATTGTGCTCTTGGGAAGATTGATGCCTTTTCCTGCGCCGAGTTTCTCACCTTCTGACCTGGCCATGGTGATCCGCACCGTCACCTTCTCTGCGCTGACCGATTCGATCACGCCGCCAATTTTTCCATCATCGAACCAGATCGGTTCTTTCGGGCGAAGATCGGCAAAAACCTGCGACAGAGTGCAAGCAATCGTCGCCGGCCGCGCGATGTCGCCTTTTTCGTTGTGGACCGCTGGCTGGCCAGGCTTCGCGCCGCGCGTCAGCCACAATGTGTCGCCTGGTTTCAAAATGATGAAAGATTGCGCGAGCGGGGTGACGCTCGCTTCCGCCTAGATTTTCATTGCAGCATTCGCTTTCGATCTGTGCGTGAAGGGCAGTGACATCCCAGCGACTGAGGTAAATTGTCTGCGCCGAAGTTGCGCTGCGGCTTTCTCCCTGTGCCCTACCAATCTCGAGGATGCGCGATCGCCCGCGCAGATCCTTAAACTTAATGGAATCGCCTTCGTGCATTTTCGCGAGCACTTCCGCTGGAATACGCAGACAACCATCGACTGCGCCACGGCTCGGCGCGGGCTTTTCCGCCACCGTCAGCCAGATCAGCGCTGGTGCCGTCACCTCGCCGCGCACGTTGCGCTGCGGTCGCCATTTCATAATTTGTGTGCCCGGATCAATCGATCCAGTCCGCAGTTTCGGCCCGGCCAGATCAATTTCAACGCGACACTCTCTGACCAACTCGCGCTTCGCCCCTTGCAAGTTGGCGATCATACCGCGTCCACGCCTGCGCGTCATCGTGCGCGCAGTTTATGCGCATGCAATCCATCCCGTTCGCGAGCAATTGCCGCACGAGTTGATAATCATCTGCCGCCTCTCGCGGCATCGTCACCATAATGCGGACGCTGCGTTTCCGCGGGGGCGGCCCGAGTAATGCGTCGGTATTTGCACGCAGAAGAGCTTTGCCTTCGGCGAAATTCACGCCGCGTTCGTCTTCGAGCGACGGTGTCCACTCGCGCCCGACAAGCTGATGAAGTACTTTTAATAGCGACTCTATGCCCCCAAGCACATGGGATTCGGTCCGGCCTAACGAAGAGAGACCGAGTGCAGCAAGCTGTTCCTGCAATGGCCGGATATCCTGCCGGCGTAAAGCTAGATAATGCACCAGATTCCGCGCGCTCATCTTATGCTCCGTGATCTCCGCCAACCGCGGCCCGAATTTGCGTTCAAGGCGAAGCGAATCGGCGCGAATGATTTCCAGTTCCGCAATTAGTTTGCTGAGGGATTCATGCGTCCCATTATGCTCTTTCTTGCGCAGACCCGTTAGCGGCGGCGATCTACCTTCTTTGAATCTTTCTCGAACCTCGATCATTTTTTCCCAAGTTCGCTCGTTAGGCGGCGATCAACGCTTCGGCCACCGAGCTGGGTTTCGTCTTCTTCCAATGATCGATCCACTCCGCGATATGAGAACCAAATTGAGCACGGTGTTCGACGAAGAATCGCTCACAAATCTCGATTCCATCGTGCTGCAATTCCGCTTCGCTACTTTCGATTACCGCTAGCAATTCATCATCCTGCTTTCCCCAGTGCGCTTCGCGACGTTCCTGACGCAGGCGCTCCGCCAGGAATACCAAATCGTGCACGCGGCCAAGAACATCGCCGAGCTGAGTCAACTCTTCGCCCAGCGCTCCGATGACGATTGGATTCAGCGGTCGGAGAATCCGCAACTCGTAACCAAGCAGCTTAACCTGCTTCCGCAGCTCATGAACATTCCGGGCCGATGGCTCCGCTTTCGTCCGAGCGAGCGCTTTGCGCCCGCGTTTGTAGGTCCGCTGCACTGCTCGTCGCAGCCGGCGAAAGCCATATCTGCGGCGCGGCCAATTCTTTGCCGCGGCCCGTGCTCTCTCAAGCAGCGGGATTGACTCAATTTCCCATCCGTCAAATGCGGCGATAAAATTCTCGAGTTCCAATGCGAGGAGCCGCTCGATCTTTTGATACGAGAGATAATGATGATGCGTTGCCTCTTCCAGTTCGCGCATCGTCTGCAAGCGCACCTCTGCATCGCGAATCTCCGTCATCAAACGGCCAACATTCCGCAGCCGCCGGTCCTGCCGTCGAAATGCCTCGCGCCCGATTTGCTTCCTCACCAGCTGAAGAACGGCGCGTGACTTCTTCAAATGTTTCCGCATGGCGTGGACGCGTGTGTCGTTCGGCTCCACCGCGCCGCGCGCGACCGCCAGCGCATCGTCGATTTGTCCGCGGAAAATGCGGCGCAGATTCTTGCCGAGAGCCTGGCGAGAGCGCAGTTCGTAGCTCACATCTCGATCTCCTTGTTAGGCCGCGACAGCGCGCTCGCGATGATTTGTTTCCGCCAGGAGCCGCTGCACTTCTTCGTCGCTCGTTTGCGAGAAGTCTTCATACCATTGGCCAACTCCGTAAAATTCCTCCGGGACAATCACGGCAGCGACCCCATCGGCAGCGTTGTGCAGATAATCGTAAAGGTCGAGCGCGCAACCGTTGGCGTCGCCACAATGATCCGTCCCGCCCCCAATTGGCGAAGCGCGGCGACGGCCGCGACCATGGTCGAACCAGTCGCAATTCCGTCATCAACGATGATAACCGTTTTCGCTTCGACTTCCGGCGGCGGCAGATCGTCCCGATAAGATTGCTCGCGCCGCTTCAATTCCTGTTACTCCTCCGCCGTCACGGCATTGATGACTTCGTCCGGAACGCGCAAAGATTGATCACATCACCGTTTAACACGCGCACGCCGCCGGTCGCGATTGCGCCCATCGCCAGCTCCGGATGGTCCTGGTAATCCGAGCTTCCGCACAACAAACACATCGAGCGGCAGATTTAGACTTTTGGCCACCTGGCAGCGACCGGCACACCGCCACGCGGTAGCGCGAGAACGATGACGTTCGGTTTGTTTGCGTATGCGGCTAGTTTCTCAGCGAGAAGCTCGCCAGCTTCATGGCGATCGCGGAATTGTCTTTTCATTTTCGTGGTTTCAAATGTTTGCGAAACCAGGTCGCAGCCAGGCGCGCCACTTCGTCGAGCGTGCCGGGCTCTTGGAACAAGATGTGTGGCGTGCGGGACGATCGCGAGCGACTTCTCGCATTGCAGTTGGGCGTAGGCGCTCTCGTTCAATCGCAACACTTCTTCGTCGCGCTCGCCGACGATGAGCAACGTCGCTGCTTTCACGTGCATTAACGCCTCGCCCGCCAAATCGGGCCGTCCGCCACGAGATACGACCGCGCCGATGGATCCAAACGCCGCCGCCGCACGTAAAGCTGCTGCGCCACCGGTGCTCGCACCGAAGTAGCCGATTCCCAGATTTCGCGAACGCGGGTCGTCCGCAATTTCTTCGGTCACAATTGCCAACCGCCGGCTGAGCAATCCGATGTCGAAACGCAAGTGGCCCGTGTAAGCATCTTCTGCTTCTTCTTGCGAGGTCAGCAAATCGAAGAGCAGCGTCGCCATACCAGCATCGCGCAGAACTTCTGCGACCGCTTGATTGCGCGGACTGCGCCGGCTACTTCCGCTGCCATGCGCAAACAAAACCAGTCCACGCGCATTTTCCGGAATCTCGAGATCGCCCGCGAGCATGATTTCGCCAGCCGGTATTTGTAAGGTCACGGATTCCGCGCCGGTATCCATCTCATCTTCGCGCGGTGTGGGCGCGACATTCGGGTGATGCGACATTTTCATCTCGATTAATGATGTTGATGCGCGAGGTGCGTACGCTCGGAATGTTCTTCCACGGCATGGACAGCCGCTACGGTAAGCGCTCCCACCGCAATCGCTCCCGCGACGAGAAAGAAAGCTTCGTGCACGACGATGCCCAATCCGACGCTTAAACCAAGCAACAATGCGACGCGCGATCCATCGACACTTCCATCAGCTCTTTTGATCGTTTTCATAATATTTCCTTTCACATAGAATATGAATCGGCGGGAGAAATTCCGCTCTGCGTGAATTGCCATTTTCCTGCGCAAATCTTGCGCACGCTCTAGCCAGCATTCCTGATGACGCTCAATTCGCTGGCTTCGACGCGAGGTATTATCTTCCGATGTCTATGACTCAGCCGGGTATCCGATCGATAGAACAGCAACGAGCTGCTGAAATTTCTTAAATCGCCGGCGTCATACTCACACAAGCCGGCGGAAGTGCGCCTCATCGAAACGCACATCTCGTGGGTCTTCATTGCTTCACCTTTTGTCTTCAAGGTGAAAAAGCCGGTCAATCTCGGGTTCGTTGATTTCAGCACCCTGGAAAAGCGCCACTACTTTTGCCGGCGCGAACTGGAGCTGAATCGACGGCTTTGCCCTGAGGTTTACCTCGCAGTAATGCCGATCTATGAAAGTGACGCCGGTTTTTCTTTCGACGACGAAGACGGAGAGATCGCTGAGTACGCACTGAAGATGCGGGAACTGCCGCACGGCTGGTTCTTAAGCGAACTTCTTGCGAAAGGTCTGGTGGAAGAGACGGAGATCAATCGAGTGATCGCTTGCCTGCGCCAATTCTATACAGCGCAGACTCCGCGGCCGGAAATCGAAGCGTGGGGGACGCCGGAGAAACTGAAAATCAGTACGGACGAAAACTTTGCGCAGGTCGAAGCATTCGCAGGAAAAACCATTTCGCCCGTCGCTTTCGAAACGATCCGCCATTTCACGGACTGCTTTTACGCCGCGAACGATCAGTTATTTCACGAACGAATTCAGAAGCACCGAATACTCGATTGCCATGGCGATCTGCATCTCGATCACGTCCATATCACTCCGGAAGCGACGAGCATTTTCGATTGCATCGAATTCAACGACCGGTTCCGCTTCATCGATGTTGCGAACGATCTCGCTTTTCTCGCGATGGATTTTGATTTCGAAGGAAGGCGTGACTTATCGAAAATGTTTCTCCAAAATTCGGCGCGTGCGCTGAGCGATGCCGGACTGCTGAAGGTGGCGAACTTTTACAAATGCTATCGCGCCTTTGTGCGTGGCAAGGTGGAAAGCATTCAAGCGAACTCGGCGGCAGCGGCGGATGCCGGGGAGCACACGAAGCGCGCCGCGCGCTACTTTCGCCTCGCCTTGCGATACGCGACCTGCGGTTCGGAGCCTGTCGTCTTCGTGATCATGGGCCGCGTGGGTACCGGCAAAACGACGTTTGCAAAACAGCTCGGAATCGAACTGGACTGGCCCGTCTTTTCGTCCGACCGCATTCGCAAAACGCTTGCCGGTGTGCCGTTGACGGAACGGACGGCGCCGCAGCTACGCGAAAAAGTTTACTCCGAACAAATGAGCAGTCAGACTTACGCCGAGCTGGTGCAAGGAGGACTGGCTGCACTTGCCACCAATAGCGGCGTAATTCTCGATGCCACGTTTTCCAGCCGCGCACAGCGCGAATACCTCCGCGACGAATGCGCCAAAGCTCACGTCCGTCTGCAAGTGATCGAGCTTGATGCGACGGAACCGGAAATCGTAAAGCGATTGCACGCGCGCGAACAAAGCGCGCGAGAAATCTCCGATGCTCGCTTTGAAGATTTCGCAAAACTCAGTGCCGCCTATGAACCGCCGTCGGAACTCGCGATGGACCTGATCAAAGTCTCCACGAACGTTTCGACTTCCGATTCAGTGAAAGCAGCACTTTTTAGCCTCGTGGAACGACGGGTCGTTTAGCCGCGATCGCGCAGCGCTGTTTCGCCAGCTTCACGCGCGCAGTGGGCGCAACAAAACATCGAACCATTTGCTTCGACACCGTGACCGATGATTTTGCCGCCGCAACGATCGCATTCCGGCGCCATGACATGGATCGCGCATTCAAAGCTATCGAAAATGTGCGTTTTCCCGTCGTATTTAATTTCGAACGTCTTGTCGTATTCGTTTCCGCAATGTTCGCAATTGGCCATACAAGTTCCTCGTTGTCCGTTTTTCCTGTCAGACCGGTTGGAGCGACCGAAAATGTTCCGGCAATCTGGCGACGGGAGTTTTTACAAGATCGGATTCGACGTGCTCGACAATCCGTTCCCGTATCAGTGCCGGTAAACGATCAACAATCTGGGCCTGGATCGACTTTGGCGCCGCGAGGGACCAGCCTTCTCCCGCGAATTGCTCGACAACTTTTGCGATTTCGCTCGCAAGTTGTTCGCAAATACGACGGCTCTCTTCGGTTTCGAGTTGCGGCCAATCCGCGAGTGCAGTCGTGTGTTTCGTTTGCGCAAGGCTGTTTACGTTTGGAATCTCGAACGCTTGCACGAGCTTCAGGCTCGCTCCGCGCGTCGCTGTCTCCTCCACGCGATAAGCTCTCAGGCTTCCGCGATCCGCGGTAACGATGAGCGATGCTGTACTCATTCGTAATCGGAGAGATCAACGGCTGCTGTTTCCTGCGGCCAAATCTCACGCAGATGCGGCGGAAAGATTGCACGCAATTTTTCCAGCTCGCCGGGCGAAAGATTTGAAGCCAGCACTTGCATCACGGCCTGGGTCAGGCGCATCGGGTTGACGTTTCGATCCGCGGCGAAGTTTGCCTTCACTACGTCGTAAAATTCCTGCGCAGTCTTAACCTTCAGCGGTTTGGACGCAGGCTTCCATTCATCATAATAGAATCCGCGAATGAGCATTGGCAGTTGCGCGCCAAAATGCGCCGCTTCCGGCACGGGCAAACGATCGCGCAATGCATGCAGGACCGCACGCAAACCATGATAGGCCTTTTGGTGATCATCCCAGTGCAGCGCATCGCTGATTTGTTTAATCCAGAGATTTGTTTTCTGGAGTGTCGTTTCAAAAACTTCAGGTTGTTTCAGGTTCATAATTTTTACTCCATGGCCGCGCGTTTCTTTTGTGATTTATGTATCCAACGTGCACGGGATGGAGCGACGAAACTCCGCGTCGCTTGCTAAAGGCTCGCCATTTCTTGGGCACCGACACGGAAAAGCGGCTGCGAGTGGGACGCAAAATCTGAACAGATTCTCGCAAGTTGCGATGAGCGGTCACGCGTCGCCGGCTCGAAGTAGGTGCGACGAAAGGAAACAATACTTATGAGCACACTAGTAACATGGAATCCGTTTCGGGAACTCGATGAGGTGCAGAATCGCCTCGGCAGTTTCTTTGGCGGATCATTCAACCGGTTAGGAAACGGCGACGGCGGACTGAAATTGGCCGCGTGGTCGCCTCAAGTGGATATCACTGAGGACGACAAAGAGTATCTCGTGAAAGCGGACTTGCCCGAGATAAAAAAGGATGAAGTCAAAGTGACCGTGGAGAACGGCGTCCTTTCAATTTCCGGCGAACGCAAAAGCGAGAAGGAAGAAAAAAACAAAAAGTTCCATCGGATCGAGCGGTCCTACGGCAGTTTCGAACGAACGTTCACGATGCCTGAGGATGCTGACTCGGCGAAGATGAAAGCAGAATTCAAAGAGGGAGTTCTGCGTGTTCACGTGCCGAAGAATCCGGTCGCCCAACCGAAAAAGATCGACATCAAAGTCGACTAGGCGAGCGATGGCGGCGTTCGGAATCCGGGCGCCGCCGTTTCAGTCGCCATTAAGATTGGGAGCGAGAATGAAAATCGTAACCGGAACGCTCCTGATCGGCTTTTCAATTCTGTTAAACGGGTGCGCCGGCCTGGGATCGGGATCTACCGCACGGCTGACGCCGTCGGAAAAAATGATGTGGTCCACCTATGCCATCGGCACATCCAAGGGAATGGCGACGTGTATCATTATAAATAGAAAGGATCGTTCCGCGCCGCACGGCATCTTGCCAATTTTGGTGACCGCGACTCATGTTCTGGCTGTCGCGCCGCACGGACCTTATTTTCTCGCGATCCGGACGCCGACTTCGAATGGCAATCCCGATGTTTCGATTTTGGCATTTAAGCCCGCATGGCTCGCCCAAGCCGTCTACACGCATCATCCGCAACAAGACATCGCCGCGCTCGAGCTGCGCATGCCGAGTGAATTGGCGGAGTTCGCGCAACTTTCTTCGTTCCTTAACGAAGACGCGATCGGCCGGAGCGGCGACGAACCGCGCGCAGGCGATGACGCGTCCATCCTTGGATTTCCCAAAGTATTTCCGGGAACCGAAGGCGCATTCCCCATTTTGCGCAGCGCAAAAATCGCATCTTACTCGCCGGGTTCGCCACGCGACCGCGAAAAATTTCTCATTAACACGAATGTTTACTCGGGGGACAGCGGTGGACCGGTTTTCGCGGGACGCCGCAGAGATGGCCGGCCGATTTTGCTGGGCCTGGTGACGGAACGAATCGGAGAGAAAGTTGGCGAAGTGCCGCTGGCGGTCGCGGTAGATGTTCGCGCGATTCGAGAAACGTTGCAGTTGCTCGCGCGACATCGCGCATCCCATTCCACTTTAAACGCATTCAATTCCAGGGCGCGTGGGCATTCAACGGTCACGCTGAAGGGCCGCCCCGAAATGTTCATCAAAGTGGTGCACGCAAAGAAGCCCTCCGCGCTGCCTCTGCCGATGGCAAAGTGGAATTGACTCCTTCACGGCATTAGTCGGCGCCGTACACTTTGAGCTTTTGTAAAGCGGGAGGTTCGATACAGATGCGTTCGTCACGCAGAAATCGTTTCCGTGAACAAACAAAAGAGGATTATCATCGGCCTTGCGGCGGCTTGCGCCGCAATTTGGTTCGTCACGGCAATCCATCCGTTGGATCGACAAGCATGGATTCTGGAAAACATCCTCGTCGTTCTTTTTGTCCTCGTTCTTTTAGTCGCTTATCGCCGCCTGCAATTTTCTACTGCCGCTTATGTTTGTATCGCGCTGTTTCTGATTCTTCATCTGGTCGGTGCGCACTATACCTACGCCCGAATGCCTCTCGGGTTGTGGGCAAAAAACACCTTTCATCTTTCGCGCAATCACTACGACCGCTTTGCGCACGGAGCTTTCGGATTTCTCCTCGCACTTCCGCTGCGCGAACTGGTTCTGCGTTTCAGCGGCGTGCGTCGCGGCGCGTGGAGTTTTTGGCTGCCGCCGGCAATCATTCTCGCGACAAGCGGTTTCTTTGAAATCGTTGAGAGCGTTGTCGCCGCAATCGTCGCGCCGGGACAGGGCGTCAATTGGTTAGGCGGTCAGGGAGATCAATGGGATGCGCAAAACGACATGCTTTCGGCATTGGTCGGCTCGTTGCTCATGATGCTGCTCGTCACATTCGCGGAGCGAAGAAAGAAAACGAAATGACGACGACGAGTTCGGTTTGCCGACAATCGTTTTCTGCAAATAACTCTCGCGCTCTACGTCGCGATTTGGATAGCGCTTGCCATTCGACCGATCGATCGCAGCGATTGGTTTCTGGAAAATCTGCTGGTCTTCACCAGTCTCGCCGTACTCAGCCTGACGTATTGGAAGTTTCAGTTTTCAAACTTCTCTTATCTCCTGATGGCTTTTTTCCTCGTCCTGCACGCGATCGGAGCGCACTACACTTATGCAAAGGTCCCGATCGGTTTTTGGGCCGCCGATCTTTTTCATCTCAACCGAAATCACTTTGATCGCGTTATCCATTTTGGATTCGGTCTTCTCATCTTTTACCCGTTGCGCGAATTGCTGATTCGTTCCGCCGGAGCGCGCGGTGCGTGGGCAACCTGGCTCGCGGTAGCTGGGATTTTTGCCATGAGCAGCTTCTTCGAAATCCTCGAAGCGGTCATTGCCATGCTCGTCCACCCGGAGTTAGGCGACGCCTATCTCGGCACCCAGGGTGATGTTTGGGATGCGCAAAAAGACATGGCCTGCGCACTCGTCGGCGCCCTGCTCGCAGCGCTTTTCACGCTGCGGAACAAGCGTGTCTCTTCCTCGTGAATCAATCAGCCGGCGAAAGCATGTGATATTTGCTTCGGTCCAGGATCGGGCCATCGATGCTGCCGCTGAGAAATTGCACCAGCACAGGATTCTTCGATCGCCGAATGTGCTCGGCTGTTCCCTCCTCGATAATTTTTCCACGATGAAGCATGGCCATTCGCGTGGCTACACGAAACGCGCTGTCCATCAGATGCGTGACGATGACCGATGTCACTTTTGACTGCTCCGTGAGGTCGACAATGAGCTTATCGATGACGGCGCTCACCACGGGGTCGAGACCAGCCGTGGGTTCGTCAAAAAGGATCAACTCGGGATCCATCACGAGTGCGCGAGCGAGACCAGCCCGTTTGCGCATTCCACCGCTTAGCTCGAACGGCATCAAATCTCCGGTGCCGCCCATTTCAACGAGATCGAGCTTTTCATCAACGATGCGATCGATCTCGCCTGCTGTTTTGTCGGTGAGTTCCTGCAAAGGCAAAGCAAGGTTTTCCCGCACCGTACTCGAGCTTAAAAGCGCCGCGTCCTGATACACCATGCCAATGTGCATACGCGCAGCGCGCCAATTCGTGCGGGGAGAGACGCGGAATTTCGAGACTGTCGAAAAAAACATGGCCTTCCGTCGGACTCAAAATTCCGAGGATTAACCGCAGGATCGTTGTTTTGCCGGCGCCACTCTGGCCGATAATGACCAGACGTTCCTGCGGATTAACCGCGAGAGAGACGGCATCCAAAACTTTTTTTTCACCGAAGGACAAACTGACATTTCGAAGTTCGACCACATGCGAGCGCGTCAGTCTCGCCGTTTCGGCCTCCGCAGTAGTTGCATTCTCGAAATTCATATGAGGACGATGCCTCACGAATTCTTCCGGGGCGTGGAAACGGTTGGACTTAACTTTGCGGCGATACCGCGAAAGTCCGCTCTGATATTCAATTTCTTGTCAATCGGTCGCGGAACCAGCGTTCCCCAGCGATCGCTCGTTAGGCCCCAATGCCTCGCCACATCGGCGAGTGTTGCCTGCAGTTTCTCGGCCGTGATCGGTTTCCCAAGACACGCCGTGGCCCCGTGCTCCTGGGAAATCGCTTTCATATAAGTTTCTTCCAGAGCCGTGATCACGATGATCGGCGCCGTGTCCGCGCAGCTGCTAATGGCTTCGAGTAATGCAAGACCGTGCGCGCCCGGATCGACATCAACAATGACAGCATTGAGCTGCTGCATTTTATCGCTGATCATTTCAAAAGCTTCGCGGCTCGTTTTCGCCACGAGCAGATCGCGGCCGAGGCGAGTTGTTACTTTCGATACGGCCTGTTCTGAATCGCCATCGGCATCCACCAGAAGAATGATATTTTTATGCATAATTTTAAAAACGGCCCCGGCTGGGAACGATGATGACCGGACATTCCGTGTAGCGAACGACATGTTCCGCCACGCTCCCGATCAGCGCGCGCTTGAATCCCGTGCGTCCGTGAGTCGAAGCGACGACCAGATCGACGTCGGGCTCATTGGTCGCACTACAAATCTCGTCGATCGTAGCGCCAACGCGAATTTCTCTTTCCACGGGAATGCCACGCAAAAATTTCCTGCGCGCGAGCTTGCTCATGTCTTCTCGAGCAGCAGCGTTCGCTCTTTCGACCAAGGGCGTAATGTCGGACGCCATCCGGTCCATGGCGAAGACTTGAGCATAAGGATAGACGACATGAAAAAGACGAAGACCTGCGTCTGTGCTTTTCGCCAGGCGCGCCGCGTACTCCGCGCCAGCAAGTGAACATTTCGAAAAATCTACCGGGACAAGAACCTTGCGTAATTTGAATCCGGCAGCGACGGATTCATCGCCAAGCAAGAACGACTGGTACTTCGTGCCGCGTAGAACAAGGACCGGACAAGGCGCATAACGAACGACTCGTTCGGCGGTGCTTCCGAGAACAAGATGTTGCAATCCACTGTGGCCGCGCGTGGGCAGCACAATCAGATCCGCTTTGATTTCGCGAGCCAGTTCGCAGATTTGCTCGAATGGCCGCCCTGAAACAACGTGGCAGTTGTCCGGCCAAAACCGCACATCGTGTTTCTCCTGAATTTCCGCGAGTCGATCTTGCATTAATGCGATCGAGTCGGCGCAATTGAGCATCAAACCGCCGGCACGAGAGATTTCCGTCAGCGAATCCGAAGGCTGAACATGAACAAGATGGATCGCGGCTTTGAACTTTTCCGCGAGCGGAATCGAATATTTGAGCGCCTGCATTGAAGCATGCGAAAAATCCAAGGGCACGAGAATGGTTTTGATCTGCAACGATTGTTCGTGATCGGCCGCCTTCACTACTGGTTTTGAAATCCGACCCGCTTCTGTTTCCGGCGAAGTCGTTACTGCTTCGCCTTGCTCGAAAGTCATGTTCATAGTGAACAATTAGTTTGCGATGAGTTCGTGTTTGGAATGGAATTCGCGAAACTTGTTAGTCTCGCGCGCCACTCGGAGAATTGATGCGCGAGCAGCTTTCGATTTCTCTTGGGCTCCCTCAGTCAAGCTGGCGGCTCTCATTTCCGGGTGAGACGGAACCACCAGCACTGGCCGCCGCGCGTGGCGAACGATTTGTTCCGCGGCGCTACCAATCATCAAATGCTTGAAACCCGTTCGCCCGTGAGTGGCGGTGACGATCAGATCGACATCGCGTTGGTCGGCAAAGTCACAAATTTCCGAAACCGGCGGTCCCACTTTGACGACCGTCTCAAATTGCACTCGGCGGAATTTTGCGAACTGCACGAGTTGTTCCATCCGGCGTTCGGCCTCCTTCCGCGCCGATTCTGTGGGCGCCGAAAGATCGTACATCGCGTAGGCATTCGCAGTCGGGGCACAACCAAGATGGACGGCGTGGAAAATCGTGAGCCTTGCCGCAACACGCGTGGCAAACTCAATTGCATATTCGAGCGCCTGAAACGAACACTGCGAAAAATCGACCGGCACAAGAATGTTATCGATGGTGTCGCCAGATTTTCCGTTGGATGAAATTCCGCCGGACTTCTTCTCGCGCCTTCGTCCCACCACCACCGGACAGGGCGAATGTTGGACGAGACGCTCCGCCGTGCTGCCTTCAAGAACGCGTGTGATGCCGGTGTAACCATGCGTCGCAGTCACAATCAAGTCCGCCGAGATTTCGCCGGCGAGGCGACAAATTTCGTCGAACGCCGGTGCGCCTTGCCGCACGTGGCAGTTTTCGCCTGACAAGTCGTGTTCCTTTGCCAGCGCTTTGAGATCACGCCCTAGTCGCTTCGCTGCGTCCTCGCGATACGCAGGAAGCGACATCGGAGCAATTGTTCCCGGCGCCATAAAAACAACCGGGTAGGGCAATTCGTGCACATGAACGAAATGGATCGTGGCTTCAAACCGTCGCGCCAGCTTTTTCGCCGTCTCGATTGCCACCGTCGACAACTTCGAGAAATCAATCGGAACCAGAATGGTTTTGATATCGGAATTCTTCATTGTTCTTTGGAGACCGTTTTCCGCTTCATGCCGAATGCGATTCGCGGAACTTGTTCGTCTTGCGCCGTTCGGGGAACGGACTCGCGATTAGCTTGTGATTTCTTCTCGTTAGGCGCCAGCTGGCGCTCGCGGGTTGTCCTTTCCCTTGCTCGGCGCGCCCAGAGCCACGGGCCAATCCCGCCACTCTCACCTCCGGATGAGATGGCACCACCAGGACCGATCGACTCGCGTGACGCACGACGCGTTCCGCCACGCTTCCCATTAACAAATGCTTAAATCCGGTGCGTCCATGCGTGGCCGTGATGATCAAATCGACATCGCATTCCTGAGCGGTCGCGCAAATCTCCGAAGCAGCATCGCCGGTCTTAATCGCCGTTTCGAATTTGACCCCGCGGAACTTCGCCAAGTGCACCAATTTTCGCATCTGGATCGCGGCATCCTCGCGTTCGGCGTCCGTGATCGCCGAGAGATTGTAAAGGCCGCCGCCATCAGTGGTGAGCGCGGCGCTCAAGTCGACAGCGTGCAAAACGATTAGCTTCGCCGCCATTCGTTCCGCGAAATCGATCGCATATCCGAGTGCCGAAAACGAAGTCTGCGAAAAGTCGACCGGAACAAGAATGGTATCGACGCGGCCAGGCATTAACCCCTCCGACGCAGTCCGCTTCGATTTTGTTTCGCGCTGCCGCGTTACCAAAACCGGACAGGGCGCATGCTGCACCACGCGTTCCGCGGTTGTGCCGAGAAAAAGATGCTTCAGCCCCGTCCATCCGTGCGTCGGCATGACGACCAGATCGGCCTCGATGGTACGGGCAACCTTGTTGATTTCATTGAAGACGGGCGAACCTTCCCGAAGATAACAATGCGCCAGGGGCAGCTCGTAGTTGCCGGCCAGCTTTCTTAAGTTCTCCGCGGCGCGTTGTGCCGCCTGATCGAGAGAGGTCGTCGCCGAGATCGAAACCGATTCGCTCGGCGCCATGTACTCGAAGAGATAATGGTATTCATGTACGTGAACGAGATGAACCGTGGCCTCGAACGACCGGGCAAGGCGCTGCGCTGTTTCGATCGCCCGAAGAGAGAGCTCCGAGAAATCGACCGGTACAAGAATGTTGCGAATGCTGGGTTTTTTCATGGTGTTTGGTGGATTTTGTTCCAGAGGATCGCGCCGACGAATCCGAAGACGTATCCGCTGATGAAGGTGATGACGAGGAGAGTAAGCGCGGCGATCGGATCGAACGCCTTGACCACGTAGATCGACTTGATCATGTGCGCCCAAAAAATAAAATCGATGAGCGGCTGCGCCCAACCAAGCAGGACAAGAAGCGACCAGAGGAGATGCCATCCGCCGATGAGCGCCCCGAAGACGAGACCGACTTTGTTCGGATTAGTCATAAGCGATATGTGGATTTTGTGTTTGGTCTGGATCAAGCGGCCAATGCGACGTGATTTGAAAGATTATCGCGGTACTCGCTCGGCGATTGTCCGAAAATTCTTCTGAACGTCCGATTGAATTGCGTGAGCGACTGGAATCCGACGTCATAAGCGATCTCGCTGATCCGCCGGTTTGGGTTAAGCAAACTCTTGCGCGCATCTTCCACGCGCGCCCGCGCGACGTAGTCAGTGAAATTGAGTCCCGTCGATTTATGGAACGTTTTGCAGAAATGAAATACGCTGGCACCCGCTACCCGCGCGACTGCGGCAAGCGAGAGCGCTTCGGTTTTGTGCGTGGCAATGTATTCGCGCGCACGTGCAACCACTGGCAACTCGGCATTTTCTTCTGCGATGACGATCTGATTGCTCAGACCGGCCAGTTGTTTGGCGAAAAACTTCAGCAACTGCACGGTCGCGTTGTATCTCTCGGCCGGGATCAACGGCGTCTGCTTCCAAAGCTGAAAAAGCTTTTTCTCTGAAACCGATCCGCGCGGGAAAAGATGACGCACCGCTCTCTTGAACGCGGAGGTTTTCGGCGGCTTGGTGAAAACCTGCCCGATCTGAAGAAATCCGATCAAGCGATCACCGAGCTGGACGGGCACGCGTGTTTCGGTAAGACCGAACGGACAACGGACACTGCATGGCTGCTGGCTCTGTTGTTTCGCCAGCACTGCCTGGGTTTGCAGACAAAACCCGCAGGCCCCTTTGTGATCGGCCAGAAAAGCGCAGAAGGGGTTCTCATTCTTATTGCCGTGGAACGGCAGCCCGAAGGATTCGATCGGGCGCAGCGCGAGCGGGAGACCGGTCGATTCGCTGAATGCCTTTTCGTACTGACGATAAACTTTCGAGGAACGCAAAGCGTCGATTAGCTTGCGATCGTTTTTGACGACTGATTCATCCTGGAGCGCGGTGGTGTTTTGCATGCCTCATTTATCCGGGTTTGCTGGGTCCTGGACAATTAGGCCAATCCATAAATCGCAATGGTGGACGCCACCTAGAGCTACTAAGGGAAATCCCTTATGCCTCTCCAGAGGGATTCCTTAAACGAACTGCGAACTGGCCGGACCGCTTGGCATCGCAACGAAATCCCGACCCGCTTCAGTCACGATCAGAACCGGACACTTGGCGTAACGCATAATACGGTCGGAAGTGTGACGGCCATTACCGAATGTGCCGGCAGGCGTCGAATCGCGCCGGCCGAGAATAATCAGATCGATCTTGTTCTCATCTGCGCCTTGCGTGATCTCGAAGAACGGAATGCCGGTTCGAACCATCGACTTGCAGCGCTTCGATACAGCAGCATCTCCTTTGCAAAGATCAGCGAGATTTTTTTTTGCGGCGTTCACAAGACCGTTCGCGCCTTCTGACTCTGATGGCGTAACGACATGCAGAAGGATAATGTTCGATTGATAGCGCTGCGCGAGGTCGAGGGCGTATCGGAAAGCTTTCTTTGCCGCGGCCGAGAAATCCATTGGCACCAGGATTTTTTGCAGGTTTCTTTCCCGGTCCACCTTCTCCTTGCGGGTTTGTGCTTTTCTCACGCCGTTATTATGACCACCGCCATGAACGGATGTCCGTGCAGTATTTGCGACAAGCTCGGCATCTTTTGCGCAGGCAACACAGGCATCCTCGCAAATTGCCGTGACTCCAGACCCCGCTGGCTCAGTTGTTCGCAAGTGTTAAAGTGCGATCTTTGATCGTCGGCACACGAAACAATGAAATTCTCGCGGCCAGGTCAGCCTAAAAAGCGCGCGGCCGGTCGCGCGAAGCCTCCCCGGCTTCAAAAGCGCCCGGGAAAGTCTGATTTGGAGAAGCTGCTGCAACAGTCCCAAATATTCGACATCTCGCAGGACGCGATTTTTCTTTGGCGCGAGCCCGGTGGAATCGAATATTGGAACAAGGGCGCGAGCGACCTCTACGGTTACACTGAAAAGGAGGCGCGCGGCCGTGTCTCGCATGATTTGCTGAAGACGACGCATCCGGTTCCGTGGCCGGAAATTCAAAGCCAGCTTCGCGAACGTGGATCGTGGGGTGGGCATTTGAAACACGTCGCGCGGGATGGGCGCGAGGTGATTGTTACTTCACGCCATCAACTTCTTCCCACCGCAGACGAAACGTTCCTTGTCCTCGAGAGTAATCGGGATGTGACCGACATGGAGCGACGCCTGCGCGAACAAGCGATCACCGCCCGGTTCAGTCTCGATGCGCTCGAAGCCTCGGATCATCCAGACGGTCTGCGATGACGCCGCGCACATTCTCCGCGAGAACATACCGGCGCGGATTTCAGTTCTGTCTTCGAATGCGGCGCGGATGGGAAATCGATGCTGCTTCGCTCCGGAGCCGGCTGGCGTTCCGAGACACGTCGGAGCGACACGAATCGAAGTGAGCGAGGAAACCCCGAAGGGACGCGCGCTCCTCCTCAACCAGCCAATCATCATCGGTGATGTGCGCAACGACAAGCGACTACGTTTGCCGCCTTTCATGCGCGAACACGGCGTTGTCAGCACCATGGCGGTCGTTATCCCCGGTCAGCCGGGAGCATTCGGTGTTCTCGGAGTCGATAGCAAATCGCCGCGCGCCTTTAGCTGCCGATGACGTTAATTTTCTGGAATCAATCGGCGAACGTTCTCGCGACCGCGATTTCGCGACTGCAGATTCGAGCATGAGTTGCGCGATACGGCGGCGCGCTTGCGCGGCATCGTCGACACCGCCGTCGATGGAATCATCACCATTGATGAAAAAGGAATCGTCGAAACGATGAATCCCGCGGCCGAACGCATTTTCGGATACTCAGCCGATGAAGTCATCGGCCACAATGTTTCGATGTTAATGCCGGAACCGTATCATTCGGAGCACGACGGCTATCTCGAGCGTTATCGCAGAACAGGAGAGCGGCGCATCATCGGGATCGGACGCGAAGTCAGAGGTCGCCGCAAGGACGGCACGGAATTTCCCATGGATCTCGCCGTCAGCGCCACGAATGTGGGCAAACGCCGAATTTTTACCGGGCTTGTCCGCGACATCACCGAACGCAAACGGCTGGAGGAGGAAATTCTCGAAATCAGCGATCACGAGCAACGCCGCATCGGTAGCGATTTGCATGACGATCTCTGCCAGCGCCTGGCCGGGATTCGATTCTCCTGCGACGCGCTGAGAAGTTCGCTTAGTAAAACTACGGCGGACGGGATTGTGGATCGCGTGGAAAAGATTGGCACGAGTGTGAGCGAAGCAATCGACCGCACCCGCATGCTCGCGCGCGGGCTTTCTCCCGTGGCGCTCGAATCAAACGGACTGGCCTCGGCGTTGCACGAGCTAACCGATGGAGTGCAGAAATTGTTCGGTATCGATTGCACGCTTCGAAACGAAAGGCAAGATCGCGGTGAACGACGCGATGACCGCGACGCATCTCTACCGCATTACGCAAGAGGCCATGAACAATGCGCTCAAACACGGGCGCCCATCGCAGTTGCGTGTTTCTCTAATAAGAGTGGGCGATAATGCGGCATTGAAAATCGAGGACAACGGAGTCGGCTTTCCCGCCAATGGACCGCAATCTCAGGGTATGGGTCTACGAACAATCGCCTATCGTGCCGGAATGATCGGCGCGAATCTGCGGGTGAAATCGAAGCCGGGGCGCGGCACACAAATCGTCTGCACTTTTTTGCCTAACGAATGAAAAAAAAGCCGCGCACATCCGCGAAGGCGCCGCGCAAGAATCGCGTCTTGATCATCGACGATCACGTCATGGTGCGCGAAGGCGTCGCTGAGATCATCGAACATGCCGAAGATCTTTGTGTCTGCGGCACAGCCTCGACCGCGAACGAAGGCTTGGAATTACTGGATAAATTGAAACCCGATCTCGTTCTCGTGGACATCACTTTGCCCGGGAAAAACGGCATCGAGTTTATCAAGGACGCGCGCGCCATGCATCCCGAACTGCGCATTCTCGTCATGTCGATGCACGACGAATCGCTGTATGCCGATCGCGTCCTGCGCGCCGGCGGCCGCGGTTACATTCGCAAGCAGGAAGGCGGCGACAAATTGATCGAAGCCATGCGCCGTGTCCTCGGTGGTGACATTGCCGTCAGCGAAAAAATCACCGGGCGATTGCTCGAAAAATTTTCCGGCAGGAAAACGATGGATTCGCCGTTGGAAGGATTGAGCGATCGCGAGCTGGAAGTATTTCAACTCATCGGTCAGGGCAAAACGATGAAACAAATTGCCGACGAGCTGCATCTCAGTCCGAAGACGATCGAAGTGCATCGATCGCGCATTCGGGAAAAACTGCATGTCACCAGCGCAGCCGAATTAGTCGCATATGCTGCGCGCTGGAGCGAAACGCAAGGAGTCACATAGTCGCTGGACGTTTTTCTCTGCGAGCAAAACCGCTCACCGCAATTTTCGCCCAGCGAAAGGCAAACCAAGCCGCGCAGCGAGAGGATTGGAATCTTAACCTTCCGGCAGAAAGGAGAATCTTAAGCGTGAACGACGTTGAAGCACGAGTCGCGCGGGTTCTCGCGCGGGAACGCGATATCAAGCGACTCCGCGTTGATGAATTAGAGCGCAGAGTCGATATCGGTTTTTACGGAGAACCGCCGGAAAAGAATCTGCGAACTGCGGAGGCAGCCGTGCGCCGCGAGTTTGCGGGGGACTGGCAAATCTCGATGGCGTCCCTCGAGGAATCGCCGCTCTTTCATCGGCACACGATCAACGAGCACATCGCTGAATTTCACCGCGCGCATCCACGCGAGGAACCAACCGTATTTTGGAAACGAATCGCTTTGCCGAAATGGCGCAATCGTCCCGTTCCTCCGGCAACGCCGCGAGATTATCGAATCATGCTCGCGCTCGCCGGCGTATGTGGATTGTGCGCACTGGCAGGATTCGTTCTCGAACGAGCACAACTCCATGGCGGCCTGGTCATGGCCCTCTTTACGATTGCCTACATCGCCGGCGGATGGTTTGCGACTCAGGACGTCTGGATCGGGCTAAAACATCGCAGGATTGATGTTCAGTTTCTCATGGTCTTCGTCGCGCTGGGTGCGGGACTCGTTAGGGCATGGACGGAAGGCGCAACCTTGCTTTTTCTTTTCTCCCTTAGCAACGCACTCGAACAATTCGCCAATCATCGCACGAACAAGGCTATTGAATCACTGCTGAAGACCGCGCCGAAACACGCGCTACGCAGAGAAAACGGCGCATGGATTGAAGTACCGATCGAAGAAGTCGGCCCAGATGACGAACTGCTCGTCAAGGCAGGCGAATTGTTTCCTGTCGACGGTACGATCATCGAAGGGGAAACGTCCGCCGACGAATCCGCGTTAACGGGTGAATCGTTGCCAGTCGCAAAACGCATTGGCGATTCCGTGAGCGGCGGCACGCTTAACCTGGACGGCCAGGCCGTGATTCGCGCATCCCTCGCTGCGGAAGAGAGCGCGCTCCATCGGATCCTCTCGCTCATTGAAACAGCGCAGAAGCAAAAAGCGCCGGCGCAAAGATTCACTGATTCTTTCAGTCGCTATTACACATGGGCGGCGCTGGCCGCGAGCGCTCTGCTTTTCGCCGTGTTGCTGTCGCTTCACAAACCGATCGACGTTGCGCTTTATCGCACCATGACCTTGCTGGTGGTGGCCTCACCATGCGCGCTCGTGCTTTCCATTCCCTCGGCAATTCTCGTCGCGATCGCCGCCGGCGCACGAAACGGGATTCTTTTTCGCGGCGGCGTCGCGATCGAAAATCTGGCCGGTGTTAATCAATTCGCTTTCGACAAAACTGGCACACTGACAAAGGGCGCGTTGATCGTCACGAGGATCGACGTCTTCGATGCACAATCAGAAGACGCTGTCTTGCAAATTGCGGCTGCTGTCGCGCGATTTTCGACTCACCCGCTCGCGAACGCGATTATGAACGAAGCCGAGCGGCGCGCTTTATCGCCATTCGACGCAACAGATTTCCGCAACGTTCCAGGACTCGGAATGCAGGCGTCCGTCGGAAACGATAACGTGCTGGTCGGAAGTCGCAGACTTCTCGCGGAGCACGGCGTGGCGTTACCCCAAGTACCGATGGCCACCACCGCGGAAGTTTGGATCGCTACGTCGCGACCAATTGCCTTGATTCATTTGGCCGATGAAATTCGTCCTGCATCGAGCGGCGTGATCAGTTTCTTAAAAAGAAATGGGATGGCTGTGGCACTTCTCACCGGCGATCGCGACGCCGCTGCTCAAGCCGTCGCGGCCGAGGTCGGCATCGACGACGTTCATGCGGAAATCTCTCCCGAAGCCAAGTTGCAATACATGCATCGCTGGCGACAGGAAGGGAAAAAGGTCGCGATGGTTGGCGACGGCATTAACGACGCTCCCAGCCTCACCGCTGCGGACGTCGCCATCGGCATGGGCGCGCGTGGATCGGATGCCGCGCTCGAGCAGGCGGATGTGATTCTGATGCACGACAAAATCGAGAACGTTGAGCACGCCTTCATTCTGAGCCGGCGCGCGCGTTCCATCATCCGCCAGAACATTGTTGTCTCGTTAGGCGTGGTTCTCTTGCTGGTTATTTCGGCCCTCGCCGAGAAAATCAATCTGACGGTCGGAGTGATTGGGCACGAAGGCAGCACCGTTGCCGTTATTCTCAATAGTTTGCGACTGCTTTCCTTCCACACACCGCCGGCCATTTCAGGCTCGGTTGAAAATTCGATGTGAGACTC
>CAVWVT010000019.1:0-46766 GCA_963758535.1 uncultured Verrucomicrobiae bacterium | reverse complement strand
GAAGACAATGGCGTCGTCGACCAGGAAACCGATGGCCAGCGTCAGCGCCATGAGCGTCAGATTATTGATCGAATAGCCTAACGACCACATGGCGACGAACGTGATGAGGAACGACATAGGCAACGCCACCATCGGAATGAGCGTGTCGCTGGCGCGGCCGAGAAAAACGAAGATGACGAAGATGACGAGTATGAACGCGATGCCGAGCGTGAGCTGCACGTCGTGCAGCGAATTGACGATCGATTGCGAGCGATCGAAGACCGGAATCAACCGAATCGAGCCGGGCAATTCACGTTGCAACTCAGGCAACAAAGCGCGCACGGTTCGCGCTACTTGAACGGCGTTCGCGCCGGCCTGGCGAGACACGGCAAATACAATCACCGAAGCGGGCGGACGAAAATTCCGAACGAAGAAATGACGCGAAAGCCGCTCGTTCTCCACGCCATCGACGACGCGCGCAACATCGCGAACATAAACCGGCGAGCCATCAGTGCCGCGCTTGATGATGATATTGCGATAACCTTCGGCGGTTTCGACCTGGCCGTTCGGGCGGAGAATGATTGAATTATTCGCGCCGTCGAATTGACCGGCGCCCGAGTACGAGGTCGCAGCGCGAATAGCTGCAGCCAGATCGGCGAACGTCATGTTACGCGTCGCCAGCTTTCCCGGATCGACCTTGATGCGAATCGCGCCTTTGACTCCGTAGATGTTGACCTCGGAAACGCCGGGCAAAACATTGATCCGTTGCGACACCTCCGTCGTGCCGTAGCGATAAAGTTCGCCGTCGCTCAACGTATCACTCGTTAGGGCGACATACATGACCGGCTGATCGTTCGGATTGGTCTTGGTAAACGTGGGCGGGCTTGGCAGGTCGTTAGGCAATTGTCCGGTGGCACGTTGAATGGCCGATTGCACATCGGTCGCGGCGGCATCGATGCCTTTGGAAAGATCGAACTGGAGAGTGATGATGGTGTTGCCCTGCGAACTGGTGCTCGTCGTCAGTTCCAGGCCGGGAATCTGCGTGAATTGCTTTTCCAGCGGCGTCGCGATTGTGTTCGCCATTGTCACCGGGTTCGCGCCCGGATAATTCGCTTCCACACGAATCACCGGGTAATCGACCGCAGGCAGATCGTTCACGGCGAGTTGGTTGTAGGTGAGAATGCCAAAGACGACGATGGACGCCGTCAACAGCATCGTCATAACCGGTCGCTGAATGAACGGTCGCGACAGGCCGGAAGAAAACTGCACCAGCTTTTGCGCGGTACTGCTCTTTTCTTTTTGCTCCTTGATGCGGGGAGCTGGCATTTCTTCGGCAGAGCCGTTCGGCTGATCGCCGTCGTTTCTGTCTTCGGGAGTCTCCATTCGTTAGGGCACCGCGTCGGTCTCGTCCACGCTGGATTTTTTTGGCGAAGTTTGTTTCTCTTTCTTCACGACGACTTTTGTTCCAGGCGCGAGCTGCAATTGTCCGCTCGTCACAACCATTTCGCCCGGCTGCACGCCATCCTTGATTACAGTGAGATCGCCATCCTGCTTTTGCCCCGGCTTCACCTGGCGCAGATCTAGCGTTGAATCTTTTTTTACAACGAAGACGTACGGTCCGTTTTGTCCGATCTGCACGGCGCTGTTCGGGACAAGCTTCGCATTCTTAATGATGTCGAGGATCACTCGCACGTGCACGAACTGGGCCGGCCACAGCGCGTGATCCGGATTCGGCGTGACCGCGCGCGCTTGCACCGTACCGGTCCCCTCCTGCACCGTATTGGCGATAAAATAGAGATGACCGTCGCGCGGAGGAAATTTATCGCCCTCGGCGTCCGTCAGCACTTTTAAATTCGGACCGTTAAGATATTGCCTAACGAGTGGGATATCGGGCTCCGCGATGGTAAAGTCGGTATAGATCGGATCGAAATTATCGATCTGCACCAGGACGGCGCCGTTGCTGCCTGCGTTCACCGTGTTGCCGGCGTCGACCTGGCGCAAGCCGGCGCGGCCGTCGATCGGCGATCGAATGGAGCAATAATCGAGATTCACTCTCGCTGCGTCCACGGCCGCCTGCGTCCGCAGAGCGTTCGCCCTTGCCGTATCGAGGTCCTGCGTCGCAGTGACGTTCTTGGCCTGTAATTCCAACTGTCGTTTCAAATTCGCATCGGCCAGGATGTTGTCGGCTTTCGCCGAGTCCAGAGCGGCCTGGTACGGACGCTTGTCGATCGTGAAAAGGAGGTCGCCTTTCTTCACATAGGCCCCGTCCTTGAAATCGCGCGAGACGATCTGGCCGCTGACCTGCGCTTGCACCTGCACGCTTTCGTTCGCCGCGCAGGTCCCGATTTCATCGAGATAGAGCGGCACATCTTTCTGGATAACTTTTGCGGTGTCGACCGGACGCGGCGGCGGTGGCGGCGATTTCTTCTCGTTCGACGTGCACGCGCGGATGACCAGAAAAAGTAGAATGACGCCGATCGCGATGCCCGCGATTTGCGTGCTCTTGCGCCCGAAGCGTTGTTCGAGGTTCCCCACCGCCTCGCGCGTTGCCATTTTGAGTTCCGCCACGCTCATCTTTTTCTTCTCCTCGCACTGGCTCGTCCGTTCTTCATTGAAACATCTGTCGCTTCGGCTTTCTCACGAATTCGTGTCAGGACCCGCATGCACGTTTGCAAATCTCGTTCCGGGACCGCTGCGATAAGCTCATGCCGCAATTGTTGCGCCGTATCAAAAATCTGAGCGAGCACTGGACTCGATTTACGCGCGAGGCGCACGGTTTTGCACCGCCGATCGTGTGACGCGCCCTGTCGCTTAATCCAGCCATCATCCTCTAATCTGCGAAGCAACCCAACAAGAGTCGGTTCTTCAATCATCATCCGCGCGGCCAATTCGCTTTGGGAAAGTTGATCGCCGCCTTTCGCAAGATGGACAAGGGTCCGCCATTTGCCCTGACTGAGGCCGAGCGGCTTGAGCCGGCCGTCAAGCTTCGCGCGCCAAAGGCGCCAGGTATCGTTAAGGAGCAAACCGATTTGCTCGGGATCGAGCGATGTCATCACGAAAATTCGTTAGCATGCTAACTAATTTTGAACCGGGGCAGTGTCAAATGCGCGGGAGGCGAACAAGGAGCGGCGATCTCCGAATCGCCGACCAAAAAATCGGCGGTTGAAAACCGCCGCTCCTTGATGACTTCTAGTAACTCGGGACCGCAAACAGGATCGTTCGCCAATCCCGGTAATCGTTAATACGCAAAATGGGTTGCGGATGGCGTGGCGAAAACTGGGTCGCGTTGCCTGCCGCCGCTTCATTCGCCGGCCGCACAAGAAAATAGCGCGCATCCGGCGGCACCTCACCGACGGTGTCGACGTAACGCAATGGCCGTTGCACATAAAAAAGAAACGGCTGGTAATCGGGATTCACGGCGTAGATCCATTCGGAAGGCGGGACAACCGAATCGATTTGCGCCGCGATATTTTTAATCTTTTGCCTTTTCTGCAATCGCGGCACCAAGGCGATGGCATAAGTGCAAAGGGCCAGCGCGGCCACGATCCCAACGATTAGTGGCAGGCGCAGTTGCGGCCTAACGAAAGCGGGATGGCTAAAACGCAATCCGGATGGAAAATCCACTCGCTCCGCGCAGAGCAAACTCGCCATCAACCAGCACATCGGCGCGATGAGCGGCATTGTGTAACGCGCAAGTGCTCCTGGAATCAAGCAAACGACGACAAATGAAATCGTGATCGACCAACCCAAGCCCACGCGCGATTCGTCGATCGTTTTCGTTCGCAAATTCGGCGCGCGACAAATGGCAACAGCAAAACCCACGGCAGAAAATATCCCAGGCCACGCGGAATATTTTGGATCCAGCCGCGAAAATTAAAATTCTCGCCCACGAGCCGCCCCGAGAATTGGCGCGACCAAACATGCGCGACGTTTTCCCCCGCCGTCATTTGCAGATAGGGAATGGCCCATGCCGCAAAGATTCCCAGCATGATGGCGATTCCGAGAAAGTGCGCAGGTGCGAAAAGTTCGCGCAGTTTTTTCGCGCGCCACAGGATGGCGATAACAATCGCGTAGAAATAAATGAGATGCAGTGGCCCTTTGGCGAGCAGACCGAGGCCGAGAAATATGAAAGGGACTGTCCACGTCAGCCATTGAGAACGGCGTTGCTCCCACCAACTCAACCAGCAAATGAACCCAAGAGCGAAAAGTGAAACATAAAGCGCCTCGATTTCGATCAGCCGGCCTTTTTCGATAATGCCGAAATTCGTCAGCCAAATGATAGCTGCGATGAGCGAGCCATTTTCGCCAAGGCTCGCTCGCGCAACGGCGATGAATGCGATGGCAACCGCGAGAACGCAAAGAGCGGAAGGAAGTCTTGCTGTCCATTCGTTGCGCGAACCAAAAATCTTGAATGAAGCCGCGACGACCCAGTTTATGAGCGGCGGTTTGCGCAGATACGGTTCGCTGCCGATCTGCGGCACGAGGTAGTTGCCGGTTTCAAGCATCGATACCGCAGGGAGAATGCGGCGCCCTTCCTCGCCTTTAATTTCTAGTGAACCGAGCGCGGGAAGATAAATCGCGGCCCACAACGCGAGAATGATTAATAACCAGCGCGCCATTCGGCGCATTGTAGCCGCGGTCGTCGAACGCGGCCATAGCCAAACCGCGCCTTGACGAATTACCCCGGTAAATTAAGTTGCAGGCCTAGTCCGCGCAGGATTGGAGTGGGAGCTGGTGTCCCACTCTTTTTTGTCTGCGGGCTAAATGTTTTATGAACGCTGAGTTTATTGCGATGCTGGATTACCTGGAGCGGGAGCGCGGGATCAAACGCGAAATCCTGCTCGAGGCGGTTTCGAATGCCCTGCTCTCGGCTTCGAAAAAAAGCGTCAGCGCATCGCGCGATCTGCACATCGATATCAATCCGAAGACCGGTGAGATCCGCGCGCTCGCCAATCTCATGGTCGTCGACAATGTCGGTAATCCGCAGGACGAGATCGATCTTTCCAAGGCGCGGAAGATCAAAGCCGAAGCGAAAGTTGGCGACGAAGTGGAAGTGGAAGTGACGCCGAAGAATTTCGGACGCATCGCTGCGCAAACTGCAAAGCAGGCGATGATGCAACGCATTCGTCAGGTCGAGAAGGAAATGATCTACGAAGAATTCAAGGATCGCGCGGGCGAGATTGTCAGCGGCACCGTGCGCCGCTTCGATCGCTCGGATGTGATTCTCGATCTCGGAAAATTTGAAGCGATCATGCCGCAACGCGAGCGCGTCGTCGTCGAGGATTACAATGTTGGCGATCGGCTGCGTGCTTATGTCGTCGCGGTCGAGAATGGAATTCGCGGGCCGGAAATCATTGTCTCGCGCAGCCATCCAAACTTTGTGCGACGCCTTTTTGAACTGGAAGTAAGCGAGATCAATGACGGCACGGTTGAGATTCGCGGAATCGCACGCGAAGCCGGCTATCGGACAAAGATCGCCGTCACGAGTGCGAACGACAAAGTCGATCCAGTCGGCGCATGCGTCGGCATGCGCGGTTCGCGCGTGAAAAACATTGTGCGCGAATTGAACAACGAAAAGGTCGACATCATCCGCTGGAGTTCCGATCCGAAGGAATATGTGCTCGAAGCGCTCAAGCCGGCGAAGGTAAAGAACCTCGTTTTCGATCCGGAAAAAAAGAGCGTCAAAATTTCAGTAGATGAAGATCAGCTTTCGCTCGCCATCGGGAAGAAGGGACAAAACGCGCGACTCACTTCGCGTCTGACCGGTTGGGAAATTAATATCGACAAGGACACGTCGGCCACGAACGCGGTCGAGCAAAAGGTCGCGCAGGCTGCGCAAAGTCTTAACACCGCGCTGCCCATTACGGAAGAACAGGCGCTTACCCTCGTGAAATCCGGCTTTACGAATTTGGAAGGTTTGCGCGATGCTGACGCGAGCGACTTCGTCGATATTCTCGGCGTGGACGAAGCGAAAGCGCAGGAAATTTACAACGCAGTGCCAAGGGAGACCGCGGCGGCAGAATAAAATGGCTTCTCGTTAGGCGCTCGGAGCCATGAGCAAATTTTTAGAAAAATACGATGGCAACAAAAACGACGGGCAAGACTACGGCGCGCAAATCCGCGCCTGCACGCAAATCTTCTGCCGCCGTTTCCCACAAGCCAGCCGCGCCTAAACGCAAACAGACCAAGGCGCCGGCCAAGCCAACTGCGGCAGCGCCAAAGAGTCCACGCGCTGCAACACCGGAAGTAAAAACGCTGCCCAAAATTGCGGGAGCGAAACCGGCACCCGTAGAACCGCCTCCTCCCAAACCGGCGCCGAAAGCACGTGCCGAAACGGTCTCGCTGATTGATGCGGCAAAGCCGCGAGCGAAACGTGTGGAAGGCGACGAAAGCACCAAGCGTTCGGTGTTGCCGCCGATCTCGCGCATTCGCGCAACGCAGGAAGTGATTCCCGGTCCGGCGCCGGAAGCGCCGCCGAAAAAGACGGAACCGGTTGTTCAAGCTCCACCGCCTGTTGAGCAGACGACGGATGGCGCAGAGTCGGCAGAAGAGACAGAGGTCGACGGCAAGAAAATCATTCACATCAAGCCGCCGATCATCGTGAAGGAACTCGCGAGTCATCTCGGATTGAAAAATCACCAGCTGATCAAAGAGCTGATGACGACGTTTAATATTTTTGCAAACGCCGAACAAACGATCGAGCCCGACATCGCGACCAAGATTTGCGACGCTCACGGTTTTGTTTTCGAGATGGAGCGGCGCGAGAAAGGCGCCGGTGTTCATAAAGTCGAACAGGTTGTCGTCGCGCCGCCGCCGCCGGTCATTGAGAAAGAAGAAGAGCTCAAAACACGCGGCCCGATCATTACGTTCATGGGCCACGTCGATCACGGCAAAACGTCGTTGATGGATGCGATTCGCAAGACACGTGTCGCGGCCGGTGAAGCGGGCGGGATTACGCAGCACATCGGCGCTTACTCAGTCGATTACAAGGGAACAAAGATCACGTTTCTCGATACGCCGGGTCACGCAGCATTCACGGCAATGCGCGCGCGCGGTGCAAACGTAACCGACATCGTCGTGCTCGTTGTCGCCGCCGATGATGGCTTGATGCCGCAAACGATCGAAGCCATCAATCACGCCAAAGCCGCGCCGCATGTGAAAATTTTGGTCGCGATTAACAAAATCGATTTGCCCGGAGCGAATATCGATCGCGTAAAGCAACAACTCCAGGAGCGCGGACTGGCGCCGGAAGATTGGGGCGGTGAGACAATTGTCGTGCCCGTTTCCGCGACGAAAGGAACCGGCATCGATCAATTGCTCGAGATGATGTCGTTGCAGGCTGAAGTGATGGAATTGAAATCCTCCCCGACGGCGACTCCGCGCGGAACGGTGATCGAAGCGCAAGTCGAACCAGGTCGCGGACCGACTGCCACGGTCATCGTGCAGATGGGAACCCTGAAAGTTGGCGATGCATTCATCAGCGGCGATTACGGCGGCAAAGTGAAGTCGCTCATGAACGATCGCGGCGAACCGATCAAGGAAGCCGGGCCTTCGACGCCTGTGAAAGTGCTCGGATTTACCGGATTGCCGAATGCCGGTGACGAGTTTCTTGTCATGGAATCGGAGCGCTCGGCGAAAACTTTGAGCGAAGAACGTTTGGCTGCGAAACGCGCGGAAAAATTAACGACGCCGCAGCGAGCGACCCTTGAAAGCCTGCTCGAAGCCGCGGACGGCAAGAAAATTCTGCGCATTGTTTTGAAATGCGACGCGCAAGGTTCGCTCGAAGCACTGGTCGGCGCGCTTAATCAAATCGAGAGCAAGAAAATCGATCTCGAAATCATTCATTCCGGCGTCGGTCCGATTTCCGAATCCGACATGTTGCTGGCGAGCGCATCGAATGCGGTCGTTGTCGGCTTCAACGTAAAAGTTGAGAGCAACGCCGTTACCGCAGCGAAGCGCGAAGGCGTGCAGGTAAAACTTTACAGCATCATTTACGAATTGATCGATCAGATCAAAGAAGCGATGGCCGGCCTGCTCGATCCGGAACATCGCGAAAGCGTCATCGGTCACGCGGAAGTGAAACAAGTTTTCCAATTGAGTCGCGGAATCGTGGCCGGTTGTTTGGTCACCGATGGCCGCGTTGCCCGAACAGCGCGCGCGAGAGTCTTGCGCCGGCGCCAGCCGGTTTACGATGGCGGATTATCGACGCTCCGGCGTTTCCAGGACGACGTGAAGGAAGTTCGATCAGGTCTGGAATGCGGTATCAAGCTCGGCGATTTCAACGAATATCAAGTGGGCGACATCATCGAGTGCTATCAACTCGAACAGGTCGCGCAGAAACTCTAAGAGTGGAGTCATGGATTAGTGGAGTGCTGAGCCATTACTCCAAATCCCCAATACTCCACTGCTCCGATGAAACACCGACTACTTCGCGTTAACGAATTGATGAAACGAGAACTCAGCACGTTGATCGCGCGCGATATCACGTTCGAGAATGCACTCGTCACCATTAATCAAGTGGACGTGACACCGGATCTGAAATCGGCGCATGTTTACGTGAGCGTTCTCGGTGAGGGACGAGCGACCGCGATGAAACAACTGGAAGAAAATCGCGCAACGTTGCAGGCCGATCTTTCGCGCCACGTTATCTTGAAATACACGCCGCATCTCATTTTTCATCTGGACGATTCCGTCGAACGCGGCGCGCGCGTGATCGAGATCTTGCAGGAAATCGACCCGCCGGATCGCAAAGACAAATGACGCAGCGTAGAAGTGGCGCATTTCAAGAGATCGGGCGTGCCTTGCGCGATCATCAGCGCTTCGCGGTCCTGAGTCATGTCCGGCCTGACGGCGACGCGTTGGGCAGCCAGATCGCGCTCGCTTTATCGCTGCAAGCGATGGGAAAAAACGTCAAGACGTGGAACGAGGATGGCATGCTCGAAAAATATAGCTTCGTTCCACACGCTGATATTTTGGTGAAGCCTCCTGCAGAACCCGAAGATTTCGATGTCGCGATCGCGCTAGATACCGCTACGCAAAATCGCCTCGGCACAGCGGGAGAAGCCGTGCGCAACGCTAAGCTTTGGATCAACATCGATCATCATCCGAGCAATCCGAAATACGGCGACTTGGTTTACATCGATGAGCACTCGCCCGCCACCGGTCAGATTCTTTTTGAGCTGATGAAGAGCGAACGGCTGCCGATGGATCGCGCAATTGCCGAAAATCTTTTCGTCGCGATTTCAACCGACACGGGATCGTTTCAATATCCGAACACGACGGCGCGCACTTTCGAAATCGCTGCGGAACTGATTCGCGCCGGCGTGAATGTCGGGCAGTTGAGTCAGCAGACTTACGAAAATTATCCGCGGCGACGCATCGAGTTACTGCGCGCGCTTCTCGATGTCATGCGTTTCGACGCTGGCGGCAAAATCGCGAGCTTCAGTTTGGATTTAAAGACAGCCGCCAAGATCGGGGCGCAGCCGGAAGACAACGAGGGTTTGATCGATCACATTCGCGCGATTGAAGGTGTCATTGTCGCGGTTTTCTTCGAGGAACTTGCGGACGGCAAAGTGCGCGTGAGCATGCGCTCGAAGAGCGACGACGCCGATGTTTGCGCGATTTGCCAAAAGTTCGGCGGCGGTGGACATAAACTCGCAGCGGGCGCGCGGGTCCGTGGGACGCTCGCGGAAGTGCAAGAGCGAGTGTTGAAGGAGATTTCAAATGTCGTTAACCGCGACTCCTGACGGCGTTCTGCTTGTCGACAAAGCGGCGGGCATGACTTCGCATGACGTCGTCGCGCTCGTTAGGCGGCGACTGCAAATTAAGAAAGTCGGCCATTGCGGCACACTTGATCCCATCGCGACGGGATTGCTTTTGCTCACACTCGGACGCGGGACGAAAATTCAGGATCTCCTGATGAGTGAAGACAAGGAGTATGTCGGCACCATGAAACTTGGGATAACAACATCAACGCAAGACCGCGCGGGCGAAGTGATAGAAGAACGGCCGGTCCCCCAGCTTGCCGAGGCTGATGTCCGCGGCGCATTTGAAAAATTCTGCGGCGATTTCTATCAAATGCCGCCGATGGTTTCGGCGATCAAACAGGGCGGCGTGCCTTTGTACAAGCTCGCGCGCCAGGGAAAAGTGGTGGAACGCGAGCCGCGACTCGTTCACGTTTATCGTTACAACATCGATCGTATCGCGTTGCCCGAAATTGATTTTACCGTTGTCTGCAGCAAGGGATTTTATGTGCGCACTTACGCGCACGATATCGGCGAAGCGCTCGGGTGCGGCGCACATTTGCAATCGCTAAGGCGAACGAAGTCCGGGCGATTTAATGTTACCGGTGCGATTACGGTCGATGAAATTAAGAATGCCGAACCGTTGGCGATTCTCGATCGCATCCTAAGTTTGCCCGAAGTCTCGCGCATGCGAGGCGCCTAACGAACAATCCGACGATGGACGTTCTTCAGTCGATTCCCGAGCTCGCGAAGTTGCCCGGGCCGATTTTCCTTGCCATCGGAGTTTTTGATGGCGTTCACCTCGGCCATCAGGCCGTCATCCGCACGTCGGCAGAGCACGCAGCAGAAGCCGCAGGCACGCCGGTAGTAGTCACATTCGATCCACACCCGGCAAAGGTCCTGCGACCGGAGAAAGCGCCACGTCTGTTGACGGCGACCCAACATAAGATCGCGCTCATTCGCAATCTCGGCGTGGCGCATTTGCTCGTTTTAACTTTCGACAAAGAATTCGCCGCCACGCCTCCGGAGGAATTCGTTCACCGACTCGTTAGGCACGCGCAATCCGCTACGTGAAATCTGTGTCGGACATGAATGGTCGTTTGGTAAAGGCCGCGCGGGTAATCTTGCTTTGCTGAAAAAACTGGGCGCGCAAAACGATTTCAACGTGGTCGGGATCCAGCCCGTCACCGTGGATGGACACCGTCGTGAGCAGCACCGAAATCCGGCGCGCAGTCGAGCACGGTGATTTTGCCAAGGCGGCTGCGATGCTTGGGCGCGATTACACGATTCTGGGGACCGTAAAAGCCGGCGCGCATCTTGGCCGCCAACTTGGTTTTCCGACCGCAAACCTGAGCGCACATTCCGAGCAATTCCCGCCCAACGGTGTTTACGTCGCTGAAGCGCAACTAAATGGCGCGACCTATCGCGGTGTCGCCAATCTTGGTTATCGGCCAACGGTTTCCGATGCGAAACCGGAACGACTGCTCGAGCTGCATCTGTTTGACTTGAATCGGGAAATTTACGGAGAAGATCTCGAAGTTCGTTTCGTTCACTATCTTCGCCCGGAAAAAAAGTTCGATAGCTTGGAGAAATTACGCTCCCAAATCGCGCAGGACGTCGAACAAGCGCAACGCCACCAAGGAGCGGCGGTTTCCAAGCCGCCGAAATAAAATGGTCGGCGCTCTGGAGAGCGCCGCTCCTTGAGGATTTCTCTATTTGCCGAGCCGATATTTTGCCGGCCCGATTTTCTTTATCGCACGAACGTTGCGCCCCGTGCCGTTAAACCAAACGTAAAGATTCGCTCGTTTCACGCGCAATTTCTTCGAAAGATCGCCGATCGTTATTCCCTTCTTGCCAGCAGCGCGCAACGCGGAAACAATCTTTTGCTTCAATTCACCGCGGCCTGTTTGTTGGCGGCGAACTCTTCTCACGCGGGGTCTCGTGATCGTCATTTGAGTGGGCTTCTTATCGCGTCTCTTCGTCAGATTCCACGCTGCGTTGGAGTCGCAGCATCTGCTGTTCGATTTCCTGCACGCGCGCCACGAGCGCCTCTTTGCGCTCAGAAAGCACGACTAACTTTCGCAGAATCGCACTCGGAATGTTTCTCAGCATTCTTGAATCTGGCTTCGCGAATGTGTTATGCAAGTCTTAGATCTAAGACTTGTCGCCGATCCCGCCGAATCAGAGTGTTAGCCGAGCGTTTCTTCGCGTGTCTTAGAGAACGCCGCGGCAGTAGCAAGTGAGGTAAGAACCACGCTGCATGCCACCGCGAGAACCAGAATCCACAACACTGGCAATGCAGCGACCCTATCGATGCCGGTGCCGATGAATTTTCCACCGCCCGAAACAACATAAGTCGTGAGACTCCCGAGCAGCGTGAGACAGAGAATAATTATCGCGCGAAACGATCGTCGGGGACGTTGTGACCCGGGAAGAAGTTGCACGACTTTAGCGGTGAAGCCGCCATCATCGATGTAAGGCGCTTCGTCGCGCAATCGCGCATCCAGCCAATCTTCCTGTAGATTTTCGTCCATTTTCAATTCGGCCCCCACGCCGAGAGTATTTTCTTCAATTTCTCGCGTCCGCGCAAGACATTCGTTTTCACGGTCCCGAGCGGAATATCGAGCACGCGGGATGCCTCGTCGTGCGATAAACCGTTCTGGCAGCAAAGAACGACCGCAGAGCGCTCATGCAGAGGGAGAAGCTGGAGTGCGTGCATGAGGTCTTGTTTCAAAGCGGGATCTACCGTCTGCGGATCGGGTTCTGCCTCGAGTTGGGTTTCATCGATGCCCACGAGCTCTTTGCGCTTGCGGGCGTCTTCGCGAAAGCAGTTATAGGCAATGCGATAAAGCCAGGTGGAAAATTTCGCCTCGCCTCGAAAACTGCGGATGTTTTTGTAAGCGCGAAGGAATGTCTCCTGCGCGAGATCGTCCGCTGTGGCAGCATCGCCGCGCGTAAGGTTCCGCAACAACCCGCGCACGGTCGACTGATGATTCCGCACCAGCTCGGCAAAAGCATGGTGGTCATCATCCAGTAAAACGCGTGCGACAAGGTCGGCATCATTTAGTGGCACGTACCGACACTACACCTTAGGGGAAGTCTCCGTCGGCGGCGGTTGTGGCGGCGGCGGCAAAGATTCTCCTTTGCGAAAGTCCAATCTCCAAACGAGTAGGTAACCGGCGCCGATGAGAAATGGAATGATGCCGAGGCTCCAGGCACCGCCCTCCCAATCATTGCAAGCGCCGAAGAAAACCATCAGGCCAAGACCGACCATTAGCAGCACCACGCCGCGCCGCAGGTCGGAGCGTTGCCGGATTACCGGCGGCGGATTCAAGAGCGATTCGGGAACCGGTTGGCCTTTTTCGACCATCATGCGCACGGTGCGATGCATTGCGCGGGACTTCGAAAAACTGAAATACATGATCAACGCGACGATCATGACCGGCGTTCCGAAGATGGCGAGAAAGACGATGAAGACGATGGGGATGGCAATCCATGGCACATCGTCGTTGGCATTGTGATGGTCGCCATCGATCGTGAAGTTGAGGTGTTTCTTGATCTTTTTCTCGATCGCGCTGTCGATATCCTCGTCGGGATCTGAAGTAATCGAGATCGTCGCGGATGGCGAGTTAATGGGCGCTACAGAAACCGTTGGCGCGGCGGATGGTGCGACAATCGCGGACGGCGCACTCGGGTCCGGCGAGACCGTGGGCGATTGGCTCCATGCGGGGACCGTGGCGATCAGCGCGCACAGGCAAATGAGTAATCTTGTTTTCATAGGTATCCTTTGGGAGTGAGATGCGGTCTGGAGGCGTTTTGGATTCAGTAAAATGACGGAATTTGCACTTTTTTGCCACGAGCTACATGCCCAGGAGGCTGGGGAGCTGGAGCGGGTGACGAGACTCGAACTCGCGACGTCCTCCTTGGCAAGGAGGTGCTCTACCACTGAGCTACACCCGCAGCGGAAGGGAAGGAATAATGTCTGCGCCTCTCCACGGCGCAAGGCTTATGTTGCGAATGCGATCCTAGGCTCGCAAATCTTCCGGCCTGATGGGCAATTTTCGAATGCGCTTGCCCGTCGCAGCAAAAATTGCGTTCGCGATCGCCGGCGCGATTGGCGGGACAGGTGGTTCGCCCATGCCAAACGGTCGGCCCGCATTACTTGGGATAATGTGTGTCTCGATCACTGGCGCGTCACGCATCCGCGCGACTTCGTAATCGCCGTAATTGTGCTGCTCGACTTCGCCATCGCGAAACGTGATTTCACCCTTCAGGGCCGACGACAATCCCCAGATGATTCCGCCTTCGACTTGCTGTTCGACTCCGATCGGATTGACTGCTAATCCGCAATCCACGGCAGCTACAACTCGCTTGACGCGGACTTCCCCGTCTTCCACAACCACATCAACCACATAAGCGATATGCGTGTCGGCATCATAAATATTGCAGGCAACCCCGCGACCACGCCCGCGTTCCGACTTCTTGCTCCAAGTCCACTCGGATTTGTCCCTCACAACCTCCAACACGCGGCGCAGTCGGCGCCGATCGATCGTCAAATCACCAGCTTTAAGAGAATCCGCGCCACGCAATAATCCCAGACGAAACGCGAGTGGATCCGTTGCGCGCGCGAAGGCGAGTTCGTCTATGAAAGATTCACGCGCGAAAACGCTCGAGGGCGAAAAGACCGAACGCCACGGCCCGTGTCGCACAGGCAAATCGACCGGCACGTAAGCCATTTCGAGATCGGGCACTGCATAAGGCAAATCGTAAACGCCCCAGGCGTAGCCTTGATAAAAAGCAGCGTCATTCGGCGTCGGCGGTTTCTCCACGCCGTCGAGGTTGTGCAACGATCCCGCTTCGGTGTGACGCCATTTGATCAATTTCCCAGCGTTATCGAAACCGGCGCTCAAGCGATGAACAGATGCCGCTTGGAAGTGACCATGTTGCGTATCATCCGGTCGGGTCCAGAGCACTTGCACGGGCGCTTTTACCGCGCGTGAAATTTCGATCGCTTCCATCGCGTAATCATTCGACAAACGACGCCCGAACCCGCCGCCAATCGTGGTCACGTGCACTTTCACTTTATCGAGCGGGAGCTTTAGTGCCGCGGCGGCGTCTTCGTGCAAACTGTTCGGCGCTTGCGTCGGCGCCCAAATTTCACAACCGCCCGGCTTGACCGCGGCGACGCAGTTCATCGTCTCGAGCGGCGCATGCGCGTAAAACGGATAGAAATAGGTCGCTTCAACGGTAATTGCGCTCCTTTGTTCGCTCGATTTTTCACTGCGCAAAATGATCCCCGGTTCGCGAGAAGCCTTCTCCAGTTTTTCGAAATGTTTTTTCGAATCGAAGCGCTCGCCCTTCGGAATCTCCCAGTCGACCGCAAGCGCCGTTCGCCCTTTCATCGCCGCCCAGGTCGAATTGGCCACGACCGCAATACCGCTCTTCACCGGCAGAACTGCTCGCACTCCTCGAATCGATTTCGCTTTCTTCTCGTTCCACTTGCGCGGTTTCGCTCCAAGCGGCGACGGACGTTCGATCGAAGCGTAGAGCATTCCCGGCACGCGCGTGTCGATGCCATACTTGGTTTTGCCCGACACAATGTCGCGCGCATCAACGCGTGCAGTGCGCCGGCCGATCAAACTAAAATCCTGCGCCTTTTTAAGACGCGGTGTTTGCGGAATCGGTAACTTCGATGCCTCGCTAACGAGCGTGCCAAATTCCAATCGGCGTCCGCTTTCGGCATGCACGACTGCGCCGTTCGCAGTTGCGCATGTTTGCGGATCCACTTTCCAACGCGCCGCCGCAGCATTCGTTAACATTTCGCGCGCGGCGGCCGCCGCTTCGCGCAACGGTTTCCAACTCCCCTGCACGCTTCCGCTCCCGCCGGTACCGAGACGCTTGAAGTTCGGACCCGGCATCGCCTGGACGATTGCGACTCGGGACCAATCCGCTCCAAGTTCATCCGCCAAAATCATCGGCAACGCAGTGCGCACGCCTTGCCCCATTTCCGATTTTCCAAGCGTCAGCGTGACCGCGCCCTTCGCATCGATTCGAATCCATCCGTTAGGCAGAAAGTCGGCGACGACATTCGCTTCCTCAGCGTGCAGAAGCCGCTTGCCATCAAATCCAATTGCGAGCGCGGCGCCGCCAAGCGTTGCGGTTTTTAAAAAACTTCGGCGCGAGGTTTTCATTTCACTTTCTCGCGCATGAGCGCACTCGCACGATGAATGGCTTTGCGCATGCGTGGATACGTTCCGCAACGGCAAACCGAATCGGACATCACGTTGTCGATCATTTCATCCGTTGGGTCCGGATGCTCTCGCAAAAGCGCGCAGGCATTCATGATCATCCCCGGCTGACAAAACCCGCATTGCGCCACATCTTCCTCCATCCACGCGCGTTGACATGGATGACTGACATCCGCCGACAATCCTTCAATCGTGACAAACGAGCGACCATTGGCCTCTTTCGCCGGAATTTGGCAGGAACGGATCGCGTTTCCGTTTTCCAACACGGTGCAGGCACCGCACACGCCCACACCGCAGCCAAATTTCGTACCCGTCAAGCCTAACGAGTCGCGAAGCATCCAAAGCAACGGCATGTCTTCATCGACGTCGACTTCCCGCTGATTGCCGTTGACGGTAATTTGAATCGCGCCCACGAGTCTTATTTAGACAACCGACACAGTGGAATAGTTCAACCGCCATTGGTGCTTTGAAAATTAACACGCGCCACCAGTATCTTTGGCAACGACAAGCGGGTGATGCGTGGTTACAAAAAAATGAAGCGACCTTGCTCGAGTTGTTCGCCGAGCGCGTCGCCATCATCGAACGGATCGGATGCGAACGCGTTATCATCGAGATTTGCGCGACGCGTGGAGAAGTAGAAAAACTCACCAGGAATTTTGGTGGAACATTCAAGCGCGTTCCCCGAACGCTTTCGTTTCCTCGCTCTAAGCCGCTCAAGGTCGGCACCCGGCTCGTTATCACCGACGGACGGAGCCGCGCTCATTGGGGCAGTCGTCGGCATCTAATAATTCCCGCGGCCGGTGCATTCGGAACCGGTGAGCATGCGACTACCGCGATGTGTTTACGTCTAATCGAAAGAGTCACGCGACGATGGTGCAATGATTGGATTATGCTCGACGCAGGAACTGGAAGCGGAATTCTCGCGCTCGCCGGCAGGTGTCTTGGAGCAGATCGCGTGATCGCAATCGACAACGATCCGCGAGCAATCGCGATTGCGAAAAGCAACGCGCGCTTAAATCGCATTCGCGGAATTCGATTTGAAATCGCCGATGCGAACAAAGCCGGATGCGCGCCTGGAAAAGTCGATCTGATCGTGGCAAATCTTTTCAGTGAGCTGCTAATCGAAGCGATTCCGATTTGGAAGCCGCGCCTGAAGACGGGAGGCATTTTGATTCTCTCCGGAATTCTGCGCGATCAGCAGCGCGAAGTCCTTCGCAGACTGCGCAAGTCCAATTTTGCGATCCAGGAAGTTCGTCAACGTGGAAAATGGGTCGCCTTATGCGCAAGAGTGGCGCAAGCCTCTGGCTTGCGTATGATTTAACCCGCAAGCCAGAGGCTTGCGCCACTTTAATTAATGCAGGCAGAAGAACTTTCCTACGTCATCGTCACGCCCTACTCGATGCGCAAATCGCGCACGGGCGGAATCGTCTCACGTTTAATTTCGCGCACCGGTCTCGATCTCGTCGCGGGAAGAATGTTCGCGCCGAGCGATGAACTTGTTCGGCGTTATGCCGATACAATCGTGACGGCGACGGAGCCACGCCATCGCGCGACGCAGGAACTCATTCGCGATTACGTAAGGAAAAATTTCACCGGCAATGTGAACGGACAACGTCCGCGTGTGCTCCTGCTGGTTTTCCGCGGGCCGGATGCGATTGAAATAATGCATCGCGTGGTCGGGCATATCGTGCACGAACGCACCAGCGGCGAAACGATTCGCGACACGTACGGCGACTACATTACGGATGAATCCGGTAAGGTGACTTACTTCGAGCCGGGCGTGATCGCAGCTTTCGGTAACGAATCAGTCGAACAAGGACTGAAACTGTGGGCGGAATTTTCCGACAGTGACGGCGGCATTCTCGATCGCGTCATTACTTACCCAAACGCGCAAAACGTTGAGAAGACGCTCGTACTGATCAAACCGGACAACTTCAAGTTTCCAAATCTGCGGCCGGGCGGCGTGATTGAAGTTTTTTCGCGGACCGGTCTCTACATCATCGGGTTCAAAGTCCATCGCATGAGCGTCGCGCAGGCGGAAGATTTTTACGGACCCGTCCTGCCGGTTTTGCAGGACAAACTTGGCCCCGAAAAAGGGCGCAACGCATGGGAAGACATCGCGGAATTCATGTCGGGTGGACGCCCGAGCGCGGTCAGTGGCGACAAACGCAGCGCCCCCGGGACGGAGAAATGCATCGCGCTCGTTTATCAAGGCGAAGATGCGGTGCGAAAAATCCGCGATGTTCTTGGACCGACTGATCCGAGCAAAGCGCCGCCCGGATCGATCCGAAAAGAATTTGGCCAATCGATCATGGTCAATGCCGCGCACGCTTCCGATTCCGCTGAAAACGCAAAACGCGAGATGGCGATCGTGCAGGTGGATGAAAACAATCTCAAACCTTTGATTGAAAACTTTTACGAGCGCCCATAGCTTGCGCTCCCATTTTGGAAACACTTAACCCTTCAGCCATGGAAATTTCCGCGCGTGCCGCTCAATTAACTCCGTCACTCACTCTTTCGATCGACAGCAAAGCCAAAGCGATGAAGGCGGAAGGGATCGATGTTTGCGGATTCGGCGCGGGCGAACCCGATTTCGACACGCCCGAACACATCAAAGAGGCGGCCATCGCCGCTCTTCAAGCCGGCTTTACGAAATACACGCCGAGTTCCGGCATTCCGGAATTGCGACAGGCGATCGCGGAAAAATTGCAGGCGGATAATCAGCTAAATTATCGCGCGAGTCAGATCATCGTGAGCAACGGCGCAAAGCATTCCTGCTACAACGCGATCCTCGCGACGTGTCAGGCGGGCGATGAAGTTGTCATTCCGGCGCCGTACTGGGTCAGTTATCCCGACATGGTGAGGCTCGCGGGCGCGGAGCCGGTGATCGTGCCGACAACCGAACGTAATTCCTGGAAGATGCGCGCGGAGGATTTCGAGAACGCGATGACGCCGCGGACGAAAATGTTGATTTTGAACAGCCCGGGTAATCCTTCGGGATCGGTTTACACGCGGGAGGAATTGCAGGCGATCGTCGACGTCGCGACGGAAGAAGATATCTACATTTTGTCAGACGAAATTTACGAGAAGCTCGTTTACGACGACGCGGAGCATGTCAGTATCGCGTCCATTTCCAAGGAAGCCTACGATCTCACCATAACGGTCAACGGTTTCAGCAAAGCTTACGCGATGACGGGATGGCGGCTCGGTTATCTCGCGGCGCCGGAAGCGATCGCGAAAGCTGTCGATTCCATTCAAAGCCACAGCACATCCAATCCGTGTTCTTTTGCGCAACATGGCGCACTTGCCGCGCTCAAGGGCGACCAGCAATCGTTGCAGGACATGCACGATGAATTCGATATGCGACGCAATTACATGTACGATCGCATCTCGAAGATCCCGAACATCACCGCCGTCAAACCGCAGGGCGCGTTTTACGTTTTGGTAAACATCAGCCAGCTCGGGCTGACTTCGCAGAATTTTGCGGACCGGCTTTTGAGTAAAGCGAATGTCGCCGTTGTTCCCGGCGCCGCTTTCGGCGACGACCGCACGATTCGCCTGAGCTACGCGACGAGCATCGACATCATTAAAAAAGGTCTCGATCGCTTTCAGGATTTTTGCCGCACGCTGTAAACCATTTAGCGATTTAACGAGTTAGCGATTTGGCTGGATATCTCGCGCTCATTCTTCACGCGCATCTGCCATTCGTCAGGCATCCAGAGCACGAAGAGTTTCTGGAAGAAGACTGGCTCTTCGAAGCAATAACGGAAAGTTACATTCCGTTGCTCTTCATGATGCAGCGGCTCGTGAGCGATGGCGTTCCGTTCAAGCTCACGATGTCGATCACGCCCACGCTCTGCGCGATGTTGCGCGATCCGTTGCTGCAAAGTCGTTATGTCCGTTATCTGGAAGATCGTATCGACCTGTCTCAGCGCGAGATCGAGCGGAATCGGAATAACGAGCAGCTGCGCACGCTATCGGAATTCTACTGCAAACGGTTTACCGAATGTCGTCAGCTCTTTGTCGACGAATGGAAAAGCGACCTGGTTTCCGTTTTCGCGAAATTGCAATACAGCGGCTCTCTCGAACTCATCGCGTCGGCGGCAACGCACGGACTCCTTCCACTTCTTCAGCAATCCCCCGAAGCCGTGCGCGCACAAATTCTCATCGGTTGCGATATCTTCCGCGAAGGGTTCGGCGCGAAACCAGCAGGCTTCTGGCTTCCGGAATGCGCATATGCGCCGGGTCTCGAAAATATTCTGCAGGAAGCAAACCTGCGCTGGTTTATTCTCGATACGCACGGCGTGATGTTCGGCGAGCCACCGCCGCGCAGTGCGATTTTCGCTCCGTATTTTACCGCAGCGGGACCAGCCGCATTCGGCCGCGATGGCGAATCAAGCCGCCAGGTTTGGAGCGCCGAAGAAGGTTACCCGGGCGATCCGTCCTATCGCGATTTCTATCGCGATATCGGTTACGATTTGCCGGCGGATTATCTCTGGCCTAAATCGCACAACTACATTCCGCGATTCAGTGGATTGAAATATCATCGCGTTACTGGTGGGAAGGAGAAGGAATTTTACGACAAGCCGAGGGCGGAAAAAACCACCGACATGCACGCCGACGATTTTCTGGCTCGACGCCGAGCTCAGTTTGCAAAAGTTCGCGAATTCAATTCAGATCCGATTGTTGTCACGCCATTTGATGCGGAACTGTTTGGTCATTGGTGGTTCGAAGGGCCTCGATTTCTGGATCTTTTGATTCGCAAGGCCGCGTATGATCAAAACGATTTTGTCATGACGACGCCGAGCGAATATCTCGCGCGCTTCCAGATCAACAGATCATCGCGCCGGCCGCTTCGAGTTGGGGCGACAAAGGATATTTTGAAGTGTGGCTGGATAAGACGAATTCCTGGATTTATCCGCACCTGCATGCAGCAGCGCGTCGAATGGTTGAAGTCGCGCGTGCGCACGAACACGATGCGGACTCAAGTTCCGATCGCATTTTGAAACAGCTCGCGCGCGAACTTCTGTTGGCGCAATCGAGCGATTGGGCGTTCCTCATGAAAACGGGAACAGCGCGCGAGTACGCAACTCAACGCACAACCGACCATATCCGCCGTTTCAATCAGCTGCACGAACAGTTCGTCATCGGAAAAGTAGACGAAAATTTTCTCTCCGAATGCGAAGCGCGCGATAACCTTTTCCCGAACTTGAACTGGCGCTATTACCTCTGACGTGTCATGCGGAACGGGATCCTTGTCATGTCGAGCGAATATGCCAGTCCGGCTCGGACCGAGACATCTCTGAATGTTTGGAAGCGAACTGCAAAGTAGTAAGAGATTCCTCGACTTCATTTCGCTTCGCTCCATTTCGCTCGGAATGACGAGAACAATGGCGATCGCGGCTCTCCTTTTCTTCGCGTCCAGCGTAGCGCACTCGCGCAAGAATCACCGCCGCCAACTCCTTCGCCGACACCGACGCCTTCCCCTACTCCCTCCCCGGCGCGCAGTGTCCGCATCAGCTTTGTTCCGCCGCCGATTGAAGGAACAATCAGCCTAGGGATTTATGATTCAGGCGGAAAGCTCGTCCGTGTTCTCCATCGAGAATCGGAGACGGATGATTTCACAATCGGTCACGATGCGCTCATCGCGGAATGGGACGGAAAAGACGACGCCGAACAGGATTTGCCCGCAGGAAAATATAGTGCGCGCGGTTATCGCGTGGGCACGCTCGCTGTCGAAGGCATCGACTATTTTTTCAACGATTGGGTAACCGATGAAAACTCTCCGCATCTCAAGCACATTGATAATCTCTCGGTCGCTGGAACCAATTTGCGCCTAACGACAGAGCTGGCGTCCGGTGAACGCGCGGAAATTCTTTACGATCCTGTTACCGAGGCCGTGACGCGCACGGAAAGCGCCTCGCCCCCAGTGGATGGCGCGAGTGGCAAAGACAATACGCGTTGGATAATTGGTAATGCGGAAGTAGAACAACTTTCGCCGGCGAATGAGATCCTGCGCCGTCTCGCCTATCAACCAAGCGATCCACAACCAAAAGCGATTGCCGCGTCGGATCGCGAAGATAAAATTTTTGTGCTCGAGGAAAATGCAGACTGCTTCAGCAGGTGCGCGGTCTCACTTTGCTTGAAACAAAATGGACGCGGAGAAACAGCAAAACGTTTCCGATTGGAAAATCGATTTCGAAAAAAAGATTGTCGCCCACAAAGATTTCTCACTCGAAAACGGGACACCGGTGGCGACGGGAGGAAAACTAACTCCGGAAAAAATAACGCTCCGCTTGTGTCCGAATCCGCTGAAGCGTGACAAGCCTGGCAGCGTTGAAGTCGCCGTCGGATTCGATCAAGACGGCAGCTATTTGAAAACGAGCGATGGTCTGCCGCTGCGGACAATCAGCGACACACCCAATCTCTCGCGTGCACTGCTCATCCTGCACGGCGACAAGGCGATTGATGTTTTTCAGGACGACAGCGCTGTCGTCGAGCAATATCGCATTTCCGGCGTCGATCAAATGATGGCGTTCGATTGCGGAAGTTTTGAATTGAAATGACGCGCGCATTGCGACATCGAAGAGGATGCCGCGCGAGATTGTTTATTTCGATCTGGAAACACAGCGCACGGCGAACGACGCTGGCGGCTGGCTGCGCAAGGGCGACATGCGCATGTCGGTCGGTGTGATTTTCAGCACCAGCACCGGACGCTACGAAGTTTTCAGCGAAGCGCGCGTGCATGATTTGATTGAGCGACTGCGCCGCGCCGATCTCGTAGTGGGGTTCAATCTCTTGAATTTCGATTATCACGTTCTCATGGGCTACACCGTGCTCGACTTGTGTTCGGAACTTCCCACCGCGGATCTGATGCTCGATATGGAACAACGACTCGGTCATCGGCTCGCGCTCGATGCCGTTGCCCAGGCAACGCTCGGCATTCAGAAAACCGCTGCCGGTCTCGACGCTATCCGCTGGTGGCGCGAGGGACGCTTGATGGAGATTGCGGAATACTGCTGCTTCGATGTGAAGGTAACGAAGCTCGTGCACGAACACGGTTGCCGGCACAAGGAACTATTCTTTCACGATCGCTTCGCTCAGAAGCAGCGCCTGCAAATCGACTGGGCGCATCTCGACGAAGTGTGATGATTCGTTAGGGAAGTTGATACACTTCCACTAATGCGACACCGGTAGAATTATTCACGCCCCGCACAATCGCGGTGTAATTTCCGGGAGCCAGAGTTCTGACAATGGCCGACTCGTTGTCATTCGTGGGAGGGATGCCGGTCGCGTTGATTTCTGCTTCCTGATTCGAGCGCCAATTGTCGTTCGCCGCAATCAAGGCGCCGCTGGAATTGTGCAACTCCAACGTTGGATTTGCCAGCGCACCCGCGATTCCATGCGCAGTCAGCGACGGTCCGAGCGCGCGCACAATGACTCGTCGCGACTGATTTCCACCGATGATAAATCCGGCGATCACAACGTTATCGCCAGTCTGCACGCGACCACGCGAAGAAATATTGACGGCATTCGCGGGCCTGGTTTGATCGACATCGTAAAGTTCCACGAGCCCAATGCCGGTGCCGCCGACACCGCGGACAATGGCGGTATATGAGCCTGGCTGCAGCGATGCCAAGAGCGCTGACTCTTGCGCATTCGGAGGCGCCAGGCCGAGACTCATGATTTGTTGCCGTTGCGCACTGGTCATCCAATTGTCATTGCTCGCGATCAGATTTCCGGCGCTATTACGCAATTCCAAAGTCGGATTGGCCAATCTTCCCGCGACAGGTTGACCGTTGACGTTGAGCGAAGGACCGAGCGCGCGCAGAACGATATTTTTTGCCGCGCTGCCGGTAAGAATAAAACCGCCGATGAGAACGTTCTCACCGGTGTCGATGCGCGCTCGCGTCGACAGATTGAGAAGCGCAGGCGAAACCGGAATCGGGATTATTTTCAACAACTGGCCGGAACCTGCGAGCGCATAAAGTTCATTCGCGTCGTCCTCACCGATGCTGTGAAGCGATGTTCCCAGCTCGCGTGCGGTCGTTCCGATTCGCAATCCCTGAATAACGTGCGTCGAGAGATCGGAATAAAATAAGCGGCCGGTCCCGTTGGGATCCTGCAAATCTCCGAAGACATATTTCCCTGTCAGCGCGGGAATTTGCCGTTCCGCGATAAATGAATCCGCCAATAATCGCGACTCCGTCCTCGTGTCCATACTCCGCGACCGGATCGATCAATGCCGGATTCGGATTTGTGTCGGTCGAGATCGAACCATTCGCGGGATTGAAAAGAAAACTCCCTTCCTTGCGATTCCATCCATAATTTTTCCCGAGCTGAACGATGTCGACCTCTTCAACAGAATTCTGGCCGACATCGCCAACGATGAGCTGATCGCTGTTGGGATCGAAGCTGTAACGAAACGGATTCCGAAAACCGTAGGCGAATATTTCGTCGAGTCCCGCGCTTCCCACGAACGGATTCGTGCGCGGCACTCGATACTTTCCGTTCGCACTTGCTGCATCGGCGCTGCCCGGAGTCGATGCCGGCGCGAGTGGATCGATGCGAAGAATTTTCCCAAGAACGGTGCTTGTGCTCTGGCCATTACCGCCGTTCGCCGCGTGACCGTCGCCGACGTCGTTTCCATTCCCGCCGTCGCCGATCGAGATGTAGAGATAGTGATCGCTCGCTCGAAACGCGAGTTTGGCGCCGTTGTGATTTGATTGCGGATGATCAAGCCGGAAAACCTCGCGACGCGTCGACGGATCGACGATATCTGGATTCCCTGTCGACACCGTCCATTCTGCAAGCACTCCCTGATTATCGAACGGAGTCGACTTCGGCACTGTAAAATCCGCCGCGCCGGAAACCGGCTCGCTCGTGTAGGTATACAATTTGCGAAATCCCGGGCTCGTCGAGTCATTGAAACCGGGATGAAACGCCATGCTCAGCAATCCGCGCTCACCGGAAGCGATGATTCGTCCGCTCACATCAAGAAACGGCGTGGCCACAAGCGAACCATTCTTCAAAATGCGAATCCGGCCCGTTTGCTCGACAATGAAGAGGCGGTTCGTTCCGTCATGCGCAGACACGAGATCGATGGGCGCAGACAAACCGCTCGCGATCGATTGCACTTCGACGCTGACCGGACCGAGGGCAATGCGCGGCAGTTGCGCTAAAGAAACATTCGCAACAAACGCTGCGACGATACAAATTCCCTTCAAAACAAAAGCCCTTTTCTTCACAAGCAATCCCTCCGCTTAATTCCTATTCGAACAAACCGCTAGGAGAAGCCGTAACCAAAAGCAAAACTGCCGATCTAGTCAGCGGACAAAATCTTTGTTAGTTAGGCCACTATGCCTTCGACTTCTGAGCCTCAAATGACTTTCGCAAAGTCCGCCGCGGTGAGCGGGACTTCGTTGCACACCGGTGAAAAGGTGACGCTGAAAGTCCACGCCGCGCCGCCCGACTCCGGAATAAAATTTCGGCGCAAAGATTTGCAGGACGAACCGACTGTCGATGCGCGGATCGAGAATCTGAAAACAGTCGAGCGGGCAACGACGATCGGCGAGGGCTCGGTGCGCGTGCACACGGTCGAACATGTGCTGGCTGCGCTTTCCGCCATGGGGATCGATAACGCCATCGTGGAAATGGATGCGAACGAACCGCCGATTGTTGACGGCAGCGCCCGACCATTCGTCGAGTTGATCAAGAAAGCCGGCGTCGTTCCGCAGGAAACCCCACGAAGATATTTCGACGTGCGTGAACCGATTCACGTCGAATCGAAGAGTGGCGCGCTAATCATTCTTCTCCCGGACGACAAGTTTCGCATTTCGTGCACGCAAGCGGGACCGAACGGACGTTTCACGCAGTTTTTCTCCACGGAAATTTCACCGGCGATTTTCGAACGCGAAATCGCTCCCGCCCGCACGTTCGTTTACTACGAGGACGTTGAGTCGTTGATGGAAAAGAATCTGATCAAGGGCGGCAGTCTTGAAAATGCGGTGGTCGTTCGCGGTGATGCGGTGTTGAGCAAAGAACCGCTTCGATTTCCCGACGAGTTCGTCAGGCACAAGATTCTCGACATCATCGGCGACCTGGCCCTCACGGGGCAACGCATTCGCGGGCATGTTATCGCGGTAAAACCGGGACACGCTGTGAACGCGGACCTCGCGCGCGCCATCATGAAAGAGCAGACAAAAACAATCGCGATGTCGGCTCCGCGAAAATTTCCTCCGGGCGAAGGCGGACTCGAGATTAACGAAGTGATGCAGATCTTGCCGCATCGTTATCCGTTCCTGATGGTCGATCGCATTCTTGGTTTCGAAGGCGAAACGAAATGCACCGGCGTGAAATCGATCACAATCAATGAGCCGTATTTTCAGGGACATTTCCCGGGGCATCCGGTGATGCCGGGCGTTCTGCAGGTCGAAGCGATGGCACAGGTAGCGAGCGTCTTGCTCATGCGCATTGCGAAAAGCGCGAGCCGCATTGGTTATTTTATGAGCGCGGACAGCGTGAAATTTCGCAAGCCGGTTTTCCCCGGCGACACACTTTTCATTCAAGCGGAACTGACGAAAGCGCGCAGCAATCGCATCGCGAAGGCAAGCTGCTGTTGCATGGTGAATGACGCCGTTGTTTCCGAAGGCGAATTGATGTTCACGTTTCTCGATAAATGAGCGACGTCCAGATTCATCCGACTGCGATCGTAGATGCAAAAGCGCAGATTGGAGCGGGAACTATCGTCGGCCCGTATTGTGTGATCGCAGCGGACGTGACGCTGGGCCCGGAGTGTTGGCTGCAGCATCACGTCACGCTTTGCGGCCCGACGCGAGCGGGCGCGCGGAATAAGTTTTACGCCTACTGCTCGATTGGTCAGCAAACGCAGGACCTGAAATATCAGGGCGAGCCGACGTATCTCGAGATCGGTAATGAAAATACTTTTCGCGAATTCGTGACGATTAACCGCAGCACATCGAGCGACGGCAAAACGCGCGTCGGTAATTGCGGAAATTTCCTCGCCTACAGCCATATCGGGCATGATTGCACGGTGGGCGACGGCGTAATTTTTTCCAACAACGGAACGCTGGCCGGTCATGTGCAGGTTGGAGATCACGCTGTCATGGGTGGTTTGACGGCGGTGCATCAATTCTGCCGCATTGGTCGTTTCGCCATTACCGGCGGTTGTTCGAAAATCGTGCAGGACGTTCCGCCATTCATGATTGCGGATGGGAACCCCGCGAAAGTGCGCGGAATTAATCTGATCGGCCTGGAACGAAAAGGGTTTCCGGCGGACAACCTGAAGCCGATCAAGGAAGCATTTCGTTTGATCTATCGTTCCAAACTGAACACGCGTCAGGCAATCGAAGCGATGCGGAAGGATTTGCCGCAGAACGAAGAGATCAAAGAGATCATAGAATTTATCGAAAAGAGCGAACGCGGAATCATTCGTTAGGCAACAAAATTATGGCCGCGCCGGCGAAGGCGTGGGCGTCGGCGTAGGTGGACTGAGCTGACGTTCCATCTGGCGCAACAGCTCAGCGGTCGGCGAATCGGAAACAATTCGCAAAGCGTTGCGAATAACAGCGAGAGCCTGTTTCGGATTATCTTGTTTAATCCACGCGTTCGCTTCTTCCAGCACCACTCGCAGAATATCGTCTCGTTTCGTATAACAGGCGCGGACTTGCTGAAAATAACCGGTCGCCTCAGTCCAGTTTGCGTCGTGCGCCACCATCAAGCCAAGATCTTCCAGCATCGGACAGTTGGCGGCACGCGATGCGAACTGCCGCGCGAGAGTTCGATATTCCGCGTCCGGCTTATTGGAATTGTTGACCGCGAAATCGTGATACATTTTCCAAATCGCAGCTGCTTTCGGAACATTCTTTTTGGATTCGTGCTGCGACCACGAGGCGTACGGGCGATAAAGCGGATCGCCAACCACCACCGTCATCCAGGAGACCGCTCGCTGCGACATATAAGCGCTCTCGGCCAGAGTGAATCCGTGCAGCAACCGATCGTTGAATACGTCCAGATTGGCGGTGAGCTGGAGATACGGTTCGTAAACGTTGCCGAGTGATGCCGCAGCGCCTTTCGTAAGCAAAGGCGCGACCCAGTTGGCGTTCGGTTCGAGCAACGTCGCGGCGCTGAAAGAATGGATGTGCACCGCCACAGCACCGGGAACAAAACGAAAATCAGGTTGCGTAAACGGTCCCGTGACGCTCCCCGCGTACCATCCGTAATAAAGTGCGCAATCGGACATGGGAAATCCGTTGGGGAAAACCGCAGGAGCCTCGTCTTCAACAACCGGAATTCCAACCTTGTGCAGCTGCTCGGTAATCTCTCCGAGCCATCTATCGCCCATTTCAAATCCGGGCGCGGAGTTGTGTGCCTGATCCACATAAGCGCGGCCCCATAACCCATTCTTTTCCGCAGCGATCGAATCAACAATCATGCGTCGGACTGTTTCCGCGGTCGGCGCATCCAATCGGCAAACGAGAAGTAGAGAAGAATCCCCAAACGCCGAAATCGGACTGTGGCTTTGAAAATACGGATTGTTGATCGGGCCAGAAATCTGACGCGAGTATCGCGCCAGCAATGCAAGCTCCGAATCAACCGAAGCCTCGTTGCGACCAGTTGGCGCATCACTGGGCTTATCGCCTGGGTAATCTGTCGTGCTGCGAATTTTTAGCGGAACGCCTTTGATCAACGCAACGAAATGAATCGAGCTGGAAAGGATTCCGAGATCGGGCTTGTCGTCATCGAGCAAGACCCACCAATGCCTTTTGATACAAACGGCTCTAATTGGTTCCGCGATTGTCGTGTCGTATTGTCCGCGCCCAATCTCTTCGTCGAGCGCACAATGCAATTCGATCAAGTGATCGCGGGCGATACCCCGTTTTTGCGCATAGAATTTCGCCAGCGCCGCTGAGCCAGGCGCATCAGCGTTATAGACAACGATGGTGGAGGCCGCCAGCGACTCGTCCGCGCGCATCGTCGATGCAACAAAGATGGAGAGCATCAGGCACGCGATCGTGATCCGCAGCGTCATGCTCAAAGCTCCAGTTTTAGCCCGTCATACGCAATGTGGGTATGAGGAGGAAGTTCGGACTCGGCGGATTGTGGCAACTCGTGTGCGATGTGCGTGAAATACGTCTCGTTAGGCCGCACGCGCTTTGCCACCTCGATGGCCTGCGCCACGCTCAAATGTGTCGGATGCGGTTTGTGTCGCAGCGCGTCGATAATCAGCACTTTCACGCCTGCAATTTTTTCCGCGATTTCATCGGGAACAGCACTGCAGTCACTGAGATAGGCCACGAACTTCACGTCATCACGCGAAAAAAGAAACCCAGTTACCTGGGAATTCCCGTGCGGCACGGGCAAGGGCGTAATAGTCGTTAGGCCGAGCTGGAACGGTCCGCGAATGATGTGCGGCTCGGGTTTCAAATATCCGGGGAATGGATTGAGCGCCTTAAATGCGAATTCAAAAACACGCTCGAGATCGGCCATCGTTTCCGCCGAAGCGTAAACCGGCATGCTACCACCGCGTTCCCACCCGTAACGGCGCAGATCATCGAAGCCCATAACGTGATCGGTGTGTGAATGGGTAAAGACCACCGCATCGAGGTGTCGAATATTCTCCCGCAGCGCCTGGGTGCGAAAATCCGTTCCGGTATCGACAACAAAGGCGCACTCCGGCGTTTGCACGAAAATGGAAGAGCGCGTGCGGTTATCGCGTGGATCGGGTGAATGACAGACCGCACAATCGCATCCGATCATCGGCACACCCTGCGAAGTGCCGGTGCCGAGAAAAGTGAGAGAAAGTTGAGAGTTGTTAGTTAAGTGTTGAGAGTCCAAAACGTCAGGCACGAGCGACCACTCTCAACTCTCAACAATCAACTCTCAACTTCCCCGATGCCCGCTGTTCTCAATCTGTTGCGGATAAAAAATCTCGCATTGGTGGAAGATCTCGAATGGGAAATCGCGCCTGGCTTTGTCGCCATTACCGGCGAAACCGGCGCAGGTAAATCGATCATCATCGGCGCGCTGCAATTGTTACTGGGCGAGCGCACGGACAAATCGCTCATCCGCACCGGCGCGGATGTTTGCACAGTGGAGGGAATTTTCGCGGGCAAAGAGTTAAAGAAACTGAATGGGCAACTCGAAGAAGCCGGTGTGGAACAGGGTGACGGGGATCTCCTGCTCAAGCGCAGCTTTTCCGCGACGGGCACAAACCGCCAATTCATTAACGGTTCACCGACGACCCTCGCCATTTTGAAAAATCTTGGCGACGAACTCGTCGATCTGCACGGACCGCATGACCATCAATCCTTGCTTTCCCCGGAGCGGCAGCTCGCGCTACTCGATGGATTTGCGCGGACGGATGAGACGCTCCGAGATTATAGGGAACACTATCAGCGACTACAGAAGTTGCGCGCAGAACATACGAGCTTGAGCACGGCGGAATCGGCGCGCGAACAAGAGCTCGATCTGTTGCGGCATCAAGTGAACGAGATTGCCGCCGCAAATCTGAACGCGACAGAAGAAGACGAAATCGCTTCGCGCTATCAACGCGCGAGTAACAGTAAGCGCTTGATCGAATTGGCGAGCGCCATCGCACATCGACTCTCCGAAGCGGACGATTCTGTTCTCAACCAGCTTGCGGAGACACAGCGCTTGCTGCGTGACCTCGAGAAGATCGACCCTTCGATCGCGCAATTTTCCAAGACACACGAAACAAGCGTGCTGGAACTTTCTGAGATTTCGCGCACTCTCGCCCGCTACGCTGAGCAACTCGATCTCGATCCCGAGCAATTGGCGGCGCTGGAACAACGCGTTTCGCTTTTTGAAACGCTGAAACGCAAATATGGTCGCTCCATTCCTGATGTCATCGCGTTTGGCGAGCAAGCGGCTGAACGAATGCAGGAAAATTGAAGGCCGCGACGCTGAGCTGGACCGGCTGGCGAAGGAAATCGCATCCGCGGAGAAGGAAATGCGGCGTGCCGGCGAAGCGCTGCGATCGTTGCGCAAAAAGAACGCGCCGAAACTTGCCGAACAAATCCGTCGCAATCTGCGCGATCTCGGATTCCGGCAATCGGAGTTCGAAGCAAAGTTATCGGATTTGCCTCAGCCCGGTCCGACCGGGCTCGATACAGTCGAGCTGCTTTTCTCACCCAATCCGGGCGAGCCGCTGAAACCTTTGCGTGCGATCGCTTCGAGCGGTGAGATTTCACGTTTGATGCTGGCGATAAAATCCGCACTCGCCGCGCACGACGCGATTCCGCTGCTGGTCTTCGACGAGATCGACGCCAACGTCGGAGGCGAGATCGCGAACGCGGTGGGCGAGAAAATGCGGGCGCTGGCAAAGGATCACCAGATACTCTGCATTACGCATTTGCCGCAGGTCGCGGCGGCGGCTTCATCGCACTTCATCGTGATAAAGGAAGTCGCGGGCGGACGCACCTACACGCAGTTGCACGAAGTGCGTGGCAAAGCGCGCCGCGAAGAAATCGCGCGCATGCTCGGCGGACAAACGGAATCAGCGCTGCGGCACGCGGCGACGTTGTTGAAGGAAAAAATCTAGGCGAGTTGACCGAGGACGGAGCGCAACTCCGCGAAATCTACCGGTTTCGTTAGATGAAAATCGAAGCCGGCTTCCTTACTTTTCCTAATGTCTTCGTCCATGCCGAATCCCGTGAGTGCAATGCCTTTGATCGGTTGCTTCTGTTTCGCGTGAGTAATCACATCGTAGCCACTGCCATCGGGCAGGCCAATGTCACTCAAGAGCACATCAAACTCTTTCGTATCGACAATTTCCTTCGCGCTTTGGGTGCAATCGGCAACCGAGATGTCGTGACCAAAATGGGTGAGCAAACGGGACAAAGTGCGCCGCGTATCGCCATGATCTTCCACTAGCAAAATGCGCAGTGGTTTCACCGGTTTCTGCAAAGGTTGTACGTCTTGATCGTCGCCCACAGTATCTGCCACAGCGTCTAGCGTTACCCTGAAAGTTGCCCCATAACTTCGACCACGACTCTCTACCGTGATCGCGCCATCGTGCAAATCGATAAGGTGTTTTGAGATAGCAAGACCAAGGCCCAAGCCGCCGAATTGTCGCGCGGCCGTGCCGGCGCCCTGATCGAACGCCGTAAAAAGAGAACGCTGCCGCTCAGCCTCAATCCCAATGCCCGTATCGGTAATCGCACACTCGAAACGACCATTCTCATTGTTGGAGGTGCAAATTTCGATTTGTCCTCCTGAGGCGGTGAACTTGACGGCATTATTGATCAAATTCCAGAACACTTGCTGAATGCGCACCGAATCCGCCCGGATGTGGTGATTTTCCGCATTGAGCGAGACGGAAAGTTTCAGCCCCTTTTCCGCGATGGTGCTGTGCGTAATCTCGATCGCTTGACGAACGCAGTCATGCGCATCCACGCGCTCGAAGCGCAAATCGATCTTACCGCGCTTCACGCGTGTGAGATCGAGTAAATCATCAATCAAACGCGCCTCGAGCTGCACGTTGCGCCGGATCGTGTCCAGGTCTTCACCGAATTCGGAAGGTAACTTCTCCGCGTTATCGACAAGATAACTTGCGGCCGCGAGCGCCGGTGTGAGCGGAGTGCGCAATTCGTGACTGAGCGCAGCGAGGAAATCATCCTTCGCTTTGTTCGCTTTTTCCGCGGCGATCATGGCTGTTTCTGCATCGCGCCGTTCAATGTGGTCCGTGACATCGCGCGCGACTTTGGAAAACGCGCGCAGATTTCCCCCTTCATCCCGCAAGGCGGTCAGCACCACTTCCGCGTGGAATGTGGAACCATCTTTCCGAACCCGCAGCCCCTGGTCACGCACATGTCCGTCGGCGCGCGCGCTCTCGAGATTGCGCTGCGGTCGGCCGGCGGCGACATCCTCGGCGGTGTAAAAGCAGGCGAAATTTTTTCCGATGATTTCGCTCGCCGTGTAGCCTTTGACACGCTGTGCACCCACGTTCCAGCTTGCGACGTTCCCCATGCAATCGAGCAGGTAAATCGCGTATTCATCGACGCCATCCACCAGCAGGCGAAATTGCTCTTCGGTAGCGCGCAATTTCGCCTCGGCTTCTTTGCGTTCGGTCAGATCGCGCGTCACGATGGCGAAACCTATCAGCCGGCCCTTCACGTCCCGCATGGCGGTGATAACAGCAAAGGCCCAGAAGCGCGCTCCGCCTTTCCGCACCCGCCAACCTTCGTCCTCGATGCGGCCCTGAACGCGGGCGCAATCGAGATCCCAACGCGGACGGCCCGCCTTCTGTTCGTCTTCGGTGTAAAATTGAGAGAAATGTTGCGCGACGATTTCTTGTGCGGAATAGCGAAAGTTGCGTCGTGCACCGGAATTCCAAGTCACAACACAGCCGTCAGGATCGAGCATGAAAATGGCGAAATCCTGGACGCTTTCCACCAGGAGCCGGAACCGTTCTTCCCTCTTTTGCAGGGCGTTATGGGTATTCATTCCAAATCAACGGCGCGCAAGAATCGTTACGGTTCTCCCTTTCCCGTCGTTGGCCATATGCAGACCTGGGCGACGGGCCATTTCCTTGAGCAATTACAATGCCCGTTTCGAGGGAGGTTTCGGGGGATAACAACGTTAGGCAAAACGTTTATCCCGACCGTGCGGTTGGGCGAGATCGAGGATTGGACCGATCGGCACGATGCCGGTCGGATTGATCTCCGCGTGCGTCATGTAGTAATGGCGCTTGATGTGATCGAAATTAACGGTCTCGCTGATTCCCGGCTGCTGATACAGATCCATCAGGTAACCTTGCAGATTCGGGTAATCGAGAATGCGGCGCACGCTGCACTTAAAATGAATGTAATAAACGACGTCGAACCTAACGAGCGTGCAGAAAAGCCGCCAGTCAGTTTCGACAAAATCTCGGCCTAACAAGTAGCGGCTACTTGGCCAGTCGCTTTTCCAATTCGTCGAGCGCTTCGAAAACTTTTTTGCACGAAATTTCGTAGGGACGCTGTCGGGTAGCGAAGCCGGCCTTGTAAACGCCATTGTTGATATTGTCGTAAATAAAATTCGAAAGGCGCGATTGTTCGGCGGCGATTTCTTTCGGGAAAAGATTCAGCGCGTTGTTTTTTGCAACGCTGGAGAACGCGTCGTTAAACATCACGCAGATATCGTCCTCGCAATTATTGACGATCTTTTTCGTTTCCTTATCCCAAAGCACCGGAACCGTGACGCGGCCGTCGAAGTTTGGATCGGTCGCCGCGTAAGCTTCGCTCAAAAATTTGAAATCATTGATCGGATCGCCGCTGTAGCCCGGCCCGTCGCGAAAAGCCCAACCGCGCTCGTCCCGCACCGGGTCGACAACCGTCATGCCGATCGCCTCCTCGAGTCCTTTGAGCTTTCGCACAATCACAGTGCGACTCGCCCATGGGCACGCCAGTGAGACGTAAAGGTGATATCGGCCAGCGACCGCAGGATACGGCGTCGAACCATCCGCTGAAATCCATTCGCGAAATGCATCTTCCTGTCGTTTGAATTCGCCGGATTCCGATTGTTCCTCGGGAAATTGCGCGCTCATGGACGTTATCTAGCGTGGCGGTTAGATAACGCCAGCGGCACAAAACAGTTTTCCGATGTCGGCCTGCTCGCTATAAAACGTCGTGCTGAATTATATTTGGCTGGCGCTCGTTCTCCTTGCCGTCGCGATCGGAGGCTGGAACGATCGGCTGAAGGATGTGACCGATGGCGCATTCGATGGCGCCAAGACCGCCGTCACGATTGCGCTTGGTTTGATTGGCGTGATGGCTCTGTGGCTTGGCGTCATGCGTTTAGCCGAGCGCGCGGGGCTCGTGCAACGCATCGCCCTGGCACTTCGCCCGATCATGCGCCGACTTTTTCCCGATGTGCCAGCCGATCATCCGGCGATGGGATCGATGCTAATGAACATGGCTGCGAACATGCTCGGCCTCGGCAACGCCGCCACGCCGCTCGGTCTGCGCGCGATGCGAGACCTTGAGACATTAAATCCGCATCCGGGGAGTGCGTCGAATGCGATGTGCACGTTTCTCGCGATCAACACCAGCTCCGTGCAATTGATCCCGACAACAGCGATTGCGATCCTTGTCGCGGCGGGATCGCATCGGCCAACCGCGATCGTCGGCACAGCGTTGCTCGCGACACTTTGCGCCGCCAGTGTTGCGATCATTTCGGTAAAACTGCTCGAAAAATTGCCGTTGTTTAAGGTCAAGAAAAGCGACGCGACAAAAAAAGCGGAATCGGAGGTGATCGCATCGCCGGCGACCGAAGAAATTTCATTGGAGAAAAAACAGCGGATTCCCGTTTGGCGATCAATGATTCTGGTCGCGCTTGTTGTGTTCTTCGCAGTTCTCTTCACGAAGATGGTTTTCCCACAATTATTCCATCTCACGATCGATGCGGCCACCACGAGCCAGAACACGTTTGTCCGCAGCGTGAATGCACTCTCTATCCTGGCAATTCCATTTCTTCTCAGCTTTTTCCCGCTCTACGCCGCAGTTCGCGGAGTGAAGGTTTATGACGAATTTGTCGAAGGCGCGAAGGAAGGCTTCGGCGTGATTTTGAAAATCATCCCCTTCCTCGTCACGATGCTCGTGGCGATCAACATGTTTAAAGGTGCGGGAGGTATCGATATGCTGACGCGCATGCTCGCCCCGATTCTCGGACCACTTCACTTCCCGCCGGACCTCCTGCCCATTGCTCTGATGCGACCGCTCAGCGGCGGCGCAACGCTCGCACTCTTCACCGACGTCGTGCATCGGCTTGGCCCGGATAACATTGTCAGCCTGATGGCAGCAACGGTTTACGGCAGCACCGAGACCACGTTTTATGTCGCCGCGGTGTATTTTGGTTCGGTCGGCATCAAGCAAACGCGGCATGCGATCCCGGCGGGATTGCTCGCGGATGCCACAGGTGTGATTGCTTCAGTCATCATTTGCCGCGCAGTCTTGTGACGAAGCGAGCAGCCGACTAACGAATATTTGGAAATTTTTCCCTCGCCAGCCGGTGACTTGCTTTCCTATGGTCACGTTTTCGATCCATGATTGAACGTGATTATCTAATTGTCGGGGCCGGAATCGGTGCGGCCAGCGCTTGTGAAGGACTTCGTCGTTATGACAAACGCGGCTCGGCCACGATGGTGAGCGCCGAGATGTTTCATCCTTATAAACGCTGGATGTTGTCCAAGACATTTCTGCGGGAGAAACAGGCGCCGCTCAAAAAACTTCCGTTACACGACGAAAAATGGTATCACGCCCACAAGATCGAGATCCGCTTGGGGACGGCGGTCACGCAATTTAATATCGATCGCCGTCTGGCGGTCTTGAGCAACGGCGAAACGATCGAGTTCAACAAAGCGTGCCTGGCCATGGGAAGTCGCGCCTTTCGTCCACCAGTCGCCGGCGTCGGATTGGGCAACGTCATTTATTTGCGAACGATTCGCGATGTCCTCGCGTTGCGCGAAATGGCAGCGCTGGAAAAAACGGTCGTGGTGGTCGGCGGCGGGCTATTGGCGTGCGAAGCGGCAGCCAGCCTGCGGCAGATGAAAGTTAAAGTGACGATCATGCATCGGCATCCGAATTTGCTAAACCGTTACCTCGATCCGGAAACCGGCGCGTGGATAACCGGTTATTTCGCGAAGCACGGCATCACATTGCTGATGGGCGAAAGCTTGAATGGCTTCGAAGGCAAAACTGTTTTGCGCAATATCCAAACCAAAAGCGGGAACCGCGTTCAGGCTGGGGTTGCCGTCGTCGCTTGTGGCGCCGAACCGAATCTCGACCTCGTGCGCAATACGCCGCTTTCCGGTCCGCATGGTTCGCCGGTGACTGATTATCTCGAAACGGAAGAAAAAGGAATCTACGCCATCGGCGATCTCGCATTTTATCCCGATCGTTTAATGGGCGGAATGCGGCGACAAACGCACTGGGAAAATGCGCGCGAACAAGGCCTCGTCGCCGGCGCGAATATGACGGGAAAGAAACGCATCCGTTACGAACAGATCCCGTATTTCTGGACTGAGTTTTTCGATCTCAAACTCGATTTCGTCGGCGATTTTTCGATCGCGGCCACGCGTATCGATTTGCGCGGCGCTCACGCGAAAAAGAAATTCACTGCGCGGTATTATCTGGGCGACAGGCTTCGCGCGATTCTGCTTTGCAATGAATCGCAGCGCGACGTGGACTCGGCGAAGACGCATTTGCGCACTGCGCTCGGGAAGTAGTCCCCGGCCTCGCACTCAATCGCCACGCGGAATTTGCAATTCGCGATTGCTCACGTGAGCTAATTTCCAATCCCACGGTTTGCCGGATTGCCGGCGCCATTGCAGTTCAAAAGGTGTCGCCAACAAATTTATGCGTTGCCTGATCTCGGCCATCACCTCGCTCTCATCGCCGTCGACTTCGATTCTCGCGATCCACGAACCGTGCTGTCCTTCGACTGAAGTATTTGGCGCAATCGCTTGAATCCGCATGTGCCGCGTGAATTGCAGCACTTCACGCATGCGCTCCAGCAAGCGTTCGCGATTGTCTCCCCAATCGTCACCGTAATCGGTGGCAATCGCGTTTTGCACCCCAGTCCAATCGTGCTCCTCGATCGCGCGCATGAAATGGTCCGTGTGAAGTTGCACCTGATGATCCGGTCGCCAAAGCCACGTCAAATAAACTCCGAGCCCAACAGCGAGGACCGCACCACCGATAAATCCATCGCGAAAAGTAAAACTCACTCACGAAGGTAAACTGCTTGGAAATTCAATCCAATTCCTGGGATCGCACATAACACCGATTACCGAGCTGATTCTCGAACGGCACGAAGCGTGCTGATTTTAAGCCAACGTTCCGACGCAATGCTGACTAACGATGATCTGAAATGGCTGGCTGCCAGCTCGACGGAGCTCAACGCGATGCTTCAGCAGATCTCGCGTTATTCCGATCTCGCCCGACAACACAAGGGCGAATACAATTACATCAACATCCTGGGAGAACGGGTCGAAGCCGCGGCCAAATCCGCGCAATCGATCTTCGATCGTGTCACGTCAAAAATCCTCGCAGGCACGACGGGAAAACTGACGTTTGGTCCGACAGGCACACCTTTTAGCATTGTTCGCGCTGCGGTCGAATCTGCTCCGGCTTTAACGCCGGAGAGGAACGAACCGGTTATCTCTCTTTCCAGATTGGCGGAAAGACTCCCGGAACAAAGAAAATCGACGAATTCATCGAGGACTCCGGGTAAGCAAGACATCAAGAATCCGAATGGAAACCGCGAGCTGATCATGATCGTCGATGACGAGGCGCAGGTCGCCAACCTCGCCGGTGAAATGTTGGCGGAGGAAGGCTACAAAGTCATCGTCGCCCATGATGGGTTCGAAGCGCTGAGGATTTATCAGCAGATGGGCGAGCAGATCAAACTCATCATACTCGATTTTTTCCTTCCCGTTATGGATGGAGATGCGGTCTTCGACGAATTGCGCAGTATCAATCCCGACATCGCGGTCGTCTTGAGCAGCGGTTTCGCCGAGCAAAGCAAGCTGGGCAACATGCTCGCGCACGGTCTACGCGGATTTATTCCGAAACCGTACTCGCGCGCAAAACTGATCGAGCAAGTCCGTTCCACGCTCGACGTCACGCGCCAGCCGGTCCGCTAGCCCAACGCCAATTGCACCTGCGCAAAAGGGACGGAAGAATCCGCCTCGGTGGCACTGATTTAGCTTCACCACTGGGAGACGCTCATGGCTCGCATTGACGCTTTCTTCAAATTGATGGCCGAGCAGAAAGCCTCGGATCTGCATCTGGCGACAAACAATCCGCCCATGCTTCGCATCAACGGCGAGCTCGTCCGCGTCGATTATCCGGCCCTCGAAAATGACGACCTTAAGGCGATGGTTTATGAGATCGCGCCGGAAGGAAAGATCAAGATTTTCGAAGAAACCTCAGATGTTGATTTCGGTTATGAGGTTCCAGATCAGGCGCGTTATCGCGCAAACTTCTTTCAGCAAAAATACGGCATCTCCGCCGTCTTTCGTTTGATTCCATCGAAAATCTCGACGGTAGAAGACCTGAATCTGCCGCCGGTTCTGAAGAAATTTCCGATGTTGAAGAAAGGCCTCGTTCTTGTGACGGGGCCGACTGGATCGGGCAAGTCGACCACACTGGCGGCCATGATGGACTACTCCAATCTGCACCGCCACGATCACATCATCACCGTAGAAGATCCGATCGAGTTCGTGCATCGAAGCCAGAATTGCCTTGTGCAACATCGCGAAGTCGGCGTGCACACGCGATCGTTTGCCAGCGCGCTGCGCGGCGCGTTACGCGAAGATCCGGACATCTTGCTCGTTGGCGAAATGCGCGACTTGGAAACGATTGAGCTTGCGCTGACGGCTGCCGCGACGGGCCACCTGGTTTTTGGAACTCTGCATACTTCGAGTGCAGCAAAAGCAGTCGATCGCATCATCGATGTCTTCCCAACGAACCAGCAAAATCAAATTCGCGCCACGCTCGCTGAATCGTTGAAAGGCGTAATCGCGCAAAACCTTTTCAAGCGCATCGATAAACCGGGCCGCATCGCCGCGTTGGAAATCCTCGTCGTCGACATGGCCATCGCGAACCTCGTGCGAGAAGCCAAAACGCACCAGATCCCCGGCATGATTCAAGTCGGCAAGAAAAAAGGCAATCAGCCGTTGGACGACGCGATCATGGATCACCTGCGTCACACGCGCATCTCGCCGGAAGAAGCTTACGACAAGGCAATCGACAAGAAAAAATTCCGGCCCTTCCTCAAGGAGCCACCGGCCGACATGTCGGACGAATAGGAGCACCGCATGAGAATTCCTGACCTCGACAAAATTTTGTCAGCGATGCTGCAAACCTACGAAGGAATTTCCGATCTCAATTTTTCCGTCGGTCATCCGTTGCAGGTGGAAGATTTCGGCGAACTGAAACCCGTTTTCGTCGATCCACCAATCGACGCTCTTACACCGTATCAAACGGAACAGATCGCGCTCACGCTGATGCAGGGGAATCGCCGATTGATCTACGATTTTCTTACCGGCGGCTCGTGCGATTCCAGTTATTCGCTACACGATCAGGCGCGCTTTCGCGTAAATATTTTCCGGCAACAGGGAAATTTTTCCATCGTAATGCGCAAACTCGAGGGCAGTGTGCCGACTCTGCAGAGCTTAAATCTCCCTCCAATTTTCGAGGAAGTCGCGAAGGAAAAAACGGGATTGGTTCTCGTCACAGGTGCAACCGGCAGCGGCAAGACGACGACACTCGCCGCTATTCTCAATCAAATTAACGAAACGCAACCCGTCCACGTCGTTACGCTCGAAGATCCGATCGAGTTTGTGCATCCAACGCGCAAGGCAACTTTCAATCAACGCGAACTCGGACACGATTTTAACAACTATCCTAATGGGTTGCGCGCGGCTTTGCGCCAGGCGCCAAAAGTTATTCTCGTCGGTGAAATGCGCGATCGCGCCACCGTAGAAGTCGCGCTCATGGCGGCGGAGACCGGACATCTTGTCCTGAGCACACTGCACACAGTTGATGCCGGGCAATCCATCAACCGCATCCTCGGTCTCTTCTCGTTAGGCGAAGAACAGCAACTGCGTGTTCGGCTTTCCGATACTTTGCGTTACATCATCAGCCAGCGCCTCGCTCCGAAAGTTGGCGGCGGCCGGCAATTGATTGCTGAGATCATGGGCAACAACCTGCGCACCAAGGAAACAGTCGCGATCGGCGAAGGCGAGCATCGTAGTTTTTACGAGATTATCGAGGCCAGTTCGCCCTTCGGCTGGATGACGTTCGATCAATCGATCCTCAACGCCTACGAACAGGACCTCATCACGGAAGAAACCGCTCGGCTCTTCGCTTCGAAAAAAGGACGAATTTCGCGCGGAATCGATCTCATCCAGAAAGCGCGTGGCGTCGACAGCGATCTCGAATCGGGCCTGCGCCTCGACGTTCACACCAACGCTTTTCGCTAGGCTTTTACCATGGATTCCGAATACGAGAGTACATTTTTCGATATTGGCGATAACACAGCGCTCGTCTGCGTCGATCATCAGCAATATCAAAAACTCGTCGTTCCTCAGTTGATCGACATTAACTACAAAGTGCACCTCGGCCTTTACGAGGAAGATGTACTTCTGAAACTAAAGACGTACGCCTATCACGTCGTCATCATTTACGAGAATTTCAAAGGCTCCAGTCTGCAGACGAATCCGATCCTGCGCGAAATGACTCAGAAATCCGGCCATTTTCGCCGCGAACATTTTGTCGTGCTGCTCAGTCATCGCCACGCCACCAACGACGCGATGAGTGCGTTTGTGCACAGCGTCGATCAAATTATCAACATCGCCGATCTGGCGAATCTCAAACCGGTCTTGCGCCGCGGCGTCGCGCAATTCCGCGAAATGTACCATCCGTTCCAGGAAACGCTGAAAGCTGTTCAGACCGTTTGATTCGAACGCTGGACGCCGCGCCAGCGGCCAACCCATGTGGCCCAACCGTAAAAGCCAAGTGTTTCCAACTGGCCGGCATCAACGAGGGCGTGGACTTGCGGCCTGACGATTACATCTTTGCTTCCCGGCGCGGGGCAATAGTAGTCATCGAGCACAACCCAGCAGTTCTCCGACAAAAGCGAGCCGTAGAGATCGAGATTGCCCTTAACGTCGCCATCCGAGTCGATGATCAAGAGATCAACACTGCCAGATTGAAGTTGCCCCCTTACCGACGCGACAACCTCTTTGTCTCGCGAAAACCCTTCCATCAGAGTGACACGGTCCGACACACCGTGCTTCGCCAGGTTCTTCTTCAAATCTTTGAGAATATTTTTCGTCGGCAACCGTGGATGCACGCACGCTCCGCCCGGCTCAATGCTGATGATGTTGCGGCCCTGCCCGGAATCACGCACGCCCCACGCCGCCGCGATTGTCCCTCCACCCAGATACGAACCGATTTCCAGAATCGATCCCGTCGTTGTCTTTGCGAAATAATAAAGCAGCAACAGCACGTCGATGTGCAGCATCGAATGCTTGTGCCGGATCTTTTCCAACTCGCGCGCGATCGGTTCGCGACGATATTCCAGCACTGTCTCCATAAGGTGGAGACAAACCTGATAGGAATTATTCATGAAACCTGTTGAGTCCAATTCCGCACGCGTAATAGTAATGGGCAACTTTTTCTATGAAGCTCATTGAGTGGGTGCGGTTCAGCTGGGATTTTACAAACTTGCCTGCGCTCGATTTGGGCCTGCCACAGCACTATCGAATCGAACCAGCGACGCTCGAGGATGAGGAACCTTTGCGCCAGGTCATTTCAAGATGCTTTCGCCTTGATCCAGTCTGGAGTCCCGCCTTGCATGAAACTTTGCAAGTGATCGAATCCTGGGTCGGTTGCGCCCTGCAATCCGATCGCCACACTTGCCTCGCTCTGCGTCATGGCGCCCGCATCATTGGCGCTTCCGTTTTGTCGCTCGATCGGGACAGCGACAATCATCTATCGCCCGGACCGTGCATTTCGATGGAATATCGCAATCGCGGCTTCGGTTCCCGTTTGCTCGAACATTCTTTCCATGCGCTGAGGGAGGCTGGCGTCACGCGTGGCTTTGCGCTGACGCGCGGCAATACTTCTGTCGCGAGATTTCTCTATCCGAAGTTTCACGGCGTCTCTGCGCCGATCGATCGCACGGCACTCCTCGCCGCCTAGGTTTCCCGGGTTCCAGGTTTGGTTTTGACAAGAATTGCGGGCCATCCCGGGCGAAGCGATGGACCTTTCGCGTCACCGATATTCGCCAGGTTCATATCAGCCCACGAAAATCACCATGGAGATCGATCAGATCCTGGTCCAGCACCCGGCTTCTTATCGATGATTCTCACCCGCACGCCCAAACACAGGAGATGACAAGCGAGCGCGAGCACGATCGGTCCGGCAATGAAACTAACGCAATCGCGGATCGAGAACGAAATTGCCCATGTCTTTGATTTTGATTTTGGCGAAGTCGCGATGTTTCGGATTCAACAGAAATGTTCGCTCGAGCGGCACAAGCACACTCGGTAATGCAAGAACAGCCGAACGTCCGGATTTGGTCCACTCATCGCCGATGTTCTTTGATGCGGCGGTCGCCGGTTGAGCGTTCCAGCTTTTCGGCAATTTTTTTATTTCGATCGCTGCCATCATTGCGTCATCAAACGTGACGCGAAAAGCGTGAAACTTGTCGCGTATGGTGACCGGCCGCGTGTGCACCAAAATCTCGAGGGCAGCGAGCGAAAGATGTTCGCTGCAATAAACCATCCGCACGCCAGCCGAATTCCAGCGGCCCTCAAAAATACGCGCACCTTCGCCGGAAAATGCCGACTGAGCGTGTTTCTCTTTGACGATGCGCCAGCCGACGACTTCGGCCATCAGGAGTAGACGCCGTACTCGATGCGGCCCAGCAAATTTTCCACTTCGCGCGCGCCGATCTCCGTCTTCGCAAAATCAAGCGGCACCGCGTTGCCCAGTCCGATTTGCGGATGCGTAAGCCATTCTCGCGCACTCGATCCGTCACCGAAGACATCCTCCGCTTTTTTGAGCAAGCGCTGATAGCGCACGAGCCTTTCCGATTCTCCCTTGTCGATTTTTCCCTGAATTTTCCGGCGATGCAGCGTGGCGCGCGACATACCAAGCACTTCCGCCAGCGTCTCCATCGGAATGGCCAGCGCCTTTTGCAAATTCTGCACGGCACGAAAACTCAAACCCGCTTGAATACGACCGATCTGCGCATGGATGGTCGCCATTGGTTGTGTGCGCTTTAATGCCACTGTTGCCATAATCTTATCAGTTGAGACATTCTACTGTATCAGATGAGAAAGGCAACGTAATTCTTACCCCTGCTGCGCTAGGCCGCACACGAACCGTCCCCAAGAGGAATCCAGGATTGTTCGTTCGTCGTTGAAGAATCCTGTTTGGCTGTGCAAAAATTGTGAATCCAAGCAGCGTGTTTCCTGCATCATAAGGGAAATGCAGCGGAGGATTCTTCGATGATTCAAGATTTGAGGTTTGCGGTGCGGCAACTTCTTAAGGCGCCGGGATTTACAATTTCGGCGGTAATCGTGCTCGCGCTGGGAATCGGCGCGAACACGGCGGTGTTCAGTCTGGTGCATACGCTATTTCTCGCGCCGCCAGCGTATTCGAAGCCTAACGAACTGGTGCAGGTGTTTTCGCAGGACAAGAAAAACCCGAAGACTTATCGCGGCTTTTCCTATCCGACGTATCGCGATATTCGCGAGCAGAACAACGTCTTCACGGATGCGATGGCCTACAACCTCGCGCTCGTCGGCATCGGACAGAAGGGAGATACGCGGCGGGCGTTCGCTGCAATTGTCAGCGCAAATTACTTTTCCGTTCTCGGCGTACCGCTCGCCCAAGGCCGCGCTTTTTTGCCGGAAGAGGAAACGCCGGGACGCGACGCACAAGTCGCGATCGTAAGCAACAGTTACTGGTTAAAACACAATCGCCCAGCCTTGGGTTCGACTGTGTTGATCAATGGAAAATCGTTCACCATCGTCGGCGTGTTACCGAGGGGTTTCACGGGAACTCTGCAGATTTTTTCGGCGGAAGTGTGGCTACCGCTCGGTGTTTACGATGCAGTGCAGAATGATTTTCAATCGGACGAAAAGAAAACGGTCCTGGGCGATCGCGCTGGACAACAGCTTCTCATCATCGGGCGACTCAAACCCGGCATGACCGCAGCCGCAGCGGAGCCTGCGCTCACGGGACTAGCGGCTAATTTGGAAAAGGCATTTCCGGTCGAACAAAAGGATCAAACATTCCAGACGGCGCCCGTCTCGCGCACATCCGTGAGCACGAGCCCGCCGGACGATGGACAGTTTTCGCAAATCATGCCGTTGTTGCTCGGCATGGCGATCGTGGTGCTGCTGGTGGCGTGTTTAAATCTCGCCAACATGCTGCTCGCGCGCGGCACGGCACGTCGCAAAGAAATCGCTATCCGTCTCGCCCTCGGTGGAAGTCGCACGCGAATTGTCCGACAGCTTCTAACCGAAGGCCTGGTGCTCGCATTACTCGGTGGCGTGGGCGGACTGATTCTCGGTCTCTGGTCGTCCGACATGCTTGTCGGTTCGCTGCGACGTCTGATGCCGCTCGATATTGTCTGGTTGAGCGGTCCGAATCCGGCGATCCTGGCGGCGACGTTTGGATTTTGTCTGCTTGGGACGCTGGCTTTCGCGCTCGGGCCGGCCCTGAAAATTTCGCGGCGTGCCGTCATCGGCGATTTGAAACAACAAGCGGGCGAAGATGTCGTTACGCGCCGCTGGAAATTTCTGCCGCGCCATCCGCTCGTGGTGATTCAGATCGCGTTCTCACTCGCGTTGCTCACAGCAGCGGCGCTGTTCATTCGCGGCGCAAACAAAGCGGCCTCAGTCGATACCGGCTTGAAACCGGGCGCGAGCTTTCTTCTCGAAACGGACGCGAGCCTCGCCGGTTACGAACCGAAACGCGCAGAGGCGTTGTATCGTAATTTGAGTACGCGCCTGGCTGCTTTGCCGGGCGTCGAACACGCGAGCATTAGCGCGACAGTTCCATTTGGAATGATTTCGTTGAGCAAAAATGTGCAGCGCGCGGGCATCCGTCCCGGGCCTGACGACAAACCGACCACTGCCGCGCAAGGCCTCGCTTTCAGCGCCGATTGGGACAGCGTCGGCGCCGATTATTTTAAGACGGTGGGCCTGCCCGTAGTGCGCGGCCGCGCTTTCAATGAATCGGAAGCAACGCAATCCGGCGGCGCCAAAGTCGCGATTATCGACGACGTGCTGGCGAAAAAACTCTGGCCCGATGGCGACGCGCTTGGTCAGCGAATTCAATTCGCATCGGACAACGCGCCGCGTGCGAAAAGTGGCGGCGGCAACCATATGGGGATGAGTGAGGATCTGAGCGGGGAAGTCAAACCCGACGAAACCATTGAGATTGTCGGCATCGTGCCCGCGACGCGACACGCGCTTTTCGAAAAGGATCCGAGCGGCGCGATCTACCTGCCGTTTGCGCAAGGATTCCAGGGCAATGTTTCGTTCTTCGTTCGATTTCGTTCGCTGCCATCGGGAACTGAGGCCGCGACCGCCGATTTGCTGCGAAGGACTGTGCGCGATGTTGATGCCGCGATTCCGATCATCTCGTTGCGAACGTTTTCGCAGCATCTCGATTCGAATCTGCAACTCTGGATTGTGCGCGCGGGCGCGACTTTGTTCTCCATCTTCGGCGCGCTCGCACTTGGCCTCGCTGTGGTGGGCCTTTACGGCGTGAAAGCGTATTCGGTCGCGCGGCGCACGCGTGAAATTGGAATTCGCATGGCATTGGGTGCGCAACGTGGTGCGGTCCTGCGCATGATTATGCGCGAAGGTTCGATCATGCTTTTGTGCGGCGTCGTGCTCGGATTGTTGCTGGCGATCGCGGCCGGAAAAATTCTCAGTGGAATTCTCTATCAGGTCGGCCCGCTCGATCCAATTGCGTTTACGGCCGCGCCATTATTGCTCGCGGTTGCAGCTCTCGGTGCGACATGGCTGCCGGCTCGTCGCGCTACGCGCATCAATCCGATGCGCGCCTTGCGCATGGAATAAGCGACTTCTCCGGGGAGCGCACGCGACTCGCGTGTCGGTTTCGGCGACTCGCCGAAACCGTTTCTTGGGGCGAATCGTACCGCCGGAAAAAAAGTTCGCGAAGGCGGGTCGCCTTCGCCAGCACGCGAGTCGCTTGCGCTCCCCAACAGAACTCAGAATATT
>CAVWVT010000018.1:0-34074 GCA_963758535.1 uncultured Verrucomicrobiae bacterium | reverse complement strand
ATATTATGGTTGCGTTACTTTGCGCGAAATCGTCAGCAGATAAAACAAGGTACCTGCGCCTCCTAAAATTGCCGCCGCCGTAAAATTCATTCGCGGCCCAAATTTCCACAAGCTAGCGCCGGCCACCGCACCGGTCGCAACGATTAAATCTCTGATCATATAATAAGATCCGATCATTCGCCCACGCGCGTCGGACGGGCAACAACCTATGATGAGTGCTTTTCGCGCCGGTTCTCCAAATTCTTTGAGGCCTCGCACGACGAAAGCGACAACGAGGAGGGCAAACGTTTGCGCGAAGAGCAATGAGACCGGAAAAAGTGTGAAGAAGAGAAAGGTCGCGATGATGAATGGTTCGCGTTTGTATTTGTCGGCAAAATACGCGGCGGGAATCGTGCAGGCCATCGCGGTTATCATTTCGATACCGGTGAGCAGACCGATATCGACCGCATCAACGCCGACGTAATCCATCGCATATATCACCACCCAGGCGTAGGGCAATCGCTCACAGAATCGGATCAATATATCGCTCAAGAGCAAGCGACGCAGTGCAGGACCCATGCGCATGGCGATAGCAAAGAAACTTTGGCGTGAATGATTTTCGGTTTTCGGATCGTCTCGGATTTGCATCTGGACAAGAAGGGCCAGTGCTCCCAACCCACAGGAAATGGCGAGCCCAGTGCGCACGCCGCGAATCACGCCCAGCTTGTCGATTAGAAACCCGCCGATAAGCGGCCCGATAATGATCGGCAACCGCTTCACGAACGATTGCATCGCAATTCCCATCGCGTGCCGATCGCGTGCGAGCGTGGCACCGATGAGAGAAAAGGAAGCCGGCAGCGAAAGGCATGTCCAGGAAAGAAAGAGAAACATTCCGCCGATCACCGCGGCCCAATGCGGGATGAGGGCGACAAGCGCGTAGCCCGCGATGGAAAGCAGAGTAAAAAGAAAAAGCGCTCGGCGATGTCCCCAGCGATCCACGATGATCCCGCCCTGATACGCGTAGATCGCTCCCAGTAACGTGCGCAATGCATCAAAAGCCCCGATGACTAAAACGCCCGCCCCGAGAGCCTGAAGATATTTCGGAAGAAAGCGTGTCCAAAGCTCTTCGCCCGTAGTGATAAAAACGATTGCCGCGAGTAACAGGACGAGATCGCGATGCAGCGCGAAGAGACCCGCAATACGAAACCGGCGGTTCACGTTTCCGCGAGTCGGCGTTTACATTCAGCGTAGAGAGCGTCGTAAACGACAAACTCGCGCTCGAGTATTTCGTGATCTGTGGCACCGAATGCGCCAAAGCCACCTGCGATCCAACGCAAGCCCTCACCAGCTGGATGCGGGTTGGGCGGATGTGAATCTGCTGCGCGAACAATTTCGCCTAACAAGTCGAGCGCGGAATCGCCGAGGCGGTATTTTTTCAGGATCGAATTGAAGGAAACATCGTCGCCGTGATGTCCGAGCTCGCAGTTCGGAACGTCGAACACATTTCCATCAGCTACCTGCGACCAATCGGTATCGGCCGGCAAAAAAAGAAACTCCGCATCACGGTCGATGAAATTTCGAATCAACCAGGGGCAAGCGACGCGATCAACTTTGACTTTCTCTCGCGTGATCCATTTCATGATTATTGAGATCTTGCAGAGCTAAGCGGCGAACTTGAAGTAGGCGCCGATGTTGGTGGCGCGAGCTTTCTCGTAGACGGCTGCGGCAGCCACGGCGTCTTCAATCGCCACCCCGGTGCTGTCGAAGACGATAATTTCGTCGTTGCTCGTGCGCCCGGGCTTGTGGCAGGCGACAATGTCCACCAACTCAGCGTAAGTATCTTCTCTCTGCATCAGCCCTCGCGAAATGGCGTGATGCAAATCGCCGATCGTGCTGCATTGATCGAGGCTATCGACGACTACCTTGCACGACGCCATCAACTCGGGATCGATTTCTTGTTTATCTTCGCTATCCGCGCCGACTGCCGCGATAAACGTGCCGCGCGAGACATCTGCCTTATGAACGAGAAACTCGTGTGACGGCGTGCAAGTGACGCAGACATCGCTCTTCCGAATGACGAGATGCAGATCGTGAACAACTTCGATCGTCAGCTGCAATTCATCGGCAAGTTCTGTGGCCAGATTTCTCGCGATCTGTTTGTCCTGATCGAAGGCGTAGATTTTCTCCAGAGGAAGAATTGCCCGCAACGCGCGAAGTTGCACGCGCCCTTGATTGCCGCAGCCGCAGATGGTGGCGATATGTGAATCAGGCCGCGCCAGGTATTTCGCCGCGACCGCTGAAGCGGCAGCTGTGCGCTTAATTGTGATGTCGATCGAATCAAGGACCGCTAGCGGGCAACCATTCACGGCATCGCAAAGAACAATTACGCCTTGAATGATGGGCAAACCGAATTGCCGCGGGTTCCCCGGAAAGTTTGTGTTTAGTTTGGCAACAAGGTAACTCCTTCCGCCCGGGAGAAGTCCGGCTTTCACATGCAGACCGCCGCGGGCCGCCCTCACGCCAAGTATTCCTGGCGCCGGCATTTTGCCTTCGCCCTGCAATCGAAAAACCGCTTCCACCGCGGCAATGCATTCTTCCAGCGTGAGTAGCTCTGCGACATCTTTGCGTCGCAGAAGCAGCGTTCCTTCGTCTTGCATTTAAGGGCGAACGAGTTCGGATATTTCCGAAATTGGACTTGCTTCTCTGGGATCTTTGCCACGGCGGAAAATTCTTGCGCCGGCGAGCCCTCTCAGCGTCACACGATCTCTCTCCACCACCAACCAGGCTCCTTCCCGCATTCCGACGACCGGAGTGTCGTTCTCTTCAAGGAATTGCAGGATGCGTTCCTCCTGGGTCTCGCCCATATGCCTCGAGTTGGGATCGGGGTCCTGATTGTGGAGGCTGATCTGAAAAGGGCACGAGGCCTAACGAGTCGAACGAGCGCGGTTGGACGATAGGCATATCTTTCGTCGTCTTGATCGTTGGCCCGGCAACGTTCGAACCGGCACTGCTTCCAATGTACAGGCGCACCGCGACCGACCTTGCGGCGAATTGATTCGATCAACTCGAGATCCTGGAGCGCCTTTAAAAGGCGGAAGGTGTTGCCTCCGCCGATAAAAATCGCGTCGGTTTCGTCCAGAGCTTTGTCAACGTTTTCTGCTTCATGCGCCGACCCAACCAAATAACCCATTGCGCCAAGCCGCGCTTTTGCCTTCGTAGCGTAGGAGTCGCGATCGTATAGAGCAAAAGGGAAAAATAAAACGCGTTTCGCTTCGCCAAGAAAACTCCTGATCTCTTTTTCAACGTCAATGAGATAGTCGCGTCCATAAACGGTTGAGCTGCTTACGAGCAAGATTCTCGTTGTCTTCTTCATATTGTTATATGTATAACAGAACGGTATATGTATTGTGCAAGAGAAAAAATGAAGTCGCCTGATAAGCAAAAAATGGAGGCCTGGCTCCTGCTCCCTCTACAGTCTGCCTGCGACCCACAAGGCCGAGCGTGTGGCCATCTGGCGAAAGCTCGCCAAGTCCGGCGCTGTGCAGATTAAAACTTCGACTTACCTGCTGCCGGACAGGCTGCCCCCGGTCCGAGTTGTTCCAGTGGTTTGCGAAGGAAGTGCGCGACTATGGCGGCGAATCGACTTTAATCCGAGCGAAGGAGATCGAGGGCCTGCCAAATCGGAAGCTGGTCGACCTCTTCAACTCAACTCGAGGAAAGGAATACGCGGTGTTGATTCATGCATTGCGAAAATTGACCGCACGGAAACATCGTGGTGGAAGTTTTGGGGATGAATTGGAGAAACTGAAGAGAGAATTCCGACGTATCCGCGAGATCGACTTTTTCGACGCGCCCGTTGCGCAGGATGTGGAGAGCTTGTTGCAGCGTGTTCAAACTGCGGCTCACGCGAGGAAAACGCCGGGCGCGACGTTGCAGGCGAAACATTACCAAAACAAAAGATGGGTCACGCGTCCGCGACCCGAAATCGATCGCGTCGCTTCCGCCTGGTTGATTCGTCGCTTCATTGATCCGAAGGCGAAATTTGTTTTCGCAAAGAGCGTAGCCTCAGCTGCGAACGCTTTGCCTTTTGACTTTCCGGAGGGAGAATTTTCGCATCACGGCGAGGACTGCACTTTTGAAACCCTGCTGCAACGTTTCCGCATCGTGGACAAGGCATTGCGCAAAATCGGTGAGATGGTCTGCGACGCCGACCTTGAGGATGAAAAATTTCAGCGCGGGGAATGCGTCGGCATCGATCGTATGCTCAAAGGCTGGGCCAAAGAGGGAATGTCCGATGAACAAATTCTCACGCGGGGCGCGCAATGTTTCGACGGACTTTATGCGGCGCTCCGGCGTTTATGAGCGAAGATGCGCGCGCATCCCGAAAGCCGTCGTTTGCCGAAGCATTCCGCTTCTGGCTGAAACTCGGCTTCATTTCTTTTGGCGGTCCCACTGGACAAATCGCGACCATGCACACCGAACTGGTCGAAAAGAAGCGGTAAGTACACGAAGCGCATTTTCTGCACGCGCTCAACTACTGCATGCTCCTGCCCGGTCCCGAAGCGCAGCAGCTCGCGATTTATGTCGGTTGGCTCCTGCACAAGATTCGCGGCGGCATCGTGGCCGGAGCGCTTTTCGTGCTCCCTTCAATCTTTATTCTCTGGGGGCTAAGTTACGTCTACGTCGCGTACGGTAGCGTTTTCTGGGTTGCGGCGATTTTTTATGGATTGAAACCGGCGGTCCTGGCGATCGTTGCCGCTGCACTCATCCGCATTGGACGCAAGAGTTTGAAGAACGCGCTGATGTGGTCGCTCGCGGTGGCCGCTTTTATCGCGATCTATTTTCTTCACGTGCCATTTCCAGTTATTGTCGTTGCGGCCGGTTTGCTCGGATTTGTTGGCGACAAAATCTGGCCGCGATATTTTTTCGGTTTGCGATACGATGGGCTCTCCAGAATCCAACGAGCTACAAAAACATGTATAGACGTCATTCCCCCGGGCGTATGAATATTTTCCTTGTCGCGGTCCTGCTCTGGTGGCTGCCCATTATTCTCGCGGGAATTCTTCTGGGCACACGACACGCGATTTTTCGCGAAGGATTATTTTTCAGCAAAGCCGCGCTGGTCACATTCGGCGGCGCATATGCTGTTTTGCCTTATGTGTCGCAGCAAGCCGTGGAAAATTCTGGTTGGTTAGGCGCAGGCCGGATGCTTGATGGGCTTGGTCTCGCGGAAACAACGCCGGGACCACTCATCATGGTCTTGCAGTTCGTCGGTTTTATCGGCGGATGGAGTCATCCGGGGAATCTGTCGCCACTGCTGGCCGCGACATTAGGGGCGCTCATGACAACATGGGTGACTTTCGCTCCCTGTTTTACTTGGATCTTCCTGGGCGCGCCCTATATCGAAAAGTTGCGCGTAGACCATTCACCGCCGCGCTCTCTGCCGTGACGGCTGCGGTCGTCGGCGTGATTTTGAATCTGGCAGTGTGGTTTGGAATTCATGTGATGTTCCCGTCGAGTCACGTTGACTGGCCTGCTGCAATCGTGTGCACGATCGCGTTCTTCGGAGTGGTGAGATGGAAATGGGACATCCTTCCGATAATCATCGGCAGCGAAGTGGCCCGACTGATCTTCAAAGTTGCGATTACACACTGAAAAGAAGTTATCGATGACTTGGTCATCGATCCGCATCATCATATGGCGCTGTGCATTTTTGCCTGACATGAGTCGCGAAGAGATCGAGAAAGGTTTGCAGAAAGCACGTGTCCGAACTGCGGAGCGGCATCTTTTCTTGTGCCTCGGTCCCGATTGCTGCTCGCCTGCCGACGGCGAGAAGACGTGGAATTACATCAAGCAACGCGTGAAGGATCTTGATTTGCAGGTCATGCGCACGAAGACGCTATGTTTCCGTATCTGCACCGGTGGACCATGGCTTGTTGTTTATCCCGACGGAATTTGGTACGGCGATGTCACGCCGAAACGTTTCGAGCGCATTTTGCAGGAACACTTGCTGGGCGGCGCGCCAGTTGAAGAATGGATCGTAGCGCGCAATCCGCTGGAAAAGAATGCGCCGATCTGAAGGAAACAGCGCTTCACATCTGTCGCATGTTTCGATTATTTTGCCGCATGCATCGTCCGACCTATCTCGTCCTGGCAGCTTTCATTGTTTCAATTTCTGCCGCGATCGCTGCGTCACCCATTCAGGAACGCGCTGATCGATTTCTCAAACTCGCGAATGCCGGTTACCAGGCGCTTTATCGCGTAAATAGCGAAGCGCAGTGGTTGGCTGTTACCGACGTTACGCCCGAACACGATGCGGCGGCGGAAGCGACTGGGAAAGCGTACGCGGCGTTCAATGGCAATCCCGCGCTCATTACCGAAGCGCGTGACCTGCTCACGCATGAAAAGGAACTAAACGAATTGTCGGTTCGAGAATTGAAACAACTTCTGCTGAATGCTGCGGAAGGTCCGATGACGAATCCCGACCTCGTCGCGAAACGTGTCGAAGCAGAGACGAAGCAAGCGTCGATCCTCAATAGTTTCGAATTTAAACTCAACGGCAAGCCGATCACCGCGAATCAAATCGATGACAGGCTGGAGAAGAGTACCGATCTGAACGAGCGCAAAGCAGTTTGGGAAGCGTCGAAGGAATCCGGTCCGGCCTTGAAGCCGAACCTCGTGAAGTTGCGCGATCTGCGAAACGGCGTCGCGAGGGAAATGAAGTATCCCGATTACTTCGCCCTGGAAGTCGCGTCCTACGGAATGACGACGGACGAGATGCTCAAGATGCTGGACGACTGGAGAGCGACGATGCGTCCGCTTTATTTGCAGCTGCACACATGGGCAAAATACAAGCTCGCGGAGAAGTATCATCAGCCGGTGCCGAAAAAGATTCCTGCCCACTGGATCAATAATCGTTGGAGCCAGGAATGGGAAGGCTTGGTCGATGCGGCGAACGTCGACAAATATTTCGAGGGACGTAACGCCGAGTGGGTAATCAAGACCGCGGAACAATTCTATACCGGACTCGGTTTCTCACCCTTGCCGAAAACTTTTTGGGAAAGGTCCGATCTTTATCCGTTGCCCCCGGATTCGAAGCGCAAGAAAAACACGCACGCCTCGTGCTGGCACATCGATCTCGAAAACGACATTCGCTCGCTGCAAAGTATCGAGCCGAATGCGACATGGTTCCAAACCGCACATCACGAGCTCGGGCACGGGTATTATTTCAAAGCTTACACGCGCCCGCAGGTTCCGTATCTGCTCCGCACCGGGGCGGCGCCTGGATTTCACGAAGGGGTGGGGGAATTGATCGCGCTGGCGGCGAGTCAGGTGCCGTATTTGCAATCACGCGGCATATTGCCTAACGACTTTAAAGCGGACAAAACCGCATTCCTTCTCGATGATGCGCTCGCGCGCTCGATCCCATTTATCTTTTTCTCTGCCGGGGTGATGCCGCACTGGGAGGCAGATGTGTATGCGAAGAATCTCCCGCCTGACGAGTGGAATGCGCGCTGGTGGAAATACGTCGGCGAAATGCAGGGAATCGAGCCGCCTTCACCGCGCGGTGAGGAATTCTGCGATGCCGCCACCAAAACGCATATCAACGACAATCCGGCCTACTATTACAACTACGCGTTCGCGACCGTGTTTAAGTTTCAGCTGCACGATTATATCGCGCGCAAGATTCTCTTCCAACCGCCGCAATCGTGTAACTACGCCGATAACAAACAAGTCGGCACCTGGCTCAACAGCATTCTGAAAAAAGGCGCTACGCAGGACTGGCGCAAGGTATTGAAGCAGGCCACCGGCGAAGATATCTCTACGCGCGCCATGGCCGATTATTTCAAACCGTTGCAATCGTGGTTGGAAGAACAGAACAAAGGTCGCCAAATCGGCTGGGATTAACGCTTGCATGACAAGTGCGCGACGTAGCGCCGCGAAAGCGAAACGGAATAGCGGACGGAATTCTAATCATCCGTGGATAACGGTCGCCATTTGCGCCTTTCTTGTAGCCATCGTCTGGCTCGTTTTCGGGCAAACGCTCCGGCACGATTTCGTTAATTACGACGACGACGTCTACGTCTACGACAATCCGCGTGTGATGAACGGGATCACTGCGTCGGGACTGGAATCAGCATTTACTCGTAGTCACGGATATAACTGGCATCCGCTCACAACCATCTCGCACATGCTGGACTGCCAGATTTACGGCGCAGAAGCGGGTGGACATCATTTTACCAACGTCGCGCTCCACAGCGTTGCCGTTCTCCTGCTATTCGTGGTGTTCCAGCAAATAACTGGCAGCATCTGGCGCAGTGCGTTTGTCGCGGCGTTGTTTGCGATTCATCCGCTGCATGTCGAATCGGTCGCATGGATCGCCGAGCGCAAGGATGTGCTGAGTGCTGTCTTCTTCATGCTCACCCTCGGCGCCTACGCGCGATATGCGCGCAAACCGACGACCATGCGTTACGTAACGATGTCGGTCTTGTTCGCCTGCGGCCTTATGTCCAAGCCCATGTTGGTTACGCTACCGTTCGTTCTTTTGCTGCTCGACTATTGGCCGTTTGGTCGGTTCAACGCTCCAGCAACGTCGGACAGGAATACGAAACATGTCTCGTGGTGGAATCGACAACCGATCGTCACGAGATTGATTTTGGAAAAGCTGCCGCTGTTCGCATTGGCCGCCGCGTCAAGCATCACGACAATATTGATCCAACGGCACGGCATAACGTCATTTGAGCGACTGTCGCTTTCGCTCCGGATCAGTAACGCTTTGGTCAGCTACATCACCTACATCTTCCAGATGATTTGGCCGTCGCACCTGGCGGTGTTTTATCCGTATCCTGCTGGCTCGCTGTCGACCTGGGTTTCCGCGCTGGCGATTGCTGTGTTGGCGGTCATCACCCTGGCGGCGTGGTTTCTTCGAAAAACGTGTCCATATTTTATTACCGGTTGGTTCTGGTATCTCGGCATGCTCGTACCCGTGATTGGCCTTTTCCAAGTGGGTCTCCAGGGTCACGCCGATCGCTATTCGTATCTTCCGCACATCGGACTTTACGTCGTGGTGACCTGGGCATTTAGCGATTGGACGGCGAGATGGTCTCACCGATCTGCCATTTCAGGAGTTATCGCGGCGGCCGTGATAATCGCGCTGAGTTTTTCTGCCTGGAAACAAACATCGTTTTGGAAAGACAGCGAAACGCTGTGGACGCACGCGCTGGCGGTGACTTCGCGAAACGATATTGCGCATCATGAACTCGGGGTGGCTTTGTCGCAGCGCGGACAACTTCAGGAGGCGATCGGCAATTTTCGCGACGCAATCGAGATTCGGCCCAACAATGCAAAAGCGCACGCCAGCCTTGCGACTGCGCTTATGAAAGAAGGGAATGCGGACGAAGCGTTTTCGCATTGGAAGGAAAGTCTGCGCCTCGAACCAGGAAACGTGAATGCACGCGATAATCTGGGCGTGGCTTTGGCTTTGCAGGGGCGGACGCGCGAGGCCGTAGCGCAATGGGAGCAAAGCCTGAAGTACCGATAGCGACGACGGCAGCGCGCAAAATAAACTCGCGTGGGTTCTGGCTACAGCGCCCGACCCTGCATCTGCGAGATGGCGAACGGGCAGTCCGACTCGCCCAGCGTGTTTTACAAATTTCCGGCCAAAGGAAAGCGGTCGTCTTTCAAACGCTCGCTGCCGCCTACGCCGAGACCGGGCGATTTTCCGCCGCGATTGATACTGCAAAACGCGGTTTACAATTGGCGACGGAGCAGAATAATGCCGGCTTGGTGGACGATCTGAAAAAGAATATCAGTCTCTTCGAATCCAATGTTCCAGTTCGCGACGATACCTTGAGAAATTAACCAACCTTGCCCTAGCATGCCGCGTTATGAAATCGGTCCTTCGCATCCTTGTTATCATCGTCGTTTTAGTTGCGATTGTTTTCGCAGTCGGTTCCATTTTGCCAGAGCACACAACGCACACGCGCACGATTACACTCAAGCAACCGCCCGAAAAGGTATTCGCCGCTCTGGCTGATGTTGCGAAAATGCCGCAGTGGAACCGGAACATGGAAACAGTCGAGATACTTCCGCCGACCGATGGAAAAGAAACTACGCGCCAGACTTTCAACGGTGGAATGTCTATGACGGTTGTTACGGCGGAAAGCCTGCCGCCTGCTCATCTCGTCAGGGAAATCGGGGACTCGCATGGGTCGTATACCGGTTCGTGGAGTTACGGTATTACTCCCATTCCTGATGGCGGTTCTCAGGTCGCGCTGACCGAACAATCGAACGTTCGGAATCCATTTATTCGCATCATGGTCAAGATCTTCGGTCCAACCAAGTATATGGACGAACATTTGCAGGATCTCGCGAAGCATTTCGGCGAGACGGCCACAATTCGTTAGGCCAACGAACTACTTGTCCCCCGGCTGGTTCCGTCATTACTACCAGTTTGTCGTCCTGCACGGCTATGCGCCTGATCCTTTTCCAAAACGCTTCGCCCTCCCGACTCCGGCTCAACGAATTCATGAAGCTCCTGGTAAAGGACCGATTGAAGGAGGAAACAAAGTTTTCCGAAAGGATAAAATCCGGAGCGGCATGTCCGTTGGCGACAAGTGATTTCGGAATCATGCTGAACTGGCCGTAAACATAATCAAGACTGAAACGGGCAGTGCAATTAAACCAACGCCCTTTCAATAGCGGCAGACGCGGCGGATCGAATGGAATACTCATTTCCACGGTCATGATCGAGTTGGCCATTCCGATCCGTATTTGGCGGCGAGGATTGGCAAAATCCGGATGCCGCGCAATCAGCGCATTCAGATCAGTGGCCGTAAACTCGATCGTGTCTCTCTTGTCATTCGCTAACGCAGCATGCAAACGGTCAAGCATCTCGTTGGCTGATTTAAACTGAGCGTCAGTCGGTATTTCCGTTGTGATCTGAACCGGCTGCGGCGAGGTGAATGTGTCAACGGCTCTCTTATAAAGAAACCAGGTGCCGCCAATAAGAAGGATTAGGAAAGTGAATCCGATGACGCTGGTGATGAGACAGCCTCTCGCAAAACATCCCAGCCGTTCCTTTGTGGTTTCAGCGTTTGCCATTGGTCGTTTCGGGCACTGTCTTTTCTTTTTTTAGCTGCACCGCTCGAAATCGGCGCAGCGAACCTTGGCCGGCAGCGATGATCATCTGACAATTAGCCGGTGTCACACATCCGGCCGAATACAAACGCGGCAGCCGAATCACTTCACGATCAAAAGCGGCTGTTCCATCGGATGGACGAGATTATCAATGATATGAACTTGTGGGACGCCTGGATAAATGAGCGGACGAGTTGTCGGTCGCAGTTTGTTAAAATCGGGCTGGATTGTGGGAAAGGATGTCGGAATCAACCGATCGAACGTCACCTGAATCAGCGGTTGATCGGGATACACGTAATCACTGTAAGCTGAGACCGTGGCGATTGAGAGCGCGGCGGCAATGATCGACAGAAGGAGGCTTTTCATGCCGCCATTTTGTCGGAATTGCCGTTGCTAAAGCAATACAATCAGATCCCAATACAGCTCTTTTAGTTGTAGCTGCCGCTGTCTCAGCGGCAGAAACGTTATTGGGGCACGAAGCCGGGCGGCGGTGGCACGATCATGATTTTCCGCGATGGCAAAGCCAGCATCCATTGACCGTCCCGCGTCGTGCCGACGAATCGAGCGTGAACCATTCCATCGGGAGTTTGCACCATGGCGCCGTCGCCATCTGCCCAGATTCTTGCATGGTTTGCTTGCCGCGATGCGTTTTTGATTGCGGCCATCTCAGACTTACTCAGGCTGTGTGAGGATTGGGCACGCTTTTTCGACATGGTTTGGCCCGGTGGCGGTTCGATGAGTTCCGCCCGCGGGACGTGGCCCATTTTTTCTTTCGCCGAGAGATTCGCTGTCTCTTCATCAGGCCCTTCTGTCGGCGGCGGCGGCTCGACCAGCTCAGCTCTCGGCACAACACTCTGATTCGATTTATTCGCGAGGTAGGCCGAAGAATTTGACGATTTTGATGGAGGCGGTTCAATCAATTCCGCCCTTGGAACCTTGTTCGCAGAGAATCTCGCAGGCCCTGCAAACGTCGCCGAGTCCGTTGGTTTTGTCACAACTGTCTCCGCGGTCGCGGAGGGAACGGCAGCGGAAGAGGATGCTGTTTCAGTAACAGGAGCATCGGCAACTTCGGTTTCTTGCTCGTTAGGTTGGCGGAGTTGAATTTCGCCGATCTGATTCGTTAGGCGTAGAATTGGACGACGAGCCGGCTCCTTGATTTGCCGAGACAATGACAGGCGGAGACAGCGTTGGCACCGGTGAAGTATCCACCGGAGGACTGCTCGCAGGTTTTTTGGCTGCGTTAAGATTGTTGACCAGATTTGCTTCGCTGGCGGCCAGCGCGGCATCGTTGCCGGCGGCTGGTGTGACCGAAGTATTTTCCGCGGGCGCATCCGAAGGCTTCTTCACGCCGACAGGAACTCCGATCGGTTCCCCTGAGGCAAGGTTTCTCAGGAGCGAAGTGAATTTCGATCCATTGGTTACATACGCCGCGGATAGCGCAGCCAACGCCAACACCACGGTAGCCATCGCAAACGGACGCGCGGTGAGAGGACGAGCCGGTCTTGCCACGCGACGCCGTTGCCACGCCGCTGGAATTCCGATTTTGCGCGCGAACGCTTCGCGTCGCTCCACGGAAGCGAGACAATCCTGTAAGCGCTCCGTTATCACGATCGGATCGAGCGGGCGATCGTCCGGATTGGCCGCAGCCATTTCCGCGATCAAACGTCTGATCTTTTTAGGAACTCCGCGGAACCTTTTCATCGCGGCCGCCATAGGTGCTTCGTCCAGCATTTCGCCGGGAGCATTGAATGACGACACGCCCGTGAGGAGCGACCAAAGCGTGCAGCCTAACGAGTATATTTCAGCGCGAAAATCGACCGTCCCATCTTTCACCTGCTCTGGGCTTGCGAATGGCGCCGATTGGGCGGCAGCACGATTCCGTTTTGCGGACCCGTCAAACTTCAACGGCATGCGGCCGAAATTCAGGACCTTGATGATCGGCCACTCGCCGTCCGCCGGTTGCCCGGCAAGGATAAGGACATTTCCCGGATGAATGGCGCGATGAAAAACCGAATGAAGCGCCGCCGCCCCTAGAGCGCTCACGATTTGCAGCGCAATATGCAAAACGGCCCGCATTGGCATCGGTCCATTCATTGCCAGCCAGGAATCCGCCGTCGTGCCTTCGAGAAATTCCGTTACATAAATGAGATCGTCGCCATCAAAGCCGAAATCGTAAAGAATCGGAATGTTGGCGTGATTGATTTCCTTCGCCGCAGCCGCGTCTGTTGCGATTTTTTCTCGCGTTTCGGGATCGAGTCTTCGAGCAGAAATCAATTCCAACGCCACATCGCGACCGGTTTCAATCTCGTGAGCCAGACACGTCACGCCGTTGGCACTGCGTCTTAATTCCACCGGCATACCCCCGCGGTCGAAAACAGCGCGATATTTGCCGAGGAAAGTCTTGTTCTCCATAAATGCAATAAGCAGGCCCAAATGAAATCATTATCGGAGATAATGACAAGCGTATCTGTGCGCTCGTTACGTTTGACTTTTTCCTGGCGAATCAAATTCACCGGAAAATTTGCACCGCAGCCTTTTGCTTCACGTACGCCGCAGGTCGCGGCGCCTAAGACTTGATCATTTTTTCCTCGACCGGCACAACATCGCGGTCATCGAAAAGTACGCGCGTCGAGGTGTGAAACTCGTAAGCTCGTCGGCCGGTTCGCACATCTTTGACGGTAAAATAAACGGTTCCCTGCCGGATTTCGAAGCGCAGCGTCAATCCTGTTTTCCGGAACTGATAATCCAGATTTTTCGTCCAATCCCTGAAACGTTCCGGATTGAAGTTTGTCATATCGGCAACGAGAACCTTGCGCACGAGATCGTTCACCGCTTCCCGTTGCTCCTTGCGGTAGGAATGCATTGAGCCTGCCATGCATGAATTTCGAGCAATATCGATGCCGACTAGCGTCGCGTTTTAGAGCGTGCGTTTTTGTCTTTTCTGCCGTTGCCTTTCTCTCTTCTAATTCGTCCGCTTGTCGCTCGCCAATCAACAGCACGCCCTTAAGAAAGAGCTCGGTCTGCGCGATCTCGTTCTCACGCAAATTGTCTTTGTCGTCGGCACTTCCTGGGTGGGAACTGCGGCGAAACTCGGCCCTTCCCAAACCGTTTACTGGCTCCTCGCCATTCTTCTTTTCTATCTGCCGGTCGCGGCCGTCGTGATTTTTCTGAATCGTCTCATGCCACTCGAGGGCGGCCTCTATCAATGGGCAAAATTTGGCTTCAACGATTTCACCGGTTTCATCGTCGCATGGAATCTTTGGCTTCTCGGTATCGTCGTGATGGCGGGGACCGGACTTGTCATCGCGACGCAGCTATCTTACGCGCTCGGGCCTGGCGCCGCCTGGATGCCGGGCAACCGACTTTTCGTTTCTGCACTCAACGGCGCGCTGATCGCTATTCTTATTCTGGTAACGATTCGCGGACTCAGTCTCGGCAAATGGGTACATAACGTCGGCGCGATTCTGCTGCTCGTCACCTATGCTGCGCTCGTCGCTCTGCCATTCTTCGCGCGAACTGCTGGCAAACTTCCGCGGTATCAGCCGATCGAATGGGCGATGCCCGCCGCCACACTTTTCAGTTTAAACATCTTCAGCAAAATGGCGCTCGGCGCACTGAGCGGTTTCGAGTACGTCGCGATTCTCGCCGGCGAAACGCGAGCGCCGGTGCGCAACATCGGCCGTTCCGTCATCATCGCGGCGCCGATTATCGCGCTCATGTTTATTCTCGGCACGAGCTCCGTCATGGCTTACGTGAAATTTGCCGACATCGATCTTATCGGTCCGGTGCCGCAAGCTTTAAGCATTGGCGCACGTGCGTTCGGTGTCGGAAGTGCGGTCGCATCCATTACCATTCTCCTGCTCGCTGGTCGCGCCATCGCGTTGCTCAGCATTTATTTTACCGGGAACACGCGGCTGCCAATGGTGGCGGGCTGGGATCGAATCCTTCCTGACTGGTTCACGCGACTTCACCCTCGTTACAAAACACCGATAAACTCCGTCGTCTTCGTCGGCATCGTTACGTTGATTTTCGCGATCGGCAGCCAGCTCGGCGTCGGCCGGCAGGAAGCGTTTCAGTTGATCGATAATGCCGCCGGAATTTTTTACGGGATCGCATATCTCGTTTTGTTTGCGATCCCGATTTTTGGATTGCGAAGGCACAGATCGCGGGCTCCGCTTTGGTTGAAGATCGTGGCTGCCGCCGGTGCTCTCACCACGCTCTTATATATCGTACTCACCGTCTTCCCGATTGTTGAGGTCCAGAGCCGCTTTTCCTTTGCCGCCAAAATCATCGTGGTCACTGTTGCGGCGAACTTGATCGGCGCCGTGATTTTTGTCGCCGGCGAGCGCCACCGGCATCGTGAGACTGCAATCTCACCCGTCCGGTAGCGCCTAATCGCTATCGAATTTGCTGCGAAGTTTGTCGGTTGCACGGACGACGACATCTTTCGCCCGCTCGCGCGCACTACCCGTTTCCTTGTGCAGCTGATCGATCGCGCCATCGAGCGCCGTCTTGATGCTGGCAGCCGTTCCACCTTTTTCGTATTCGCGCACAAGCACACCTTCGAGGCGCGCGATTACGGCATCGACCGTGTAGTTTGGATTCACTTTGAAATCGCCCGGGTCGTGATGCTCGATTGCGCTGTAGACGTCAATTACCTCTTCGCTATGCGCGCCCCAGCGCAGCACCTTGTAAAAGAGCGCACCTTCTCGCTCACCTTTAACGATAAGATCAATCAGCGCCGCGCCGATCGAAACCGGCACCAGCGCAAAATCGCGGAGGTTGTCGAGCAGGAGTTTGAATTGAAAGACCAGCACGTCTCGCAAAAATTTCCAGCGATCGCCGCGCTTGGCTGCAGCATTTGGCGCCGCGACGATTATCTTATTCTTTTCCTCATTCATCACTCGTTAGGCCAGGTGATTTCTGCCAGATCTAAAAATATCGAACGGCGACTCCGCATCGCTCTCTTCATCGTCGCGGATGTTACAGCAAAGCTGCATCCAGTTGGGAGAGTAAATTTATCTTCACGGTAATGAAGCTGAGGCCTATCTATGAGCCTTTAGTCTTATTATGGGCATTTCATTGGCTTTGCGATTTTTAAGCTTCTCAAGGCCGTTACTTTTCGTTAGGACCGGGGGATTATGAACAGAGTGATACTTGCCGGCATCGTTGGTGGCGTAGTCATGTTTATTTGGACGGGGATCGCGCACATGGTGTTGCCGCTCGGTGAAGAGGGCATCAGCCAGATTGGCGCTGAGAGCGAGGCACCGCTTCTCGACGCTATGAAAGCAAGTCTCGGCGATCGCAACGGGCTCTTCGTTTTTCCAGGCCTCAACGTCGGGCGGAACGCAACGCGTCAGGAAAAGAAGGATGCGATGAAGCAAATTGCCGAGAAATCCGCCAACGGTCCGTCCGGAATTTTAATGTACCATCCCACCCGTCCGTTTACCTTCGGCAAGTGGTTAGGAATTGAATTCGTGACCGAATTATTCGAGGCGATCCTCGTCGTGTGCCTGCTCGCGCAGACCCGCCTGACGACTTTTGTGGGACGACTTAGCTTTGTCACCACCGCGGGAATTCTCGCTGCCATCGCGACCAATGTTTCCTATTGGAACTGGTACGGATTTCCGAAGCGTTACACCGTCGCCTACATGTTTATCGAAGTCGTTGGTTTCTTTTTTGTCGGTATCGTCGCTGCACTCTTATTGAAGAATCGCAACCGCACAGCCTGAAGCGGTCTGGCGTTGAGTTGTCCGCGTTTCCATTTTGCTTTCCCCGGATGGAATCGCTAAGCGTCTAAGTCGCTAAATACTTTGATCACCGGAACCGACATTACTGTTTGGATAGTGTCCGCTCTGCTCGCCGTCGGCATTGGTTCGAGTCGTTATGCAAAATGGAAAACGCGCGACAAACTAGTGCGCGAACTCGCCCGCATGGATGCCGAGCGCCGCGAGAAAATGCTCAACCGGCTAAATCCAAAACTCGCGATGGAAGCACGGCAGCAACTCATGGAGCGGTTTCGCATAATGAGCTGACGACCGCCTCATTGTGGCGATCATGTTCGGCTTTTTCTTCGAGCCGGTTTCCCGCAGAGGGCGAATCAGTTCGGCAGTTTCCTCGAGTTTCCGTTCGCTGAATGAGTGACCTGACCATTCGTCAGTACGTCGATCGTCCGACGAAGCTCGTCCACATCGAATGGTTTCGAGATCATCATATCCACGCCGAGAAGTTCGTAGGCAGTGACATTGTCCGGTCCCAGATGTGCCGATAGTACCACGATCTTTCCGCCGAAATTTTTCCCGCGTAACTGACGCACTAGTTCGAGACCGGAAACGCGTGGCATCAGGTGATCGGTAATGACGACATCGAACGGATGTTTGGCTCTGGCAATTTTCGCCAGGGCTTTCTCGCCATTACTGGCAGTCGCCACTTTACAGTTCGGCCCGCCCAGAACCAGGGCGAGCAATTGTGCCAGAGCAGTTTCATCTTCGACAGCCAGAATATTCAAGAGCGCTTACGACCTCCGGGGTCGTTAACTAGCAGGGCTCATACCCCGGCCTGCTCGTTAATGGCGCATTTGTTTTCTAATTCACCTTTTTTGTCGCCGACGGTCCAGACTCGCGCGCTTATCCGGGCGCAACGGCCCCGCGCGGCACTTCTTCGAACACGAGTTTCCTTCGCATTTCGCGCCGAAGCAGGAGCAGATTGATGCAAGCCTGAAGAACCTGTGACGCCACCGAGAGATACCACACATACTTGATCTGGAATCCCGGCTGACGCGCGAGAAGTGACGCGGGAAGCGCAAACAGAAGCAGTCGCGTCATCGAACTGAGCAATGGTGGCAGCGTGTTCCCGATTCCCTGGAAAATGCTGGAAGCCGTAAACACAACTCCCGCCGCTACGAAATTGAATGATACAATTCGCAAATATTCGCCGCCGAATGCGATCACGCTCGGATCCTGCGAGAACCCGCGAATAAAAATCGTCGGCGCGAGATAGGCGATCGCTGCCAGCACTGCCATCAGTCCCGTCGCGAGCCCGAGCGCCGCATACACGGTATGCCGCACGCGGTCCGCTCGGCGCCCTCCGAAATTTTGCCCCACCACCGGTGACACGGCGAAAGCCAGCGCCACCACCGGCAGGAAGAGCGCCTGCATCACACGCGCGCCAATTCCGAATCCCGCCTGCGCCGCCGGCCCGAAACCGCGGATGATTCCGTAAACGATCATTATATATAAGAAGGCGAGCGCGAACTCCGCGCCCGGTGGCAATCCGATGCTCAACATTTTCCCCCACGTCTTGAATTGCGGCCGCAGAAGCGTGAGACGAAACCGCACATAGTGATATTTCTTTTCGAAATAAATCAGCATCAGCACATCTGCGATCAGGATGGAAATGAACGTCGCCAGGGCCGCACCGAGGACGCCCATTCGTGGCCACGGTCCGATTCCAAAAATGAGTAACGGCGCCAGCACCATGTTGAGCACCACGCTTAACACTTGGAATCCGACCGCCGGCTTGATGATTCCCGTAGCGCGCAACGTTGATCCCAAGGCTACGAGCGGAAACTGCAGCAGGAGCGCCGGAATAAACCAGAGCAGATAACTTTTCGCCAAAGCCGCCGTCGTCGCATCCGCGCTTAACGCGTTGCAATATGTACTGCGCAGCAAGAATCCGATCGCGCCCAACACCAGCGCTACCAGAATCGACATCGTGAGCGATTGATTGAACACCAGCTCCGCTCCCGCCTGATCTTTTCGCCCGGCGGCGTGCGATATCAGCGTCGTCGTGCCGACCCCAAGCATTTGCGTCATCGCGAGCACGATCATCGTCAGGTTTCCGGCAACGCCTACCGCTGCGATCGCTTCTTTGCCGAGATGTCCCACCCAATAAAGGTCGGCCAGGAGATAGAGCGTTTGCACCAGCATGCTCACCGCCATGAATGCTGCCATGTTCACCAAATGCCTAACGACCGATCCCTGCGTCAGATCTTTCATACGCCTTGCATTAAATCTGAATCAGAAATGCAGGAAAGCAGGAAGAGGGGAAGGAATTTCTTCCGTTTTTTGCACATGTCGGCTTCCCACTATTCAGCTTTTCTGGTTAATTGCCGCCATGAGCTGGATGAACGAGATCGCTAATGTTTTGCAAAATTACTCCCAGGAAAATCCCACCGCTGCCCCGCACGAAGTCGACGATCACTTTACTCAGGTCGCGCAGGCAGCGCCTTCGTCCGACTTGGCCGGTGGCCTGGCTGCAATGTTTCGCTCGAATCAAACTCCAGCCTTCGGCCAAATGGTCGGCCAACTTTTCAGCAATTCGAACGGCAGCCAGCGCGCCAATTTGCTCAACGCCTTGCTCACCAGCCCCGCCGCGGCAGGCATCATCTCGCAGCTCACCCAGGCGACTGGGATCACACTTCCTGCCGGCGGACAAGTCACGCCCGAAACCGCCGCGCAAATCTCGCCCGAAGCGGTGCAACAAGCCGCCGCCCACGCCGAACAACACGATCCTTCGATTATCGATCGCGTCAGCGAAATCTACGCCGAGCATCCCACGCTTGTTAAGACATTGGGCGCGGTCGCGATGGGCATGGCCTTATCGCATCTCGCTGGTCGCAGAAATTAGTCGCTGTTCTCGGTCTTCCAAATTCTGAGGGCGCCGATCTTCAGAGCGATTTGATCTCGCATGATCGTTCATATCGCGACGAACGTCGCATGGCGGTTCGTTAGGCACACAAGAGTCTTATCCTACGGCAAGCCAGTTCCGGAGCTGACTTTCACGATGCCAACATCGGTCGAGTTAATGGCGCCATTAGTGAGCACATCGGCGCGGTAATTCGTCGCGCCGACCGGCTGCCCAACGAACCCTTTCGTCTCGCCGATATCCGTGGCGTTGACGGTACCGTTGCCGTTGATGTCTCCGATCAGCAGACTCATCGCGATCGTGACATCGCCCAAATGCGTCCCGTCGTTCACGCTCCGTAGAGTCACGCCGATTATCTGAGCATTGCTCACATTGGTTAACGGCACCGTCACGCTCGCGCCGTTGATAACGACTACGCCGCCGTTATCGACTCCTCCCGTTCCGATTGTGGCTACGCCTGATGTCACCTGCGCCTGTGGCGTCGCGGCAAGCGTAACGGGATTGGCGAAGGTGATGACGAGTGAGTAATCGCCTGTGGCCCCTCCGCTGCGGCATTCGATTCCCGGAGTACCGGAGAGCGGAAGATCTACGTCGAAATTCCCCGCCGCGCCATGCGTTTTGCGCGAACCAGCAGTCAAAGCCGTCGGAGCCAGCGCCGGCGTGATCAGAAGATTGTCGGCCATAAAGATTGGGCCATAATCGCCTCCTGTCGGTGGCGCGTGATCATAGTGGATTACCACATTATCGAACGGCTGCATCGAGCTGAAAGACAACGTCCCGGTCGGCCACGTTCCTGGTTCTGGAATCTGATACGTGTTAGTGCCGACGTAGACGCTGCCCAGGTAGGCAGTGATCCGCATCGTGCACGACGAATCGGTCGCATATTCTTCCGGCGCGTACATGATCGACGCAGCGGTAAGGGCATGGTTGAACGAGATGAGCAGATCGCAGGCAAAGACCGTGCTCGGATAAATGCAATAGCCGGCAAACCCGGCTGGCGTGAAGCCGAGGGCATCGGCACGTTGGATCGAGTAGTTGTAGAAGGTCGGGTTAGCGCTGAAATGCGCGGTGATTCCACCTGCCGTGAGATCGAGGGGCAAAGGTGTGTGGAGCGGCGCAGTATCAAAATCAAACAGCACGCTTTGCGCTCTCGCGCTGCCAAGCGACAGGCCGAGCATACTGATTGCCACACAAAGGCAGAACAAAGATCGCATTTTCATATCCAAACGTCTGCTCCGCGTCGGCACATGCGCTGATCGCGCCTTGCTAAATGCGATGCATTTCTTGCCCCTTGCAACGACGCAGAAAATCTTTCAGGAGCGCTGAACGATCGTAATTTTTACGTTCCGCCGGTTACGGTGTAGCCTTCGTTTCGCAAATCTTCGGCGAGATCTTTCTCCATTTGCGCCGCGGCTTCGAACGGCATCGGATTAAGATGCTCGTACAACGCCGGCATCAACCGCACGCCATATTTCCTGGCGAGTCGCGCGGACTTGTAGCCGTTCTTGTGATTTTCAAAGCGATGATCGACCGGCAGTCCGGTCATGCCGACGTAAACGCAAGGTCTCGTCGGATCGCGTTTGGGATTGAGTCGCAAGACCGCAGCCTCTTTCAAGGCGCGCTTCGAAAGCAAGATCACATACACGCTGTGATGGAACGTCTGCTCAGCCGGTCTTAATCGACGTTTTCTTCTCAGCTGCAAAGGAATTTGGTCGCTTAGGGCGCAGCCAGCGGAGGCACGAACTCGAGGCCGTGTTCGGCGGCAATGGCGAGGATCCGCTGCATATCGGGTGCGCCGCCGAGAGCGAACACCTCCGCGCATTGGCCGAAGAATTTCTCGAACCCGCTCGGCGTGGCGAGCACCCATTGTTTGCCCGTCTCAGTGCCGGCGTTTTGAAATGTGTGCCGCACTCCGCGCGGCGTGTAGGCGATCCCGCCCGGTCCCACCGGTTCGGACCAACCATTCTCGCCAAGGAAGCGAAAGCTTCCTTCTATCACAATAAACAATTCATCTTCGCGATGATGAATGTGCGGGGGCGGCCCCTGCCCGGGCGGAGTTGTGCCCAGGCCAAGAATGAGGGAGCCACATGTCTCCTCTCCGCTTAATTTCACCTGGACGGTATCACCGAACGCTTGAAGAATTTTGCCATCGGTGGGTCCGACGATGATCGTTTGCTTTCCACGCGCGGGAATCGCTGCGTCTTGTGTCGTCATCTCTCAAGTTTCTCTGCCTTTTCCAGTACTCGTCAAGAAAGGAAGCGGCGACGTGAAATCCTCCCGAATCCCCCGGTGCGCTCGCCGATCGCGCCTGACCATTCTAATCGCCGGATCTCAGATAACCCCTCGCAGGAATAAAGTTTGTGATTTCCCCTTTCTCGACGACAGTACGGTCTGGTTGTTTTTGCTGCGAATCTCCAAAAGGAGTCTGACACCGCCAGGGCAGCTCATTCCTTCACCAACCATTGCCAGTCACCGCATCTATGAAAGCCCATCTCATCGCAGCCGCTTCTGAAGTAATACCTAACCAGCAAATCCTCGTGAACATGGTTTCCCGCCGTGTTCGTCAGCTTTCCCTCGGTCATCGCCCGTTGGTCGAGGTTCCTCCGGGAACTCGGGCAGCAGACATCGCGCTTACTGAGATTATCAATAAGAAGCTCTCTTTCGAATCGACTTTCAACCCCAAGGGGAAAGACGCGGTCGTTGTTCCGTTCCCCGTGGCGAACGGCGAGAAAAAAGCCGCGTAGTAGAGCCTTTCCCTATTGTCGCGCCGTCCGAAAGTTTCCGCTTTCGCGCCTGCACGACAATCGCTCTCATCGGAGCGCGCATATCTGATTCTCCGAACCGGTCTGCAATCGCCTGGGCCACCGCTTCGGTGATGATCGGCAACATCCCGGGAATTTTATCGAGCAGTGCAGCTTTCTTGCCAAGCAGCGCCGCACCGACTAAAACGGAGCACTCTTGTGTCGGAACTCGATTTGCTCAATCTCGCGCGCTCGACCACGGAACACGAAGTCACGTGGTTTGCGCAAATGATCACAATCAATTTCGCCATGGTGGTGGCGATCTACTACTTCCTGCATAGCGCAAAGATCGCGCTCAAAATATTTAGCTTCTGCGCCTACACCGTCGGGATAATGGTTCTGGTGGGCGAAATGCTGGTAGAAGCAAATGTAAAAGAGGGCGTGATTGAGGCATTGCGCGCTTTGCCATCCGAACATCTATCGCGGCCGAGTGTTAGTTACCTTTCGGTTCACGATTCCTGGATCTCGCTCGTCACGCACATCACTTTCAATCTTTCCGTTTGGTTGCTTTGGTTTGGTATCCTTTACCTGCTCTTCCTGTGGAAACGACACTCGAAGCAACTCGACCTCCCTGTGATCCTCCCGCGTTTCATCCGTTTAAGATTGACAACGATGCCGTTTCCCAGAATGTATTTGATTCCACAACAACCTAACCGGAGAACACTCATGCAACTACGCATTCTCGCACTTATCGCCTCACTCTGTCTCATCAGCGCCACCGCGTTCGCAGCTGACGACTCCTTCGTCGGCAAATGGAAATTGAATCCCGCGAAGAGCCAGTTCGCCGGCTTGACCTATAAAGTCGCGGAAGCCGGGCCCGACAAATACACGTTTACCTTTGGCGACGACTCCGAGACCATGACCCTCGGAAAAGAGCATCTCACCAAATACGGCAATACGTGGTTGATCACTAAGAATGGTCCGAATTCCTGGAAATGGACACAGAAACGAAAAGGCAAAATCACATCCGATGCCATCTGGAGCGTTTCCAAAGACGGAGCCACCTCTACCTATGTGAGCACGGAAATGCGCCCGGATGGATCGACCTCGCACGATGAAACCACGCTTAAGCGAACCGCCGGCACCTCCGGCCTGGCGGGAACGTGGGTCAGCACCAAGATCAAGATCGGTTCTCCCAACAGCATCGAAATGACGAAATGGCAGACAGACGGTTACTCGATGATGAACCCGACCTACCAGGGACGCACCGACTTCAAACTCGATGGCAAAGATTACACGCCGAAAGGTCCTCGAGTCGCCAAAGGTACTACCGTGTCAGCCAAAGCAATCGACGGCCACAACATGGAGCTTACCTATAAGCTGAATGGCAAGATGATAGAGACCGATCACTGGCAGCTTTCGGCGAATGGCAAGATGTTGACCGACACGATTCACTTTTCTGGCGAGAGCAAGCCAGAAGTGGACGTCTACGATCGCGAGTAAGATTCGCGTCGTTAGTAACCTAACGACTATTTCTTACGCGCGCGCTAATCGTTCAATCTCAGTTACGACGCGATCGAGCTCGTCGATGAGATCGACGTGATCACCGTGCTGACGGAAGGCGGTGACGAGCGTGCGGTAGTGACCAAAGTGTTCCATCCTTCTTGCCGCTAAACCTTTCGAACACTTGCGGCCCATTCCTGCGCAGATCGGCCAGGATCGCGCGCGTGTTGTGTAATTTATCCGAAGCCGAGACAAGCCGTGTTGACGCGTCGGAATTCTTGAGATGCGCAATGTAAATTTCCTTTCGTTCACGCCATGGCGGTTTCGGCATTTGATCGGTGTCGGTGCAGCCATCCACGATTTTCGCAACATCATCACCAAACCGTTTTCGGATATCGACTAAACGTTCCGCACCGCCGCAATCCTCCACGGTATCGTGGAGCAGCGCGCCGATCGCTTCCGTCTCGTTCGCGCCATACTCGAGAGCGATCGCGGTTACGCCGAGAATGTGCGCAATGTACGGATCCCCGTCTGCTTCCGAGTCTGGTTACAATGCGCCTGCGTCGCATACACCAGCGCCTCTTCAAACTTCTGCGACAACTTCATGCCCTCTCCGTTGTTCAAGTCACTCGCGACTTCAGCAAACCGGACAACTCCGAAATCTCTTGCAAACAGACGATCGCTTGGACGTCTTCTGCCTGCGTCTCACCCCTGTTCGCGTTAGGCGCGAGCGTTTGCACGATTCCGCAATTCGCAATCCACATTTCGAAATTCCAACCCTCATCCCGGCCTGACCATCTCAAATCGATCGCGCGTGCGGCAATACCAGTTCGGAGCGGCCATGCGTCCGATCACATGAAGCTGCTCGGTCCGAATCCGTAATTTCTCCGGATCGATCAACGCATCGCGGACATGAATGCGCCTAACGAGTCCGATCACGACTCGATTCCCGCCGATTTCGAGCGTGCCCCATTCTTTGCACTCAAGGCTGGCCGGCGTTTCGCCGATTCGCGGCGGCGCTACCACCGACGACGCCACCGCCGTTAATCCGGCGCTCTCCATTTCGCTTGCTCCATACGGAAGCGACGCCGATGTCCGGTTCATCGCTTCCGCCGTTGCTTCATCCACGAGGTTCACCACGAACTCATGGGTTCGGCGAATATTGCGCGCCGTATCCTTCGGCCCGCCTTCATCGCGATCCCCCGGAGCGAAACCGACGATGGGCGGATTCCCGCCGAGCGCGTTAAAGAAACTGAACGGCGCGGCGTTGATCGTCCCATTTTCATTCAACGTAGTCACCCACGCGATAGGGCGGGGCGTAATGAGCGAGACCAGCATCGCATACGCGCGGCTGGCATGTTTACCTTCCAGGTCGAGTTCCATCCGAATAGATACGCGCGCACGCGATCCATTCCAATTTCCGTATTTGAAATGTCCGCTCACTCGGGCATCTCTCGCGCATGAGCCTGCGCGGCGAAGAGCATGGAAGATCGTTCCTCAACCTGCTCGTTGAAGTTGCGCTCATAACCATCGGCGTTTTTCTCGCCTTGTGGGCGAGTAACTGGCACGAAGACCGCGAGCATCGTGCACAAGGCCGCGCCGCGCTGCGTAACTTCGCCGGCGAGATGGCCGAAAATCGTCAGGCCATTCAGCAGAACCTGCAATATCACGAAACACTCGCGCGCGAGCTGCACGAATTTCTCGTCAGCACTGAGCCGCCGACCGACGAGCGCTTTCATAAGACTGTCCACTTCGAAGGCATGCGCCCGGTCACGTTCGAACATACCGCATGGGACCTTGCCCTGGCCACGCAAGCCTTATCCTATCTCAGACCGGATTTGGCTTTCGATATTTCCAAAGTCTACACCCAGCAGAATGCTTTTCAGAAATTGGAAGACAGCTTCCTTGCCTCTGCCTTTACGCCGGTCGCCCTTTCGAGCGACAACCTCAGGGGCCGGGCCATGGCCATGGAATTCTACCTCACTGATGTTAACCTGAAGGAGCCCGACATGATTAGCAGCTACGACAAAATCATTCCCGAGGTAGACAGCGCGCTGTCTCGTTAGCTCGGCAAATGGTGGATCGAGCGCTCGTGCCAGTCCGGCTCGGACCTCGATGTTATCATGGCGGCGACGCCGCACATTTCCATCATCGCCCGCGGAGCGGCCGATCCACCTTTCTGTAGCGGCGGTCTATGACCTCGCACTATGATCTGAGGCGCCCGCTATACATTTCCTCTCCCTTAAGAGGGAGAGGGGTAAAATGGGCGGGTGTTCTCTCCGAAATTCTCCCGGTCGATCCATTCCGCTCGGCGTCAACCACGGTGAATTTGTCTAATGGTGGATCGAGCGCTGGGGCCAGTCCGGCTCGGACCTCGATGTTATCATGGCGGCGAAGCCGCATATATCTACCATCGCCCTCGGAGAGGCCGATCCCACCTTTTCTGTAGCGGCGGTCTATTACCGTCGCACTCTCTTCGCCGCGGGCAGTTTTGCTTGATCCGGCAAATCGATTTCGATAGGAGTAGCAGCGCGGTGCTCATGAAGATTTTTTGTTGTTACACTCCTTCGCACAACAGGCTCTATCACGACGATTTCCTTCCTACGATCCCTCCCGGATTCACAGTGCAGTCCGAGGTCATCGAGATGTTAGGGGAAGGCCATTACCACAGCCCCCAGTTTGTCCCGTGCGTTGTCAAAAAGGTGGACCTGATTCTCCAAAGCCTGCGCGAGCACGCGGGCAGCGTTATCATCTGGTCTGATGTCGACATCCAATTTTACCGGCTCACTCCGGACCTCGCCATCGCAGCGCTGGGCAATCGCGACATCGCGTTTCAGGCGGCCGGCGTTCCTGCGAATGAAATCAACAGCGGTTTCTTTATCTGCCGCTGCAACGCTCGCGTCATCAAATTCTTTGAAGAAGTAAGGCACGGCCTGCAAAACGAATTTGCCGGCGAGATCGAGGAGCGCGTCATCAACAAACTCCTTCCGACGTTGAGCGACGGCGAGCTTTCCTGGTGCCAGCTTCCGCGACGGTTTTACGCGCGCAGCAACTACTGGCCACCTCCACGCGATCTCGTCCTGTATCACGCTAACTCGACGCCCGGCGCCAATGGACTCGCCCGCAAACATCGCCAACTGCGTGAAGTAGCTTTGATGCAACGATTCCGTTTACCGGTCTTGCTCTATACCTGCATCAAGTACGCGCCGCGCCGCGCTCGCCGACTTTGGAACGAATGGCGAGCGTCGATTTCCGCGGCGAAATCCGCGCCCGCCATTTCCGAGATAGCAGGGCCAACGCTCTCGTGAGCGGTTCTGCGACTTGCCCTCGCGATTACATCATTTTCCCGCAGCCGACTCCATTTTCCCCAAAAACACATTGGCAAACTCGCCTCACTCGTCCAGTTTAACTCCGCAAACCCGATGAATCTGGAATGAAATAATTTATGGCGCATGTAGTTACTAATAAATGTGTGGGGTGCAAGTTCACCGATTGCGTACTGGTATGCCCGGTGGCGTGTTTCTATGAATTGGAGGGTCAACTTGTTATTCATCCCGAGGAGTGCATCGATTGCATGGCTTGCGTGGATGAATGTCCCGTGCACGCCATTTATGCTGCGGACGATGTCCCGCCGGAGTTTCAATCGGACATTGAATTCAACGCGACCGAAGGCAGACGAATCCAGGAATCCGGTCAGGGCGCGATCGAAGTGAAAAAGGATCCCTTGCCGACCGCCGCGCAAAGGAAAGCGGAATTGGGCTACTAGAAGCCATCCCTATTCAGAAGATAGCTTCCGAACTCGCGTCCCAAATCCTCCACGCAGCAAACAAAATCACCCAATTTGCAGCGGCGGTCTATGACCGTCGCAGGGGCGATGAGAGGAGGATTGGTAATGGGGCCTTTTTTAAACATTCTTCCTCTATGGGGGGAGGGGGGGGGGGTGCGTTTGGAGTGACGGGTGGCGTGGTTCGGAGTCGCGGGGAGAAAAGGAGTTAATTACTGGGGAGCGGCCGTCCTTTTCTGTAGGGCGGTCTATGAGTCGCACTTCAGTCTGGAGAGCGTCGCATACATTTCCTCTCCCTTAGGGAGAGGATTAGGGTGAGGGTGTTCTCTCCGAAATTCTCCCGGTCAATCCATTCCATTCGGCGTCACCACTGTGAATCTGTTTAAGGTGGATCGAGCGCTCTGTCGCTCGATGTTATCATGGCGGCGAAGCCGCATGTTTTTACCATCGCCCGCGGAGCGGCCGATCCACCAGCGGACTGCCAGCCCCCTTCCTCGATGTTGATTCGACTCCGTCTTGCCGAAATTACTTCTCGGGGTGATCTCCCTGTGGCTCGTCAGATCCAGGATTAGGATTCTGGGGCGGAACGGACTTATTTTCATCACTCTCGGTCGTTTCCCGGGGGTTGGTAATAGGCGTGTCTGGAGTTTCTTTCGGTTGTGCCATTTCAAATCCGTGATCGAAGAAGCAAAAATAGTCGAGCAGATAATTGGCACCAAGATCAGGTCTAGCTCATTACCGTCTCCCCGCCGGCGATGGTGTAGCCGAAGGAGGTTGAGTCGCTTGAGGACTTTTGACACGGGTGAGCGTGATGAGTTCGCGACCCTCCTTGCTTCCGCTCTGAAACAGAAATGTAAGCGTGATGTGATCGGCATCGAGAAAGCGGAACTCGAGCCCATGGACGTGAGGTGCGTCGGCTGACGACAAATTGGTAGCGTCAACGAATGAAAAATTCACGATGCCCTTCGCGTTATCGATCTGCGTTGCTTTCAGCCGCGGCTGATTTCGGGCGGCACAGTAGTGTGTCATCCGCAAGTCGTCGCCATCGAGATGGTAGACACTGGTCATGGTCGGCACGCCGCCCATCGTCAGGTTTTCGACGACCGCGGAATTATTCCCGGTCACATAATAGCTGGCGTTCATTGCGCCGCGATCTTTTCGAGCACCGGTCCAGGCAAATGTTCCTTCCCATTCACCGGCCAGGGTCTCGAACCGCGCGAACGCGGCTTCGCCGGATTTATCTGACGCTTGCGCAACGCTTGATCTGCTCGCACCAAGCGCAGCGACGACGACAAACAACGACGACGATCGGTAGGCGACTCATGCGACAACCCTTAGCAACGGAGATGCCATCGCTTTTTTCCCCGGGGAGGGGATCGAATTCCGAGGAAATCGCGACAGTTTCCGTTTCGCGAATGGGACAGATAATTGCGATTGTGGGATGCAAATAACCCACACGGCGCAACAGGAAAGCCGGGACCGCTGTTCGATAGCCAAACGTAAGTCATCCATAATTTGCCTCACGGGCGAAACTTGCTCTCTGCGATAGTCTCGAAGAAAGTGCGCAAGCAAGTCATGGGCATCCACGCCAAAACGCCGGATACACCGAATCTGCCAAAACAGATTGAACGAAACTTGAAGCGAGCGCAGTAACACTTCTGCGTATGTCCGTCGATCCTGGCTCAGATCCACAAATGGAGATCGGCCATGTCCTGGCGATGGACATCGTTGGTTATTCGAAGCTGCTCATCGACGAACAAAGCCGACTGCAACAACACCTGAATGAAATCGCGCGCGCCGCAAATCAATTCCGCGCGGCGGACGCACAGGGAAAACTGATTCGATTGCCAACGGGTGATGGCATCATCCTCGTATTCTTCGGCGACCCTAAAGCGCCGATCGAATGCGCGACCGAAATTGCAACGGCCCTGAAGAGTTATCCTGGCATTCGTTTGCGCATGGGAATCCATAGCGGCCCCGTGAGCGAATTGCTCGACGTCAACGAGCGCGCAAACGTCGCGGGAGCCGGAATCGATTTTGCGCAGCGCGTCATGGATTGTGGAGACGCCGGACACATTCTCGTGTCGAAGCGCGTCGCCGACGATCTCACGGCGTATCCACGCTGGCACTCGCATCTGCACGATCTCGGCGAATGCGAAGTGAAACACGGACACAAAATTTCGCTCGTTAACTTTTACACCGATGAAGTCGGCAATCCGGAAACGCCGGCGAAGTTGAAAGAAGGCGCGGAGGTGCAGCGGTCCACGCGCGTTGCTCCCGCTAAATCGAAGAGCATCCTGTTCGCCATCGGTCTCGTCGTGCTGCTTGCCTTACTCATCGGGAGCGGGTGGTTTCTCTCGACGCACAACGAAACTTGCCGCGAAACACAACGTCGCTTCGACGCCAGCCGCGAGTGTTCCGGAAAAGAGCATCGCCGTTTTGCCATTCGAAAATTTGAGCGAAGAAAAAGCGAACGCCTATTTCGCCGATGGCATACAGGATGAAATTCTCACCGACCTGGCGAAGATCGCCGATTTGAAGGTAATCAGTCGCACCAGTGTGATGCAATATCGCACCGGCATCGCGCGGAATCTGCGCGAGATCGGGAAACAACTCGGCGTCGCGCATCTTCTCGAAGGCAGTGTGCAGCGCGCCGAGGGCAAGGTGCGAGTGAACGCGCAGTTGATCGATGCCCGCACCGACGCGCATATCTGGGCGCAGACCTACGATCGCGATCTCGCCGATGTCTTCGCCATTCAAAGCGACATCGCCAGCGCCATCGCCGAACAATTGCAGGCGAAACTGGCGCCCGAGGAAAAGGCGCGCATCGTCCATCAGCCGACCAATAATCCCGAGGCTTATCTTCTTTACCTGCAGGCAAACGAGCTTGCCCATATCGCCGCCTCGAAACAGGACGCGCTGGATGCCGACCAACTTTACGAGCGCGCTATTGCGCTCGATCCGCATTTTGCTCTCGCTCAGGCGCGCGCCGCCATCTGGAACAGCCAGATTTATTTCATGGGGCGGCAACCGGCCGAAAAAATCGCGCGCGTGCTTTGGCCGACGAAGCGTTGCGACTGGCGCCGGACCTTGGCGAGGCGCATTTGGCGCTCGGTCTTTGTTATTATCGAATTGATGCCGATTACGAGAGGCCTTGCGCGAGCTAGCCATCGCGAGTGCGGCTTTGCCTAACAACTCAGAGATTCTCGATTTTTCCGGTTACATTTATCGGCGGCAAGGCCGCTGGCGGGAAGCGCTGGCGGTGTTTCAACGAGCGAACGAACTTAATCCTCGAGCCGCCAATTTCGACGGACTGCCGGACACGTTGCGTTTGCTGCGGCTGTGGACCGCGGCGAGCGACGCCTACCAGCACGGTCTGCAACTTGAACCGCAGCTTACCGATGGCTGGCTCGGCTTTGCCTATCTTCACCTCGTCCAGCGCGACGATCCGGCCGAGGCCAGCGCCACGCTTAACCAGCTGTCGGAGGCGATGAAAAGCAAACCGCTCGTCGTCGTGGCGCAATGGGATTACGCGATGTTAGCGCGCGATTTTGCCGCAGCCAGGAAAGCGGTTCCGATTCTGGATCGCTCGGTGGCTGAATTTCCCGTCGTCGCTCCAGCGAAATTTTATGAAGGATGCGTCGCCTTCGCGCAGGCTGATCTCGAACCAGCGCACAATCTCTTCGAGGAAGTCAGACCTTTGTACGAAGCCGGCGTCCGCGATCACCCCGATGACCCAACCTTTCTTGCACCATTGGCGAAACTGTATGCGCTGCTCGGTCGCAAGGAAGATGCGATCCGCGACGCGCAACGTGCCGTCGAGCTTTCGCCCGAAAGCAAGGACGCAGTCGGCGGGCCGGAATATGCGAGGAATCTGGCTTTCGTTTACGCGCATACCGGCGAAGCCGATCAGGCGATTACATTACTCGCACGTTTACTCACGACACCGGGAGCTGAGCGAGTGACTCTCGCTCATCTGCGGCTGGGTTGGGAATGGGATCCATTACGTAACGATCCACGCTTCCAAAAAATCCTCGAAGGCCCTGAGCCAGCTACCGTTTATAAATAACTGTCTCGCCGTAGCGGCGGTCCCGACCGTCGCATTTGTCGCGCTAGTGGATCGAGCGCTCGTGCCAGTCCGGCTCGGACCTCGATGTTATAATGGCGGCGAAGCCGCATGTTTGTACCATCGCCCTCGGAGAGGCCGATCCACCTTTCTGTAGCGGCGGTCTATGACCGTCGCACTTTCAGTCTTGGGGCGTCGCATACAATCCCTCTCCTCGGGAAGAGGATTGAGGCACTTTGAGTCCGGAGGCGCCCGCATACATTTCCTCTCCCTTAAGAGGGAGAGGATTAAGGTGAGGGTGTTCTCTCCGAAATTCTTCGCGCCAGTCCGATCCGGGTAGCGCCGTCGTCTCGAGTCCGTCGGCGACGAATAAATGCAGCTACGCTGCCAAATTTAACATCGCCCTCGGAGAGGCCGATCCACCTTTCTGTAGCGGCGGTCTATGACCGTCGCACTTTGAGTCTTTGGGGCGTCGCATACAATCCCTCTCCTCGGGAAGAGGATTGAGTCACTTTCAGTCTGGAGGGCTGGCCTCCGTGCCGGCCTTCTTTTTGGACGAGACAGAGCTCGTCCCTCCAAACTTATTTGTGGCAATTCCGTGACATTTCGTTCCAATGCAGCCCCGTTTCTGGACAAGTCCCGAACGCAAGCGGACCGTTCGTTGTCAACCTTTTCTACCATGGAGATTCATCAACTGCGTTACTTCGTGGCTGTGGCCGATGAAGGCAGCTTTTCCCGCGCGGCCGTTCGCGAACATGTCGCGCAGCCCTCGCTCAGCCAGCAGATTCAAAAGCTGGAAGCGGAAATGGACCAGCGCCTGTTCGATCGGCTGCCCCGCTCGGTCGTGGTCACGGAAGCCGGCAAATGCCTGCTCGATTACGCGCGCAAGATTCTCGTCGAAATCGGCGATGCGCATCGTTGCGTAGACGATTTGAAGCGCGAAGTCGTCGGGCGCCTCGCCGTCGGCGCCATTCCCACGATCGCGCTTTATGTTTTGCCGAGACTGATTGGAGAATTTCAGCGGCAGCATCCGAAAGTCGTTTTCGAAATCTTTGAAGACACCACTGAAAACCTCGCGACACGGCTGGAAGACGGGACGCTCGACCTCGCGCTCGCTTCGACTTGCGGCGAAACGCCCGGTTTAAAACGCCACTTGTTAGGCAAAGAGCCGCTTTGTGTTTTGCTGCCGAAGAAACACCGGCTGGCAAAGCGAAAGACGATCAAATGGAGCGACCTCGAAGCGGAGAAATTTCTGCTTTTGCACGAAGAACATTGTCTCGCGACGCAGGTCTGCGATTACCTCGAGAAAAATCATCTCCATCCGGAGCTGACGGTGCGCGGCGCGCAACTGGCCACGATCGCTCGCATGGTCGCCGCCGGCATGGGCGTCACGATTGTGCCGCAAATGATGACCGAGAGCGATTTCACGAACGGATGCGTAGTGGTGCCGTTCGCATCACCCGCTCCGGTGCGCGAGCTCAATATCTTGCGCAACCCTTTACGCTTCGAAGGCAAGGCGGCGGCCGCGTTTCGCCACGCCGCGACTGCTACCTTTTCGGCGTTACAAGTCGTCGATTAGCCGCAAAACAAAATAGTAGGCAAAAATCAGGACACTCACGGTCCTCCGTTCCGCTGGTTTTGGTTTATCGCACCAGGGCCATTGCCGAAGCCAGCGACAAAATCGGCCACGCCGCCGCAATGATTACTATTCCCAGAACAATTAACTCCGGCAGATAATCCGGGCGTTCCCCATACGCATGGCGATCGCTCAGAAAACGAGCAATCCTCCCGCGCATCGGAATGTGCGGCTCCATCGAGTCGCGTCTTTCTTGAGGTTTGCTTTCGAGGTTTGTCTGCATGCCACAAGCGACATCACCCGTTCCGCTTTTGAAATACTTTGTGCGACTCGCCGCGATAGGCGTTGCCTATCCCGGCTTTGGCGATTAGGTGGAACGCGACCTCCGGGCGCGTTGTTTCCAAACAACAATTCGCGAGATCTTCTATTCCGGGCAGCGCGGTCGGCGCGGCGACCGCGTAGAATTAACAACGCGCTCGGAGAGCACGTTCCACCTTTAGCTGTAGCGGCCTGTTTGAGATTGGAGGGCTGGCCTCTGTGCCGGCCTCTTCATTGGACGCGTCGGCGCGCGTCCTTTGCGTTCCTTCACATCAATCGCGGATGGCACGTCAGAACGAAAAAGAGAAAGATGGCGACGAAG
>CAVWVT010000017.1:0-80539 GCA_963758535.1 uncultured Verrucomicrobiae bacterium | reverse complement strand
CGACGGCGACGGACATATCGGCCGTGATGCTCTTATTAATGGCGAAATTTCCGGCGACTTGAGCGCACAAAGCGACCTGTTCTTCGACATTGAAAACGCCGCGGATGACGCGGAAGAAGGCACTATTCCCGGCGGGATGATTGATCGCAATGCCAGCGTCGCCGTTTCGGCGGGCGGCGAAATTGCAACGGAGGGCGTCCTCGAATTTGCTGTGCTGAACAACGATTACCGTTTCCTCGATGCGGGCGGAACGATCGGAGGAGACGCAACGGTAAATGTGAGCGCGGCAAGCATCTCCGCGGGCGACTTCTTCCAGCCGCTGATTAACAATGATACTGGAAGCATTGGCGGCGATGCGACGGTGACCGTGGAGGTAAAGGGACCGACTGATGTCGGCACCGAAGGATATTTCAGAATCATTAACGACTCGGGCAGCATCGGCGGTGACGCGTTGTTCACTTACATAAGCGGCGACGTATCGATTGGAGATACTCTCTTCGCTGAGATCCAAAACCGAGACCAGGGCGAGATCGGTGGTGATGCAAAACTGACCTTTACTGCCGCGGATCTCTCAGTCGAGAACACCGCCAATTTCCAAATCTTAAACGGTCTGTTCCAAGCCAAATTACTTGGCGGTATAATTGGCGGCCAGTTTGGTGGTCAGATCGGCGGCGATGCGATCATCGACGTTAACCTTGCGAACATTGGTGCGACTGCGCTGGCGGCAAATATCGACAACACTGCCGGTAGCATTGGCGGCGATGCCATCATTAACTTCGCCGTCACCAATGACATCGACTGTCCGATCGTATCCTTCGGAATCTTTAACAGCGATACTGGCGCGGAAGGATCACCGGGATCGATCGGTGGCGAGGCAGCAATTAATCTGAGCGCCGGTGGCGATCTTACCACGCAACTGCTTGTCGGCTACATTGACAATCAGAACGGAGGATCGATCGGCGATGATGAGTCAATCAATGTTGATATCGCCGGCAGTGCTACGGTCACGAGCGACGCGACGTTTGAGGTTCTCGGCAGTGATGGCGCAGACTCAGCCGCGATCAATATTAATGGGGGCAATTATGAAGTGGGCGGCACGTTCCTCGCCTACATCGACGGCCAGGGAACGATCGCATTCAACAACGCCAGTGTTCACGCAGATGTGCTAAAAGCCGGAGTGTTCGGCACCAATGGTGTGCTCAACATCGGCGGCGGCACTCTGTCGGCTGATACGACGTTAAAACTTTATGCGCCGGGCAGTAATGGTCAGTTGAATTTCATCTCGAACGTCACGCTTGGCGGCGACAGCGCGAAGATTCTCGCGGCTGATTCGATCACGATTTTCAACGGTGTTGTGGTCACTGTTGGCAACATCGCCGACGAAAATCCGGCGGATGTTTACACCAATCACGCAAATTATTCCGGCTTCGGTGGCAACGGTTCGACTACCGGGACATTTGCTGGTTCCGGTGCGAATGATCCTCAGCCGCTACCCAGCGCGCCGCCTTTTGATGATCCTCCTCGCCCGGCGACCGGCCATAGCAGCACGCCGAGCTCAAACCACCATTCCGGGCCCTCTGGGGGAACGCCCACTAATCATTCCCGATCTCCTTCAGTTGCGCATGTCGCGTTGGTTCACCGGCATCACGGGGACTCCAGGACCCGCGACAGCAGACCGGCGCACCGCGTAATCAAAGTCAGCGATAGCGACCAACTGCTCTCCTTGCTTGATCGCACTTCGGCCGATGGAAAGATCGCAATTCCGTCTTCGAACGATGCGCGTGATAAGGGAAGTTCTGGTCGAGGGAATGATGCTGCCGGCCGAATGAACGCAAATCCGCGCGCCGTTAATGGCGCGAATGCGGCGAGCCGTTTGCCGTAGAAATTCTTTGTAGCGGCGGTCTCTGACCGTCGCTCGACTGGCTGCGACGAAAAGAATGCGACGGTCAGAGACCGCCGCTACAAAAAACAGCTAGCGTCGATCGCCGTCGTCGAGATAGCCGGAACCCAACGCGATTCCCACGGCGAGTAATCCCGCTGCCGTCGCAAACGGCACCGGATCGAATGGTGCCGGTGGCAGCGAGACAACGCCTTCTTCATCCACGCGCGCCGGCTGGCGCACATAACGTCCATGTCGTGGCGGACGAAAATCCTCCGCAAACTTCGCCATCGCGATCGCGAGATCCGGATCGTGCATGGGAATTCCGTGTCCGCATGCGAGAATATTTGGTCGTAACGCCGCCAACTTTTGCAGCGAAGCGCGCGTCGCCTGCCAATCGTAATTAAACGGCGAACCCGCGCGCGAAAGTTCCTGTCGTTTTGAGATCAAACCAGTCCACGAATCCATGTTCATCGTGGCGATGGCGTCGCCATCAATCAGCACGCGATCGGAGGAGCGGAAAAAGGAAACATGGCCCGGCGAATGTCCAGGAGTCGGCACGCATTCCCAGCCTGGCATAATATCCGATAAGTCGTTAGGCAACTCGCGCAATCGTGAGCTGAGATCGGGCGGTCGCGCGGGGATGAAGCGCGACAAGAAGGCCATGGCGCCGCCTATCGTTGGATCAGCCGGCGGATAATACGAAACTCCGGTGAGATAGGGGAATTCAAGCCGATGCGCGTAGATCGGCACATCCCATTTCTCCGCCAGCGGCAACGCCGAACCGACATGATCAAAGTGGCCATGCGTTAAAATGATTGCTTCCGGGCGCGCGCCGCCGCCAAAACGCGCATCGGCCGCTTCCATGATCTCGTCCGCGCGTCCCGGAAATCCCGTATCCACCAGCACCCATGCCCCGCCGGGACGGCCGATGAAAAAGACATTCACGAAACTGATCGTCATGCAGCCGACATCCGGCGCGATGCGTGTGATGTGCTTCATGGTTTCAAATCCGTTATTTTTTGGCTCAGTCACTAAATCATTAATTCGTTAAGTCGCTAATCGGTTTCATGGAATCGTCAGCGTTTCACCAATTTTCAGATTCTGCGGATCGTCAATCTTATCCGCATTGGCGTCACGGATTTTTTTCCACCGACTCGAGGTTTTGTAAAATTTGCGAGAGATGGAAGCGAGTGTATCGCCCGACTTCACAGTGTAAGAGCGGCTGTGCGCCGACTTCTTGGTTCCGCGCGTTTTTGCGTGTTTATCGTGCGGTTTACTTTCGATCGATCCGCCGCGCGCGAGCACGCGCTCATCTTCCAACTGTTTTCGTAACGCCAGGTTTTCGTTGCGCAACCTGGCAACTTCCGCGCGCGGAACCATCGTATCGCCCGACAAATTCGTGAGCAATACCAGTTCATCGCGCTTCATAAAATTCTTCACCTCGTTCGCGTGCGTTCCGTCCGGTGCGATCGTGAGATAACGTTTGAAGTGATGCAGTGCATGCAACGGCTCATTCATCTTGTCGTCGTAAAGCATCGCCAGCCGGTAATGCACTTCGGCCGAGCGGGACGAACCATCGAGAATCGACTCGTACATCCCGATTGCCTGGACGAAATCGCCCGAGGCCGCCTTTGCATCCGCGTCTTTCATCACCTGCGCGGCGCGCGGCGTTGTCATGCGATTGCAACCGCTGCCTCCGAGTAGAGCGCAAATTAAGATCAGCGATACAATGACGGCGCGTTTCCTTGAGTTGTCAGAGACGAAAGTCACAGGCAACGTGCATACGCATGAATCGCCGCGGCCCTCAATTGTTTTTCGCAACCCTGTTTGCATTTGTGACTATCTCATGGGCGGCGGATCTCGAACAGCGGCACGTGTATCCCTTCAGTTTTACCGACGTGGAAGGGCGTCAACTTTCGCTGTGCGATGGACACGCCACGCTCCTTACGGTTGCGACGCGGGAGAATGAACTGAAGGCGCATTGGGTTGGCGACACCATTCCCGAAAAGTATGTCGGCCATCCGAATTGTCGTTGCGTCACAGTAATCAATTTTCAAAATCAGATTCGCCCGTTTTTGCGCACAATTATTCGCGCAATTGTGCGGCTGCGTTTTCGGAATGAAGCCGATCGTGTGCAACCCCGTTATCAGGCAAAACAGATTACGCACAGTCCGCGCGAGGATCTCTTCGCTGTTGCCGATTTTGACGGCGAAGTAGTTCATCAGCTTGGAATCGATCCGGCATCCAATGAGTTGGCAGTTTTTGTTTTCGACGGCCGGGGACGATTGATTCGCCGCTGGCGCGACGTGCCGGCTCGCGACGAACTCGCACAGGCTCTATCCGCCGCACAGCTTTAATATCTCGGAACGCTCGGATCTATTTCTTCCGACCACGCGTCGATCCCGCCCTCGAGATTGTAGACATTCGTTAGGCCAGCTTTGCGCATCAGGTCAACCGCCTGTGCACTGCGGGCGCCGCTGTGGCAATGGACGATGATTTCTTCGTTTTCTAATTCATCAATCCGCGTCGCGATTTCCCCGAGAGGAATCAGCGTTGCGCCATCGATCTTCGCAATGTCGAATTCGAAAGGTTCGCGCACATCGATCAACGAGAACTTTTCGCGAGCGTCCATTTTTCGTTTCAGTTCTCGAACGTTAATGCTGGGCACGGTCTGCACGGTGGGAATGTTTCCGCAAAATTGCTCGTAATCAATCGGTGTCGTGATCGTCGGATTCTTTCCGCAAACCGGACAGTTTGGGTCGCGCCGCAGATTGAATTCTCGAAATTTCATTTTCAGCGCGTCGACGTACAAAAGCCGACCAACAAGCGATTCGCCCACGTTGATGATCAATTTGATCGCCTCGAGTGCTTGCAACACGCCGATGATCCCGGGAAGAACGCCAAGCACACCTGCTTCCGCACAGTTCGGAACGGATCCCGGCGCGGGTGGTTCCGGAAAGAGGCAGCGGTAACATGGCCCACCGAGGTGCGGCGCGAAAACTGTCGTCTGACCGTCGAAGCGAAAGACCGAGCCGTAGACATTTGGTTTGCGCGACCACACACAGACGTCGTTCGACAAATAGCGCGTCGGAAAATTATCCGAGCCGTCGACGACGATGTCGTAACCATCCACGATCGTCATCGCGTTCTCACTGCGGAATCGATCTTCGTGCAGAATCACTTCAACATGCGGGTTGGCATCGTGCAGGCGGTCGCGCGCCGATTCCAATTTTGGCCGGCCGACATCTTTCGTTCCATGCAAAATCTGGCGCTGAAGATTCGAAAGATCGACTGCGTCGTTATCGATCAAACCGAGTGTTCCGACACCTGCCGCGGCCAGATAAAGCGCAGCCGGTGAGCCCAGTCCTCCGGCGCCGATGCACAAAACGCGTGCCGCTTTTAATCGACGCTGCCCGACGATTGTCACTTCGGGCATGATGAGATGCCGCGAATAGCGCGCAATTTCGTCGGCGCTTAATTCCGCACCATCTTTCTCCGTTCTCACAGAGCTACCCTCGAATAACGTCCCACTTAATTCCAATAAGGCGGCAGTTGATGAAACTCTTCAGCGATTTGGGAAAACTCAAGTAGCGTGCGCCTTTCGTTTCACGAAACCCGACAAGTCCGAAATCGCTTCCCGACTCGCTCTGCAAGATTGTCATCACGCGATTGTTCTTGATCAATGATTGCAGATGTCTGTCTGCTTTCGGCTTTTGCCAAAGCGTATAGGCCTCGGGTCGGCCAGATTGCGCGACGACCTCGGCGAAGCGCACCGTCTTGGTTTTCAGAACCTTCATCTTTGAATCGCAAATTCTCGGCGAGAAAAAATCCGCCAGAGAACTACGGCAAAGAGAATCAAACTACCGTTGCTGCATTCCTGCCCTGGCGGGATTCGTAAGTCCTCAGTCCATAGCCCCTGACGGAACGCAAACGTTTCGCGAAACGGTCGCGGACGCAATGGATGATTTGCGGGAAGTCTAACTGATTTTCGTCGGTGCGAGAATCGCGTCGCGCATGCCATGAAGAAATTTTTTGTCGGCGGGGACGATTGTCGCCAATGCGCCGCGCAGTTTCACCTTGTCAGCTTCGACAAAAAAGTACGGGCAAAGGCGGACGCGGCCCTTCATTGTTTTCAGCTCGCCGGAGTCCGAGTCCCAGTAACGGTGTTCGAACAATTTTCCTTTGTGAAACCTTTGCAGAATGGTCGGTGAGGTTTCGAATGTGGCGAGCGCGTTCTCAATGTTTTTCTCCCAGTCCACGTGCGCGAGATCGGAGCCTAACGAGATACCGCGGCTGCCCCACGCCAGCGGAGAGAAACCGCTCACTTTCAATAAGAGATCGCGCTCCTTCTGACTAAACTTTGCCGCTTCACGCCAATCATGAATTTCGAGTCGCGGAATTACGGCATGCTGCGGCAGCGGCGTCGGATCGAGTAACCAGCTGTAGGGAATGACCTCCTGAAGTTTGATGAAATATTTTTCGCCAAGTTCGCGCCGCCAGAATTCGCGTAAAGGTTGCATCCAGAAAAGTGCGAACCACGATTTTTCCTCCAGGTAAGGCTTAAACGGCGGCGTGATTCGGACGCGATTTTCCGCCGCTGCCTGCATCAATTCACCAACGCGAGGTAAATTTGGAAGATCGAATAATTCGAAGAAGCGATAAACATCTCGTCCGGTTTGCGGCTCGATAATTTTCCGCTTCGAACACTTTCCATTCAAGCTCCGCATATTTCGCGTTCAGCTGCGCGGAGAGCCATTCCATTTCTGGCCGGTAAGTTCCAGCTTCTTCTGAAATCGCGATGTCGCCGCCGTTCGGCAGAACGGTGCGGAAGCCATCGAGCATTCCATCCGGACCGCCGATCACTTCCGAACCGATGTTTGTGTATGTTTGATTCAGCCACGCGGTCAGTCCAATTCCGCCAGGGACCGAATCGATCTCGGCGATGGTGTAACCTTCCTCCGTCAGGATCAGATCCGGCCGAATGACTTTCGGCAGGTCATCACGAAATTCTTTCCGTCGCGAGAACTCTACCAGCTCCGGCGGTTTTCCGGCATCGAGATAACTTGCGATCCACGCTGGCTGTTTTCCCTTAACGCTTTGCTGATAGAGCTGGTTACAGGCGCGTTGAAAAACAAAAAGCCGATGGCCGAGTTGTTCGAGTTCCTTTTCGAATTTCGCTTCGATCGCGAAGGGTTCTGGCGAAAGAAGAAAATCTTTTTCCGCGAACAAACCCTCGGCGGGAATCGCCCCGCGGATCGCGTCCAGTTTGTTTTCCGCTTCGGTCAACATTTAAGGCGGTAACGTCCAACGTCCAACGTCCAACGTCAGCGTCCAACGTCCAACATCGAAGCAAAGAAAAATCATAAAGCGTCCGCCATTGAACGTTGAATGTTGAACGTTGAGCGTTGGACGTTCCGCCGAAGACGCTTCATCGCCCTGACGCCATCCTCTTCAACGCCAGCTTTACCAGATCCTCGGCGCTTTTGATGTCGCGTTCCTTTTCCTGAAGTTCGCGAATGATCTTGTGCGCCTCGATTTGCTTATAACCGAGCGCAATTAATGCGAGCACAGCTTCATTCGCCTGTTCCTGTTCCGGCGTCGGCGCGTGCGCTGCGCTGGCTGCCTCCCATGCTGCCGCCACTCCTACTTTGTCTTTGAGCTCGAGCACAATCCGCTCCGCCGTCTTTTTCCCGAGGCCGCTAATTTTCGATAGCGACGCGACGTCCGAATTCACCACGGCGCTCTTAAAATTGCCCACGCTCATTCCGCTCAGAACCGCGAGGCCGAGTTTGGGTCCGATTCCGCTGACGTGATTGACGAGCAGCCGAAAAAGATCGCGTTCCGGCGCCGTCATGAATCCATAAAGGATCTGTGCATCTTCGCGCACATGCAGATGAGTGAGGATTCGAACCGGCTGACCGGGCGAGGGGAGTTTGTCGTAGCTCGATAGCGGAATGAAAACTTCGTAACCAACGCCGCCGACATCGACCGTGGCCTGCGTTGGCAAGGCTGCGGTCGAGTTTGCCGTCGAGATAGGTGATCATCTTCGCAAATCCCTAACAGAGCGCGTGCAAACTGCAAACCGTCCGGGGTTACCACAGAGATCGCGGAGGACGCAGAGGAAATGTAAATTCAATTTTTAACTCTGCGCTCTCTCCGCGGTTGATTTCATTGCGGCTTCAAAATCAAAGTGAGATCGACCCACTTTCCCTTCGGAATATTGAAACCCTGAGTGCCGAAGCTTTTCCACGACGGAGGAAGAACGGGAAAGATTTTTGCTGCCAGCGGAGTCGGCACAACGACAAATCGTGCGCCTTGTTCTTCCATAAATGGCTTCACGCTTTCAGCGTCGAGCGCTGACTCGAAGAATCCGTTCACGCGACTGCGAAAGTACCAAACGAGGCTCGGCTCGTTATAACCGACTGCGCCGAATTTCATTTCCGGCCGGAGATCATTTTTTGCGGCGTTGAATAGCTGAACCGACGGAAAAAATCGCGCAGCCATCGGAAAAGCGAAAAGCGCGAGTGCGAGATAAATAGCTGCCGTTATGATGGCAGGTTTCGTCACCAAAGAGCGACGGCTTACAACCGCCGTCGTCGGCGCTTTAGAAAGCGCCGCTCCTTGAGGCGTCCAGTTTCTCGCCAGCAACAAAGCCAGCAACGGAAACGCGGGCAATGTGTAGTGTGGCAACTTGGTTTTGATGAGCGTGAAGATGAGGAAGATGATTGCTGCGCCCGCGATCAGATAATTGTCGATCGCGTCTCGTTGTCGCCACAGCTTGCGTGTCAACCATGGCAACTTGATCGACCACGGAAAAAAGCTGAGAAAAATTGTGATGAAATAAAACGGCAGTGTCAGCACATATACGCCTAACGACTTCGCGCCGTGTCCCTCCATCGTCGCGAATGAACGATCGATTACATGATGCCCGATACCGATGCGAAAAAATTCACCGTGCGTTCGCATCAGCGCCGGAATTCCCCATAGCGAAACGACTGCCAGCATGAGAAGAATCCCGGGGAAAAACGCGAAGCGTTTTCGTAAGTTCGAGTCAGGCAGAAACAATTTCGCTGCCGTGACCGTCAGTAACGGCGTCCAGCCAATAGGACCTTTGGCGAGAAAGGCAAAAGCCAGCGCCAGGTAAAAAATCCACCACCACTTGAACGTTGAACGTTGAACGCTGGACGTTGGAAGTTTGCTTCCCTTGTCAGCAAACAGCATTTCATATCCCGCCCAGTGCGCCATCGTCACAAACAAAACCAGCCACATGTCCGCCACCGCCGCCTTCGCGTGCATGAATGTTTGCAGACAAAGGGTGAAAATAATCGCCGCCCACCAGCCAACTCGCTCGCTTTCCATTCGACGGCCCCAGGCAAGGAGCAGCACAGCAACTAACGCCGCTGCCACCGCGGATGGAAAACGCGCGGCAAAATCGTTTTCGCCGAATGCCCGATAACTCGCCGTTTGGAACCAATAAGTCAGCGGCGGTTTGTCGAATCGATAGTGATCGTTGAAATACGGAATGATGTAATCGCCGCGCTGTCGCATTTCGCGCGCAGCTTCGGCAAAACGCGGCTCATCGCGATCGATCAGCGGCAAACTCCACGTGCCGGCGATGTGAAAAAGCAGGCAGCCAAAAAAGAGAAGAACGAAATTGCGGATTGCAGGTTGCAAAGCGCGATTCAAAGATAGCGCCACGTGAAAGACAAACGGGAAATTTTGCCGTGACCAAAAAGCGTTGGATCCATCTGTTCTTGTTTGTCGCGATTGCCGCAGCTGCGCTCGTCTGCGCATTTTACTTCGATGCCCAGGTTGAACATTGGATTGCGCATCATCAAAGCCGCACCGCAAAGATTTTCATGCGCAACGTCAGTCGTTGGGGCGATTGGCCCGCACACGTCGCTCTCGGTGTCATTTTAGCGTTGATTGCCTATTGGCGTGGCAACAAGAAATGGACGCGCGTTTTTGTTACCATGCTCGTCGCGTGTGCGCTCGCCGGAGCTTCCGCGCGCATCATAAAAATCACTACTGGCCGTGCGCGACCGTCAGTCAGGAGTGAATCGGTTTGGAACGGACCACGTTTCAGCTCGAAATATCACGCGTTTCCATCTGGTCACACAGCGGCATCGACTGCTTTCTTCGGCACGCTCCTTTTCGTCAGTTGGCGCCTCGGACTTGCTTGTCTACCGATACCGTTTCTGATCGCGGCTTCGCGCATGTATGTCGGCGCGCATTATTTTTCCGATGTTCTCTTCGCTGCGATTCTCGGAATCATGTGCGCGTTCCTCGCGACGAAGTGGCTCTTAGCCAAAGGGAAATAGTTGGTTCGAACTCTTCCAATCACGTCGACGTTCGGTATTTTCCCCTCGAGAAACGCTTAACATCGAACGTGTAGAGCGGAGGGGGTGGGATTCGAACCCACGAGGCCTTTCGGCCTGCCGGTTTTCAAGACCGGAGCCATCAACCACTCGACCACCCCTCCGATAATTTTTGCCGCGACAAGTGTGCCATCGGGTAAGCGTTGAGCAAGCTTTGCCGATTTCGTTGCTGCCGTTATCCACCGCGGCAGATCTACCGCCAGTAACGGCGGCAGCTACAACAGGAAAAGCGCTGCTCGACAAGTCGATATGTTCAGGTGAACTTAGAACGTGGCGAAGCAATCGCGGAAGAGCAATTACAAGCCGGTCATCAAGGAACCCGTGCAAAGTTTCGAACCGATGCATGGACGGGGCGCCTCATGGAGCCCGGCGAATCGTTTCGAGAAGCTGCATGTCGATGTCACGGACAGCGATGTCGTGGATCCGGTCGCGGCATTGGAGGAACGACCGCGTCGCGCGACGCAGTTCTTTCGTGACGGAACAAAGACGATCATTGCGCGCAACGAGAGTCCCGATGTCGGTTTTGAAACGAGTCTCAATCCGTATCGCGGTTGCGAGCATGGTTGCATCTATTGTTTCGCGCGGCCGACGCACGAATATCTCGGTTTCTCCGCGGGTCTCGATTTCGAAAGTCGCATCATGGTGAAGATGGATGCGCCGCGGTTACTCGAAGCGGAACTGTCGTCGCTGAAATGGGAGCCAAGAGTAATCATGTTGAGCGGCGTGACCGATCCGTATCAACCGATCGAAAGAAAATTGAAGCTGACGCGAGCGTGTCTCGAAGTGTTCGCCAGATTTCGCAATCCGATCGCGGTAATCACAAAGAATCGGCTGATCACGCGCGACATCGATTTGCTGAGCGAACTCGCAAAGCACAACGCGGTCGGCGTAAACCTTTCGGTGACATCGTTGGACGAAAAGTTGCAACGCGTGCTTGAGCCGAGGACTTCATCCCCGACAGCGCGATTGGATGCGGTATCGCAGCTTCGCGCTGCCGGCATTCCTGTCGGGGTAATGGTTGCGCCGATCATTCCCGGACTGACGGACCATGAAGTTCCGGCCATCGTTACCGCCTGCGCAAAAGCGGGCGCGCAATTCGCCGGCTACACGATTGTCCGTCTGCCATGGGCGATCGCGCCGCTCTTCGAACATTGGCTCGATGAACATTTCCCCGAAAAGAAAGAAAAAGTGCTGCAGCGGATTCGCGCGATTCGCGGTGGCGACAAACTCAATGATTCGCGCTGGAGGTCTCGCATTGTCGGCGAAGGAATTTTCGCCGAGCAAATCCGCTCCATGTTTGAGGTCGCGTCGCGTCGCGCCGGTTTAGGCGAACGACCAAAATTGTCGACGAAGGCTTTTCGTCGCTCGCAGGAGCAATTGACCCTTCTCTAACAAACGCTCGCCAGTTGTGGTTTTGCCAGACTGACGCCACCGAGAATGGACAGCGTGAGTCAACCACTCCGTCTCACTGCACACGGTGGCGACATTGAGTTTGACTCTTGATCGGTGCCGCCTTTCCGCGACCTAGGTTTCTCGGGAAGGCCTGCATGAGAGGCACTTACGCCCCGCCGGAACCGGTAGCGTGCTTACGTGGACAGCGTTCCGGAGATCCTGGTTTCGTCGGAATACGAGACCTTGGGCAATTTCAAATTACTAACTCCATTTTTCATTATTGACTAAAAATACTGCATTTGTCTGGACGCACTCTAAAATTTTATTGCGGCAAAGGCCATCGATCTGCCATCATGCGAAAACGTGGTCTACAAAAGGGTCAGGGTTTTCGTTCTTGTCGTGTCGGTTCTCCTCAGCTGGGCGATTCCGGGCCGGCTCAATGCCCAGAATCCCATCGTCACTGAGAATGCGCTGACCGGAAATCTACCAAGCGAGTGGGACGTTAGTGGAATTGGGGATGCCACGATCCAGGGATTCCCCACTGATATTAGCGTCAATCGTGGCCAGACGATCAGCTTCAAAATCAAAACGACGGCGACTGCCTACCACATCGACATTTATCGCCTGGGATACTATGGCGGTCGCGGGGCGCGAAAGGTGGCGACGATTAATCCCTCAGTCAGTCTGCCCCAAAATCAGCCGACGCCCATACGTGATGCGGCAACGGGATTGGTCGATTGTGGAAACTGGGCGGTGTCGGCGAGTTGGACTGTGCCTTCGACTGCCGTCTCAGGCGTCTATATCGCGAGACCGGTCCGGACAGATAATGGCGGAGCAAGCCACATCATATTCGTCGTGCGCGATGACTCGAGCACTTCCGACATGCTCTACCAGACTTCGGACACAACGTGGCACGCCTACAACCTCTATGGAGGTGCCGACTTTTACAGGGGCGATGGTCCTGCAGTCGGCGGGCGCTGCTACAAGGTAAGCTATAACCGGCCGTTCATGAATCGTGACCCGAGTGGATTGAATACGGGGGCGATCGAAGGTTTCCTATGGGACTCCGAGTACCCGATGATTCGCTGGCTCGAGGCCAACGGATACAACGTTAGTTATGCTTCGGGTATTGATACTGATCGGCGAGGCGTTGCTGCCCTGACGCAACACAGGATCTTCCTATCGGTCGGCCATGACGAATATTGGTCGAAGCAACAACGTGCCAATATCGAAGCCGCGCGCGCGGCTGGTCTTAATCTCGCATTTTTCAGCGGGAACGAGATGTTCTGGAAAACGCGTTGGGAAAACAGCATTGCCGGCACAAGCACGTCCTACCGTTCCCAGGTTTGCTACAAAGAAACGTGGGACGACGCGAAGATCGATCCGAGCGGGTTATGGACTGGCACATGGCGGGATCCACGGTTCAGCCCTCCGTATGATGGTGGACTTCCGGAAAACGCCGTCACCGGCACAATCTATTATGTCGACGCTTTCCGGAAGGATTCAATGCTCGTGTCGTCGGCCGAAGGGAAAGCTGAGATTCTGGCGCAATACGGGCATCGATACGCTCCCCGACGGGCAGATCGCGACACTGCCCGCAGGCGTGCTCGGTTTTGAGTGGGACGAAACGCCGGACAATGGATTTCAGCCGCCCGGCCAGATTCGGATGTCAACCACAACGATGGGAGTGAACAGATACTCCATCCTTTACGGACAGACGACCATTCCTGGCATCGCCACGCATCATCTTAGCCTTTATCGCCATAGCAGTGGAGCACTCGTCTTTGGCGCGGGCGTCACTCAATGGTCGTGGGGACTGGATGCGACTCACGACCTTCCCGGAACCCCCGTCGACACGCGCATAAAGCAGGCGACGGTTAACCTTTTCGCTGACATGGGAGCGCAGCCGGCGACGTTGCAATCTGGGTTACTTACAGCCACGCAATCAACGGACATTACTCCACCTACTTCGGTTATTACGGCGCCGGTCGGGGGAGTAGTGGCAACGGGAGCGCCGGTTACGATAATTGGCACAGCCAGCGACGCCGGCGGTGGCGTGGTGGGTGGAGTTGAATTTTCGCTCGACAATGGAGCGACATGGCACCCGGCGAATGGTACTACCAATTGGAGCGCAACATGGCTACCGAACGGGCCTGGTTTGGTGACAATCCAAAGTCGCGCGGTCGATGATAGTGGAAGACTCGAGACGCCGGGCCCAGGTATTACCGTGAACGTTGTCGATGGCCCGTCGTCGCTTTTTTCGGCCGACGTAGCGCCGATGATTTTCAGTCAGCCCGATGTGCCTTCTCTTGAGCTTGGAATGCGGTTTCAAACAGATCGCAGCGGCTGGATAAAGGCGATTCGTTTCTACAAGTGCTCGGCTAACACCGGAACGCACGTAGGTCACCTGTGGTCGAATACCGGGACTTTGCTTGCCTCGGCTACGTTTACGAACGAGACCGCATCCGGCTGGCAGGAAGTGCAGCTATCGAATCCGGTCGCGATTACGGCTGGCAGTATCTACGTCGTCTCCTATCATCTCGACTCCGGGCATTTTTCCTTTGACCCGGGATTCTTTGCGGGGTCGGGTGTTGATCGTCCGCCGTTGCACGCGCTGGCGGACGGCGTTGCTGGCCCAAATGGCGTGAATCACGTCGGAGCGAGCGCGTTTCCGACTGATACTTATGCTTCGGCTAACTACTGGGTCGACGTTGTTTTCACTCCTAGCATCACATCCGATACCACCGCTCCTTCGGTTACGACAGTGTCTCCTGCGAGTGGCGCCACGGGAGTTAGCACGCAGACCTCAGTCAGCGCGGTTTTCAGTGAAGCGATGGCGCCCTGGACTACGGGATCGCCAAATTATTCTTATCCAAGCGCGACCACTGCGTTCACTTTAGCTCCTCCCACTGATTCGGCGCATCAGGGCATGTTGCGTACTTTCAAGATGGGCAAGGATATTCAGTTAACGCTCACTCAGGTGCCCAACGGTACATACGATGTCTATCTATGGACCTTCGAAGACAGCAATCCCCTTACCGCCACAATCTCGGTCGAAGGCAGCGTGGTCGGCACTTATAATAGCGGTCTGGCTGGAAGTTGGAAGCGGCTGGGACCATTCAGGAAGACGATTAGTGACGGAGACATTCAAGTAAGGTTCCAGTCCAGCGACCTAGCCCTTGTTAGTGGTTTGGAAGTATGGAGCGGCGGAGGCACGCCGCCGGCGACTCCGCCGTCCACAGATACGTTCTACCGAGCCGTCAATCTGGGTGGTCCGGCCATGACCATGGACGGACATAATTGGGAAGCTAATGACGAGCTTACTCCTAACTTCACCTTTAACTATTCGATTGATGGACTCCCCGGCGGCTATCTCGGTAGCATTCCGGGTTTCGTCTTCAATCCTTCGGTCGATACGCCTGAGCATGCAGAAATGCTGCGGACTTTTCGTTACAATCACGACGTTCAATTCTCCCTAACGAGTATTCCAACAGGTTCCTATGACGTTTACGTCTGGACTTTTGAGCCCAATGCGCCTCTGAGTGCCTCGCTTTCGATCGAGCAGAACACCGTCTTGTCTAACTACAGGTACTGGTCCGGCTGGTCACTGGGATCGCCTGGGGCCATTCCCCGTTAGCGTTGACGATGGAAACGTTCAGGTACAGTTCCTTTGCATTGTCCCGACCGACGCGAGTTTCCTCAGTGGCGTGGAAGTGTGGCAGTCTTCAGCTCCGCTCGCGCCGCCGGCTGGAACGTTTTATCGCGCGATTAACGTTGGCGGTTCGGCCACCTCGATCGATGGACATAACTGGGAAGCGGAAACCACGACTAACTATGTCACGAATTCAGATCCGAATCCATTTTCTCTGAAGAACAGCCAGGGCGCTATCGTACCAGCGACGGTAACTTATGACCCCGCCAGTCGCACGGTTCGGCTGCAACCTTCGTCCGCGCTCACGGCCTCCGCCACTTACACAGCGACAGTAAAGGGGGGATCGACGGGTTTGAGCGACCTGGCTGGAAACAGGCTTCCTAACGACGTAGTGTGGAGTTTCTCAACCGGCACTGGCGGCCCGCCGCCGCAAGCCGCTACGCCTACCTTTAGTCCAGCAGGCGGCACTTACTCGACAGCGCAATCAGTGACCATTTCGGATACGAGCTCCGGAACGAGCATTTACTACACGACAAACGGAAGCACGCCCACCATCGCCTCGACGCTTTACACGGGACCTATCTCTGTTACAACCACGACTACGATTAAGGCGATTGCGTCCGGTGCCGGCTGGACTGACAGCGCTGTAGGGAGTGCTACTTACACAATCTCGAGCGTGCCAGCGGCGCCCAGCTCGCTGAGTGCCACGGCTCCTTTCCCTACGCAGGTGAATCTTTCCTGGAGTGATAACTCCTCCAACGAAACAGCTTTTCTTCTGGAACGTAAGACCGGGACTGGCGGGACCTATGCGCAAATTGCGTCATTGTCGGCTAATACGATCTCCTACAACGATACGACCGTCAGTGATTCCACGACCTACGTTTATCGGATTCGTGCGACCAATGCGAATGGGAATTCTTCCTATTCGAACGAAGCGACAGTTACCACGCCTGGGCCGCCTGCCGTGCCTTCGCCCTGGAGCGACCAAGATATAGGCAGCACAGGTTTTGCCGGAAGCGCCACCTATCTGAACGGCACGTTTACCGTCAAAGGTTCAGGCGCCGACATTTGGAATACTGCGGACGCATTTCATTTTGTCTATCAGCCGCTGAGCGGCAATGCGGAAATCATAGCGCGCGTCGTTAGCGTGCAGAACACAGATCCGTGGGCAAAAGCGGGTGTGATGATTCGCGACGGCACTGGCTCGAATGCGAAACATGCCATGATGGTTGTAACGCCAGGGAACGGCGTCTCTTTGCAGTGGCGCACGAGTGTGGGCGGCTCCAGCACCGACACAACAAGCGGCGGCAAGACAGCACCGTATTGGGTAAGGCTCGCACGAAGCAGTAGCACGTTTACCGCATATTATTCAAGTAATGGTACGAGCTGGACACAAATCGGGACCGCTACCATTAGCATGTCCACGACGGTTCAATTTGGCCTTGCCGTTACCGCTCATAATAATTCGGCCCTGTGCACGGCTGTTATCGACAATGTTTCAGTAGGGGCATCGCTGGGAGCACCGAGTAATCTGACGGCAGTCGCAACTTCGAGTTCGCAGATCAATCTTTCCTGGGCGGACCATTCTACCACTGAAACTGGCTTTAAGATCGAACGGAAGACCGGCTCCGGCGGCACGTACGCGCAGATCGCAACGGTAGGTACGAATGTAAGCAATTATTCCGATACGGGCCTGAGCGCAGCAACGACCTACTATTATCGGGTTCGGGCCAATACTGCGTCAAGTAACTCATCGGTACTCGAATGAAGCCAGCGCTACGACGCCGTCCGATCCACCCACCGCCCCGAGCAATCTGGGCGCTACGGCGATTTCTACCAGTCAGATAAATCTTGCCTGGACTGATAACGCCAATAACGAAACGGGCTTTAAGATTGAGCGGAAGACAGGTTCGGGGGGCACCTATAGTCAAATCGCCACAGTCAGCGCGGGTGTTACCACTTACTCGAATACAGGTCTTACAGCGAATACGTCTTACTATTATAGAGTGCGCGCTACGAACAGCAGTGGAGATTCTGCTTATTCGAACGAGGCAAATGCAACGACATTCGACGTAACGCCGACTGCACCTAGCGGGCTTGCGGCAACGGCGGTCTCGAGTAGTCAGATTAATCTTTCGTGGACTGACAACTCCAGTAACGAAACCGGCTTCAAGATCGAACGAAAAACGGGAAGCGGAGGGACCTACGCACAAATCGCTACAACGGGCGCCGGTGTCGTGGTCTACAACGACAGTGGATTGGCAGCAGGCACAACCTACTTCTATCGAGTGCGCGCGACCAATGCAGCTGGCGATTCCGCTTACTCAGCGGAAGCTAGCGCAACAACCTTAGTTCCACCGCCTACGGCACCGAGTGGATTAACGGCAACTACTGCCTCGAGCAGCCAGATAGATTTGGCATGGACGGACAATTCTTCCAATGAAACCGGTTTCAAGATCGAGCGTAAGACTGGCTCGGGGGGCACCTACAGTCAGATTGCGACAGTTGGTGCGGGTGTGGTCTCTTATAGCAGCACAGGATTAGCGGCGAATACGACATATTTCTATCGTGTGCGAGCGACTAACGCGGGCGGAGACTCGGCATATTCCAACGAAGCGAATGCGACCACACTCAACGCGGCGCCAGCTGCGCCGAGTGCGCTTGGGGCAACGGCCATCTCGACCTCGCAAATCAATCTTTCCTGGACGGATAACGCCACGAACGAGACCGGGTTTAAGATTGAGCGCAAGACTGGTTCCGGCGGAACCTATGCGCAGATCGCTACGGTTGGAGCGGACGTTACCAGCTATAACGATACGGGCTTGTCAATAACGACGACCTACTATTATCGCGTTAGGGCGACTAACTCCATCGGCGACTCGTCCTACTCTAATGAAGCCAATGCGACCACGCTCGACAACGTTCCTGCCGCTCCGAGCGGCTTAACGGCGAACGCTTCTTCGAGTAGTCAGATCGATCTGTCATGGACAGACAATTCCTCGAATGAGACCGGATTTAAGATTGAACGTAAGACGGGATCTGGAGGAACCTATAGTCAGGTCGGGACAGTCGGCGCAGGAATAGTGACTTATAGCGACACTGGCCTAACCGCGAGTACCGACCTACTATTACCGGGTACGCGCCACGAACGCGGCCGGAGATTCGGCCTATTCGGCTGAAGCTTCTGCCACGACGCCTGCTCCTCCACCAACTGGCCTTCAGGGCGATTACTTTGACAACATAGACTTCACCGCCTATACACTTTCCCGCCTCGACGCGACTGTGGACTTTAATTGGGGGACGGGCTCGCCAGACCCGGCGATCGGCGTAGATACGTTTTCGGTTCGCTGGACTGGACAGGTGCAGCCGCAGTATTCACAGACCTACACGTTTTACACCAATTCCGATGATGGCATTCGGCTGTGGGTAAACGGACAACTTGTCGTCAATAACTGGACCGATCATGGTCCGACGGAGAACTCAGGAACAATCGCGTTGGTGGCAAATCAGCGGTACGATATCATCCTGGAGTTTTATGAGAACGGCGGCGGGGCGGTAGCACAGCTCTCCTGGTCAAGTTCAAGTCAAGCCAAGCAAATCATTCCCACGAATCGTTTGTTTCCTGTGCCAGCGGCGCCTGTTAATCTGGCCGCAAGTGCCGCGTCCAGCAGTCAGATCAATCTAACGTGGACGGATAATTCCTCGAATGAGACCGGGTTCAAGATTGAGCGTAAGACCGGATCGGGTGGCACCTACAGTCAGATCGCCACCGTCGTTGCTGGAGTTTCAAGTTATAACGACAGCGGCCTGGCAGAGTCGACCAATTATTACTATCGTGTTCGCGCCACCAATGGCAGCGGCGACTCCGCCTATTCCAACGAGGCAAATGCAACTACGCCAAGTAGTCCTGTTACAGCTCCGAGTAATTTGACGGCGACTACTGCTTCAAGCAGCCAGATCAATCTCACGTGGACGGATAATTCCTCGAATGAGACCGGCTTCAAGATCGAACGAAAGACTGGCTCGGGTGGCACCTACAGTCAGATTGCGACAGTTGGCGCGGGCGTGGTTTCCTACAGCAGTACTGGCTTGAACCCCATTACGACATACTTCTATCGGGTCCGTGCGACTAATGCCGGCGGGGACTCTGCGTATACGAACGAAGCGAGTGCGACGACACTAAACGCGGCGCCGGCTGCGCCTAGTGCGCTGGCGGCTACCACTGTCTCAACCACGCAAATCAACCTTTCCTGGACTGATAACGCCACGAATGAGACCGGGTTTAAGATTGAGCGCAAAACTGGCTCCGGCGGAACCTATGCGCAAATTGCCACGGTTAACGCGGACGTTACAGGTTATAGTGACACCGGCCTGACAGCGACCACCACCTATTACTATCGCGTTCGGGCGACTAACTCCATCGGCGATTCGGCCTACTCTAATGAGGCCAATGCGACCACCTCCAGTCCGATTCCCGCTGCACCCAGCAATCTAACAGCTACCTCGACCTCCAGTAGTCAGATCAATCTCGCGTGGACCGACAACGCCACGAATGAGACCGGATTTAAGATCGAACGTAAGACAGGATCCGGCGGCACCTACAGTCAGATCGCGACTGCTGGAGCCGGTGCAACTGGCTATAGCAATACGGGTCTCACTGCCGGAACGACCTATTACTATCGTGTGCGTGCAACTAATGCGGCTGGCGACTCAGCTTATTCGAACGAGGCAAGTGCAACCTCTCTGGCCATTCCCGCCTTTCGCGCAGCCGCGTCCAAGGGGGCCGCTTCGGGTTCGCTAGTGATAAATAAACCTACTGGAACTGCGTCGGGAGATGTCATGGTGGCGTCCATTTCCGTGCGGCCGAACACGGCGACAATCACCGCGCCATCGGGTTGGACATTGGTGCGACGCACGGACAACGCCAACACCAATCCTAATTCACTTGCGACCTACTACAGGACGGCTGGTTCGAGTGAGCCTACCACTTACACATGGAGTTTCAGTACGACCGCGGGAGCGGCTGGTGGCATCCAAACTTTCACGGGTGTCGACACCTCAAATCCGGTTGACGTTGAGGGTGGCCAGAACACAGCGAACTCCGTGTCCCTAACTGCTCCGAGTGTTACTACGGGAGCGGCCAACGAGATGCTTGTCACATCGCATGCCTTTTCCAGCAGCGCGACCTTTACAAAGCCGACTGGAATGACTGAAGCCTTCGATGTGGCGAGTGTTACAGTTCCTAACTCAGGCGGTGAGGCAATTGAGGGTAACTATGAATTGCGGGCGGCCAGCGGCGCTACCGGCACGCGCACGGCCACCGCTTCTGGAGATGCTGACGTCGGCAACGCCCACGCCCTTGCCCTCCGCGGCGTAACACTCAGCACCGCCCCGACTGCGCCTGGCAACCTTGCGGCAACCGCCATCTCGACCAGCCAAATCAATCTGTCGTGGGTAGACAATTCCACTGATGAGACCGGGTTCAAGATCGAGCGCAAGACTGGCTCGGGCGGGACTTATGCGCAGATCGCTACAGTAGCTGCGGGCTCGACAACGTATAGCAACACCGGACTGACGGCGGGAACGACCTACTTCTATCGAGTGCGCGCGACAAACGCATCGGGCGATTCAGCTTATTCGAACGAAGCGAGTGCGGCGACGCTCGATGCGTTGCCGGCTGCGCCCAGTGGTCTCTCGGCAACGGCTATCTCAACCAGTCAAATTAACCTTTCCTGGACCGATAACGCGACGAACGAAACGGGATTTAAGATCGAGCGCAAAACGGGAAGCGGCGGTACCTATGCCCAGATCGGGACGACCGGCGCTGGTGTCACAACTTACACCGACACCGGGTTAACGGCAGGAACGACTTACTTTTACCGCGTACGTGCGACCAATGCGGCCGGGGATTCCGCTTACTCAGCTGAAGCGAGCGCGACGACACTCATTTCACCGCCCAGCGCGCCGACTGGGTTGACTGCTACTACAATCTCCAGCAGTCAGATTAACCTATCTTGGACGGATGTGGCGAATGAAACCGGATTCAAGATTGAGCGCAAGACGGGTGCGGGTGGCACCTACAGTCAGATCGCGACGGTTGGCGCGGGAGTCGTTACCTATAATGACACGGGTTTGACGGCGAATACGACCTACTTCTACAGGGTACGGGCTACTAATGCTGGCGGCGATTCTCCGTATTCAAGCGAAGCGAGTGCAACGACGCTTGACGTGGCACCGGCTGCACCGAGTGGTCTTTTGGCCACTTCTATCTCGAGCAGTCAGATTAACCTTTCCTGGACCGATAACGCCACGAACGAAACGGGATTCAAGATTGAGCGCAAAACGGGAAGCGGCGGGACTTATGCGCAGATTGCGACGACCGCCGCTAATGTAACAACCTATAATGACACTGGGTTAACGTCTGGAACGATTTATTTTTACCGAGTACGCGCGACCAATGCGGTCGGAGATTCCGCATACTCAGCTGAGGCAAGCGCTACGACTGGAACCGTACCGCCCGACACACCGACTGGATTGACGGCGACTCCCATCTCCAGCAGCCAGATTAACTTAACCTGGGGCGACGTGGCGACTGAAACCGGATTTAAAATTGAACGTAAAACAGGTGTTGGTGGCACCTACAGTCAGATCGCAACGGTTGGAACGGGAATCGTTACCTATAACGACACGGGTTTAACGGCGAATACGACCTACTATTATCGGGTTCGTGCTACTAACGCAGGCGGAGACTCTGGGTATTCGAACGAAGCGAACGCAACGACGTTCGACGTGGCGCCGGCTGCACCGAGTGGTCTTTCGGCCACTTCTATTTCGAGCAGTCAAATTAACCTTTCCTGGACCGATAACGCCACAAACGAAACCGGCTTCAAGATCGAGCGCAAAACGGGAAGCGGCGGGACTTATGCGCAGATTGCGACGACTGCCGCTAATGTAACAACCTATAATGACACTGGGTTAACGTCTGGAACGATCTATTTTTACCGAGTACGCGCGACCAATGCGGTCGGAGATTCCGCATACTCAGCAGAGGCAAGCGCTACGACTGGAACCGTACCGCCCGACACACCGACTGGATTGACGGCGACTCCCATCTCCAGCAGCCAGATTAACTTAACCTGGGGCGACGTGGCGACTGAAACCGGATTTAAAATTGAACGTAAAACAGGTGTTGGTGGCACCTACAGTCAGATCGCAACGGTTGGAACGGGAATCGTTACCTACAACGACACGGGTTTAACGGCGAATACGACCTACTATTATCGGGTTCGTGCTACTAACGCAGGCGGAGACTCTGGGTATTCGAATGAAGCGAACGCGACCACGCTTGATGTGGCACCGGCTGCACCGAGTGGTCTTTCGGCCACTTCTATTTCGAGCAGTCAAATTAACCTTTCCTGGACCGATAACGCCACAAACGAAACCGGCTTCAAGATCGAGCGCAAAACGGGAAGTGGCGGGACCTATGCGCAAATCGCGACGACTGGCGCTGATGTCACAACCTACAACGACACTGGGTTAACGGAAGGAACGACTTACTTCTACCGGGTACGCGCGACCAATGCGGTCGGAGATTCCGCATACTCAGCAGAGGCGAGCGCCACGACGGGAACCACGCCTCCAGACGCACCAAGTGGATTGACTGCTGCTACTGTCTCAAGCAGCCAGATTAACCTATCATGGACAGACGTGGCGAATGAAACGGGATTTAAGATCGAACGCAAGACCGGTGTTGGTGGCACCTACAGTCAGATCGCGACGGTTGGCGCAGGAATCGTTACCTACAACAACACGGGTTTAACGGCGAATACGACCTACTATTATCGCGTGCGTGCTACTAACGCAGGCGGAGACTCTGGGTATTCGAATGAAGCGAACGCAACGACGCTTGACGTGGCACCGGTTGCACCGAGTGGTCTTTCGGCCACTTCTATTTCGAGCAGTCAAATTAACCTTTCCTGGACCGATAACGCCACAAACGAAACGGGATTCAAGATCGAGCGCAAAACGGGAAGCGGCGGGACCTACGCGCAAATCGCGACGACTGGCGCCGATGTCACAACCTACAACGACACTGGGTTAACGGAAGGAACGACTTACTTCTACCGGGTACGCGCGACCAATGCGGTCGGAGATTCCGCATACTCAGCAGAGGCAAGCGCTACGACAGGAACCACACCTCCCGACGCACCAAGTGGATTGACTGCTACTGCTATCTCCAGCAGCCAGATTAATATTTCCTGGACAGACGTGGCGAATGAAACCGGATTTAAGATCGAACGCAAGACCGGTGTTGGTGGCACTTATAGCCAGATCGCGACGGTTGGCGCAGGAGTCGTTACCTATAATAACACGGGTTTGACGGTGAACACGACCTACTACTATCGAGTGCGTGCTACTAATGCTGGTGGCGATTCCCCGTATTCAGACGAAGTGAGTGCGACGACGCTCGACGCCATCCCGACTGCGCCGAGTGGACTCACCGCCACAGCGGTTTCAACCAGTCAGATCAATATCTCCTGGACGGACAATTCCTCGAACGAGACGGGCTTCAAAATCGAACGCAAGATCGGATCAGGCGGGACTTATGCGGAGATCACAACAGTCGGCGCCAATGTTGCAAGTTACAACGACACTGGTCTCTCAGGAGCGACCACCTATTACTATCGTGTCCGCGCAACTAACGCGATTGGTGATTCGAGCTATTCCAACGAAGCCAATGCGACGACTTCCACTGCCATTCCTGCGGCTCCGAGCGGCCTAACGGCCACTGCCGCCTCGAGCAGCCAGATCAATCTTGCCTGGACTGATAACTCCAGTAACGAAACCGGATTCAAGATCGAACGGAAGACCGGCGCAGGTGGCACCTACAGTCAGATCGCGACTGTGGCAGCTGGGGTTGTTGCCTACAGTGACACCGCGCTGGTGGTGAACACGACATACTACTACCGGGTGCGCGCAACCAACGCTGGCGGCGACTCCGCCTATTCGAACGAAGCAAATGCCACAACGTTGGATGTCATTCCGCCTGCCCCGAGTGGCCTGGTGGCTACGACGGTCTCGGTCAGTCAGATCAATCTTGTCCTGGACGAGCAATTCTGCGAATGAAACTGGATTCAAGATCGAGCGAAAGACCGGAGCAGGTGGCACCTACGCACAGATCGCCACCGTTGGTGCTGGTGTTGTTGTCTATAACGACAGCGGGCTCGTTTCGAATACGACCTACTTCTACCGAGTGCGCGCGACGAATGCGATCGGAGATTCCGCCTATTCCAATGAAGCCAGCGCGACGACCCAGCTCACCGCTCCGGCTGCACCAAGCGGTTTGAGTGCGGCCTCGATTTCCCCGTCTCAGATCAATCTTGTTTGGACGGACAACTCCTCGAACGAGACTGGATTTAAGATCGAACGTAAGACTGGCTCGGGTGGCACCTACGCGCAGATCGCAACGGTGGCTGCGTCTGTCACCACTTACTCCGACACGACGGGTCTCACGTTCGGAACAGGCTACTTCTATCGCGTGCGCGCGACCAATGCGGGCGGCGATTCAGCTTATTCGAATGAAGCAAGCGCTACGACACTGACAACTATCTGGCCGCCCAACGCGACACCGGCGATTATTGACCAGCTGGATGTGGTACCATCTACGGAACTGGGTGTGCGGTTCACCTCGGACCGAGCTGGCTGGATCAAGTCGATACGCTTTTACAAAGCTTCGACCAACACCGGCACCCATGTGGGCCACCTTTGGACGAATACCGGGACTTTGCTGGCAACGGTGACCTTCACCAATGAGACGACCTCCGGCTGGCAACAAATGGACTTGCCGACTCCGATCGCCATTACCGCCGGGACCCCGTATGTTGCGTCGTATTACTCCCAATCCCGGCATTTCTCGTTTGATGAATTCTATTTCGCCGGCCAGGGCTACGATCAGGCGCCGTTGCATGCGCTGGCGGATGGCGTCGCCGGCCCCAATGGGCTTTTCCATGACAGCGCGAGCGCCTTTCCCACGGATGGATACCATTCCACTAACTTCTGGATTGACGTCGTTTTCAGCGATACTCTCAATGCAATTCCAAATGCACCCACTGGCTTGGTGGCGACTGCTTTCTCTAGCACTCAGATCAATCTGTCCTGGACGGATAACTCAACGAACGAAACCGGGTTCAAGATCGAGCGCAAAACAGGCTCGGGTGGCACATACGCTGAGATCGCGACGGTCGGAGCGGACGTGACAGCCTTTAGCGACACTGGGTTAACGGCGACGACCGCTTACTTCTACCGAGTGCGCGCGACGAACGCGACCGGTGATTCCGCCTATTCCAACGAAGCGAGCGCCACCACCCTTACCAATCCTCCGGTCGCACCGAGCGGGCTGACCGCCACCGCGATCTCCAGCAGCCAGATTAATATCTCATGGACGGACGTGGCTAACGAAACCGGATTTAAGATCGAACGCAAGACGGGGGCGGGTGGTACCTACAGCCAGATCGCAACGGTTGGGGCCGGAGTCGTTAGCTACAATAACACTGGTCTGACCGTGAATACGACCTACTACTACCGGGTGCGCGCCAGCAACGCCGGCGGCGACTCGCCGTATTCGAATGAAGCCAATGCAACCACGCTCAACGCGATTCCGGCGCCACCGAGTGGGCTCACCGCCACGGCGTTTCCAAGCCAGATCAATCTGTCCTGGGTGGACAATTCACCCAACGAAACTGGATTCAAGATCGAACGGAAAACCGGTTCCGGAGGAACTTACGCGGAAATAGCGACAGTCGGAGCAGGCATCACAGCTTACAACGATACCGGATTAGCGGCGACCACGACTTATTTCTATCGAGTGCGCGCGACCAACACGGTGGGTGATTCCGCCTATTCTAACGAAGCCAGCGCGACAACTCCCGACATTTCTCTTGCGGCTCCGAGTGACCTAACGGCCACTGCCGCCTCGAGCAGCCAGATAAATCTTGCCTGGACTGATAACTCCACTAACGAGACCGGATTCAAGATCGAACGGAAGACCGGCGCAGGTGGCACCTACAGTCAGATCGCGACTGTGGCAGCTGGGGTTGTTGCCTACGGTGACACCGCGCTGTTGGTGAACACGACACTACTACTACCGGGTGCGCGCAACCAACGCTGGCGGCGACTCCGCCTATTCGAACGAAGCAAATGCCACCACGTTCGATGTCATTCCGCCTGCCCCCAGTGGCCTGGTGGCAACGACGGTCTCGGTCAGTCAGATCAATCTTTCCTGGACGAGCAATTCTGCGAATGAAACTGGATTTAAGATCGAGCGGAAGACCGGAGCCGGTGGCACCTACGCGCAGATCGCCACCGTTGGTGCTGGTGTTGTTATCTATAACGACACCGGGCTCGCTTCGAATACGACCTACTTCTACCGAGTGCGTGCGACTAACGCGATCGGAGATTCCGCCTATTCCAATGAAGCCAGCGCGACCACGCAGCTCACCGCTCCGGCTGCACCAAGCGGTTTGAGTGCTACCTCGATTTCCCCGTCTCAGATCAATCTTGTTTGGACGGATAACTCCTCGAACGAGACTGGATTTAAGATCGAACGTAAGACTGGCGCAGGGGGCACCTACGCGCAGATCGCAACGGTGGCTGCGTCTGTTACCACTTACTCCGACACGCCGGTCTCACGTTCGGAACAGGCTACTTCTATCGCGTGCGCGCGACCAATGCGGGCGGCGATTCAGCTTATTCGAATGAAGCAAGCGCAACGACACTGACAACTATCTGGCCGCCCAACGCGACACCGGCGATTCTTGACCAGTTGGATGGGGTACCATCTACGGAACTGGGTGTGCGGTTCACGTCGGACCGAGCTGGCTGGATCAAGTCGATACGTTTTTACAAAGCCGCGAACAACACCGGCGTCCATGTGGGCCACCTTTGGACGAATACCGGGACTTTGCTGGCAACGGTGACCTTCACCAATGAGACGACCTCCGGTTGGCAACAAATGGACTTCCCAACTCCGATCGCCATTACCGCCGGGACCCCGTATGTTGCGTCGTATTACTCCCAATCCCAGCATTTCTCTTGGGATCCATTCTATTTCGCCGGCCAGGGCTACGATCAGGCGCCGCTGCATGCGCTGGCGGATGGCGTCGCCGGCCCCAATGGGCTTTTCCATGACAGCGCGAGCGCCTTTCCCACGGACGGATACAATTCCACTAACTTTTGGATTGACGTCGTTTTCAGCGATACTCCCTGACCGGGATGCCTTCGGTCTCGCGTAGAAGTCGATTAGGGCGTTTCTTGGTCTCTTTGCCTCGCTACTAATCAACAGGCTGCCCGCAAGCGGCTGAGACAGTAACAGCTGCTTGAAGCGCCGTTCGACAGACTGTGCCGTCCTTGTCGTAAGATGGATCATAGCCGGCAATGGTAAGGGCTTTGATGGGTAGCTCTCCGGCGATCGTGGATAAGAGAGCTTGCAAGTCGGCGCTGGAGAATCCGCCCCGCGCGGAGTAACTATTTGCCCGCCCTTCGGTCGGATCGAGAGCGTCGAGATCGAGATGGAGATAAAACTGAGCCATTTCCTTGGAGAGCGATTGGAGGACAGGTCGAATACCGATAGTTGCAGCTTCGGCGCTCAATCGAACGACCTTTGAACGCGCGAGCGTGGCTTCCTCGCCGGGATCCAGATCGCGCACACCAAGAAGGAGCACGGCCTGATCCGGAACCGTTTCGAATCCTTCTATGCTGCGCGCCATTTCGGTCCAGCAACGTCCGGTAGCGGTAGCGAGTGTCATACCATCGAGAAAACCGCTCATGGTTGTTTGCGGGGTGTTGAAGTCGCCGTGGGCATCGAGCCAGATGACGCCGGTGCGGGCGCCGAGAGCAGCCAGAACTCCTATTGCGGCATTGCAGTTTCCGGCAAGCACGATCGGAAACCGTTTATTTTCCAATGCCTTGCGAACATGCCTGCCGACAGCGCGCATGAGCTCGAAGCTCGTCTGAACCTCAGCGCGCCAATTTGCGGAGTCAGCCTCGATGGTTTCAACGTCCACGGTATGACCCTGGTCGGTGAGACGTTCCTTGAGACCGGATGCGCACAAGTGCTCCGGCCCCGCGCCCATTCGGATGTTTCGTTGTCCAGAATCGTAAGGAACGAGTAAGAGTCTGATCTCCATGGCGAGTTAATCTTGTTCGCAAAGGTCTCTGCTTTGCATGAAATAATGCAAGAAATTCCCGCGCCACTCACGTATTTCGGTTGGTGCACCGATACGACGATTATCTTCTACAATTCAAAAAACGTTCGCAGGCGGCGGAGGAAAGTCGCGCGGTACTCGCGTTCCTTTTCGGTTTGTTCGGCAATCGGTGTCGCGTCGCGGAGGATACCTTCGGTTTCCATCTTGCGTTGCGCGAGGAGCCCACTCAGTTGATCCAAGCATTCAGGCGAATGATGCAGCAGGTCCGACATGACCGATTTGCTGATCTCGAGAACAATACAGTCGCGCTCGGCTTGCACGGTAGCCGTGCGCGGCTCACCGGTAAGCAACGACATCTCGCCGAAACAATCTCCCGCCCGAAGAGTGCCAACTCGAAGAGCCGTGCCGTTGCGTGCCACGGATACTTGCGCGATGCCGCGCAGGAGGATGAACATCGAATCGCCTTGCGAGCCTTCTTCGATCAGGCGTTCGCCGCGACCGAAACGATTGAGGACGGATTGCGCGATGAGAGCATCGATCTGATCGTCGGCGAGGCAATTGAATAACGGTTCGCGGCGGAGAATCGCGCGCGCCTCGTCGTGACCTTCCGGCGCGGCGGCTTTTGCCTTGCGCTCGAGATGCAGCGTGCGGATGGGGAAGGGGATAGTGATGCGCTGACGTCGCAATTCATACCAGACGTTGGTGCGAATAGCGTCGCTCACCTCGTTGATCGCGGCGTGATTGCCCATGTAAAATTTGATTTCGTAAATGACTGCCGACTCGCCGAAGTCGACGAGAAAAATTTTGGGAGGTGGATCGCGCAGGACCAGATGTGCATTTAGCGTTGCGCGCATAAGCGCATCCTTCACGCGATTAGGCGGGTTGTGGTATTCGACACCAACGCGGATGCGCATGGCGTGGATCTGTGTGGGGTAATGAAGGTTGACGATCGTTTGCCTAACGATCTCGTTATTGGGAATGTCGAGATAGATAGCGTCGTTAGTGCGCAGACGTGTGGAGCGCCAGTTAATCTCCATGACTTCGGCGAAGCGCTCACCGACTTGCAACCAGTCGCCTACTTTATAGGGCCTTCCGATTTGCAGCGAGATGCCGGCAATTATTCCGCCAAAGAGATTTTGTCCGGCGAACCCGAAGATTATGGCGGCAATTCCGGAACCGGCGAGCAGACCCTTTAATTGCGTTTCAGCGTGATAAACAAAACTGAGGACGAGGAGCAACGCGATGAGAAAAATCAAGAGAGCCACCATCTCGCGCAGGAAATGCGGAATGGGGGTCTGCCTTTTCTTCTCGAAGTAATAGTCCCACAGGTACCTGTTTATGAGCGCGACAACCACGACCGTGCTCATGAGAATGAGCAAAGCGCCAATGTGCTGCCGAAGTTGCAACGGCATACCGTAAACCCAGATCGCGGCGTAAAACGCAGCGGTGATGCAGAACAGTTGGAACAACACCCCGAGGCGAACACCAGCCCGGCGCTTGAGGAGCCGTCCGATCGACAGCGTCAGGAAAAACGTCACGAAAAAGACGAGGATTGTTACGACAGCCTTCTGTGTTTCAAGCAAGGTGGTGAACATTTGCCGGTAGAATAGCAGCGTAAAGCTGCTCGGGACAAGTTGCTTAGTCCGTTACCTTTTCCGAAGAAAAGTTCACTTTTTGCGCGGTTTCGCGCTTTTTTCTTGTAATTTCCATCAATTTAATAACAGAATGCCCCATGCGTTTAAGGGTATCTATGGTTTTTCGGATTGCAGGGGTAGCGCTTCTACTGGGCGTGCTGGCGCCAGCCGCGCTTGCGGTGTCGAAGTATTATGAAATTTCGGGAGGTAGCGTTAATGGAAACTTTGCCGATCCCGGTCTCGTGATTAACACGAGTCTGGCCCCCGGTCTGCCTGGCACATCTTTTATTCTTAACGATGGTGGCAGCAGCTCGTTTAACTTCTTTAACGTCTGGACAAACGAAACCACAGTGAACTCGGATGATTTGGTCGCGATGAACATTTCGGCGACCCTCAACTTTTCCGATCCCCTCACAGGCGCCACCGTTAATGGCGTCACTTTCGGCGGCAGCGTTATTTTTGGACTCGCTCAGTGGGGTCAGATTCAATGGAACGGACCTACTACGATCACCTTGGGCGATCGCGAATTCTCGCTGGCACTCTCGAATGAGGTTTTTAATCCGGGAGTATTTGGGCTCAGCGGTGGCCAGGGCTGTGGAGCCATGGTGAAGGCAACAGTCACGCAAATTCTGTCTAGCGGGGCAAGCACGACTGGAACTTCGGTTCCGGACAATGGAAGCACCGCGATGCTATTAGGAGTTGCCGCGGCGGGACTTCTAATTTCGCGGAAGCGGATGGCGAGCTAGTCGTACCTTATCTTTTAATTAACGCTTTGGGCCGCAGCGGAAACGCTGCGGCCTTTGAGTTATCGCGCCGCGGCGGAAAATACGAGCCACGCCCAGCCGACGAGAAAGCATAATCCGCCCAATGGCGTGATCGCACCCAGCCAGCGCACATTTGTCAGGGCGAGGAGATAAAGGCTTCCGCTAAACAAAATTATTCCGGACACGAAAAGGATCGCTGGTGCTCGACTGCCGATTCCATGCAGCGCCAGCATTAACAAAGCGAGTGCGTGCAGAAAATGATAGAGCACGGCTTTCTCCCAGACACTGACCATCTCGTGCGCCTGCAGCGTCGCCTTCAAGCCATGCGCGCCGAACGCGCCGAGCGCAACCGCGAGAAAGCACAAAACCGCAGCGATGCGAAAAAGTAAGATCGACATATTATCGTTGCGTTACTTTGCGCGAAATCGTCAGCAGATAAAACAAGGTACCTGCGCCTCCTAAAATTGCCGCCGCCGTAAAATTCATTCGCGGCCCAAATTTCCACAAGCTAGCGCCGGCCACCGCACCGGTCGCAACGATTAAATCTCTGATCATATAATAAGATCCGATCATTCGCCCACGCGCGTCGGACGGGCAACAACCTATGATGAGTGCTTTTCGCGCCGGTTCTCCAAATTCTTTGAGGCCTCGCACGACGAAAGCGACAACGAGGAGGGCAAACGTTTGCGCGAAGAGCAATGAGACCGGAAAAAGTGTGAAGAAGAGAAAGGTCGCGATGATGAATGGTTCGCGTTTGTATTTGTCGGCAAAATACGCGGCGGGAATCGTGCAGGCCATCGCGGTTATCATTTCGATACCGGTGAGCAGACCGATATCGACCGCATCAACGCCGACGTAATCCATCGCATATATCACCACCCAGGCGTAGGGCAATCGCTCACAGAATCGGATCAATATATCGCTCAAGAGCAAGCGACGCAGTGCAGGACCCATGCGCATGGCGATAGCAAAGAAACTTTGGCGTGAATGATTTTCGGTTTTCGGATCGTCTCGGATTTGCATCTGGACAAGAAGGGCCAGTGCTCCCAACCCACAGGAAATGGCGAGCCCAGTGCGCACGCCGCGAATCACGCCCAGCTTGTCGATTAGAAACCCGCCGATAAGCGGCCCGATAATGATCGGCAACCGCTTCACGAACGATTGCATCGCAATTCCCATCGCGTGCCGATCGCGTGCGAGCGTGGCACCGATGAGAGAAAAGGAAGCCGGCAGCGAAAGGCATGTCCAGGAAAGAAAGAGAAACATTCCGCCGATCACCGCGGCCCAATGCGGGATGAGGGCGACAAGCGCGTAGCCCGCGATGGAAAGCAGAGTAAAAAGAAAAAGCGCTCGGCGATGTCCCCAGCGATCCACGATGATCCCGCCCTGATACGCGTAGATCGCTCCCAGTAACGTGCGCAATGCATCAAAAGCCCCGATGACTAAAACGCCCGCCCCGAGAGCCTGAAGATATTTCGGAAGAAAGCGTGTCCAAAGCTCTTCGCCCGTAGTGATAAAAACGATTGCCGCGAGTAACAGACGAGATCGCGATGCAGCGCGAAGAGACCCGCAATACGAAACCGGCGGTTCACGTTTCCGCGAGTCGGCGTTTACATTCAGCGTAGAGAGCGTCGTAAACGACAAACTCGCGCTCGAGTATTTCGTGATCTGTGGCACCGAATGCGCCAAAGCCACCTGCGATCCAACGCAAGCCCTCACCAGCTGGATGCGGGTTGGGCGGATGTGAATCTGCTGCGCGAACAATTTCGCCTAACAAGTCGAGCGCGGAATCGCCGAGGCGGTATTTTTTCAGGATCGAATTTAAGGAAACATCGTCGCCGTGATGTCCGAGCTCGCAGTTCGAACGTCGAACACATTTCCTTCAGCTACCTGCGACCAATCGGTATCGGCCGGCAAAAAAAGAAACTCCGCATCACGGTCGATGAAATTTCGAATCAACCAGGGCAAGCGACGCGATCAACTTTGACTTTCTCTCGCGTGATCCATTTCATGATTATTGAGATCTTGCAGAGCTAAGCGGCGAACTTGAAGTAGGCGCCGATGTTGGTGGCGCGAGCTTTCTCGTAGACGGCTGCGGCAGCCACGGCGTCTTCAATCGCCACCCCGGTGCTGTCGAAGACGATAATTTCGTCGTTGCTCGTGCGCCCGGGCTTGTGGCAGGCGACAATGTCCACCAACTCAGCGTAAGTATCTTCTCTCTGCATCAGCCCTCGCGAAATGGCGTGATGCAAATCGCCGATCGTGCTGCATTGATCGAGGCTATCGACGACTACCTTGCACGACGCCATCAACTCGGGATCGATTTCTTGTTTATCTTCGCTATCCGCGCCGACTGCCGCGATAAACGTGCCGCGCGAGACATCTGCCTTATGAACGAGAAACTCGTGTGACGGCGTGCAAGTGACGCAGACATCGCTCTTCCGAATGACGAGATGCAGATCGTGAACAACTTCGATCGTCAGCTGCAATTCATCGGCAAGTTCTGTGGCCAGATTTCTCGCGATCTGTTTGTCCTGATCGAAGGCGTAGATTTTCTCCAGAGGAAGAATTGCCCGCAACGCGCGAAGTTGCACGCGCCCTTGATTGCCGCAGCCGCAGATGGTGGCGATATGTGAATCAGGCCGCGCCAGGTATTTCGCCGCGACCGCTGAAGCGGCAGCTGTGCGCTTAATTGTGATGTCGATCGAATCAAGGACCGCTAGCGGGCAACCATTCACGGCATCGCAAAGAACAATTACGCCTTGAATGATGGCAAACCGAATTGCCGCGGGTTCCCCGGAAAGTTTGTGTTTAGTTTGGCAACAAGGTAACTCCTTCCGCCCGGGAGAAGTCCGGCTTTCACATGCAGACCGCCGCGGGCCGCCCTCACGCCAAGTATTCCTGGCGCCGGCATTTTGCCTTCGCCCTGCAATCGAAAAACCGCTTCCACCGCGGCAATGCATTCTTCCAGCGTTAGTAGCTCTGCGACATCTTTGCGTCGCAGAAGAGCGTTCCCTTCAGCGCGCATCCATCGGCGGACGAGATCAGACACATCAGCGATCGGGACCTTCTTCAATGGAGGATATTTCCGCGGCGAAAAATCCTTGCGCTGCTCAATCCTTTCAGCGTGACCGATCACCTTCCACGAGCAGCCACGCTCCTTCGCGCAATCCGACGACTGGAGTATCGTTTTCTTCCAGGAATTGCAGAATGCGTTCCTCTCGCGTCTCGCCCATGTGCGTTGACCCGGGCTCTGGATCGAGATAATGCGGATTGATTTGAAAGGAAACCAGGCCTAACGAATCAAAGGAGCTCGGTTGAACGATAGGCATGTCGTTCGTCGTTTTAATGGTCGGTCCCGCAATATTCGAGCCTGCGCTGCTTCCGATGTAGGGAGTTCCGCTACAGACCTTGCGACGAATCCTTCCAATCAAATCGAGATCCTGCAATGCTTTGAGTAAGCGGAAAGTGTTGCCGCCGCCGATAAAGATTGCGTCTGCCTCCTCTAGGGCTCTCCCGGGGTTTTCTGCGGTATGGGCCGATTCGAGCAAAAACCCATCTCGGCGAACCGCCTTTTTGCATTCGCCGCATAGCCGTCTCGATCATGCAGCGCGAATGGAAAAAATAAGATGCGCTTTGCGCTACCGAGAAAACTCCTGATTTCGTCGGCGACATGATCGAGGTATCCGTGTCCATAAACGGTTGAATTACTGACCAGCAAGATCACGTTGTCTTCTTCATATTGTTATATGTATAACAGAACGGTATATGTATTGTGCAAGAGAAAAATGAAGTCGCCTGATAAGCAAAAAATGGAGGCCTGGCTCCTGCTCCTCTACAGTCTGCCTGCGACCCACAAGGCCGAGCGTGTGGCCATCTGGCGAAAGCTCGCCAAGTCCGGCGCTGTGCAGATTAAAACTTCGACTTACCTGCTGCCGGACAGGCTGCCCCAGTACCAGTTGTTCCAGTGGTTTGCGAAGGAAGTGCGCGACTATGGCGGCGAATCGACTTTAATCCGAGCGAAGGAGATCGAGGGCCTGCCAAATCGGAAGCTGGTCGACCTCTTCAACTCAACTCGAGGAAAGGAATACGCGGTGTTGATTCATGCATTGCGAAAATTGACCGCACGGAAACATCGTGGTGGAAGTTTTGGGGATGAATTGGAGAAACTGAAGAGAGAATTCCGACGTATCCGCGAGATCGACTTTTTCGACGCGCCCGTTGCGCAGGATGTGGAGAGCTTGTTGCAGCGTGTTCAAACTGCGGCTCACGCGAGGAAAACGCCGGCGCGACGTTGCAGGCCGCATACATTACCAAAATAAAAGATGGGTCGCGCGTCTGCGACCCGAAATCGATTGCGTCGCTTCCGCCTGGTTGATTCGTCGCTTCATTGATCCGAAGGCGAAATTTGTTTTCGCAAAGAGCGTAGCCTCAGCTGCGAACGCTTTGCCTTTTGACTTTCCGGAGGGAGAATTTTCGCATCACGGCGAGGACTGCACTTTTGAAACCCTGCTGCAACGTTTCCGCATCGTGACAAGCATTACGCAAAATCGGTGAGATGGTGCACGACGCCGTCCTTGAGGATGAAAAATTTCAGCGAGCGGAATGCGTCGGCATCGATCGTATGCTCAAAGGCTGGGCCAAAGAGGCAATGTCCGATGAACAAATTCTCACGCGGGGCGCGCAATGTTTCGACGGACTTTATGCGGCGCTCCGGCGTTTATGAGCGAAGATGCGCGCGCATCCCGAAAGCCGTCGTTTGCCGAAGCATTCCGCTTCTGGCTGAAACTCGGCTTCATTTCTTTTGGCGGTCCCACTGGACAAATCGCGACCATGCACACCGAACTGGTCGAAAAGAAGCGGTGGGTCCACGAAGCGCATTTTCTGCACGCGCTCAACTACTGCATGCTCCTGCCCGGTCCCGAAGCGCAGCAGCTCGCGATTTATGTCGGTTGGCTCCTGCACAAGATTCGCGGCGGCATCGTGGCCGGAGCGCTTTTCGTGCTCCCTTCAATCTTTATTCTCTGGGCTAAGTTACGTCTACGTCGCGTACGGTAGCGTTTTCTGGGTTGCGGCGATTTTTTATGGATTGAAACCGGCAGTCCTGGCGATCGTTGCCGCTGCACTCATCCGCATTGGACGCAAGAGTTTGAAGAACGCGCTGATGTGGTCGCTCGCGGTGGCCGCTTTTATCGCGATCTATTTTCTTCACGTGCCATTTCCAGTTATTGTCGTTGCGGCCGGTTTGCTCGGATTTGTTGGCGACAAATCTGGCCGCGATATTTTTCCGACTCGAGATACGATTACCTTCCAAAATCCAACGAGCTTCCCGAACATATGCGCCCGTCATTCACCCGGGCATTGAAGATTTTCCTTGTCGCGGTCCTGCTCTGGTGGCTGCCCATTATTCTCGCGAATTCTTCTGGCACACGACACGCGATTTTTCGCGAAGGATTATTTTTCAGCAAAGCCGCGCTGGTCACATTCGCGCGCATATGCTGTTTTGCCTTATGTGTCGCACCGATCCGTGGAAAATTATCATTGGTTAGGCGCAGGCCGGATGCTTGATGGGCTTGGTCTCGCGGAAACAACGCCGGGACCACTCATCATGGTCTTGCAGTTCTCTGTTTTATCGGCGGATCGAGTCATCCGGAATCTGTCGCCACTGCTGGCCGCGACATTAGGGGCGCTCATGACAACATGGGTGACTTTCGCTCCCTGTTTTCTTTGGATCTTCCTGGGCGCGCCCTATATCGAAAAGTTGCGCGGCGAAAAACGACTCACCGCCGCGCTCTCTGCCGTGACGGCTGCGGTCCTCAGCGTGATTTTGAATCTGGCAGTGTGGTTTGGAATTCATGTGATGTTCCCGTCGAGTCACGTTGACTGGCCTGCTGCAATCGTGTGCACGATCGCGTTCTTCGGAGTGGTGAGATGGAAATGGGACATCCTTCCGATAATCATCGGCAGCGGAGTGGCCGGACTGATCTTCAAAGTTGCGATTACACATTGAAAAGAAGTTATCGATGACTTGGTCATCGATCCGCATCATCATATGGCGCTGCTGCATTTTTGCCTGACATGAGTCGCGAAGAGATCGAGAAAGGTTTGCAGAAAGCACGTGTCCGGACTGCGGAGCGGCATCTTTTCTTGTGCCTCGGTCCCGATTGCTGCTCGCCTGCCGACGGCGAGAAGACGTGGAATTACATCAAGCAACGCGTGAAGGATCTTGATTTGCAGGTCATGCGCACGAAGACGCTATGTTTCCGTATCTGCACCGGTGGACCATGGCTTGTTGTTTATCCCGACGGAATTTGGTATGGCGATGTCACGCCGAAACGTTTCGAGCGCATTTTGCAGGAACACTTGCTGGGCGGCGCGCCAGTTGAAGAATGGATCGTAGCGCGCAATCCGCTGGAAAAGAATGCGCCGATCTGAAGGAAACAGCGCTTCACATCTGTCGCATGTTTCGATTATTTTGCCGCATGCATCGTCCGACCTATCTCGTCCTGGCAGCTTTCATTGTTTCAATTTCTGCCGCGATCGCTGCGTCACCCATCCAGGAACGCGCTGATCGATTTCTCAAACTCGCGAATGCCGGTTACCAGGCGCTCTATCGAGTAAATAGCGAAGCGCAGTGGTTGGCGGTTACCGACGTTACGCCCGAACACGATGCGGCGGCGGAAGCGACTGGGAAAGCGTACGCGGCGTTCAACGGCAATCCCGCGCTCATTACCGAAGCGCGTGACCTGCTCACGCATGAAAAGGAACTAAACGAATTGTCGGTTCGAGAATTGAAACAACTTCTGCTGAATGCCGCGGAAGGTCCGATGACGAATCCCGACCTCGTCGCGAAACGTGTCGAAGCAGAGACGAAGCAAGCGTCGATCCTCAATAGTTTCGAATTTAAACTCAACGGCAAGCCGATCACTGCGAATCAAATCGATGACAGGCTGCAGAAGAGTACCGACCTGAACGAGCGCAAAGCAGTTTGGGAAGCGTCGAAGGAATCCGGTCCGGCCTTGAAGCCGAACCTCGTGAAGTTGCGCGATCTGCGAAACGGCGTCGCGAGGGAAATGAAGTATCCCGATTACTTCGCCCTGGAAGTCGCGTCCTACGGAATGACGACGGACGAGATGCTCAAGATGCTGGACGACTGGAGGGCGACGATGCGTCCGCTTTATTTGCAGCTGCACACATGGGCAAAATACAAACTTGCGGAAAAGTATCACCAGCCGGTGCCGAAAAAGATTCCTGCCCACTGGATCAATAATCGTTGGAGCCAGGAATGGGAAGGATTGGTCGATGCGGCCAACGTCGACAAATATTTCGAGGGACGTAACGCCGAGTGGGTAATCAAGACCGCGGAACAATTCTATACCGGACTCGGTTTCTCACCCTTGCCGAAAACTTTTTGGGAAAGGTCCGATCTTTATCCGTTGCCCCCGGATTCGAAGCGCAAGAAAAACACGCACGCCTCGTGCTGGCACATCGATCTCGAAAACGACATTCGCTCGCTGCAGAGCATCGAACCGAATGCGACATGGTTCCAAACCGCACATCACGAGCTCGGGCACGGGTATTATTTCAAAGCTTACACGCGCCCGCAGGTTCCGTATCTGCTCCGCACCGGGGCGGCGCCTGGATTTCACGAAGGGGTGGGGGAATTGATCGCGCTGGCGGCGAGTCAGGTGCCGTATTTGCAATCACGCGGCATATTGCCTAACGACTTTAAAGCGGACAAAACCGCATTCCTTCTCGATGATGCGCTCGCGCGCTCGATCCCATTTATCTTTTTCTCCGCCGGGGTGATGCCGCACTGGGAGGCAGATGTGTATGCGAAGAATCTCCCGCCTGACGAGTGGAATGCGCGCTGGTGGAAATACGTCGGCGAAATGCAGGGAATCGAGCCGCCTTCACCGCGCGGTGAGGAATTCTGCGATGCCGCCACCAAAACGCATATCAACGACAATCCGGCCTACTATTACAACTACGCGTTCGCGACCGTGTTTAAGTTTCAGCTGCACGATTATATTGCGCGCAAGATTCTCTTCCAACCGCCGCAATCGTGTAACTACGCCGATAACAAACAAGTCGGCACCTGGCTCAACAGCATTCTGAAAAAAGGCGCTACGCAGGACTGGCGCAAGGTATTGAAGCAGGCCACCGGCGAAGATATCTCTACGCGCGCCATGGCCGATTATTTCAAACCGTTGCAATCGTGGTTGGAAGAACAGAACAAAGGTCGCCAAATCGGCTGGGATTAACGCTTGCATGACAAGTGCGCGACGTAGCGCCGCAAAAGCGAAACGGAATACCGGACGGAATTCTAATCATCCGTGGATAACGGTCGCCATTTGCGCCTTTCTTGTAGCCATCGTCTGGCTCGTTTTCGGGCAAACGCTCCGGCACGATTTCGTTAATTACGACGACGACGTCTACGTCTACGACAATCCGCGTGTGATGAACGGGATCACTGCGTCGGGACTGGAATCAGCATTTACTCGCAGTCACGGATATAACTGGCATCCGCTCACAACCATCTCGCACATGCTGGACTGCCAGATTTACGGCGCAAAAGCGGGTGGACATCATTTTACCAACGTCGCGCTCCACAGCGTTGCCGTTCTCCTGCTATTCGTGGTGTTCCAGCAAATAACTGGCAGCATCTGGCGAAGTGCATTTGTCGCAGCGCTCTTTGCGATTCATCCGCTGCATGTCGAATCGGTCGCATGGATCGCCGAGCGCAAGGATGTGCTGAGTGCTGTCTTCTTCATGCTCACCCTCGGCGCCTACGCGCGATATGCGCGCAAACCAACGACCACGCATTACGTTACGATGTCGGTCTTGTTCGCCTGCGGCCTGATGTCCAAGCCCATGCTGGTTACGCTACCGTTCGTTCTTTTGCTGCTCGACTATTGGCCGTTTGGTCGGTTCAACGCTCCAGCAACGTCGGACAGGAATACGAAACACGTCTCGTGGTGGAATCGACAACCGATCGTCACGAGATTGATTTTGGAAAAGCTGCCGCTGTTCGCATTGGCCGCCGCTTCAAGCATCACGACAATATTGATCCAACGGCACGGCATAACGTCATTTGAGCGACTGTCGCTTTCGCTCCGGATCAGTAACGCTTTGGTCAGCTACATCACCTACATCTTCCAGATGATTTGGCCGTCGCGCCTGGCGGTGTTTTATCCGTATCCTGCTGGCTCGCTGTCGACCTGGGTTTCCGCGCTCGCGATTGCTGTGTTGGCGGTCATCACCCTGGCGGCGTGGTTTTTTCGAAAAACGTGTCCATATTTTATTACCGGTTGGCTCTGGTATCTCGGCATGCTCGTACCTGTAATTGGCCTTTTCCAGGTGGGTCTCCAGGGTCACGCCGATCGCTATTCGTATCTTCCTGCACATCGGACTTTACGTCGTGGTGACCTGGGCATTTAGCGATTTGACGGCGAGATGGTCTCACCGATCTGCCATCTCAGGAGTTATCGCGGCCGCCGTGATAATCGCGCTGAGTTTTTCTGCCTGGAAACAAACATCGTTTTGGAAAGACAGCGAAACGCTGTGGACGCACGCGCTGGCGGTGACTTCGCGAAACGATATTGCGCATCATGAACTCGGGGTGGCTTTGTCGCAGCGCGGACAACTTCAGGAGGCGATCGGCAATTTTCGCGACGCAATCGAGATTCGGCCCAACAATGCAAAAGCGCACGCCAGCCTTGCGACTGCGCTGATGAAAGAAGGGAACGCGGACGAAGCGTTTTCGCATTGGCAGGAAAGTCTGCGCCTCGAACCAGGAAACGTGAATGCACGCGATAATCTGGGCGTGGCTTTGGCTTTGCAGGGGCGGACGCGCGAGGCCGTAGCGCAATGGGAGCAAAGCCTGAAGTACGATAGCGACGACGGCAGCGCGCAAAATAAACTCGCGTGGGTTCTGGCTACAGCGCCCGATCCAGCTCTGCGCGACGGGGAGCGGGCAGTCCGACTCGCCGAGCGTGTTTTACAAATTTCCGGCCAAAGGAAAGCGGTCGTCTTTCAAACGCTCGCTGCCGCCTACGCCGAGACCGGGCGATTTTCCGCCGCGATTGATACTGCAAAACGCGGTTTACAATTGGCGACGGAGCAGAATAATGCCGGCTTGGTGGACGATCTGAAAAAGAATATCAGTCTCTTCGAATCCAATGTTCCAGTTCGCGACGATACCTTGAGAAATTAACCAACCTTGCCCTAGCATGCCGCGTTATGAAATCGGTCCTTCGCATCCTTGTTATCATCGTCGTTTTAGTTGCGATTGTTTTCGCAGTCGGTTCCATTTTGCCAGAGCACACAACGCACACGCGCACGATTACACTCAAGCAACCGCCCGAAAAGGTATTCGCCGCTCTGGCTGATGTTGCGAAAATGCCGCAGTGGAACCGGAACATGGAAACAGTCGAGATACTTCCGCCGACCGATGGAAAAGAAACTACGCGCCAGACTTTCAACGGCGGAATGTCCATGACGGTTGTTACGACGGAAAGCCTGCCGCCTGCTCATCTCGTCAGGGAAATCGGGGACTCGCATGGGTCGTATACCGGTTCGTGGAGTTACGGTATTACTCCCATTCCTGATGGCGGTTCTCAGGTCGCGCTGACCGAACAATCGAACGTTCGGAATCCATTTATTCGCATCATGGTCAAGATCTTCGGTCCAACCAAGTATATGGACGAACATTTGCAGGATCTCGCGAAGCATTTCGGCGAGACGGCCACAATTCGTTAGGCCAACGAACTACTTGTCCCCCGGCTGGTTCCGTCATTACTACCAGTTTGTCGTCCTGCACGGCTATGCGCCTGATCCTTTTCCAAAACGCTTCGCCCTCCCGACTCCGGCTCAACGAATTCATGAAGCTCCTGGTAAAGGACCGATTGAAGGAGGAAACAAAGTTTTCCGAAAGGATAAAATCCGGAGCGGCATGTCCGTTGGCGACAAGCGATTTCGGAATCATGCTGAATTGGCCGTAAACGTAATCAAGACTGAAACGGGCAGTGCAATTGAACCAACGCCCTTTCAATAGCGGCAGACGCGGCGGATCGAATGGAATACTCATTTCCACGGTCATGATCGAGTTGGCCATTCCGATCCGTATTTGGCGGCGAGGATTGGCAAAATCCGGATGCCGCGCAATCAGCGCATTCAGATCAGTGGCCGTAAACTCGATCGTGTCTCTCTTGTCATTCGCTAACGCAGCATGCAAACGGTCAAGCATCTCGTTGGCTGATTTAAACTGAGCGTCAGTCGGTATTTCCGTTGTGATCTGAACCGGCTGCGGCGAGGTGAATGTGTCAACGGCTCTCTTATAAAGAAACCAGGTGCCGCCAATAAGAAGGATTAGGAAAGTGAATCCGATGACGCTGGTGATGAGACAGCCTCTCGCAAAACATCCCAGCCGTTCCTTTGTGGTTTCAGCGTTTGCCATTGGTCGTTTCGGGCACTGTCTTTTCTTTTTTTAGCTGCACCGCTCGAAATCGGCGCAGCGAACCCTGGCCGGCGGCGATGATCATCTGACAATTAGCCGGTGTCACACATCCGGCCGAATACAAACGCGGCAGCCGAATCACTTCACGATCAAAAGCGGCTGTTCCATCGGATGGACGAGATTATCAATGATATGAACTTGTGGGACGCCTGGATAAATGAGCGGACGAGTTGTCGGTCGCAGTTTGTTAAAATCGGGCTGGATTGTGGGAAAGGATGTCGGAATCAACCGATCGAACGTCACCTGAATCAGCGGTTGATCGGGATACACGTAATCACTGTAAGCTGAGACCGTGGCGATTGAGAGCGCGGCGGCAATGATCGACAGAAGGAGGCTTTTCATGCCGCCATTTTGTCGGAATTGCCGTTGCTAAAGCAATACAATCAGATCCCAATACAGCTCTTTTAGTTGTAGCTGCCGCTGTCTCAGCGGCAGAAACGTTATTGGGGCACGAAGCCGGGCGGCGGTGGCACGATCATGATTTTCCGCGATGGCAAAGCCAGCATCCATTGACCGTCCCGCGTCGTGCCGACGAATCGAGCGTGAACCATTCCATCGGGAGTTTGCACCATGGCGCCGTCGCCATCTGCCCAGATTCTTGCATGGTTTGCTTGCCGCGATGCGTTTTTGATTGCGGCCATCTCAGACTTACTCAGGCTGTGTGAGGATTGGGCACGCTTTTTCGACATGGTTTGGCCCGGTGGCGGTTCGATGAGTTCCGCCCGCGGGACGTGGCCCATTTTTTCTTTCGCCGAGAGATTCGCTGTCTCTTCATCAGGCCCTTCTGTCGGCGGCGGCGGCTCGACCAGCTCAGCTCTCGGCACAACACTCTGATTCGATTTATTCGCGAGGTAGGCCGAAGAATTTGACGATTTTGATGGAGGCGGTTCAATCAATTCCGCCCTTGGAACCTTGTTCGCAGAGAATCTCGCAGGTCCTGCAAACGTCGCCGAGTCCGTTGGTTTTGTCACAACTGTCTCCGCGGTCGCGGAGGGAACGGCAGCGGAAGAGGATGCTGTTTCAGTAATAGGAGCATCGGCAACTTCGGTTTCTTGTTCGTCAGGCCGGTGGAGTTGAACTCTGCCGATCTGATTCGTTAGGCTCAGGATTGGACAAAGATCCGGCTCCTTGATTTTCCGAGACAATGACAGGCGGAGACAGCGTTGGCACCGGTGAAGTATCCACCGGAGGACTGCTCGCAGGGTTTTTGGCTGCGTTAAGATTGTTGACCAGATTTGCTTCGCTGGCGGCCAGCGCGGCATCGTTGCCGGCGGCTGGTGTGACCGAAGCATTTTCCGCGGGCGCATCCGAAGGCTTCGTCACTCCGACAGGAACTCCGATCGGTTCCTTTGAGGCAAGGTTTCTCAGGAGCGAAGTGAATTTCGATCCATTGGTTACATACGCCGCGGATAGCGCAGCCAACGCCAACACCACGGTAGCCATCGCAAACGGACGCGCGGTGAGAGGACGAGCTGGTCTTGCCACGCGACGCCGTTGCCACCTCGCTGGAATTCCGATTTTGCGCGCGAACGCTTCGCGTCGCTCCACGGAAGCGAGACAATCCTGTAAGCGCTCCGTTATCACGTTCGGATCGAGCGGGCGATCGTCCGGATTGGCCGCAGCCATTTCCGCGATCAAACGTCTGATCTTTTTAGGAACTCCGCGGAACCTTTTCATCGCGGCCGCCATCGGGGCTTCGTCCAGCATTTCGCCGGGAGCATCGAATGACGACACGCCCGTGAGGAGCGACCAAAGCGTGCAGCCTAACGAGTATATTTCAGCGCGAAAATCGACTGTCCCATCTTTCACCTGCTCTGGGCTTGCGAATGGCGCCGATTGGGCGGTAGCACGATTCCGTTTTGCGGACCCGTCAAACTTCAACGGCATGCGGCCGAAATTCAGCACCTTGATGATCGGCCACTCGCCGTCCGCCGGTTGCCCGGCAAGGATAAGGACATTTCCCGGATGAATGGCGCGATGAAAAACCGAATGAAGCGCCGCCGCCCCTAGAGCGCTCACGATTTGCAGCGCAATATGCAAAACGGCCCGCATTGGCATCGGTCCATTCATTGCCAGCCAGGAATCCGCCGTCGTGCCTTCGAGAAATTCCGTTACATAAATGAGATCGTCGCCATCAAAGCCGAAATCGTAAAGAATCGGAATGTTGGCGTGATTGATTTCCTTCGCCGCAGCCGCGTCTGTTGCGATTTTTTCTCGCGTTTCGGGATCGAGTCTTCGAGCAGAAATCAATTCCAACGCCACATCGCGACCGGTTTCAATCTCGTGAGCCAGACACGTCACGCCGTTGGCACTGCGTCTTAATTCCACCGGCATACCCCCGCGGTCGAAAACAGCGCGATATTTGCCGAGGAAAGTCTTGTTCTCCATAAATGCAATAAGCAGGCCCAAATGAAATCATTATCGGAGATAATGACAAGCGTATCTGTGCGCTCGTTACGTTTGACTTTTTCCTGGCGAATCAAATTCACCGGAAAATTTGCACCGCAGCCTTTTGCGTCACGTACGCCGCAGGTCGCGGCGCCTAAGACTTGATCATTTTTTCCTCGACCGGCACAACATCGCGGTCATCGAAAAGTACGCGCGTCGAGGTGTGAAACTCGTAAGCTCGTCGGCCGGTTCGCACATCTTTGACGGTAAAATAAACGGTTCCCTGCCGGATTTCGAAGCGCAGCGTCAATCCTGTTTTCCGGAACTGATAATCCAGATTTTTCGTCCAATCCCTGAAACGTTCCGGATTGAAGTTTGTCATATCGGCAACGAGAACCTTGCGCACGAGATCGTTCACCGCTTCCCGTTGCTCCTTGCGGTAGGAATGCATTGAGCCTGCCATGCATGAATTTCGAGCAATATCGATGCCGACTAGCGTCGCGTTTTAGAGCGTGCGTTTTTGTCTTTTCTGCCGTTGCCTTTCTCTCTTCTAATTCGTCCGCTTGTCGCTCGCCAATCAACAGCACGCCCTTAAGAAAGAGCTCGGTCTGCGCGATCTCGTTCTCACGCAAATTGTCTTTGTCGTCGGCACTTCCTGGGTGGGAACTGCGGCGAAACTCGGCCCATCCCAAACCGTTTACTGGCTCCTCGCCATTCTTCTTTTCTATCTGCCGGTCGCGGCCGTCGTGATTTTTCTGAATCGTCTCATGCCACTCGAGGGCGGCCTCTATCAATGGGCAAAATTTGGCTTCAACGATTTCACCGGCTTCATCGTTGCGTGGAATCTTTGGCTTCTCGGTATCGTCGTGATGGCGGGGACCGGACTTGTCATCGCGACGCAGCTATCTTATGCGCTCGGGCCTAGCGCCGCCTGGATGCCGGGCAACCGACTTTTCGTTTCCGCACTCAACGGCGCGCTGATCGCTATTCTTATTCTGGTAACGATTCGCGGACTCAGTCTCGGCAAATGGGTGCATAACGTCGGCGCGATTCTGCTGCTCGTCACCTATGCTGCGCTCGTCGCTCTGCCATTCTTCGCGCGAGCTGCTGGCAAACTTCCGCGGTATCAGCCGATCGAATGGGCGATGCCCGCCGCCACACTTTTCAGTTTAAACATCTTCAGCAAAATGGCGCTCGGCGCGCTGAGCGGTTTTGAGTACGTCGCGATTCTCGCCGGCGAAACGCGCGCGCCGGTGCGCAACATCGGCCGCTCCGTCATCATCGCGGCGCCGATTATCGCGCTCATGTTTATTCTCGGCACGAGCTCCGTCATGGCTTACGTGAAATTTGCCGACATCGATCTTATCGGTCCGGTGCCGCAAGCTTTAAGCATTGGGGCACGTGCGTTCGGTGTCGGAAGTGCGGTCGCTTCCATTACCATTCTCCTGCTCGCTGGTCGCGCGATCGCGTTGCTCAGCATTTATTTTACCGGGAACACGCGGCTGCCAATGGTGGCGGGCTGGGATCGAATCCTTCCTGACTGGTTCACGCGACTTCACCCTCGTTACAAAACACCGATAAACTCCGTCGTCTTCGTCGGCATCGTTACGTTGATTTTCGCGATCGGCAGCCAGCTCGGCGTCGGCCAGCAGGAAGCGTTTCAGTTGATCGATAATGCCGCCGGAATTTTTTACGGGATCGCATATCTCGTTTTGTTTGCAATCCCGATTTTTGGATTGCGAAGGCACAGATCGCGGGCTCCGCTTTGGTTGAAGATCGTGGCTGCCGCCGGTGCTCTCACCACGCTCTTATATATAGTACTCACCGTCTTCCCGATTGTTGAGGTCCAGAGCCGCTTTTCCTTTGCCGCCAAAATCATCGTGGTCACTGTTGCGGCGAACTTGATCGGCGCCGTGATTTTTGTCGCCGGCGAGCGCCACCGGCATCGTGAGACTGCAATCTCACCCGTCCGGTAGCGCCTAATCGCTATCGAATTTGCTGCGAAGTTTGTCGGTTGCACGGACGACAACATCTTTCGCCCGCTCGCGCGCACTACCCGTTTCCTTGTGCAGCTGATCGATCGCGCCATCGAGCGCCGTCTTGATGCTGGCAGCCGTTCCACCTTTTTCGTATTCGCGCACAAGCACACCTTCGAGGCGCGCGATTACGGCATCGACCGTGTAGTTTGGATTCACCTTGAAATCGCCCGGGTCGTGATGCTCGATCGCGCTGTAGACGTCGATTACCTCTTCGCTATGCGCGCCCCAGCGCAGCACCTTGTAAAAGAGCGCACCTTCTCGCTCACCTTTAACGATCAGATCAATCAGCGCCGCGCCGATCGAAACCGGCACCAGCGCAAAATCGCGGAGGTTGTCGAGCAGGAGTTTGAATTGAAAAACCAGCACGTCTCGCAAAAATTTCCAGCGATCGCCGCGCTTGGCTGCAGCATTTGGCGCGGCGACGATTATCTTATTCTTTTCCTCATTCATCACTCGTTAGGCTAGGTGATTTCTGCCAGATCTAAAAATATCGAACGGCGACTCCGCATCGCTCTCTTCATCGTCGCGGATGTTACAGCAAAGCTGCATCCAGTTGGGAGAGTAAATTTATCTTCACGGTAATGAAGCTGAGGCCTATCTATGAGCCTTTAGTCTTATTATGGGCATTTCATTGGCTTTGTGATTTTTAAGCTTCTCAAGGCCGTTAGTTTTCGTTAGGACCGGGGGATTATGAACAGAGTGATACTTGCCGGCATCGTTGGTGGCGTAGTCATGTTTATTTGGACGGGGATCGCGCACATGGTGTTGCCGCTCGGTGAAGAAGGCATCAGCCAGATTGGCGCTGAGAGCGAGGCGCCGCTTCTCGACGCAATGAAAGCAAATCTCGGCGATCGCAACGGGCTCTTCGTTTTTCCAGGCCTCAACGTCGGGCGGAACGCAACGCGTCAGGAAAAGAAGGATGCGATGAAGCAAATTGCCGAGAAATCCGCCAACGGTCCTTCCGGAATTTTGATGTATCATCCCACCCGTCCGTTTACCTTCGGCAAGTGGTTAGGAATTGAATTCGTGACCGAATTATTCGAGGCGATCCTCGTCGTGTGCCTGCTCGCGCAGACGCGCCTAACGACTTTTGTGGGGCGACTTAGCTTTGTCACCACCGCGGGAATTCTCGCTGCCATCGCGACCAATGTTTCCTATTGGAACTGGTACGGATTTCCGAAACGTTACACCGTCGCCTACATGTTTATCGAAGTCGTTGGTTTCTTTTTTGTCGGTATCGTCGCTGCACTCTTATTGAAGAATCGCAACCGCACAGCCTGAAGCGGTCTGGCGTTGAGTTGTCCGCGTTTCCATTTTGCTTTCCCCGGATGGAATCGCTAAGCGTCTAAGTCGCCAAATACTTTGATCACCGGAACCGACATTACTGTTTGGATAGTGTCCGCTCTGCTCGCCGTCGGCATTGGCTCGAGTCGTTATGCAAAATGGAAAACGCGCGACAAACTAGTGCGCGAACTCGCCCGCATGGATGCCGAGCGCCGCGAGAAAATGCTCAACCGGCTAAATCCAAAACTCGCGATGGAAGCACGGCAGCAACTCATGGAGCGGTTTCGCATAATGAGCTGACGACCGCCTCATTGTGGCGATCACGTTCGGCTTTTTCTTCGAGCCGGTTTCCCGCAGAGGGCGAATCAGTTCGGCAGTTTCCTTGAGTTTCCGTTCGCTGAATGAGTGACCTGACCATTCGTCAGTACGTCGATCGTCCGACGAAGCTCGTCCACATCGAATGGTTTCGAGATCATCATATCCACGCCGAGAAGTTCGTAGGCAGTGACATTGTCCGGTCCCAGATGTGCCGATAGTACCACGATCTTTCCGCCGAAATTCTTCCCGCGTAACTGACGCACTAGTTCGAGACCGGAAACACGTGGCATCAGGTGATCAGTAATGACGACATCGAACGGATGTTTGGCTCTGGCAATTTTCGCCAGGGCTTTCTCGCCATTACTGGCGGTCGCCACTTTACAGTTCGGCCCGCCCAGAACCAGAGCGAGCAATTGTGCCAGAGCAGTTTCATCTTCGACAGCCAGAATATTCAAGAGCGCTTACGACCTCCGGGGTCGTTAACTAGCAGGGCTCATACCCCGGCCTGCTCGTTAATGGCGCATTTGTTTTCTAATTCACCTTTTTTGTCGCCGACGGTCCAGACTCGCGCGCTTATCCGGGCGCAACAGCAGCGAGCGGTACTTCTTCGAACACGAGTTTCCTTCGCATCTCGCGCCGAAGCAGGAGCAGATTGATGCAAGCCTGAAGAACCTGTGACGCCACCGAGAGATACCACACATACTTGATCTGGAACCCTGGCTGACGCGCGACAAGTACCGCTGGAAGCGCAAACAGAAGCAGTCGCGTCATCGAACTCAGCAGCGGTGGCAACGTGTTCCCGATTCCCTGGAAAATGCTGGAGGCCGTAAACACAACTCCTGCCGCTACGAAATTGAATGATACAATTCGCAAATATTCGCCGCCAAATGCGATTACGCTCGCATCCTTCGAAAACCCGCGAATAAAAATCGTCGGCGCGAGATAGGCGATCGCTGCCAGCACTGCCATCAATCCCGTCGCGATCCCGAGCGCCGCATACACTGTATGCCGCACGCGGTCCGCTCGGCGCCCTCCGAAGTTTTGCCCCACCACCGGTGACACGGCGAAAGCCAGCGCCACCACCGGCAGGAAGAGCGCCTGCATCACACGCGCGCCAATTCCGAATCCCGCCTGCGCCGCCGGCCCGAAACCGCGGATGATTCCGTAAACGATCATTATATATAAGAAGGCGAGCGCGAACTCCGCGCCCGGTGGCAATCCGATGCTCAACATTTTCCCCCACGTCTTGAATTGCGGCCGCAGGAGCGTGAGACGAAACCGCACATAGTGATATTTCTTTTCGAAATAAATCAGCATCAGCACGTCTGCGATCAGAATGGAAATGAACGTCGCCAATGCCGCGCCGAGGACGCCCATTCGCGGCCACGGTCCGATTCCAAAAATGAGTAACGGCGCCAGCACCATGTTGAGCACCACGCTTAACACTTGGAATCCGACCGCCGGCTTGATGATTCCCGTAGCGCGCAACGTCGATCCCAAGGCTACGAGTGGAAACTGCAGCAGTAGTGCCGGAATAAACCAGAGCAGATAACTTTTCGCCAAACCCGCCGTCGTCGCATCCGCGCTCAACGCGTTGCAATACGTGCTGCGCAGCAAAAATCCGATCGCGCCCAACACAAGCGCTACCAGAATCGACATCGTGAGCGATTGATTGAACACCAGCTCCGCTCCCGCCTGATCTTTTCGGCCGGCCGCGTGCGAGATCAGCGTCGTCGTGCCGACCCCGAGCATTTGCGTCATCGCGAGCACGATCATCGTCAGGTTTCCGGCAACGCCTACCGCTGCGATCGCTTCCTTGCCGAGATGTCCCACCCAATAAAGGTCGGCCAGGAGATAGAGCGTTTGCACCAGCATGCTCACCGCCATGAATGCTGCCATGTTCACCAAATGCCTAACGACCGATCCCTGCGTCAGATCTTTCATACGCCTTGCATCAAATCTGAATCAGGAATGCAGGAAAGCAGGAAGAGGGGAAGGAATTTCTTCCGTTTTTGCGAATGTCGGCTTCCCAATGTTCAGCCTTTCTGGTTAATTGCCGCCATGAGCTGGATGAACGAGATCGCTAATGTTTTGCAAAATTACTCCCAGGAAAATCCCACCGCTGCCCCGCACGAAGTCGACGATCACTTTACTCAGGTCGCGCAGGCAGCGCCTTCGTCTGACTTGGCCGGCGGCCTGGCTGCAATGTTTCGCTCTAATCAAACTCCAGCCTTCGGCCAAATGGTCGGCCAACTTTTCAGCAATTCGAACGGCAGTCAGCGCGCCAATTTGCTCAACGCCTTGCTCACGAGCCCCGCCGCGGCAGGCATCATCTCGCAGCTCACTCAGGCGACCGGGATCACACTTCCTGCCGGCGGACAAGTCACGCCCGAAACCGCCGCGCAAATCTCGCCCGAAGCGGTGCAACAAGCCGCCGCCCACGCCGAACAACACGATCCTTCGATTATCGATCGCGTCAGCGAAATCTACGCCGAGCATCCCACGCTTGTTAAGACATTGGGCGCGGTCGCGATGGGCATGGCCTTATCGCATCTCGCTGGTCGCAGAAATTAGTCGCTGTTCTCGGTCTTCCAAATTCTGAGGGCGCCGATCTTCAGAGCGATTTGATCTCGCATGACCGTTCATATCGCGACGAACGTCGCATGGCGGTTCGTTAGGCACACAAGAGTCTTATTCTACGGCAAGCCAGTTCCGGAGCTGACTTTCACGATGCCAACATCGGTCGAGTTAATGGCGCCATTAGTGAGCACATCGGCGCGGTAATTCGTCGCGCCGACCGGCTGCCCAACGAACCCTTTCGTCTCGCCGATATCCGTGGCGTTGACGGTACCGTTGCCGTTGATGTCTCCGATCAGCAGACTCATCGCGATCGTGACGTCGCCCAAATGCGTCCCGTCGTTCACGCTCCGTAGAGTCACGCCGATTGTCTGAGCATTGCTCACATTGGTTAACGGCACCGTCACGCTCGCGCCGTTGATAACAACTACGCCGCCGTTATCAACTCCTCCCGTTCCGATTGTGGCTACGCCTGATGTCACCTGCGCCTGTGGCGTCGCGGCAAGCGTAACGGGATTGGCGAAGGTGATGACGAGTGAGTAATCGCCTGTGGCCCCTCCGCTGCGGCATTCGATTCCCGGAGTACCGGAGAGCGGAAGATCTACGTCGAAATTCCCCGCCGCGCCATGCGTTTTGCGCGAACCAGCAGTCACAGCCGTCGGAGCCAGCGCCGGCGTGATCAGAAGATTGTCGGCCATAAAGATTGGGCCATAATCGCCTCCTGTCGGTGGCGCGTGATCATAGTGGATTACCACATTATCGAACGGCTGCATCGAGCTGAAAGACAACGTCCCGGTCGGCCACGTTCCTGGTTCTGGAATCTGATAGGTGTTAGTGCCGACGTAGACGCTGCCCAGGTAGGCAGTGATCCGCATCGTGCATGACGAATCGGTCGCATATTCTTCCGGCGCGTACATGATCGACGCAGCGGTAAGCGCATGGTTGAAGGAGATGAGCAGATCGCAGGCAAAGACCGTGCTCGGATAAATGCAATAGCCGGCAAACCCGGCTGGAGTGAAGCCGAGGGCATCGGCACGTTGGATCGAGTAATTGTAGAAGGTCGGGTTAGCGCTGAAATGCGCGGTGATTCCACCTGCCGTGAGATCGAGGGGCAAAGGTGTGTGGAGCGGCGCAGTATCAAAATCAAATAGCACGCTTTGCGCTCTCGCGTTGCCAAGCGACAGGCCGAGCATACTGATTGCCACACAAAGGCAGAACAAAGATCGCGTTTTCATATCCAAACGTCTGCTCCGCGTCGGCACGTGCGCTGATCGCGCCTTGCTAAATGCGATGCATTTCTTGCCCCTTGCAACGACGCAGAAAATCTTTCAGGAGCGCTGAGCGATCGTAATTTTTACGTTCCGCCGGTTACGGTGTAGCCTTCGTTTCGCAAATCTTCGGCGAGATCTTTCTCCATTTGCGCCGCGGCTTCGAACGGCATCGGATTAAGATGCTCGTACAACGCCGGCATCAACCGCACGCCATATTTCCTGGCGAGTCGCGCGGACTTGTAGCCGTTCTTGTGATTTTCAAAGCGATGATCGACCGGCAGTCCGGTCATGCCGACGTAAACGCAAGGTCTCGTCGGATCGCGTTTGGGATTGAGTCGCAAGACCGCAGCCTCTTTCAAGGCGCGCTTCGAAAGCAAGATCACATACACGCTGTGATGGAACGTCTGCTCAGCCGGTCTTAATCGGCGCTTTCTTCTCCGCTGCAAAGGATTCGGTTGCTTACGGCGGAGCCAGTGTCGGCACGAACTCGAGGCCGTGTTCGGTGGCGATGGCGAGGATCCGTTGCATATCCGGCGCGCCGCCGAGAGCGAACACCTCCGCGCATTGCCCGAAGAATTTCTCGAACCCGCTCGGCGTCGCGATCACCCATTGCTTCCCCATTTCAGTGCCAGCGTTTTGAAATGTGTGCCGCACTCCGCGTGGCGTGTAGGCGATCCCGCCCGGTCCCACCGGTTCGGACCAACCATTCTCGCCGAGGAAGCGAAAGCTTCCTTCTATCACAATAAACAATTCATCTTCCCGATGATGAATGTGTGGGGGCGGCCCCTGCCCGGGCGGAGTCGTGCCCAGGCCAAGAATGAGGGAACCACATGTCTCCTCTCCGCCTAATTTCACCTGGACGGTATCACCGAACGCTTGAAGAATTTTGCCCTCGGTGGGTCCGACGATGATCGTTTGCTTTCCACGCGCGGGAATCGCTGCGTCTTGTGTGGTCATCTCTCAAGTTTCTCTGCCTTTTCCAAGATTCGTCAAGAAAGGAAGCGGCGAGGTGAAATCATGACGAATCCCCCGGTGCGTTGGCGATCGCGCCTGGCCATTCTAGGCGCCGGGTCTCAGATAACCCCTCGCGGGAATAGGGGTTGTGATTTCCTCATTCTCGACGACAGTGCGCTCTGGTTGTTTTTGCTGCGAACCTCCAAAAGGAGTCTGACACCGCCAGGGCAGCTCACTCCTTCACCAACCATTGCCAGTCACCGAACCTATGAAAGCCCATCTCATCGCAGCCGCCTCTGAAGTCGTACCTAACCAGCAAATCCTTGTGAATATGGTTTCCCGCCGTGTTCGTCAGCTTTCCCTCGGTCATCGCCCGATGGTCGAAGTTCCTCCGGGAACTCGGGCAGCAGACATCGCGCTTACTGAGATTATCAATAAGAAGCTCTCTTTCGAATCGACTTTCAACACCAAGGGGAAAGACGCGGTCGTCGTTCCGTTCCCTGCGACGAACGGCGAGAAAAAAGCCGCGTAGTAGAGCCTTTCCCTATTGTCGCGCCGTCCGAAAGTTTCCGCTTTCGCGCCTGCACGACAATCGCTCTCATCGGAGCGCGCATATCTGATTCTCCGAACCGGTCTGCAATCGCCTGGGCCACCGCTTCGGTGATGATCGGCAACATCCCGGGAATTTTATCGAGCAGTGTAGCTTTCTTGCCAAGCAGCGCCGCACCGACTAAAACGGAGCACTCTTGTGTCGGAACTCGATTTGCTCAATCTCGCGCGCTCGACCACGGAACACGAAGTCACGTGGTTTGCGCAAATGATCACAATCAATTTCGCCATGGTGGTGGCGATCTACTACTTCCTGCATAGCGCAAAGATCGCGCTCAAAATATTTAGCTTCTTCGCCTACACCGTCGGGATAATGGTTCTGGTGGGCGAAATGCTGGTAGAAGCAAATGTAAAAGAGGACGTGATTGAGGCATTGCGCGCTTTGCCATCCGAACATCTGTCGCGGCCGAGTGTTCGTTACCTTCGGTTCACAATTCCTGGATCTCGCTCGTCACGCACATCACTTTCAATCTTTCCGTTTGGTTGCTTTGGTTTGGTATCCTTTACCTGCTCTTCCTGTGGAAACGACACTCGAAGCAACTCGACTCCCTGTGATCCTCCCGCGTTTCAGCCGTTGAGATTGACAACGATGCCGTTTCCCAGAATGTATTTGATTCCACAACAACCTAACCGGCGAACACTCATGCAACTACGCATTCTCGCACTTATCGCCTCACTCTGTCTCATCAGCGCCACCGCGTTCGCAGCTGACGACTCCTTCGTCGGCAAATGGAAATTGAATCCCGCGAAGAGCCAGTTCGCCGGCTTGACCTATAAAGTCGCGGAAGCCGGGCCCGACAAATACACGTTTACCTTTGGCGACGACTCCGAGACCATGACCCTCGGAAAAGAGCATCTCACCAAATACGGCAATACGTGGTTGATCACTAAGAATGGTCCAAATTCCTGGAAATGGACACAGAAACGAAAAGGCAAAATCACATCCGATGCCATCTGGAGCGTTTCCAAAGACGGAGCCACCTCTACCTATGTGAGCACGGAAATGCGCCCGGATGGATCGACCTCGCACGATGAAACCACGCTTAAGCGAACCGCCGGCACCTCCGGCCTGGCGGAACGTGGGTCAGCACCAAGATCAAGATCGGTTCTCCCAACAGCATCGAAATGACGAAATGGCAGACAGACGGTTACTCGATGATGAACCCGACCTACCAGGGACGCACCGACTTCAAACTCGATGGCAAAGATTACACGCCGAAAGGTCCTCGAGTCGCCAAAGGTACCACCGTGTCAGCCAAAGCGATCGACGGCCACGACATGGAGCTTACCTATAAGCTGAACGGCAAGATGATAGAGACCGATCACTGGCAGCTTTCGGCGAATGGCGAGATATTAACCGACACCATCCACTTTTCTGGCGAGAGCAAGCCAGAAGTCGACGTCTAGATCGCGAGTAAGATTCGCGTCGTTAGTAACCTAACGACTATTTCTTACGCGCGCGCTAATCGTTCAATCTCAGTTACGACGCGATCGAGCTCGTCGATGAGATCGACTGTGATCACCGTGCTGACGGAAGGCGGTGACGAGCGTGCGGTGTTGACCCAAAGTGTTCCATCCTTCTTGCCGCTGAACCTTTCGAACACTTGCGGCCCGATTCTGCGCAGATCGGCCAGGATCGCGCGCGTGTTGTGTAATTTATTGAAGCCGAGACAAGCCGTGTTGACGCATCGGAATTCTTGAGATGCGCGATGTAAAGCTACCTTTTCGTTCCGCGCCATAGCAAGTATCGGCGTTTGATCGGTGTCGGTGCAAGCCATCCACGATTTTCGCAACATCATCACCAAACCGTTTTTGGTATCGACTAAACGTTCCGCGCCGCCGCGTATCCTCCACGGTCTGATGGAGCAGAGCGCCGATCGCTTCCGTCTCGTTCGCGCCATACTCGAGAGCGATCGCGGTTACGCCAGAGAATGTGCGCAATGTCACACGGTAAACCCATACTACTTCCAAGTATGTTACAATGCGCCTGCGTCGAAGCGAAATACACCAGTCGCGCTCTTCAAACTTCTGCGACAAGCTTCATGCCGCTCGTCTCGTGTTGGGGACTATCAAGTCACTCGCGACCTTCAGCAAACCTGGAGCAGACTCCGAATCATCTTCTTGCAAACAGACGATCGCCTGAGACATCTACCTCCTGACGTCTCACCCCTGTTCGCGTTAGGCGCGAGCGTTTGCACGATTCCGCAATTCGCAATCCACATTTCGAAATTCCAACCCTCATCCCGGCCTGACCATCTCGAATCGATCGCGCGTGCGGCAATACCAGTTCGGAGCGGCCATGCGTCCGATCACATGAAACTGCTCGGTCCGAATCCGCAATTTCTCGGGATCGATCAGCTCGTCGCGCACGTGCACTCGCCTAACCAGTCCGATCACGACTCGGTTCCCGCCGATCTCGAGCGTGCCCCATTCTTTGCATTCAAGGCTGGCCGGCGCTTCGCCGATTCGTGGCGGCGCCACCACCGACGACGCCACCGCCGTTAATCCTGCGCTCTCCAGTTCGCTCACGCCATACGGAAGCGACGCCGAAGTGCGGTTCATCGCTTCCGCCGTTGCTTCATCGACGAGGTTCACCACGAACTCGTGGGTCCGGCGGATATTGCGCGCCGTATCCTTCGGCGCCGCCATCATCGCGATCGCCCGGAGCGAACCCGATAATGGGCGGGTTCCCGCCGAGCGCGTTAAAAAAACTGAATGGCGCGGCGTTGACCGTCACCATTTTCATTCAGCGTCGTCACCCAGGCGATGGGGCGCGGTGTAATGAGCGAGACCAGCATCGCATACCCGCGGCTGGCATGTTTACCTTCCAGGTCGAGTTCCATCCGAATAGATACGCGCGCGCGCGATCCATTCCAATTTCAGTATTTGAAATGTCCGCTCACTCGGGCATACTCTCGCGCATGAGCCTGCGCGGCGGAGAACATGGAAGATCGTTCCTCAACCTGCTCTTCGAAGTCGCGCTGATAACTGTCGGCGTTTTTCTCGCTCTTGTGGGCGAATAACTGGCACGAAGACCGCGAGCATCGCGCGCAGGCCCAGGCCGCGCTGCGGAATTTCGCCGGCGAAATGGAAGCGAATCGCCAGGCCACGCGAGCGCAACCGCCAATATCACGAAACCCTCGCGCGCGAGCTGCACGAATTTCTCGGGAGCAACGAGCCGCCGACCGACGAGCGCCTTTAACAAGAGCGTCCACTTCGAAGGCATGCGCCCGGTCATCTTCGAACATACCGCATGGGACCTGGCCCTGGCCACGCAAGCCTTGTCCTATCTCAAGCCGGATTTGGCTTTCGATATCTCCAAAGTCTACACCCAGCAGAATGCTTTTCAGAAATTGGAAGACAGCTTCCTTGCCTCCGCCTTTACCCCGGCCAGTCTTTCGAGCGACAACGTCAAAGGCCTCGCCACCGCCATGGAATTCTACCTCATCGATGTGAACCATGAAGGAGCCCGCCATGGTGAGCCAGCTACGACAAAATCATTCCCGAGGTGGACAGCGCGTGCTGTCTCGTTAGCTCGGCAAATGGTGGATCGAGCGCTCGGGCCAGTCCGGCTCGGACCTCGATGTGATCATGGCGGCGAAGCCGCATATTTCTACCATCGCCCTCGGAGAGGCCGATCCACCTTTCTGTAGCGGCGGTCTATGACCGTCGCACTATGAGTCTGGAGGCGCCCGCTATACATTTCCTCTCCCTTAAGAGGGAGAGGGGTAAAATGGGCGGGTGTTCTCTCCGAAATTCTCCCGGTCGATCCATTCCGCTCGGCGTCAACCACGGTGAATTTGTCTAATGGTGGATCGAGCGCTGGGGCCAGTCCGGCTCGGACCTCGATGTTATCATGGCGGCGAAGCCGCATATATCTACCATCGCCCTCGGAGAGGCCGATCCCACCTTTTCTGTAGCGGCGGTCTCTGACCGTCGCATTTTCTTCGCTGCGGCCAGTTTTGCTTGATCCGGCGAATCGATTCCAGTAGGACTAGCAGGGCAGCGCCCTATGAAGATCTTTTGTTGTTACACTCCGTCACACAACAGGCTTTATCACGACGACTTCCTTCCAAACGATCCCTCCCGGATTCACGGTCCAGTCCGAGGTCATCGAGATGTTAGGGGAAGGCCATTACCACAGCCCCCAGTTTGACCGGTGCGTTGTCAAAAAAGTGGATCTGATTCTCCAAAGCCTGCGCGAGCACGCAGGCAACGTTATCATCGGGCTGATGTCGACATCCAATTTTACCGGCTGACCCCGGACATCGTTATGGCCGAGCTGGGCGATCGCGACATCGCGTTTCAGGCGGCCGGCGTCCCTGCGAATGAAATCAACAGCGGTTTCTTTATCTGCCGTTGCAACGCTCGCGTCATCAAATTCTTTGAAGAAGTAAGGCACGGCCTGCAAAACCAATTTGCAGGCGAGATCGAGGAGCGCGTCATCAACAAACTCCTTCCAACCTTGAGCGAGCGTGCGCTTTCCTGGTGCCAGCTTCCGCGCTGCTTTTACGCGCGCAGCAACTACTGGCCACCTCCACGCGACCTCGTCCTGTATCACGCTAACTCCACACCCGGCGCCAACGGGCTCGCCCGCAAACATCGCCAACTGCGTGAAGTAGCTCTGATGCAACGATACCGTTTACCGGTCTTGCTCTATACCTGCATCAAATACGCGCCGCGCCGCGCTCGCCGTCTTTGGAATGAATGGCGACGGCCGATTTCCGCGGCGAAATCCGCGCCCGCCCTTTCCGAGATAGCAGGGCCGACGCTCTCGTGAGCGGTAAATGCGACCTGCCATGGCGATTACAGCATTTTCCGATTTTCCCTAAAAACACATTGGCAAATTGGCCTCGCTCGTCCAGTTTAATTCCCGTAAGCCCGATGAACCTGGAACAAAAATAATTTATGGCGCATGTAGTTACCGATAAATGTCTGGGGTGCAAGTTCACCGATTGCGTGCTGGTATGCCCCGTGGCCTGCTTTTATGAGTTGGAGGGTCAACTTGTTATTCACCCGGAGGAATGCATCGATTGCATGGCTTGCGTGGATGAATGTCCGGTGCACGCCATCTACGCCGCGGACGATGTCCCGCCGGAGTTTCAATCGGACATTGAATTCAACGCGACGGAGGGCAGACGCATCCAGGAGTCCGGCCAGGGCGCGATCGAGCGAAAAAGATCCCTTGCCGACCGCCGCGCAAAGGAAAGCGGAATTGGGTTACTAAAAGCCGTCCCTATTTAAGAGGACAGCTTCTAAACTCCCGCGCGTAACATTCGGCTATCAATATCAGCTTTTAATTAGAAGAGGAGGTCTATGACCGTCGCACTTCATCTGGAGAGCGTTGCGTTCATTTCCTTTCTCTGAGAGAGAGGATTATGGTGAGGGTGTTCTCTCCGAATATCTCCCGGCCAATCCATTCCATTCGGCGTCACCACTGTGAATCTGTTTAAGGTGGATCGAGCGCTCTGTCGCTCGATGTTATCATGGCGGCGAAGCCGCATGTTTCTAACATCGCCCGCGGAGCGGCCGATCCACCAGCGGACTGCCAGCCTTCCTCGATGTTACTTCGACTCCGTCTTGCTGAAATTACTTCTCGGGGTGATCTCCCTGTGGCTCGTCAGATCCAGGATTAGGATTCTGGGGCGGAACGGATTTACTTTCATCACTCTCGGTCGTTTCCCGGGGGTTGGTAATAGGCGTGTCTGGAGTTTCTTTCGGTTGTGCCATTCCAAATCCGTGATCCAAGAAGCAAAAATAGTCGAGCAGATAATTAGCACTATGATCAGGTCTAGCTCATTACGTCTCGCGGAGACGGCTCCGAGAGGTTGCTTTGCTTGAGGACCTTTGACACGGGTGAGCGTAATCAGTTCGCGGCCCTCCTTGCTTCCGCTTTGAAACAGAAATGTGAGCGTGATGTGATCGGCATCGAGAAACCGGAACTCGAGCCCATGGACGTGAGGCGCGTCAGGTGACGACAAATTGGTAGCGTCAACGAATGAAAAATTCACGATGCCCTTAGCGTTATCGATCTGCGTTGCTTTCAGGCGGGGTTGATTTCGGGCGGCGCAGTAGTGTGTCATCCGCAAGTCGTCGCCATCGAGATGATAGACGCTGGTCATGGTCGGCACGCCGCCCATCGTCAGGTTTTCGACTACCGCGGAATTATTGCCGGTCACGTAATAGCTGGCGCTCATTGCGCCGCGATCCTTTCGAGCGCCGGTCCAGGCAAATGTTCCTTCCCATTCACCGGCCAGGGTCCGCAACCGCGCGAATGCGGCCCCGCCGGATTTATCTGACGCTTGCGCAGCGCTTAATCCGCTCGCACCAAGCGCAGCGATGACGACGACGAAACGAAGACGATCAATAGGCGACTCATGCAACAACCCTTAGCAACGGAGATGCCATCGCTGTTTTCCCCGGGGAGAGGATCAAATTCCGCGGAAATCGCGACGGTTTCCGTTTCGCAAATTGGATAAATAATTGCGATTGTGGGATGCAAATAACCCACACGGCGCAGCAGCAAAGCCGGGACCGCTGTTCGATAGCCAAAGGTAAGTCATCCATAATTTGCCTCACGGGCGAAACTTGCTCTCTGCGATAGTCTCGAAGAAAGTGCGCAAGCAAGTCATGGGCATCCACGCCAAAACGCCGGAGACCACCGAATCTGCCAAAACAGATTGAACGAAACTTGAAGCGAGCGCAGTAACACTTCTGCGTATGTCCGTCGATCCTGGTTCAGATCCACAAATGGAGATCGGCCATGTCCTGGCGATGGACATCGTTGGTTATTCGAAGCTGCTCATCGACGAACAAAGCCGACTGCAACAACACCTGAATGAAATCGCGCGCGCCGCAAATCAATTCCGCGCGGCGGACGCGCAGGGAAAACTGATTCGATTGCCAACGGGTGATGGCATCATCCTCGTATTCTTCGGCGACCCTAAAGCGCCGATGGAATGCGCGACCGAAATTGCAACGGCCCTGAAGAGCTATCCTGGCATTCGTTTGCGCATGGGAATCCATAGCGGCCCCGTGAGCGAATTGCTCAACGTCAACGAGCGCGCAAACGTCGCGGGAGCTGGAATCGATTTTGCGCAACGCGTCATGGATTGTGGAGACGCCGGACACATTCTCGTGTCGAAACGCGTCGCCGACGATCTCACGGCGTATCCACGCTGGCACTCGCATCTGCACGATCTCGGCGAATGCGAAGTGAAACACGGACACAAAATTTCGCTCGTTAACTTTTACACCGATGAAGTCGGCAATCCGGAAACGCCGGCGAAGTTGAAAGAAGGCGCGGAGGTGCAGCGGCCCACGCGCGTTGCTCCCGCTAAATCGAAGAGCATCCTGTTCGCCATCGGTCTCGTCGTGCTGCTTGCCTTACTCATCGGGAGCGGGTGGTTTCTCTCTCGACGCACAACGAAACTTGCCGCGAAACACAACGTCGCTTCGACGCCAGCCGCGAGTGTTCCGGAGAAAAGCATCGCCGTTTTGCCGTTCGAAAATTTGAGCGAAGAAAAAGCGAATGCCTATTTCGCCGATAGCGTGCAGGATGAAATTCTCACCAACCTGGCGAAGATCGCCGATCTGAAAGTAATCAGTCGCACCAGCGTGATGCAATATCGCAGAGGCATCGCGCGGAACCTGCGCGAGATCGGGAAGCAACTCGGTGTCGCGTATTTCTCGAAGGAAGTGTGCAGCGCGTCGCGGGCAAGGTGCGGGTGAATGCGCAGCTCATTGATGCCCGCACCGACGCGCATATCTGGGCGCAGACTTACGATCGCGATCTCGCCGATGTCTTCGCCATTCAAAGCGACATCGCCAGAGCCATCGCCGATCAATTGCAGGCGAAACTGGCGCCCGAAGAAAAGACGCGCATCGTCGTCAAGCCGACTAATAATCCGGAGGCCTATCTTCTTTATCTCCAGGCGAACGAGCTCGCCCATATTGCCGCCTCGAAAGCAGGACGCGCTGGATGCCGACCAAGCTTTACGAGCGCGCTATTGCGCTTGATCCGCATTTTGCTCTCGCTCAGGCGCGCGCCGCGATCTGGAATAGCAGATCTATTTCATGGGGCGGCAACCGGACCGGAAAAATCGCGCGCGTGCTCTGGCCGATGAAGCGCTGCGACTGGCGCCGGAGCTTCGCGAAGCGCATCTGGCGCTCGCTCTTTGTTACTATCGAATTGATGCCGACTATGAGAAGGCCTTGCGTGAGCTGGCGATCGCGAGCGCTGCGTTGCCTAACAACTCCGAGATTCTCGATTTTTCCGGCTATATTTATCGGCGGCAAGGCCGCTGGCGGGAAGCGCTGACTGGCTTCCGACGAGCGAGGGAACTTAATCCTCGAGCTGCTAATTTCGACGGGCTACCGGATACGTCTGCGTCTAGCTGCGACAGTGGACCGCGGCGAGCGATGCCTACCAGCACGGTCTGCAACTTGAACCGCAGCTTACCGATGGCTGGCTCGGCTTTGCCTATCTTCACCTCGTCCAGCGCGACGATCCGGCCGAGGCGAGCGCCACGCTTAACCAGCTGTCGGAAGCGATGAAAGGCAAACCGCTCGTCGTCGTGGCGCAATGGGATTACGCGATGTTAGCGCGCGATTTTGCCGCAGCCAGGAAAGCGGTTCCGATTCTGGATCGCTCGGTGGCTGAATTTCCCGTCGTCAGCTCCAGCGAAATTTTATAAAGGATGCGTCGCCTTCGCGCAGGGTGATCTCGAACCAGCGCACAATCTCTTCGAGGAAGTCAGACCTTTGTACGAAGCCGGCGTCCGCGATCACCCCGATGACCCAATCTTTCTTGCTGCCATTGGCGAAACTGTATGCGCTGCTCGGTCGCAAGGAAGATGCGATCCGCGACGCGCAACGTGCCGTCGAGCTTTCGCCCGAAAGCAAGGACGCAGTCGGCGGGCCGGAATATGCGAGGAATCTGGCTTTCGTTTACGCGCATACCGGCGAAGCCGATCAGGCGATTACATTCCTCGCGCGTTTACTCACGACACCGGGAGCTGAGCGAGTGACTCTCGCTCATCTGCGGCTGGGTTGGGAATGGGATCCATTACGTAACGATCCACGTTTCCAAAAAATCCTCGAAGGCCCTGAGCCAGCTACCGTTTATAAATAACTGTCTCGCCGTAGCGGCGGTCCCGACCGTCGCATTTGTCGCGCTAGTGAATCGAGCGCTCGTGCCAGTCCGGCTCGGACCTCGATGTTATCATGGCGGCGAAGCCGCATGTTTGTGCCATCGCCCTCGGAGAGGCCGATCCACCTTTCTGTAGCGGCGGTCTATGACCGTCGCACTTTGAGTCTTGGGGCGTCGCATACAATCCCTCTCCTCGGGAAGAGGATTGAGGCACTTTGAGTCCGGAGGCGCCCGCATACATTTCCTCTCCCTTAAGAGGGAGAGGATTAAGGTGAGGTGTTCTCTCCGAAATTCTTCGCGCCAGTCCGATCCGGGTAGCACCGTCGTCTCGAGTCCGTCGGCGACGAATAAATGCAGCTACGCTGCAAATTTAACATCGCCCTCGGAGAGGCCGATCCATCTTTCTGTAGCGGCGGTCTATGACCGTCGCACTATGAGTCTTTGGGGCGTCGCATACAATCCCTCTCCTCGGGAAGAGGATTGAGTCACTTTCAGTCTGGAGGGCTGGCCTCCGTGCCGGCCTTCTTTTTGGACGAGACAGAGCTCGTCCCTCCAAACTTATTTGTGGCAATTCCGTGACATTTCGTTCCAATGCAGTCCCGTTTCTGGACAAGTCCCGAACGCAAGCGGACCATTCGTTGTCAACCCTTTCTACGATGGAGATTCATCAATTGCGTTACTTCGTGGCTGTGGCGGATGAAGGCAGCTTTTCCCGCGCAGCCGTTCGCGAACATGTCGCGCAGCCCTCGCTCAGCCAGCAGATTCAAAAGCTGGAAGCGGAAATGGACCAGCGCCTGTTCGATCGGCTCCCCCGCTCGGTCGTGGTAACGGAAGCCGGCAAATGCCTGCTCGATTATGCGCGCAAGATTCTCGTCGAAATCGGCGACGCGCATCGTTGCGTGGACGATTTGAAGCGCGAAGTCGTCGGGCGGCTCGCGGTCGGCGCCATTCCCACGATTGCGCTCTATGTTTTGCCGAGACTGATCGGAGAATTTCAGCGGCAGCATCCGAAAGTCGTTTTCGAAATCTTTGAAGACACCACTGAAAATCTCGCGACGCGGCTGGAAGACGGGACGCTCGACCTCGCGCTCGCTTCGACTTGCGGCGAAACGCCCGGTTTAAAACGCCACTTGTTAGGCAAAGAGCCGCTTTGTGTTTTGCTGCCGAAGAAACATCGGCTGGCAAAGCGAAAGACGATCAAATGGAGCGACCTCGAAGCGGAGAAATTTCTGCTTCTGCACGAAGAGCATTGTCTCGCGACGCAGGTTTGCGATTACCTGGAGAAAAATCATCTCCATCCGGAGCTGACGGTGCGCGGCGCGCAACTGGCCACGATCGCTCGCATGGTCGCCGCCGGCATGGGCGTCACGATTGTGCCGCAAATGATGACCGAGAGCGATTTCACGAACGGATGCGTAGTGGTGCCGTTCGCATCACCTGCTCCGGTGCGCGAGCTCAATATCTTGCGCAACCCCTTACGCTTCGAAGGCAAGGCGGCGGCCGCGTTTCGCCACGCCGCGACTGCTACCTTTTCGGCGTTACAAGTCGTCGATTAGCCGCAAAACAAAATAGTAGGCAAAAATCAGGACACTCACGGTCCTCCGTTCCGCTGGTTTTGGTTTATCGCACCAGGGCCATTGCCGAAGCCAGCGACAAAATCGGCCACGCCGCCGCAATGATTACTATTCCCAGAACAATTAACTCCGGCAGATAATCCGGGCGTTCCCCATACGCATGGCGATCGCTCAGAAAACGAGCAATCCTCCCGCGCATCGGAATGTGCGGCTCCATGGAGTCGCGTCTTTCTTGAGGTTTGCTTTCGAGGTTTGTCTGCATGCCACAAGCGACATCACCCGTTCCGCTTTTTGAAATACTTTGTGCGACTCGCCGCGATAGGCGTTGCCTATCCCGGCCTTGGCGATTAGGTGGAACGCGACCTCCGGGCGCGTTGTTTCCAAATAACAATTCGCGAGATCTTCCATTCCGGGGCAGCGCGGTCGGCGCGGCGACCGCGTAGAATTAACAACGCGCTCGGAGAGCACGTTCCACCTTTAGCTGTAGCGGCATATTTGAGATTGGAGGGCTGGCCTCCGTGCCGGCCTACCCGTTCGCTTTTGAAATACTTTGTGCGACCTCGCGGCGATAGGCTAGGCGCTGGCGCGTCCGGGGTTGCCAATAACAACGCGACTTCCATGGCGCGCGGTCGCCGACAGTACAAGGTCGCGTAGATGGAATACCGGGAAGCGCGGCCCACGCGGGAATCGGTTGCTCGAGAAGTGTCGCGGCACGCGAGAGATCGCGTAAAGGCAGGCCTCACGCGACAGGTCGCGTAGACGCCGAACTCCGAAAGTCTTTCGACTCACCGGTTCTTCAAAGCCCCCGAGGCCCTTACCTTACCCTCTCCCGAGGAAAAAATGGAGTAGATGGCGAACGTCGAACGCCGAATCGATAATAAATCAGCGCCTGTACTTCAAGCAAATTACCATGATCAGCAAAGTCAGAAAGTCTGAAATTGTGAATTGCTGACCTAATCTTGCTCCCTTGGAAAAAGCGCAGTTTTTGCTGACAGCAAGTTATGCCTCGCAAAAGGCAATTTCAGGCCAGCGCGTAACGCATTCAGGGATTGGTTAAGGCATGGAAACAGAAGGGACACACAAAAATCACAACCAAAGAAAGAGAGAACAAAATGAAAAAATTATCACTAGCTTTAATTGGCCTGATGGCGTGCCTTGTCATCGGGGTACCAACCTCACAGGCTCAGAAATTTTATACTGTTGAGGATCTGGGAGTCGTCAAAGGCATGGATGTCAGCCAACCTGCCGCGATTAATAGTTGGGGGCAGGTAGCGGGCACGGCCTACAAAGGGGATGAAACATGCGCCTTCCATTACGACTACATCACCAAGTTCATGGATGATGCCGGCGGCTTGAACAGCCGCGGATTCGGCATCAACTCCACGGGTTTCGTGGTGGGGGACGCATTCTTCGAGACGATGGGTCCGTTGCGAGCAAGTCACGCGGCGTTTTTCAAAGGAGGAATTCCGATCGAGCTCGGAGTTTTGAAGGGCCAGGTTTATAGCCGCGCCAATGGTATCAATGCCTCGTGGCAGGTAGTTGGGTCCTCGGGCCTAACACGCGATGGTACTGATAGCAGGGCCTTCTTGTGGACCAGCCAAACCGGCATGGTCGACATCGGAACGCTCGGTGGCGGATACGCTGAGGCAAATGCGATTAACGACATCGGGTACATAACAGGATCGTCTCAGACTCAAGACATGGGTCCAATGGTGACAACTCACGCGTTCATCTACGGGCCGCTAGTTGCGGGCCTTAAACCAATGCAAGACCTGGGTGTGCTGGGAGGCAGTTCCAGTTATGGAATGGCTATCAATAACTACAACCATGTCGTCGGCTATTCGACGGTGACAACGAAAGATGATCGTGTTCATGCTTTCCTCCACGATGGCAAGATCATGATCGATCTCGGATCGCTTAGTAAAAATGGATTGAAGGTGGGTAGCGATCTCAGCGTAGCTCTGGGTATCAACAATTTCGACGAAGTTGTTGGATACACCTATCTGCCGGCGGTCGGCGGAATGCCGCTGCAACAGGTGGCTTTTCTCTGGCGCCAAACGGCAACCAAGACCGGGCAGATGATTAACCTGAACACGTTGCTGTACGGCGGGGAAAAGAACTACCTGCTTATCTCCGCGACAGCAATCAATGACAATGGGCAGATCGTGGCGACCGCCTACGATATGAGCAGCGGCACTGTGCGCGCCGTTATGCTAACTCCTGCAAAGAAGTATCCGCCACCGGCACCGTAATCAGAAGTTACCTATCTGCGGTCACGCGTCTCTCCAACCCTGACCGGTTGCGAGAGACGCTGCCGCGTAACAGCGAACCGTCTCCGCGGAAGCAGCTTTGATCCCAAGCATCAGAACGAAGTTTCAAAGAAGTTCCAAGAGTAAGCTGAAGTCTGGAACACTGACCGTCTAAAAGTCTTTCAACTTACGCGGTTTGTTTTCAAAGCCCCGGCGACGCGGCGCCCTTCATCCCATGCATTAAATCGTGCTGGCCCACACCATGCTCAAGAGGAATATGCCATAATCAAAGTCTCTAACCTGTTTGTTAGGGGCCACTTCATTGACACCGCCCGCCGGGTAACTCTGGCGGACGGTTGTTTTTCTCGAAGTTCGTTAGTGCAGGGGCAAACGGCGCGGCCGGCGCGGCGACCGCGTAGAATTAACAACGCGCTCGGAGAGCACGTTCCACCTTTAGCTGTAGCGGCATGTTTGAAACTGGAGGGCTGGCCTCTGTGCCGGCCTCACCCGTTCCGCTTTTGAAATACTTTGTGCGACTCGCCGCGATAGGCGTTGCCTATCTCGCCTCTTGTCGTGACGTTCGAGGCGATTCTATTCCGGGTAGCGCGGTCGCTGCGACGACCGCGTATCGGAGCGTCTCGCTCCGATACCGCGAACATCTGTAGCGGCGGTCTATGACCGTCGCACTTTGAAGACAGAAACGGAACGAGACATCTTCGCCACGGCAAAAAAGGGCGAAAAACGGCGTGGTTTCGCCGTTTTAGCTTTATCTTGGTAATCCGCGGCTTGATCGGGCCTTCCGGCCTGCGTCCTGCTCCCTCTGGAATCATGAACCACCCGTTGAGGATTCTGGTTGTCGAAGATGAAAAAGCCCTTGCCCACATGATCGCAATGATGCTGGGAGGTCCAGCCGCCAAGGTAACCACGGCGAAGAACGGCTGGGAGGCACTGATCAAGATCGGCGTGGCCGACAAACCTTTTGACGTCGTCATCACCGACCACCGCATGCCGCGCATGGCGGGCCTTGAACTGGTGCGTCAACTCAGGACGAAAAACTTTGGCGGCAAGATCCTCGTTGTCTCGGGTCATCTCGCGGACGAGGACATTCGTGCTTACGAAGAGCTGAATGTGGACATGATGATGACCAAACCGTTTGACTTTGACGAGCTGCAAGACGCGATGGCCGTCCTGAACAGGAAAACCTCAGTCCTCGCCGAAGCGTAATCGGGCCGCCTTCCGCAGTTTGAAGCTTCGCGACCGGCATTTATCTTGACGAGATCGCAGGCAAATCGCTATAAAGGCCCCGGGTTTTTTGGGATCGTCCCTTTGCGTCTTTCGTTTCCTCAATCATCGAACACACTGTCCGGAATTGCCACGAGAGCGGGGCTTTTTCCGTGTCCCGCCACTATCTTTTATTCCCTAACAAGTATGAAGACTAATCCTTTGAACATTCGCTTTATCTTCGTGTTCTGCAGCTTCCTTCTCTTCGGCGCCATCTCCCCAGGCTACGCCGCAGATGATACGAAAACCGGATCGAACGGTGCAACCGGCACGATCGGAACAACAGGTAATCCCCCAGGCAACGGCGGCCCTGCTGAAGACGGTGGGACAGTAACGGCCGACGCTGGCTTTTCGATTCCGAACTCTGACTCGACCAATACCGCTCATGCTTCCGGCGGTACGGGCGGAGCGGGCGGCGACGGTGGTGATGCGACCGGAGCGAATCAAGACGGCGGGAATGGAGGAAATGGCGGCGCCGGCGGCGATGCTATCGCACAAACCGCCACCACTGTCTCCAATGGTAGTGCTACAGCCTCTTCTACCGCGCAGGGCGGCAACGGCGGCAACGGCGGGATAGGCGGCGATGGAGCAGGTAGCGGCCTCTCCGGCGTTACGGGCGATGGAGGAGACGGAGGCGATGCTCAGACTCAGGCTCAGGCAACGACGCTAGCGAACGGTTCTGATATAACAGTCGCGGCCAGCGCGACTGGTGGAAATGGAGGCAACGGGCGAAATGGTGGCGACGGCGGCGCTGCCAGCGCCATAGGCATTGCGACGGCAGGGGGCTCTTCATTCGCGCAAATCTCTGTCACCGCGACCGCAAGGGGTGGAAACGGTGGGGCCGCCGCCGGAGGCATTGCCGGCAATGGCGCAAGCGGACTTGTTTCTGCATCCGCTACTTCGAGTAACATTCTGCTCTTGGACGTTGAAGGAATCGGCATTGGTGGCAACGGAGGGGATGGCTCCAACGGTTCGAATGGTGGTAACGGCGCAGATGAAATGTTGAACAATGCCGTAACCGGCTCCACTACAGGGTCGCTAACTCTGACTCAGGCCGCCACTGCTGGAAACGGAGGAGCTAGCGATGATGCCACGCCGGGTGTTGCAGGTAACGCTAGCTCGATACTTTCAATTAGCGGCGCTACTGGTCGGGTTACAGCTAATGTCAGCGCGACTGGCGGCGGGGGTGGCCGTGGTGGGACGGTGAACGACCCCGGCGACGGTAGTAACGGCGGAGGTGCGATAGCCTCTGCTTCCGTTTCCTGTGTAGGCGATGCCTATGTTACAGTAAGCGTTACAGGCGGCACGGGCGGGCTGGGCGTTTCCGGCCAGGGCGGCGCAGGTTTTTCCATCGACAACAGCGCAACAGCGACCGCCACTTCCACGGGCGGAAATATGGCTTCAGCTTATGCCGTAGCGACAGGCGGCGCGGGCGGCAATGGCTTTACCGCTGGTGGGGCCGGTGGCGCAGCAATACTTAGTAACGTCGCCAGTGGATCTACCCTTGGAGGTCTATCCCTCCTTGAAAGGACGCACTGGGGGTAACGGTGGCGCCGCGCAGAACAGTGGGATCGGCGGCGCGGGGGGAGCAGCGACTTCGATTTTGACCAACGCGAGCAACGCGGCCGGTGGCTCTCTTACCGCATCAGCCTATGCCGATGGCGGCAATGGAGGCGCCTTCGGCGGCAAAGGGGGAGACGCGCTTACCACATTATCCATTAACAATAGCGCAGGCTTCTCCGGTACTCTGTACGCAACAGGCGGTAAGGGCGGTAGTGGCGGCGCTGCTGCAGCCGGTGGCGATGCCACCGCCACTGCTACCGGAACGTTTACGGGAGCTAAGGAGGGCGGTGCACAAGTGGATGCTTTCGCCAATGCGGGCGCTGGCGCTAACGGAGCATACGGCGGCGCGGCAATCGCCGATGCCACCGTTACCGGCCCATCGAGCGAGGCACGAACCGACGCTAACAGCTCAGGCGGCATGATCACTGCGGTCACCAGTTCTACCGACGCAGTTAACCCTAACAACCTTAACTCGAGTACGGCCGCGACAGAAGCACGTGCCGCTGTTGGACGGCCCGTTGCCTCGACGGGTACTGGCAAACGGATTTCAGGCAGCTGCTTTTGCAACCGGTCTGCCTAGCCTTTCTGACATTAAAGAATTGGAGGCCGGTCATGCGAACGTACAGAGTGCGTTAAATCCAGCTAACGGCGCTACCATTATCGGTGCAGTCGATCTGGCCACGCGATCGCGCAACAGTACCTCAATTGGCTCACAAACTCTCAGCTCCGAGGTTATCTTCAACTTGAGGACGAGCATGCTTACAAATCCCCAGCAACTGCGGCTGGGCTTGCTCGATGCTACCACGACGGATGGCTCCGGCTTTCAGCAGCTAACATTTTCGATTGAGATTGCAGGAGTGACTTTCGAGACGGATCACTTCTCCACTCTGGCCGGCGCCGCAACATTCTTTCAGGACCATGTAATCGATCTCGGAGATATCGATACTAGTGGGAGCTTTTTATCGCTCCGATTTACCTTAACGCTTAACTCCACCGGTGGTGGCAACGATAGCTTTAACGGGCGGTTTCTGGTGGCTGCCGTTCCCGAGCCATCTATTTGGGTTCTAACCGCCCTTGGCATGCTCCAAACGGCCGCCGTTCTTAGCCGGTGGCGAAGGAACAACAAGCACTAAGCCGGAGGATCGGCCGATTTATTAAAGAAGAATGCCGCGATGAGATCGCTTCATTGCGATCTTCTTTTCAGAGGAGAGTTCTCTTTGGGAGGTAACCATGAAATTAAAAAACACAATCATCACTCTTCTCCTGTGCTGGATAAGCCAGGAAGCGGGCGCAGACCGTAACAACGCATTCCCCGTTAATGCGAGCGGACGCTTTCGCCCTGAAGCAGTGCCCTACCTGAATCGAGGATCCGAGTTACTCGAGAAAGGCGACCTGAACGGTGCCAGGCAAAACTTCGATGCGGCCATTCGCGCCGATCCGAAGATGTGGGCGGCATACCTCGATCGCGCCCAAGTCTTTGCTAATTGGGGCAAGTTGGAACTTGCTTTGCAAGACTGCAACACCGCTTCGCGCCTGCAACCCAAGTTCTATCGAACGTTCATTGTGCGTGCGGGCATTTACAGTGCGCTCGGCCGATGCCACAAAGGTTTGGCCGACCTGGATAGAATAATTTCCTTTCGTCCCGATGCCGAATCAGAGGCGCTCGCTCTGAACAAGAGGGCGTGGCTTCGCCTTACCTGCCGTGACGCCACGATTCGCGATCCGAAGCGGGCGCTAGCCGATGCAAAGCTGGCTTGTGGGCTCCCTGCCCGGCGGCTAGCGATCTATATTGACACTCTCGCTGCCTGCTACGCTGCGAATGGCGACTTTGAAAGTGCCATGCGCTACGAGCAACAAGCGATCGATAGTGGGAGGTTTACTACCTCAGAACTCCAAATTGCCCAGAAGCGCCTCGCGCGCTATAAGCACCGCGAAGCGCTTTAGTCGACAAGGGTTCGAGTTCCAACTGGCGAATCTTTCCGCATTCCTCTGCTCGTTAGGCGCTAAGTTGCGGGACTCAATCTTGAATCTGGAAGCCAGGAGGCCAGGAAGAAGGGACAAAGCTCTAATCAGGAAATGAGGAAAGCAGGTCGAAGACTCGCCGTGTCCGCCATTGGACAGACTCGCCGTGGCGAGGAGAGAAATCAGGAATTGTAGCGTGATTTGCGATTCCGTTCTGGGGAGCGCACGCATATGCCACTCCGGCTCGGAGCGCGTGTTGGTGACGGCGACTCGCCGTCACGAACTTTTCTTAACGATGATGTTGGGCGCCAATTTCAGTTCTCAGCGTTTCCGTGTTTGGTCAACACAGTGAGGCGGCTACAGTTAATGCCAGTCCGGCTCGGACCCTAGATCACGATTAGCGTTGCTGCATCGCTTCAATCGATCGTGGCATCGCGCTGGCCAGAGCGAGAATAGCTCCGGCAAACAGTAAGGTGTCGAAAAAATAGTTAATACCTACCATCTGCACCGCCATTTTCGGAGTAGCCAGCGCATCGATCAGGACAGGCCCATAGACGACAAGGACGAGCAACAGAATCCAACCGCCCACGCAGGTAGCCACGGTCCGCGTTTTCCAATTTAAGAGGAAGCTTCCACCACCCACGAGAAGAACTGCGCCTGTCACATAATCAATCAGCACGCGCCCTGGAATCCACGCCGGCATCTCCTTTTCCAACGGCACCCCGGGAAGTGCCGTCGCGTGCAGGAAATGCTCGATACCATAAAATATTGCGGTAATCCCGAGCACGATGCGGCCGATCGTGATCAGTGTCCCCTGGCCGCGCCATCCGGCCATGGCATGGCCGGCGAGAATCAAGCCGGCGCCGCCGAAGGATGCCTCCCGCAAGGTCAAAGCCCAGAAAAACCGGTTCTGCGGGTGAGCCAGCGTGCCGCGAAGATCGATCATCGCCACGAACAGAAACATCATGATCCCCAGGAGGAGACCGGACCAGCGCACCGCAATTTTGGTGGCGATGCTCAGGGCCGCCGCGAACAAAGCGACCCCGACGAAATAGGCCCAGAACAAAGGCCATGGCATAAATTTCGGCACGGCATCGACCACCAGTTCAACGCCGAAAAGGTGTTCCGCGCCGAAGACAGCCAGCGGGATGGCGATACAGAGACTGCCCAGGGCAACGATCTTGTCCGCGCCGCGCGCCTGCGCGATTTCCTTTCGCGCGGCCCAGGCTCCGATCAGGAGAAAGGCGACACCGGCGGTGCAGGTGGCGAGCACGACGGGCGCAGTTTCGGAGAGCGTAGCGAGAACCATTGGCGGGATAGATTGTTGAATGTGGGTAACTACGCGTGTATCCGGGCGGGCCTAAAGAAGCAAAACCAAAGTTAGAAGCCATGTCCAGTTAGAAAGCATGGATGCTCCTGAAAAAGAGATACCCAATCCCAGCCCCGACAAACTCGCTCCGCTGCCCCCTTCACCGTTAACCTTTGTTTGAATCGTAATAGGCAAAACGACAGTTACTGGATTAACCGGCTCAGGCTCTATTCGAAGTGGCACTACTCGCTTGCTGATCTGACCAGTTTCGCTAAAACCATTATCTTCTCCTCCGCCCGGCTTTGGTTCGGGTGGAGTTGAGCGACAACCGCAGAAGATACTTAAAAGGACAAGACAACAGACCCAAATCCGGGGGAGCGTTCTCGCCAAAGAAGAACCAAGTTTTGTTTCAAGAAGCAAGGCCTTTTTCGGGCATGCGAGTACAACCCGATCGAAGATCCCTCGAGTCTAACCGCGCCGGGGGGAATTACGGATATCGGGTTGGTTAGGCTTAACGAAGCATCGGCAATTAGTGGGCGGTCGTCAGCTTCTCAGCGTCTCAGCTTCTAACCTTGTGGCAAGCTAACTAGGGCTTGGGCGGCGGCGGCTGCGGCTCAGAGGGAGTCTGGGACGGAGCGGATTTGGTATCATCGCCTTCCGCCATTTTCCGCGGGTTAGTGATCGGCGTGTTGGTAATAGGCGTATCAGGTTGTTCTTCTGGTTGGGCCATAGTATCTATTCCTCCGCGATCGTTTTGAAACGATTGGTCAGTTATGGTCAAGCCCAAAAGCCGCCCCCTCTTGAGGATCAGTAGCTCGCACCGCTGTAGTTTGCGATCTAAAGGCCTGACCACTTTCGGGTATTTGTTTCCCCTCGAGACTCGTTACGGATGATGCAGGCCGGAGAGCGCGCCGCCCACGAGCGCGGCGAGGATCGCCATAAACACGAGCCAGACGACGATCGCGGCGGAGATGAAGCAAAAGCGGCACTCAATCTTGAATTTGGAAGCCAGGAGGCCGGGAAGAAGGGACAAAGCTCTAATCAGGAAATGAGGAAAGCAGGTCGAAGACTCGCCGCGTCCGCCATTGGACAGACTCGCCGTGGCGAGGAGAGAAATCAGGAATTGTAGCGTGATTTGCGATTCCGTTCTGGGGAGCGCTCGCTGCCTCTCGGAGCGCGTGTTGGACGACTCGCCGTCACGAACTTTTCTTAACGATGATGTTGGGCGCCAATTTCAGTTCTCAGCGTTTCCGTGTTTGGTCAACACAGTGAGGCGGCTACAGTTAATGCCAGTCCGGCTCGGACCCTAGATCACGATTAGCGTTGCTGCACCGCTTCAATCGATCGTGGCATCGCGCTGGCCAGAGCGAGAATAGCTCCGGCAAACAGTAAGGTGTCGAAAAAATAGTTAATACCTACCATCTGCACCGCCATTTTCGGAGTAGCGAGCGCATCGATCAGGACAGGCCCATAGACGACAAGGACGAGCAACAGAATCCAACCGCCCACGCAGGTAGCCACGGTCCGCGTTTTCCAATTTAAGAGGAAGCTTCCACCACCCACGAGAAGAGCTGCGCCTGTCACATAATCAATCAGCACGCGCCCCGGAATCCACACCGGCATCTCCTTTTCCAACGGCACCCCGGGAAGTGACGTCGCGTGCAGGAAATGCTCGATGCCATAAAATATTGCGGTGATCCCGAGCACGATGCGGCCGATCGTGATCAGTGTCCCCTGGCCGCGCCATCCGGCCATGGCATGGCCGGCGAGAATCAAGCCGGCGCTGCCGAAGGATGCCTCCCGCAAGGTCAAAGCCCAGAAAAACCGGTTCTGCGGGTGAGCCAGCGTGCCGCGAAGATCGATCATCGCCACGAACAGAAACATCATGATCCCCAAGAGGAGACCGGACCAGCGCACCGCAATTTTTGTGGCGATGCTCAGGGCCGCCGCGAACAAAGCGACCCCGACGAAATAGGCCCAGAACAAAGGCCATGGCATAAATTTCGGCACGGCATCGACCACCAGTTCGACGCCGAAGAGGTGTTCCGCGCCGAAGACAGCCAGCGGGATGGCGATACAGAGACTGCTCAGGGCAACGATCTTGTCCGCGCCGCGCGCCTGCGCGATTTCCTTTCGGGCGACCCAGGCTCCGATCAGGAGAAAGGCGACACCGGCGGTGCAGGTGGCGAGCACGACGGGCGCAGTTTCGGAGAGCGTAGCGAGAACCATTGGCGGGATAGATTGTTGAATGTGGGTAACTACGCGTGTATCCGGGCTGGCCTAAAGAAGCAAAACCAAAGTTAGAAGCCATGTCCAGTTAGAAAGCATGGATGCTCCTGAAAAAGAGATACCCAATCCCAGCCCCGACAAACTCGCTCCGCTGCCCCCTTCACCGTTAACCTTTGTTTGAATCGTAATAGGCAAAACGACAGTTACTGGATTAACCGGCTCAGGCTCTATTCGAAGTGGCACTACTCGCTTGCTGATCTGACCAGTTTCGCTAAAACCATTATCTCCTCCTCCGCCCGGCTTCGGTTCGGGTGGAGTTGAGCGACAACCGCAGAAGATACTTAAAAGGACAAGACAACAGACCCAAATCCGGGGGAGCGTTCTCGCCAAAGAAGAACCAAGTTTTGTTTCAAGAAGCAAGGCCTTTTTCGGGCATGCGATTACAACCCGATCGAAGATCCCTCGAGTCTAACCGCGCCGGGGGGAATTACGGATATCGGGTTGGTTAGGCTTAACGAAGCATCGGCAATTAGTGGGCGGTCGTCAGCTTCTCAGCTTTTCACGTCTCAGCTTCTAACCTTGTGGCAAGCTAACTAGGGCTTGGGCGGCGGCGGCTGCGGCTCAGAGGGAGTCTGGGACGGAGCGGATTTGGTATCATCGCCTTCCGCCATTTTCCGCGGGTTAGTGATCGGCGTGTTGGTAATAGGCGTATCGGGTTGTTCTTCTGGTTGGGCCATAGTATCTATTCCTCCGCGATCGTTTTGAAACGATTGGTCAGTATGGTCAAGCCCAAAAGCCGCCCCCTCTTGAGGATCAGTAGCTCGCACCGCTGTAGTTTGCGATCTAAAGGCCTGACCACTTTCGGGTATTTGTTTCCCTTGAGACTCGTTACGGATAATGCAGGCCGGAGAGCGCGCCGCCCACGAGCGCGGCGAGGATCGCCATAAACACGAGCCAGACGACGATCGCGGCGGGGATGAAGCAAAAGCAAACGATGAAAGCGACGGCCATCCACTTGAAAGCCATCTTGAGAAGCGATACGAAGGGAATATCGATGTCCACAATTGAAACTCGCTGGGCACCCGACGGCGTAGTAGCCGAAGGCACACTTGATTGCAGAATGGCAGGAGCCACCGGAGGAATTTTAGTCGGAGCCGGCAACTGCGTGCCGTATTTCAACATCGGAAGATAATCGTCGATCGTTTTCCAGTCACCGCTCGCCTCCGGCTTGCACGGCGTGTAACGATCGATCTTTTGATCCGCGAACATCTGCGCGATTTGCGATTCGGCATAAGGCCCTTCTTCGCGTCCCGACATTTTCAGCAGGTATGATTTCATGTGGGGAAATGGTGCAGTCATCGCAGCCGCCGCCCTTGGCGATAATGCATCGGTCTCAGCCGTTCGATGGACTCGAACGCTTGTCGATAAGGTTCGACTTCCCACTGCCAGATTTCTTCGATCTCGTAGCTCTTGTTGTAGAGAATCCAAATTAGAGAGTCCCAATCGTAGTTTTTCGCTTTGGCTACCAGCGTGACGAAACTGCCCCGCTTCCCACTGGGTCGATTGGCTTTCACCTGGTAACGCCGGCCCTCGAATTCGAAGTCGTACCCTTTGCGCACAGCGGTGGCGCCTCGCATGCATTCGCAATATTGATCGATCGGACAGCCCACTATCCGAGCAGCGTCAAACTCAGATAACGCGGCGGTAATATGCGGCGCGTTACCGAAAGCTCGTTCCCACGCGAGAGCGACATCGACCAGTTTATCCCGCAGTTTCTCCACGCAACAGGCACGAGCAGGTTTTGGGCGACAGGCATCGGTCAGATCGTTGGCAAGAAGTTATTTGAGAGGTAGAGCGATGGGGCATTCAATGTGCTCGTTTTTTAGTATGGTTCGCCTCGCAATTGCTCTGCTATTTGTCACACAGGCGTTCCTATTCGCGCAGGCTCAAGAAGGAAAACGCGTTGATGTGCCGTTTTGGGCCAAGATAAATCTGCAACAGTTTGGCGGCCCAAATGTTGACATCATTATATGCGGCAAGAATATGGGCGTCGTCGAATTTGCAGTGATCGATAACGAACATGAAGTCGTGACGGCGGCGAGTAACAATGACCCCTACAGTCCTGGGGATAGCCATGTCGTCTTCAGCCCGGTCACGGTTAGGAAGTCTATCCATTTGGAACACGGTGTTGAAGTAAGTGGAACGCGCGCGGAAGCGTATCTGCTACACGAAATTGCGGATGGACCGAAGGTCTATTTTCTCGATGCCCTCGATACTAAGCAAAACGAATGCGCTCTTCTCATCACAACTAAGCCAAAGCAACAAAATTCAGTTCCCATCGACGAACGTCTTCGCAAGATCGAAAAGCTCCGCGAAGAAGGCGCCATAACAGAAGCTGAAGCCCGTAAAAAACGGCAAGAGATTCTTGATAACTTATAGAGAGTTTTTCTCTCGATCTCTTTTTAGACCATTCGCGATCTCGGCGAATTGGGCGAGCGCGGCTCGCCACGGCGAGCAAGCTTTGGAGGTCTTCGATCTGGGGGAGCGCACGCGCCTCGCGCGCTGGCGATCGCGGACTTTTGGTTAGGATATCTTACTTCTTTAAGTTCTGCGCAATGGCCGCGAACTGCTGAAGCGCAGCTTCCAAATCTTCGACGATGTCGGGGGACTTTTTCGCTTCGTTACTTCAATTCGAAGACTTCAGATTGGGTGTTCTCGTTTCGTGGATTCGAAATTTGTCGACTCTGTATGCTTCCGAAATTGCCTTAAAAACAGATAGCCGTGACTCCCGCATCTTACCTTGGAGCCTGTCTAGCTCTTCGATTGACATCTCGTCGTTCTCGAACCGCGCCCTCTCCCGAAAAGAATCAACAGTATCAATATATTCAAATAATTTCGTGTGTGCTTCCAGCGCGTCAATCGCTAACAAATAACCCTCGGCATCGGTAAACGTCAGAAAAGCTAATATTAAGGCTTCACGACGCTGCGCAAACTCGGCTTTGTCTGCGCTTGTATCTACCTGACCATCTAAATGTCTGCGCACGTGTCGATACATAGCTGATCGCACGGGAGGATAGGTCTTGTGAAACGAATTCAGTATTTCGATGACTTTATCTAAATACGATCTCCTCGCGGTCGCATAAAGTTTTTCTGCTTCTCGCGAATACCCTAACCGGGCCAGAACATAGCCGGAGGCCGCAGCGATTAAGGCGCCCAAGCCGATTTTTACGGAAGTATCGATGAGCTCTATGGATGTCATTATGAGTCCTGGGTAAACTTGCCCGTTTCGGTCACATTGAGCCGTTAAGGTAAACTAAATTACCCCCGCCTCCAAATGAAGCAAGGAAGTCGACGATTTCTCGGTGGCTTTATGCCGCCCATTCTGCGCAGAGAAGCTCGGCTTGTTGAAGGACCAACTTCGTTGGCTTCGTCCTGAGATCCGGCGGGTAACCGTGTTTTCGGAGGATGCGCTTAACGAGGACTTTGATTTTGGCGCGGGCGCTTTCGCGAAGTGTCCAGTCGATGGTCACGCTCTTGCGGACTTGGGTGACTAATTCTGCAGCGATGACCTTTAGCTCGTCTTTGCCCATGGCTTCGACGGCGCTGTCGTTTTGGGCGAGCGCGTCGTAGAAGGCGACCTCGTCGTCGTTTAGGCCAAGATCGACGCCGAGTCGGTCGCGGCGCTATTTCCTTCGCGAGCTTGATCAGCTCTTCGATGACTTCCTGCGTTGCGATCGCGCGGTTGTGATAGGCGTTGAGGGTCTTCTTCAGCATCTCCTGAACTCGCGGCTTTGGACGAGGTTTCGTTTCGAGCGCACTTTGATTTCGTCGCCTAACAGCTTTGCGAGCAGCTCGGCGGCGACGTTCTTGTATTTGAGTCCGCGCACCTCGGCGAGGAACTGTCGGAGAGGATGCTGATGTCGGGTTGCTTCAGTCCGGCCGCGCTGAAGACGTCGATGATCTCCCCCTCGGGAACGATCGCTTTGGCGACGAGCTTCTGAAAACGGTGATCAATCGCCACGCGCTGCTCGTTCATCGAAAGCTTGGAGTAGCCAACCGTGTCGATGAACAAGACCGGGCGCTCTCGAGCTGGATTTCTTTTTAGCTTCGCCAACCATGTTTATTTCGGCGCCAGAGAGGCGACGATTTTCTCGAAACGCGGATCGCCCCGCAGTGGATCCCAGAAGGGCAGTAACTTCAAGCCGCCGTAGGTAACAACGATCGCTGCCGCGGGAGCGTGGACGGCAAGTTCCAGTTGTTCGAAAGCCAGCTCCTTGTCACCGGTCCAGGCCGCGTTGATCGCGAACAACTGGATCATCTGGCTGCCGGTGACCGAATCGTTTGCCACCGGAACAAGGGTAATGGCGCGCCTCCCCTCCGCGAGGGCGGCTTCCTTGTTCCCCAGAGCGGCGTCGATCATACCGAGCACGCAAAGAACAGGTCCGGAGCCGGGCTGCGCCTGTACCAGTTTCTCCTGTTCGGCACGGGCTGTCGTAAACGAGGCACGCGCTTTCCCTTCGTCTTTCGTCATTCGCGCGAGCAGGCCTTCGCCAAAGCTCCGGCTCATATAAGCGCCCGCTTCACCAAAGGCCGGACTCCCGCCGAGCGCGTCGAGAGCGCGCTGCGCTGCCGCGGGATCGTGCTCCGCCATCGCGCATAGGAACCAGGTATCGGCGGCATGGGAAATCTCGCCGGGATCTTCGGCGAGGATGGAATCGATCGTCCGGTGCAAAGGCCCGGTATCCGCTTTCCAATAAAAATCGACCGACGCGCGCAGCGCTCTGGTAGCAACATCCTTCGCCTTAATCGTCAACGAGCGATCGAGCAGGGCGATCTCCTCGGGATAACGGCGCAGGAGTTGATTGCTGAGCGCGAGCTGTTGCAAGAGGAAGTAATTGCGCGGATCGAGCACCACCGCCTTTTGCAGATTGCGCAGACCTTCTTCCATCTCGCCGCGACGGCGCAAAATGTATCCGCTTAACTCGAAGATGCGGGAATCGTTAGGCAAATTCGGCCCGGCCAGCCGCAACTCCGCCAGGGCATCGGCGTAGTCGCGATAGCCGTAATAGAGAAGTTGGGCGCGAAACAGGTGCGTTTCGGCCGCATCGGGACGGAGCCGAGCCGCCGCCTGGAGCGCAGCCTCGGCGGAAGCCAGTCGGGCCGGCGTGTGATCGTAGTTCAGTGCGTAGGCCTTTCCGTGAGCGATGACGAGGCTGCAGTAGGCGTCGAAAAAATTCGGATCGCGCGCGACCGCCTGGTCGAGCAGCTCGACCGCCTGGCGCAAGGTTTCCGCGTCGGTGCTGGAGTAACCCACCGAGAGAAGAAGCGTTCGGGCACGGCTGAAAAGATCAAATGCGGG
>CAVWVT010000016.1:0-18347 GCA_963758535.1 uncultured Verrucomicrobiae bacterium | reverse complement strand
CTAACCCCTATGAGAGATGTCAAGGGTGGCGGGCGCTTGCGATTAAGTCGTGATTAGTTCATAAGCTTGTTGATGAAGGTTGAGGTTTCTTGGAACGCTTCCTCTTCCTGTTTGCACCCTGGGTTTTTTTCCAGCGGCTCTTACTCCTATCCGTGCGTGAAGCTCTTTGGTGTCAGCACCATTTGATGTCGCCGCGGCGACCATCAGTTGGAAGAGGAACTTGAGGCGGCCCAATCTAAGGCGTTTAAGTCTGGGGAGCACACGCGCCTCGCGTGTTGATTGCGACGCCCTCGTCGCAATAGCCTTTACAGTGAAGAAAGAGAAGTTCGCGATGGCGAGGGCGCCATCGCCAGCACGCGCCGCCACGGCGGGCAGGCAGTGCGCTCCCCGATCAATACGCGGCGACAGTCGTAGAGACTAAAGCTTCGTCCTTTCCGCGCGGAGTGACGCGAGTAACTCGCTAACTATGGTTTCGCTGCCGGGAACAGGGATGTGCCGGACATCGATTTCACCAATCCGATGTCAGCATCGGTGATGTTGCCACTGGCATTTACATCGGTGCGGAAGTTGGAAGCATTGACCGCCTGATCGGCGTTTTCTTTCGTCTGGCTGACATCGGAGCTATTGACCGAACCATTGCCGCTCGTGTCGCCGAATAGCACTCCCATGGAGACCGAAACAGAGTTACTGCTGTTGCCCGCGGCATCGTTTACGTTCGTTAGGGTAACAGCGATTACCTGGGCGTTGTTCACACCGGTCAGATTAACGATGTAGTTGTGCGGGTCGGTGTCGATCATTCGGCTAGTCACACTTCCTGTTCCGCTTGTCACGCTGGCGTTAGCTACACTTGTGATGGGATTGGCAAAGGAAAAGATCACCTGATAATCGCCACTGGCGCCGCCACTCCGGCATTCAACGCCGGGACTCCCGGTGAGCGGCAGGTTAACATCGAATGCCTTGCCACCGTGATCTTTTCTGGATGCTGCGCGGACTAAAGGCACTTCGGGCACGAAGGCATTCCGCACAGACGCGATGATACTCTCCGAGTCATTCTGGTTTCCGCTGCGATAGTAGCCGCGGGCGCGAATGTAGAAGTCCTGCCCGGTCGGGAAATCCAGCCCAGTCAATGTCCAGTTACTGCCGGTTGGCGCGCCATCACCCAGGGCGGTGTAGCTCACGTTATCGTTCGAATACTCGAAGCTGACGCGTGTAAGTTGCGGGCTCGATCCGCCGAGCGCCCAGGTAATCGCGCTTTGCGTAACAGACAGATTTTGCAGCGCGGCAACATTCGAGAGGCGCGCGAAAAAGCTGCGACTCTGTCCGCCGATGTTTGTGAAGCTGCCGCCGGCCAGAATCTTGCCGTCTGCCGCCACTGTGGCTGAAACGACAACGTTGTTCGCATTCGGATCGAACGAGTCAGCCGATCCAGTCGTTGCGTCGAGGCGGGCGATACGGTTGCGCGATTGCCCGCCGATGGTTACGAAAGCGCCGCTCGCCAGGATCTTGCCATCCGCCTGTAGGGCGATCGAAAGAACTCGACCGTTTGGATTCGGATCGAACGAATCTGCCAAACCAGTAGTCGCATCAAGTCGGGCGAAGTAGTTGCGGGCTCTGTCCGCCGATGCTGTTCGCTCCGGAGAAATTGCCGCCTACCAGAATCTTTCCGTCCGTTTGGAGCACGATCGCATAGACAAAGCTTGTCGGGTTCGGATTGAACGAATCTGCCAGGCCAGTCGTGGGATCGAGCCGGGCGATGTAGTTGCGCGTTTGGCCGCCGATGCTGTTTGCTCCGTTGAAGAAGCCGCCTGCCAGAATCTTTCCGTCCGGCTGTACCGCGATTGCGTACACCGAATCATTCGCGTTTGGGTCGAAGGAATCAGCCAGGCCGGTCGTGCCATCGAGCCGAGCGATATAATTACGCGTCTGGCCGCCGATGCTATTGGCACCGGCGAAAGTGCCGCCTGCCAGGACCTTGCCGTCGGGCTGCATGGCGATTGAAACGACATCACCGTTTGCATTCGGGTTGAAGGAATCAGCCAGGCCAGTCGTGGCGTCGAGCCGGGCGATGCGGTTGCGCATCTGTCCGCCGATGCTCGCAAAGCGACCGCCTGCCAGAATCTTGCCGTCGGGCTGAACCGCGATCGCAAAAACTTCGCCGTTCGCATTCGGATTGAAAGCGGTATCGACCGTCCCGTCCGTATTCAATCGGGCGATATTGTTACGCGCTACGCCCATAATGCTGGAAAAGAAACCGCCGATGAGAATCTTGCCGTCCGGCTGCACCGCGGTCGCGCCAACATAGCTTCCAATCATGTTGAGATTGAGCGTCTGATCGGCTCTGCCGTCGGTTTCCAAACGCGCGATGCGATTGCGCGTTACGGGTGCTCCTCCGTTCGGCGAGAGAATGCCGAATTGGCCGCCCGCCAGAATCTTGCCGTCCGCCTGCACTGCGACGGTGTAGACAAAATTATCTGCGTCCGGGTTAAACGAATCAGCCGAACCGGTGCCGGCGTCGAGTCGGGCGATACAATTGCGCGTCTGCCCGCCGATGCTGTTTGCGCCCATGAAAAGGCCTCCCACTACAATTTCGCCGTCCGCCTGCACCGCGATTGATCGGACATCTGCAGTGGCGTTGGCGTCGAACGAATCAGCGGAGCCCGTTGTGGCGTCGAGCCGGGCGATGTGATTGCGCGTCTGCCCGCCGATGCTGGTGAAAGAGCCGCCCGCTAAAACTTTGCCGTCCGCTTGCAGTGCGATTGCAAGCACATCGTTGTCGGCACTCGGGTCGAATGCATCAGCCGAACCGCCGGTCGTAGGATCGAGGCGGGCGATGTAGCTACGTACTTTACCGCCGATGCCGTGATCTCCATGGAATGCGCCGCCGACGAGAATCTTGCCGTTTGGTTGCAGCGTGATCGCGAGGACAAAACCGTTCGCTTTCGGATTGAACTCGTCGGCCAAACCGGTCGCGGGATCGAGACGGGCAAAGAAATTGCGGCCCGTTCCGCCGATGCTGTTCGCTCCATTAAAATGGCCGCCCACGAGAATTTTGCCATCCGTCTGCACCGCGATTGCACTCACAGTATCATTCGCATTCGGGTCGAAGGAATCTGCCAGGCCGGTGGTGGCATCGAGTCGAGCGATTCTGTTTCGCTTCTGTCCGCCGATGATGGTGAAATCGCCACCCGCCAGAATCTTGCCGTCGGCCTGCACCGCTATTGAATAAACCGGCCCGTTCGCGTTCGGATTGAAAGCGGTGTCGAGCGTGCCGTCGGGGTTCAACCGGGCAATGGAGTTTCGCATCACCGTCAGGCCGCCGTTGGGCGAGAGCATTCTAAAGGTGCCGCCAATGAGAATCTTGCCGTCTGGCTGGACAACGGCAGTGAACACTATGCCCTCCTTGTCTGCATTCGGGTCGAAACCGTCGATCGCCGATTGCCCGCGCGCCGTCGCCATGCTTCCAAGCAATAGCCCGACAATAGACGCCAAAAGAACTGCCCCTTTGCCATTCTTACGTCTCGCCGCCGTTAACAGAACTGAGAAAAACCTATTCTGCGCGAAACGAACTCTGCGAGTTGGAGACATAGCTCGTTTTGAAGCTATGTTCGCGCCACGCAGCGGCTTCCCCGGTGGATTCCATGGTGCCTTTTTTAGGGGATCGGCGCATCCGTGGCATGCGAAGGTATTGACGGGCCGAGCGTGTTCTACGTTCGTCTGTCCAGCGAATGACGCCCGTCAATCTGAATGAATTTCTCATGCGGCATCCGGCGATGCTGCAGTTGCGCTTGCAGGTGGATGAGGCGGCGGTGGAAGTGAAACGCGCGCATGTCGAAAGCTTGCGCGCCTTAAGCGATAAGAATGCCCCGCTGATTTCGCGCTGGCACAAATACTTTTGCGAATGCGACCACGGCCATCAGATTTTCATTGGCGCGTTCTATCGCGCAATGGGCGCGGCGTTAAATCTGGGACTCGGCTCGGCGCGGCAAATCGATAAACAAATGCTGCGACGCAAACTGGAATTGGATGAATGCATCAACGAAGTGGATAACGCGGCGGAGATTTGCGATCGCGCGTTTCACGAGAAAAATACGGGGCTGATGCTGCGATGGCGTGACTATTTTGAGGATTGCCGAACGCGTTACACGAATCTTCTCGCTGCATTTCGCCGCGACTTTCTTAGTCCGCTCTTCTGATGGAGGGCGCCGCGCTGTCGGCGCCCATATTGGGGACACGACAGCGTGTCCCTCCAGGAAAAATTTGAATCCGAATCGCGCGCCGAGTGCATCTCACTTCGGAGGTCGCGATCATGGAAACATTGCTGCAGGATATCCGCTTCGGTTTACGCCAGCTTCTCAAACGCCCGATCTTTACAGCGCTCGCCATCATCTCGATGGCACTCGGCATTGGCGCGAACACCGCGATCTTTAGTCTGGTCGATACCGTTTTACTGCGGCCATTGCCGGTGCGCGAACCATCAAGACTGATCGCCGTCGATGGCACGCGGCCGAACGGCACGGATTTCACGCTGCAATCGTTTCCTAATTACAAAGATTACCGCGAGCGCAGCCGTTCTTTCGACGGACTGCTCGCGTATCGTTTCGTAGTCGCGAGCCTGAGCCACAATGGCGTCAACGAGCGTGCGTGGGGTTATACCGTTTCGGGAAATTACTTTGATGTCCTGGGCGTAAAGCCGGTGCTGGGTCGCGCGTTTCTGCCGGAGGAAGATCAGACACCAGATTCGCATCCTGTCGTCGTCCTGAGCAACGCGTGCTGGAAGAAACGCTTTGGGAGCGATCCGTCGATCATCGGCCGGACCGTTTTGCTCAATAATCACACGTTCACCATCGTCGGTGTCGCGCCGGAAGGTTTTGTCGGAACGGAAGTCGCGTACGCTTCGGAATTTTGGGCGCCGATTATGATGACGAAAGAAATCGAACCCGGCAGCACCTGGCTCGACGCGCGCGACAGCGACAACTTTTTTGTCGTCGGCCGTCTCAAAGCGGGCGTGACGGTCGCGCAGGCGAAAGCCGAGCTCGAAGGCATCACATTGCAAATGGCGAAAGAGCATCCGACGGAAAATGCGGGACGCGGTGTCCGCCTCATGCCGCCGGGGCTATTTATTCCCGACATTCGCAATTCCATTTTCGCTTTGTCCGGCGTGCTCGCGGTGGTTGGTGCGCTCGTCTTGCTGCTCGCGTGTGTGAATCTGGCCAATCTCCTGCTCGCGCGCGCGACGGAGCGACGCAAGGAAATCGGGATTCGTCTTGCTGTCGGTGCCAGCCGCGCACGACTCGTTAGGCAATTGCTGACCGAAAGCGTGCTTCTATCCGTCACCGGCGGCGTGGTCGGATTGCTCCTTGCTGTCTGGATCAATCACTTTGTTGCCGCGATCAAACTGCCGACGGACATCGCGCTCTTGTTCGATCTGCGCATCGATTGGCGCGTGCTCATCTTCGCGCTCGTGATCTCGCTCATCACCGGAGTTCTGTTTAGTCTGTTGCCGGCGTTGCAATCATCGAAGCCGGCATTAGTTCCAGCTTTGAAAGATGAGAGCTCGATGGCCGGATTCCGGCGGTCGCGTTTGCGTAACTCGCTCGTCATCGCGCAAATTGCCATATCCCTGGTGCTGCTCGTGAGCTCGGGCCTGATCGTGCGCAGTTTGCAAGCGGCGCAACGCATGCGGCCCGGATTCAATCCGCAAAACGCCGTCGCTATTTCGTTCGATCTTGGCCTGCAAGGTTACGACGATGCCAAAGGGTCGCGCCTTCCACCAGCGCGCGCTCGAACGCGTGCGGGCGCTTCCGGGCGTGCGTTCCGTCGCTTTCATCGACGTGTTGCCGCTCAGTTTGGATTACAGTTCGACGAGCGTTTACATCGAAGGGCAGCCGGCGACGAACAGGAGCAATTTGCGCTCAGCCATTCCCTATTCCGTCAGCCCAAAATATTTCGAAACGATGGGAATCCCGCTGCGTGGACGCGATTTTCTCCCGACCGAAAACAAGAAGGATTCGCGCTTCGCCATCGTTAACGAAACTTTTGCGCGCCGATTTTTTCCAGGAAAAGAGGCGATTGGCAAACGCTACAATTCAACCGGACCTAAAGATCCATTTTGGCAAATCGTCGGCGTCGTCCCGGATGGAAAGTACAACACGTTAGGCGAAGAACCGAAGGCGGTGATGTTTCGGCCGCAACGTTATTTCGATTCCAATTCCGTTCTGGTGGCGCGCACCGAGGGCGATCCGCACACTGTGCTTGCGGCCATTCGTCGCGAGCTGCAACAGCTCGATCCGACTTTGCCGCTTTATGATGCGAAAACTTTGACCGAGCACATGAACATCCCGCTCTTTCCGGCGAAGATCGCCGCGGGAGCGCTCGGAAGTTTCGGTGTGCTTGCGCTTGTGCTCGCCGCCGTCGGAATTTACGGCGTGATGTCGTACATGGTTGCAGGACGAACGCGTGAGATTGGTTTGCGCATGGCGCTTGGCGCGCAATCGCGCAGCGTCGGCTGGCTGATTCTGCGCCAGGGAATGAAGCTGGCGCTCATTGGTTCTGCCATCGGCCTCGCACTCGCGTTTGGCGGAACGCGATTGCTGCAAAGCATTCTTTACGGAGTCAGCGCAGTCGATCCGCTCACGTTTGTCACCGTTGCATTTCTGCTCGCCGCGGTGGCTTTGCTCGCGTGCTGGCTGCCCGCGTATCGCGCCGCGCGCGTCGATCCGATGGTCGCGCTGCGCAGCGAATAGCGCCGTCGCATTAGATCCAGGATTACTTGCGAGGTCCCTCGCTGCGCTCGGGATGACTTTGTTTAATTACCCGCAAGATCAAATTGCCTAACCAATACGGATTCGCGATACCTTCGCGGTCGCGATTTCTCCGCGCAACCCGTGTTTCTTTGAAGAATGGCGCGGCATATGCGCAAAAGTCCGGGTTGAGCTATCTAATGACGCCGGCGAACCGCCCACCCAGCAGGGCATTTCCTCTCTCAATTAAACTTGTCCTCTACTTTGGATTGCTCTGCGCAATTCTCATTGCGATCGGCAGCGTCTTCTTCTTCAACCTTCGTTCCATTGAAACCCTCAACGCTGCGGAGCGCTCTTCCTATGTGAGCGAAACCGCGGTTCTTCGCCGTGTCGCCAAGAACCTGGGTTTGCAGCAAGCCGAGGTTTTTCGGCAAGTGGCGGCGGCGAATCCCGAAGAGATGGAGCGCCATGAACCCGCCATCGCCCGACTGGAGGAAACGAACGCGAGGGACCTAACGGAATACGGACGAAGAGTTGATGTGAAGGCAGAGGAGCGCCTTTACGCCCAAGTGCTTGAAGCACAGAGAGCCTATTCCGAATGTACCGGGCAACTGCTCGCATTGATTCATGGGCAACGGAACGCCGAAGCCACGGCTTTCGCCCTCACAACACAAGTCCCCGCTTACGATCGATATCAAACGGCGTTGGATGAGTTGGTCGGATTCGAGGACGCGGAAGGGCGCGGGATTGCTGCGACCACCACCGGTCGGATCCAACAGACCAGAGTTGCCGGCGACGTCCTCATCGGCCTCGCGATCGTCATCGCGCTCGGAACCGGCGCCGCGGTCTTGAGAATCGTGGGCACGCTCAGACAGGACAAGAAAAGTTTGCAGACTGAGGTGGATGAGCACGAGCGCGCGGAACAAGCCCTGCGGGAAGGCGAAGCGCGTTACCGGCTTCTGGTCGAACATTCTCCCGATTCAATCCTTGTCGTTTGTGATGAGAAGATCGTTTTCGTTAATCCGGCGACCGTTGAAACTGCTGGGCGCCGATCGCCCCGGGCAGCTCATCGGCCGAAGCGTATCCAAGATCTTGCATCCGGACGAACACGCCGAGGTCGCCCGCCGCTCAAGAGAGGTCGCCGCAGGAATGCAACCTCCGGCGGCAGAACGCCGGTTTCTGCGGCTCGATGGCTCAACCGTTGAGGTAGAATCGAGAGTAATCTCGTTCCTTTATGAAGGAAAACCAGCGGTCCAGGTGATCGTGCGGGACAACACCGAGCGCAAGACCGCGGAGAAGCAATTGCGCGAGGCGGAGGAAAAATACCGCTCCATTTTCGACAACGCCTTGGAAGGAATCTTCCAGAGCACGCCTGACGGAGTCTTCATTTCGGCCAATCCCGCGTTTGCGCGCATGCTGGGCTTCGCCAGCCCTGAAGAATTGATCCGCGAACGCAACGATATCAAGCAACAGAGTTACGCCGAGCCGGCGAAGCGGCAGGAGTTCAAGCGCCTGCTCGAGAAGAATGGCGCGGTCAACGACTTCGAATTCGAAGTGAAGCGCAAAGACGGGAGCACGATCTGGCTTTCCGAGAACGTCCGCCTCGTCCGCGACGACGCCGGCAATGCGCTCTACTACGAAGGGAGCGCACAGGACATTACTAAGCGCACGCGCGCCGAGCTGGTCCTGCGCGAGAGCGAGGAATACCTCCGCCTCGTCATCGCCGCCTCCAACGACGGTATCTGGGAGTACGACTTCCTCGCCGATGCACTTGACTTGGTCGGATCGCGTGTACGAAATGTTCCTTCTCGATCGGCGTTCTTTTACCCCCACTCTCGACTCTTTCACGGCGCTGCTTCATCCGGACGATCGCGCGACCTTCCAAAAAACGGTCCGCGAGCAAATGACCAGCGGCGCCCGCTACGAAGCGCACATCCGCATTTTGCGTGGGGACGGCAGTTACGGGCACTTCCTCCGCCGCGGGCGCGCTGTCCTCGACGCCGCCGGCAAACCGACTCGAATGGTCGGCTCCTTCGCCGACCTGACCAGCCTCCTGCAGGCCGAGCAGAAACTACTGGAGCAGGCCGATCTTCTCAACCTTGCCCAAGACGCCATCATCGTGCGCGATATGAATGATCGCATCGAGTTTTGGAATCACGGAGCCGAGGTCCTCTATGGCTGGACCGCCGAGGAGGCGCGTGGGCGATTGAGCGGCGACTTCCTTTGTTATGACGAGCCGGTCAAGATGCTCGCGGAGCGTACCTTGCTCGAGACTGGCGCCTGGTCGGGTGAATGCCGTCACTTTACCAAACAAGGCGTGCTCGTTGTCGTCCGCAGCCGGTGGACCCTCGTCCGCGATGAGCATGGTAAACCAAAATCCAAGCTCATCATTGCCACCGACATGACCGAGCAGAAAAAGATCGAGGAACAATTCTTCCGCGCGCAACGGCTCGAGAGTATCGGCACTCTCGCCAGCGGCGTCGCCCACGATCTCAACAACATTCTGGTCCCAATCATGATGGCCGCTCCCGTTTTGCGCGGTAACATAGATTCCGCCGAGCGGGAAAGATTCCTCGATATCGTCGAATCGAGTGCCCATCGCGGGGCCGACATCATCAAGCAAGTGCTCACTTTTGCCCGGGGCGCAGATGGCGGCGATCGCATTCTTCTGCAACCGATTTTCCTCCTCGAAGAAGTATGCAAAAATCGCGGGCCAGACCTTCCCGAAATCGATCGCCCTGCGCACCATCTACGAAGAAAACATCCGTCTCCCTCGAAGCCGACCCCACCCAGCTCCATCAAATGCTTCTTAATCTTTGCATCAACGCGCGCGACGCCATGCCAAACGGCGGCGAGTTATGCCTTGGCGCGGAGAATTTCGACGTTGACGAGCGCTACGCCAGCACGAACCCCGGGTGCGACCGCGGGACCCCACGTCATGCTGGAAGTTATCGACACCGGCACCGGCATCCCAAAGGAGGTCATGGGTAAAATCTTCGACCCGTTCTTCACCACCAAAAGCCTCGGCCAGGGCACCGGCCTCGGGCTTTCCACCGTTGCCGGCATCGTCAAGAGCTACGGCGGTTTCTTCGATGTCTCACAGCGAGCCGGGTCGCACCAGTTTCAAAATCTTCCTGCCTGCCAAAGCCGCACTTCGACAGCTGCCGCCGCTCCTCCAAGTGGACGCAATGGTTCCTCGGGGCAACGGACAGACGATTCTGTTGATCGATGACGAACCCAGCATCCGCGAGGTGGCCGAAGTTATCCTAACGAGTCACGGTTACAAAGTACTCCTGGCCGAAGACGGCCCTACCGCGCTCGCCATTTTTGCCCGCCAAATGGGCCACATCGCCGTCGTGGTAACCGATCTCGCCATGCCCGGGATGGATGGATTGATGCTCGTCGACCACGCTGCGCCGGATTGAGCCTGGCCTCAAAATTATCGTCTCCACCGGCCGTGCTGACGAATCCCACGCCGCCGAAATCACCGCGCTTGGCGTGGATGGCTGCCTGACCAAGCCCTACACCAGTCGCAACCTGTTGCTCAAATTGAGTCACGTTTTGTCGAGCGGCATGCACGCCGCCGCGTGATTACAATCGAATCTGCTTCTCTTTTCCAGAGCCAGCGAATAGCGCCGTCGCATGAGATCCCAGGATTACTTGCGAGGTCCCTCGCTGCGCTCGGGATGACTTTGTTTAATTACCCGCAAGATCAAATTGCCTAACCAATAAGGATTCGCGATGCCTTCGCGATAGGCGTTGAGCGAGTCGACCGAGGAGTTGATGTGCAGGTTGCTGTAACTCTGGTCTTCGTTTTGCCAGCGCTCGTGCCAGTAAACCGCCGCTTTGATGCGCGGATAGCGCGTGCGGAAGTTGTCGAGACCGTCCTTGATCCATTCGCCTTTATTGCCGGCGTGCGGGAATTCGCCCGTTGCCCATTCCGCTATCATGATCGGTTTGTTCGGATCGAGCTGCGACATTTCCTGGTAGGGCCAGTCGACGAGCGAACGAATATTGGCCCACGGTTCGTCCTTGAATTGCTGACCATAAACACTCAGGCCAAACCAATCGACATACTCCGGCCCGGGATAATAGGCGGCGACAAAGTTCCAGGTTTCCATCGGGTAGGAATAATTGTTGGTGTGCAGCATCCACTTGATATTTGAAGCGCCGCGCGCACGCACGCGATCGACGACATGGCGATACGCTTTCTTGAAATTCTCCGGTCCTTCCCACTCGTTAGGCTTTCCTGGAATCGGTTTGGCTCCTCCGTAGTAGGTGCCGGACCAGGGAAACCAATCACCATTCATCTCCACGCCGAAGACGACGATCATCGGTTTTCCGAATTCGCGCGCCGCGTCGCCCCAACGGTCGATGTAATTGTCCCATTTGCCGGCAATAATCTGGTTGAGGCCAAATCTGTCCGGCCCGCGATTTTGTTCGTACGGCTGATCCCATGGCGACCAGAAGAGGAGGGGAAGCGAACCGTGGCGCCAGATCACGTTTAAGTTGGCGGTCGGAAAACTTTGCTCACCCCAATAACTGGACGACGCGATGATCGCGTGATGTTTGCCGACCATCGTTTCGAATTCCTCGATGCCTTCCAGAGTGACGTCGTCTTCGGTGTCGCCGAAATCCATAAACGCGCCGATGTACGCGCCATGTTCGGGAATAACGACCTCCACCGGGGCATTCGGATCTGGCGCCGGCGGCGGAACGTTTCGTTTGCAGGAAACGCAACCCAGCGCGATGGCAACTAAGAGGCCCGCGGTTTTGGAAATGCGCATGCGTGGTTGTTCCAGCAACTTAAGACCGAAAGGAAAATTTATGAATCCAATTGCCTTATCAGCTGCATCTCATCAACAAATGAATCCACGAACTCCACTATTCCCCAGGTTAGCCATTTCGGCGCTTCTTGCTGCGCTGCTTTTGCCCGCGTGCGACTGGGTGGGCAAACATGGCAACGGTATCATTACGACGGAAAGCCGGCCTACGACGGATTTTTCACTCGTCGATGCCAGTGGCGCTTATAAGATAGAATGGTCGCCCGGTGCGGCGGCTTTGAGCATTACGACAGATGGAAACCTGATCGACCATATCACTGCGAAGGTGACCGACGGAAAGCTTAGCATCCGAACCAATGAGCGAATGCGCCCGACGCATGGGGTTAAGGTCATGATCTCAAGCCAGGCGCTGACTGGTGCACGCTTGCGTGGCGCGACGGATTTCAGAGCGAGCAAATTGTCGCCTCCCAACTTTTTTATCGAATCGGATGGTGCGTCCGATGTGATTCTGGACTGGCACAACGGATAATCTGACCGCGCGGTTGCGCGGAGCGGGGGATCTGAACGCAGAAGCGTTGCAGGCGAAGGATGTTGAGATTTCGCTCATGGGCGCAGCTGATGCGAAAGTAACTGCGACGGAATCGTTGAGCGCGTCGATCAAAGGCGCGGGCGACATTCGTTACAGCGGAAATCCGAAAACGATCAAGAAGAGCGTAGCCGGCGCAGGCTCCATTCGCCCCAAGAAATAATTCCTGGCCGGCTTGCCGACTCGTTAGGCGCGAACGGGAACGCTCGCAGTGCGTTCGAGTTTTCCCCAACTGACCAAGACGCCTTTGAGCGCGCGGAAAATTGCTTTCCAAATCACGTAGCTCAACATCGGACGATAGATCAGTCGCATCGGTAAAATTCGCCAGGCGCGCCAGACGGATTCGCGTTCGAGAATACACGCGAGCGTCGCGAGAATCACATCCATCGAGAGAAAGACGATAACGAAAGGCAACACCGCGCGCCACGCGCCGAAGGGAAGCGATGCCAGCAGGAACAAGTCCACCATCGGCGTGATGGCGACGAGAACGATTTGGAAAAACCAAACGCTTGGCAGGCTGAACCAACCCAGCGCGCGATACTTCCAGTTGAAAACCATATCGCGATGTTTCCACAGACATTGCAGCGTGCCATACGCCCAGCGAAATCTCTGGCGCGCCAGAGTTCGCACTGTTTCCGGCGCTTCGGTCCATGCGATGGCACCCGGCACATACACGATGCGCTGGCCGCGCTTGTGCAGCGCCAAAGTCAGATCAGTGTCTTCCGCGAGTGTGTCGAGGCTTAAACCGCCTGCGTCGTCGATTGCGGATTTGCGAATGGCGCTGATCGCTCCCGGCACGACGGTAATGCAATTCCACAATGTGTAAGCGCGCCGATCGAGATTGAAGCCCACTACGTATTCCAGCGCCTGACATTTTGCGATAAAGCTGCGCAGATTGCCGACTTTGGCGTGACCGGAAACCGCGCCGATTTTTTCGTCGGCGAATGGTTCGACTAACTTGCGCAAAGTGTCGCGCTGAAAATGCGTATCGGCGTCGACAAAGACAACGATTCCGTTTTGCGCCGCCACCAGTGCGCGCTGGAGTGCTTTCGCTTTGCCGTGATTTTCCTGACGCAACAAATGAACGCGCTTGTCTTCTGCCGCGATGGATTGCACTTCGTTCGCGGTCTCCTCCCGCGAACCGTCATCGATGACGACAACTTCAAGTTCGCCTTCGTAATCCGTGTCGAGCAGCGAACGCAACGTGCCGGCGATCACCTTTTCCTCGTTATAAGCGGCGATGACAACGCTGAGTGACTCGGAAAAATTTGCAGCGGGCGCGCGACGAAAACGCGATGCCAGCCAGATCACGGTGAGCGATCGAATCACCACGAGGGCGGTCGCGACAATCATGAACGCCCAAAGAAATTCTTCGACGCCATGATAAACGCGAAAGCCGGTCGTGCTGACAATGCGCGTGAGCGAATGCTCGCCCGCCGCGGCGGGCGGCATCACCTTGTCGCGCGTCGTGCCCATGAGCGTGCTCAAGGAAACGACCGTGTCGCCGCGCGTGTGCAGGTAATCGAGAATGCGTGGGAGCGCGGCCACCGTTTGCGAGCGGTCGCCGCCGGCGTCGTGCAGCAGAATGATACTGCCATCGCGCCGTTGCTGTTTTACGCGTTGCAAAATCAAATCGGCGCCAGGTTTCGCCCAGTCCTGCGGATCGATATTTTCCAGCACATTGAGATAACCAAGGTCCTGCGCGATTTGCAGAGGCATCAATTCGCTCAGGCGCGATGGGCTCGTATCCGCCGCGTACGGAGGACGGAAAAGCGTTGTCGTGCGGCCGGTAATCGTCTCGATCAGCAACTGCGTCGCGTTCAACTCCACGCGAATGTGTTCCGGCCAGCAAAGCGCGAGGTTCGGGTGGTAATAGGTGTGATTGCCGATTTCGTGGCCTTCGGCAACAATTCGCCTAACGAGTCCCGGATACTGCTCCGCATTTACCCCAACGAGGAAGAACGCTGCTTTGACATTGTTCGCTTTTAGAATGTCGAGAATTTTCGGCGTCCACTCCGGATCCGGTCCGTCATCAAATGTGATCGCGACCTGGTGCGCGTTACCGGCGCCCTGATGATAAAGCGTCGGGAATTCGGGAAATTTTTCGTAAGTCGCGGTCAGATAACCGTCTTCGTCGACGGCTACGCGACGCAGACCGTCGGATCGGCTTTCATCGACCGAGACGATCTCGCCTTCGCCGACATCGGTGATGGTTTCCGTTCCCGTTAAAACTTCGAGCGGCCGTCGTGCTTTCGCGTTGGCGTAAAAATTTGCGGGAAGATTCAGCGTGTCCCAAAGCGCGGTGTCCTCCGTGCCTAACCGGTAAAGCGCAAAACCTCCGGCTTTCTTTTCGCGGACAGCGCGGAGTTGATTCAAAAAAGTTACGACGTCGAGGAACGAAACAGTGTGCGACTTGTCCGCGTCCTCATAATAGAAGAGCGGATTGTAATCCGGCTCGGTCTCGGCCACGGTCGTGATGTCCGCGTAACTCGCGCGACTCATCGCTTCGGGGAAACTGATCAATTCCGCTTTCGGCGTCCCTTCGGTCCAGTCGTAACCGTAACTCCCGAGAGCGATGATCCATTGTTTTGGATCCGCGTCCTCCAGCAGGACGTTTAGCCAGCCTTCGAACCAGCGGCGCGAACCAAGCGGACCGGGCGTGTCGACATCGGACGTTTCATCGAACAGCATCGCGACAAAGCGATCGATATTATCCGACAACTCATTGAAATCGATGTAGTCGAGTTCCTGTCCCGGCTGCACGCAAAGCCAGAGTTCCTTGTCGTCGTCGTGTAACGCGTCGGCGAATTTGTCCAACAGCGCCGTGATGTCTTTCCTATAGATCGGATCGACCTGTTCCCAGTCGACCACCACACCGGCCGCTTTCGCTTCGCGCAAAATACTCAGAACTCTTTGCACGAACCGGTCCTGTCGCGCGGCTGGACCGTGCGCGAGATTTTCCACCGCTTCGGGTAGCCATTTATCGCCGACCAGATTCGTCAGCAGCGGCATGAGAGCGAGACTTTTGCTCGCCGCGAGTTTCGGCAGCCGATTATCCGCGTCGACTTGCACGTTGCCGAGGCCATCGACGAGCGACATCCATTCCGGGCAGACGTGCGTCAACTCTGCATGCGTGCTGCTCGAGCGACGCATAACTGTAAGCATCGCCATTCGTATAAAAGGCGAGGCGCACTTCGTTGTTTGCGAACTTCTTTCGCGGATGTGCCGGCGGCGGCAATGGCGTAGCGGGTTTCTTTATCGCATGGCGTGCCAGTCCAAATTTTTTCCAAAGCGGTTTGTCGACCGGAGTCGTTTGCCCGGCCGGATTTTTTTTCTGCAACGATTTCAACTGACCTTTCAATTGCCGCAGTGAAAACGGCACCTGCAATTGCGGCGCGACAAAAAGTGTCTGCACGAACAGCACGGTCGCGATGAAAATGACGATCGCGCTGAGAAGCAACGTCAGACGCAGCCGGGGCCAGCGCTTGCCGCCCGGGTCAGAGAAAACGAATGGCGTGATTGTATCCCTCGGGCCTGGCTCCATGAAGAAGGTAATTTCGGTGAAAAGCCGAAATTTCAAAACGTCTGGCCGCGAGCCGTGTTACGACGCAGTTGTTTTCCTTCTGCGCTACAACATAGCCGCCAGCTCACGCGCCCGCTGGCGCAGCAGCTCCGGAGCGCGTTTGATGCTTTCGTCTTCGGTCATCGAGTCGCGCATCAGCGAAAAAGCTTCCTCGAACGAACCTTCAACCCGCGCGTCGCCACTCGACCATCCCGCAATCGCAAAGACACGCTTGCCGAGTTTGCACGCCATGCGCGCCACACCAGCGGGCGCTTTCCCTTCGAGCGTTTGAAAATCAAGGCTTCCTTCTCCCGTCACGACGACATCAACGTTTTGAATCATTTGCTCCAACTGAATTTTCTCGGCTACAACCTCGAAGCCCGATCGCATCGTTGCCCCGCAGAATGTCATGAGACCAAAGCCCAGTCCTCCGGCTGCGCCCGCACCCGGTTCGTCACGGAAATCGCATTTCAAGTCCTCCTTCACGATGTCCGCCAGTTTCGTGAGCGCTTGTTCAAGTAACCGGGCTTGAGTTGGGCTGGCGCCTTTCTGCCGGCCAAACACGAGCGACGCTCCGTTTTCTCCCAGGAGAGGATTGGTCACATCGGCGGCGATTGTGATTGGCGCCAGCGTCACGCTCTTGGGCGCGACGATTCGTGTTAGCCGAATCAAATCTGGCATGTCGAGGCGCAGTTCGTTGTCGCGAGCGTCATAGAAACGGTAATCGAGCGCCCGAGCGACGCCCAATCCTCCATCGTTCGTGGCACTGCCGCCGAGACCGATAATGATTTGTTTGGCGCCGTGCTTCGTCGCGTCCAATAACATTTCCCCCACGCCGAATGTCGATGCGCGGGCGGGATCGCGTTGCTCTTTCGTTAACAGGCGCAATCCGGCTGCTTCGCTCATTTCCATGATCGCGAGCTGCTCGGCATCGGACCACGCATAATGCGCCGTGATTTCTCTCCCTAACGAGTCATGTGCATTGCACTCTATCCAGTCGGCGTTAATTGCTTCCGCAATGACCCGGGCCGTGCCTTCGCCGCCATCCGCTACGGGCGCAATCCGAATTTGCGCATTTGGCAAAGCCTCGCGTAAACCGACCTCGATATTCGCCGCGACCTCTCGCGCCCCTAACGAGCCCTTGAATTTATCCGGAGCGATAAGGATTTTCATAAGAGTGGGGTAAGCGTCCAGCGTGTGAATGGTCAGACGCAAGCCGGAGGCCGGCGCTACTTTAGTTTCCGCTCGAGAATTTCTCCAGCCAAACCGGGATTCGCTTTTCCTTTGGACAACTTCATCACCTGTCCCTTCAGAAAATTGAGCGACGCGAGATTTCCTGCTTTGAAATCGGCCACCGGTTTCGGATTTGCGGCAATCACCTGATCGCACAACGCTTCGATCGCGCTCGTATCGCTCAGTTGCTCGATGCCTTTCTCTTGAACAATTGCGCTCGCTCCTTTCCCGCTGGCAAACATCTCGGCGAAAACTTCCTTTCCTTGTTTGCCGCTGATTTTTCCGCTGTCGATCAGGTTGACCAGCTCATCCAACGCCGCGGGCGGAATCGGACATTCGCTGATCGTTCTATCGCTCGCGCTTAATGCGCTCTGCAAATCATTCAAAATCCAGTTCGCGATGCTCTTTGGTTTGCGTGCACCGCTCGCTGCCTTTTCGAAGTAATGCGCGAGTTCCAGATCGTCCGCCAAAACTCCGGCGTCGTAGGGACTCACCGCATATTCTTCGACGAAACGCGCGCGTTTGGCTCTGGGCAGCTCCGGAATACGGCTGCGTACTTCTTCCAGAAGCGCTTCGCTTTTCACTGGTACCAAATCCGGATCGGGAAAGTAGCGGTAATCATGCGCAGATTCTTTCGAGCGCATGAGAAACGTTTCACCGCTCGCATCATCCCAACCGCGTGTTTCCTGTTCCAACTTTTCGCCGGCGCTTCAGCGCTTCGATCTGTCGCGCAATCTCGTATGTCAGCGCGCGTCGCACACCGCTGATCGAGTTCATGTTTTTGATCTCGATCTTCGCTCCGAATTCCTGTCTGCGACTCTGGCCGCACGGAGACATTGCAGTCGCAACGCAGCTGACCTTTTTCCATGTCCGCGTCGCTTACTGCGCCGTAAATGAGGATTTGTTTTAGTGCGGTCAGGAACGCAAAAGCTTCTTCCGGCGAATTGATTTCCGGCTCGCGTCACGATCTCCATCAACGGCGTCCCGGCCCGATTGAAATCGATCCCGGTCGAGTTTTCGAAGTGGAAACTTTTCGCCACGTCTTCCTCGAGATGAATGCGCACGAGATGAACTTCCTTGTCGGGTGTCGCGATATTTTTCTGCGCGTCCTTCGGATAAGCGAGATCGTGCAACGGCACGCTGCCATTCGTGCAAAACGGCAAATCGTATTGCGAAATCTGATAATTCTTCGGCATGTCCGGATAGAAATAGTTTTTCCGATCGAACTTGCTGATCGGCGCAATGTCGCAACCGAGCATGAGACCCGTGAGAACCGTCATGCGCACGGCTTCGTGGTTCATCACCGGCAATGCGCCAGGTAACCCGAGACAGGTCGGACAGGTGTGCGTGTTCGGCTCCGCGCCGAATTCCACGGGGCAGCCGCAAAACATTTTTGAGCGCGTCTTGAGCTGCACGTGAACTTCGAGCCCGATTGTGACCAG
>CAVWVT010000015.1:0-399692 GCA_963758535.1 uncultured Verrucomicrobiae bacterium | reverse complement strand
CGCCCTCGTTCTCAAGGAAATCGTCACTCAGCCCGAAGAGAATCAGACCATCACCATTCGGGTGGATTACTCCAACGTGCAAAAGCCCGACGGCGTGAAGTAGGCGGAGCCGGAGGTCGCCGAGGGTGCGAACATGGATGGGGTCAAATCACGCAATCGTCAGGCCTTCACCTTCAAATCTGTTTCGTCGACGCTTCTTGCAGCCAGAGGCGAGCCTGGTCCAACTGGGCAAGCTCGAAGAAACGAACTTCTCCAGAATACAAACCTGTAAATAATTTCGAGATCGTCTCGATCCATTCCTTATCAGTGACGATGGCCAACTTCGTTATATCCTTGAGGTGACGAAAGCCGAAGCGAATGTCTTCCCAATATTTTGCGATCGGCATGCCGCCAAACGCGACGATCTGCTCCAGGACACGGATCTTGCCGTGCTTCGAAATCATCGACTCTGCCTTTTTGACGATGCCATCGAATTCTTCGGCGCTGACTTTTCCGTTGATCGCGAACTCGAGAATGTTTGTCCCTTCGATTTCGTCGATCGTGACCATGCTTGTTCCTTAAGCCTGTTTGTAAATTTGTTCAAACTCGGTGCAGGTTCAGAACATAGGTAACACAATAGGTTCAATACATAGGTAACACTTTTAGGGGCTGCGGTGGTGTAAAAGCCACTGCATGCCTTGGAAAAAGAGTGAACCTATGCAAGAGCGAATTGAGTTTGGATTAAAGGCGCTTGGCTCGGTGAACTTCCGGGCTTTGTGCCAGGAATACGGGATTAGCACCAAGACGGGTTATAAGTGGAAGGAGCGCTTTTTGCGCGACGGGATTAGGGGGATGGCAGAGCGATCGCGTCGACCGAAGAGCCATGCCGATCAGCTGGCCGAGGAGAGCGTCTGCGAGATCATCCGTTTGAAGCTGGCTCATGAAAGCTGGGGACCGCGCAAGATCCGGGAACTTTATCGGCGCCGTCATGGAGAGGTAGCCAGCGAGAGCAGCTTTAAGCGCATTCTGGAGCGAGCTGGCTTAACCCACAAGAGAGCGTCGACGCCAGGCCACGCAGGCAGGGCGACTGAGTGCGGGAAGAGAAGGTCGTGCTCCCAACCAAGTATGGACAGTGGACTTCAAAGGCTGGTGGAGAAAGGGCGGCAGGCGCTGTGAACCCTTAACGGTGCGCGACGAATATAGTCGCTATATTTTGGAACTGCAGGCCATGGATAGCGGGTGCACTCAGAGCGTGCGCCGTCGTTTTGAGCATCTCTTTGCAGGCAAGGGTTTACCGCAAGCCATCCGCAGCGATAACGGTTCGCCTTTTGCCAGCGTGCAAGCTCTCTTTGGCTTGAGTCGACTCTCGGCCTGGTGGGTTGCTTTGGGAATCGATTTGGAGCGGGGCCGGCCCGGTCATCCTCAGGACAATGGAGCCCACGAGCGAATGCACCTGGACATTAGCCGTGAGATTGAAGCGCTGGGCCAGTCGGATCAAGCCGCCTTGGATTTGTGGCGGCAAACTTTTAATTACGAGCGGCCGCATGAAGCGCTCGGGATGCGTTGTCCAGCTGAGCTCTATCGCTCTTCGGAGCGAAAATATGAAGGCACGCCTGATGAATTGGACTATCCACAAATGTGCGCTCGACGAGTAGGCGCCAAAGGAGCAATCAAAGTTGATAACCAACTCTTCTTCCTCAGTACGGCGCTGGCGGGATGGAATGTCGGCCTCAAACCATTGGCCCAAGACCGATTGGAAGTTTGGTTCGGCCGCTTGTTGCTGGGAGAGATCGATCTGGCCGCGAGCAATTTTTTTCGGGCGGATATCCGCCCGAAAAAACCTGCAAATGAAGAGCAAAATGTGTAACCAATGAACAACCAAGTGTTACCCATGTTCTGAACCAAAAGTGTTACCGATGTTCTGACTGCGCCGAAGGAAGTGCTGCACCTGCGCCTTCTTATTTCTTCATTCTGCCTTGTACTTTGCAAAGCCATCCATCACATCTTGACCGGCCGGGACGGCGCCACCTACTTCGACCGAAATTAATTATGATTGACTGATTTCCCGATTTCTTGCATTCCAAGTGAGTAAATCGTTTTAATTCAAATATTTGGGACCCCACCTTATGAAACACACTTCTCTTACCTTCGTCGTCACTCTCGCCGTGGGATTAATCGCGGCCAGCTACGCATCCGCCGACCCCGTTCTGCTCAACGGCAGTTTTGAATCGCCCACCGTTCCGGCCGGCAGCATCACTCCCGGCGGTGGCGACAACTGGACCCCTTCCGATGCGAGCGGCGTTTTTATCATTTCGAATGGCAACGGCATCGGCAACACGTCTGATGGAATCCAGTTCCTCGGTCTGAACGGTTTCTCCGCAGCCAGCATGTTCGAAAGCGATTCGCAAACCATCGCTAATTTTGAAGCAGGCGTGACCTATGTTTTCGGCGTCGACTTCGCGGATGCTATCGGCGGCCCTGATCCGATGCTTATGATTACGCTCTCAGGCGTCTTCAATGGCAGCCAGACCTATACCGCCCCGGTCGGCGGTCCTTATGGCAGCGGCACCTTTCCGTTCACCTCAGTAATGTTCTCCTTTACCCCGCTCACTTCTGGCTCAGAGACCATCACCCTTACAAACGCCAGCATCGATAGCGCGATCGCAGTCGATAACGCCTCCCTCCAGGTGGTCCCGGAACCGTCGACCTACGCCGCACTTCTCCTGGGGGCCGGTATTCTCAGTGTCATCGCTCTCCGCCGGCGGCGCGCGATTGCGTAAAGAGATCGGGACGTAGGGCGCTATTAATGTTAGTCCGGCTCGGGCCTCATGGCTTGGCTGTCTAGCCGCCTCGTTACCCTTTCAGCGTTTCAGGATTTCAGCTTTCGATTTCTTTGGTAGGATGCGAATATGCCAGTCCGGTCGAAGACTCGCCGTGGAGAGCTCGGACCGAGCGCGCCGAAGATGGAAGATAGGCTTCCAGCCTGTTGCCTCTGCAACCACGAATTAGGACGCTAGAACACGACGAAGTCGGACTGAGTTGGGTAGAGGGGAGGCTGGGATCGCGACAAGGGAGGAGCGTTGTAGCGGTCCTTGAGTCGGGAGACGAAAACATCAAAATCAGGAAAGGAACTTCACCACAGAGCACACAGAGTTCGCAGAGCCTGTTTGTAGTTTGGAGCTTCCTTGGAGTTTGCTTGTCCGCCATCGGACGGACTCGCCGTGGCGAGGGATTTGGAACTTCTGACGAAAGTCGGTCCGCATTCTGGGGAGCATACGCGCCTCGCGTGTTGGTGAAGGCGCCCTCGCCTTCACGAACTCGATTGCCTCTGACTTTTCCCCTTTGCCCATTCCGCAATCCGCAATCCGCAATTCGCAATCCGCGTTCCAAATGCCGCCTGCCCTGATTTGCGCAAGGGGATCGATCCGCAGATTTCGCAGATTGACGCAGATTCAATTAGCGGCGCAAGGCAGATCGAATCAGGAGCCATTGGTAGGGCGTGACGGCCCGTCGCGCCGATGAATCCTGCGGGAGCGGTCGCCGCGGCGACCTGGTGAAAGCGCCCTCGCTTTCACGAACTTGAACGGTTCCAAACTCCGACTGTCAGCTAACTTCTTCTTGGATTGTCAGTCTTCAAAGTTTCACGATTTGCTACCGCTCTCCAATTCGGCATTCCGCAATCACCCGATTTTCCCTTGCGCCCCGCGTTCAATCGCAGATAACATTCTGCCATGCCTCCCGGATTTGGCGTGACCGCGCGCAAACCAAACCGATCAAAATGGGGTTCTCATTCGACTCTTGCCCCTCTCATGAAACTGGCCCTATATCTGATAGCTCCACTTTTTCTCACCACGCTGATTCGTGGAGAAGACAAGAAGAAAAACGAGGATCCCTTCGATCTTACGACAACGCAAAAGGAAATCGCAACTCTCGGTATCCCTACTAAGTCTTCGGTGGAGTCCCTAGAAACGAAGGCTCTCGAGTTATATCGCTCGCAAAAGTCGCAAGAAGCTATTGACGCTTTGGACATATACGCGCGCAACGTTAACTTCCTGGCAAATCTCGTAGCCGAAGGACTTCAGCCATACTATAACCAGCGCGGCTCGGTCCCACCGCACGGCGTAAATCTATCCGAATTGGGAAAGTTCGAGAATTTAGCCAATGAACTAAAGAAAAAACGCGACCGCGCGTGGATAATGGAAGGGGAATGCTACTACGCAATGGGCGACAAAGCGAAGGCTGTGGCGCTACTTGAGACAGCGCTCGATCACATGAACTCACAAGATGTCGAGTTGTGGACGAGGGCGAGGGAGTTGCTCTATCAGATTATCGAAATCAACCCCAAATGAGATCCCTCCAGTATCCCGGCGGTATAGCGAGCCGCAGAGCATGTTTTCAAAATCGTAAGCCTACTCTCGTTAGAAACCCCTAGATGAACAAAACCCTTGTCGCAGCAGCGGGCGAACATTTTGTTGCCTATAAGCTCTCGTGTCTTGGCTATCTGGCCGCTCCGGTTCGACTCGGTTCGCCCGCCACTGATCTCTTAGCTTCCACACTCGACGGCGGTGGAACTGTTGCAATCCAAGTTAAGACAACGGGCTGGGCTGAGCGCACGCGCGGGCGTGGCAACAAGAAAGCCCCGCATCATTTAGAATTTCCGCTGGGGCACGCAGCTGTGGAGAAAGCATCCGACCGGCTTATCTTTTGCTTCGTCGATCTGCGTGGAAACCAGCCTGATATTCCACCGGACGTTTACGTCATACCGGCCGGGACTATCTTAAAAGAATATAAAGGCGCAAATATTCGCCAACATTCTTTCTTTCGACACCACCGATCAATCGAACATATGTCACCTTTTAAGAATGAATGGAAACCGATCATTAGAGCCCTCTCCTGAAACCGTTTAGGTGACAGTATAGAGGCGACAATGGCGCGCTAATTCGCCTTTCCATTTCACGTTATTTTCTGATTGTTCTTAGAAAAAATGCCCGCTAAACCCTCCGCGGTAATCGACACGCGCGTCATCTATTGCGGTGACAATCTCGATCAGCTTCGCAAACTACCGGACGGCTGCGTCGATCTGATATATATAGACCCGCCGTTCAATTCGAATCGGAATTACGAAGTCTTTTGGGGCGAGACGAAAGAAAAACGCAGCTTCGAAGATCGTCACGAATCGACCAAGGCTTATATCGAGTATATGCGCCCGCGCTGTGTCGAGCTACACCGCGTGCTCAAGAAAACGGGCAGCTTCTATTATTAGAATGGCACGCTTCGCATTATCTCACGTGACTCTCTTGTGAATGCAGCTGACTTCGAGATCAATTGCGGCGAATGCGACGGACGGATTAAGTTTTCAGCCGCCGGCGTTGGTGAACAGGTTTCTTGTCCTCACTGCCAAGCTCACGTAACACTGATTTTTCCGCCAAACGGGGGAGGCAGTGCTACCGAATTGACAGACCTCTATCTCTACTCATCTCAGTTTCCTTCCAAGCGATCGGAATTATTTCTCCTGAGCCAATTTGTTAATTTCCCTAGAGAAGCGAATGACCTACGCAGCCTCAACAATTGGCGCGCAGCATTAGACGCCGAGCCCAGTGATGTTATCAGTCGATTTATACAGCGTGGAATGCTGGAGAATAGCAGCGACGATTTGGTCGCTTTGCTTCAAACGAAATCTGCCAAAGAGCTAAAGGATCTCGCAATCGGTAGAGGTCTCGGAAAATCAGGAACTAAACAAGTTCTCGCCAGCCGCCTTTTCGAAAGTGACCCATAGGGATACGAAATCTCTTCTGCGGAAAGGAATATTTGATATGCACGCAAAAGGGACGCTTGATAACTGAAAAGTATCTGGAATCCGAGCAAGAGATTGAAGAGGGGTGCAAGCAGAGCGCGTTGTCAGCGCTACTTGATGGGCGAATAGAAGATGCCTGTCGATTGGTGGCCTCCTTTGAAGCGTCGCGCGTGTTTCCTCGTGGGCTTGGTATAGACTGGCGCAATTACGACTGCAGCCACGATCGAGCTGTTCTCGAACTTATTTTCACAACGCAACTTCATCGAAATTCCTCGCTGGATAAAGATACGATTCTCCATCTGCGCGTTGCTGCTTCGATGATGCATCTTTTGCGCACAGATAGGCCGCCAGCGTTGTTCTCAAACGATAATCGTGACTGGCGTCTGGAAGCGAGGTTGTTATTATTTTCTGCTATCAGTGAGATTAGGCTTCGGGACATGAAGCGAGCCGGAATCGCTCAAATCCGAGTCCTGGGTTCGGGTCTGCCGGATATGTGCATCATTTGTAGGTCTGCAGATGGCAACACGTTCCCCATCGAGTCGGCACCAAAATTGCCTCATGAGGCATGTTCATGCAAAAACGGGTGCGGTTGCATACTCATTGCCGATCACTAAGTGGGAGAGCAATAGGGGCGAGTCTAGACTCTTTGACTGTTGGAATACGACAATCGGCTACTCCCGTGGCGCAACGATCCCTTAGAATTGACTCCACTGGCGTGCTTACAGGCACGAATGGTTGAATCGATTGTGCAACGACCCCGCTATATTCAATCCGACTCATAAGTGTTGCCTATAGGTTCGGCCGTCTTTTTTTCTTATATAATGAAGGCACACGTTGAAATCAAAATTCACCTAGCCCAAGTCCAAAAAGGAGGCCTTCATAAAGTCCTTCAAGACTTCGCTGATCAAACAGAAGGCTGGCTCTTTAAGAAGGAGCATTCGGAAGACTATCAAATCCACCACGGAAGCGACGCGGGTTTTGTAATGTGCGTTGGAAAGAAGGGCTTAGGAGCTGCCTCGTGGCCCTAGCGAACATTGATCGCAAATATCCAAACACCTTTTGCCTCACTAATATCATTCCACAAGAATGCTCAAGTCTAACGTTGGATCAATATAACGCAGTTGGCTTGGCCTTTGTCTGTGAGTTTCGCGGCTGGCTTAAAGCGAGCGGACTTCAGGGAACCGTCGCCATAATCGGACCCAATAGAACATTGAAAGAGATAATTCCCGGTAAGGAAAGTAGAGGATTTTTCGAAGCGTGGCTTCATAGTCCTACCCCTGTAAGCCACCCTAGCGATCTACACATGCTTGATCGCTTCATATGCCATCTGTTTCGACATCGCGGAAAAACACGGACATGGGAAATCGAATCTTATCTAGTTAATGACCTGTGTTGGAAGCCCGCGACAGCGCGTTGGGTCGCCGCCCGCATTGAAACCGGTCTTGAACTGCTTCGAGTAGATCGAAAATTCTAGTGTCGGACAAACGAATCGCGTCGCACCTTAAACTTTCGACATTTCATTTACGGGTAAAAAGCTGAAACACTGAAATCTGAAATGCTGATCGCGTAACCACCTTCGCCAAGGCTTCGGCGAGTCAAGAAAGGCTTGCTACGTAAGCGGAGCTTTTTACGTCGCTCGCGCCTCACGCGACTAGGTCGGCAGAAGAGGTTGAGGGCTAAAGCTCCGTGGGAGCCACGCTCCTTTACGGTTGTGTTGAGTGTTGAGGGATTGTAAAAAAGGCAGAATGCAGAAGGAGGAAGGAAGGAAAAGGGTTTAGAGCTTCCTTTCGACACTTACGGATTGTTGCGGAAACGCCGAGTTGATTTACTTGAGCGAATGTTGTGACCGATTCTGCGCCGCAATGTTTGCGTGCTATCTTGTAGCGATGGGGACGTTATGAGTCTGCTGATACACGACTCGTCTAACCAGTCAACCGCGCATGAAATGCAGTAGCGGTAGCTGTCGAAATTGTAAGATTAGAAAACTTGACACCTGGCGTCGACGGGAGTGCGCTAAAGAATGAAAACACAGCGATTAATTATCATATCGATTGCGGTGGCGTTCGCCTTCGCTCCGCAATTGCTCAGGACCTCGGCTGCGGGTGCGGGACCCGATGGCCCACAAGGCCTCTACGCCGCCAAGCTAATCTCGCCGCGCCCTGGAGAAGTTGTCTACCCCGGGCAAAAGGTCAGGGTCGTATGGGAGTCGCTACTTCCCAAACTTCCCGTGAACCTGTCGTGGTGCGAGAGTGAGATTTGGTTGTCGCTGGATGGCGGGAAAAGCTTTCCTTTGATCATTACACCCGTTGGTTTCGACTTGAGCGCCAGGACTCTTATTTTCGATTGGACTGTTCCGAATACGCCGACCAACGAGGCGGTGCTGGACATTCGCTTCGGATGCCAACAGTATTTCCCCGAAAGCCGAAGCGTTCAGGCGAGATCGTCTTTTGTGATCGGAAAACCTGGCGCGCAATAATCTCGATCCGCCTTCGGCATATTCCTTCAACTCGCCTTCCGAACTCAACTCTCAGCACTCAACCTTCAACTCGCCTTCCCACCCTCAGCTATCAACCCCCTCAACTTCCGCTTGCCGCGCCATAAGCCTGAGAAGAATATGCGACTCGCCGACGAGCTCGGGTTCCTGATCGATCGCGCTCTGGCATAAGGTGAAGCCACATTTTTGCAGGACGCGTATCGACGCAATGTTGTGTGGGGCTACACCGGCGTAGAGCGGCCGGCTGCTGTTCCAGGCGAAGAAACGCAGGGAGCGCCTGGCTCATAATGCCACGGCCCCAAAGTGTGCGGTCGATCCAGTAGCCGACCTCGCGTTTCCCGTCGCGCCCAAAACTACCGATGTGTCCGGCTACCTGGCCATCGGCGACGATTGTCTTTTTCAAGCAGGCGTCGTCCGCCAGGATCTTTGCCCAATGCTCGTCGAATTCAGCTTTATCGCGGGAACGGAATACCACCATGCGCCACGGCCACGGGATCTCGCTGATGTTCGAAAAAGATGGGCAGGTCGTCCGGTTCGACGTTGCGCAAGAGAACCTCTGGTTTCATCGAAGAAGTTGAGAGTTGTTGGTTGAGTGTTGAGGGAATCGATTTTCCCGGCTCCTAACTCTCAGCCCTGAGCTATCAACTCTCAACTCCCGTTCTCGACTCTCAGCCCTCAACAATGAACCCTCAACTCGCTATGGTGCAGGTTCAGGACATCGGTAACACAATAGGTTCAAGACATAGGTAACACTTGAGAGGCAGGGAGGCTAAACAATGAGCCTCTATGCCGTGGAAGAAAAGTGAACCTATGGAAGAGAGAATCGAGTTTGGATTGAAAGCGATGCGGACGCTGAACTTTCGGGCGTTGTGCCAGGAGTATGGGATCAGCGCCAAGACGGGATATAAGTGGAAGGAGCGTTTTTTGCGAGAAGGGATCGCGGGGATGGAGGAAGAATCGCGTCGGCCCAAGAGCAGTCCGGAGCAATTGGCCGAAGAGAAGGTGTGCGAGATTGTGCGTTTGAAGCTGGCGCACGTGGCGTGGGGGCCGCGCAAGATCCGCGAGTTGTATTTGCGCCGGCATGGCGAAGTGGCCAGCGAAAGCACCTTTAAACGGGTGCTGGAACGAAGCGGGCTGACGCAGAAGCGGCGCCGGCGGCGCGCGACTGGAGCGGGACGCTTGAGCAGCGGTCGAAAAGGAGTCACACCCAACGAAGTATGGACGGTGGACTTTAAGGGTTGGTGGAGAAGCTGGGGCAAACGGTGTGAACCGTTGACGGTGCGCGATGAGTACAGTCGCTATGTCTTGGAACTGCGCGCGGTGCAGAACGCCCGCACCGAGACGGTGCGGCAAAGTTTTGAGCGGCTTTTTGAGCGACAGGTTTACCGCAGGCGATCCGCAGCGATAACGGATCGCCTTTTGCCAGTGTGCATGGGCTCTTGGGACTGAGTCGGCTCTCGGCCTGGTGGGTGGCATTGGGCATCGACCTGGAACGCGGCCGCCCAGGCCATCCGCAGGATAATGGAGCGCATGAGCGGATGCATCGTGACATCAGCCGCGAAATTGAAGCCCTGGGCGAGTCGGATCAGGCGGCGCTGGATCTGTGGCGACAGAGCTTTAATTACGAGCGGCCGCATGAAGCCCTGGCCATGCGCTGTCCGGGTGAAGTCTACATTGCTTCAGAGAGAAAATATGAAGGCACCCCGGAGGAGTTGGAATATCCGCAGATGTGCACCCGGCGCGTCAGTGCGCATGGGACGATCAAGCTCGATAATCAAAGCCTCTTCCTGAGCAGCGCTTGGCGGGATGGTCCGTTGGACTCAAACCCATCGCAGCAGACTTGATGGAGGTTTGGTTCGGGCGCCTGCTTCTGGGCCAGATAGATCTTTCGACGAGCAATTTTATTCGGGCGGATATCCGCCCGAATAAAACTGCAAATCATGACAAAATGTGTAACCAATGAACAACAAAGTGTTACCCATGTCCTGACCCAAAAGTGTTACCGATGTCCTGACTGCACTGGGCCCCTCTCAACCCTCAACCTTCAACGCTGCCTTCTTCCTCTCTCAACCCTCAGCTTTCAACCCTCAACCTTTTTGCCGCGCCCACCGGAATAGATTTTGTGCTTCAATTGGCTCGCGCTTCCTGTCGCTTCCCTTCGAGGCGACTCGCCGGCAAAGCATCTCAGGATACGTCTTGTCGGCGATTCGCATTCCTGCTTACACTTCCAGCATGTCCATGCCGCGACGCGACGTTCTGGGTTTGTTCCTGGTTGGATTCGTTCAGATCGTCTCGCTGGCAACCACTTGGGCAGCGGTTGACCCAGCCATGGTCGGCACTTGGGAAATCCGCGGCGAAACCGAGCACCAGCCTTGGAAACTTACATGGGTAATCCGCGAGGATAACTCTTATTACTTCGCGGGATTATTCAGCGATGCCGGACTTATCGGATCAGGAGATGGGAGATGGCACATCGTCTCAAGTGTGACCGGGCAAAGATCGGAAGGGACCTACTCTTTACCTGATCCTAATCACCTAAACGGCACCGGACCTCTGGGACCGGGAGTCTGGACTCGGGTCGGCACGGCGCAGGAAGGACAAAGCAAGCCGATGGCTAGCGCGAGCCCGCTGTCACACGAGGACGAAGCGCAGTTGATCTCCGACTTTACCAACGCCACCCGCAATCGGGGTGCGCGCGATCGCCTCGAAAAAAAAGCGCAGGCTGGCATCGCCCAGGCACAGGTGCTGTTTGGCATGCAGTTGGAATCAGAAAAGAACTTTGCCGATGCAGTTTCCTGGTACCGAAAGGCGGCCGCGCAGGGGGAAGCGAACGCGGCGCGGAATCTTGCCTTGTGCTATCTCAACGGCAAAGGCGCGACCCAGGATGCCGGCGAAGCGATGAAATATTTTCGTCAGGCGGCTGATCTTGGAAACGCCGAAGCAGCCGGCGATCTTGGCGATCTTTACAAAGACGGAAAGGGAGTGCCAAAAAATGCGGCCCTGGCGGCAGAATGGTATCGCAAAGGCGCTGATGGCGGCGATGGCAACGCCATGAACTTATTAGGCGCCTGCTATTGGCAAGGTCTGGGCTTGGAAAACAGCCCGCGCGAGGCGATCAATTGGTGGAAGCGAGGCGCTGAGAAAGGCAATGCCAGCGCGAAAACGAATTTGCAGATGGCCCTGAAAAAGTTCGATGAAAGCGGCCGACCGCGTAATCCGTAACAACGTTAGACGTATTAAATAACCGACCAAAGGATCTCATGAGTCTCTTTTCAAAAGTTACCTGCGTTAGCCTATCTCTCATTCTTCTTCTCCCATCAATGCAGGCTCAGACACAGTCTAGCTCTCCTGCTGATCAAGAGATTTCACAAAAGATTTCCAAGGCTCTGGCCGAGGCGGGAATCGATTCACGCACGACCTCGGTCAAAGTGGTTACAACCTCCGATCATTCCGTCTATCTCACCGGGCTGATCAGCGACAAGGACAAGATTAAGCTAGCCGGGGACGTAGCCGCGAAAACGGCGCCCACTTTTCGTATCTTCAATCAAATCCATTCGAGTTTCTTCGACGATCCGAATCACGTTACCGGCGACAAGACGAAATGACGACGTTGCTTCGTGCTCAAATGACTGCGTGAATCAGGTGGCGACCTTTCGCGGCCGCGCCTGCAAACTTCGACTCATTGCATCCGCAAGAGCTGCGACGCATTGCTGGCGTCGAGTGGGTCGTCGGGTGATTCGATCTCTTCCAGATCCATCTTGTCCTGGTCGTTAATGCCACGGCGCTCTGTCGCCGTGTCTTGAAAGCGCGCCCCAAATAAAGAAGCGCCCCCGACAGAGCGGGGCGGCTACAGCCTGAGCGCCGCGGCGTGAGCTCGATGTTAAAAACTAATGCACGCTTAATGCGCGAATCATTTAACATCCCGCGGAGCTCCGAAAGCCTTCGCGAGCAGGCGGCCGATCCACCTTCTTTCATCCACAGATTTTCACAGATTCTTGTGACGCACTGAGCAGAGCTGAATTAAATCCGCGTAATCTGCGGACGTTCTCCTAACGAATCTAGGGCGTGCTCGGCGAGCGTGTCCTACCTTCCTGCTTTCCTGATTCGTCCTCTTTCTTAGTTTCGAGCGACGGTCGCAGACCGCCGCTACAAGTAACTCGTGCAGGTGGATCGAGCGCTCCGTCGCTCGATGTTAATTAAGCGGCAAAGCCGCATTTGTTTCAGCATCGGTGCGAGCCGCACTGGCATTTGGGACCGGCCGATCCACCTTTGAATGGCGATTGCGAGTGATAATGTTCCCCAGCTGTGACAAAGTCATCATTCGGACAAAGTAAGAGACGAAATCCTGGCGGGAGAATCCTGGTCGGGACGGCGAGCTGGACTGACCCGGGATTCGTGGAGCATTGGTATCCGAAAGGGATGGCGGCGGCGGATCGGTTGAGCTGGTATGCGGAGCAGTTTCAGATGGTGGAGGTGAACTCGACGTTCTATGCGGTGCCGGCTCCGCAGATGGTGGAACGCTGGTGTCGCAGCACGCCGGAAGGGTTCGTGTTCGACGTGAAGTTGCATCAGTTGCTCTCGCGGCATTCCACGGCGGCGAAGTTATTGCCGCCGGCAGTGCGAAAGCGGGCGGAGATCGATGCGAAGGGTAAGGTGAAACTCACGCCGGAGATCGAGAAGGCGATGATCGCGGAAGTGCTCGGACCGGTGAAGTTATTACAGGCGTTCGGCAAACTCGGCGCGTTACTCTTGCAAATGTCGCCGGCGTTTTCGCCGAAGGCGCATCAGTTGTCAGAGCTAGAGAGGTTACTGGATGCGGTAGGAAATTATCGGGTCGCGATCGAATTGCGAAACAGGAATTGGGTGGAAGGCAAGCAACTGGCGGAGACGCTGCAATTCTTTCGGGAGCGCGCTCTCACTTTCGTGGCGGTGGATGCGCCGGCGCAGAAGCATTTCACGATCATGCCGCCGGATCTGAATAAAGTGACTAACCCAGCTCTGGCTTATCTACGTTTGCATGGACGCGATGCGAAGGCTTACACGACCGGCAAGACGGTGGCGTCGCGTTTCAATTATGATTATAGCGACGAGGAGATCGCGGAGGTAGCGGAGCGATCGAAGCTGCTCGCGCGGGAAGCGAAGGAAGTGCACGTGGTCTTTAATAATAACGCGGAGGATTTTGCGCCACACGCCGCCGCGCGCATGCGGAAGGCGCTGGGGCAATTGGTGAAGGCAATGCCGCGTCAGCAGACCTTGTTGTAGGTGCGATTGAATCACGAAAGCAGGAGAACAGGTCGAAGACTCGCAGTGAAGAGCTAAAGTCGAATCAGGAAAGCTCGCCACAGGACAAGTCCGTCCGATTTGGCGGAGAGAAAACAGGTGGATGGGTCGATCCTTCGGGCGATGTTACGAACTAATGCGCGCTCAGAGCGCGAATCTTTTACCATCGCCCGCGGAGCGGCCGATCCACCTTGTCCACACTTGTTTCGAGCGTCGGTCAGAGACCGACGCTACAAATACCCAAGCGGCCCAACCTCTCTCCCTGTGAGAGAGGTGCCAGCAATTGTTCTCAGAAGCTAACTACGGCAGTGCGGTCCCCGAATTTGTTTTCACCGCGGCTACGTCCGTCGCATTGATGTTCCCGTTCGCAAGTACGTCTTCCCGGAAGTTCGCACCTGTGACTGCCTGCCCCGATTGCCCTTTCGTCTGACTGACATCAGTGGCAGTCACCGAGCCATTCGCGCTAGTATCACCAGCCAGGACTCCCATCGGGATGGTTACACTGCCTGACTGGGCGCCAACAGTCACATTGTTAAGAGTAACACCCAAGTCGCTGAACGTTTGTTACGCCAGTGAGATTGATGGTGAGGACGTTGCCAACCACAACTGAGCTACCGACGCTTCCGGTGCCAGCAGTTACCGCTACCGCTCCCACAGTGACGGGGCCGGAAAAGGTAACTACCATTTGATGTTGACCCGGCGCGCCGGTGCGGCATTCGATCCCAACGGCTCCGTGAGCGCTACCAGAGGCAGATTGATATCGAAGGTGCCGGCGCCGCCGTGGACCTTCCGGGAGACAGCGCTTTGTAACGGACAATCGGTTACCGTAACGGACAGAGTGTCGACCCGCCAGCCAACGGCCCCGACACTGCTATCCGATGCCATGCGGAAGCGCAGCCTGATGGTCTGGCCCGCAACGTTCGGTCCTAAATTTGCAGTGGTGGTGATATAACCGCCGGAGTCTCCGCCCCAAGCCATGCGGCCCGCCAGCGGGTTGCCGCAGCAATTGCTAATAACTGCAACATAGCCGCCGGTAACAAAACTGCCGCCAACTGCAGCATCGGTAATGTCCGTGAATGCTCCGCCATTAATGTTAGGCGATGAAACTTCGAGCACAGCTCCGTCATAGAAGTTCCCTGAACTGGTTTCCAGGTTGTAAGAATGGCGGAAGGTAACCCGCGCCGAGGCTGAAGTAATAGGAATACCCGGCGTGTCCAGATCCTTATCGCTGGACGCGTCCGGGTCATCGACAAAGGCATCGTTCGGGGCCGTATCGGGCGTGGTTGTAGAGGTAACCCAAAGAGGCGCGGGTCCAACTACATTAGTTGCCATCCAGCCTCCGGGTAAGGCGGGTGCAACAACGCTATCGAAGTTCTCTGAGAAATTGGTGCAAAGAGGCCCCGGAGGCGGCGCCGACGTCGCGATTTCCCACGCACCGCGTCCGTGTGTCGCAACACCAAGAATGTGCAGCGTTTTATTCAATGCAACCTCGACGGCCTCCGCATTGGGAAGTCCCGTCCCGAAACGACCCCAGGTAACTCCAAGGTCAGTGCTGGAATAGACGCCATCGTCCGCTCCGATATAGAGCGTGTTCGGCATAGTGGAGTTATCGATCTGAATCGACCAGACAGGTAAATTGGGGAGGTTGCCGCTGATGTTGTTCCACGAGGTGCCGCCATTAGTCGTGCGGAAAACATGGCCGTTAGCGCTAAACCGGTTGACCACAGCATAGGCGATTTGGGCGTTAACGGGATCTACCTCAATGTAATTGACTCTGCCATTACCCGCCGGGAGATCGTGCTCGGTCCAAGCCGCACCGTGAATAGTAGTGACGAAGATCTGACTGGTGGTGGCGAATGCTCCGCCGGTCGCAGCATAGATGGTGTTCGTATCCGAAGGAGCGATGCCGATCGCATCGAGCGCATTCCCTCCGCTATTGAATCCGCCATTTCCGACGGTGCTAAGAGGGGTCCAGGAGTCACCACCATTCGTGGTTTCCCACACCCGGCTTCCGCAATATAGAACGCGGTCGCCGTTACCAGGATCGACCGAGAACGACGCATAAAAATTTTGGCTCGTATCCGCGGAGATGGTGGAAGTTTTGGTAACCCATGTATTGCCTCCATCGTCGGAACGCCGGAAGAAATTCGTGCCGAAGCTTGCGATTGGGATTTGATGATAAACGCGGTTGCCGTTAGTGGAACTAAACTTTGCATAGCCGCCATCGCCTCCGTCCGTTTCCAGCCAGACTACATTGCCTGTGTATAGCTCGGTGCCGTTATCCTGGCTGCCGCCAATCACGATGTTGGCATTGGTCGGGTGCAGCCCGATGCCTGTGAACTGGATGGTGTTAAGATTTCCGTTGAGATCGCTCCAGGAAGGTGTCGCGGGAGTATCCAGCCGGTAGAGACCGCCATCGTTACCATCGAGGAATTTGCCATTAGAATCGAAGTCGGCTCCGTGATGATCCGGGTGGGGCGAAGTATTATTCGGCGCTCCGCCGGTATGAATGTCTGTCCAGCTTGCACCGCTGGTTGTTGAGCGCAGGATACTGTTGGTGCCCGCAGCCCCAGCCGCATAGACGATGGCCGAACTGGTAGGGTCGACGATAAGAGTCTGATCATACCAGCCCTGGCCGCCCATGTAGTTGGGCGGGGTCAAGAGATTAAAGCTCACGCCAGCGTCGTCCGACCGCACGAACCTGGCAAGCGCACCGCCGGCGCTGGTGTTATCTTCAGCAGCAATGTAGAGCACGTTCGCACTACTCGCTTTCGATATCGCGAGGCTAAGTCTCCCGAAGGTTGCTCCGACGGGCGCGTTGGCAGCATTCAACACGGTTGAGTTAACGGCGCTATTGATTGATTTGTACGCGCCGTTATTTGCTGTGCCAAATATATAGCCGACCGCTCCGTAAACGGTGCTGGTAGTATTTGGATCAACCGCGGCATCGGACCATGGGAAGGTGGACTCCTTGCCGTCCGCGGCGGTTACGTTCACCCAATTCAGGCCACCATCGGTAGTTTTGTAAACGCCTGTGATCCCAGCTGCGAAGATGCCGTTTTGACCAAAGTTCGCCATCGCAGCGTAAGCCACGTTAGCGTTGGTCGGATCGATCACGAGTTTCGAACATGTCATTCGGTTCGTGTTGAACACGCCGCCGGGCCCGGTATTCAGCGTCCACGTGGCTCCGGCGTCGGCAGATCTCAGGATGCCGCGTCCAAAATTGTTGTCTGCCCCGTTATTCGCTTCGCCGGTTCCGGCAAGGATGAGCGATGGGTTGGTCTTTGCGATCGCGATCGCGCCCATTGACAACGTCATCTGCGTGTCTGTCAACGGAGTCCAGGTGGTGCCGCCATTGGTTGTCTTCCAAACGCCGCCGCCGGCTGTCGCAACGTAGATCGTGTTAGCATCCGTGGGATGCGCCGCGATAGCAGCGATACGTCCGCTGACGTTAAAGTTGGCGTTAGCTGGTGTAGTAACGGCCAGCGGCGAGGGGCCGATCGGGGTCCAGGCAGTGGTGCTCAGCGCAAGGGTTCGGGTTTCGGGTGCATATTGCCGCTCGAGCGGCGGACGCGGCGTCCACTCATCAACCGGCTGGGGCCGGAATTGCTCTTGCGCCATGGCCTGGCCTTGATTCGTAGTGGCTGATCCTGCCTTACCAGAACGGGCGACACCGCCCGCACCCGCTTCTGGCACGAGGGCCCATACGAGCAAGCCGAGTGAGGCGGTCCAGATGACTGATAAAGCTGCAATTTTGGTGTGGCGCATAGAGTTAGGTCTCCTGTTGATGTTGATTTAGTGGAATTCGAGGTAAAAAGGGACGAGTCCACGCAAGCCGCCATGGCATGGCAGAATACGTTTGCTGCGACTGCCGCTCGATTCGACAACGATTCGCAACCCTGAATTGGGGTCTCCTCACCGGTAATGAGATTGCGCCGGAATCGCAGTCTCCGGTCAAGCTTTATCTTGTACCTGTGGCTATTTGATATGCGGTTGCGTTAACCTGCTAGTATAACATTAACCCAACAAGTTTATGGCACAATTGTAATGCCCGAACGGGATGCTCGTGCAGGTATATTAAGCATTGAGCCACGGTCGCTACGTGCCTTAATGTAAATACGACAGAAACAGATTGCGTAATCAACATAGGTGAAACGTGAAACGATCTCTTCAATTTGCACTGCTTGTTTGCCTTCCTGTCTCACTTTTGTGCGTTCATGCGCAAGCTGCCGGTGGACCTGCGAGCCGGCAGGGATTAAATGATAAAAGAGTGTCGCAATCTTCTTTAGCAGCATGCCTGCCGCCTGACATTAAGCTTAGCGACGTAGTGGAGGCAACGAGTTCTGGATATGCTAATGGTCAACCTGTCGGATTACATAAAGTAACTGTCGAACAAAAGCTGAATGAACTCAAAGCAACTTGTAATAGTGATAACAAGTTAGTTGATGGAAATGGGAAACAGATAAGGTTTTACCGCTTAACTGGTTGCTGGGGTAATCCGCCCTTCAACTATCAGGATATTCTTCGGAAGCAGCGAGAGGAAATTAGTAAACTCAAGGAACAATACACCGTTATCGAGATAACGTGTAATCCTTCAGGCGTTCCCATCTCGTAACGCCTGGCCTTCCGCTTTCACCGCCGTGTCGACGGTTCGATCGCCTCTCGTCTAGCTGTAAGGTTACGTTACGTCCTAAGGCAGTGCGGTTCCTGAGTTCGATTTTACTCCGGAAACATCCGTCGCGTTGATGCTCCCGTTCACAATCACGTCCTCTCGGAAGTTCGCACCTGTGACTGCCTGCCCCGACTGTCCTTTGGTCTGACTGACATCAGTGGCAGTGACGACGCCATTACCGTTAGTATCACCAGCCAGAACTCCCATCGGAATCATCGTGCTACCGAGGCCGCCGACTCCATCGCTCACGTTCGACAGCGCGATGCCGAGTCTCTGCGCGTTTGCCACCCCGGTGAGGTTGAGAGTGACCACATTGCCAACCACGCTGGAGCTACCGATGCTCCCCGCGGTCACCGAAGCTGAACCCACTGTGACGGGATTGGCAAAGGTAACCACTACCTGGTGCTCTCCCGCGACCCCTTTGCGGTCTTCTACCCCCACCGCTCCGGTGAGTCCCACCAGAGGCAGATTGACATCGAAGGTGCCAGCCGCGCCGTGAACCTTTCGCGATACCGCGGAAGTTACCGCCGGCGCACTCCCGCCGCAGACCGGATTCGCGATTGAGACGTTGTCGATCCTCCATCCGTTGTGCGAGACCGAACTGTCCGAACCCATCCGCCAGCGCAACTGCACCGGCTGGCCTGCGCCTGCCGCTGGGAGATTGACGGTGCAAGTTTCAAAACCTCCCGCACCACCGTTAGAGATTCCGCTCCAGTTCGGGCGCGTAGGCAGCAGCGGATTGCTGAAGCCTGTGCTTATGTCAGTATGGTTGTAGCCACCGCTCACGAAGGTGCCTCCTGCCGTAATTATGTCGGTATACGCTCCTCCGCTAATTGAGATCTCCAAAACACCCGCATCATAGGCGACAGTAGCGCTGGACTGTTCGAGGTCGTAGTTCTGTCTAAAGGTCAACCGCGAACCGGCGGCATACATGATGATCGGCGTGTAGATTCGGTTATCGCAGAGGTTAGCCGGATCTTGACTGAAAGCTGCGTTTGGCAGACTATCCGCAACCGGAGTCGGAACGCCCGAATTCGACGTAACCCATAGCGGGGCCCCTGCCGTATTTATCCCCTGATCGGCCGTCCATCCAGAGGGCAGTGCTGGCACCACTACGCCATCAAAGTCTTGCGCGACAGCTACAGCCGAGCTGCCCGTGATGAATGTATAGGAAACATTACCGTAGTCTGTCGCCCCATCCATCATATGCAGCGTGGCGGTCACCGTGCCGCCGCATGGCAGGGCCGGATCAACTGTAAAGATGAAACTGCGGAACACTGGCGGGTTGCCCGAACAAACCGCTCCGTAATTCTGAGGCCCAGATGGAACAGTTACGCCGCCGCTTGCCTGCAGCGTCCCGGTCAGTGCCGACGTACAAACGACGCCCGGTCCTCCGACATTCAGCACACCGAGGGAGACGGTAACGGATTCACTCGGGTCAAGAACTCCGTTGGGACCCGCCGAGTCAATCGTTTTGCCGCCAGCGCCGATGATGTTTGTTGGCACGTTCAAACAAAGCAATTTCTGATTGTCGTTCGTGCCGACGAAAGCAGACGACGCGATGGAACGTCCGCCGATGGCATAGAAGGAGCCGTTCAACACCGCACCGTTAAAGCGCGCGCGCTCCCCCAGCATATTCGGCACGGTTTGCCAGGTATTGCTGGCCATGTCCCAGGAAATTACCGACGGCGAAATATTTGCGGTGGCAACTCCGTCGACATACCCACCGGCCAGCACTCCGTCCGTGTACAAGGCTGAAGCTGCGCCCCAACGGGTGAGCGGCAGATCGGCGATGGACGCGTCATCCCAAACATTGGCGACCGTATCGTAACGATAGGTTTTTGTGGTAGCCACGGACGTGGCGCCGTCGATGCCTCCAGCCGCATAGATGAAGGTTCCCTGCCCCCACGCACTCACGAAACTCTCCGTGATCGGATAAGAGGCACCGGTAGTCCAGGTGTTCCCGGCAACGTCATAAATTTCCAGAACGTTAGTCGAATTGGTCGCGGGACCGGTGCCGCAAAACTTATAAATCTTTCCGCTGAGATAGATCGTCGCCTGGTTCCACGTCCCAACCGTAAAGGGAGCTAACGTCGTATAGGTATTTGCCGCGACATTATACCGGTAGACCGTTGTTTGCGGAGTCCCGGCCGTGGGTTCCGCGCCGCCCAGAATATAAATGTTTGTGCCGTCAGTGACCGCGGAGGGAAATTCCAAAGCGATCGGCAGAGACGCAATCGGCGTCCAGGTTGTGCCATCAAACTTATAGCAGTTACCAGTGATCGTGCTGCTGACACCCCCAAAGCTGTAGAGAATACCGCCTACCGACACCACTGCGTTGTCCAGAATGGTGATCGGATAGGCCGTCGACGCAGTCCAAGTGCAATTAAATAGCGTGTCCGGAGAATTCGCGACAACGTTATCAATCTTAACAGCGGAAACCTGCTGCGTATTTACACCTGCCTTTTCAGCTTCGATTAAGCTGGCAGCTGGCGCTACGTCAGAAGTTTTCCACGCCTTGGTTTTAGCAGCGTGCGACTGCGCCAACCCAGGCCTCGCGTCGAAAGAAAGAAACAACAGAAGGAGGGAAAGCGCCGCCCAGTAGAGTGGCAATGTCGTGTGTTTAATCGTTTTCATATTTTGTTTTTTTGACACGTCGGAAGCCAGGCTCTCTGCGGAGTGCCGCCCCTTTTGCACAAAGTGCATCCCCTCATCCACCGCGCGAAGTAGCCTACCTTGCGACCAAGTGTTTCGGTATTGGACCGCGATCCTATTTAGGCACACGCTGCCGTGTCAATGACTTTCTGTGGATGAACCCGGCACACGATGGGGCCGTGTGAATAAGTTTTGCAAACTCCTCTCTCAGAACGGCAAACATAATCTCAAAGGCGGGTATAATGGGAGCCTACCCCGGCAACGAATGATTGTTACCCCGATGCGTTTCTTGGTGCTTTCGCTAAACCGCTACGTCGAATTACACAAGGTAACCGTGGAGCAAAAGCTGAATGAGCTTAAAGCAACTTGTAATAGTGATAACAAGTTAGTTGATGGAAATGGGAAGCAGATAAATTTTTACCCCTTAACCGGTTGTTGGGGTAACCCGCCCTTCAACTATCAGGATATTCTTCGGAAGCAGTGAGAGGAAATTAATAAACTCAAGGAACAATATACTGTCATCGAGATGACGTGTAATCCTTCAGGCGCTCCTATCTCGTAACGCCTGAGCCTTTCGCTCTCACCGCCGGGTCGACGGTTCGATCGCGCGGTCGCTGATCTTGTGTCTCGTTAGGCGACTACGTATGCAGCTCGTGCGTCCCGCCTGCGTTTTCGCGTCACTTTCACATGATGGCGCCTAATCCCTTTATTTCACGCCAGCGAGCATGGCACACCGTCGCCTAACCAAATCGCTCGAGCCAACTGCCCGCCGTTGCGAAGTCCACATTTGATTTTTTGAAACAGTTCTCGTCTCGTTAGACGATGATCACTTGGGATGACATCGAGCGAGGAGAGAGCAAGATCGAAAAGCCGATTGTTGCCCCTTCCCGTTGAAATGGAAAACGCCGTCCCCCCATAGTGCTCAATTAGTACGAAGAGACGGCGCCAATAATCCAAACTGTCGCGAAAGAATAATCAGAACGGGACATAAATGTCCAGCTTTTCCCATCATTGGAGTAAGAAAAGCTGCGACCGAACGCTTTCGGCCGGAATGCGTGCCCGCAAATGTTGGCACCAAAAAAAAGAACCATGTCAGCGCAGCAAACTGCTTTTCGTCCGGGCCGGTAGAAAATACCGCAGAAATTGCCTTCGCCCGAGTCATCAAAGAAGCCCGAGCCAAGTATTTCCAATCCGCTGCCAGGTTGGCAACAATGCGCCGGTGCCGAGGCCCTCACAATCCAGTGGTAGGCGCTTCACCACTTCACTCCGTTGCGGGAATCCTGAAGTATTTTACCAGGCGGTGCTTGCGCGGACCGTTCTCACATGCCCGACGAGCGCGCGGAGTTTCGCTTCGGCTTCAAGCCAGTGCGCTTCATCGCGTCCTTCCGGGCGACCCTCGGCTTCCCAGATTCGGCGTGCGAGATCGGTGATCTGCTCGCGGGAAGGTTCCATCTGCCGGCCGGTGGCCGTATTAGCCAGAAGTCCGGAGGCGTTGCGGAGACCTGCGTCGAGCAAGGCCGCGAGAGCGAAAGGAACTGGTAAAAAACCTTTAGCCTTTCGTTCCATGAAAAACGTTGTGCGAAAAAATGGCGAATATGGCAAGCATCATTTTCCCGCCTCTGCTGCTTTGCTTTCGGGAACCTTGAACGGAAACGCAGCCACACCCAATCCGAAGGGGCAGCCCGGACAAACGCCTAACGAACGTCTTTGTCTTTAATCCACGATCCGGTAGTCGGCCCGGCATCGGGATCGCGAAGATTGTCGGCGTCGAGGATGACGTTGAACGCGCCCGCAACGAACGCTCCATTTTTCATCGCCGGGATAAATTTCTCGCCCTCGATGGCCTTGAGCAGGAGCGGACCCCAGCTGCCTTGCGGCGGCGTTTCAGTGACAAGTTTGACGCCAATGAGATTTCCCTGCGCATCGACCTGTGCCAGAACTTCCGCGCCAGGGTTTTTCGTGTATTGCAAATTGTATTTGTGACTGAGGGAGAAAAGTTTTCGCCGAAACTCCGGGCCACCGATCATTTGCGGCTGAATATAATTTTGCAGAGCGACAATCTTGTCTTTCTCCGCGGTAACAAGCGAGATGGCAATGGTAGGCTTGCCGTTATCGATAGCGAATAACACGGTGCCGCCGATCGCAACGTCCACAGATTTGCCTCCGGCCTGTGCCGGTTGAAAACGTCCGGTGCGCAGAGCGGTATTGACCGCATCGCCAAAACGTAAGTGCTTTCGATCGCATCGGACATCGATCTGGCTTGGTTTGCCGTCAGTTCTTACCTCGCAGTTAAAAGTAACCGCCGCCTGATGGTTCGCAGCGCGTTCCTTCGGCGGATAATGGAGTTTGGCCGCAACAGAATTAGCGCCTCCTCCGATCATCGCGGGTCGAAATTCCGCGCCCGCCGCCAGTGCCGGAAGAGTAACCCAGGACGTTAGTGTAAAAGTGGTAGCAAGCAGAAGGGAAAGGGAGGGGAATTTCATATGTCGAGAATTAGCAGAAGACCCGGGTGATTCCAGTATTACCTATGCACAAATAAACGCGGCAGAACAACGAAAACGAAATCGACCATGAAATGGCCAATCATGTTTGCGACGAGATCGCGACGCCAGAGATAGACGATCATTAAGATCAAGCCGAGGGCGAGAGCAATAATAACGTTGGCCCAACCGTTGGTTACGTGCCCGAAGCCAAAGATCAGCAGAGGGATGATGCCCGCCCAATAGCGGTTCAAACCCAGTAACTGAAGCCGTTCGATGGCGTACCCGCGATAGAAGAGTTCTTCGACGATGCCGGCGCGCAGGACGACGAAGATCACCAACCAGACCGGAAGTCTCGATAACGCTTGTCCTGTTTCACCGCCATTGAAGTGGGTAAGACTGGCAATCACACCACCCACGATCGCGCATAGGACAGCGAGGATTACTCCCCATAGGATTGAGCTTCCTACTCGCGACGTGCCCAGGTTAATTGAGGAAAGCGAGAGTCCTTCGCCGCGTCGCATGATGAGCAGGAGCACAATGACGCAGAACCAGATGAGCGATTCTCTCCAGAGGGTGGCAGCAAAGCTTTGCGACGGATAGAATTGGGAAACCGCCCAACGGACGATCAATATCCCAAAAAGTGCGACGAACAAACCTATCCAGGTAGCAAAGGTGGCTTTCGGTGCGGTCGTTGAAGAAGGATGCATCTTCCAATTAGATTCCTGGGATTGCCGATTGGATTCAAGTAATTAGATGATTTCCTCGGCTGAAAGGTGCTGTTGTCGGTGAACTCAGCGATGAAAGAAGGCAAGCTGTGGTTTTCGCGAATACCTATTTTCGAAGCGCGTCCTCCACGGGCGCGGGTAGCTTGTTGGCATTGCGCAAAAGAAGGCTGACCTGCCAGATTTCGGTCTCGCTTAGTTTCCCCTCGAACGACGGCATGGCACTGAATCGAATGCCATTTTTTACGACCCAATGCGTGGTTCCAACCGGATCGTCGGTGACACCCTTGGAAGGCGGCAGAAGATGCGGCGCGTGCGGGTAAACTCGCTTCCCCATCCCGGTCTCGGTGTCACCCAATCGCCCGTGGCAATCTTCACAATCATTCTGGCGATAAATCTGCGCACCGGCGAGCAGGTTTGTTTCATCAGCCGGAAGGGGCGATTGTTCGCTGGAGCTTTGGCCGACTGAGACCGCAAGCGCTTTGTGCGCCAAAAATCGCTCCATGGGCAAAGGACCGCCTTTGGTCGTCATCGCAATCCCGCCCTGGCTCACAAAAAGATAACCAGCCGCGAGCAGCAGGCCGATTCCGACAACGATACCGACGAAGAATTTGATCATAGTTTGATTCCGCGAACGCGGCGATAAGTTGCAACTTCAATCAGGTCGATTCTCGAATTTTGCAAGTAGCCGCTTATGCCTACTGCTCCGCTATCGGCCAGGGGGAATCAGATCCAATTAGAGATACCACGATACCTAACGAGAGTCGCCGAGTCACATCGGCACACCGGTTATGCATTGGCGTCCGGTCAGCTTTTCGTCAGGCCACGGATGACCGATCCAATGACGGCGCCGGCGCCCACCTCCGCCGCCTCCCGCCCCGGCCCGGGCAGATAAGGCGCGAGTGCGTGAGCGAAGTTTGAGACGGTGAGCGTTTGCAGCCAAACACGGCCGGGACCAGTAAGGGCGGCGAGAAAAATGCCGTCGCCACCGAAGATCATGTTGCGAATGCCGGTGATGCGCGTGATGCCGAAATTCACTCCGGACTCGAACATGCCCACGTGTCCGGGATGGACCCTGATCGTTTCGCCCGCCGCGAGATCGTAGGTGACGATTTCGCCACCGAGCTCAACAAAGGCTTCGCAGTTACCCGCCAGTTTCTGCAAAAGAAAACCGTCGCCGCCAAAAATACCGGCCCCTAACGACTGCTGGAATCCAACACTGAGTTCCACGCCGGGCGTTGCGCAAAGAAATCCGTGTCGATGAATCATGTAAGTATGCCCGGGATTGACGGTGACGGGCACGATGTGGCCGGGCAGCTTGGTGGCAAAAGCTACTTTCCCCGCGCTGCCGTCGGCGCGGTATTCCGTCATAAAAAGCGAGCCGCCACCGACCACGCGCTTGAACGCGCCGAGAAAACCGCCACCGCCACCGAATTGCGTCGTGGTGGTGAGATTGATCGCGCTTGTCATCCAGGAAAGTTCACCGGAGACGGCAATGATACTTTCCTCTGGAGCGAGCTGAATCTCGAGCACCGGCATTGTGCTCCCAATGATCTCGTGTTGCATGCGGCCGATTTAGAACCGAGCGACAATTAAGTCAACAGGACCAGATCCTTTCGCGAACGCCTTCTTTCTGTTGCGCAGTTTCCGCCTCTGGCGACTGTGGCCGATGCAAAAAATTACCCCATTCTTGTGGTTCGATGATCAGGCGGAGGAAGCGGCGACGTTCTATTGCTCCGTCTTCAAGAATTCGAAAATTAAAGAGAGGACTTACTACACCGGCGAGGAACCCGTGGGGAAGAAGGGCGCGGTCATGACGGTGGTATTCGAGCTGAACGGGCAGGAGTTCGTGGCGTTGAATGGCGGACCGCAATTTAAATTCACGGAAGCTGTTTCGTTCTCGGTGAACTGCGATACGCAGGAGGAGATCGATTATTTCTGGGAGAAGCTAACCTCTGGCGGCGGTGAGGAAGTGCAATGTGGCTGGCTCGCGGATAAATACGGGCTCTCCTGGCAGGTCGTGCCGGCGAAGCTGGACGAATGGGCAAGGGATGCGGCCGGGTTCCAACGGGTGATGAAGGCGATCATGCCGATGAAGAAACTCGAGATCGCGACGCTGCAAAAAGCGTACGAAGGGAAGTAACTCTCCGTGCGTCGAATTTCCGGATTCTCCGCGATTTTGATTGGCGGCGCGATCGCAGGCGCGTGCGATATCACTTACGCGATAACGTTCTGGGCGTTTCGCGGTGTGTCGGCAACGCGCGTGCTGCAATCGGTCGCGAGTGGTCTGCTCGGCGCGCCGGCTATCAAAGGAGGGCTAGCGACGGCTGCGCTTGGTTTGGTGCTTCATTTCTTCATCGCATTTTCGGCTGCGACGATTTTCTACCTGGCGGCGAGAGCAATCCCGATACTCACGCGTCGCGCATTTCTCTTCGGCATTCTTTACGGTCTCGCCATCTATGCGGTGATGAATCTGGTGGTCCTGCCGCTTTCCGCGTTCCCGCGCAAGGTCACGTTTCCGCTGTTGGCTACAACGACGGGACTAGCCGTTCACATGTTCCTGATTGGATTGCCGATCGCACTCGCGGTGCGTCGTTCGTTAACCGCGAAAACGTGAGTCTTGCCTAACGAATGGTTAGATAACGCCGCTGGGCGCACGCGCGGCTTTGAGTGCACGAACGGGCGCAATCTTGACCACATTTTCGGGATCGTAGTCGATCAGCTTCAACCAATCTTCCGTGATGTCGGTTGGCGGAAAGATGTCGTTCTCGGTGAACTCGGCGATGAATGAGAGCTGGAGATCGTTCTCGCGAATGCCTTCTTCCTGTTGCGTGGCGATGGCGCGCTTGATCGCGATGCCTTTGGCGCGTTCGACGATGGAAGCGATGATGGCGCCGCTGAGCAAATCGCTGCGATAAAGCGTTTCCTTGCGCCCACTGCGCAATGTCACTTCGAGAAATTTGTTTTCTTCGCGACGCGCAAATTGCCATTCGAGAAAACGATCGATCAGTCGATTGAGCGCTTCGCCAAAATTGTCGGCTTCTTTCGCGAGCACGCCGTCGTAGGGAAGATCAGCGCGTGAGATAGATGCGATAGATTTCGCGCGCACCTTCTTTGTTCGGACGATTCACCTTGATCTTGCGATCGATGCGCCCGGGACGAAGAATCGCGGGATCGATGAGATCGGCGCGATTGGATGCGAGAATAATAACGACGTCGTGCAGCGAATCGATGCCGTCCATTTCGGAGCAGAACATCGGAACGAGCGTGGAAAGAATGTTTGAGTAACGCGACGCGCGGCGCGTGCCGAGAATGCTCTCCGCTTCGTCGATGAAGAGGAACGGCAGGAAACCTTCGCGCCGTTTTTCGCGCGCGGTCGAAAAAATATCGCGCACGATGCGCTCGGATTCCCCCACCCACATGTTGAGAATCTCCGGGCCTTTCACGTGCATGAAGTATTCCTGCATCTCTTCGCCCGATTTTTCGCGGAGTTGTCTCGTCAAATTGTAAGCGGTCGCTTTGCCGATGAGCGTCTTGCCGCAACCGGGCGGGCCGTGCAGAAGAAATCCTTTCGGCGTGGCGTGCTGAAATTTCTTGAAAAGTTCTTCGTGGAGAAGCGGCAACTCGATCGCATCCTTGATTGCCTGCAACGCCTCTTCCTGGCCGCCGACTTTTTCCCACGGCAATTCCGGAACGCTATCAAGATAATGTTCGCGCGATTCCGGCCGCGCGAGGACTTCGAGCGCCATGCGATAACTGGAATCGACGCGCACTTCGTCGCCCGCTTTCAACTGTGTCTTCGCCAATTCCGACGAGCGCTGCAAAACGACCGATTGCAATCCATGCTCGCTCCCGACTCGCAGACGATCAGTTCCGATTACTTCCGTGATCTTTGTCACGGGCCCGGCGGTTTCGTATCCGAGATCGCCGACGATGACGTACGCTTCGTTGACCAAAACGCGCGTTCCCTTTTTCAACTTCGAGATCGGAATGCGCGGATCGACGTTGCAATAATAATCGGAGCCGCCCACGACGATGTGCGCCGTGTCGCGCGAGGGACTTCCGAGAAATGTCCCGATGCGGTTTGCGGGCGAAGTCACTTTCTTGATGACTTCTTCCAGCTTCTGAATCATCTGACCGGCTTCGTCGATCGTTTCTTCGTGCCGAATAATTTCCGGACGCAGCGCGAACAATTCCTCGCGCACCGGATCGCCGACGGGAACGGAAGCAAGAATGCGATCGAACGCTTCGAGGAGACTTAGCCTAAATTCATTCGATTCGTGATGAAGGTTTGCAGATTCGTCGCCGTGTTCGTCACTCATCGTTTTCCCCAGTTTTTCCCCCGTGCAATTGATTATAACTTTTTCGCGCAATTTCCGCAATGCCGGCTCGCGAAAGCTTTGCGAAGTTCGACGCCATTCCTGCAGAAATGTTCAAGCTCGCCTCAATGTGAGAGCGGCCTCCGTGCCGTGAGATGTCCGGACACTGAGGTCCCTCCACATTTTCGATGCGACCGGCGATTTGCCTCATTATATATAGAGTAGAATGCGGCTGCTGGGGTTGCGACTTGAAGAAGCTGCCTCTACAATCGGTCTTTCGCGAGGAGCCTTAGCTCAATTGGTTAGAGCGCTGCCCTGTCACGGCAGAGGTTGCGGGTTCGAGCCCCGTAGGCTCCGGTTTTTTTGTAATACAAAAAGCGCGGACTCTTCGCGCATTCTCAAAGCGCTTTTTTGCGACGTGCATATTCTTCATGCCGGAGAAGTGAACGTCTCCGATTGAGCGCAGGTGCTGCGTTCCCTGCGCAGCCCGGCATGCCTCTCAGGCATGCTGAGAAAAGAAACATGGTCTTTCACGAGCAGCGCGGTTCGGCCACATGATATCGGCATGAAAAATTCAACGCCTAACACGATTCCGCAATCAACAACTCGACCAATCCAGCTCGAACACGCCCGTGCCTCGAAGCTTGTCGCCGAATGGCAGCAACACGGACCGGAAACGCTTTCCGGACTCACAGTTCGAAAATTGCGACTGGTCTTTGCAACGCCGCAGTCGGTGATAACCGCAAGCGCGGCCGGTTAAGGGAGGACCAGCCATGATCATGATGTCGATCTTCTGGGCACTGGTGTTGGTGCTGTTCACTGCCAACACGGAGCAGCCTAACGAAAGGAAATAATCGAATGCATGCCAAAGATCAGAAGAAATCGCGAAAGTGGTTGCGCGCGCGCCGGCGTCGGCATGACCCGATGCTGGTGTTGAACATGTCGATCTTTAACTCGGGCAGTAGTTGGGATCGGATCTTCAATCCGCTTCCACAGCGCGAGAACGTTTGGTGTTAAATAATGAACGCGACCTGTTTTCCCAGTCGCGCGGTTGAAGTCCCGGCCTACGCGGACCTTCAGCGCACAATGCACGACGCACTCCTGACGCAGCATCCCGAGTGGATCGATCGCGATGGCAATTGCCCAAAGTGCGACGACTACGATCGTCGTTTCGCTCAATTGCTTGGCTCCTTCGTCACATTCGAGCGTGCAAACGCACGCTAGCGATTTGTCATATGACTCCGAGATTCACCCGACTGGCGAAAACCAACGCGAGTTTGCTCGCCGTGGTTGTCCTCAGCGGTTGCGCATCGCTCAGATCGACATCGTCGAATCGGCTGGACGGGCAAATCGAGCAGGCGGACGCAGCCTACCGAAGCTTGTACGCCGATCGCGTCACAGCCTACAACGAGGCGGTCGTGTCGGTGTGTCGACAAATGGATGGCGAGTCGACCGACCAGCTTCGCAGGCAGCTTGATTCCGTTCACGTCAAGCTTGACCAGCCGAAACTCGATTTGCCCCTTGCCCGCTACCATCTCGCGTCGCAATCGCGACTGACTAACGCATCTGCTGAAGTCGGCGTCCCGATATTGCTCGATTACGATACGAGCCGCGCACCGCTTTATCCGCGTGACGGGCTCCTATGCTCCGCGACGGCGGTTTACAGACGTGTGAATGGCGAGCCACACCTTTCGCTATTGAGCGGACAGAAACGCATTGAATTGAATGGATCCACATTTGCGCTCAGGCGCAACGACGCCGCGCCTATCACGGCGATGGCGCGTCGCGGGCGACACGTCGCAGGCACTGGCTTTCGCAACATGCTTCGGCCAGGATCAATGCGTGAGAGATCAGGAATCTTTCTGACCCAGCCGTACGATCCGGAAAAGATAATTGTGTTAATGGTGCCGGGGTTGCAATCGACACCGTTTGCTTTTGTCGATCTGATGAAAGCAATGCGGGCCGACCCGGAGGTGAGTGAACATTTTCAGGTTTGGACCTTTTTGTACGCCACCGGAGCGCCGGTGTTGTTCGACGCGCTTGAACTGCGACAGGAACTCGAGAAAACGATTCGGACAGTCGATCCCCACGATCACGATTTCGCCACGAGACACATCGTTGTGCTCGGTCACAGCATGGGCGGTCTGAGCGTGCAAACGCTGGTCAGCTCAAGCGGCGAAAAGTTGTGGAACGCGTTATTTGTAGTCCCGCCCCAACGCCTGAAAGGAGACAAGGCAACCATTCGCCGCCTGGTCGAGACATTGCATTTCCGCCGCAACCCGCGGGTCGTTCGCGCGATTTTCGCTTCGACTCCACATCGCGGCAGCAAACTTGCCGAGAGCTGGATCGGTCACCTCGGCGCCTCGCTTATCCGGTTACCATTGGATCTGCGATCCGACATTGTAAACATAGTCTCGGCCAACCCCGACGCCGCAACGCCGACAGCGAAAGCATTCCATCGTCAGCTGAATTTTTCCTCGGTGCGCACCCTGTCGCCGCGCGATCCGGCGCTGCAAGCGCTGGCCGATATCCCGATCGATGTCCCGTTTCACAGCATCATCGGAGAACACGACCCGGGTCCGATCGAAACGAGCAGCGACGGTGTGGTCTCATATACGAGTTCACATCTCGCCGGCGCCAATTCGGAACTCGTCGTTCGCAGCGGACACAGTGTCTGCGAAAATGGCGACGCTCAACGCGAGGTCATACGCATTCTGCGGCTGGAGATGAATCGTGAGAAGCGCGGCACCGAGTTGCTGTCAGTCGCGCAAAGGTAGTCACCATGCCTGGTACCTATGCTGAGCGAAGAATGAGAGTCTTTCACAATGGCGCCGCGCCGCGCGAAGAGTTTCACATGAAGAAAACCAAAATCGTGATCGCGGGCGGCGGCTTCGCCGGACTTTACGCGGCAAAATATTTAGACAAACATTTGGCGCGTCGGCCGGATGTCGAAGTGACGCTGATCGCGCGGGAGAATTTCATTCTCTTTACGCCGATGTTGCATGAAGTCGCGGCAGGTGATCTTGCGCCGGGCGACATCGTGAATCCGCTGCGCCGAATTCTGCGTCATGTCAATGTGATTGAAGCCGACGTGCAAGATGTCGATCTTAGCGCGCGCCAAATTCGATGCGTGCATGGACTTGAAGGTGCCGAGCTTGCGTTCGAGTTCGATCATTTGCTGCTCGCGGTCGGTTCGGAGACAAATTTCTTCGACAACGCCGGCATCCGCGATTGGGCGGTGACGATGAAGAACCTCAGCGACGCGGCGCTGCTGCGAAATCGCATGGCTGCGTTTCTGGAAGAAGCGACGCTGGAAAAAGATGCCGCCGCGCGACGGCAATGGCTGACCTTCGTCATCGCGGGCGGCGGCTTTGCCGGCGCTGAAACAGCCGGCGCCGTGAACGATTTCGTCCGCGAGGCCGCGAAGTTCTATCCGCGATTGGGCGACGAGGAGATTCGCGTCGTGGTCATTCATCCGGGCGAATACTTGTTGCCGGAGTTAGGCGAAGAGCTCGGTCGTTATGCGGAGCGGAAAATGCGCGAGCGGAAAGTGGAAGTCATCAAAGGTGCGCGGGTGGCGAGCTACGATGGATGGGACGTTACGTTGAACAACGGCATCTCGATTCCCGCCGCCACACTCATTTGGACGGCAGGGGTGAAGCCCAGCCCGGTGATCGCAGCTTTGCCGTGTCCGAAAGAGAAAGGACGGATTCGCGCCAACGAATATCTCCAGGTGCCTGGCTTCACCGGACTCTGGACGGCGGGCGATTGCGCGGCAGTTTCTGACCTAACGAGCGGCGGCTTCTATCCGCCAACTGCCCAGCACGGAATGCGCGAGGCGCTGACCGCGGCGAAAAACATTGAGCGCACAATTCTCGGACGACCGCTGAAACCGTTTCGTTATCGAACCATGGGGATGCTCGCGAGCATCGGTCATCATACCGGGGTGGTGAGCATGTTCGGATTCAAATTCTCCGGTTTCATCGCGTGGTGGATGTGGCGGAGTGTTTATCTCGCGAAGCTGCCGCGGCCCGTGAAGAAAGTACGGGTGATGATGGCATGGACTCTTGATCTTCTCTTCGGCCGCGACATCGAACAGATGATCACGTTGCGCGACGTCGAAGAACTGAGTGAACGATGGGCTCGCATTCGAATCGAACGAAAGGCAATTATCACAACGAGCCCCAAAAAAATTAAGAAGGGCAGCGCTGTGTCACAAGCGAAAGTCGCCTGACCATCGACCAATGATTCTTAGCGCCATGACTCGCGTGTTCGGATCACTGGTCGGAAACAACGCTTAACGAGCCGCGGCGAACGCTTCCTTCGCGCACTGGCAAAACTTTTCTACGGTCGGCCCCGGTTTTCCTTTTCGGGTAATGATTCCGACCGCGACCCGCTTTGGTTCGGGCGTCAGACGCACGAGCTTGATACGATCATCGAACGCGTAATTGAACGCATCGGAAGTGAGCGCTACTCCTGCACCGGCGCTGACAGCGGAAAAGACACCAGACCAACCATCATGCTCCTCCACGAGGCGTGGCTTATCGTTCACGCGCGCGAAGATCGCACTCAAATATTCCAGGTAACGCGGATACTCCTCAGGAGTTAGCCCGATAAACGGTTCCCGCGCCGCGTCCGCTAACGAAACCGACCGGCGCGCCGCGAATGGATGATCGCATGACACGGCCAGGCAAACCCGGCCGGTAAACAATGGTTCGAACCGGAGCTCATCGAGCGCGTTTGCTTTGAGCGGCGGAAGAATGATCGCAAGCTGCAAGCGACCATCGCGCACTCCGGCGATGTTTTTCTCGACTGGCCAATCGTGCACCTTCACCTTCACGTTCGGCATCGCTTTTTGATACGCGCGAAGAAGCGCGGGCATCATCCGGCCGGTCGCCAGCGGCCAATCGCCGATGTGCAACTCGGTCTCGCTCTTGCCGGCGATTGCGCGCACTTTTCCAACTGCGTCGTCGGCGTGTTTCAGGATCGCGCGCGCTTCATCGAGAAAAGCGCGACCGGCATCCGTTAGGCGCACCGACTTGGCTGTGCGTTCGAGTAACTGGACGCCGATCTCATCCTCGAGATCGCGGATCTGGCGGCTCAAGGAGGGCTGCGATACGTGCAATCGTTGCATCGCGGCGCGCGAGACGTTTTCCATCTCGGCCACGGCAACGAAATAGCGCAGATGTCTCAGTTCCATTGCGCCGATAAGGGTATGCCTTCAACGCATGCTGAGGCAAGAAACATAGTCTTTCCCGAAACACCGTGCGCGGCGCGACACTTTGCGCATGAAAACAAAAACTGCGTGGGCAATACCACTCATCATCTTCGCGACGTGCCTGACGGCTTGCTCGCGTAAAGCAGAACAAGCCGGGCCGCCTCCACCGACAGTCGTCGTCGCAACTGTAACACCGCGCGATGTGCCGGTGGTAAAAGAAGGCGTCGCGACCCTCGATGGATTCATCAACGCGAACATCAATGCGCAGGTGCAAGGCTACGTCATCTCGCGCGATTACAAGGAAGGCAGCGTTGTCAAAAAGGGCGACTTGCTTTTCCAGATCGATCCGCGCCCGTTCGAGGCAGCTTTGGCACAGGCGAAAGCGAACCTCGAACGAGACAAAGCGATGCAATTCAAAACGTCCGCAGATGAGACGCGGGCGATGCAGTTGTTTGTCGAGAAGGTGCTCAGTGCGCAGGAGCGAGACGCAGCGATTGCAGCGGCAGCGTCGAACAAAGCCAATGTTGCAGCGGACGAAGCAGCCGTAAAAACGGCTGAGCTCAATCTCGGCTATACCAAAATCACTGCTCCGGTTGACGGAGTTGCAGGAATCGCGACGGCGCAGGTAGGCGATTTGGTCGGTCCCTCGACCGGTACACTGACGACAGTGTCACAGGTCGATCCGATCAAAGCGACAGTGAATCTCGGCGAACATGGATTGACCGAATTTCTCACAAAACATTCCGATCCCAACGAACGCGAACGTTATCTGGGCAAACTCGAATTCCAGTTGATCCTATCAGACGGAACAATGTTCCCGCAAAAGGGAAGCTTCTACGCGGAAGATCGACATCTTGATCCGAAGACGGGTTCGATCAAAATGGAGATCACGTTTCCCAATCCGGGAAATCTTTTGCGCCCCGGCCAGTTTGGGAAAGTGCGCACGATTGTTGAAACCAAAAAGGCGGCGCTTATGATCCCGCAGGAAGCGGTAAGCGAATTACAAGGCAACCAACTGGTGGTGGTTGTCGATCAAACCAACAAGGCCGACATGCGTCCGGTCAAAATGGGCGAGCGACTCGGCGCGCTTTGGGAAGTCACCGATGGGCTGAAATCCGGCGACAAGGTTATTGTTGAAGGCTTTCAAAAGATCAGGCCGGGCAGCCCGGTCGTTGTAAAAGACTGGGTGCCGGCAGCCGCGCAGGTGGCTTCGGCAACCATTAACTCCGGAAAGGAGCGCTAAGCTCATGTCCGAGTTTTTCATTCGCCGTCCTATCGTTGCGATTGTTATCGCAGTCTTCATGGTGCTCGTCGGGCGCCATCTGTCTCATCACTTTGCCGATTGCGCAGTATCCAAACATCGTCCCGCCGGAAATCCAGATCCTGACTCACTATACCGGCGCGGATGCGCTGACCATTGAGCAATCAGTCGCCGCTCCCATCGAGCAGAAGATGAGTGGCGTCGACAAGATGAACTACATGTATTCGATCAACGCCAACAACGGCGACATGCGGATGTTCGTGGATTTCGATGTTAATACCGAACCGAACACCGACCAGATCCTGACCCAGCTGCGCGTCTCACAGGCGCAATCGCAGCTTCCACAGGACGTCAACAACTTTGGCGTGACCACCTCAAAGTCAGCTGCGTCGCCGTTGATGGTTCTTGCTCTCACTTCGCCTAACAAGACGTACGACAAGATCTTTCTGGCTAATTACGCCTACGTCAATCTGGTCGACGAATTAACGCGGCTGCCAGGCATCGGCATCGTGCAGGTATTCGGCGCCGGACAATATGCGATGCGACTATGGGTCAACCCGGACCAACTCGCCAAGCTTGGCATTACTGTGACCGACATCATCAGCGCGGTACAGAAGCAAAATAATGTTAATCCTGCCGGACAGATTGGAGGCGCACCCATTCCGACTGGCCAGAAGTTTACTTACACGGTGCGTGCGCAAGGTCGCTTGTCCACGCCGGAAGAATTTGGCAACATCGTCATTCGAGCCAATCCAGATGGCTCGTTTGTGCGGGTGAAGGACGTGGCCCGTATCGAGCTAGGCGCGCAGACCTATAATCTGGAAAGCCGGCTCAATGGCCAACCAGCGGCAGCAATCGGCTTGTATCAATTGCCCGGCAGCAACGCGGTAGAAGCTTCGAAAGCCGTCCGCAACTTCATGGAAAAAGCGAAGCAGCGCTTTCCAGCGGACATGGATTACGCGGTCTCGCTCGACCAGACCGATTCGGTTCGCGAAGGCATGCGCGAAATTGTCAAAACGTTAGTCGAAGCAATTGCGCTGGTCGTAGTTGTCGTCTTCGTCTTTCTGCAAGGTTGGCGCGCGACCATCATTCCATTGTGCGCTGTGCCCGTATCATTAATTGGAACCTTTATTCTCTTCCCGTTATTCGGCTTCTCGATCAATACCCTTTCGCTCTTTGGCCTGGTGTTGGCCATCGGCCTGGTAGTGGATGATGCGATCGTCGTCGTCGAAGCGGTCGAGCATCACATTGAAAAGGGCATGTCGCCGCTCGAAGCGACGCGCCAGGCAATGCGCGAAGTTGCCGGACCTGTTATCGGCGTAGCCTGCGTTCTGGCAGCTGTCTTCATACCGACCGTTTTCCTTCCGGGCATCACCGGTAAGTTGTATCAGCAGTTCGCCCTAACAATCGCAATTTCGGTTATCATTTCGGCCTTCAATGCACTTTCGTTAAGTCCCGCGCTTTCCGCGCTTTTACTTCGACCGCGCAAAGAAGCGCGTGGATCGCTCGGTTGGTTCTTCCGTGGCTTCAATCGCGTCTTCGGCAGCGTAACGAATGGCTATGTCAGCTGGTCCCGACAAGCGATCCGCAAAAGTGTGCTGACTCTCGCGTTACTGGCGCTCTTTTTTGCCGGTGCGGGTTGGTTCGGCGCCAAACTGCCGAAAAGCTTCCTACCGGAAGAAGACCAGGGCTATATATATATGGCGTTGCAGTTGCCGGACGCTGCGTCACTCGAGCGCACCGACCAGGCCGCGCGAAAGATTGAAGAAGCAATCGGCAAAATTCCGGGCGTGAAATACACGACCACGGTAGTGGGCTTCAGTCTGCTAAGCGTGGTGCAGGATACTTATAGCGCCTTCTTTTTCGTTACTCTGAAACCCTGGGAGGAACGAAGGAAGCCGGAGGAACAATACGAAGCTATCAAGATGCAGATGAACAAGGAACTGGCTGGCGTTACCGAGGGCATTGCCTTCGCGTTTCCGCCGCCTGCTATTCCCGGTGTCGGCACATCCGGCGGCTTTACTTTTCTTTTGGAAGACCGTTCCGGGAAGGACATCAAGTTTCTGGGCGATAATCTCGACAAGTTCATGGCGGCTGCGCGTAAGCGCCCGGAGCTCGCCGGTCTATTCTCGACTTTCCTACCGAACGTGCCGCAGCTTTTCGTCGACGTCGATCGCGACAAGGTCCTGAAGGAAGGAGTCGACATCAGTCAACTCTACGCAACGCTTCAAACCTTCATGGGCGGTTACTTCATTAACTATTTCAATCGCTTCGGACGAACCTGGCAGACTTACATTGAAGCGGAAGGCGATTACCGCACCGACGCGAAAAATGTGGGTCAATTCTACGTGCGCAACGCAAACGGCGATTCCGTTCCGCTCGATTCGCTCGCAACGATCAAGACTATCACCGGCCCGGAGTTTACGTTCCGCTTCAACGAATATCGCTCAGCTCAAATCAACGGCGCCGCCGCGCCTGGCTACAGCTCGGCGCAAGCGATGAAAGCTCTCGAAGAAACGTTCCGGGAAACCATGCCGCCGGAAATGAGCTACGATTACACGGGCATGTCGTTCCAGGAAAAGAAGGCGCAGAATGGTGTTTCACCATTGGCCATCTTTTCGTTGTCGATCTTGTTCGTGTTCCTGATTCTTGCCGCGCTGTATGAAAGCTGGTCGTTACCATTCAGCGTACTACTTAGCACACCGATCGCGGTCTTGGGCGCATTTCTAACTCTGTTCCTGCGCCATATGGAAAATGACGTCTACGTCCAGATCGGTCTGATCATGCTCGTTGGCCTCGCAGCCAAAAACGCCATTCTCATTGTCGAGTTTGCCAAAGCTGAATACGAAAAAGGCAAATCCTTGCTCGACGCGGCGCTCGAAGGCGCGCGCCTGCGTTTGCGCCCGATCCTGATGACGTCGTTCGCATTTATCTGTGGATGTTTGCCGCTGTGGTTCGCCACCGGTTCGGGAGCAGTCGCGCGGCGGGTGCTTGGATCGACAGTGATCGGCGGAATGCTTGCGGCATCGGGCGTCGCCATCTTTTTCATCCCCGTTTTGTTCTACCTCGTCGAGAAATTGATCGGCAAAAAAAAGAAGTCGGCGGAGCAAACTGAGCCATCAACCGCAAGTCACGGAGAAATCAGGCCTTCGCTACTACCAGCCGTTAGCTAGAAACCTACCATCCTCATCCATATTATGAACACACCTAACTTCGCTGTGATCCTGGAAGCCGGTCTGCCCGCTCTGCATGTCATTAGCATCATCGCGGCTGGGATCTTTGCCGGCATAGGGGCGTATATCTATCGCCGGCGACATCAACTATTCGACCGCGACCCGCAGCTGGCTGACTATCAAGACGGTCCGGCTGTCCGTCATATTCGCTTCGAGCTGGTCGCGGTTGTTTGGGGAGCACTGATGCTTCTCATGCTCGCGACTCTCTACGCAATCTGGTGCGAGTGATCGGGCAGCTGTGCCGCGTTGCTCGCGCGGATGTCAAAAAGGGTTCGGACCCTTGGCCCTTCAAGGGCTCGACCCAGGAGAAACGACCTTCTGAGATTTTCCGTTTCGGCTAAAGACAAGCCGCAAATGATAAAAAGGTCCCAGACCGTGTAGGCTCCGGATTTATATTGGAATCTGGGCCATCTCACGATATTGCATTGGCTTGAATGACGGAGCCAAATCCAGATCCGTTAGAGCCGGAATTGCGTCGCGCCGCAGGTCGTTTGGATTCAAGCGGGCGTTCACGAGGAATTGCCGACACCGGGGGCAAAACGCGTGGCAAGGCGTACACGGAAAGCCGAATTTCGCTGAGATCATCGCGGCCCCGAGACCAAAAAAAAAGCGAGTGCCTTTGCTCGCGATCGCATTCATCGCCGCCGCGCTTGTTTCCGGATTCATCTGGAAGGAAAACGTCCTGCCGCATTGGACGCATCCGTGGACAGCGGTGCAACAACAGCAGGTTTTGACGTTGACTCCGGCCGACATCGATTACGCCGCAACAGATGCGGCGCGTGCGGCGCTGGCGCGCGGAGAAATTCCACCCGTGCTGGCAAACGCGGATGCAACGACGCGCCAGAACATTCTTTCGGGCAAAGAAAATCTCTACACGAAACGTCTCCTCCAACAAAACCAAACCGGCATTCTCGTGCACGCGCGTGTTTCCAGCGGTGGCGTTTTTCTCGGTGAAGATTTGCTGACCGCGGAACGACCGCAGGGCACGACATTTCCCGCCGGGCCGGGCGCGCCGACTCATTTTCATTTCACGGTCGAGCAAGCGGGACCAAACGGTGTGGTGAGCTGCTGGGTGAAATCGGTCAACGGCGGCGTGGTGACGACGCGGCCGATGGCAGCGGGCGATAGCGGGGATTTACAGGTGATCGCGCAATGAACATGCAGCCGGGCCGCGTCATCAAAATCGTGAAGCGAGAAAGCCACGAGGAGATTCTGAAAAATCCGTACCTGCTCGTGATGCTCGCGATCACGATTGCTGGCGCAATTTTTGGATTGAACAAAGCGAGTCACGTTTTCGCGCCGGTATTTTTTTTCGCGGCGCTCGCGGGAATGGGCTGGCTGGCCTGGCAGGAATGGAAAGCAGAAAAAGCAGAAGCGAAGGCGCTCGATTACACGCAACTGGCGGCGACCGATCTCAGTTCGTTCGCGCCGTGGTTGAAGGAAAATGTGCGCGGTCAGGATGAGACGGTCGATTCAATCCTGGCGGAGCTGCAAGCCAATCTCTCTCTCGCTACGCCAGGCCGAACACTTGGCGCTTTTTTTCTCGTGGGACCAACCGGCACCGGAAAAACTTTTCTCGGTCAACTCGTTGCCGAAGCGCTTTATCCGGAATCGGAACCGATCATTTTGCGGATGAATCAATACAAACATGGCGACGATGTTTTCACTTTGATCGGGCCGCCGCCGGGCAGTCCGGGATACGAAGTCGGCGGCACACTCACGCGACCGGTGTTGGAAAATCCACGGCGCGTAATCATTTTCGACGAGCTGGAAAAAGCGCACCGCGATTTGCAGCATTGTCTTTACGACATTCTCGACACCGCAAGTTGCCGCGAAAAAAGTTCCGGCCGCACGGTGGATTTCAGCGGCTGCGTTTTTTTTGCGACGTGCAATGCAGGCGTCGAAGCGTTGCGTGCGTTGCGCAAGGAAGGTGGAACCGATCCTGTCGCATGGCTCGGACGCAGCCGTGATGCGCTAGTGGACGCAGCAGGATTCGACCGCGCTTTTCTCGCGCGCTGGTCGGCGATTTATTTCATGGACGAACTTTCGCCATTGCATGTCGCGGAAGTTGCGTGTCTGCAACTCGCGCGTCATTGGCGCACCTACGGCATCGAAGTCAAACACGCGGCGCCGGAATTGATCCTCGACGCCGTGCAGCGCAATGAAGAATTCAAACAATACGGCGTGCGGCAACTGGGCGCTTATGTGCAGATGAAAACGAGCGCGGCCATCGGGCAGGCGCGCGCGCGCGGCGTGAAGAAAGTGGACTTGATCGTCGGCCCCAAATGGCAATCTCGAAATTTCGGTCGCACCAGAATAAATGAACTGGCGCGCGCTGCTGCAAAACCAGTGGTTTCAGTTATGCCTGCTCGTGGCGGCGCTTTCCGGCGGCGTGATGATCTACAACATCGCGGAAGGGCCGAGCTCTTCGGATAAGATCAGCGGCAATGGAACGCCGACGCCCGGTCCGTCGGCGTCGGCAAGTGTTCCGCCGCGAACGATCACAAAAATAAAGCCGAAAAAACGCGGAGAATGGATACTCGATCCGTCGGGTGCGCGCGACGCCGATGGCAGCGATATCGAAACGGTGGCGGCGAGTTTGTCCGATGGCGATGTGGTGAATTTGCGATCGGGAACCTACACCGGCAATTGCGAAGTGAACGTGAGCGCGCGTTTCGTCGGACCAGCTCCGGGAAAAGGCGTGGCAACCATTCGTGGAATCGATGCACAACGCGCGGGCCTAACGATTACCGGCAAGAAAGTGGGATTCGAAAATGTCTCGATCAGTTTTGAAGCAGCGGGCGATTCTCCTGCCGTGCAAATCTCGCGCGATGCGAGCGTTGAGATGACGAATTGCACGATGAGCACGCGGAGCAAGTTTGGAATTTTGGTAAGCGAGAGTGCGTCGCTCACTGCACAAGGAATGGAATTTCGCGCGGTCAATGCCGGCTGTTGTTTGAAATATGAGGGGACCGCTCAGGGAACGATCACGCGCTGTAGTTTTCTCGAGGGCCGTTGGGGATTGGAAGTAGTCAATGGTGCGCAGGTGCAAGGAAGCAACTGCACCTTCCGCCAAATCGGACTCATCAACGGCGCCGGCCTTACGCTGGGCGCCGTCGGCGGTCGCGTATCACTGACGCTCGATGCCTGTCAGTTTGATGGCAATACCGCGACGATGATGGCCGATGAAGGCGGCACCATGCATTTAACCGGCAGCGCCTTTCGCAATAACGGCGTCACCGGTGAAGGACAGAATTCCAGTCTGGGCATGATCTGCGCGCAACACGGCTCGCGAATTTCGTTGAAGGACGACGTTTTCGAAAACAATCGCCAGGGACTGGTCGCACTCGGCGGCAGCAGTCTCGTTCTCGAACGTTCCCAAATGCGGCACACCGGTCTGGTGACGGATAACCAGAAGTTGCGATCGTATTGCAACGCGCTTGGCGCCAACGATCCGGGCACGACTGTAAATGTGATGGGTTGCACGATCTCCGATTCACTTAACGATTCTTTTAACGTGAGCGGTGGCGCGAATTTGAAAATGATCGAGACAACGATCACGAATTCAACCGTGACCGGACTCACTCTGGGCTTTGCCAACACGCCGGCTTCGCAAGCTTCGTTAAATAACGTCCGAATTATGGGAGCACATAACGACGCCATCTTCGTCAACAGCGGCAGCCAATTGGAAATGCAATCCTGTCAGGTCGCCAACAGCGATTTCGTCGGCGTCGACGTGCAGGATAATGGATCGCAGGCAAAGATCACTGATAGCACCATCACTGGTTGCAAGGTGATGGGAGTGGACGCTAATCTCGGTGCCACGATCGTGGCGTTCGGCTGCACGATGGAAGCGACGACGCGCGGCGCGCAAGCGGGTTTGCCTAACGACTCTAATAAAAGAGGATCGGTTTATCTCAATAACTGCACGGTGCGCGGCAATTCCGTTTTCGGTGTGGGCGCCTGCCGTGGTGCGTTGCTGGTGATGAAGGGTGGCTTCCTCGGAGGCAATCAACAAAATACCTGGCACGAATCCGGCGGCACGGTACGCTTGCAGCGCTGACTCCGTGAACTGGAATTTCAAGCTCGCCCACGCGATTTAAGCGGGATTACCTTACGACCATGGCGGACCCAATCGAAAACATGACCGACTGGAACCAGCTCAAAGCGATGCTGGACAAAAAGGCCGACGAAACCACCGGCACAAAAATCGATGAGGCCGCGCTGCTCGCGCATCTGCGTTCGCGCGTCAAAGGTCAGGACGCAATCCTTGAAGACGTGGCGAAACTGATTCGCCTGCAGGCGGCGAAGAAACAAAAAGACAAACCGATCGCGAATCTGCTTTTTCTCGGTCCAACGGGAACCGGCAAGACTGAACTCGCGAAAGCGATCGCCGAATATTTATTCAAGGACGAAAACGCCATGCTGCGTTTCGATTGCTCGGAGTTGAGCGGTCCGGAAGCGAAGACCCGTCTCGTCGGCACGCCCACCGGTTACATCGGCAGCGAACAAGGCGGACAACTCACGCGGCCCGTCATGGCCAATCCGCGTCGGCTCATTTTGTTCGACGAAATCGAAAAGGCGTACCCGCCCGTCTTTGATCTTTTTCTGCAGCTGCTCGGCGAAGGCAGGCTCACCGAACAAGGCAGCGGCAAAGTGGTGAACTACACACAATGTCTTTTTATCCTAACGAGTAATGCGCATGCGGAAGCGATCGGCAAAATTCAGGCGGAGATGACCGATTACCACGAAATGCTCAACGCCGTGAAAGGCGAACTCGCGGAAGCAAAAGTTTTCCGACCGGAAATTCTCGGTCGCATCGATAAGGTTTATGTTTTCCGCCCGCTCGAAGGAATGGTCGTGGCAGAGATCGCGCTCTTGAAGATTTCGAAACTCGCGCGCGAGTACGGGCTTGAAATCGAATTCGTCGCTCCCGAATTAATCATCCGTGCGCTGATGGCAAATGAGAAAGTGAGCCGCTTCGGCATTCGAGAACTCGAGCGAATTTTGTTCGATCTCTTCGCCAATCAATTCATCGAGGCGAAAGAGGGAGGCGCCAAGCGCGTGCGCGTCGAAGTGGAAGATGGAAACGTCCGTGTAACGCCGGCGACGAGCGGCGGCACGAGCTAGATCGGAACGTTTCTTCGATCCCTCTTGCTGGACCGGAAATAGAATCGAACTTTCCGGGTGCGAAAATTTATCCTGCTCGCGAGCACGCTTGTTTCTGCGACGAATCTAGTCTCGGGCGCACCCCTAATTCCGACAAAGCAAGGAACCACCTGGCAGTATAACGCGACCGACGAAGCCGGCGGAGAAAGCACTCCCGCGCAGTCGCAAATCCGTTACCGAATCAACGGAACGCAGCAGTTTGCCGGAAAGGATCTGTTGAAGCTCGAAACGGTTGTCGACGATACCGTGACGAAAACAGAAATCGTATCCGTAGATCAAAACGGCATCCGCTCATTCGCGCGCACCGCGAAGGACGGCAACATGGTCGGATTCATTTCGCCGCAGGTCATCGTGCCGGCAAAAATGAAGAAGGGCGCGAGTTGGGATTGCGTCAACGAGATTGCGGATGTGCGCGTTAATCAGCATTTCACGGTGATGGATAGCGAGAAGGTTTCCGTGCCCGCGGGAGATTTCCGGGCGTTTCGTCTGCATTGCGAGGAAGCGGCGCCGATGTCCGTGACGATCGATCGCTGGTTCGTTGACGGCATTGGCTTCGTCAAAGAGATCACGACCTTACGTTCACCAACGGGCGACTTGCTTCATCGGCGAACGTTGGAATTAGCGAAACTGCCGACAACCGAGGTGAAGACGAAGGATGCCGTAAAAAAACTTTCAGTCGGTGTTTCCAGTCAACCGATCGGTGACTTTGAAAAAGAATTCCCGAGTAACACGCAGAATATCTATGCGCGTTGGGAAGGCCATGATTTGCGTGACGGCGCCAAAGTGCGCGCCGTCTGGATTGCCGAAAATGTCGGCGACGTCGCGCCCCCCAATTACAAAATCGACGAAGCAAAAACCATCGCCGCGTCGCCGGATGCCCATGGCATGTTCACTTTGTCACGCCCGGAAGATGGGTGGGCTCCAGGAAAGTATCGCGTCGAATTCTATCTCGATGGCGCGCTGGTCGAAACGGTTAAGCTAGAGATCAAGTGATGCTGCAACGCGCTGTTGTAGCTGCCGCCGTCACCGGCGGCAGACACTTGGTGTCAGTCACATCCGTCATTTCCGCCGTCGCTGACGACGGCAGCTACAACAGCGCGGGTTCGTCGACGTAAGAAAACAAAGACCACTAATCCACCGAGCAGTAGTGCCAAGCTGGCCGGCTCTGGAACGTCCGCAGCGGGGCGAAAATCAACGGCCCCGTCACTCGTCGTTACGTTGTAAGATGCACTGAAACCATCGCCCGGATTACTCGCCGTCAGGTTGAAGACAAAGCGAAGATCAAGTGGGCCCGTTAGGCCATCATCAGCCTGTCCGAAGTCGAGCGTATGATTGGTAAAAAACGCAGTCGCTGATGCGAGATCGGTAAAGATATCGTTTTCGACCTCGGCACCTTCGGCAAAAACTTGAAAGCTCAACATGTCGAAGCCAGCCCCGGTTGAAGCAGAATCCAGCAAGTGGACTTGCAGATGACCGACATTGGCCATTCGACTAAGATCAATCGAAAGATTGATTTCAGAATTGAATGTTTGCGGCGCGCCCTTGCCATTGCTGGAATAGGATGCCCCTTGAACAATAGAAGCAACCGCGGACGGTTCGTTAGTCGGCCAGGCAGTCACAAACGCCGCAGATTGTAAGCCCGCGGCTGATGCGAGAGTCGGCGCGATGCCTCTCATGCGCGCCTGGGATTCCACATTCGCAGTTCCATCAACCGGCGCACTAGCCGAAGCACTGACATTGGTGAACGCTCCACCACCAGTTTGTGCCGTCGCGAGTGCAGTTCCGCTTTGTCCGGTCGCAGTCGCATGTGCAAGTGCATCGCCGCCGACAACCGGATTAAGGATGCCAGCGACACCAGAGTCCAGGCGTGAGAAAATTACGCTCTCGCCGTCGCCGTAGAGTTAACTTCGCCTAAACCGGAAGCAGTCGACATCGCTGTTGCATTTCCGCTGATCCCATCGATTCCGCTTAGAAAACCTGCAATGAAGCCCTTTCGCGCCAGCGCCGCCAATGGCGGACGAACTCACAGTTACGAACTAAGGCCGTTATTGCTGCCGCTTGCGGTTGCAAAGGCGTCTGCCACCGTCGCCGCCGCAAAAAGGCGCTGAATGTTATGCGGATGACTAGTTCCGCCATCTCCTCCTTGAGCGACACTCGAAACTTTGACCAAATAGTCGCCAGTTGTGATGCCTTGCGCATCCGACATAGCCATCGCCGCCATCGCCACCAATCCCACCTCCTGCCCCAAGACCGCCACCGGCCACCTGTCCTCCAATAGCGTTGGCCGTCGCGACGACCGAACCGCCTGCGTTCAGTACGTCTGCTCGTCGCGCTGGCAAGTCCGCCGTTTCCCGACCGAGGGCACTAAGGAGAATTCGATCGCTTCCTCCGTCGCCGCCAGAAGCCGTCGTCTGGAGAGTAAGAGATGAAACGCTCGCTGCTTTGCTTACGGAAACGGTGGCGGCGCCACCGTGCCCGCCGGAGACCCGACAGTTCTGTATCACCTCCGTGTCCACCTTTAGCCTCAGCATCAATGAAACAGAGTTTCCGCCGGTAGAGGTAGCATTGATAGAGCTGGAATCCAGCGATGCATCCGCGCCATTGCCGCCCTGCCAAAACGCTGGTGGCGCCGCCACCGCGCCGCCAGTAACGGATAACCGTCGCAGAAACCGCTCCTGCCGAAGTGAGATCGATTTGTGCAGTGCGCAGTTCCGCCATCAGCGCCAGTGGCCTCGGACAGCTCGGCCACCTCCACCACCTCGCCACCGATAGCCGCGCTTGTTCCGAAAACATCGCCGCCTAACGAGTTAGTGAATGTGAGACTCGAACTGCGCATTCCCGGCAGCCCCGCTTGCTCCGCCCGGATCCCACCGTGCGCCCGCCGTCGCCGCCGATGGCTGTTTGTGAAAGAGTGAAACGTAGTGGCGGCTCCGCCACTTATACTATTCGTTAGGCTGGAATCTCCTCCATTCCCCCCGCTCGCTCCCTGTACGGCCCATCCCACCATTGCCCCCAGTTTGGCTTACCGCGACCGATGCAACATCGCCGAGAAACGACGCGGTCGCCGCATTCGTTAGCGAAGCCCCGTTCCCGCCGTGAAACCCACTCCAAAACAAGCTCCGCCTGCTCCGCCGATGGCGGTCGCGCAGCCGTGCTTAGAAAATCCCGATCCGCTGCTGCTGCCATTCGCGGTCGCGCTCGCGCCTCCGCCATCACCACCATTACCCGGCTCCGAATCAAATCCATAGTTCCGCCATCGCCGCCATGCGCCGAACTGCTTACATTGACGGTTTCGTCGCCAGAGGCGCTTGCGGTCGACGGCTGCGAAGCCACCATCCCCTGGAACGCCACCATACGCTGCGTGCCATTGTTGTTCCGGAATTGCCTCCATCGCCTCCTGTCGCCTGCGCATTTGATGACACCACACCAGCAGCACCCGAAACTTCGCTGTTCGCATTCGCCGTCTCCGCCATCGCCCCCCATCGCCAATCACGCCCATTAGCGCCCCGCCGGCTCCGAGCTGCCCAGCCGCGCCGCCTTCCCACCAGTCGCGATCGCATTGCCTGTCGCGTCGTTCGCTGATGTCGTCGTGGATGCGTTCGCGTCGGCATTGCCACCGTTGCCACCATTTCCGCCATTGCCGCCAGTCGTTCCGCCATCACCGCCATTCGCCGCCTGCACCACCATTGCCGCCCGTGGCGGTAGCAGTGTTACTTGTGTCGGTGCTTACAGCGGTAGCGGAAGCATCGCCCCCATCTCCGCCATCGGTTCCGTCGTCGCCGATGATCTTGCCAGGGAGGCCGTCAATTCCGGGCAAACCATCCGGGCCAATCTCGGTGTCATCGAAAGCGTGAGCCAACGGCAAAAAAACAAGGGCGATTGATAAGACAAGCAGACAGGCTCGCGCGCGGCGGTTTGTGACAGTTTTCATCGTTACTTTTGGGGCCCCGGGCTCTCAGGCTCACCGATTCCACTATATTAAGAACATATTGTCACTCTGATTTTTCTAAGCAAGTCGGCTTCAGTCGAGTCCCGTAAACTATCAATAAGGATTGCAGTTCGACGCAGCCAAACAAGTCATTTGCGACATCACTCGACAGTGCCGAATAATTCAAAGCAATTTAAGCTGTACGTCGTCGGGTGGCGCAACTTCCGCGAATCGCACGCCGACGCCCATCAAGCGCACATTTTTCCCTGTGCGACCGAATGCCTCGATTAACAACGTGCGAAAGTTTTCCAACGTCGGGATAAGTCCGGCGCGCTCTACAGTCGTCCGCGTAAAGTCCGCAAACTTCAGTTTCACGAAAATCTTTGTGACAATGCGAGTTGGTTCTTTCTGTGCGAGCTCTGCCATTAACTCACCAAACAATTCGCCCAGTTTTGTCTCGCATTCGCCTAACGACTTGAGATCCGCAACAAACGTCTCTTCGTTGCTGAGCGATTTGCGTTCGCGATCGGGTTCCACCGGTCGATCATCGATTCCGCGGGAGAGATCATAGAGTTCGATGCCGAACTTTCCGAACAACTCCTGCAATTCCACGCGGGAAAAGCGTTGCAAGTCGCCGCAAGTTTTGACCTTGAGCTGTTCGAGCTTTTTCTCCGTCACTTCGCCGATTCCCCAAAGTTTGCGCACCGGCAGTTCTGCCATGAAATCGGGCACTTCTTCCGGCGTGACTTCAAACTGGCCGTTGGGTTTTTTGATTTCGCTGGCGATTTTTGCGATGAGTTTGTTCGGACCGATTCCAGCTGATGAAGTCAGTTTCGTTTTACGAAAGATCATGTCGCGAATCACCTGCGCGAGCGGACCGGGGGCACCGGGATGCGCAGTGACATCCAGATAAGCTTCGTCGAGCGAGAGCGGTTCGACGAGCGGCGTGAAGCGCTGCAAGATTCCGCGTATCATGGCCGCTTCGCGGCGATAAACATCAAAGCGTGTCGGCAGCACAATGAGTTTCGGGCATTTTTGTAGAGCCAGAAAAGTCGGCATGGCCGAGTGCACGCCAAATTTGCGCGCCTCGTAGTTACAGGTCGTCAATACGCCACGCCGATCGCGCGAGCCGCCAACGCCGACAGGCTTGCCGCGCAGCTCCGGCCGATCACGCACTTCGATTGCCGCGTAAAAGCAATCCATGTCGAGATGGATGATGGCGCGCGCGTTGTCGATTGCCTGCACATGACAATTCTCGCGCGGGCTGGCAATTACTTCCAGCCAGCGTAACAACTACCGCTGTTCCTGCGGTAGAAAAACTAGGTTGGCACGCGGACTTCGGGCCGCTCTTTAATCAAGCCGCCGCCTTTGCAGCGCCTTGATATTGAGCGCTACCGAATCCGAGGATCGGCAGGAAAATAATGCCTAACAATATGATGCCCGATTCCAAAACCGACGCCTTTCCCGAAACTTTTTGCCAGATCAATGCAGAGGATGATCGCGATAATGAAATTGACGAACGGAATGAGCATCAGGATCACCCACCAACCCGGTCGGCCGACGATCTTGCACCAAATGTAAATGTTGAAGATGGGAATGAGGCTGGCCCAGCCCGGCTGACCAGCCTTGGTGAAAATTTTCCACATCGCCACGATCAGCACCAGGCCGATGAGCAGGGAAATGATCAGGGCCACCGGACTGGCTGTCGCGGCAGAAGTCTGGTAATCGGTTTGGGCGAGCGTGAACGTGGAGAGCATCAATGAATGAGCAATGGTTGTCATGAGTAGTTAGGCCTAAGTGTTCGGAGCCTATCGGTAAAGCCGCAATGTTCGCAACAAAATCTTCTGATCGCGCACAACGCCCGACCGCAGATTCTACATTAATGCAGGAAAAAGCGTGATCCTTGGCCTGCGGTCGTATTGTTGCGAGGAGCGAAAATCAATCCCCTCGTGCCCCGACGGATATTGTCGCGCTTCTAAAGAAGTAGATTTGAGAATCATGCAGCATTTGACTTCGCCGCTCTAATTAAGAACTTCGAACTCCATGAAATTTACCTACTATGGTCACGCTTGCTTCGCCGTGGAAGCAGGCGGCAAATCGCTTTTGTTCGATCCATTTATCAGCCCCAATCCGCTGGCGAAGGATATCGATCTCAAAAAAATTAGCGCGGACTTCATTCTCGTTTCGCACGGGCATGGCGACCACGTCGCCGATGTTGTCGAGATCGCGAAGCGGACGGAGGCGAAGGTGATTGCTCCTTTTGAAACTGGTTCGTGGTTTGAAACGAAGGGCGTGAAAAATGTCCAGTCGATGAATCACGGAGGCGCGACGAAAACCGATTTTGGTCGAGTGAAATTGACTGCGGCGATTCACAGCAGCTCGATGCCGGATGGCAGTTATGGAGGTAATCCGTGTGGATTCGTCATCGAAACTCGCGATGGGAATTTTTATTATTCCGGCGATACAGCACTGACTTACGATATGAAGCTGATCGGCGAGCAAACCAGATTAGACTTCGCGATTCTGCCGATCGGAGATTTCTTCACGATGGGGATCGATGACGCGTTGCGCGCGGCGGAGTTTGTCGGCACGACCAGAATTGTCGGCGTCCACTACGATACCTTCCCACCAATCAAGATCGATCACGAAGCGGCGCAGAAAGCCGCACGCGCGGCCGGGAAAGAATTGCTCTTGCCGAAAATCGGCGAGACGATTTCGCTGTAACAGCTTCCCATCGTCGCGTTGCGCGCCAAATAAATAGCCGAGCGTTTAGCTCATTCGATACGAATATTGATTGGCGACCTAACCTCGCGATGGAACGGTGCGCTATTCAATTCTCATGAAAAAATCAATTGTATTACTTGTCGCAATCACAGTAGTCGTCATCGGTTTCGCTTCCTGCAAAAATAAGAGGGAAACGATGATTGTAATTCCGGACACGGCAGCAACACATCCCTCCCCTTCTCCGACCCCGTGAAGATTCCCTTCCGTTTGGGGGTCGTAGGTCACTTTGGACTCGCCGTGCGCGATCCAAAGAAAAGCGCCAAATGGTTCGAGCGTGCGCTCGGGTTAAAGAAACAGTTCGAATATGGCGAAGGTATTGCCATTGGAAATAGCAACGTCACAATCGCGCTTTTCAAAGGCAAGCCATCACCGCGCACGATCGATCACATGTCATTTCATCTGCCGAACATGGCGACATTGCGAAAGGCGCTCGCCCATCTGAAAAAGCACAAGATTAAACTGGAAGACCCCGGCGATGAAATAGGCCCTGAAGCACCTGGCTCGAAACACATGGGTCTCTGGTTCCACGATCTCGATGGTTATCGTTGGGAACTTAGCGTGCAGGGCGGTCGTTAGGGTTTGCTTTACCGCTCACCTTCGTCGCAGCTCTAATCGCTGCCTCGCCTGATCGTCGATATATTCAAGTAAGAGATTCCACGTAGTCCCGAGAGCAAGCGCACGATTGCGCGTTTTTTTCCAGATGCGCGGATCACGCGTGGCGTCCAGAAAGTCGTGCCCTGCCCAGGTAATGCCGTTCACTGTTGGAATCGGTACGGGAGATCCGCCCTCATGATATATCTGCCCGCGAAGCAATCCCGCTTCGATCGCAAGCACGCTGTTGTAGGCAATCGCGGCCGCGTTATGACTTGCAAGGTCGGGCGGCGGTGTTCCCGTTTCTTCCCGCAATAAAATCAGGCGAATTAATTCAATGTCGCGCTTCATAACTCTTAACTCATCGGTTTCGGTCGGGCATGCCGGGGCTGATAAACACCAAGCTTGCCGCCACCTGAGTATATCGCCGTAGAAAGCCATGGATCTATCCAGATCTTTGACTTCGAATGCGATTTTGTGGATACCGAGCACGGGAACGTCTTCCATGCAATTTTGTTCTAACCGACTGTTGTCCGACCTCTGGTCGGCTTCGCTCGTATTCAAGAACCCCCAGCGCGATCAGTAGCGGCCGGCGGCGTTTCACTGTTAGGCTCTAAAGTTATTACTACCTTTCCTCGAGCGTGGCCTTGTTCCAGATAGCGGATCGCCTCCGGGACTTCACTCAGCTTGTAAGTCCGGTCGATCACCGGTGTCACTTTTCCGGCCTGCATGAGATCGGCCAGCTGGATCATGTCCTTTTGCGTCGGGTTCGACATCATCATGCCCATCTTCTGACTCACGAACGGTGACAACAGCATCGCTTTGATCGGACCAACCATCGGACCGAGTAACCCCTGGTCGTTAGGCCCTCCGCCACCGATCATGACATATTCGCCCTTCGGAGTTAAGGCGTGCGTGAAACTTAGCAACGGCTGGTTTCCAACATTGTCGATAATTACGTCGTAACGTTGCGTGCCTTTAGTGAAATCCTCTTTGGTGTAATCAATGACGTGATCTGCGCCAAGTGATCGGACCATGTCCAGATTTCTCGTGCTGCACACACCGGTCACCTCTGCGCCGAACGCTTTCGCGATCTGCACAGCGAATGTGCCGACGCCTCCCGATGCGCCGTTAATCAGGATCTTTTCTCCCGGCCGAGCCTTTGCTCTATCGCGAACAGCCTGCAATGCGGTAAGCCCCGCGATCTGGACAGATCCCGCCTGCTCAAACGTGATGTTCGCCGGCTTGCGGGCCACCCCTTTCTCGGAAACACAGACATACTCCGCGAAGGCGCCTGTCTTCCCGCCGAATACTTCGTCACCTGGCTTGAACTGCGTCACGTTCTTGCCGACCGCTTCTACCGTCCCGGCAAAGTCCACGCCGATTCGTGTGTTCTTAGGTTTACGCAAGCCCACACCCAATCGCATGATGTAAGGGGTGCCTCTAATGAAGTGCCAGTCATACGGATTCACCGAAGCGGCGCGAACTCTCACCAGGAGCTGGTTGTCGTTAGGAACGGGCTTCGGAATATCCATCAGCTTGAGGACATCGGGTGCGCCATATTCGCAGTAGATAATCGCTTTCATCGTGTCGCCCTGCGCCGCGGCTGAGGTGGTCACAGTCGTTAGTCGATCTCCAGTAGGCGATAAATAGCGCGACTATTCCGACGAATAACGCGAGTAAGATTGCGAGTGAAAGTCCACTTCAAGATGCCTTTCAAAATACGTTTTAGTTTCATAAACCTGACGAATATCGACTTATTTCTGATCTCTGATCGCTGACTTCGATTCCTAATTTGTATTCCCTTAAAGAGAAGCCAAAAACTCAATATCATTTCGAAGATGACCATCGGCGAATCGAACCAGTACGGATTCACTGGCTTGGCGAAGTTTGGGAAAATGAGAAAAACAAAAGCACAGATCACGCACCACGCAGACGAGATTACACCGAATATTGCCAATCCCTTCGGGATGTAATTCGACTTGAGCCACAACCACGCGCAAACAGTCGCAGCTAATCCAAAAAATGGCAGACCGATGTAGTAGTCGTCAAAGGTTGCGGCGAGATATGACCTGGCCAGCGCTTGCAGTCGGTCGGGCTCGAAGATTTGCAAATAACTGGCGCTGCCCAAAAGCCGCAGCACACCCAGCATATTAAGCGTCGTCAGAAGCCACATTGAAGCAAAGACCAGGCGGAATAATGCTCCGGGAAAAGCAAGACCCTGGTTCACCGATCTAAGAATCACGTAAAGCGCCGTGAGAAGAACGAAAACGCCAATGCTGTAAGCCAGAAAACAGACGATGCTGAGACGAAATTGTGTTTCATGCGCAATGATGTTCCGGGCAGTTTCCGCGGCATTGCCCGGAACGAGAAGAGGATTGAGCAACGCGTAGTTGCCGAAAACCACGATCGCCATTGTCAGGAGGCCACTCCATCCCGCGACTTTGGCGGCCGTGCGTTGTGACTTGTTGATCGTACTAATTGTCATTTCGTTTTTTCCAGTGATCACTCTTGTTTTGTTAGTCCACAGTGATTACTACTTTCCCGCGCGCGTGGCCTTCTTCGAAATACCGCATCGCCTCCGCGGTCTCGCTCAACTTGTAAGTCCGGTCGATGACGGGTGTCACCTTTCCCGTTTGCATGAGGTCGCTCAACAACTTCAAGATCCTCTTTGTCCAGTTTCGTAACATAGCTGACGAACTTCTGACGGACGAACCGCGACAACAGATTCGCTTTGAAATTCCCAACGATACGCTCCCACGTTTCCGGGTGTAGTCCTGCTCCTCCGATTCCGGCAAGAACGCAGATGCCATTAGGAGTTAAGACGCGCCGGCGATCGGAGAAGGAGTGGTTGCCAACGTTGTCAAAAATCACGTCGTAACGCTGCTCACCTTTGGTGAAATCCTCTTTGGTGTAGTCAATGACGTGATCCGCGCCGATTGATCGGACAAGATCCACTTTTCCCGCACTGCATACGGCCGTTACTTCCGCGCCGAATGACTTCGCTATCTGGACAGCGAAAGTGCCCACGCCTCCTGTTGCGCCGTTGATCAAGACCTTTTGCCCCGGCTGAATGTTACCTTTGCGAAGACCCTGCAAGGCGGTGAATCCCGCCCAAGCCACACAGCCCGCTTGTTCAAACGTCACATTAGCTGGCTTAATAACCAATGCTCGCTCGCGAGCACACGCATACTCCGCAAGAGAAGGACGAGCCACGCCAAAAACTTCGTCGCCCGCCTTGAACAGCGTCACGTTCTTGCCAACCGCTTCAACCACGCCGGCCACATCGGTGCCTAGCCGTGTCTTCTCTGGTTTGCGCAGCCCGGACATCAGGCGAAGCGGCCATGGCCCTCGCATCACGCCCGGATCAATAAAATTGAGGGAAGCCGCGCGAACTTTGATCAAGACTTGATTGTCGTTCGGGACCGGCTTTTCAACGTCTTCAAACTTGAGAACGTCAGGTGAACCATACTCGCAAAAACGAATGGCTTTCATCGGACTTGACCGAAGCAGCCTTGCGATCGCAATCGTTAGTCGATCTCCAGTAAGCGATGAACCCGACCAGGAATGCCAATATTAGCGCGACCAAAATCGCGCCCGTAATCCACTTCAGAACACGCTTCATGCGGTCGCGACTGTTGTCGTCTGAACGCCATCTCCGCTACCCGGCACTTTCGCGCCCTTGATCAGAAGCCAAAGCATGATCGCGAGTTCGCCAAACAGGAGCGGCTGCGCCCACTTAAACGCGGCCTCGTAGTAAGTTGGAAAAAATAACGCGGTCACGCTTAGAGCGACGTAACCGAAACAGTTGATCATCAGCCAGACGCCGATGAACCGCGGCAGAAAGCCGGAGCGAAAGACGAGTAGTCCAAAGGGAAAGAGCCACAACCCCCAAAACATCTCGTTGATCAAGATCCCCTGACTGTGCAGACGAACAAACAACATGCCGAGTGCGTCGCGTTGAGGTTTGTCGAAGACCGCAAGGAAATCCGCGCCGCGGAAGAGAGTCAGCGCGGCGATATCATTGAGCGTGTTGAGAAATCCTACCGCAGCCGAGACGAGGACGAAGGCAACCATTAAGCCAGCCCAGGTTTTGCTGGCGCCGCTGAGCAAGCGATAGAGAGCAATCGCGAGGCAGATGAAAATCACCGACCCAACAAGATCGGCGAGAATGGCAAGACGAAAGATCGTCTCATGAGCAAGGATGTTATCAGCGGTCGCGGCCGCGTTCCCTCGCACGATCAGTTTGTTCGGAACATAAATGAGGCTGAAAGGTCCGGTGACGACCATGGATAGATAAATAGCGCCGGCGATCCGCGCTGTTTTTTTGATTGGGTGCATGGATTTCTTCCTTATTAGTCGTTAGGATAAGATTGATTAAAGCGGCCCGCGATAACGGCGTAGCCGGACTGCTGCGAACAGAAATGCCACCGCGACTAACAGGCCGATCCATAAGCCGGGATTGCCCAGATATCTTCCCGGAGTCAATTGTGACAGCGAGTCGATCGTGGGATGACCCTTTCCGTGGAAACCGAAAGCGTGCGGCGCGAATCCGACCAACCGATGGGTCAACATCTTCCCGACATAGGTAGTACCAAAGGTGATCTTCTCGAAGATTTGGATCACGATAAATGGCAACACCGCCCATAGAAACGTCGCGCGACGCGCCCAACCGGAGACCAGCAACAGCCAGCCGTAAATCGGCGCATGCCAGAGCGCAAGCACGACCAGCCCGTAAAGCAAGATTAACCAGTTTTCGATCACCGGAAAATGGGCCCACGTCGTGGCCGGGCTCATACCATGGACGACGAGGACCACGCCGGTTTCGAACAGCATGATCACGTGCACACAAACCACCATCGCGAAGGCGATCAGCGGCAGAATGACCAGCGGGATCATCAACTTTGAAAGCACGGTGGTGAGGTCAGAAACTGGCAGCGATTTCCAGAAAAGTATGCTGCGATCCCTGCGTTCGCCGTGCAGCGCATCGAGACAGTAGAATACGCCGACAATGAAGACGGTGAAGAGCATCATCATCGCCGCCATGTCGTACGGCTGCTCGATAGCAGCTCGCTGCTTCGCCGGGTCGAGTAACAACACCGCGCGCCGGCGTTCCGCCAAACCGATTGTGCTGATCGCGAAACCGAGCACCTGGACGACGGCGACGATCAGCGGCGCGACATAAATCGAACGGTTTTCCCACAATTCCCGCCACACCGACCAATAGAGTGGTCGCGTCGGCGCGCCGTCGTAGCTGAGTCCGCTGGGCTCTTGATTACCCGAAAACAGCGGTCGTGGATTTGGTTGCGCAGTCATCAGATTCCTCCGGCGTTTGATTGCCGATCACGGCTTGTCGATTGCGAAGTGCCCATCACGGCAACGAATAAGTCGGCGATGCTGGGCCTGCGCACTTCCCCAAGTGCGACGAGCTTGTCGCGGTCGGCGTGATCGAATAACAAAACGCTGCGCCCGAACATCGCGCGCTCGTGAATCGGGTTGAGCGCGCGCGCGGCGGCAACGTTTTCGGGATTCACCATCACCTCGAGATAGCGCGAATCGAATTCTTCCATGCTGCATTCGAGCACGATGCGGCCGCGGTCGATGAACATGAGATCGGTCAGGACATCCTGGATTTCTTCCACTTGATGCGTCGTCACTACGATCGTGCGGGTGCGATCGAAGTAGTCGTTGAGCAGCGAGTCGTAGAACTGTTTGCGATAAAGGATGTCGAGACCAAGTGTCGGCTCGTCCAGCACCAGCAGTTTCGCATCAATCGCCATGACCACCGCGAGGTGCAGCTGCGCCACCATGCCTTTCGATAATTGCCTCACCTTGCTCGTTCGCTTGATGGTGGTCTTCGCCAGAAAACCTTCCGCCTTCGCGCGATTAAATCGCGGATGCACGCCGGCGACGTAGTCGAGCAGTTGCCAAACCCGGATCCAACGTGGCAGCACCGCGACATCGGCAATGAAGGAGACATCGCGCATCAATTCTTCGCGCGCGTTCCACGGATCGCGTCCGAGCACGGTCAGCTGTCCCTCATATGAGGTGAGTCCGAGAATCGCGTTGAGCGCTGTGGTTTTGCCGGCGCCGTTGGGACCGATCATTCCGAGGATGCGGCCCTCTTCCACCCGCAAATCGATGCCGTCCAGCGCGACGGTTGCGTCGAAAACTTTGCGAAGACCGCGTGCTTCTATCGTTGCCATGGCTAGCGTTTTTCCTTCCTGGCTTTTGATTTCGCAGCGGCATCGAGTTCCTTCTGCGTCAGACCAAGTCGTTGAATCTTTTCCGCGACCCTTGGCCATTCTTCGTTGAGGAACTTCTCGCGTTCGCCCTTGAATAACAGATCGCGCGCACCGGCTTTGACGAACATGCCGAGCCCGCGCCTCATCTCGACCAGGTCCTCATCGACCAATTGCTGGTAAGCCTTCAAGACCGTGAGCGGATTCACCCGATACTCCGCCGCGACATTGCGCACGGACGGCAGCGGATCGCCTTCTTTGAGAACGCCGTCGAGAATCATATGAACGCCGCGGTCGCGCAGCTGGCGATAAATCGGCTGACTGTCGTTCCATTCACGATTCATCCTGTGTCCCGCCGAGTCTCATTTGGTGTTCTAGTTAACTATAACACTATTTCACAAGCAAGCTTTTTTGTAGATTTTTTAAGCCCGTCATGGAGCGGCGATCTCCAGCTCGCCGAATTGTTTCAGAAGGGCGGCTTTGGAAACCGCCCCTCCTCGGTTGCTTAGGGTAAATTGCCAGCTTCGATCAACGCGATGGCGGCGGCGTCAATCTGAAGTCGAATTATGTCGTGGACAGACCCAGGTAATGTCTCAGAGGATTCGATCTATGAACTTCACCAAGAATATCGGCATGCTGCTGCTTGCGCTCTTCCTCATTCTTTACGGCATCACGACTGCGTTCACTATTGCCACGCCGCTTATAATCCTGGGTGTTCTTGCGTTGCTTGCCGGGATTTTTATTCTGATTGGCAAATAACTCGTTAGGCCATCAAGGAGCGGCGATCTCCAGGTCGCCGATTAATTCCAGCAGGGGCGGCTAGAAACCGCCCCTCCTTGGTTACTCAGGGCAAATTGTATGCTTCGATCAACGCGACGCCGGTGGCGCCATTCGTTCCGCTCATGATCGCGGTATAATTGCCGGGATTAAGATCGACTCGAATCGCGGATTCAAGATTGTTCGTTGGAGGAATTCCTGTCGCCGCAATGACACCTTGCTGCGAATCCTTCCAATTGTCGTTCTCCGCCATCTTCGCGCCCTGACCATTGAAGAGATCCAGTCTTGGGTCGCGCAACGCTTGCGTGATGCCCGCTGCACTGAGTGAGGGCCCGAGCCCGCGAAAAAGGACTTTTGTCGGTTGCGATCCCAAAACAATCAGGCCGGCAATCATCGCGTTATCGCCGCCGCTGACAAATCCACGTGTGCTGATGTTGGCGATTCGAGAAGTGGATGTCGTCTGCAAATCGTAAACTTCGACTAACGCAACACCGGTAGTGTTGTTCTTTCCGCGAACGATGGCGGTGTAAGGACCGGGATCAAGACTAGCCACGATGGCTGATTCGCGATCGTTGGTCGGCGGGATGAGCGAATCGCGAATCCATTGCTCCTGCGTGTCTTTCCAGTTGTCATTACTGAAAATCAAATTCCCGCGCGAATTGTGCAATTCGAGCACAGGATCGCCGAGCGCATTGGCAACGCCCCTTGCTGTGAGTGACGGCCCCAGCGCGCGCACGATAATCTTTTTTGCGCCGCTCCCAGTTATAATGAAGCCGCCGATAAGAACATTGTCACCACTGCCCACCTGCAGCCGCGTCGAGACGTTGCCTAACGAAATAGGCAGCGGTGTCGGCGAGAACCTTGGTGTTGCCGTTGGCGTCGGCGTAGGACTGGGAGTGGGAGTCGGCGTGCCTACGGAAACAACGAGCGCGTCGTAGGCGACGGCATGCACGCCATCATCCGCGCTGAGCATTAAAGTATATGTGCCGGAGGAAGTGAATGTCGCCGTCGTGTTCGCCTGCGTGGAGTTGCCAAAAGCTACGGCAGACGGTCCGGAATAGAGTTTCCACTTAATCGTCGCGCCGTGACTCGGGTCGTTAACCGTTCCGCCTAACGTGGTGCTTCCAGTTGTGCTAAGAACTTGATCCGCGCCTGCGTTTACAGTCGGAGCATTTGGCGAGCGCGGTCCTTCATTCGCGCCAGTGCTTTGCACGACTTCGAAACTATCAATCGTAACACTGGACAAATGGTCGAACGCGCTATTGGAAAAACGATCGTCCGGGCAAACCGAAACGGAAAAGAAACCGCCGTTGTCGGCAACGAGCGCGCCGTACTTTTGTAACGCACGCAAAACTGCTTTCTCCTCGATCGTCCAATTGCTTGGAATGACGAAACTCGACTTCAGCCGCATTCGCTGACCCATCGCGGGATAATTTATCGACGTCGCCGGAATCGATGACGCGTAGTGCGTCGCCGGGTAAATATATTCGCGACGCGTTTTTGCTACGACTAGTCGGAGTGCGTGCTCGACCATGCCTCGCTCACATTCGTCGTAACGAACAATCGCAGGAAACATTGGCAAGCCCGCCGCATCGCCCGAAGTCCAACCCGCCGGGCGCAACGCATTGGAGTTCAAACTAAACTTCGCGCCATTCGATGCTTCCCACCCAGTGCCAGTTAATTGTGTCAGCCACGTTTCCCAGATCGAGCCCACGCCGGGCGCGACGATAATTGAATGTCGATCGCCGCCATCATTGTTCACGTCCATCTGCCATTGTTGCAGCGTGAGATTCCCGGTTTCCTTCGGCCATCCTTCCACCGGCATGTTTGATGGAATGGGATAACGCCCGTTCGGATAGGTGCCGCCATCGAGATCCGATTCATCCGGATAATTGAAAAATGGAATCGTTACGCGCGCCTGATTATCCGGGACGAGCACATAGTTCATTTCATAAAACGGCCGCAACGTTTGCCGGCTCGGCGACAAATCCGATTTGATCTGCGCGATCATCGCCGCGGAATTTGTCAGCAGCGGTCGATGCGAAACATCTTCGTTCCACGGATTGGTCACCGGCATGATCTGCATCGCGGAAACGATCGCGTCCGCTTGCGCCGTATTAAATAGAGTCGGCGTCGTCACCACCGGCGCCGGCCCAAGAATGCGCCCTTCCTGATTGATCCGCTCCGCGCGCGCGACCCCAATGCTAACTCCAGCGACGGCAACGCAGGAAATGAGCGTGAATCTTGATAAATGCCCCCATACCCCCATGGCACTTTGTTTGCAGCAGTTGTCGAGCCCGCCGCCGAATCAATGTCGCCTCGCAAGCTATCTCAACTCCGCCCGAACGAGCAAGAAATTGTCAGGCTGCGGCGCGTCGCTTTTGCCTAACGAGCGTGGAAGTCGAACGATTGCCGTTGCGGTTGCCGCCGCGCTTCGGTTTCAAGGCCTGATTGCGATTCAGACTTTCCTGCAAAACTTTCACCAGGTCGACCACGTTGGTTGCCTTCGGCGCAGCAAGTGGTTTCTCCACAATGACTTTCTTCTTCGCTTTCTGCTCGATCATTTCCATGACGGCATTGCGATATTCATCGCGATATTTTTCCGGCTCCCACTTTGCCGTCATGCTGTCGACCAACGTTTGCGCCATCTTGAGTTCTTTATCGGTAATGGCGGTGAGTGGCGCGTTTTTCAATTCCTCCGGGCTTAGGATTTCGCTGGCAAAGTGCATGAGATCGAGAACCAGGAAGAGCCCATCCGGCTTCACCGAGGCGAGATATTCGCGATTGCTGATGACCACTTTGGCGATGCCAATCTTGCCCGTACCGCTGAGCGCCTTGTGCAAAAGTGCGTAGGCCTTTTCTCCACCCTTCTGCGGTTCGAGAAAATAAGGTTTATAGAAAAACTTCGGATCGACCTGTTCGAGCTCGACGAAATCCGTGATGTCGATGGAATGCGTCGACTCGATGCGCACTTTTTGAAAGTCCTCTTCCTTTAGGACAACGTATTGTCCGCGCTCGTATTCAAAACCTTTAACGATTTGATCGGCCGAAACTTCTTTCATATCCGCATCCGCAACTTTCTTGTAGCGGATCGGACTCAGATCCGACGCGCGGAGCTGCCGGAAGCTAAGCTTTTCTTCCCGCGTGGCCGGATAAACGGAGATCGGAATGTAAACTAACCCGAAGCTAATACTGCCTTTCCAGATTGGGCGCATATTTTTGAAAGGGACGCAAATTACTTACAGTACCGGCATTGTGTCAACGGCGAGGCTCTGGTTAGGTTTCCATCTCTACGAAAGCAAGAATCCTACCGGCGGCGAGCTGCTTCCCGTGTTGTAGAAATTTCCGATGTTCGGAAGAACGAGCGGAAGATCCGTTTTGCTTACGCCTAACCACAACGCGAGTTCGGCGAAATATTCGTCGGCGCTCGTAGTGGGAATGAGACGACCGCGACCGACATCGACCGGGTTATCATCATAAAGAGAAGGATATTGTCCGTAGATGCGCTGGCCGTTCACGCCGCCGCCGACGACGAAATGATTTCCACCCCACGCGTGATCGGAGCCTCGGCCATTTGAAGTAAGCGTTCGGCCAAAATCCGACGCGGTGAAGAGCGTGACCTTATCCTGCACGCCAAGTTGCACGAGCGCATTGTAGAATGCGCCAACGGCGCTGCTGACATACGGCAACATCGCGGCCTGGTTATCAATCACGTTATCATGGTGATCCCAACCTCCAAGCTGCAGGAAAAATGTTTGGCGCGTGACATCGAGAGCAGTCCGGCCAGCGATTGTTTTCGCGATCATCTGTAACTCCGGACCGAGCGGCGTGCTCGGAAACGTTACACCCGGCGGCAAGCTGATGTTGGTGGCGTTGTGAAAAACATCGTAGGCATCGAGTGCGTTGCGCTTGCTGTTGGCGAACGCCTGCATGAGCAGATTGGAATAATGTTGCGCGAGCTGACTATCGACTGCGGCGCTGGTCGCTTTCGCGAGCGTGCTGTCGTTGGCGCTCCATTGCGCGGTGTAGTTATTCAAACCGACTGCGCCGCTCGATGTGATGGCGTATTCGAAAACAGTGTGACCGGCTTGGAAAACGTTGCTGCCGGAAAGTGAAATGTTCATCGAAACCTTTTGATTCACGTTCAGGCTTTGCAACAAATCGGCCATGCGTCCGGCCCAGCCGGTGCCGGCGCGCGATTGCGGCACGGAGGTTTGCCACTGTTCCTGTTGGTCCGAATGAGAAAACAGGCCGAGGGGCAGGCTCACCGAGCCGGCGTTGTATTCCATTTTCGTGACCGGTTGAATGAGCGTGCCGACGTTCGCGACAAACGCGGCGTGGCCCTGCTCGAAAAGATTGGCCAGCTCCGGCATTCCCGGATGGACGCCGAATAATTTTCCGGGAGTGTTCTGCGAATTGACTGCAATGAGTGAGTTTTGCGCGAGCGCGAGATTCTGTCTCTCAAGCGCGTACTCCTGATACTCGGCGGTGCCACGCGGCACGAGCATGTTGAAGGAATCATTGCCGCCGTTGAGAAACAAACAAACAAGCGCACGATACTCGTTAGGCTCCGGTGGATTCGCCGCCGCGATGTCACCGGCAAGGCGCAGATTGAGTAAAGTATTTAGGACCGAGATGCCACTTACGGCCGCGCAACTCGCTTGGCCGATAAAACGACGGCGCGTGATGAGTTTTGGATTCGGATTGGTCATGATTGGGGAGCGCACGCGCCCTCGCGTGCTCGTTTCGGCGCCTCGCCGAAACATTCGGCGGCGGCGGCGAAGTTAAGTCGGGGCATCGACGCGAGGGCGCGTCGATGGGCACGCGAGGCGCGTGCGCTCCCCAGAGTTAAAGCAGCGATTTCAGGATTCATCGCTGCACGTTGAAATCGGGTGAAGTGACGATGAGATCGATGGCGAGTGCTAGACGGTCGCGGTGCCATTGCCACGAACCCGTTCCGATGCGCTCGATCGATTCGCGAATAATTTGAAATTCTCGCGGCGAGAGCGTTCCGCCAGTCAGCGCGAAATCCAAACGTCGCAATAAAGCATCGGAATCAAGAGCCGGACCCGGTGGTACGTCATCATTAATGTGCGCAGCGGAAACGATCATCGCCAGTTCCTGATCAATGCTAAGCCGCACAGTTTGCGCTGGAACACCGGAACCCCAGCGGTGCAGATCGTTGTTGCGAATGGCGCTGAAGAAGTAGTTCGGAGCGGTGATTCCCGAACCCGCGTTAATGATCTGGAACTCCGGCGCAAAAAGTCCGGCTTCGTTCAGCATTCCCGGCGGACTGTAACTCGGCTGATAAAAGTTAAAGACACTTGGCGATCGCATCGGTTCTTCAACGTGATCCAAATAGAAAGCATCGAGCGCATAATATCCGGCTTGCGCGGAAGCGTTGAACGCGTGCGCGAGATTGACGCAACGCAGGAATGGTTCGCGCAATTTTCCGAAAGTCGGATTCGCCATCATCGCCGGATCGCGCGCTTCGGTATCGAGCAGGATGGCTTTGATGACAGCTTTCATGTCGCCGCGCACACCCTGGCCATTATCGGCAAACGCGGCAGCGACGCGCGAAATGTATGCCGGGCTCGGGTTGGATGTAACCAGGCGCTCGATCAATTGCCGGCCAACAAACGGGCCAACATTCTGATGATTGAAGAGACAATCGACCGCATCGTTGATGTCCGCGAGTGTCGCGGTGCCGGTATCGGGATTGCTCGGCGTGCGCGCAGGCAGCGTAACGCCATTCAACAAAGTCTTCGCATCGCAATCGTGGTAGGTATCCCACAATTTCATCGGCTCTAAAAAATTCTGCGGATACAGCGAGTAGTTCGGGTTGCCGGCATAACCAAGTCCGGTGAAAACACGCGCGAACTCGGTGATGTTGGAATTGTTGTAGGTAGGGATCGGTTGTCCCTGTGCGTCGAGCTGACGCGTGCCATCCTGATTTAGTTTCCACAGCCCGATCGAGAACAACTGCATCACTTCGCGGGCGTAGTTTTCGTCCGGAAAAATATTGTTCGCCGCTTTCTTGTTCAGCAGATGACTGAGATAAACACCCATCACGGGATGGAGCGTGACGTCAAAAAGAAGCGTGCGGAAATTGCCGAACGCGTCGTTGAGCAACATATCGTAATAATTCGCCAGACCACCCGGCTGCACCGCGAGCGTCTCCGGCCGATCGGAAACGACAAAGAGCTGACTCAGAGCGAACCCGATGCGTTGTCGGAGAAAATCCGGCTGAACCGTGTTCGCGTCATCGGGGCGAATCTTCGTGACCCCCATCGCGCGATTCCACCACGCCGTCTGCTTCTTGATATTGTCTCCGTTCAGAATCCCGACTTCGGTAGCGTAATTGACAAAAGGCTCAAGCTTGCACACCGGCCGCGCGAATTGGTCATCGATCCAACCCGCGAATCCCAGCTGCATCACTTCCGCGACATTTTGCGCAATGCCGCTGCTATCCGAAGGCTTTACGCCATCCGGCCCAAATGCCGCCTGCACGAGAAATCGCGCCGCCGCTTGTGGCGAGGGCGGGCTGGTTGCAGTTTCGTTTGCAAGATTAATCGTTGCAGACGTGCTGGTACCTAATGAATAGCTACTGTCCGACTGCAACGTGACAGTGATCGTTTCGGTCGGTTCTGCGTCATCTGCATCCTGAATCGGTTGAAATTCCATCCAGACCTCGCGCACCCCGGCTGGGATGAAAACTGAATTCGCGGTGGCATTGCCTAACGAATAATCGATGTCAAGTGTGGCCGTGCCGCCCATCGTGAAATGAACCGTGAGCGGTTTCAATCCTCCGCCGGAACGGCGAACCGTGATTACGCCCGGCGCCGGCCATCGTTCGCTCATCTCCGGTTTGATTGCGCTTACAGTAATGATGTTCGCAGCGTTGGGTGCGATGCCGGCGGTGATGCGTTGCAGGTCCGTCTGATCGTAACGATCGGTGTGCGCAGAACTCGGATCGAATCCGAGGATCAATTTCTCCCAGTTCGTTAGCTGTGGATTTTCACTTACCTGATCACTGATCGAAATGCGAAAGAACAAACTGAGCTGGCCGGAAAGTTGACTGAGCGCGCTTTGCACCGAGCCGTCGCCGACAAATGTGGCGGAAGATTGCCAGGCTACGAGATTGTTGGACACCTGCAAATCGTAGAGCTTCCCCACCGCGCTCGGCCATGAAGTAGCAATCGAATTCGCGGCCGGTGACATGATATTGAGCGATGGATGCGAGAGCGGATTAAGCGGATCGGTCGCAGCGAGCGATTCCTGAAAATTCGTGAAACCATCGCGATCATCGTCGGCATTCGCGCTGAGGTTCTGCGCGTTGAAAATCATCTCCCAGATGTCGCTCATCTGGTTGTTGTTTAGATCAAGCGCATGCGAATGCGACGCCATGACAAGACCGATCGCTGCAACTAAGGATCAGCCGGGCGCACGCTGAGCACGGCTGAACCGGACGGTCCAGCGAGTCGGAAGTTGGGGCGGCAACCATCGGTGCGGTGCGAGCCTAGCGCGAGACCGCACCGGTGCAGCAAGAAAAATCTCTTGGCAAAATTACGGTTAAATCCGTTGGGAAGATTTGGCTCGATTTAGTGGCTGGGATCTTTCTTCCCCCGGGGAATGGCATATTTTTTCGTCACCATACGTAAGAATCATCGAAAAACCGTTGACTTCTCCGCTCGATTGTCAGTAGCTGGTTTAATGCTCATGGGTCGCCAGGCCGCGGTGGTCTTGCTTGGGGTCGTCTTTCTTACGTTTGCAGGAATTGCGCAAGCGCAACTTGTCCCGAATCGTACTCAGGTACAGCCTCGAGCGGGAATCTGCTGAGTAACGGAGATTTTGAAACGCCGCCCTACGACACAGTGGCGGGCGGTTGGACCGTTTCCGGTACTGGCAACATTGCCGAAGCAAGCGGAGAAGGCACAACCGATGGTACCCACGCCGCAGCATTTAACGTAGGCCAGGATTCCGAGGGCACCATACTTTCGCAGAGTTTCGCTACGATTGTTGGACATAGCTACAAGATAGAATTCGACACTGGTATCTACGGTATTCCAGATTCAACGTTACAACTGCGCGTTGAGATCCTCGGTATTGGATCAATCACTGACCAGACTATCGCGCCGCCGGTCACCCACACCTTTGATCCTGCAACGTTTCATCACTACACGTTTAGATTTGTCGCCACCGATACTACGACGACTTTGCAATTTACAGACGTTGGCACTGGCAATTCCATCGCCGACACCCTGGTCGATGCGGTTAGTGCAACAGAGACAGCGCCAAATTTGCTGAGTAATGGAGATTTTGAGACTCCACCATTCGACACAGTGGCTGCGGGTTGGGTCGTTGGCGGCACAGGGAACGCCGCAGAACTGACTGAAGGCTCGACGGACGGTGTGCATGCGGCAGCATTTAGCATCAACGGCGACTCCGAGGGCACAACAATTTCACAGAGTTTCGATACCGTTGTCGGGCAAATGTACACACTGGAATTCGACACAGGTGTTTGGGGTATGCCGGATGGGTCGGCGCTGCAGCTGCACGTTGAAGTCTTTGGCACCGGTTCACTTATTGACCAAACGTTCACACCGCCGGTCGCCAACACCTTTGACGCGAATCTCGTGAGCTTTGAGCATCACGACCTTACATTTACGGCCACCGACACCACGACGACATTGCGGTTTACGGACATCGGCACTGATAATTCCTTGGCCGATGTCTCTGGTCGACGCCGTGTCTATCACGTTGCAGTCTACCCCAACTCCGACTCCAACGCCGACTCCAACTCCAACTCCGACTCCAACTCCGACTCCAACTCCGACTCCAACTCCACTCCGACCCCAACTCCAACTCCGACTCCAACCCCGACTCCGACTCCGACTCCGACTCCAACTCCAACTCCGACCCCAACCCCGACTCCAACGCCAACTCCGACTCCAACTCCGACTCCGACTCCAACTCCAACTCCAACTCCGACTCCAACCCCAACTCCGACTCCAACCCCAACTCCAACGCCAACTCCAACTCCAACTCCAACTCCGACTCCGACCCCAACTCCAACTCCAACTCCGACTCCAACTCCAACCCCGACACCAACTCCAACTCCAACTCCAACTCCAACTCCGACTCCAACTCCGACCCCAACTCCAACTCCGACTCCGACTCCAACTCCGACTCCAACTCCAACTCCAACTCCGACTCCAACTCCAACTCCGACTCCAACTCCGACTCCAACTCCAACTCCAACTCCGACTCCGACTCCAACTCCAACTCCGACTCCAACTCCGACCCCAACCCCAACCCCAACTCCAACTCCAACTCCAACTCCAACTCCGACCCCAACTCCAACTCCAACGCCAACTCCAACGCCAACACCAACTCCAACTCCAACTCCGACCCCAACTCCGACTCCAACACCAACTCCAACTCCAACTCCAACACCAACTCCAACCCCAACTCCAACTCCAACTCCAACACCAACTCCAACACCAACCCCGACTCCAACTCCAACCCCGACTCCAACGCCAACTCCAACTCCAACCCCAACCCCAACTCCAACTCCAACTCCAACTCCAACACCAACTCCAACCCCAACTCCAACACCAACCCCAACTCCAACTCCAACACCAACTCCAACTCCAACTCCAACTCCAACTCCAACTCCGACACCAACTCCGACTCCAACACCAACCCCGACTCCAACACCAACCCCGACTCCAACCCCAACACCAACTCCGACCCCAACACCAACCCCTCTGCCATCACCAACCGGTACCTTTTATCGTGCGATTAACCTGGGTGGCCCTGCCATAACTATCGATGGCCACAACTGGGCGGCTAATACGTCGACGACAACTAACTTCACCACGAACGGCGGCGTTAGTAGCGATCCTACTGTCATCTTTAATCCAGCAGTGGACACGGCCGATCATGAAACCATGCTGCGGACATTTCGCTTTCAAGCTAACCTGCAGTTTACCCTCACCAGCGTGCCTAATGACATCTACGATGTCTATGTGTGGGTCTTTGAGGATGGTCCGTCGTCTTTGAACGCCACCTTATCGGTAAATGGAAGTGTTGTCTAGCTAGCTACAACACTGGCGCGATCGGACACTGGGATCGCCTGGGACCCTACGCAACGACCGTGAGCGCCAACAATATCCAGGTGAATTATGTGTGCAATACTCCCGGCGAATCGGGCTTACTCAGTGGAGTAGAAGTGTGGCAACATGCTACTCCAACTCCAACTCCAACCCCCACACCTACCCCAACCCCGACTCCTACACCCACACCTACCCCGACGCCGACTCCGGGTCACCTAATCAACATCTCATCGCGCACGGCTGTTCAGACTGGCGATCAAGTCACCATTAACGGGTTTATCATTAAGGGAAACACGCCCAAGAAGATCCTTACCCGCGCCGTCGGTCCTTCCCTGGCCCTTAACCATCAGCCCATCCCGGGCAGACTTTTAAATCCTACCCTGGAACTGCATGACGGCAGTGGAGCACTTATCTTCTTTAATGACGATTGGACTACCAGTCCACAAAAAGCCCAGATCCAGGCTAGCCACCTCGCACCCCAGGACAGTCGTGAACCAGCCATCATCGCTACTTTACCGCAGGGGCCTTATACCACGATCATCCGGGGCAAAAATAACACCACTGGTATCGCTCTGGGCGAAATCTACGCTCTGCCTCCAGATAATGACTCGGAGTTGATCAATCTTTCCGCCCGCGCTCTGACCCTGACCGGGGACAATGTGCTGATCGAAGGCCTCATTGTCGGCGGAAACACATCGAAAGACGTTGTCCTGCGCGCGATTGGGCCCGAGCTGCACGCCCGTGGCGTTACCGGCGAACTGCAAGATCCCATGCTCGATTTATATGACGCCAATGGCGTGATATTGAGAAGCAACAACAACTGGCGCAATGCTCCCAACCACGCTCAAATCCAAGCCAGCGGTCTGGCCCCGACTGACAACCGCGAATCGGCCATCCTGATGAACTTAGCTCCCGGTAATTACACTGCTATTGTGCGAGGTGTAAACGGAACTACTGGCATCGCATTGGCTGAGGTGTACATGCTTCAATAACAAAGTCCCGCAACGGAAGGTTTGCCGGTGTTATGCTTGCTTCCTTTGGCATCAGTGACAGCTGCTGGTTTTTGTTAGGGCCGGAAACGAGCGAATGAAGTCTATTTGTAAGAAATAACGGTTTCCCAGATGCTACGCATTTTCCAAAGATTGGCCGCGGCAATTATACTGTCGCCAGCTTTGCTTTCTGCCCAAGCGGACACGCTGGACTTTTCGGCTGGGTTCGCGGGATCAAGCTCGCTTCTGAACTTCAATGGCAATGCCCAGATCGCCGGCACCAGAGCGCGCCTGACCAATGGCGGCACCAATCAGGCGATAGACCGTCTGGTCGAAAAATCAGGTCAATATTCATGACTTCTCGTCCCAGTTTACGTTTCAAATTACCGCGGGGTCGGGATTTGCCGATGGATTTACCTTCGCCATCCAAAGAGCCGGCAACACGGCCCTGGGCGGTTCTGCCGGGTCCATGGGTTATCATGGTATCGATTCCTGTGTCGCCCTGAAGTTTGACACTTACCCCACCACCGCCAACACCACCGGCATCTATGCCTATGGCGCCGGAACCTCCGATCAGCCTACGGCATCGTTCGATATGACCAGTGCAGGCATCGACCTGCATAACGGCCATATTTTCAGCGTCGCGCTTTCATACAACAGCGCCACTTTTACCCTTCATCAGGTGGTTACCGATACTTCGACCAACGCCACCTTTACTCATGACTATACGATCGACCTTATCGCGGCGATAGGCGGGACCCGCGCATATGTTGGTTTCACCGGCTCCACTGGCGGCCAGACAGCGACACAGGACATCCTCACCTGGTCCTACTCTGCCATCGCGGATTCTTTCAGTGCAGCCTTCAGTGCTTATCCCAATTACTTACAGCTTTTCCCGCGAAACCGGATAACCAATACCGCAACCGTGCAAGTGGCAGGGACGGAATCCGCGGGCGGGTTCTCGCAGGCTGTTCTGCGAGTTTATCGTAACGGGACCCAGCTCGGATCCGATCAATTGCAGGCCCTGAGTTACTCGGGCGGGACCGCACCGTTTTCATTTACCACCACAATCACCGCGGAACTGGCCGAATACGATTTTGAACTGCTGTTTCGCAATGGCGCAGCGCAGGATTTTAGTGTTCGGCGTACGACGAACATTGTCGCCGGGGATGTCTTCATTATCGAAGGTCAATCCAATGCGACCACGATCCCGGTTTCGGGCAATGCGGATGGTTACAATAGTCCTTTCATTCGCACGTTCGGTCTCGGCACCGCGGATACCGACGGTGTGTTAACCTATCAGTCCTGGTTTGTCGCCAATGGCAATGGCAGCAGCGGAATTGGTAGCTTGGATTCAGTCGGCGGGATCGGACAATGGGGGATGGTGCTGGGCAATCGCCTGATGAGCACCAACAACGTTCCCATCGCGATCTTGAATGGCGGAAACGGTGGACAACCCATCAGCTTTTTTCAACGCAACGACTCGAATCCAACTGACATCCTGACAAACTACGGCCGGCTACTCTACCGCGTGCAGAAAGGCGGACTTAGCGGTAGCGTCCGATCCATTCTCTATTATCAGGGCGAGAGTGACATGGGACAAGCCGCGCAGTATCAGGCTGGTTTCACTGCCCTGCGATCTGACTGGCTCCAGGATTATCCTTCGATCGAGCGGCTCTATGTTTTCCAAATACGGGAGACAAATCCCCTGGGAGTATGCGGTAGTATCGTAGCACGGTTCGATGTCGATCTTCGAAACCGCCAGCGCCTATTCGCCGACCAATTCTCCAATCTCAGTGTCATGTCCTCCAACGGCCTGGATGGATACGACGGCTGCCATTACGCTTTTACCAATGGCTACGAGAACATCGGTTTCAACATAGCTCGCATGGTGCAACGCGATTTCTATGGCGGACCCAATCTTCCCAACACTGATCCACCCAATCCAGCTTACGCTGTCCTTACCGGCGCGAACAAGGACCTGATTCGCATTCCTCTGCGCAATAGGACCGATGCCATCACCTTTAATCCCGGCGCTAAAGCGGATTTCGCGGTTGTCGGAGGACCCTCTGTATCCATCGTCAGCGGCGGAGTCGTCAATGGAGTGATAGAACTTAACCTTTCCGGGAACGCCAACGGCGCTACGTGCGGTCGAATACACTGGCCATGATGGTCCGGCCTCCGGCAACTGGGTCACTAACGCCAACGGCATTGGTTTGCTTAGTTTCATCGAACCGCTTTTGCCAGACACGACACCAACCCCAACACCAACACCAACACCAACTCCAACTCCAACTCCAACTCCAACACCAACACCGACTCCAACACCGACTCCAACCCCAACTCCAACCCCAACTCCAACACCAACACCAACACCAACTCCGACCCCAACACCAACTCCAACACCAACACCAACACCAACGCCGACTCCGACTCCAACCCCAACCCCAACCCCAACTCCAACACCAACACCAACACCAACACCAACACCGACTCCAACCCCAACGCCAACCCCAACACCAACTCCGACTCCAACACCAACACCAACCCCAACCCCAACGCCAACCCCAACACCAACTCCAACACCGACCCCAACTCCAACTCCAACTCCAACTCCAACTCCAACTCCAACCCCAACGCCAACACCAACACCAACTCCAACACCAACTCCGACTCCGACTCCAACCCCAACTCCAACACCAACCCCAACTCCGACTCCGACTCCGACTCCAACTCCGACTCCAACCCCAACCCCAACGCCAACCCCAACACCAACTCCAACACCAACCCCAACTCCAACTCCAACCCCAACCCCAACGCCAACACCAACACCAACCCCAACACCAACACCAACACCGACGCCAACGCCAACACCGACCCCAACTCCAACACCAACTCCAACGCCAACTCCAACTCCAACCCCAACGCCAACTCCAACTCCAACTCCGACTCCGACTCCAACTCCAACTCCGACCCCAACTCCAACACCAACTCCGACTCCAACACCAACTCCAACTCCGACTCCAACCCCAACGCCAACTCCGACTCCAACCCCAACGCCAACCCCAACCCCAACTCCAACTCCAACTCCGACTCCAACTCCAACTCCAACTCCAACTCCAACGCCAACCCCAACTCCAACTCCAACTCCAACTCCAACTCCAACGCCAACTCCAACCCCAACTCCAACTCCAACCCCAACGCCAACTCCAACGCCAACTCCAACCCCAACTCCAACTCCAACTCCAACTCCAACTCCGACTCCAACTCCAACCCCTCTGCCATCACCAACCGGTACCTTCTATCGCGCGATCAACTTGGGTGGTCCCACCATAACTATCGACAGCCATAACTGGGAGGCCAACACGTCGGTGACAACCAACTTCACCATTAACGGCGGCGCTAGTAGCAATCCCACTGTTGTCTTTAATCCAGCAGTGGACACGGCCGATCATGAAACCATGCTGCGGACATTTCGCTTTCAAGCTAACCTGCAGTTCGGCCTCACCAGTGTGCCTAATGGCATCTACGATGTTTATGTGTGGGTCTTTGAGGATGGGCCGTCGTCTATAAACGCCACTTTATCCGTCAATGGGAGCGTTGTCGCGGCCAGCTACAACACCGGCCCAACCGGACACTGGGATCGCCTGGGGCCCTACGCAACGACCGTGAGCGCCAACAATATCCAGGTGAATTATGTATGCAATACTCCCGGCGAAGAGGGCTTACTAAGTGGAGTAGAAGTATGGCAACATGCTACTCCAACCCCCACACCAACCCCGACTCCTACACCCACACCAACTCCGACTCCAACTCCCACTCCAACTCTGACTCCGACACCTACCCCGACGCCGACTCCGGGTCACCTAATCAACATCTCATCGCGCTCGGATGTTCAGACTGGTGATCAAGTCACCATTAACGGGTTTATCATTAGGGGAAACGCGCCCAAGAAAATCCTTACCCGCGCCGTCGGTCCTTCCCTGGCCCTTAACCATCAGCCCATCCCGGGCAGACTTTTAAATCCTACCCTGGAACTGCATGACGGCAGTGGAGCACTTATCTTCTTTAATGACGATTGGACTACCAGTCCACAAAAGGCTCAGATCCAGGCCAGCGGCATTGCGCCCACGGACAGTCGTGAACCAGCCATCATCGCTACTTTACCGCAGGGGCCTTATACCACGATCATCCGGGGCAAAAATAACACCACTGGTATCGCTCTGGGCGAAATCTACGCTCTGCCTCCAGATAATGACTCGGAGTTGATCAATCTTTCCGCCCGCGCCTTGACCCTGACCGGGGACAATGTGCTTATCGAAGGCCTCATTGTCGGCGGAAACACATCGAAAAGACATTCTCCTGCGCGCGATTGGGCCCGAGCTGCACGCCCGTGGCGTTACCGGTGAACTGCAAGATCCCACGCTCGATTTATATAACTCCAATGGCGTGATTTTGAGAAGCAACAACAACTGGCGCGATGCTCCCAACCACGCTCAAATCCAAGCCAGCGGTCTGGCCCCGACTGACAACCGCGAGTCGGCCATCTTGATGACCTTAGCTCCCGGCAATTACACCGCAATCGTGCGAGGCGTAAACGGAACTACCGGTGTCGCATTGGCTGAATTCTACACGCTTGAATAGCAAGGCTGCCCAACGGTAGGTAAGCTCGGGACACTTAAGTAGTTAACCAAATAGCTCTATCATCTCCTTTGCGAGCTTTGGTCCTACGCCGCTTTCTTCGTGCTTGAAGTAGACAAAAACATCAGACCAATTCCCTTCGTCGGTCTTTACCTTCTCAGCCCACTCCCGCACATCCTTCGATGTGTAATCTTCTCGTCGTAAACGCAGATAGCCGAATGTAGCCGTCCGCACAAATGGCGTACTAAGCTTGTCGCTATCCGCAATACAAAGGGCAACGTTGCGCGTTTTTAACTCGCTAAAGACATCGTCATCCAGCCAGGACACGTGCCGGAATTCGAACGCGGCGCGCATTTCGCTCGGAACGCAGCGTAGGAAGTCGCTCAAAAGAGTGACATCTTTCTTCAAAAACGGCGGCAGTTGAAACAAAACCGGGCCGAGCTTCTCTCCCAGGACAGACACAACTTTGTAGAAGTAAGTAAGCGTGTCATCGCATCCGCTGAGCTTTGCGAAATGGGTGATCTGCTGTGGAGCTTTCAGCGCAAAGCGAAAGTTTGGCGGCGTCAACGCACACCAGTTCTCGATCGTCTTTGCACTAGGGATGCGGCGAAAAGTGTAATTAATCTCAGTAGTGGGAAGTCGCTCCGCATAGAACGGCAGCATCTTCGCGGCAGGTAAATCTTCCGGGTAAAAGGTCCCCTTCCACTCCGCATACTGGAACCCAGATGTGCCAATCCAGCGATTCATGTAATGATTTGGGTTGAGTGCAATTGAAAGGGCTCGGGCAATAAATTTTCGATGCGAAAGACGCGATCCTTTCCGAGAATCAGAATTTCCGCGCGCGGCGCAAGCTCGAGCATCCATTGGCGGCACGCGCCACAAGGCAATCCCGCCGACGCACCATCCGGCGCGTCCAGGCACGCGATTGCAATGCCACGAATTTTCTTTTCGCCCGCTGTGATAGCGGCAGCAAGAGCCGCGCGTTCGGCGCAAATCGCCAAGCCATAGCTGGCGTTCTCGACGTTAACGCCAGTGTAAGTCCCTTGTTCTCCTAGAACCGCCGCGCCGACGCGGAAATTGGAGTAAGGCGCGTAAGCATTCTCCGCTACTTCAGTAGCGGCGCGTAAAAGCTGCCTGCGCTCTTCTTCAGTCAACGGCGTAACGTCACTCATGAACATTAAATCTTTCGCGAATCATAAGCCCAATGCAGCAATGCCTGTCTTTGTCTCTTCCTGCAACTTAGGTCCCCCCGACGACAATTCTTTTTCAACTGCGCGATATGTCTTCGCACTGCGCGCCACCGTCCAATTTGTCGCAAGTCGTCCACGCATCTGCGCCCCATATAGTAACGACAATACCATTGAAACCAACCGCGCGGATCTTCGGAGAAAATCCATCCTTTCTTCCGCCACTCCGCCAATGGACTCGAAGCATTCACCTTGAAGTAATTCAGCTCCGGATCATGACGTTCGTGGCAAAGCTTCGCGCGCTTGAACCATTCTCGCGGGAATTCGTTCCTGCAATCGGTTAGATATTTTCCACCAAAGACGCCGAGCGCGAGCATTTGTTTCGGCGTGAGTTGAGGTTGAAAATTTCGATGAAAATCTTTGCCGATCGGCTTTGTGCGAAAATAGACATAGCCCTGTTGCATCAAATCGTTCACTTCCACGCGAACCGGTTTCATCGCGATAGCTCAGGCAGGTTACGCATCTCGGGCACGCCTAAAATTCGGATGTCTTGAACCGGATTTTCCACCGCCCAAACGAGTGCGTTGATCATTTGCAAAAGATGAATGAGTCCGAGCCGTTGTGCGGATTCTTTAGTGGAAGGCAACCGCTCCAGCAACCAGTAGAAAGGGATCAAAGCGTACGGCCAACGGTGACCCGGACCCAACACGTACCACGGGCGCAAGAATGTTGCCGGCATGCCGCTGGCACGAATCATCGCTTCACACTCAGCGCGCACTTCAATGAACGCACGCATCACCGGCGCGGGATGCGCCACGCTCAAATAAATGAAATGCCGAATGCCCGCGCCGCGTGCGGCTCTCACGGCGACCTGCGTCGAAACAAAATCAATCTCGCGAAATTCTCTTGCTTTCGCCGGGCTGGGATGCGGCACGCCGATCAAATGCACAAAGGTGTCCGCGCCGCGCACCTGTTCCGTGTAAGAATCAGTCTTTAAGGCGTCGCCTGTCACAAAAGCAACGCCGCCCGGCAGCTTCTTCTGCGATCCATCCCTAACGAGTGCTTTGACGTCGTGCCCCCTTTGCATGAGCAACGGAATCAACCTGCTTCCCATGTATCCGGTGCCGCCGGTGACAAATACGTTTTGACTCATGGCCGCGGGATAACTATTTCACTCGTGCGTGAGAACCAATCGCATCGAGGCATTCAGCGACGGTGTTATTGCGATCATTATCACCATCATGGTTCTGGAATTGAAACCGCCGCACGATCCCGACATTCATTCGCTTGCCAGGTTGTGGCCGACATTTTCCGCTTACGTGTTGAGCTTCGTCATCATCGCAATCTACTGGGTCAATCATCACCATCTCATTCATCTCGTCACGCGCGTCGATACAGCCGTCCTCTGGACAAACATCAATCTGCTCTTTTGGCTTTCCGTCGTTCCGTGGGCCACCGTTTACCTTGGGGAGAATTATCTCCTGCCTCTCCCCGTCTCGCTTTATGCGGCGGTTTCCACTGCCGGCGCCATTTCCTTCTACCTTCTGCGCGCTTCCATTGCGCGCCACAACCATGATGTCGAATTCAAAAAGCTGAACAAGAAAATGGCGCGGAAAAACCTGATCGCGATTTTGATTTATGTCGGCGCTATCTGCGCCGCATTCGTCTATGTGCCACTTGCATTGGTCTTGATTGCGCTTCCTGCTGTCATGTACTTTTTGCCGGAGCGAAGCTTGGAGGAATTGAAAGACGCGGGCTGAATCTGTTTGCTCGTTCAATTTTCATTGCGCTACTGTCGCGCCATGAAATCGCTCGCCGCATTTTCGATCATACTTTCCGCCGCAATGGCCGCGGTTTCCGCAGCTCCTTCGGAATCGAACAATTCGTCGAGTTTGCCGCAATACGGTAAATGGGGATTTGATAATGCCGGCGCTGATCTTAAGACGAAACCCGGCGACGATTTCTTCCGCTACGCGAACGGCGCATGGCTCGATCGCGTAAAAATTCCCGCAGATAAGCCGGCCTATAGTTTGCGTCTCGCGATGAGTGACAAGGTCGAGCAACGCTTGCACGATTTGATGGAGAATGCCGCGAAGACAGCTGATCACAAACCTGACAAGACAGAGGGCAAAGTCGGCGCGTTTTACAAATCCTTCATGGACGACAAGCGCATCGAGAAAAACGGCGCGTCGCCCTTAAAGAGCGAAATAGCGGAGGTTCGATCGGCGAAGACTCGCGAGGCGTTGGCCGCGATGATGGGCCGACATAATGCCGATCTCGAAGGCACACTCTTCGGCGCATTTATCGACGTCGACTTGAAAGATCCGAGCAAGTACGCGGTTTATCTTTCGCAATCAGGCATTGGTCTTCCGGATCGGGATTATTATTTGAAGACCGATTTCGCGGCGCAGAAAGAAAAATATCAATCCTACGTCGCGAAGCTTCTTCATCTCATCAACTGGCCGAATGCAGAAAAGCGCGCGGCCGATGTTGTAAATTTCGAGAAGCATATTGCCGAAGTCAGTTGGACGAAAACGCAGCAGCGTGATCCGATCGCAACTTACAATCCGATGTCCGTCACGGAGTTGGAAACATTCGCTCCGAACTTCGCATGGCGGCCCTTCCTTTCGGAAGCGAAGCTCAGCAAACTCGACACGGTCATCGTCGCAGAGAAATCGGCTTTCCCAAAAATCGCTTCCGTGTTTGCCGAGACGCCGATCGAGACCTTGCAGGCGTGGCAGGCGTTCAACATCGCCGATCACGCCGCGCCGTATCTTTCGAAAGCTTTTTCCGCCGCCTTCTTCGAGATGCGCAACAAGACGCTTTCCGGTCAGGCGGAACAGCAGGTGCGCTGGAAACGCGGCGTCCATGCAGTTGGCGGTGGCGATTATGGCGCGGGCGATCGCTACGATCGCTTCGGCAATCTCGGTTGGGCGGTCGGCGAGCTTTACACTGCGAAATACTTTCCGCCGCAGGCGAAGGCGAAGATCGAAGAGCTCGTCGCGAATCTGAAAATCGCGATGCACGCACGCATCGAGCATTTGGATTGGATGGGTGCCGCGACCAAAACCGAGGCGTTAAAGAAACTCGACACCTACAACATCAAGGTCGGATACCCAGATCATCCGCGCGATTATTCGAAAGTCGAAATTCGTGACGACGATGTTGTTGGCAATGTTCGCCGCGCCGCGAGCGCGGATTGGGAGTTTTATGTCGATCGTCTGGGTGGCCCGGTCGATCGCACTGATTGGAGCATGACGCCGCAGACGAATGACGCTTACAACGGATCATTGCGCGACATCGTTTTTCCCGCAGGCATTCTGCAACCTCCCATATTCGATCCTAACGCAGACCCAGCGATAAATTACGGCGCGATTGGCGGCGTTATCGGGCACGAATTGACGCACGGTTTCGACGATCAAGGGCGAAAGTTCGATGCCGAAGGGAAACTGCATGATTGGTGGACGGCCGAAGACGCGAAAACTTTCGAAGCACGCGCTGCCGTTCTCGGCGCGCAGTATTCGAAGTTCGAACCATTGCCCGGCGCGAAAGTGAACGGCGAGCTGACCATGGGAGAGAACATCGCCGATCTCGGCGGACTCACGATTGCACTCGACGCCTATCGCACTTCGCTTAAAGGCAAACCCGCGCCGGTGATCGATGGACTAACGGGAGAACAGCGCGTGTTTCTCGGCTGGGCGCAAGCATGGCGCGGCAAACTACGCGACGACGCCATTCGCAAACAAGTGGTGAGCGATCCGCATTCGCCGCGTCAGTATCGCGTCAACGGCGTCGTACGAAATATCGATTCGTGGTACAACGCTTTCGATGTAAAACCCGATCAAAAACTTTTCGTCGATCCCAAAGATCGCGTTCGCATTTGGTAAGACACGCCGGCCGATGCGTGACGGAATACATGCCTTTCTTGTTCGCTCGATATGACAGCAAATTGGGGGGCCTAACGAATATCTGAACCTGTTGTAGCTGCCGCCGTCACGGCGGCAGAACCTGGAAAATCTGCCGCTGCGACAGCGGCAGCTACAACAGGCGCTATTCTCACGACGCGATATTTCGCAGCAGCGATCGCAAATTCTGAAAATTCACCGGTTTCGTGAGGTGGTAATCGAATCCTGCTTCCATGCTGCGCCGCACATCTTCCTCCGCGCCAAATCCACTGAGCGCGATTCCTTTCAGCGACTGCCGCTTTTTCGCTTCGCCCATCAATTGGTAGCCGTTGCCATCGGGCAGGCCGATGTCGCTGATGAGCGCGTCAAAGTGATGGTTCTCGAGAATCTTTAGCGCGCTTTGCAAAGAGTCTGCCGTCACGACATCGTGTCCGACTTTCGTCAAGAGGCGGGAGAGAATAAGTCGCGTATCGCCATCATCATCGACTATCAAAATTCGCAACGTTTTGTCGGTCCCGACGTCGCCATCGGATAAATTCGCCGAGACACTAGCCGGTGCGGCAACGGTATCGAGCACGACGCGAAATGTTGCGCCCAGGTTCTTTCCGGGACTCTTAACTTCGATCGCGCCGCCATGCAGATCGAGCAGCTTCCTTGAAATGGTCAGACCAAGACCGAGTCCTCCAAAATTTCGCGTGATCGATAGTTCGGCCTGCTCGAAGGCGTGGAAAATCTTCTCCTGCTGTTCGGGCTCGATGCCGATGCCGGTATCGGTAATCTCAAGCACGAATCTCGATCCTTCATTAGAGGTTTGAATCGTGATGCGGCCTCCCCGATTCGAAAATTTCACCGCATTATTCAAAATGTTCCAGAAAACCTGCTGGATTCGCACCGGATCAGCCCAGACGTAGACTGGCGCTGGCGTGTAGCTCCAAAACGAGCTCGATCTTTTTTTCCGAGCATGTCCTTATGCGCAATCTCCACTGCATTGCGCATCAAATGATGCGCATCGACGGTTTCACGATGCAGCTCGATCTTGCCGCGCGTGATGCGCGTGATGTCTAACAAGTCGTCGATCAATCGCGCCTCTAACTCCACATTTCTCCATATCGCAGTCACTTCCTCGCGAAATTCCGGCGGGAGATCATCGTGCTCCGCGAGATAACTCGCGGCCGCCAGCGCCGGAGTGAGAGGTGTTCGCAGTTCATGGCTCAGCATGGCCAGAAAATCGTCCTTCGCTTTGCTCGCTTTTTCCGCTGCGATCTTCGCCGCGCGCAGCGTTTCTTCGGCGTGCTTGCGTTCAGTGATATCGCGAAAACTCCAGACACGCCCCAGGCTCCGCTCGTCGATGGATTGCGTCTTCGAGTAGCGCTCGAAGACTCTGCCATCGGCGAATTCCAAAATATCAAAAGTTTCCGGCGGCCCCGTCGCGTAGATTTCTTTTATCCGGACGAGGAATTGTGCGGGATCCTTAAACTGCCGGCTGAACATCCGCCGCAATTGCTCAGCATCCGCAGAATTGATTTGCTCGCGCGACGATCCCAGCATTTCAACGTACTTCTCATTGAAATCGGTCACGCCGCCCGCCTCATCCGTCACCACGATTGCATCCGTGGTCGAATCGAGCGTAGCCCGCAGTACGGAAATAGAATGGGCCAGTTCTTTCGTTTTGCGTTCCAGCGCTTCCTTCGCGTGGAGAAGTTCCTCTTCCGGCTGCTCACGCGAATGGAGAACGCTCTTGGTCGTCTGCGACCCGCTCGAGTGAAGCACTTCGTCGCCGCTGTCGATCGGCTTCATCTACGATCCTCGGTAATCGCAGCCGCGTCGATTAACTCGATCGGCTTCGGAATACTACCAATCGGCTCGGTGGGGATTGTCATGCAGTATGCGTAGCAAACATGCTGACGCTCGTAATCTTCACCGTCAAGCCGTCACGCATCGCAGCCCGTAGGTTCAGGCATCCACCGCGACTCGGCCGACGGACTCTCAGCGGTCCGTTTGCGACAGTCCAAATTCAATATGACTTCGCCGCGGAAGAGTCTCTAATTCCTCCATTGCAACAATCCGATTTGCATAGCTTAGTTTGAAACAAACATCGGCGCCTGGCGCGACAATCCACAAAAAAGTCGGCTTATTGCGAACGCAGAACTCGAACATGTCGTGGTTCTGCTGAAAGGCGCATTCGGCTTTCGCGTGCGCGCCACGATTGCAACACTGCCGAAAGTCGCTCGTGAATTTTTCGACTTCGTGAACGCTCCGTTTGACCTCTATGTAAACGAGAACTTCTCCGGCTGCTGATTCGACAAACATATCCACGCCGTAGGCCGCAGCGTCGCCTCCCTCCATCTTGATCTGACCTGGCAGCCAACCGCGCTCCAGAACAAGCGCCGAAGCGGTGGCGAGTTTGCAAATGCTTTCACGCACAATGCGCGGTGGAGGATTCAGCGCGAAAATCTGGCAAAACTCTGTTTTGGAATTGTCTGTGCCTGGATAACGAAGCACTTCGCTTTGAAGGCGTACGTTTTCATCGAAGTGAAAGAGTCCGTTTTCCATGCCCAGCAGAAAATGTTTCGCTTCCTCGATCTCCAGTGGCGGATTTGAGCGGAGCTCAGCCGTCGGCCGCGATTGACCGAGCACTTCACAAAGTCGCACGAAACCTTGCTGCAAGTAATTCGTAAGGTCTCTAACCCAATCGCGGTCGTTCACCCAGGTCGAATCGTTGGTTGTTAGTATTCGGCGAACACTTCGTCTGGATAGCAATAGAGCCAGCGCTCGTTAGGCTCAGCGGACGCAATGACCGGATGGCCGCTCGCGTGCGCGTGTTTGGTAGCGTGCCGATTGGGTGAATCGTCGCAACACAACGTTACGCCGCAGGTCTGGCAGGTGCGCAGATGCACCCACTGCGCGCCGATCTTTACGCACTCCTCGCATTCACGACGTTGCGGATGTTTAACGACGCTGATTGCAGCGATATGCGAACAAGATTCACCGGGCATATTCACTCCCTCACATTTCTTTCAATACTTCGTGGACAAACTGAACACTCATTGAGCCTTCGCCGACTGCAGAAGCGACGCGTTTCACAGAGCCAGAGCGAACATCGCCTGCTGCGAAAACACCAGGACGGCTCGTTTCGAGCAGGAACGGCGGGCGTTTCGCCGTCCAGTGCGCAGAATTGGATAATTCATAGCCGGTGCAGACAAAATTCTTTTCGTCTTTTTCGATCTCGGGAGGCAACCAATCTGTTCGCGGCAATGCACCAATGAAACTAAAGACGGCGGAAGTTTGCACCGTTCGTTTTTCGCCGGTCGTCTTGTTCAAAATTTCGATGGAATTGAGATGGCCGTCGCCCGTCATTCGCGTGATTTCAGTGCAGCGATGCAACTCAATGTTTGGCGTGTTCATGATGCGATGCGCCAGATAAGCGGACATGTTTTTGCAAAGATCGTCGCCGCGAATGAGCAGGCAAACCTTGCGCGCATTCTGAGAAAGATAAACGGCGGCCTGTCCCGCTGAGTTTCCACCGCCGACAAGCACGACATCGGAACCGCGACACATTTGGACCTCGTTAGGCGTGGCGGCGTAATAGACGCCGCGGCCTTCGAAATTCTCGCAACCCTCGACCGGAAGCCGCGAATACTCGGCGCCAGTGGCGATAAGCAAACATTTCGCGATGACGTTTTCGCCATCTTCCAATTCCAAAACCGACAATTTGTTGTCGAACTTTAGCCTAACGACTGGAGTAGCGATCGATAGATTGGCGCCAAACTTTTCCGCCTGAAGCACCGCGCGATCGGCCAATTCCGAACCGGTGATTCCCAGTGGGAAAACCAAGGTAATTCTCGATGCGCATACTGCTGCCCGCCTGACCTCCAGGCGCAGTGCGTTCCAAAACGACGGTACGCAATCCTTCCGATGCGCCGTAAACCGCCGCCGCCAATCCCGCTGGTCCCGACCCGACGATGGCGAGATCGTAAACCGTCTGCTCGACCGGATGGCGAATACCAATTTCATCCGCGAGTTCGCGGTTCGAGGGATTGCGCAAGAGCAGCATGTGCGCGCACGCGACAATCGGCGTGTCGGCTTCGGTGACACCAAATTGTTCCAGCACTTTCGCGACGGCCGGATCGTTCTCCAAATCGAGCCACGTGAAGAGCACGTGGTTCTTCGCGAGAAAATCGCGGATGCGAAACGTATCCTGCGAGTAGCGCGATCCAATTACACGCAGCCCAACGAAATCCGCGACTTCGCGCAAGAGTTGCCGACGCGCGATAAACGCCTGTAAAATGATATCGCTCAATTGCGGGATCTGATTCAACAGCTCGCGCAATCGCTCCGACGAAATTTCGAGCGCGTCCACTTCGGTGCGCGCGATGCCGGTCACGACCGAAGGGTTGCCAGTCAAATGATCGACGTCGCCGGTGAAACTTCCCGGCCTATGAACAACGACGCTCTTCGGCATCTCGCCGGTTTCATCGACGATTTCGACGTCGCCCGATTTGATGACGAAAAATTTCCTGCCACGATCGCCGTGATGAAAAAGCGTTTCGCCCGGATGGAATTTTCTCGTCGCGCCGGAATAGCCCGCCAATTCGGCGATCTGCTTTTCAGTAAGAGTCGGAAAAGCGATGGTCCGCAAATCATGTTCCGGCATATATCAATCTCGCTATTTCTTTACCGCGCGCCAACTCCCGTACGAATCGTCGGGGCTGTTCGGTCAGAAAATCTTTGCATTCGATTCTGTAACTAATAAAGTAACAGTAGTGGCAGTCAACACCCAGTTCTCGATCGCAGTGCATATCATGGCAGCTCTTGGCTGTCCGCACGACGGAGACATGACCTCGACGCGGCTGGCTCGAAGCGTAAACACCAGTCCAAGTTTTCTGCGGCGGATCCTCGCGAAGCTCTCGAAGGCTGGACTGGTTCTCACTGCGACCGGGAAAAATGGCGCCTGCTGGCTGCCCCGAAAACCGGCTGACATTTCGCTCCTGGACATTTACCAGGCAGTAGAGGCACCGAAGGCGTTTTCCATTCATGGCTACGCAAAGCAGCGACCTTGTATCGTGAGCTGCAACATCAAGTCCTCTCTGAATCGGGTTTTGGCCAGGACACAAAAAGCCATGGAAGCCAGTTTGAGAAAAATCAGCCTGGCAGAAATCATCTCCGACTTGAGGAAGAATTAAATTTTTTTGAGACTAAATTGATACTAATAAAATAACAGTTTAAGAAGACGAACGTTCAGATGACAACAACCATCAACTTCCCCGATGTGGGACACGATTCTTTCACCGGAGCCCATCGCGAAGTCGATCACGATCGGATTCTGCTCGACGATTACTCGAAGACGATTGCCGCGGTCGTGAATCGCATCGCTTCCAGCGTTGTAAACATTCGCGTCCTCAGCGGCGAGCGCGGGCCGGGAGGCGGTTCGGGATTCATCATTGCGCGAGACGGTTTTATCCTGACGAATAGCCACGTCGTGCGCGGCGCGCGCGAAATCGAAGTGACGTTGCACGACGCGCGCGTTTATCGGGCGCAACTCATTGGCACGGATCCAGAGACTGATCTCGCGGTCATTCGCGTCGATGCGCCCGATATCCAGCACGCGCGTCTGGCCGATTCGTCGAAAATTTCAGTCGGACAAATCGCGGTCGCGGTGGGATCGCCTTACGGATTTCAGCAAACGGTGACGGCGGGAATTGTGAGCGCGCTGGGACGATCGATGCGAGCGGAATCCGGCCGGCTCATGGAAGAAATTATCCAGACCGATGCCGCGCTAAATCCCGGTAACTCCGGCGGTCCGCTCCTCAATAGCGCGGGCGAAGTCATCGGCGTGAACACCGCCGTGATTTTGCCGGCGCAAGGAATCTGCTTCGCCATCGCGAGCAACACGGCGAAGTTTGTTGCGGGCTGGCTGATCAAGGATGGGCGCATCCGTCGCAGTTCGATCGGCGTCGCGGGACAGAACGTGCCGCTGCATCCGCGGGTCGTTCGTTTTCACAAATTGCCCGCAGATCGAGGCGTGCTCGTCATGGAAGTGGAACCGGGCAGTCCCGCGGCGATCGCCGGATTAAAGCAGAACGACACCATCGTCGGATTCAAAGGACAACCGATCACGACAGTCGACGATTTGCAGAAGCATTTGGTCGCATCGGAAATCGGAGTGCCCTCGCCGCTCATGTTTCTGCGCGGAACGGAGAAGCTGTTTTGTATGGTCGTGCCGCGCGAATCGAAACCGCTGCGGCGCGAAAGTTTGAAATAATCATTAAGAACGAAAGGAAAAATGAACGAACCAATCAACATCAACGAAGCCAGCTTCGAGAAAGCAGTCCTGAAATCTCCCATTCCTGTGTTGGTGGATTTCTGGGCGTCGTGGTGTGGGCCGTGCAAAATGATCGCGCCGCTCCTCGATGAGATTGCGCGCGAGAGCGACGGAAAATTCCGCATCGCCAAAGTGAATGTCGACGACGAGCCGGCGCTGATGCAGCGCTTTAATGTGCGCGCCGTCCCGACGCTGCTCTTTTTCAGCGGCGGCGAACTGCGCGATCAGATCGTCGGCGGCGCACCGAAAAAGGCGATTCTCGAGAAACTGGAACCTCTGGCGAACGGTTCGGTTTCCGCCTAACGAATAAATTCTCAACAAACGAAAGGAAAGTATGACCGATCAGCACCAATATCTCCGCCCCCGACCTGACGAAACGTCCACCGCGCAGTTCGCGTTGCCGCCTCGGCGGATACGCAGTTCTGCCGCGCATGCTCGACAAAGGACGGGCTGAAATCGCCGGGACAAACGGCGAGTTCAATTACAACTGCCCGCTCGATCAACACCTCGTTAACTTCCTGGGCTTCGACGCCGAAGCATTACGCGGGCAGCTCGCCGCCGGTAAAGGCGATGGCGAAATTCTCGAATGGCTGAACATGAACGCGACGCACAAACGCACGCCGTGGGAGATCGAACAATGGAGCGATTATATGCAACGACGCGGCCCGGAGAGCGACGCGGAGACTTTGCAATACTTCGCTGATGCCTTGGGCAAGTTTTCGAAGACGCGTGAAGACATCAAAGGCTGGGCCGATCTGCTCGACCTCGATGACTACGTGACGTTCGGCGGCCGACCCTGACGGGGACTCTTCTTTCTCGAATGGATTGGCCGGCTTGTTGGCAACGGCGGTCCACGTTGCTACCGTCTTGGACCAACGTTCCGTGAAAGAGCAAACGCCATCTTCCAAATCGAACGACTCCGTTGCCGTCACGCTTAGTGTTAACGGCAAGAAATACGACCTGCAGATCGATCCACGCACCACGCTTCTCGACTGTCTGCGAGAGCATCTGCATCTGACCGGTTCGAAAAAGGGATGCGATCACGGTCAATGCGGCGCATGCACGGTGCACATCAACGGGCGGCGCGTGAATTCCTGTCTCTGCTTTGCCGCCATGCATGAGGGGGAAGAGATCACGACTGTTGAAGGTATCGGTCAGCCGGAAAATCTGCACCCGGTGCAGGCTGCATTCGTTGCCTGCGATGCCTATCAATGCGGCTATTGCACATCCGGACAGATCATGTCGGCGGTCGCTTTGTTGAAAGAACCGTGCGGATCGGAGGACGCGGACGTAAAGGAATTCATGAGCGGCAATATTTGTCGCTGCGGCGCTTATCCAAACATTGTCGAAGCAATTCAGAGCGTGCGGCAAAACGCGAAGCCGCAGAAAGCAGGATGAAAGCTTTCGCACTCACGCGCGCGAGCGACAACGCGCAAGCGATCGCGACAGCGGCGAAAGCAACGACCGCGCAACAAGGCGCGGAGATTCGCTTCATCGGAGGCGGCACGACGCTGATCGATTTGATGAAGTTGAATGTCGAACAGCCAAAGACGCTGATCGACATCAACCGATTGCCGCTCGACAAAATCGAAGCGCTGCCGGACGGCGGCCTAACGATTGGTGCCGGTGTGCGCAATTCGGATCTCGCTTACGACCCGCTCGTCAAAAAAAACTACGCGGTACTTTCCGAAGCGATCTTGAGCGGCGCGTCGGCGCAGCTTCGTAACATGGCGACCACCGCCGGCAATCTGCTGCAACGCACGCGCTGCATGTATTTCCGCGCTACCGATATGCCGTGCAACAAACGCGAGCCCGGCACCGGCTGCGCGGCGATCACTGGAGCAAACCGCAGTCTGGCTATTCTCGGAACGAGCGAGCACTGCATCGCGACGAATCCATCCGACATGAACGTGGCCATGGCCGCGCTTGAAGCGACCATTCATGTGCGGGGGACGAAAGGCGAGCGGAGTATTCCGATTGCGGACTTCCACGTGTTGCCCGGAAACACGCCGGAACGTGAAACAGTTCTGGAGCCGGGCGACTTGATTACGCATGTCACGCTTCCGCCGCCCGCGCCTGGCAGCCGATCTCTGTATTTGAAACTGCGCGATCGCGCTTCCTACGAATTCGCGCTCGCGTCCGCTGCGGTGGTGGTCACGGTTGCGAACGGAAAAATTACGCGTGCGCGCATCGCGCTCGGTGGCGTTGGCACAAAGCCGTGGCGCTCGACTGAGGCGGAAGGTGAACTGACCGATCAACCGGCGACAGAAGCCGTCTTTCGCAAAGCAGCGGATGCAGCGCTGCGTGACGCGAAGCCGCAAAGCCAAAATGGCTTCAAAGTGGAATTGGCCAAACGTTGCCTCGTGCACGCGCTGAAGCTCGCGACTCAATCCGCCTAACGAGTAGTGAACATGCCCACGACCCAGAGAAACCCCAACGACATCGCCGATCGGCCGCAAGACGCCGCGCGTGGATGGTCCGTTGAAGGTAAGCGGCGTGGCGCAGTATGCCTCCGACTTCCACTTTCCCGGAACGCTTATATGCCGTGCCGGTGGAAGCGACGATCGCCAGCGGCCGGGTGCTACAAAGCTCGATACAAGCGCCGCCGAAAAAATGCCGGGCGTGCGCGCAATTTTTCATCGCGACAACATCGGAAAGATCTTTCGCTCAACGCAAGGACCGGGATTCGAAGGCATCATCGATGAGCGTCGCCCGCCATTCGAGGACGACATCATTCGCTACTACGGCCAATACATCGCGCTCGCGGTAGCCGATACATTTGAAAGCGCCAAGGCCGCTGCTGATGCCGTTCGCGCCACCTACAAAGCGGAAAAGCCGAACGTCGAGACCGACCTCAAAGCGGACGACGAGCCGCAAACGAGTTACGACCACATTTGGCCCGACCGACCGCGAACAAAGCAAACGCGGAGATCGCCGCAAGGCGCTTTCGCAAGCGCCCCGGTCAAGCTCGACCAGACCTACGTTACGCCGGCCGAAACACATAACCCGATCGAGCTGCAGGGAACGACCGCGATCTGGGATGGCGAAAAATTGACGATCTACGAAGAGTCGCAGGGAATCTTCAACATGCAGGGCGTGCTCGCGCAAATGTTCGGCTTGCCGAAAGAAAACGTTCGCGTCATCACCAAGTTTGTTGGCTCCGGTTTCGGCAGCAAGCTATGGCCATGGACACATTGTTCGCTTGCTGTCGCAGCCGCGCGGCAGTTGAGCAAACCGGTCAAACTCGTCATCAGCCGCAAGATGATGTTCCAAACGGTCGGTCATCGCCCGCGCACACAACAACGCGTGCGCCTCGGCGCCACCGCCGATGGAAAGCTCGTTTCGCTCGAGCAGGATTACGTCTATCACAAAGCGATCCTCGATGATTATCACGAAGATTGCGGTGAGGCGACGGCGTTCCACTACAGCGTGCCGAACCTCCTGGTAAAGTTCGGTCGCGCCAAGCGCAACGTCGGTTCACCGACCGCCATGCGCGGCCCCGGCGCTGTGCCCGGCCTCTTTGCCACCGAATCGGCGATGAACGAACTGGCCGATCAACTCAAGATCGATCCCGTTCGCCTACGCGTTCTTAACGAACCGAAGATTGACGAGTCGTTAGGCATTCCGTTTTCGTCGCGCCATTTTGCTCGAATGCCTCGAGCTTGGCGCGGAGAAGTTCGGCTGGTCGAAACGCAACCGCGAAATCGGCTCGATGAAGCGCGACGGATTGATCCTCGGCTGGGGAATGGCTGGATGCGCGTGGGTCGCCGCGCGCTTCCCCGCCGAAGCCAACATCCAGCTTCGCGATGACGGCACGGCCCGCGTCGCGTGCGGCACGCAGGATATCGGCACCGGCACCTACACGATTCTTGCGCAGCTTGCCTCGGAAAAGACCGGTGTGCCGCTGGACAAAGTCGAAGTCGCTGCTTGGCGATACGTCACTCCCGACAGGCCCCATCTCCGGCGGTTCGATGGTGACCGGGTCGGTGATTCCAGCTGTCTTCGAAGCGGCCGACAAGGCGATCGAGTCGCTGCTGACGATCGCCACGACAACGGCCGGCTCGCCGTTCGAAAAACATAAGCCTAACGAGTTGGCACTTCGAAGACGGCCGGGTTTTTGTGAAAGCCGATGGTCCTTCTGGCGGCTGTGCCGTTCGCGGATTTACTTCGGCGCGCCAACGTTCGCCTCGTCACCGGCAACGGGAAATCCGAATCGACGTTCGGCAATCCGAAGCCAAAGTTCTCGACACATTCGTTCGGTTGCCACTTCGTTGAAGTGACATGGCAGCCGGAGATCGCCCGGTTGCGCGTTAGCCGCGTCGTGACGGTGATCGACGCGGGCCGCATTATCAATCCGCTGGCCGGGCGCAACCAGATCGAGGGCGCGGTCGTGATGGGCATCGGCATGGCGCTCTTTGAGGAGACGTCGTACGATCCGCAAAACGGCGCGCCGATTAATTCAAACCTCGCTGACTACATCATGGCGGTGAACGCCGACGTGCCGCCGATCGACGTGCATTTCCTCGATTATCCCGACAAAGAGATCAACGAACTCGGCGCTCGCGGGATCGGTGAGATCGGCCTGGCCGGCATCGCCGCCGCCATCACCGCAGCGGTCCACCACGCGACGGGCGTTCGCGTGCGCGAATTGCCGGTCAAAATCGAGCACCTGCTGACGTCTTCCGTTTTAAGTTAACGCGTGCACACCGGAGCCTCGCGATTCATTCGCACGCCTCATGTTGTGCCTGGAGTGAATGCGGATCGGCGCCGGCCTCTCGCAAAGCGCGCAGACTCAAGGACGCGTGGCGTTTGGCGAGCCGATTGCCTAACGAATCGTTAATTAGTGGCGCGTGATAAAATTGTGGCGGTGCGAGATCGAGCGCGCGATAAAGCAAGAGCTGGCGAAAAGTTGAGGTCACCAGATCGGCGCCACGCACGACTTCGCTGATCTGCATCGCAGCGTCATCCACGACGACAGCAAGTTGATATGCCGGTATGTCGTCTGCTCGCCAAACTACAAAGTCGCCGAAATCTTTTCCAGCAACGGCAGATTGTTGCTCCCAAACGTTGGTCAACAAATGTGATCAATTCGTCATCAGGAACGCGAAATCGCCAATGAACGCCCGTAATGGTCCGTTCTGCCGCCGAGACGGCGGCAGCTACACGAGGATGGCTTGTTGCAACAGGTCGACATGTTCCGGGATAAATTGGTTCTTCATTTTCGGAATGCGGCGCTCCAGCGGCATTCAGAACATCGCGCCGGGAACAGGTGCATGGATAGATGAATCCGCCGGCACGCAATTTTTCCCAAGCCGCAAAGTAGCGATCGCGTCTCTGGCTTTGCAGATAGGGACCGAAGTCACCACCCAGATCGGGGCCCTCACTCCATTCCAATCCGAACCAGCGCAGATCGTCGGCGACGGCCTCACGGAATTCCGATTGGCAACGATCGCGATCTAAATCTTCGATACGCAATAAGAGCGTTCCGCTATTTTTCCGGGCCCGCTCTTGCGCACGCCAGAAAGTCATGGCGTGGCCGAGATGCAGATAACCGGTCGGAGACGGCGCGAGGCGACCGCGATAGTCCTTCTTTCTCATGACAAGATTTCGAAACAGTGAGAGATGTCTCGACTTCGCTCGACATGACAGAAAAAGAAAGTCGTCGCCTCATCCTTTTCGACATCGACAGCACGCTGATCAATACGGGCGGCGCGGGCGTAGAAGCGTTGAAGCTCGCGAGCAAAAAGCGCTTCGGGATTGATGACGATCTGACCGGCATCGAAATCGCGGGTCGAACAGATTCGGGAATCGTTCGTCAAATTCTGGCCAAACATGGAATACAACCCAACGCGGAAGAACTGCGTCGCTTTTTCGAGACTTATCTCGAGCTGCTGGCCCGGCAACTACCAATCTGCGAGGGCCGCATCCTGCCTGGAATCGTCGAGCTTCTCGAGCATCTTGCGGCGCAATCGCATACCACGCTGGGCCTTCTTACCGGAAACCTCGCTCGCGGGGCACAGTTAAAGCTGGAACATTACGGGCTATGGAAATTTTTCCCCTTTGGAGCGTTTGCCGATGATCACCACGACCGCAATGAACTGGGAGCCGTCGCGTGTGCTCGCGCCCACGAACATACCAGCTGGGAATTCGCACCTTCATCCGTCGACGTCATCGGCGATACCGAACATGATGTTGCCTGTGGAAAGACAATCGGAGCGCGCACCATTGCGGTCGCAACTGGATCGCGATCGTGCGAGGCATTGGCCAAGTCCCATCCAGATTTCCTTTTCGATGACTTTAGCCAAACCGGCGAAGTCATCGCAAAACTCGGGTGGTGAGAATTGACGATTGGCCGCAGAATGACATCTTCCCCGAATCCCGGCGCCGAAATGGTCAAACTAAATACCAAGGAGCACGTTCTTCCGCTCGAAGGCGAAATCGATTTGCATGTCTCGCCGCGCATTTCCGCATCACTCGGCGCGTTGATCGATGACAAGCCGAAACAGGTAATCGTCGACCTAACGAAGGTGAGTTACATCGATAGCTCAGGCCTTGCGGTTTTGATCGAAGGAATGCAAAACGTGGAAGCGTATGGCGGAAAATTCGCGCTCGCCGGTTTGCAATCAAGCGTCCGGCCGATCTTTGAAATCGCGCGGCTCGATCAGGTCTTCCGTATTTTTCCCGATACGGCTGCAGCACTCGCTGCGACCTGAAGTAGCAGACTGAGGGTTTGCTCGACATTTTTCGAAATGTCGAATTGCGATGCGCGCGCCAGAATCGCGGACCGCGCATTTTCGCGCACTGCCGCATCGCACCAAAATTCGATCGCCTTATCCAGGGCGGCCGTGTTTGCGGCGCGGTCGACGATCGATCCGTGCACGCCATCTTCGATGATTTCGCTGAAACCATTATCGCGCGTTGTGATAACCGGAAGACCTGAAGCAAGGGCCTCGAGACAGGCATTGGAAAACGGATCGTAAAATGTCGGTAAAATGAAAATGTCGGCCGCGGCATAGAGCGCCGGCATGTCGCGCACAACGCCGAGAAATTGGACATTCGGCGTCTTAAACTTTCGCTCGTCGCCCCGACCAGCCACGAGCAAACGCAATTCTGGATCTTTGCATGCGGCGATCGCCTCGTGCAGACCTTTTCGTTCCCAACCAGAGCCCGCAAAAAGTAGCGCGACGTCGCTTTCACTTAAGCCCAATGCACGACGTTGTTCGGAGCGGCGTCCAGCTGCGCGGGAAAAAACATCGAGCGGAACACCCGTGTAAACCAGATCGATCCGCTCGCTGGGGTAATCGTAAAATTTGATAATTTCATTTCTGACCATCTGCGAATTTACGATCACGCGATCTGCGCCTTGTTTCCGGAACAGGGCTTCCTCCAACCGCAAGATTTCCGAATGTTTCCGGTTGAGCCGCGTCATGAATCGCCGCAGCGGCCCGAGCAATTGATCACGGCGCGCCAGCCATGCGCGATGCACACCGTCTCCCGCGCGATAAATATTGCAGCGCCAGACTCGCTCCAAACTCATGAGCAGATCGCATCCGGTCCCGCGCCACGCACTCTCTACTTCGTTTGCGAACGCGAGCGGCGACCCGGCGTGTAACGGATTCAATTTCCCGGCGGTCCACTCTTCCGCTGGCCATTCCTTTGTCGTGAAAAGCTCCACTTCGTGACCGGCCTCCCGAACGCCGTGCGCTAATCTCTGTAAGTAGTTTTCCGCGCCGCCACTCGAGGAAAAACCGCGGCGTACAAATCCGATTTTCATCTATCGTGGGTCATCGCAAACGTTAGGCCTTGGCCTTTACCTGGCCGAGGTTCGCCATAATAATTGTTATCCGATGCCCGGCGAAACTATAAATGCCCCCGTGCAGACAGGGCCGATGCGCACCGACGCGCGAACACTTCCGCGCCATCTTCTTTATTCCATTTTCGCGCGCATTGGTGGATCGGGACTGGATACCGACGCTTTCGAAGCATTGCGCGCGTCTTATCGCGGAGGTTTTCTTGGAAAAGCGGTCGCTTACGATAATCGACAGACGGAAATTCCAGCGGCGCTCATTCATTCGTTGCGCTGGCATCCGGTCCGTCTTCTTTCCTATCTCGAAAGTCCGTATTATTACGGTGCGAAAAAGCGATACCTCGACTGGATTGCGTCCCGCCAGCTTGCTACCGGTCGCTTTGATTTATTTCACAGCTGGTCGGGCGATTGCCTGCAATCGCTGCGCGTGACCCACAAGCTCGGTATTCCATCCATCATAGAAATTCCTACCTGGCATCGCGACCGCGGCAAAATCCAGCGGGAACAACCGCCCGCCGCGCCCGCTCCTCGCCTGTCCCACTATCGGCAATGGAAGGAAAACCTCTTGCTCGATCGTAAGCGTTTTCTGGAAGAATACGACCTGGCGGATTTGCTTGTCGTTCTTTCGGAAACGGCGGCGGAGACATTTCGGGTGCAGGGTTTCCCGGAAGAGAAGCTGTTTTATCTTCCGCGCGGCGTCGATGTTGATCGCTTCAAGCCGGGACAACGTCCGGAGATCTTTCGGGCGATATTTTCCGGCGCGCTCATCGAGCGCAAAGGCATCCATCATCTGCTCGAAGCATGGCACCGGCTTAATCTGCAAAACGCCGAGCTGTGGCTGGTCGGTTCCGTCCATGACGAGGCCAAACCACATCTGAAAAAATTCTGGCGGGACAACATTCGCGTTGTCGGTTTTGCGAAGAATCCGGAACAGTATTTAAGCCAAAGCACGATCCACGTTTTTCCATCGCAATGCGAAGGCAGCGCGAAGGTGACTTACGAAGCGGCCGCGTGCGGGTTGCCGCAGATCACGACACGCGAGTCAGGCGATGTCGTGGTGGATGGCGTCGAAGGCATTATTATTCCGCCCGGAGATGTTATTGCGCTCGCAGATGCGATTCGGCATTTGTACGATCACCCCGAGATCGTCGAACGGATGAGCGTCGCGGCGAGAGCGCGGGTCGTGGAGAATTTCACCTGGGATCATTTTCGGGAGCGCTTGCTCGGCGCGTACGAATTGGCGATGACGATGGCGCGATGAACGAGGTCGGCTTCCTATAGCGGCGGTCTATGACTGTCGCTACAGAAGAAAAAATCGTGAAAATTCTTCTCATCCAGCTCAAGCGCATCGGTGACTTGATTTTGACCGTACCCGCCATCGCGGCGTTGCGGGCGAATTTTCCTGACGCAACAGTTCATCTTGCCATCTCGCGTTCGTGCCGGGATCTGACTCCAGCGATTCCCGGAGTCGATCGTTTCCTAGTCGTGAACAGTTGGGCATACGCGCATCATTGGCTTCCAATCCTGACGAGTCGCTACGACTACTGCGTTGATTTCACCCGGACTGATCGTTCGGGATTTCTGGCGTTTGTTTCGCGAGCGAAGAAAAAAATCACTTACGAGCGGACAAAAGTACGATCGAAGTGGCGCCCCTTTTTTTACGATGAGTTCGTTGAGTCGTCGGTGCGAGACAAGCACACGATCGATCATCACCTGGCATTTCTTCAGCCGCTCGGGATCGCAAATACTGCCGGAGATTTGCATCTCAGAGTTCCTCAAGAAGCGAAGAGCAAAGCGGAAGAAATTTTGTCGAGTAGCGGAATCGAGGGTCCATTCGTTATCTTTCATCCAGGTTCGGCTCGCGTGGAAAAATTTTGGGACGCGGAGCGATGGGCCGAAGTCATCAATCACTGGAGAGAAAGCGGCGGACAAGGTATTTTGACGAGCGGTGATTCGCCGCTGGAACAAACGCACGTCGCCGAAATCAAATCGCGTTTGCGCGAACCGATTGCTGATCTTTCAGGCAGAATCGATTTGCTCACTCTCACCGCCTTGATCGCGAAAGCATCGCTGCTCGTCGGCGTGGATTCCGCGCCCACTCACCTGGCAGCGGCAATGCAAACGCCGCAGATAGTTCTCTATGGGCCGACGAATCCATTTCATTGGCGACCGCGCTCAAGTCCTGCTTTTATTTTACAGGGTGGAGTAGACGGACCGGTGACAAATTTTTCGCCCGATCAACGAAGGAGAACCATGAACGAGATCTCGACGCAACAGGTGATCGATGCTATGGAAGCGTTGCTGTCGGCTCCGACAGCGGCCCCCATCTCATGAGCGAGCCGAAACAAGACAAAATCAAACTCACTTTTTGGCAGACCGTGCGGGCCGCATCGGGTCCGTACCGAAGGCTGTTCTCGTATGTGAAGCCGTATCGGTGGCGTTTCGTTATGGGACTCGCCTTCGGTTTCGCGTTCGGCGCCGTCAACGCGATGTTCCCACTCGTTGTCGCGCGCGTGACCGGCTTCATTTTTCACGGGGGTCCCTCGGTTGGACTGGCCGCATTAAAGAACAACCCGAACCTTCTGAACCAGGGCCCGAAAATCAATGCCATCGTTCTGACCTGCCTCGCCATCCCTGCCGTCATGACGGTGCGTAGCCTCTGTTCGTTCGCGAACGCTTATTACATGCAGTGGGTAAGCAACAAAGTCGTCTCCGACATTCGTGTTCAGCTTTTCTCCAAGATGGTGCGGCACTCGATGGATTTTTTTAATCGCATGCAGTCCGGCCAGCTGATGTCGCGCATCACTAACGACACACGCGGCATGCAAGCGGCATTGACCACCGTTAGCAGCGACGTTTTTAAACAACCGGTCACGATCATCGGCGGGATCGCCGTGTTGCTTTACATGGATTGGAAATTCACGCTCGTGACGCTGGTGCTGTTCCCATCTTGCCTGATACCGATCCGGGTTTTCGGAAAACGCGCGCGTAAAGCCGTCCAGAGCGAATTCGCGGGCATGGGGAAATGGTGGTGACGATGCAGGAGACGTTCGCCGGCATTCGCGTCGATCAAATCATTCGCGCGCGAGGACCATCAGGAAAAATCATTCCGACGCACCAATCAGCTGCTATTTTGGAACGTGATGCGCATGATCAGAGCGACCGAAGCAATCGGTCCGCTCGTGGAAACGCTCGCCGCTTTCGGTGTCGGTTGTGCTTTGCTGTATGTCTATATCGCGGACTTAAGTGCGGGCCGCTTTTTCGGATTGATCTCGCGGAATTTTTATTCTTTACGAGCCGGTCAAAACGCTCAGTCGCATTCACATCGTCATGCAGCGGTCGATCGCGGCGACGACTCAAATCTTTGCCATCATGGATTCCAAACCAGATCGTCAGGATGCGCCCGACGCCGTGCCGCTCCCGCCAGCCCTCGGTCAGGTGGAATTTAGAAACGTGACGTTTCGTTATGCTGGCGGCGTTACCGATGCGATCAAAGACCTGACCCTGCAGATCGAAGCGGGAAAATCTTACGCGCTCGTTGGTGCCAGTGGCGCAGGCAAATCGACTATCCTTTCTTTAATCTTGCGTTTGTATGATCCCAAAACGGGTGTGGTCGCAATCGACGGCCACAATCTGCGAAAGATAACGCAACGGTCGTTGCGCGAGCAGATCGGACTCGTCAGCCAGGAAACATTTCTTTTTCACGACACGATCTTCAAAAATATTCTGTTCGGGCGGCTCGACGCGACGGAAGAGGAGATCTATGCCGCGGCGCAGACCGCCTACGCGCACGATTTCATCATGGCGCAGCCAAAGGGTTACCAGACCGTCATTGGCGACAAAGGATGTCTGCTTTCCGGCGGACAACAGCAACGGCTGGCGATCGCGCGTGCGCTCTTGAAGAACGCGCCGATTCTTCTTCTCGACGAAGCAACTTCAGCGCTCGATTCGGAATCGGAAAAGCAAATTCAACTGGCGCTGGAAAAGCTCGCTGACCGGAAAGACTGTCATCGCTATCGCGCATCGGCTTTCCACAATTCTTTCCGCCGATCAGATTGTGGTCATGGACAAGGGCCGGATCAAAGAGATCGGCACACACAGCGAATTGCTGGACAAATCAGGTTACTACCGTCGGCTTTATGACATGCAATTTAAGGGACATGCTGAGGAACCGGCTCCCGAGTTCCTCGTCGAAGCCGTCAGCTAGATTCGATCGTCCCGAGAAATCTCTTCTCTATCGCCGCGTACTCTGTCTCGCCAAGCACGGGTTCTAAGCGAATTGTCTCTGGACGATCAGGCAATTCAACCCACGAGCGACAGCCGGCGTATCGCTTCTCGTTAGGCAAGATCCAGCTCTGCTCCATGCGAAAGACGCGGACGAACGCGACGTGAATTCCGGCAGCACGAGCGTCATCGAATCGTTCCTGCACGACCGATTGTTTCAAAACATGAAAAGGCTCGAGTGCGACCACGGTTTTCCACGACTCAACGCGACACGCATGTTCTATTTTCGCAAAGAACTGAATCTCGACCTGCAACTCGTTAGGCTGCGGAATGCTCGCGTTTGTCAGGCGCGTTTTTTCGATCTGTTCATGAAAGAACGTCGGGAAGAGAAAAAATTCTCGATGGCGAAACGCAAACCCATCGCGCCCTTCCGCAATCCCGCCCTTGCGTAAAATGACGGTCTGTTGCCCCGTGCCCAACGCCTGGCAGACGATCGCCCATTCCTTGAAACCGACACTTTTCATTTCGCCGAGTCCAAACTAGCGTCCACCACATGCCCTTCAAGATCGACCTCCATACGCACACCTTTTTTTCGGGCGATGGAGTCTCGAGTCCGGAACAAAACATCGCCGCCGCGCGCGAGAAAGGACTGAACGGTTTTGCTATTACCGATCATAACACTTGCGAGGCGATCACTTATCTTCTCGATCAGGGCCTGATGCGCGAAGACGGCAAGCCGGTCGATGATTTTCTAATCATTCCCGGCGTGGAGGTAACGACGGCAGAAGGTCATTTGCTCTGCATCGGTGCGACCTTGCCCTCACCATCCAAATTGAAAGGAAAACCGGCTCGCGAAGTGGTCGAACTTATTCACGATCACGGTGGTCTCGCGATTCCGCCGCACCCGTACGATCTGTTTCGCGCGGGCATTCGTTTCCACACACTGGAAACTTTGCCAGTGGATGCGATCGAAGTTTTCAACGCGGCCACAACGCTGCGCCGTTACAATCGCTACGCTTTCAAGTACGCGCAGCTACGCAAACTGCCGATGACCGCGGCAAGCGACGCGCATCATTACGCTGCCATCGGCACGGCCTACACGATTCTGCACACCGACGATTTTTCGGTAAGAGGAGTTCTCGATCAGATTGTCAAAGGCACCGAACTCAATCAGCACTACATGACGCCGAAGGACAGCCTCCGCAAAACCTGGAACAATTGGATGCGACTGCGCCGACGCAAGAAGCTACCGACAGCGGTGGTGAAATTCGAAAACGTCGACGAAAACAACGCGCCGCACTGACGATTATCCGGGGAGCGCACGCGCCTCGCGTGCGGGCCATGGCGCCCTCGCCATGGCGAACTTTTTCTGAACATCGAATTTCTTTTGCCGTTCGCTTGTTTCGGCGAAGGCACGTGCGCTCCCCGGATTCAGCGCGACGTCGGTTCCTTCTTCGCCAACAACAATTTTCGGAGCGCGTTGGCATCCGTTACCGGTGCCTTACAGGTAAAATCCTCGCAGACGTAGGCTGTCGCCTTGCCGTCAACTTTTTTCATCGCACGAATTGCTTCCAGTTTTTCGCCAAGGTATTTCTGGCCTTCGCCCTGGTCGGCGAGGATCAGTGTTGCGCTCGGTAGATAATGAGCGCGCACTTCGCTCAACAGCTTCTTTGTGTCAGCTTTGCCTTTTTCGCCTGCAATTACGATTTGTCGTGGTTTGCCTAACGAATAATCCAGGGCGACCAGCATTTGCGGCAGAGCGATCGGGGCACGGCCAAGGATTCCGGCAAAAGCGTTGATCGTCTTCTCTCCGTGCTCCCGGTATTCGCTCTCCCCGCGCAGCTGCGCCAATCGCAGGAGATTGAGCGCAGCGATGGAATTGGACGAAGGCTCCGCGCCGTCGTTGTCCTCCTTCATCCGGAGCAACACGCTTTTGTCTTCGCCGCTCGTGCTAAAGTAACCACCGTTCGCTTTATCGAAAAATATTCGATCCTGGGTCCGTTGTAATTCGACCGCCAACTTGAGCCAGCCGATATCGAATCCGGCTTCATAGAGATCGAGCAACCCCTGTATGACAAAGGCATAATCCTCGGCAAAGCCAGGAACTGTTCCTTTGCCCTGGCGAAAATTTCGCACGAGCGACTTCTTCGATTCATCATAGAGATTTGCGCGAATGAATTCCGCGGCCCGATTGGCCGATTTCAAGTAAGCGGCATCATCGAGAACACAAGCCGCCCGCGCGAACGCGGAGATCATTAGTCCATTCCACGCGGTGATAATCTTGTCATCGAGATGAGGCCGCGGTCGTTTTGCGCGAAGCGCAAGCAGTGTTTCGCGGGCCTTTTTCAAAGAGGCACGAATTTCATCTTCGGGCTTTCCGAATTCTTTGGCGGTTTCAGTGATGGTATGACGCTCGATCAAAATATTCTTACCGCGGAATTCTCCCTGCGGATCGCTGCCGGGGGGCGCGTTCCCCTCCCCTTCCACGCCGTAATGAAAGTTAAAAACACGAGCATCCTTGCCTAACGAGTCATCTATGTCCTTTTTCGTCCAAATATAGAAAGCACCTTCAGCGTGTTCCGGCTTGCCGCGTTCGAGTAAACTGTCTGCATCTTCCGCGGAAAAAAATCCGCCCTCCTTCGAAGTCAGGTCGCGCCGGACATAATCGAGGATGTCGCGCGCGACTTTTTCAAACTCTGGATCGCGGGTGATCTGGAACGCATCGACATATGCAACCGCCAGCTGCGCCTGATCGTAGAGCATTTTTTCGAAATGCGGCACGTGCCACAACGCATCGACGGAGTAACGATGGAAGCCGCCGCCGAGATGATCGTGTATTCCACCCGCGGCCATTTTGCGCAGCGTAAACAGATTCATTTCCAGAGCGTGTTTAGCGCTCGGCGATTCGGAACCGCTTCGCGCATAAACTCGAAAAAGAAAATTCAGCGTCGCAGGTCGCGGAAATTTCGGCGCACCGCTGAAACCACCCTCATGCGCATCATACGTGCGCGACAATTGCTGATACGCCGCGTCCAAAATCTTTGCGTCGAGACCGGCTCCCTGATCGGCCGCTGCGCTTCCTGCTTCACGCAAAGCCGCGATTATTTTCGCGCCTTGTTCGGTAATCTTCGCGTGATCCTGTTTCCACGCCATCGCGATTCGCTCGAGCACTTTTGGAAAACCGGGCTGGCCGTTACGATCCTCCGGTGGAAAATAAGTGCCGCCAACAAATGGCTGCAGATCCGGCGTCAACCAAACACTCATCGGCCAACCGCCGCCGCCCGTCGTCGCCTGCACGAAGGTCATGTAAACGCGATCGACGTCCGGCCTTTCCTCACGATCGACTTTGATGTTCACAAACTCGCGATTCATGATCTTCGCCGTCTCCGGATTCTCGAATGACTCGTGCGCCATGACATGACACCAGTGACAGGTGGAGTAACCGATCGAGAGAAAAATCGGTTTGTTCTCTTTCCGCGCCTTCGCGAACGCTTCCTCACCCCACGGATACCAATCGACCGGATTGTGTGCGTGCTGGAGAAGGTAGGGCGATTTCTCGTGCGCCAGACGATTTGTATTTTGCGAAACTTCCACTGCATGTTCAGCGGCCATAGGTGTAGATGCAGGCACAGGCGTCACGGCCTATCATTCTTACCATTCCGAGCGAAGTCGAGGAATCTCTTGGCTTTCGGTATGGGGAGCGCACGCGACTCGCGTGCCCCGCTTGGCGACTCGCCAAGCGACTGTTCTGAATCTGAATATTTGTTGGTTAGGGGGTTTTCGGCGAGTCGCCGAAAACGGCACGCGAGTCGCGTGCGCTCCCCAGAAGTTCTAGTTGCGGCGCGTTTTCTGGCGACCACGGATTTTTTTTGTAATCCGAACGCAAAATCGCGTCGACATGAGATTCGAGCATTTCGCGAAACTTCGCGACTTCGAATGCGTGACGCACCGGGCCGTAATCCGCGAGATTCTTCAGCGCGAGTTGAAAAAGACGAACGGCTGGCTGAAGGCGTCGCCCATGTTTCGGGTGCGTTGGATGCTCAAATTGCTTTTTCAGATGAACGAAGGCGCCGGCGGCCTGAATTAATCCTTTAAAATACCCAGCGTCGTCGGTCGTCGTTTCGAGCCAGATATGTTCGAGGACATCGTGCGCCTGATAATAATCCTGCTCGTTCCACAAACGAAAATACGCGCGGTAGAAGCTGTTCTCCGACACGCTCTTGGGGCGGCTTTTATCCTCGAGTTCTCCCACCATTCGCGAAATCCGCTCGCCTTTAGTCATTGGTAGTTTTACCTTCAGCGTGGCTGAGATGATCGGCAAACAAGCACGCTGGAGTTTTTCGGAGGACGCGCGGTTACGCAACCGCCGCCGCAGCGAAGAATGACGGCCGGCGTTCTCACTCTTCTCCTTCTCGCGATCGGGGTCCTGATATTTTGGTCCGTACTTTTTTCCGGTCTGGAGACCGCGCTCTTTTCTCTAAAGCCGCATCAACTCCGAAGATTGGAAGAGCATCATCCTTCGCTCTCAAAATTCCTGCAATTGTTTCGCGAGAATCCGAGACACGTGCTCAATGTTCTCCTTCTCGGCGACGTGTTCGTGAACGTCCCGCTTATCCTGCTCACTTTGTTTTTTGTCTGGGAAGGGCCGCTCGCTAATCGCGTGCCGCAGTGGCTCGTCGCTCTCGCGATTTTCGCCATCATCGTTCTGGTCTGCGATCTCATTCCCAAATTGCTCGCGCTTTCCGCGCCATACCGTCTCTCCGCCATCGGCGTCGTGGCGCTGAAGATGATGATCCCGTTGCTGGATTTGGTTGGCCGAAGTGTTGAGACAATTAGTTCTGCCGTCGTCGACCGAATCACGCCAAAGCATTTGCGCACGCGTCATCGCCTCACGGACGACGAGCTCGAGACTTTGGTCGAGATCGGAGAAGAAGAAGGCTCACTCCAGGAAGCCGAAGGCGAAATGATTCAGGAAATCATCAAGCTCGGCGACAAGACGGCCAAGGATTGCATGACGCCGCGCGTCGACGCTTTTGCGCTGCCCGATGACCTAACGAATGAGCAGGCGATCGCGCGATTAAAGGAAAAGCGCCATCACCGCGTTCCCGTCTACACCGATACGCCCGATCAAATTGTCGGAATTCTCGACGCGAAATCGTTCCTGTTCGATCCGGCCGAGCATTACACCGAAGCGCTGATCAATCCTTCATTCGTTCCAGAAACGATGCGCGCGATGGATTTGTTGCGCGGATTTCTTTCGCGCCCGCAAGGTCTCGCCGTCGTCGTTGATGAATACGGCGGCACCGAAGGAATCATTACGCTTTCCGACATCGTCGAAGAAATAATCGGCGACGCCGCGCCGCTGGCCGACGCCGAGCTTTACATCGAGCCGCTCGCGGGCGGACGTTTCATCGTTAGCGGAAACGCCCGGCTCGACGATCTGCGCGAGCATCTCGGATTTGCAATCGAGGCCGAAGGTATCGACACCATCGGTGGTTTCGTTTTCACGCGACTGGGATATCTCCCGGCATCGGGTGCGCAATTGGAACTGCCGCGGCTCGCGATCACAGTTCGGCGTGCAAGTCGAAAACGCATCGAAGAAATCCTTCTCGAAAAAACAACTTGTTCGGCAGACGGGGAAGGAAACGGAACATCATGACTGCGTGGTTCGCCATTTTCGCATTCTGGATGATTTCGTTTTTGTTCGCCGGAATCGAAGCGGGCCTTCTCGCCATCAATCCCGTTCGGTTGCGCGCATCGGCCAAGCGTGGAGAACACGCTGCTCTTCGTCTCCAACGTTTGTTGAAACACCCGGAGCGTTTGTTGGTCACGGTGCTTCTGGTCACAAATATGGTGGACATCCTCGCGTTGATTCTGCTAACGCACCGCCTTGTGCGCATTTTCGGCAATGCCGGATTTTTCGTGGCGCTGCTTATCGCTCTTCCGATTTATGTTTTCGTTCTGGGCGTTTTGCCAAAGTCGCTCTTTCGGCGTTTTCCTTTTCGCGCGCTTGCGCCCCTGGGCGGCCTGCTGGACATCGTTTCCATGCTGCTTTGGCCGGTTCTGGAATTGGGGAAACAACTTGGCCGCCCATTCATGCCACGAAAGGACAAAAGCGCACGCCTGTTTGCTGCGCGCGAAGAATTGAAACAAATCACGACGCAAAGCGAGGAGGAAGGTTCCATCACCACGACCGAGCGCGTCATGATTAACAACGTCGTCGATTTCACGACCGTGAAAGCGCGCGATGTCATGGTGCCGTTTCCCAAAATGGTGGCAATCGAGCCCAACACCGCTGTCGAGAAAATCCTGCGACTAAGCGCCAGCACCCAAATCGATCGCCTGCCTGTCATTTCGAAAAAAGGAGAAGCGGTCGGTCTCGTTAACGTCTCCGATATTTTATTCGATCAGACGCGCGCTCCCATTGATAAATACATTCGCCGCATCGTCACAGCGCGTGAGGAAGAGCCGGCGTATCGTCTTATCCAACGGCTGCGCGCCGCGCGCCTCGGTCTGGCAGCGGTGGTCAACGCACAAAGAAAGCTGACCGGTATCGTGACGTCGGAGGAATTGATCAAGCGACTCGTTTCGGCTGCGCCGGCGACTGCTCCTTAGCGCTTCGGCGCAATTCGTCGCTAAAAATTGGCAACGGTCCGGCAGCGGAAGTCCTGGCGCTGTGTTAGGAAACACGGCGATGAAAAAAATATTCGTTGTCGCCGGTCTCCTTTTCATTGGCGTTGCCATCGCGCGTGCCGATGAACAATTGTGGGGATTCGTCCGCGGCGCGGAAACTCTGCCGGCTCACAAGTCGGAACTTTATCAGTTCGTCACTTTCCGAACAGGAAAGCCGGATGGCACATATTACGGCAACGATTTCGAAACCGAGTACCAGTTACGGCTTCACCGACAAATTCCAAGCCAGCCTTTCTCTCGTGCAACACTATTTTTACACGCAGGGAGTAGATGGCGACCGCGATGCGCTCGACGACAAGGACAACTATCGCTTCGGCGGCGTGGAAGCTTCCGCCAAATATCGTCTCTTGAGTCCGTTCAAGGATCCACTGGGTGTCGCGTTACGAGTGGAAGGCGGTTACCTGCTCAACGACGAAGTGGACGGCCTTAAACAACATGAACGCTACATAAAACCGGAGATCGATCTGCAGAAGGATTTTTTGGACGACACGCTGATCTGCGCACTCGATTTCGGAGTGGAATGGGCGTGGGGCAAACAACCGGCCGAGCAATATCCGCGCGAACTTTCCTTCGAGAGCGCTGCCGGAATCGCATATCGCTTCGTGCCGAACTGGTATGTCGGAGCGGAAGTTCGTACGCGCTGGGAATATCCACTCTTTGACTTCGATAACTTCGAGCACCGCGTCGTCTACGCCGGTCCCAGCATTCATTATTCGCAGGAACGCTGGTGGGCCACGCTGACCTACAACTATCAGATTTACGGCAAAGGCGTGGACGAGCCGAATGACGGACAGACTTTCGCGGAAGAGCAGAGTCACGTGTTTCGACTCAAAGTCGGCTTCAATTTTTGAAGCATGATGAAGTCACATTTCGCGTTCGTTGCGTTACCGATCTCAGCGCTCGTGGCGCCATCCACGTTCGCCGTTCAATACCTAACGGTCGCGCAAGCGCAGCAGGCAATTTTTCCCGGCAAAACATTCACAGCGGCGCCGGTGACGCTGACGACGACGCAGCGAAAAGCAATCGAGAAACAAAGCCGCGTTCGTGTCTTGCACGACGAACAAAAAGTATGGCGCGTCAGTGGTGGCGGTTGGTTCATCGTCGATGAAGTCGTCGGCAAACATGAATACATCACCTACGCGGTGGGGCTAAGTGCCACCGGTGCCGTGCAGGGAATCGAGATCATGGACTATCGCGAAACTTACGGAGGCGAAGTTCGGAATCCGAAATGGCGCGCGCAATTTGCCGGCAAAACGAAAGACGCAACGCTTCAGCTCGACAAAGATATTAAGAACATCAGCGGCGCGACTCTTTCATCGCGCCACATCACGGACGGAGTTCGGAGACTCCTCGCTTTTCACGATGTCGCGCTGCGTTGAAATGAGGCGGGCGCGCCCGTTGCTGGGCACCATTGTCGACGTGCAGGCGCGAGCGCGTGATGATGTTCAGCCGTGACGCGGAATTGAAGCTGCCTTCGCAGCCGTCGAGCGCGTGCATCGACTGATGAGTTTTCATGATGCCGAAAGCGATGTCTCGCGCATGAATCGCGAAGCATTCGCGCGATCTGTACTCGTCGACAAATGGACGTGGCGCGTCTTGCATGCGGCGCAGAGATTTCGCGCGCGAAAGCGACGGTGCATTTGATATTACCGTCGGCCGTTTGCTCGCAGCTTGGAATTTCTTGCCGCGCCCAAATCCGGGTCATCCCGAGCCCCGAATGTTCTCGGGGCGAGGGACCTCCCGAACCACCACGCGCTTTCAAACTCGTGAGGTCCCTCGCTTCGCTCGGGATGACAAGCCGTGTTGGCGCGACCTCGTTTTGGAAAAAAATCATGCCGTTCGCTTTCGTCGTCCCCTAACGATCGATCTCGGCGGCATCGCCAAAGGTTTTGCGGTTGATTGCGCGATCGACGCGTTGAAGAAAGCAGGCGCGCAAGGTGGACTCGTCAACGCGGGCGGGGATCTGCGCGGTTTTGGTTTGCAGGAAGAAACAGTGCGCATCCGCTATCCGCTCGATCCCGCTCGCGCCGCCGGAATCGTGACCTTGCAAAATCGCGCGCTCGCCACCTCGGCGACGTACTTTAGTCGAAAAAAATTTGGCGCTCGCGTGCGTAGCCCGTTGATCCACGGACAAACCTGGCAACCGCTCGTTGGCGACACAAGCATCAGCGTTGCAGCCGACGATTGCATGACTGCGGATGCGCTGACAAAGATCGTATTTGCACTCCGCGAACGGGCTCGCCCAATCCTCACAAATCATCGCGCCGACGCCATCATTCTGGAGCGCGACCTTATGCCGCAGTGGTTAACCTCTTATGCGCCCAGATTCAATCCGACTGAGCCGGCGGCATAAAATCGCCTTCTACACCATTCTTGCGGTGGTGTTCGTGAGCGGCACGTTGTGGGCATGGCTGCACTATTTCGCGCGGAGCGAGAACGACTTCGGTTCGTCGCCCACTGAGACTTGGGTGCTCACCATTCATGGCTCGTTCGCGGCAGCTTCACTTTTGCTCATCGGATCCCTTCTTCCACTTCACGTAAAGTTCGCATGGCGCGCGCGACGAAATCGCTTCAATGGGATCTTTTTTATCTCCATCGTCGCGCTCCTGATTATCAGCGGTTACGGACTCTACTACATCGGCAACGAGCGTTTTCGTTCCTGGACGAGTTGGATTCACCTGATCATCGGACTCGCACTTCCAATTCTTCTCATCATCCACATCTGGCGCGGCCGCGTTAGTCGGAAGGAGAAACGATCGCACCGTTACGCGCCCGCCACACGAAACGTTCTCGTCAAATAGTGGCGGAATTTCGCGGCATCAAATCGATCAGATCGGAACGCAACGTATCCATCGGGCCTAACGAGTATGACACCGCCACACAAAACGTGGTAAAGCGAATGGACGTTTCCGGTAATGTCGCACAAATCGCCTGAGGCATGCGCGCTTCCGCCTCGAGCGATTCGATAAGTCCGAATCAGATCGCCTAACGAATCCCCAAGCTCGCGTTGGAATGCTCCGGATTCGTTGTCTGGCATGGCGCCGAGGAACAGGAGTAGAATGTGGCGCGCTTCGCGAAAGAGCTCGAAAAGCCGGACTGCTTTTCCGTTCGTGTCGCGTAGATCGGCGTCCGGTGCGCGATCGCCGGCGCGGGGCGTGCCGGCTCCGTGATTCTCCACGATCGGACTCGACCGGTAATTAACCGTCAGTTCCGCCAGACGATCCGCGATTTTCTCTTCGAAGAAATCAATGCCGGTAACGATCGGGAACAAAATATTCCGCGCCGTTTGCAGCACTGGGTTATGCAACATCGCCATGCGCGTAATACGATCCGTGAGATTGAGCACGCCGCGCGCGACCGGCTCGCGTTCGACATGATAGCTCCCGAGTAACTGCGCCGGCGCGCGACCATTGATGACGAGCGCAAGTTTCCACGCAAGATTGAACGCGTCCTGAATCCCCGTGTTCATCCCCTGCCCTCCAGCCGGACTGTGGATGTGAGCGGAATCGCCGGCGAGAAAAACGCGCAGCTTGCGGAACTCTTTCACTTTGCGATGCGAAATGTGAAAGCGCGAAATCCATGTCGCGTTGCTTATTCGGATTCCACCGGGCCCGCGCCGGTCCGCGATCGCTTGAATGTCCGCCAGCGTCATCTCCGGTAATTCCTGATTGCGCGATTCCGGCGGAATGTTCGCGATCACGCGACTGCACTCCGCACTGATTGCTATGATCGCGAATATCCCTTCCTCAGACACGAAGAGATGCACCCGGTCTTTCGAAACCGGCGCATCCACTTTCGCATCGGCGAGGACAAAACTTTCGTCGTAAGGCGCGCCTTCGAATTCCAAGCCAAGCAGATGTCGCGTTCCGCTGTGCGCACCGTCGCAGCCGAGCAGCCACGGCGTCTCCATCGTTTCTTCCGCTCCGTTCGCGTCGCGAATGACGGCATGGACAGCCGTATCGGTTTGCGTGAGCCCTATGAGCTCGCGTTCTCGTTCGACCGAAACGCCGAGACCTTCCAGATGCTCGATCAAGATTCGTTCGGTCTCTGATTGCGGAAGACTGAAAACAAAAGGATACGGACTCGCCACCGAGCTCATATCGACTTCGGCGATTTGTTCCTTTTGGTTGTGAATGCACAAACCGCGGAGCGGAAGTCCGGCCTCGAGAATGCGATCGATGACACCCATCGTTTCGAAGACCTCGAGTGTGCGCGGAAAAATCCCAAGCGCCTTCGAAGTCTGCGAACGTTGCGCCGCTTTGTCGATAATTCGCACCGGCACGCCATGCCGCACTAACTCGCACGCCGCCGTCAAGCCCACCGGACCCGCACCGACGATCAGGATGGGCTGAGAATTAGTTGGCATCAGTTCTTATCGTAATGATTGACAGGACGCGAATCCAACCAGTTCAAAATTGTTTGTTGCACGCTGAAGATGCACCGCTCTTATTCGCGAACCCAGCGTTCGGCTTCGGCGAGCTGCGACGAATCAAAATATTTCACATCATCGCGCACAAAAAACGAACCGAGTTTCATGATCCACTTTTGCCACGCTTTTTCGCCAATGGCTGCAACCTTCTCCACTTTATCCGCGTGTGTCGTGTCAAAATGCAAATCGTCCCAGGCCGCGCCGGGTTCCCATCCCTGAAAATCTTTCATGATGAAAAGCATTCGCATCGATCCGTGACGCGCGATCGCCTGCTTCCAACTGGGGATGAGCGCATCATAATCTTCCTGCGTCAGTTTCCCGCTTACGATCACGCGGATGAGGTTGCCCTCTTCGCGAATTATTTTGTGCATTTATCAAACGAATCGCGCGCAAACCATGTCTGGGTTGTGTGCGACCAATTGAAAACGGATTTGCGATTTCTTTTGCATGAACAAACCACGCGTAGTTGTCATCACAGGAGCTTCCGCCGGCGTCGGCCGCGCAACGGCGCGCGCATTCGCGCGAGAAGGGGCCTCGATTGGCTTGATCGCACGCGGTCGCGCCGGCCTCGAAGGCGCTCGACGCGATGTCGAAGCGCTCGGTGGACGCGCCCTGGTGTTGCCACTCGATGTCGCGGATGCAAACGCGATCGAAGAGGCTGCCGCTGAAGTCGAGAAGTCGTTAGGCCCGATCGATGTTTGGGTAAATGTCGCGATGGCTTCGGTTTTCTCGCCGATAAAGAAAATGACGGCGGAAGAATTCAAGCGCGTCACTGAGGTCACTTATCTCGGTTATGTATACGGAACTCTTGCCGCATTGAAACGCATGTTGCCTCGCGACAAAGGCGTGATCATTCAAGTGGGATCGGCGCTCGCTTACCGCGGGATTCCGTTGCAAGCCGCGTACTGCGCATCGAAGCACGCGATCCAGGGTTTCTGCGATTCGCTCCGTTGCGAATTGTTGCACGACAGAAGCCACGTGCGTCGTAACGATGATTCAAATGCCGGCCTTGAACACTCCGCAATTCAGTTGGGTGAAAAGCCGTTTACCGCGCAAGGCGCAGCCAGTGCCGCCGATTTACGAACCGGAAATTGCCGCGCGCGCAATCATTTTCGCGTCACATCATCCACGCCGCGAAATGTATGTCGGACTGCCCACGGTCGAAGCCATTGTCGGCGATAAGATCGCGCCAGATTTACTTGATCATTATCTCGCGCACACATGCTTCGACGCTCAGCAAACAAACGAACCGGAAGATCCGAATCGCGCGGACAATTTATGGGAGCCGCTCGACACGGAAAAAGATCACGGAGCACATGGGACCTTTGCTGAGCGAGCACACAACTGTAGCCCGCAGCTTTGGACAACTACACACCGCAACTGGATCGCTGCGGGTCTACTTCTCATTGCTGCGAGCGTGCTCGGCGGATGGCAGAAATCCCGCAACGATTAATCTTTTTCCCGCGGTCACGTTCTACGAGCGCGCGCCGCAATGCTTGTCAGGCAACGACGGTTTCTCGCTTAAGCGATGCGCCGTGTTCACGAGGGCCAGGTGTGAGAATGCCTGTGGAAAATTTCCGAGCTGGCGTTTCGCTTTTGGATCGTATTCCTCCGCGAGCAGGCCGAGATCATTGCGAACCAAGAGCAAACGCTCAAACAATTCACGCGCCTCCTTCTTTCGCCCGAGAAGATGCAAACAATCGGCGAACCAAAAACTGCACGCGAGAAACACGCCTTCTGATCCAGGAAGACCATCGACCTTCTTCTCCTCCGGCCGATACCGCAACACGAATCCGTCCTCCATCAGTTCGTTTTCGACAGCCTCGACTGTCGATCGCACACGCGGATCGTCCACGGGCAGAAAGCCCATGATTGGCGTGAGCAGAATGCTCGCATCCATCGCTTCTGCGCCGTAGTACTGCGTGAACGCTTTCTTCTTCGGATTGTAGGCGTGCTCGCAAACCTCGCGGTGAATCCGATCCCGAATCTCTTTCCACTTGTCGCGCTTATGATCGCCGGAAAATCCGCTTTCTTCGATCAGCTTGACCGCGCGATCGAACGCGACCCAGGCCATCATTTTTGAGTGCGTGAACTGTCGCCGAGCGCCACGCACTTCCCAAATCCCCTCGTCCGGCTCCTGCCATTTCGTTTCCAAATATTCGAGCAGCGCAACCAGCAGCCGCCAGTCCGATTCCCGGATTTTTATTCCGGCGTGATGCGCTTGAAAAAGCGAGCCGACAATTTCACCAAAAATATCGAGCTGAAATTGTTGCGTCGCCGCATTGCCGATGCGCACCGGACTCGAACCTTCGTATCCGCGCAGCCATGGAATTTCGCATTCATCGAGACGCCGCTCGCCACGCACACCGTAAAGCGTTCGCATTTGCGACGGCGATCCGGCGATCGCGCGCAACAGCCACTCGCGCCAACTTCTGGCTTCATCGAGATAACCAAGATTCACCAGCGCAAAGAGCGTAAAGGTCGCATCGCGCAACCAACAGTAGCGATAATCCCAGTTGCGCACGCCGCCGATTTCTTCGGGCAAAGAAGTGGTTGCCGCCGCGACGATTCCACCCGTGGGCGCGTAAGTGAGACCTTTGAGTGTAACGAGCGAGCGAACGACGGCATCACGCCACGGTTCCTTGTGTTCGCAGCGAGCGGCCCATTCGCTCCAATAATTTTCCGTATCGAGCAACGCTCTCTCGGCATGGATCGGCTTTGGCGGCGGCGAGTGCGATGCAAACCAGGTGAGCACAAACGGAATACGATCGCCCGGCGCGACAGTGAACTCCGCCACCGTGCTCATATCCTTGCCCCGCATCTTGATCGGCGTGCGTAATATCAAACCATCAGGGCCGGCCACCGCTTCGAGCCCGCCATGATGCTGCCGCACCCACGGAATAATCGATCCGTAATCGTAACGGATGATGAGCTGCATCTCCATCGTCATACTGCCGCGCAACCCTTCGATGATCCGAACGATGTCGGGGTTTTCACCGCGCGGAGGCATGAAATCGATTATTCGCACCGCACCGCCCGCGGTTTCGATTTCGGTTTCCAGAATCAAGGTATGATCGCGATATCGGCGGCGTGTTTCGCGCACTTCTTCGTTAGGGCAAAATCTCCAGCGGCCATTTTTTTCTCCGCCCAGCAACGCGGCGAAACACGCTCCCGAGTCGAATCGCGGAAAACAAAGCCAGTCGACGCAACCATCGCGACTAACGAGTGCAGCCGTCTGCGTGTCGCTCAAAAACGCGTAGTCTTCGATCAACGCTGTCTTGTTTTCTTTCATGAGAAATTTTGAACGTGGGCCGGCAACGACGCGTCAGTAATAGAGAAAGTTATTTTGCCGGAGCAAAACAATGGATGCACCGGCCAGGGCGTTCCAGAGGGAATCAAAAAATTTCTCCGGCAGATTTTTCCGAGGCAGCGCCTCAGGCCGATGCGTGAAAGGAACACTAACATACCGTGAAAAATTTCATTCGAAGCGTAATCGTTTGTGGCGCAGTCTTAGCGCTCACTTTACCACTCATATCATCGGCCGCGCCCAAGGCCGCACCAAACGCACGCCCAGCAACTTCGCCGTTTGCCGATGTCGATCTGCGGATGCGCCAGCTCGATTCTCAGTTGGATTCCATCTTCACAAACACCTTCCGCAATTTTGGCGGTTGGTTCGATCAATCGAAGCTGTCGGCTTCGGTAGATTTGCGCGACCAGAAAGATAAATACGTCGCTCGCATTTATCTTCCTAACGGCGAAGACACTTCGAAAGTGAATGCGCGCGTGGAAGATGGGGTGTTGCACATCACAGCCGAGGGCGAACAGGCGAAGAATGGCTCGGCTTCGACCGAGCGCTTCGAACAAATCCTCAGTTTACCCGGGCCGGTGCAGGCGGATAAAATGCACGTCGACCGCAAACAAAATCTGGTTGTTGTGACGGTACCAAAGGCTCCGGGCGCGGAAACCGCAAAAGCCACATCGAAGCCAATTCCATTCGCGAACACGTCGCCCGTCGTGACGAACTGGGATCAATCGATCGTCAATGAAATGGCACGAATGCAAGGTCGCATGGATCAGATTTGGGAGGATGCGTTTCCAAATGATCTGATGAATGGCGCAAGTCCGGTCAATGTTGGCTCGGCGGTAAACGTCGACGATCAAAAGGACAAATACGTCGTGCGGTTTTATCTCCCGGATCGCAATCTCGAGAACGTAAACGTGAAGCTTGATAAGGGTCAGTTACGTTTGAGCGCGAAGGAACAGAATGAAAAGAAGAGTGCTGACGCGACCTCACAAAGTTACGCCCAGTATCAACAAATGATCACGCTGCCCGGTCCGGTGAAGGATCAGGGCATGAAAGTCGATCGCAAGGGCTCAACGATCGTCGTTACTGTGCCGAAGGCTTGAGGTAGAGGCGTACGCACGACCGCCTCTACTTCGAGTCGGCCAGGGCCGCAATTTTATCGCTCGTTAGGCGAAAAATAGTCCACTCTTCATTGGGCGCAGCGCCAAGCGAGCGATAAAATTTGATCGCCGGTTCGTTCCAGTCGAGCACCGCCCATTCCATTCGCCCGCAACCGCGTTTACGCGCGATTTCGGCAAGATGCACCAGCAGCGCGCGACCATAGCCTTTGCCGCGTGAATCCGGCCTAACGAATAAATCTTCGAGGTAAAGCCCGGGCCGGCCGAGCCAGGTCGAAAAATTGTGGAAGAAAACGGCGAAGCCGACGGCATTGTTGCCTTCCATCGCGAGCACTACTTCCGCCGACGGTCTTTCGCCGAACAGAACTTCCCGCAAACCTTCCTCCGTTGCCACAACATCGTTTGGCGCGCGTTCGTATTCAGCGAGATCGCGAATGAGCTGGAGAACAATCGAGAGATCATTGACTGTCGCCGGTCGAATTTGAAATTCCGTGCTCATTGTATCTTAAGCTAATCAAGGAGCGGCGGTTTCCAAACCGCCGAACAAAAAGATTCTGCCCCGAAGGCATTCGGGGCAGCTGCAATCATTTGTCGCGATTCAGCTTATAAATTGCGAATCGCGGCGTAACTTCGATTGGCTCGGCGCTCTGCTTCAGGTGCGCGGAAAACTCATTATAGTAATCCAGCCACCAGCGCGTCCGAAACGGAAGCACAAGATAGGTCGCGCCACGTGCGCGCAGTTTTTCCAAATTGGAAATTGCCTCCGCGCTGTCGAGCGGCGGGCCTTGCCAGATGCCGTTCTTCTCCAGGAAATGCCAGCCCTTGCGATGCGCATAATAGAAAAGTGTTGGATCGCCGCCGTCAGCGGCAACGATACGGGCGTCGCCGGGCGTGACCTCGCGCACTCGCAATGCGACATCGTAAAGGTCCGATGAAGACGGATTGTAAAACGCACGCGCATATTGAAAGGAAAAATCGGCGACCATCAGAACGATGAGCATGGCCAGGGCTTGCCTAACGAATCGCCGCTCAATGCGTTTCGCAATTGCGTGACAGGCCAGGCCGGCGAATACGGCGACGATGGGAACCAGTGGCAGCTGGTACCACGGATGGCGATTCCCATAGCCAATGAAAAGCACGAACACAATCATCACGCCGAGCCACCAATGAAAAACGCGTCCGTATTTTTCGCGTGGAAGAATGAAAATCCCCCCAAGCGCGAGAAATGAAACGATCGGAGTGAGGCTGCGCGTGAACAGGCGCCAGAAAATATCGGCGTACCACCTGAAATTCATGATCTCAAAACCGCCGGCGCCGAAAAAATGATATGGATAATAGTGCGTCGAAATCTGCCAGGCGTGCCAATACCAGAAGATGGAAGGCAGCAGCGCAATTGCGGTAAAGAGCCAAAGTTCCGGCGAGCGGATCAGTCCCGGAGAATCTTCTGTAGCGGCGGTCTATGACCGTCGCACTCTTTTCCCGGCTGACGGTCGGCGCCTTCTCTCATTGGTGCGACCCCGAAAGCATTCGGGGCCGCTACAGCAGCAAGATATAGCAACGGCAGACCAATGATTGCGCTCGTGCCCTTAATAAGGATCGCGAGACTGAGTGCGATTGACGAAATCAGCCAACCCCATCGATCATTATCATCCACCCACCGCAGGAAAAAATAGAGTCCGGCGAGCGACAAAGAGAGCGACGGCAGGTCTGGAATAAATGCGCGGCTCGCCGCGATGCTCAGTGGCGCAAAGCTGTAGAAAAAAAGCGCCCATAGCGCGACTGATTCGTTAAAAATCCGCCGCACCAGAAGATAGAAAACCGGCAGCGATGCCGCGAAAAACAAGACGGTTTCCAATCGCCCGATCCATTCATGCACACCGGTGAATTTATAGATGAGCGCGACGGTAAACGGCAGGAGCGGGAATTCCGTTCCGACATAACCGGCCGCATCCCCCGCCCAATCGATCTGCGGATAGGCAAAACGAAAACCGCTCTCGAGAAAGTTGCGCGCGATCGCGGCAACGTCGCTTTCACGCCAGCTCCAATTGTCGATGAACGGTTGTGTGATTGCGATGAGTCGCACTGCAATCGCGGCAAGACCGATCAGCCAGGCCAGACTCGTTACTGCTTTATTCCGTCCCGCCATGAATCGCGTCTTGACAAACGCTCCCTTCAAAGTCAATCGAGTACCGAGACGTCTTCGCGGAAAGGGTTCTCACAATGAACACAAGATCGCCGTTTGCCTGTTTAAGGAAGTCTCTTTGTGTTCAGATTTTTGTCTTAGCCTTTTTCGCGCTCCTCGTCTGCAATTCTCGCGCACAGGTCCCGCTTTCTAGTATCGAAGTTGTCGATTACCACAAGTTGTTGCCGCTCTTACCGGATGGCCCGGCGGGTTGGACTGCTGACGCAGCCGAAGGCTCCACAGACGATGCAGCCGGCGTTGCTCTGACCACGGCGCATCGCGATTACAAGAAAGGCGAAGCGGACAACTCACCGATTACATCGATCAGTATTCTCGATTCGGTTGCGAACCCCGACTATGTCGCCTCGACTACGGCCGCGTGGAAAGAGAGCAGCTCCACGGCCGATGGTTACGAGAAGCCCGTCACCGTTGACGGAAATCCGGGCTACGAAACCTACGAGAACGATCAGAAACACGGCACGCTCTGGGTGATGGTGGCGAAGCGCTATTTCGTGCAAATCGAAACACAGGGGCAGGACGCCAAAGAATTGCAGGAATGGATGAAGCGCATCGATCTGAAAAAGCTCGCGGCGATCAAGTAACGATGCGCGAGGATGACTTTAAAAAATTAAAAAAAGTCGTCGGCAAGAAACGGCCCGCCGATGTTTGGGACCGACTTTATCAGTTAAACAAATTTACAGCGAAACTGGGACTGATGCGGGCAGCCTGCGATGGATACGCCGTACGAAAAGTTGTTGGAAAATCTCGGCAAAGCTGAGGTCAAATTTATCGTAGTTGGCGGCCTCGCTGTTGCACTCAATGGCTTTGTTCGGACGACGGAAGACGTGGACATACTCGTCGAGACATCGGCGGCAAATATCAATCGGCTGCTGCACGCCCTTAGTTCGTTTGGTCAAGGTCATGCTCGCGAACTTTCCCTCAATGATTTTGAAGCTACCGAGGGCGCCGTGCGGGTGGTGGAAGATTTCCCACTGGATATCTTCACCGTAATGCGCGGAAAACAGTACGCAGATTTGATATCCGCAACGCGCCATGTTGAAATCAAAGCCACGACGATCGCCTTTCTCGATGCCGGGGCGCTAGTGCAGTTGAAGGAAAAATCGCAGCGCGAAAAAGATCAGATCGACGTCGCTGCGCTAAAGCGCATCAAACAGAAAAGGGACGGATAGCTGGCGCGGCGGCGTTTTATCTCGAAGATTTGGACAAACGGTGAAATCTTCTCGCGTCGCTGACGACGCGCACTAGATTGCGCGTTTGTCGTTCCGAGCGATTTGCCAGTCCGGCTCGGACCGAGGAATCTCTTATTGGCATGTCTGACGAACGAAAAACTCTAGAGCAGCGCGCACAGATGACGGATATAGAACGTCTCCGTCATTCGGCGGCGCATGTACTGGCGACGGCTATTTTGAAACTCTGGCCCGAAGCGCAATTCGCGGCCGGCCCACCGGTCGAGAATGGCTTCTATTACGATGTCGAACTGCCGCATCGTATCTCGCCCGAAGACTTCGAGAAGATCGAGGCCGAGATGAAGAAGGAGATCAAAGCGAACCATCCTTTCGAGCGCATCGAGGTTTCGCGCGATGAAGCGCTGGCCATGGCAAAGCGCGGCGAACTCGGCGCCCTCGGTCCGCGATCCGAACCGTCCAAATTCAAACTCGACATCATCGAGAACATTCCGCCTAACGAATCCATTTCGTTTTATCGCAACGGCGATTTTCTGGATCTCTGCGCCGGCCCGCACGTCATGCGCACCGGAAACATCGGCGCATTTCAACTCACGCATGTCGCAAGCGCCTATTACAAAGGCGACGAAAAGAACCCGCAACTCCAGCGCATTTACGGCACCGCGTTCAAAAACAAAACGCAGCTCGACGAATACTTCGCCATGCTCGAGGAAGCGAAGAAGCGCGACCATCGCAAGCTCGGCAAGGAACTGGAGATTTTCATCTTCGACGACGACGTCGGTCCCGGTTTGCCGCTCTGGCTGCCGCGCGGCGCCGCGATGATCGAGGAATTGGAGAAACTCGCCAAGGAAACCGAATTCGCCGCCGGTTATCAGCGCGTCCGCACACCGCACATCGCGCGGGAAAGCTTTACAAGAAAAGCGGTCATCTTCCCTATTACGCCGACTCGATGTTCCCGCCGATGGCATTGCTACGAAAGGAACGCAGACTGAGTCACACTGGCCGAAGACGCAGATGCGACTTGAAACAGGCTCTTGCCAGCGAATCTCCGACGAATGCCGAGATCTTCGGGAAGGCGGAATCGAGAACTCGATCAGCCGACGGACTGCCGATAGAGCGCGAACATGTCGACGATCGCGCGCAAGCTTGCCGATCTATTGCGGAACAGATCGCTACTACCTCAAAGCGATGAACTGTCCGCATCATCACAAGTTGTTTGCGGCGGTGCCGCACAGTTATCGCGATCTGCCGCTGCGCTTCGCGGAATACGGGACGTGTTATCGCTACGAGCAGAGCGGCGAGTTGATCGGGCTCATGCGGGTGCGTTCGATGCAGATGAACGACGCACACATTTACTGCACGCCGGAGCAGTTCGAAGCGGAGTTCAACGCCGTGAACGAAATGTATCTGAAATATTTCAAGCTTTTCGGGCTCGAGAAATATTTGATGCGTTTCTCGACCCACGATCCGGCGAAGCTCGGACAAAAATTTGTCGATGAACCGGAGCTCTGGAAAAAGACCGAAGACATGACGCGCAACGTTCTCAAGAATTCCGGGATCAATTATGTCGAAGTGCCTAACGAAGCGGCGTTCTACGGACCGAAGATCGACGTGCAGGTCTGGAGTGTGATCGGTCGCGAATTCACCATCGCGACGAATCAGGTCGATTTCGCACAGCCGCGGCGGTTCGATCTCGTTTACAAAGATCGCGACAACACGGAGAAAACGCCGCTCTGCATTCATCGCGCACCGCTCGGCACGCATGAACGCTTCATCGGATTTCTGATCGAACATTACGCGGGCAATTTCCCGCTTTGGTTATCGCCCGAACAGGTTCGCATTTTGCCGATCGGCGACGAACCGGCGTTGCTCGATTATGCGCGCGCAATTCACAATGAACTTCGCGCGCATTAAGTGCGCGCCGAAATCGACGAATCAACTGACAAGATCAACGGCAAGATCCAGCGCGCCGAGCAAATGAAAGTCCACACCATGTTCGTCCTCGGAAAACGCGACATGGAAGCGAACGCCATCAGTGTGCGCGTTCATGGCCAAGGAAATCTCGGCGCGAAACCGCGCGACGAAGTCATTGCGGACATACTGCAGTCGATAAAAGAGCGGCGGCCGTAGTGTAGCTCCAACAGTTTTCTTCGGACTACGAAAAAGATTTGACTATAATTAGATAATTGTCTAATTATACAACTATTGAATCTTCTTTTTAAAGCTCTGCGCGATCCGACCCGGCGACGCATTCTCGAAATGCTGAAAAAGCGCGACCTGACCGCCGGGCAAATTGCAGACGCTTTTGAGATGAGCGCACCGAGCATTTCGTATCATCTCGATTTGCTGAAACACGCGCAGCTGGTCTCGGCGCGCAAAAACGGACAGTTCGTCACTTACTCGCTCGAAACAACCGTCCTGGATGACTCGCTCGGCTGGATTTTGGACCTGATAAAGAAAGGAAAACGAAAATGAAATCGAAACTCAACTGGCTGGAAGCCGCTTTGCTTGTCGCGCCTTTTCTCGCGCTCGCCTTCTACTGGAATGATCTCCCGGCGCGCGTGCCCACCCATTGGAATCTGCGAGGCGAAATTGATGGTTGGAGCTCAAAGACGCCTGGTGTCTTTCTCATTCCGCTGATAAACCTCGGTATGGTCGCGCTTTTGCGTGCTCTGCCCTGGCTCGATCCGAAATTGCGGCGGAGCGCCGACGCACAGGGCCGAATGCTCCCCACTCTCCGAGTCATCCGCCTTGCCCTGCTGGCGCTTCTCGACGCAATCTTTTACGTTCAGATCGCCGTGTCGTTAGGCCGAAACATCAATGGCGGGCGAGTTCTCATCGCGTGCACGCTCGTCTTTCTCGCCATCCTCGGAAATTACCTCGGCAATCTGCGCCCTAACTACTTTGCCGGCATCCGCACACCGTGGACTCTCGAAGATCCTGAAACCTGGCGTGCGACGCATCGTTTGGGCGGCCGCCTGATCTTCTTCGGCTCACTCGCGCTGCTCGTTATTCAATTCTTTCTTAGCGACACGGTGTTCGGCTGGGTCTTTGCCTTTGCGCTAGTTCTGCTCGTCGTATGGGGAATTTTCTATTCGTGGCATCATTCTCGATCGCGCGTTGCGCAGCGTTGAATTCCAACTGTTGGATCGCGACGATGGCGAGCCGCAGATGGCGCGAAAGAAAAACTTTGCGCTTGGCCGGTCCTTCTCGTTGAACTACGCCAATGATGATCACGACGCGACGATATCTTCTCCTGAACGCGGTCGCGCTATGTAGCGCAGTCTTTTCTGCGACGGCCGACTTGCATCCGATCGTCGAAGTAGAAAGCGGTTACTTTTTCGGCGCGACCAGTCAAGGCAAATGGATTAAGGCGGAGAAGGCTGCGAAATCGGTCAATGATGGGACGGTTTATCGAGTTTACTCTTTGACGGAACAGTTGGGCGAAACGAAAGGAAGCAAGCCGGCCGCGCTCGAAGACGTCTGCATGGAGACGATGAGCGTTTCGCTTTCGCCGAAACCAGAGAGTGGCGTGATCGCGCTGTCGGCGCCGTGGAATGCGATGCCCAGAAAAGCGCGCGTGGCTGATACGACGCAGCAAGTTTACATCGATGCAGTGCGAGATTTTCTGAAGGGGCGCGGCATCAAAGATCCGAAGGTGAAGATCAAACGCATTCTGCGCGTCGATCTGGATGGCGATGGTGAAGACGAAGTGCTTCTGAGCGCGACAAATTATCTGAGTGCACAGGACGAAGAAGTGCCGGCCAGCTCGCCGGAGGGAAGTTATTCCATTGTTCTGCTGCGACGTGTGGTGGCGGGAAAATTAAAGACGCAGGTAATCGCGGGCGAAGTTCATGCGAATGCGAAACACTTCAACGCGCCCAATTACTACGACGTCACGGCGGTTCTGGATCTGGATGGCGACGGCAAGCTCGAGGTGGTTGTGCACTCCGGCTATTACGAAGGAGGATCGACTACGATTTACCGGTGTGAGCCGGCAAAGATAACGCCGTTGCTCGAAGTCGACTGCGGTGTGTGATCCCGCCGCTCAATTACCGGGCTTGGAAGTTTGATCGGACGCCGGCAGGACAATAGGTTTCCCATCCAAACCGACATAGACTTTAGCGGTTTGCTTGCCTTGTTCGTCGTACTTCGCATCCCAGCCGTGATAACCGTTCTCCTTTGACACGGCCGGCTCGCCGTTAACGCCGAAAAACCGCACCTGAGTTACATTGCCGCGTACATCGTAAGCCATTTTCAGGATGGCGAAGCCATCGGCGCGCAACATGGGCTTTTCGTTTAGCCCAAGGTCGACCGCGAACGTTTGGTTACCGCGCTCGTCGTACTCGGCTTTCCAGCCGTGATAACCATGCTTTTTGGAAAGGACCGGTTCGCCGTTAACACCAAAAAACTCCCGATTGAATCTGCTTGCCACGCGAATCGTAGGCCATTTTTAGTGTCGCATAACCATCAGGAAGTAAGCGTTGGTTTACCATCAACTCCAAAATACGTTACGTTTGTCTGGTTGACCCTGCTCATCATACTCAGCCATCCAACCGTGGTAGCCTTCTTGCGATACTACCGGTTCGCCGCTGACTCCGTAATAACTCGCTCCCGTCTGACTGCCGCGTTCGTCGTAGGTCATTTTCAACGTTGCGAATCCGTCAGCGATCACGCACGGGCTGTTCGTTCAACTCCTAAATACGTCACGAGTGTTTGGTTACCCTGTTCGTCATATTCAGCCTTCCAACCGTGGTAACCGTTCTTCTTCGATAAGACCGGCTCGTTATTGACGCCAAGATACCGAGTCCCAGTCTGATTACCTCGCGCATCGTAGGTGCTTCTGAATTTAGCGTATCCATCAGCCAAAAGTATGGGTTTTCCATCCAGCCCGAAATTCGTCGCACCCGTCCGGTTGCCACGTTCGTCATACTCAGCCCACCATCCATGAAAACCATCCTTCGATAAAATTGGTTCGCCGTTAACACCAAAGAATTTAGTTCGCACCCGGTTACCGCGTGAATCGTAGCCCATCTTGATCATCGCATAACCTTCGGGTACTAGCGTCGGGTTATCGTCTGTCCCCAAATAGGTTTCGGCGGTTTCGTTCCCCTGCTCGTCATACTCAGCTTTCCAGCCATGATAACCATTTTTTTTGGATACGACCGGCTCGTTGTTGACTCCGTAATATCTGGCCTCAATCTGTTTACCACGTACGTCGTAAGCCATTCTCGTTGTTACGTAGCCATCGAGGTTAGGTGCAGGCTTCCCATCCACTCCGAGATAGGTCTCGGCCGTTTCGTTACCCTGTTCGTCATATTTAACCCTCCAACCGTGGTAGCTATTCTTCCGGGACAGCACTGGCTCGCCTCTGGCGCCGTAAAACGCAGATCCGGTCCGCTTCCCACGTGAGTCGTAAGTCATCTTAAGCGTCGCATAGCCATCGGCCATGAGCATCGGCTTCCCGTCCAAGCCAAGATAGGTCTCCGCAACCCGATTTCCGTGCGCATCATATCGCATATCCCAACCGTGATAACCTTCCTTATCCCAAACCGGTTCGCCATTGACTCCATACGATCTTACTTGCGTGATATTGCCGTGGGTATCGTAAGTCATTTTCAATTTCGCATAGCCCGAGACACATCTCACGGGCTTTTGATTCAGACCAATGTAGGTAATAGCTGTTCTGTTTCCGTGATCGTCGTACTTCGCCTCCCAGCCGTGGTAACCACTTTTCTGGAGGACCGGCTCTCCTTTTGCGTCATCGTACGTTACGCGGCGCAACCTGCCGAAGGCGTCATACTCGTTCTTGATAATGACGTAGCCATCCTTCACGGCCATTGGTTTCAGATCAGGCCCTACTGATGTGTCTTCGACTTCACGTCCTTTCCCATCGTACTTCACCTGCATTCCTGAGTTTCCCGTGTTATCGACCATCGCGTTTCCAGACCTATCCAGTGAGAGCACCCGCGTAATCTGGCCGCGGTCGTTATGCAGCATGCTCTGGCCGAAAGCGCCGTCCGGTCCCGCTGCCGGGGCATTCTTACTGTCCCGGTACATGATACGATCTTCCCATCCGGCGTCGTCGTAGTGAATCTCCACATACTCGGCGGCGGAGTGCCGCTGCAATTGCGGGAACCCATCCGGGCCGACAAACCGCGTTAGTCTGGTTGCGGAAGAACCCGATCCAGGTGGCGAGTAAATAAGTCCATAAACCATGCGCCCATCGCGGTCGAGCGCTCGCTCATAAATGATCTTGTTCCGCGTTGTTAGAACGTACTCCCACTGACAGACCGTGTTCAGGCGCAAGCGCTCAGTCTTATCATCAGATGTCTTTTCCTGAGGGTTTTCGGATTCGAACTCTCCTTTCCATAGATACGGGAAGACCCCGTGGTTAGTTGTTAACTCAAGAAAGCCATTGACTGCTTCGACTCGAAACGCCGGTTTCCAATGAAACTTCCAGCCGTTGCGGACAATTCCCTTGTGGATCAGTTGAAAGGAAACAGGAAGCTTGCGGGCTTCGGCTTCGGAAATCTGAGTAATTCCGACCGGAGAGCCTTCGCGTTTGCCAAGGTCCCGATAGTATTCCTTGTGTTCCTGGACGAAGGCGTAGTAAGCGCCCCAAATGGTAGCTATCAAAGTGACAGCTAGTGCGAGGGCTACAACTGCTGTCAGCTGTTGCTTGCGTCGCTGCGCCAATTCCGCCGCTCGCAACCGCTCCGCCTGGGCCAGGGCTTCGCGAGTGAAGCGGCCTTTTTCCACCACGGCGGCCAAAAGATCATGTATTAGCTCATAGCTGGGATTGTCGCCGACGATAGTGGATGTAAGGAGGCGCTGGTTAACCAGATCATCCAGGCAAGCACGAGCTTTAACTGGATCACCATACCCGGCAGCGCGTCGGTCGTCGGCAGCACCGGGAACTCGCCAGCCCTTTTCAAACGCGCCCAAAATACTTTTCTCGTCCTGCGCCAGACGCGCGCCACTGAAGCTAACGAGTTCCTCCTCAATAAAAATGCGGACGGCTTCAGGACGACCAGTCACACAGCGCTCGTAGAAGCTCTTGATAATCGTCTCAACATCTGTGTCGCTCTCGCTAAACGTAATTTGTTCGGCAGGTTTTCCGGGCTTGCCCGCCGGCGGAACAAAGCGACGCTCATTCAATTCGCGACAAAGAAGTGAAAGGATTGGCGGAACAGCTTCGATTTCCTCCATTGGAACGTCGCTGCTTTTCTTGGCGACGAAACGAACGATGCGTTCGGCAGTCTCCTTCGTTACAATCGGCGGCAGGCCCGTATCCGTCCTGTTCTCGTCAGTGACCGCTCCGCGATAGCGACATCGCAACGCCCCGGGCTCAAAGACGGCGTCCAAAGCAGCCGGGCCCCGCAATGCGTGCAATTCGAAATTATTTTGCCCTAACGAGGAGAGAGAACTCTTCCAACGATTCAATGCGTAGACGTAGTCATCACGCAACGCGAGCAGAACGCGGACTGGAGTGGAGTCGGGATCGAAGTGATCAACGAAGTCGTCGTGGTCGGCAATCAGCTGAACGATGGGATCGGGAATTGAACATTGCAGAAGAATAGCCAAAGCATCGCGCACTTCGTTTTCAGCTCCTGCCCGCCGCGCACCGATCGTAAATACCTCCTCGAACTGATCCAGAATCAGGTGAGTGATGTCCGGAGGTTCGTTACGCCGATGTAGCCGTAGCCAGAGACGGCTTGCCGGATCTTGTGGCAGTGAAAACGAGAAAGCGAGACGCTCCTTCATGTTCCGACCCCACGCCGTCATCCGTTCCTGCCTGTCTAAAGAACGAGCGAGCGGAGAATTCTTGTCGCTGTCGAAGAGAGCCGCGAACAGTTGCTCAAACGCTCCCTCGCCCGTGTAATCCAGGCGATGGAGTGCGGGACGCTGGCCCTCCGCGCGCAATCGCGGAATCAATCCCGCATTCAGAATACTTGTCTTCCCCAAACCGCTGCGGCCGTAGAGCACCAGCAGCGGATAACTGCGCAGACGCAAATGGATTTCAGTAATCTCGGTATCACGTCCGAAAAAATAGGCGCGAGTTTCTTCTCGGAAACTTTCGAGGCCAAGCCAGGGATGTTCCAGATTAGCTACGGGCAACAAGCGGGACGGCTCAGTGTTTTCTTCCACGACGCTCGCATCAATATCTGAATCAAGTACCGGCATCAGTGGGTTTAGTGTTAGGTCGGCAATGGGAATCCGTGAGCTTCACAATATTGCCGTTGCAGATCGCGAAGCTGGCCGATGAAATCGGCATCAAGACTGCCACCTGGTTTGCTCACGCCCTGGATGGTCTTTGTGCCGCGGGGTTCGTTCTCAGGAATCAGCGGTGTACCGTCGTCGATTCGCATCGGAAGATAAAAGACGACGTTGTTCGCGAAAGTATCGCGGCGCCTGGCGGCGAGGTTGCGTTCGTAAATATTGTATCCGTCATGCCGCGCGGAGGTTTGACCTGAAATAAGACTTAGGAATAAGCCGCAACGTTCCTCAACCGCTTCACGCAATTCTTCCTTCCAATCCTGACCGATCGTGAGCTGCTCCTTATCGAACCAAACCACGCAGCCGGCGTCTTGCAATTGCTTCACGACGTGGCGCGCGATCTCGAGATCGGGTGATGCGTAACTGACAAAAATGCAGCCAGGAGCACGATGTTTTTCACGATGGGCCTTATTCATAAGATAGGGATCGCCTTCAGGCGCGGGATGTTTCGCGCGCCACCGGGCAAACAATTCCTTGATAAAATCGCGCGGGTCGGTCGGCATGACGCGCAGTTGTTTGGTAAGCCGGCTGAAGTACACGACCACTTTGTTGCGCTCCTGCGGATCGAGTTGATCGAAAACGTATAGCTCGCTGCCCGCCAATTCCGACAAGCGCTGGCGTTTGATAACCTGGACGAAGAAACGCAGAAGCCAGTCGGAAAAACTCAAGCCGAGGACGAGGATGTGGCTCTTTTGTAACGCTTCGCTCAACTTCGGCAGTTGAGGAAGCTGCTGGTCCAGCTTCAAAAGAAAATAAAGAACGTCGTCGTCCCAAACGACAAAATCCCGCACGGGTTCGGCGCGCCCGAGGATTTGGTAAACGAAAGGGAACTGAAGTTTTCCAATCTCCTGAGGAATATCCATCCATGTCGCCCGCAGGCTGCTGGCGCTGCGGCGCTCCTCCGGTTTTCCGCCAGGCGATGCGCTCTCGACGGCGCGCGGCAAAAGCGGATCGAAGGTTGTGCTAACAAAGAGGGAAAATCCTTCGATCGCGGCGAGAGCGGCCAATGTTTTCCCAGGCCGCAGATCGGGATCATTTACAATTTTATAAAGACGTTTGTAGATGCGCTCGACAGGTTGGTTCTTCGCGCGTTGTGCATCGACGACTTCCTGCAGATCGCGCGCAGGTTTTTCGAACGTCAAATCCAGCTCGGGTGGCAGACGTTGCGCAAGCCAGGGATAAAGCAGCTCGTCGCCGGCACCAAATGTGACTGCACCCGGGCCAATGATCGGGATGATTTCGCCTTCGCTGATCCGACAAAGCAGTTCGTCCCAAAAAGCTTCGTCCAATTCCGCGTTCATATGCTCAAGAGCGCGAATCCAATCCTGCTGTCGATCTGCGAAGCATGCCGTTCTAAACCACTGGCGAATACTTGAGCGGGAAGTCGACGTTGCCGTATTGAATGTAATCCGCCCAGTCGACGGACTTCTTCGCGTTTACCGCTTGTCGAGATTTTTGCATCGCCTCGGCGAAAGTTGTCTGGTCGAGCAGGCTTTGATAGAACTGCTCGGAAAATGCCAGCGCCGATGCGTCGCCCACCGGCCAGTAAGTGCCGATGAAGTTGGCTACGCCGCCGCGCAGAAAAGCTTCGGCCACTCCCACGCTGCGCTCGATTCGATCGCGCAGATTTATCGACGTGTATTTGGTCTTCCTGACCGCGCTGCGCACTCGCGCCGATTCGCACGCATTAAAAAATACCAGCGTCGGCAGTTGATTCAGCCCGGCGAGATCGGCGCCGGTAAGTGGACCGTCACTGCAAAGCAGGCCGCTGCGAGCCGGGCGCGCTGCATCGAAAAACGCATGACCGGCATAGTGCAGAACATCGTACTTTCCGGATTGAATTTCTTCGAGCAACACCGCGCGTGTCGCCGCCGCGCCGAAAATTTTCTTTAGACGCACGCCCGCATTCTTGCCCCAAAGCGTTTCGATGCGTTCTCCTTCTTCCGCCGCGCCCGCCAAATCTTCAGTGGGATTCGCGACAAGAAGCAGACTAAGTGTCGGCTCCTGCCGGCGTTGCTCGAGCCATTTTGCCACCGACATATTCGCCGCGAGATAACGACGACTCATTCCCTCCTCGAGAGCCGGGAAGCGTTTCGCGATATAAAGAGTTTCCCACGGAATGCGCGAAGCGTCGTCATCGTGGATGACGACAACGTGACTTTGCGTGGAGCCTTCGAGAGCGGCGATGATTTCCGGCGGCAACACCAGTTTGGCGAGAGTGGCTCCAAACTCTGGCAGCGCGGCATAACTAAAACTGTCCTTCTCAATTTTCTCGAGGTGTTTGTTTATTTCGGTCGAAACCAGATCGATCTCTCCAGTGATGACTGTTGCCTTGGCGCCGCTCGTAAGCAGCGAAGAGCAAAAACGCCATTTAGAAGCGGAAGTTTTTTCTGTGCGAACGGTGAGATAAACGCTCGGAATCGAGCCGAGCGCGCCAGTTACGGCGCGCGCTCGCGCCGGCGGGGCCGGCAATTGGATTTCGTTCAGCGTAACCTCGATGTCGTCGAAGAGAGGTGTGCTCGATAAATGATAGAGCGACCATTTCAGCTCCTCGTATCGTTTGTCATCCAGTTCGCAGAGCGTGACACCGCGAAAATCCTGATTCGGATCGGCATCGCGAAGCCCGCGCAGAAAACCCTGGAGCATCTTGCGCAAACCAAGTTCCGTGGGAATGCCCGTGCCGCCGCCAATCAGAACCGTGGCAAATTCTTCGATATCTGTGCGAACGAGCGTGCGCGCCAGATTTTCCGCGACCGTTTCCAGAACGTCGACGTTGAAACGATCGAATGTTCCCAAGCCTGTGAAAAGAACGTAGTCCGCGCGGAGTTCATTGCGCCCGGCCGGCATCATGAACATTTCGCCTACCGCGCTGGAAAACATGCGCCGATGGGAAAACTCCGTGATCGCGCCATTCAATTGCGCATCGATGGCGAGTGTGGCCCCCGCCGGCTGCACATCCTCGAACAGTCCGAGAACATAAGCGCGGCTTTTCACTTGCGTGATGCTGCCATGCGCGAGCTTGATCTCGACACGCCGTTGTCCGCGCCGGCCAATGACGACCGAATGAAATGGTGCTTCGCTTTCTTCAGACGCGGTCGCCGCGACAATGCCGGCTGGCGTCGTGACGGCCGGCTCGGGGCCAGCCGCAAATTCCTGCATGAATTTGCGTAAATCGGCCGGCCGCAGTTGCTGCTGGCCCACGCCTTGGCGTTTGCATCGCCTCGAAATCCTTTTCCGAAATCGAAGTGGGCGCGGCGCGACTGGGACTCCATTCGCGATCGAGTTGCGACGCCGGATTTCCGTAAATGAGTTCCTTGACCGCTTGCCAGACTTTCGCGTTCTTCGGCAGTTCGCCGTGGCCTTCGCGGACAAAGTAGGTATCGCGATTGGCAATTACCGCAAAATCCCGCGGAACCGTGCCGTCGCCGTCGTTTGTTTGGTCGAAGACAAATTCGTCGCCAACAACACGCGCACCGACCACCGTCTGTTGATCGACTCCGGCAATCATCGTCATCTTGTCTGGAGCCGGAATGGCAAATTTCTCCTGCGCCTTCGGAGTATTCTTCAAAAGTGCTTCCAGAGGACGCGGGCCGGTCTTGGGCCACGCATTAATATTATAAAGATCGATGCCGGTAAATTTGGCGCGCTGCGGCATCATCTGAGTCAGGCCGGGAAAAGTATTAAACACAGTGCCGGCGAGCGTCTTCGCGCTGTGAGGCAGATCCAGCAGCGCGATCAACTTTAGAAATCGGTAGATGCCCCGGAATACCATCACCGGCGCGAAGGAACCGTAATTCGGTGTTCCGAGCATGATCAGCCGTTTGAAATCCTTCATGCCCTGGCCGATGGCGGCACGCGCGACCAGCCCGCCCATGCTGTGAGCGACGAGATGAACTTCTCTGGTCTTTGCTTCGTCGTTTACACGATTGGCCAATTCTTTTCCGAGATCGGGAATGCTTTGGCGCCAATCGAACGGATGATCGTCGGTATCGAAGCCTTCGCCGCGAAGCCAGAGCTTCATTTTCAAATAAGTTCCCGGATGCGCTTCAGTGGCGCGAATCGTCTTCCCGACGTCGGGAAGGACCAGCTCGCCGAGGTGGCCCAGCAGAATATCCCAAAAGTTAACCCAGAGCGTATGCGCTTTATCTCCATTCATCCGCGCGAGCATCGATCCGCAAATACCGGGAAGAAGAAGCACGCGTGGTCCGCCGCGACGTGAACGACTCGCTGCGCGTCCCGCCAGTGTGATCAGCTCTGCATACTCCTGTTCGCCAAAATAAGTTTCGAGTGTGCGCGCATGCGCGCCGGAGAGCAGAGCGCGCTCGATGTCCTCGCTGGAAAGCGGCGGAGCGGTCAGCCGCAGCGCGCGTCGCCGGAATAAGCGACATCATTTTCAAAAGCTCGGGATCAACTCCGGGAGGTAGCGCTACCGGCCTGGCCCTTACCGTGCGCGTCGTGCGCGGCTTTCTGGCGGTGCGGCGGCGAATCGCAGTTCGCGTAGCGGGTTTGGCTTTTTGACGCGGCGTCTTCGGTTTCGTCTTCATGTTCCAGTAGAAGGCGACTGTCTGTTCATTTCCTGCGGCGCGTTTTGCTCCCAGACCGCCGAGGGCGTCCTAATTAGACAAAGAATCTCCACACATGGAAGTCTTTAATTCGCGTCGGCGTTCGCGAGGCGCAGGGCCATAACCTCAGATCTTTCTTCAAGCTAACACGCATGGCCTGTCGACATGGAACGCGCCCTGCTACCTAACGAATCGGTATGCTCAGCCCGGGAAAAATTATTGCGCTTGCGCGAGGGAATCGGACCACCACCAGCCAGGTCGGTGGCCTGTTTCTTCGCGTCGCACCGGCCTAGCGACATGCCATCGGCTCACGGGGTTAAAGTCCGCCGCACTCGCGATCGTAGCAGGAAGAAATATCCGGCTCCGGCGAAGAAGGTATTTCCGGAACTGGTCGGCGCGCGAGGCGTGGGCCCGCTCGGCATCGCCCAGCAGGCTCTCGCGCAGATGCGCGAATCGGTCGTCATCACCGACACTGAAATGAAGGAACCCGGGCCGAGAATTGTTTACGTGAACAAAGCATTCACCCGACTCACCGGCTATCTGCCAAAAGAAGTGATCGGGAAAAATCCAGGGATATTGGAAGGACCAAACACGAAATTCTGCACGATCGAGCGCCTGCGAGCGCATCTGGAAAAAGGCAAGCCCTTCGAAGGCGAAGACATCAATTATCGGAAAGATGGTTCGGAATTTTGCGTCGAGTGGTATTTCGAACCGTTGCGCGATGAGAAAAACCGGATCGCATATTTTGTCGCGGTTCAGCGCGACGTGACCAATCAGCGCCGCCGCGAAACGGAGCGACTGCGCGCGCAGCGGCTGGAAGGAATCGGATTGCTCGCGCGCAGTATCGCGCACGATGTGAACAACGTTCTGACTCCGATCCTGATGGGCAGCGATTTGCTCGATCGAAAAATTAACGACCCGGACACGACTCAGCTCGTCGCCATGCTCGACCGGTCCGCGGATCGCGGAGCGGGATCTGGTGAAACAGCTTCTCACTCTCGCGCGCGGATTGACCGGATCAGGCAAAACACTGGCGCGCGATGGTCGCGGCCGCTCGATTCTCATCATCGATGACGAAGTCGCCATCGGCGAAATCATCAAAGAAATTCTCGCCAGCGCTGGTTACGCAGCGACGACAGCCGCTTCCATGAGCGAAGGCCTTAATTGCGCGGATGACAGTGAACCGGAAGTGATTCTGCTCGCATTGCGGATAGCGCGTTCGATGAACAACGCGCTTTTGCTCGAATTGCGCGGGCGGTTTCCAGAGACAGCACTCATCGTTATGAGCGAGCTGCCGCGCGATGAAATTCCAGACATCGTTGCGCAGACCAGCGCGGTTTTGCAAAAACCGTTTACGCTCGAAAATCTTCTCGTCGCCGTGCATGATGTCCTCGTTCCCACTGTGATCGGGATGGATTGAAGTGCGCGAACCCAACTCGTTAGGCTTCGCGCCTGGTGCAGCCACCAAGGAGCGGCGCTTTCCAAAGCGCCGAATTACTTAGTTCGGCGACTTGGAAGTCGCCGCTCCTTGGTGATCTTTCCTGTTGCCCGACGACGGTCCGTACTATTCTTCGGCTCGCGCGAAGGGCTGGCCGCCAAGTTTGCGACATAACGCGTCACCGATTTCCGAAATGATCTCGATCTTGGTTGGATGATAATACTCGGCATCCTCCAGTTGATAGACAGTGTGCTGATGATCGATCGCGTAGGCCGGAAGATGAATAAGATTGCTCGCGTCGTTACAAAGCAATCCTGCGCTCATCAAAAGTCCGCTTTTTGCGTCTGCGGAAAATTCGCCAAAGCCGAAATCGTCGCCCGCAAGATGCAGTTTGCCGATATCGCGACTCTCCGCCGAAGCACTTACGAGATTATGACCGGCCTTTCTCGCCGCGCTTGGTTTCAATCCCGCAAAAGCAAATTCCGGATCGGAAAAAACTACCTGAATGTTTGAGCGCTTCGTCCATTTACGATCGCCTTCTTTGACCGCATTCTCAGCGGCGATGCCCGCTTCGATGTGCGCATGATGCACGACCATGCGCTGACCAACGACATCTCCTGCCCCAAAAATATGATCGTGCTGCGCGGTTCGCATATCATCGCCGATCTCCAGACATCCTTCCCTGGTCACAGCGATTCCCGCAGCTTCGAGACCAAGACCTTCCACCGCTGGATTGCGTCCGGCCGCAAGAAGCACCTTTTCGGCGACAAGAGATTCCGTGCCATCTCTGCTCTCCGCATCGATTTGGAAAAATCCATCGGCATTGCGAGTGATTTGCATCACCTTGCGCGATGTGAGAACCCGCACGCCTTCGCGTTCATAAATTTCGGCGAGGCGTTCGCCAAATTTCGCCGGGAACTCTGCAAGCACACGTCCTCTGGCAAGAAGGGTCACTTCGCAGCCGAGCCATGCGTAGCGCAGAGAAAACTCCAAGGCCGATCGGGCCAGCGCCCATGACAACGAGCGATTTCGGAATGCGCGTGTTGTGCAGAATTTCGTCGCTTGTCCAAATGCCGCCTGCTGTCGCATCCAATCCTTTGATTTTCGGAAAATTCGTGACCGAACCGCTGGCAATGATTGCGGCATCAAAACGATAACGTTTTCCTTCGCTCTCTAATTCGTGCGGATTCACGAAGTGCGCGTTGGCGCGAATGATTTGGAATTTCGCACTGGCGCGCTCCCGAATTTCCGCATCGCGATAAGCGCGAAAGTTTTCTATTTCGCCATCCTTCCAGCGGATGATCTGTGCGAGATACTCGTTAGGCTGGCGCGGTTCCACTTTCAGCCAGCCATGTAGCTTCGCATGATGCATGGCATCGATTGGCTCGAAAATCGCCTTTGATGGCATGCAGCCGGCGTTGATGCAAAGCGACGCGTGATCAGCATTGTCGCCCATGAAAAACAAAATGTGCGCGCCAAGTTCCGAGGCGACCCGAGCTGCGGTAAATCCCGGCCGACCCGCCACCGATGACCGCAATCGTCTTGGGTTTTTTCATCAGTTCAGCTCGACGCTATTGTAGCTGCCGCCGTCACCGGCGGCAGAGAGATGGATAATGACCCCACTAATTCTGCCGCCGTGACGGCGGCAGCTACAACAGTGAAACCAGAGATCACATGCATTGCGTCTTGTCAGTTCGTTTTCGAGTTACTGAAAAGAAATCTGTGCGGGACTGCGAACACGAAGAACGGCTTCCTGCCGGAACTGCTTTTTGTAGCTCGAGATGATCTCGCTTATCGCCTGATCACTTTGCGGTGAATCGGGATGAATAAGAAGAACGACATGAGATATCTCGCGCGCGAGACTGCCATCGCGGTTCTGCCATTGACCGGCTGCGACCCATGAGGTCACGCCTTTCGGAAATCGCGAAGTAATCACATTGGCGAGGAACTTTTGCCAATCGCTCTCGGTAACATGGCCGCCGGGCATGTCAGTTCCGAAATAAAGCGTGTCAACGACGGCACGGTGTTGTCGCGATAAGTTGTCAGTCGCGCACGCGACGAACAACAGCGCCACGCCAATCAGACCTGGCAATTTTATCACGATCTCGGTCTAGCCCGAATCCGCCGAGGTTTGACGATGAACCTCGAATACTTCGTTGTTAATCGCATCCGCCACACGTTTGCAAAGATCCTGCAATCCGTTAGGCGGGCTGACTTCGAGAAAATGAGCGACCAACGGATGTTTGAATCCGTGGCGTGGTCGATCGGGCGAAACCGGCGCCGTGACTACGATCGAAACGGCATAGCCTGCTCCGCGCCGTTTCTTCGACTCTACGTGCACAGCGATGATTCTGATTTGATAATCGGCTCCGTTCCCAACGAGATCCACACCTCGCTGCGCCAGATCAGTGACGAGATAACTAAATATCTGGTTCTTGGTATCGTCCGGCCCCGCCACTCCGAGAGAAACTTTAACTCGTTGAGCCGCGCTTGTATTTACCAACGCAATCAGAGCGACACTAACAATGAAACTGTATTTCATAAATTCGGTTGTGAGAGGTCTTGAAATTAGTAGTTGCGAGGACATTTAACACCAAATTCCATCGACCGCCTGCGTCCCGGAAGCGGGATGACGATATCCCGGTTTCGACACCCACTACGTAATGGCGAAAAGCGATTCGTATTTGTAAATTGCTTCTTACGAGGGAGAAAAGACTTGGCTTCGTTTGGTGGCATCTGCACTGCTAAGAACTACATCGGTCGCCTAACGAGAGGAACATCGTATGGATAATTTACTGCAAGATTTGCGTTACGCTTTCCGGATGCTTTTCAAAAGTCCGGGCTTCACTTTGCTCGCCATCATCACGCTCGCGCTCGGGATTGGCGCGAACACCGCGATCTTCAGTGTGATTTATTCGGTGCTGCTCAAGCCGATGCCGTATCCGCAGCCGGATCGGCTCGTTTTGGTTCGCGAGAAAGTCATCGGCCTGTTTGAGGCTGGTTCGGTTTCTTATCCGAACTATCTGGATTGGCGCGCGGCGCAACGATCCTGCACCGATATCGCGATGTTTCGCAGTCAAGGTTTCAATCTTGCCGCTCAGGGCGAGGGCGAGCCCGAGCGCGTGCGCGGTCTGCGCGTGACGGCAAATGTTCTTTCCGTGCTCGATCTCAAACCGCAACTCGGCCGCGTCTTCACCGAAGCGGAAGACAAACCAGGCGCGCCGCACGTGGGGATGATCGGCGACCGTTTATGGCACCAGCGTTTTGGCGCGAGCCCGACGGTGCTCGGTCGGCGCGTCACGCTCAACGGTGTGCCGACGGAAATCATCGGCGTGCTGCCTCCGCAAATGCAGCTGTCGCGTGAACCACAAATCTTTACGCCGCTCGCCGACATGCGCGCCGATCCGAATATTCTCGAACGCGGAAATCATCCGGGCTTTCGAGTTCTTGGACGTTTGAAAAATGGCGTGACCTTGGAACAAGCGCGCGCGGACTTCGACACCATCGCGCGAAATTTGGAGAAACAATATCCCGATAACAACACCGGCCGCCGCGTGACGATGGATACGCTTCTCGAAAGCGCCGTGGGCAATTATCGCAGCAATCTTTACGTGCTCTTCGGCGCTGTCGCCTGCGTGCTCCTGATCGCGTGCGCAAATGTCGCCGGGCTTTTGCTCGCTCGTGGAACGGGGCGACAACGCGAACTCGGTGTGCGCGCCGCGTTAGGCGCGAGCCGATTTCGGCTCACCATGCAGCTTGTAACTGAAAGCGTGATCCTCGCTTTCGTCGGCGCCGCTGCCGGCGTGCTCCTTTCGGTGTGGGGACTCGATATCATCGTCGCCTTAAGTCCGGCGAACGAGCTGCGTTTTCACAACATTCACATCAACATGCCGGCGCTTCTTTTTACCGCTGGTGTCGCGACTCTGGCCGGTCTCATGGCTGGCGTCTGGCCAGCGTGGCGTATCGCCGGCGCAGCGACACCGGCGTTGGCTTTGCGCGAAGGCGGCCGCGGCAGCAGCGATGGCGCCGATCGTCAGCGTCTGCGCGCGGGATTGGTGGTTGCGCAGGTTGCGCTCGCGCTGGTGTTGCTGACTGGCGCAGGGCTGCTTCTGAAAAGTTTTCGTGAAGTAAATCGTCTCGCTTACGGATTTAATCCGGACCAATTGCTCGAAATGTCGATTGCGCTGCCAAAAGCGCGCTATGCCGACGATGCGAAAGTCACGCAATTTTTCCGTCTCGTTCTCGAGCGCGTGCGCGCATTGCCGGGCGTTCTGACTGCAACCTCCGCGGAAAATATTCCGTTCGATGGCGACGAATGGGATTCAAGCTTTCACATCACGGGTAAGCCGGCCGATCCCCCCGGGAAAGAACCTTCCGCACAGGTGAGCGTCGTTTCTTCCGACTATTTCAAGACAATGGGCATCCCACTATTGCGCGGCCGCGTCTTTGGATCGGAAGATCGACCGGGGAAGAATTGGTCGGTGATTATCGACGATTCGTTCGCGAAACGATTCTTCCCCGGCGAGGATCCGATCGGCAAACACATCGATAACAACCAGACGCTCGAAAAAAATCCGCCGCCGCTGACGGTGATCGGCGTAGTCGGCCGCGTCCGCACAGAGGATCCCGCGGATGCGTTTGAAAAGCTCAACATGCCGCAGATGTATTATTCCACCGAGCAGTTTTCGCAGACCGAACAGATATTGCTGGTGCGTGTCGCGTCCGGCGATCCGCTTTCCTACGGCGAAACGGTGAAGCGTGAAGTGCTCGCTGTTGATCCCGATCAGCCGGTCTCCGACATCACCACAATGCGGCGCGCAATTTCGAATGACATGGCTTCGCGTCGCCTGACGATGACACTTGTAGGCACTTTTGCTGGTCTCGCCTTAACGCTTGCCGCAATCGGATTGTTCGGCGTGATGGCGTTGCGTGTGACGCAAAGGACGCGCGAGATCGGCATTCGCCTCGCACTCGGTGCGCAACGGCCAGATGTATTTCGCCTCGTGATCGGAAATGGACTCAAGCTTGCGGCGATTGGTGTCGCCGTCGGGTTGGTTGCTTCTTTTGGACTAACGAGATTGCTTGCTGGATTACTTTTCGGTGTCGGCACCGGCGACCCAGAAACGTTCCTGCTTGTTGTGCTCGTGCTCGGCTGCGTCGCGTTGCTCGCCAATTATCTTCCCGCACGACGCGCGACGAAGGTCGATCCGATAGTCGCGCTGCACGAAGAGTGAATGTAACCGCTTCGCTGTGCGAAGCATTCTCACCTGCAAGGCGACGACTAAAGAATCAAGGCGCTTCGATCAGCGTTGGAAAAAACAATCCGCAACGCCGACGCCCTAACGAGTCACTTCCGCTGGTCATCCCGAGCGAAAGCGAGGGACCTTACGAATGTTCGAAACGTTCGCCCATAATTCAGATCTGTCCTTACTCGCGAGGTCCTTCGCTTCGCTCAGGATGACCTGCCCTTTGAACTGCACTTATTTCAAAACTTCTCACTCGATTGCGCGCTCTTGACCTTTGGCGATAAAACTGTTGTTCTCTCCAAGCGCGAACAGCGGGACAACACTCAATCAGGAAGGCGCTCCAGCTCAAAAAATCCCATGGCAACAATCACCACGTCCAATTCGCCTAACGACATGATCGATGAAAAACGGCGTCCCGAACTCACCCTTCGCGGCATCATCATCGGCATCGTCATCACGATCGTTTTCACGGCAGCGAATGTTTACTTCGGACTGAAAGCTGGCCTCACCTTTTCGACCTCCATCCCGGCGGCGGTCATTTCGATGGCGATCTTGAAGGCGATGCGCGACGCCACCATTCAGGAAAACAACATCGTGCAGACGATCGCTTCCGCGGCCGGCACGCTCTCGGCGATCATTTTCGTGCTCCCCGGTCTCGTCATCGTGGGCTACTGGTCGGGGTTTCCATTCTGGACATCGGCCGCGATCTGCGCCACCGGCGGCATCCTCGGCGTGATGTACACGATCCCGTTGCGGCGGGCGATGGTCACGGATTCGGATCTTCCCTACCCGGAAGGTGTGGCCTGCGCGGAAGTGCTAAAGGTCGGATCGGGTGACGCGCGCGGCACGGAGGCGGAAAGGGTGGAAACGAGCGGCGCTGGCCTTAAGGCCGTCGTGTGGGGTGCCATCGTGTCGGCGGTGTTTTATGTGATGGTGCAGACCAAGGTGTTTGCCGAAGCCGTGACCAGTTACTTTCGCGTCGGGGTGGCGCGAGGAGCGGAGCGACGGGGTTCGATTTTGGGTTGTCGTTCGCGTTGCTGGCCATCGGGCATTTGGTCGGCTTGTGGGTGGGCGTCGCGATGCTGGTCGGTGCGCTGATCGGTTGGGCGTGGGCCGTGCCCTACTTCACGCATCTCCACTGGACGGCGGGCCCGGCCGCCGACGCGGCTCGCGCCGGATGGACCCACTATGTGCGCTTCATGGGCGCGGGTGCCATCGGTGTGGCCGCAATCTGGACACTGGCGAAGCTGGTGAAGCCGCTGGCCGACGGCCTCGCCGGATCCTTCCGCGCTTCGCGCGCACGGAAGGCCGGCACGCTCGATCAACTGCCGCGCACCGAGCACGACATACCGATTGGCATCGTCGGACTGGTCTCGCTGCTCTGCTTTATCCCGATCGGCTGGTTGCTGTGGACTTTCGCGATCCAAAACGGGTTGGGCGCTGCCGTCGCTAACGCTGGTGATCGGCGGCGTGGCGTTTGTTGTCCTGATGAGTTTTCTTGTCTCGGCCGTGTGCGGCTACATGGCCGGCCTGATCGGCTCCAGCAACAGCCCGCTTTCCGGGATCGGCATTTTGGTCGTGGTGGTGGCGGCACTGTTGCTGGTCCTGGCGGTGAAGCCATTCCTGCCACCGGGCGCGGACAAAGCGCTGGTCGGATTTGCGTTGTTCATCACCGCGATCGTGTTCGCGGTGGCGTCGATCGCAAACAACAACCTCCAGGATCTCAAAACCGGCCAACTGGTCGATGCCACGCCGGCGCTGCAACAGTGGGCGCTGGTCATCGGCGTGCTGGCGGGCGCGGTCGTAATCCCGCCGGTGATGCAGTTGCTGCAGAACACTTACGGGTTCCTTGGAGCCCCGGGCGCTGATCCCGCGCGGGCCCTTCCAGCACCCCAGGCGGGCCTGATCTCGGCGCTGGCCAAGGGCGTCATTACCGGCGATGTGCCTTGGAACATGATCGGGCTCGGCGCCGTGATCGGTGTCGCCATTATCTTCCTCGACGAAATTCTCGGGCTCGCGAAGAAAGGTCCGCGCCTGCCGCCGTTGGCGGTCGGGCTCGGCATCTACCTGCCCACTTCGACCACGCTGATGGTTGTCGTGGGAGCGCTGGTGGGCGCATGGTTCGACCGCTACGCAGAGCGCCGCGAGAATGCCGAGGCGATCAAGCAACTGGGCGTGCTGCTCGCCTCGGGCCTGATCGTTGGGGAGAGTCTCCTGGCCGTGATCTATGCCGGCGTCGTAGGTTTCAGTGGCGTCCAGAACCCGCTCGCCTTGGTGGGCCCATCCTTTGAAATGCCGGCAATTATCATCGGGGGGATTGCTTTCGTGGTCATCGGTTTCGTGCTTTATCGCTGGATCCTGGGAATGGGGACGCGGACCGGGCAAGCAGGCGCGACTCGTTAGGCCAGGGCGCAGCACTGCGAAAGTTCCGTCTTGAAAATCGACCCGCGAAATCCGCCTAACGAAATGCCGGATATCGTGGGCGCAAGACCTGAGAATCCGATTCTCGCCAACTTTCGCCCGTTCATTCCGGCTAACATAAAGCTGCGCGAGTTTACGCCGCTTCCCATCATCATTGGCACGTTACTCGGGATCGTTTTCGGCGCCTCGTCGCTTTATCTCGTCCTCAAGGTCGGCGTCACGGTCAGTGCGTCGATTCCGGTCGCGGTTCTTGCAATCACCACCTTCCGGGTGCTCTCGAAGTTCGGCCTGCGCGATTCGACCATTCTCGAGAACAACATCGTCCAGACTGCCGGCTCAGCGGGCGAATCGATTGCTTTCGGTCTCGGCGTGACGATGCCCGCGATCATGATCCTCGGGTTCGATCTCGAGATCGTGCGCGTGATGTTGGTCGCGATTCTCGGCGGGTTGCTGGGCATTCTGATGATGATCCCGACCCGGCGCGCGCTCATCGTTCATCAACACGGATATCTGAAGTATCCGGAAGGCACGGCCTGCGCGGAAGTCTTGAAAGCCGGGGCGTCGGCGGAATCGCGCGAGGCTGCGCGTTCCGATGAGCGCAGCACGATCGCCGCGGATGAAGCTGTCAGCGGCGGCAAGGTGATCATCAGCGGTTTTGGCATCGGTTTCCTTTATTACGCCGCGCTCGAAATGCTGAAAGCGATGAAGGAAATCCCCGAGAAGATCTTTGCGAAACCTTTCCAGGGTGCCTCGATCTCGCTCGAGAACAATCCGGCATTGCTCGGCGTCGGTTACATCATCGGACCGCGCATCGCCGGGATGATGATGGGCGGCGGCGTTTTGTCGTATCTCGTTCTGATTCCTGCGATCAAATATTTCGGTTCGTTAGTCGCGGGACCGGTGGCGCCGGAAACCGGTCACACGATCGCGGAGATGAGCGTCGATCAAATCCAGCACGGCTACATTCTTTACATTGGTGCCGGCGCCGTCGCGGCCGGCGGCATCATCAGTCTCATTCGTTCGCTGCCTTTGATCTGGCATGGATTAAAAGGCGGACTCGCCGACCTGCGTGCCGCGCGCACGGAAACAGCCACGGCCGCGCGCACCGATCAGGATCTCTCGATGAAATGGGTGATCGGTGGAATCATTTTGCTGCTCGTGCTCATCATGCTCGCGCCGCAGCTCAACCTGCGTTTCAACTTGTTAGGCGCGCTCCTCATCGTCGGGATCGGATTTCTTTTTACCACCGTTTCGTCCCGTCTCACCGGCGAAGTGGGTTCTTCTTCGTGTCCAACTTCCGGCATCACGGTGGCGACGCTGCTCTTAACATGCCTCGTCTTCCTTATCGTCGGTTGGACAGCGCCGCCCTATTTTGTCACGGCACTTTCGATCGGCGGTATCGTTTGCATCGCATCCTCGAATGGCGGCACGACCTCGCAGGATCTCAAGACGGGATTCCTGATCGGCTCGACGCCGAAGTATCAGCAAATCGCGATTCTCATCGGCACACTCGCGTCGTGCCTGGTGATCGGGCCCGATTCTGATGAAGCTGAACGAGTCCGGCACGGTTTACATTCCAGTGGCGGGCAACAAAGACTTCACCTTTGCCTCCGCTTATCACGCAAATCCGGCCGACTTCGAAAAAGATTCCAGCGGCCAGCCGAAGCGTGAACGCCTCGCTGGTGCGCAGGCAGGCGCCGACGCCACCGAGTATTTTGTGTTTCACAAAACCTCAACTGATAACGGACCGGCCGGGCGTTACCTCGTGAACGACCAGGGTTCACCCGGTCTATCTCGTCGATCCCGGCATCAACGGCATTTACGACAAGCGCCCCGACGGCTCGAGCGTGCAGAAGTTCACCGCGCCGAAAGCGACGTTGATGTCCTACATCATCAAGGGAATTCTCGGCGGCCATTTGCCGTGGGGACTCGTGCTGCTCGGCGTTTTCATCTCGATCGTGCTCGAGCTTTCCGGAATACCTTCGCTCGCTTTTGCCGTCGGCGTTTATCTTCCGATCTCGACTTCCGCACCAGTTTGGGTCGGCGGTGTGATTCGCGGGCTCGTCGACAAATACACGCGTCGCAAACACGCCGGCGCGAACTTCACCGAAGATCAGCTCGTCGCAGAAGGCGACAAGAGCAACGGAGTGCTCTTGGCCTCCGGTTACATTGCAGGTGGGACACTGGCCGGAGTCGTTTTCGCCTTCCTGAACATTCCGTTGAAAGACACCTTCGACGCCATCGAAAAATGGTGCACGGCGCACAATCCATTTTTCGAAGGCCCGTCGTCCGATGTACTCGCGCTGATTCCGTTCGCTGCGCTTTGCGTCCTGCTTTATCTCGTCGGGCGCGACGCGCTTCTCGCGTCGAAACGCAAATCATCCGGGTAGCGCGGTCGCCTCGCGCCGTGTATCGGAACGTCTCGTTCCGATTCTACAAATAAGAAACGGAGCGAGACACTCCGTTAGGCGGACGAGACATCCGCCCTACCCGATCTTTTGCGCCACATCAGATAAACGGGAATTCCCGTCAGCACGATCGCCACACCAATGCCCGAGGTTGTTGGCGAAAGCCAAGCGAGATCGATGATGAGCAAACTGGCGATCAAAATATAAATGAGCGGCACCACGGGATAACCCCACGTGCGATATGGTCGTTCGGCTGCGGGCATCTTTTTCCGGAGAACAATGACAGCGCCGACCATTAGCACATAAAAAATCAGATCGGCGGAGACGATGTACTCGAGCAACTGCGTGTAGACATTGCCGTAACTCACCGAGCCATTCGTTGCATTCGTAATCACAGTCCGCGGCAAGGTGAGAAATGCAGCCCACAAGCCTTGAGTCGCCAGCGCGATCGCAGGCGCGTGATGTTTGTTCGTCTTCGCTGCGCCGCCGAAAAAAAGTGCGTCACGTGCCATCGCATAATAGACGCGGGCGCCGGCGAGAATTAGACCGTTGTTGCATCCGAAAGTGGAAATCATGATCGCGATAGCCATCGCGATCGTGCCGGGAGCACCGAGCACCGCGCGCATCGCCGCGACAGCGACCCGATTTTGTGGCGCATGTTGAATCTCGGGAAAGGAAAGCGTCGCGAGATAAGCGATGTTGGCCAGCACGTAGAGCGTCACGACAATCGCGCAACCGATGAGCAACGAGCGCGGCAAATTTCTTCCCGGATCGCGCACCTCGCTGCCGGTAAACGTGACGTTGTTCCAGGCCGTTTGCGCAAAGAGCGGACCAGTCATCGCTTTGCCTAACAAAACTGCAATCGCGAGCGCACCGACGAAAGTAAGGCCAGGCTGCGCCACCTGCGGATTCCAACCGTTCGCGGATGGATTCCACCAATCTGCGGAAAGCGCCGCGCAACCCGACTTTCCAGCCTAACGAGAGACCAATCACGATCAACGCCAGCAATGCTGCCGTTTTTGCGAACGTAAAAACATTCTGGACCAGTTTGCCGAGTTCAAGCCCGCGCGTGTTGCTCCACGTTAATAAAAAGATGAGCAGCACGGCGACGAGTTGTTCGGTGGAAAGGCTGATCGCATAACCACCGCCGACCTGAATGGGCGCGATCAGATAATTTTCCGTCGCGATCGCCGGCGCGAGCACGCCAAGGAATTTTGCAAACGCGACGGCAACCGCGGCGATCGTTCCCGTTTGGATAACGAGAAACACCGCCCAACCATAAAGAAATCCGGTGGACGGTCCGTACGCCTCGCGCAGAAAAATGTACGGCCCGCCCGCGCGCGGCATCATCGCAGCAAGTTCCGCGCAGCAAAGCGCGCCTGTGATCGTGAGTACGCCGGCAATGACCCAGGTCATCAGCAACCAACCCGGCGCACCGATCAAACGTGAAGATTCTGCCGATACGATGAAAATCCCGGAGCCGATCATCGAGCCGACGACGATCATTGTGGCATCGAGCAAACCGAGGCCCCGAACCAACCGCGCTTCTTCGGGATTAGCGATGTAATCGCTCATGGTCGCCTTTTCTTGTCTGGGGAGCGCAGGCAGCTTGCCTGCAGTCGTCGGCAGCTTGCCGGCGACAAATCTTTTCGGCAGGCTGCCGAAAAGCACAGGCTGGCAGCCTGCGCTCCCCAAACCGGGAATCGCCTAACGACTTGAATGTCATCGTTGTCGCACCGGCGCTGCAATCATGACCTGTTCGCGTGCAAGCCGCTCCCGCAATTTTTGCACAAACTCCACCGCTTCTGGATTGTCGCCATGCACACAAATTGTTTCAGCAGCGACTGGAACATCGACGCCGTTGATCGCGCGCACTTTTTGTTCGCGTAACATCCGAATAACTCGCTCCGCCGCTTCGAGCGGATCGCGCACAAAAGCATCCGGCGACGACCGCGACACCAGTGTGCCATCCGGCATGTAATTGCGATCCGCGAAAACTTCGCGCGCGATTTGCAATCCGCGTTCTTGCGCCGCGCGTTCAAACACGCCGCCAGGCGGAACGAACAGGATCAGCTTCGGATCGAACGCGAAAACGGCGTTGGCAATCACATCTGCCAGCGAGCGATCGCGCGCCGCCATATTGTAAAGAGCGCCATGCGCCTTGACGTGATTCACCTCCGCTCCCACGGCAGACGCGAGCGCCCGAAACGCGCCGAGCTGATAAAGCAGGATTGAATAAATCTCCTCCGGCGGCAGTTCGATTTCCTGGCGTCCGAAGTTTTCGCGATCGGGAAAACTCGGATGCGCACCGACCGCGACCTCGAGTTCGTGCGCCGCGCGAATTGAATCGAGAATCGATGTCGGATCTCCAGCGTGAAATCCGCAGGCGATGTTAGCGGAGCTGACGAACTCGAGAATATCTTCATCGTGACCGGCGCCTTCACCAAGGTCCGCATTGAGATCGACGGAGAGACTCATGAGGTTCTTAGATCGAGGCCGATTCGAAATCGATCGAGGTCTTCCTCTCGTTGCAGCAAAAGCGAATGCGCTTCAGCCAGGGAAGTTTCTCGAAACTGCACTTTATCTCCGGTGGAAAGTTGCGCCGCGATCGGCAGATCAACTGTGATCACATGCGCGATCTTCGGATAACCACCAATCGTTTGGCAATCTCCGAGCAAAAGAATCGGTTGGCCGTTTGGAGGAACTTGCATCGTCCCAGGTGCGACTGCTTCCGACAACAGATCGCCCGAATCCTTTCGTTCCAATTCCGGCCCATCCAAACGAACTCCCATTCGATCGGCTTCTTGCGTAACGGCAAATTTTTCACTCGTTAGGCTTTGATGTGTAGAAATGTCAAAGCGGTTCCAATCAACGCCGCGCACAATCCGTAGCTTTGGGTAGCGCAGCGCGGGAATCGCCCATTCGCGCTGCGCGCTCCAATTTGATGACGGTTTTTCGCGCAATGTCTCCGCGCGCGCGTCATTCATCGAATTTATTGCACCAAGCGGCAAGTCATCGCCGTCGCGTAACGAGCGGCCATCGAGACCGCCGAATCCAGCGCGCAGGTCAGTGGATCGACTTCCGAGGATTGATGGAACAGCAATGCCACCTGAGATTGCGAGCCACATCCGACACCCAATTTGAGGTGCATTGGCAACAAGCTCGTCGCCTGCATGAACGAGAAAAGCGTGACCAGCTGAAGCCTTTTCCTGACCGACCTGCGTCTGGAATGCGCCACCGCACCATGCGATGACACGCTCATCCGTAAAACGAATTCGGAAATTACCGAGCGTAATTTCGATCAGCGCGGCCGTTTCTTCATTACCGGCCAGAAGATTTGCAACGCGCGCGGCAAACGGATCGAGCGCTCCGCCGCTACCGACGCCGATAGCGCGATGACCAAAACGCCCGAGATCCTGTACACTCGCCAGTGGTCCCGCCCGGAGAACTTGCACAATCATTTGCCTAACGAATCACAATCAACGTTCGCGTTGCACTCACTTCTTCAAATTTTCGAATTCTTCACGCGTTATGTTGCGAAACCGCACTCGATCACCCGCACAAAGCAAAGCCGGAGGATCGCGCTTTACATCAAACATTCGAAACGGAGTACGACCGATGATGTTCCAGCCCCCTGGCGAACGAATCGGATACACGCCAGTCTGAGTTCCACCAATGGCAACTGAGCCGACCGGGACTTCCTTTCGCGGCGTCGCACGCCGCGGCGTCGCAATCTTCGGATCGAGTCCGCTCAAAAACCCGAAGCCTGGCGTGAAACCCACGCATGCCACGCGATAATCCGGCGCGGCATGAATTTTCATCACTTCCTGCACCGAGATTTTGGCGCGTTGCGCAACATCACCGAGATCAGGACTGAATTCATCGTCGTAACAAACTGGAATTTCTACAACGCGCGGCTCCGTCTTTTTTCGTTTTCGCTTCGTGTCTTTACGCAGCGCCGCCTGAATTTTTGTTGTTAACCAGTCGATCACACCGGTCGTCGGCGCCCCAGCTGCGACGACACGAACCGGGTCGAAGAATACAGCAACGGTTGCATACGCCGGAGCGAGATCGATGACTCCCGGGATCTGCGCCGTCTGCAATCGCGCCAATGCGTCGAGCACGTTCCCGAGAGATTGGTCGGATGAATCAGCAAAATCCTCCTCCAGCCGAATCAGCAGCGCCGAGTCTCCAAGTGGGATAACAACTTGCATTGTGGCGCAAGCTTCCAACTTGCGAACAATAGAAGGCAAGTTAGAAACTGTCCCACATCATGGTCTGGACAATTCTCGCAGTGGCGAATCTGACTTGCGCGCTATTGAGCTACACATTTGTTGCCTGCGCGCTGGCTCGGATTCGTTGGACTGGCCGTGGCACTGTTTCCGCCCTCGTCGCAATCTTCCTTTCCGCACAAATCTGGTTCGTTCCCCAACTCATCAGTGCATTTATTTTCAACGGAAATGTCATTCTCGATTGGATCTGGTTTATCGATTGGCTGTGCGGTTGTTTCAGCGTTGTGCTTTTGTGGCACGCTCTCAAAGACGTTTCACGCGATCGCGCAGATGCTGCGACAATGGACGGCTGCGGACCGTTCGGCATCTATTGGCACGTTGTCTTACCACTGGTTAGGCCAGCACTGTTAACCCTCGGGATTCTTATCTCGATAGCCAGCGCCGGATATTTCCTGGCGCGATCGGCAGAGATTTTCCGTGACGGCATCACCAGTCTAAACTGGCCGTTTCTTGTCGCCGCTTCGAGCGGTATGAGCGTAGGGCCGATCGTGGTTTTCCTTTTCGCGCGAAAACTGATTCCGTCGCGAAAATTCTAACGCACAGAATTCGCGACAATCTCAATATCCACGGAGACCTTGTCGCTAATCATCGAGATGCCTTCGAGCGTCCTACCGAATTGCGTGCCGAACTCGCGGCGACTCAGCGACTCGGTCGTTACCTGCCAGCGCGTAGATTTGTCGTCCTTATTCAATAGTTTGACGTGCAGCGTTATCGGCTTTGTCACGCCGTGCATGGTGAAATCGCCAAGAATATCGCCCGCCTCCGGTCCAGTCTGTCTCACGCTGCGGCTCTTAAATGCGATCTCAGGAAACTTGTCTGCGTCAAAAAATTCCGCCTTGCATAAATGCGCATCGCGTTTCGCGATGCCCGTATCGATGCTCTTGACCTGAATCGTTGCCGTAACCGACGATTTTTCCGGATGCTGTCGATCGAGTTCGATTGTGCCGCCAAATTGTTTAAAGCGCCCTGTCACCGAAGCGAAAGCCTGGTGCACTTTGAAGCCGATTCTCGAGTGCGCTGAATCGATCTGAAACGTTTCCGTGGCCGAAGTCGCCCTCAAAACCATCGCGAACGATAACGCCACCACCGCGACGAAAATCCTTGTGCTCATCATCTGAGATTCGCGTCGCTTCTCGCTACCGGTCAACAAATTTGAGCCTTTCTCTTGTAGCGGCGGTCTATGACCGTCGCATTCATTTGGTCTTGCAACGTCGCCAGAGAATTAATGCGGCGGTCATAGACCGCCGCTACAGAAGTCATCCGGCGGAATTTATCGCTCTTAAAAGCGGTGTGCGCGAGAGAGGCAAACGGCCGAACAAATTTCCAAGCGCGAATGCCGCTTCGTTCTTCAGCATTTTCGCATCGTGAACGCCCGCGATTCGCGCGAGCTCGGTCTCAAAATGCGCGACCACTTTCGAAGTGGGATCGTGTTTATCGAGATAGCCAAAGGCGCGTTGCAATAACGTGAAAAGTTCCGGCTCGTGGTGATCGGACTCTGTGCAAATCTCGATCAACTCCACAAAGTAGGCGGCAGTCTGCGCGCGCAAATGCGTTTTGCGAATTCCTCCAAACGGATTGCGCAACACTACCTCCGTTAGCGTATGCAGGTTCGACCTCCGGCTGCGCGCAATCTGAATCTCCGTTTCGAAAAACAGATCAAGTTTTCCAGCAAACGGGCTCCGGGCGCGACGCGCGCCTTTGGCCACCGTCTGAATGCAGCCTAACGACGCTGTGCACCACGATACAATCAGGCTCGTGTCGCTCAGCTTCCGTTTGCGCAGGAGAATCGCTGCTGTGCTTTCCATCATCTCATCCTACTTGCGCATCCCTTACGTGTCAGCCGTTGTAGCTGCCGCCGTCACGGGCGGCAGAGGCCAATCAGGGATTGTCGCGGCCGTGCTCGGCTGGTGCGCCAGGCTCTTATTCGTTAATGGAAAATTCCTGCGAATCGGGCAACACTGACAACAATGGAGAAACGCAAGATCGGATCCCTCGATGTCACAATTCTGGGACTTGGTTGCAATAATTTTGGCTGGCGCATTGATGCCGCCGCGACGAAGAAAGTCGTCGATGCCGCGCTCGATGCCGGTATTAACTTTTTCGATACCGCCGACATTTACGGCAAGGGACAAAGCGAAGAATTCCTTAGCCGTGCTCTTGGTTCGCGCCGCGATCAGATCTTTATCGCGACGAAGTTTGGGATGGAGATGGACAAAAAACGGAAAGGCGCGAAACCGGACTACGTGGCACGGGCATTAGAAGCGAGTCTGCAGCGGCTTGGAACGGACTGGATCGATCTCTATCAGCTACATCAGCCCGATCCGGACACGCCGATCGGCGACACGCTTTACGCGCTCAATGAAGCAGTGCGAGCTGGCAAAGTGCGCGAGATCGGGTGCTCGAACTTCAGCGTCAAGCAGCTGCGCGAAGCGGAAGTTGCGGCGATGAATGGCGCGCACTTTGTCAGCATTCAAAATGAATTCAGTCTCTTTCACCGTGAGCCGGAAAAGGACATCATGGTCGACTGCGAGCACGCTGGGATTGCGTTTCTGCCCTACTTTCCGCTCGCGAGCGGTTTACTTACCGGCAAGTATCGCAAAGGCCAAAAACCACCAGAAGGCAGCCGGGCGAGTGAAGGTTTTGGCCCAAAGGTGGTGACGCGTAAGAACCTCGATGTCGTGGAAAGGCTAATCGACTTCGCACAATCTCGTAATCACACGATTCTCGAACTGGCATTCGGTTGGTTGCTCGCACATAAGCCTGTTGCTTCCGTCATCGCGGGCGCGAGCACGGCGGACCAGGTAAAAATAAATGCTCCAGAAGTTGACGGTTGGAAACTGACGCCGGAGGAGATGGCCGAAGTAGATAAGATCGTCCCCCCTCCGCAGTAGCTAATCTCGTTAGGTCTCATACTCTCTGCGAGTGGCCTGGCGAAATCATAACTGGTGAGGTTCCACGCCGCGCTCAGAATGACAACTGACTAAACGGAGATGATGTCGCTAAACGTCGCCAAGTCGATGTTACCTCCAGAAACGATTGCAACAATCGGGCCTTTGCCAGCCTTCCCGGTAAGCGCTGCGGCAAGTGGCAAGGCACCCGCGCCTTCTGAAATAACACGAACCTTCTCCGCCATGAGTCGCATGGCGCTTTTCGTCTCGTCGAGACCGACAACAATGTAACCGTCGACCAATGGTTTCATTCGTTCCCACATGCGCGGAAACATGCTCTGGCCACCAGCGCCGTCGACAAACGAAGCTTTCCAATCCTTGAAAACCTGTGGCGAACCTTTCTCAAATGATAAGGCGGCAGGCGCAGCGGTTTCCGGCTCAGCCCCCCAGACTTTGATGTCGGGCCTAAGGGCCTTGATGCCGACTGGCTACACCGGTGATGAGGCCGCCACCGCCGATGCCTGCAATCACCGCTTCGGTTTCAGGAGCATCTTCAAGGATTTCAAGACCCATCGTTGCATGTCCGGCGATGAAATTGTGATCGTCAAAGGGATGGACAAAGGTTGCGTCGATTCCGGGAAAGGCACGCTCTTCCAGAGCTTTCCAGGCCCTTTCGTACGAAACCGCGAAGAGCTTCGCCCCTAGAGCGCGCATTCGCTCAAGCTTCGCTTTCGGCGCCGTCTCAATCGCGACGACCGCGCAGGGAATGCCCGCCTGTCTGGCCGCATAGGCGACGCCCTGCCCTGCATTTCCCGCGCTGATCGTCCAGACGCCGCGCCTGCGTTCCTCATCGGAAAGCATCGCGACCGCGTTAGCCGCGCCGCGGAGCTTATACGCGTTGATCGGCTGCAGATTTTCCAGCTTAAGCCGAATGTCAGGGAAGTCCGGACCAAGCTCCAGGCGAATGAGCGGCGTGCGGACAATTATGTCTGCGATGCGCTTACGCGCTTCGCGTATTTCACTCAGCTCTATGGGACGAACAGGGTCAAGGGTTGCAGGCATCGTTAGCTCTTCTAAAGCAGTCGTTGAATACGCGCCAGCGACTTTTCTGTTGTTGTAGCGGTGGTCTATGACCGTCGCCTGAATCGAATCCAGAGAAAATAAATGCGACGGTCAGAGACCGTCGCTACAATTGCAACATGGCAGGCTACATCATTGTCGAGATCGACGTAACCGATCCGGTTGGTTACGAGGAATACAAGAAGCTAGCAGGAGCGACCGTAGAAAAGTACGGCGGCAAATACATCGTGCGCGGCGGCGCAACCGAGACACTCGAAGGCGATTGGCACCCTAAGCGTATTGTTATTCTTCAGTTCGAGAGCGTGGCGCGTGCGAAAGAATGGCTAAACTGCGAAGAATATCGCGAACCGCGCAAGATGCGGCATCGCACGGCGAACACCAACATGATCGTCGTGGAAGGTGTGCCGTGCTAATGACGAAATAGTAAGAAGACAAAACACCACCTTATTAAACACCCTTGCATTATGCTAACGCGCTGGTCATTATCGACGCGTGAGGCCGTTCCCCTCGACTGCTCAATCGATTTGTAGCCGCGCAGCCGCCCAACATTCTTACAGCAGAACGTTAATCGCGGCGTTTGCGCTTTCTTACTTTCTGACATGGAACGTGTTCGCGCAGGAAATCGTTTCGGGGCTTGATTCTGAAGATATCGTCCACTCCGGGGAACGCACGACCGAACAATTATTGCGCGATCTTCCGTTAGCCAATGCTAACGGCGTTCCGCTCTCCAATAGCGCCGCTAATCCGACCCGTGGCGCATCATCGATCTCGCTACGCGGAATGGACCCGGGCGACACGCTAGTCCTCGTTAATTTTCGACGCGTAGCGCCATATCCTGTCGGGGCAGGATTTACTCAACCTTTTGTTGATCTTTATTCCATACCCCTGGCCGGAATAGAAAGTATAGACCTCCTCAAAGGTGGCAGCACAGCGATACACGGTGCCAACGCCGTCGCCGGAACAGTAAATCTCGTATTGCGCCAGAATTATCGTGGTACCGAAACGACGACCGAGTATGGCAATGCTCTCGACAAAGATTCAAGTGAGTGGTCTGCCTCGTTAGTCTTTGGTGTCGGTAACGAAGACACGAACGTCAGCGGCTTTGTCGACTACTATCATCGAAACTCGATCTTCAACCGGGACCGAGGTTACTCCGCGAAGCCGCCTGGTCTCAGCCCGAACACAAGTCCTTTCATTCTTCAGGTAAGTTCGGCGGTCGCGCTGGCAGCAGGCGGTAGCCCCCACTTCTCCACACTTACTTTCGCTCAAGCACCCTCCTTCACAAACGGAACCGCCCCCGCATCGAATTATGTTTATGATGCTAACAGGAAGAACTTGTTCAACCCCAATCAGTTTACCGGATCATTTCCCGAGTCCGAGCGCTATGGCGGCTATGTCAACTTCGAACACGAGGTGTTTGGGGACCAAGCCATGGTTGTCTATGGAGATGCGTTTTACCAAAATGTAAAGACCCGAAATGAGCTGGCACCGCCGCCGACAGGTTATTTCCAAAGCGATGGACAAACGACTCTCGCCATCCCGCCGCGGACCCCAATCGCGCCGGGTCTTGAGCCGCCATATACTCCAACGCACGCCGAAACGGGGGTTCCTGCCAACGCATTCAATCCATTCAATCCTTTCAACCAAATCATATCCGGTAGCACGCGTGCTCGCCTCGCTGAGTTTGGCAATCAAATTTTTCGAAACGAGACCGACGCTTTTTTCTCAACCATTGGAATCAAAGGAGATGGTTTCGTCAATGGGACCTGGGGATATGACGCCGCGTTCCGTTACAGCCAGGTGAAGAATACAGAAACCCGGAACGGCGTTTCCGTTTCGCGCTTCAATCGCATCCTGAATGCAGCTGACCTCATCTTTGATCCCGCCTCCTCCGAATTCATCGGGACGACAATCCCTTACAATCCATTCGGGGATTTCCGCGTGCCGATTCCGTCGAACGCGCCTTCCATTGCTTTTGCGACCGTCCGTCCAAAAGAAGTCGATACTTCGAAGCTAGCTATCATCGATTTGAACATTTACGCAACTCAACTCTTAAAGCTGCCCGCCGGCGGTGTCGGATTCGCCTTCGGTGGTCAATTTCGTCGGGAGACTCTCTCGCAGGCACCGGACACCCTGGCACTGGAAAAAGATTTGATCGGGCAAACTGCGAGATTCTTTAACTCCGTCCCCAACTTTCCCATCATTAGTCCTGATCCTTTTACGAATGCGAACAGAACGGTCCTAGCCCTTTATGCGGAAACCGACATCCCTATTTTTAGCACCGAAAATGCAATCCCGGGCTTTCATGATCTGTCTTTCAAAGTGGCGGGACGCTTCGAAGACTGGAGAAATAACGATACTAACGCAGCCGTGCCTGATCTAGGTCTGCGTTGGAACCCGTTCGACAACTCGTTCACGATCCGAGTGAATTGGCAGGAAGGCTTTCGTGAGCCATCCCTGCAAGAGCTTTATCAGACTTCGCAGAGCGCAATCATAGATCTCTTCCCTTCGCTCCCATTTGAGACCCCATTCCCGACCCGGGTGCCGTTTAGAGTTAAGAGCAATCCCAACCTACAACCAGAAAGGTCGCGGAGCTTTAACGCCGGATTCGATTACTCACCAAAATTCCTTCCCGGATTGACTCTAAGCGCGGATCTCTTTGACGTGGAGATTACCGGCCGGATCAATATGAATCCCTCTCCTCAGGAAATCGTCGAGAGGTTCAACTCTGGACAGCGTACACCCGGGAGAAACAGTCCTAATCGAAAACGGGTCTATCTCTTTAGTTGAAGGAATTTTTACCAACGATGGACGCGAGCAAGCGCGTGGGATTGACCTTGCTGCCGAATATAAGGTGAAAACATCCTTCGGCGAGTTCGCTTCTCGCACAGAAGCAACGTATTTGGATTCGTTTCGTCTCGCGGAAAGCGCGGGCGATCGAGCTCCCGAACTGAGCAGCCGCCCATCCGACGACTTTAGCAATGAAGGTTACATAAAATGGAAAGGCCGTTCGGATCTGACATGGTCCTGGAATGGTTTCGACATTACTGGAACCGTTCGCTACACGGGCGGGTTTCGTGAACAATTCCTGAACAGCATTCAGTTTGGAGGTACAAGCCCCGGTAAGTTTCACTGGGTTGATGCAACATGGTTCTTTGATGTGCAAGGTTCGTATGAACTGACCTTCGTCTCGCCAGTGGAACCGCAGCCCGTCCCCGGGTACTCGAAGGGCGCAGCAGAAGTAGCACGCGGCAAGGATGGCAGGGCTATCGCGACCGGGCAAGCGGCAAACTACTCCATGCCTTGCTGGAAGAATCTGTTAAACAACACGACCATAACTGTCGGTTGCAATAACCTGTTGGGGCAGGATCCGCCGAATGCGTTTGGCTTCCTGTCTGGCAACAGCATCAACTATCCCGGCTTTCTCTACGACGCGACCGGCAGATTTGTTTACGCTCGCCTGACGAAAACGTTCTAATGAACAAAACGGTCCTAAGTCCGCAGTCGACTAAAAGACTGGATTTCGACAGGGGAGTGCAAGCTATCCGTTTCAGGGCACAGAGCTTCTCGAATTGCGCAGCTCCTCCGTGCTATCATTCAGCCCGTTCCGCGCGACTTCGAGCTTCGGATCAAGCGCCAACGCATCTTTAAAGGCTTTGGCTGCCTCTTCGTTTCGGTTGTAAAACCTAAGGTAACGCCCGCGATTGATAAGCATGGTCTCATACGCCGGTAATACCTTGAGGCTTACGACATCGTCCGGTTCGAACTTTAATGTTCCGTCAGCGAGTCCACGAGTCTCCAGATGCAGCTGACCGGGATCGTGAAAACTCCGATCTTCTTCCAATTTGAAGATCAGGCCGTGGGGGACAAGTTGATATCGATTCGTTAACCACTCAGTCAACTCTTTGTCCCTCTGTTCTGTTTGAAACACAACGTCGTAGGTGATGTAAACGGGCGCGATTTCCTGTTCTTTTGTGATGAACGAGAAGATCATATCCTGGAATTTCGATGTAATCTTCTGCGCCAACGCTGGATCGTTGGCGTAGGCTTTCGGATCGTTATCCCATCGTTTCAACTCAACGACAAAGCTGTCTACCTTATCGCGCGATCGTTCGATCATCTTAGGATATGCGTGCTTGAGGTAATCGAAATACCACGAACGTCGCAGCAGATTAATGTCCACCACTTTCACATCGAGTCGCAAGTGCTCGATCTCACGGGCGTAAAGCATAGGAGAAGCAACCTGCCAGTCTAACGTGAGCAACAGGCTGTCGCGCGTCATCGATCGGAGGATATTTTCCACATAATCGTGCGCTATAAGATAGTGACGGCGATTGTTGAAAGGCCAGTTGGCTGCAAAGGCGACCGCCGGAAGAACCGAGACACAGACCGCCGTGATCAGCGACAGCATTGCTAGAGATTTTCGTTTGCAGACAGACAGGACGAGCAACCAGCGCAAACCAAAAGCGGCGGCGATGGCCACCGTGATAAAGGCCGGCAAATAATAGGCGTCCTTATCTTCTGCAATGACGTAGCTGACACCGTAAGCGACATCACTTATCACTAGCAAACTGAGAAACCAAAAGGTAACTCGATCGTGCTTGAATAGCTGCACCAGACCGACGATCGCCAGAGTTGGCGTGATTGGTAGCCACCACGGACCAAATTCACGCAAGAGAAGTCTGCCAAACGTAACTAACTGCCCGCCGATTATCTTAGAGTCGAAAGATAAGAATACCTGATACTGTTTGCCTGTAATATGCGCCCAAATCGCCTGGAGCGAGCGTGGGTTTCCCCAGTTTATTATCGGATCGCGCGATGCCGCGATCGGCAGGTAGCTATAAACGATAAATAACGCCCCGAATGCCAGGATCGCAGCGTAGAGTATTCTTTTGCTTGCGAAAAATTGCGCGCCTTGCGTCGCCCAAACCAGCAGCGCCATGGCCGGCAACATCAAGGCGACAGTGACGTGGTGGACACCGAGCGCCAATCCAAAGACTCCAGCGGCAAGATAAAGCAACCAATCGTGATCACGAATAGGAGGTGGCCGTTTTGAAACAGACGTCCTGTCATCCTCCAGAATCTTTCGGCGCCACTTAACCATAAGCCAAAAAATAGCAATAATGAGGAGCGCGTTGAGCGTATATACTTCGGCGATCGTGGCGTAGGACCAAAGCGTGCGCGAACAGGCCAGCAACAAGCCGGCCGCTAACGCAGGGGCGAGAGCCATATAAGAAGGATTATCTGAAGGTAATGACACTGGTTGGCGTTCTTTTTTCTTTTTTGGTCTACGCTGCGCTTGAACGCGGGCATGAGTTGTAATCAACTCCGCAGTGACCAGTGTTAACAGTGCGGTAGCCAGCGCCGCGAAAAACGCCGAAGCGAAATGGATTCGCTGCGCGATGTTCCCAATCGGAACAAGCGACGCGATGTGTGCCAAGAGAATGTAAAGGGGAAAACCGGGCGGATGCGCTACGCCGAGAAAGTGTGCTGCAACAATGAGTTCGCCGCTATCGACCAGTGTTACCGTCGGTGCCAGCGTCCAGGTATAGAGCAGCAGCGAGACGATGAAGACAATGCCCGGATAAAGAAGATCCGCTCTGGCAAGACGTCTCAGAAGTTTCGCTCCGGATTCCAAGTCAGATTAAGTGCTTCGATCTGCCACGGGCCATGGCTGGGAGAGAGACCCATATCCAGGTAGGCTCGACCATTTGGAAATCCCACCTCCGCCCGAAAGGACCCATGCGGTTCAAAAAAGTAAGAGCTGAAAGTAACCCTACCCGTCAGATGGATTCGTTTGTCCGGTGGACCTAATTCGCCAAGCTTGGTCAGGATTCGTTCTCGGAACGACGGTGGAAAATCAACCTGCGCCTCAGGAGACAGATTTAGGTCGATGAAGCGCGCGTCTCTCTGCAAGGCGATGTGTTCTGCTACTTCGCGCGCGTAAGCCCAGGCTTCTTTTTCGGTGCTGCGCCGACTTGAATAGAGATACCAGGCGACTCCGCCGAGGACCGCGATAATGACAATGACAAGAACGAGGCCTTCGCCGCGTCGGTACACGTGCTCATCGCGTCTTTTCATCAGGCCTGAACCAACCATGCTTTAATCAAGATTACCACGCGGCGCAGATTACATTGCCGTGCGCAAAATTCCGAGATGTAATTCCGAAAACAGCTTCGTCGACATGAGAAATAATCCGACACTATCAATTCTGTTCGTCACCGCATTGATTTCCAGCGCGAACTCTCAACCATCTGCCAGCATTTCGGATGATCGCGATTTGAAGGTTCTGGCGGCGGATTTCTGGACGTGGCGCGCAAAATACGCGCCGTTCACCGGTGACGATGTGAATCGAATCGAGCGTCCGGGCGGGATGCGCGACTGGTCGCAAGCCGCAATCGACAAACACCGTGAGGAGTTATCTGAGTTTGAAGCGCGATGGAAGAAAGTCGAGATCAGCGGCTGGCCGATTCCCAAGCAAGTCGATTATCGGCTGATCGGTTCCGCTTTGGCGCGCGTGCGTTGGGAGCTCGACATTAATCCACGCTGGAAACGCGATCCTAATTTCTACATCGAACAGACGCTCACGGCGCTGGTTGAAGCGCTGACCGTTCCGGCGCCGTACGATGAAGCGCGCAGTCGCGAGATTCTTGTCCGCATTGAAAACATTCCGGTAATTTTAAAGGAGGGCGAAGCGAACCTCGTCACGCCACCGGCACCATTTGCCAGTGTTGCGATTGATGCGCTTGAAAATATCCGGCCACGGCTGCGGGAGATGGCGCTCGCATTGGTAAAATCGACAACTCTCAAACAAGATGCATTAAACGGCGCAACTGATCGCGCCGCAGATGCGCTCGAACATTTTCGGCAAAAGTTGCAGGAGTGGTTACCGTCGCTCCCTAACGAAACGGCGCTCGGCCGCGATGCTTACGTCTTCTTTCTCAAAAACGTCGCGCTCTATCCCTATTCACCAGAAGAAATCCTGGCGATGGGCCGGCAGGAATGGAATCGCGCGGTCGCATTCGAGACCTACGAGAAGGAACGGAATCGCAAAGTTCCACCGCTTTCTTTAGCGAAAGACACTGACAGCTGGATAAAGGACACCGCCGCAAAGGAAAATGAGATCCGCAGATTTCTTGACGAGCACGGCGTCCTCACTGTTCCCGATTGGGTTCAACACTACACGCTGCGACCGATGCCAGGGTATTTGCACGCGCTTGAAGGATTTGGCGAATTGGATGACTTCACTTCGGCGTCGCGTTTAGGAGAGAACTGCATCCGCTATCTCGACCCGCCGTCACCGCATCTCGGTTATTTCTGGCGCGCAACTGCGCAGGATCCGCGACCGATCACCGTGCACGAAGGAATTCCCGGCCATTATTTTCAACTCTGCCTTTCGTGGAAACACGAAGACGCGATCCGGCGCCATTATTACGACTCGGGGGCGAACGAAGGGATCGGTTTTTACGCCGAAGAAATGATGTTGCAGGCCGGTTTGTTCGACGACAGTCCGCATACACGCGAGATCATTTACAATTTCATGCGTTTGCGTGCGCTGCGCGTGGAAGTGGATGTGAAACTGGCGCTCGGCGAATTCACGCTCGAGCAGGCCGCGAAATATCTCGAACAAAAAGTGCCGATGGACACAGGCACCGCGCGCCAGGAAGCAATCGCCTTTTCAACGGGCCCGGGACAGGCGCTCACCTACCAGATCGGCAAACTTCAAATCATGAAATTTCTTGCCGAAGCACGAATGCAGCAGGGAGACAAGTTCAGCCTCCGCGCCTTCCACGATTTCGTCTGGAAAAACGGCAATGTGCCGATTGCGCTGCAGCAATGGGAATATTTAGGCAGGGCTGAGCCAGGAAATTGAAAGACCCAGCTTGGAATACCTCTAGATTGTAGAAGGTCGTTTCGGCGACTTCTCCCCGATCCGCGGCTGAATTAATCTACGATCTCGAGACCCATCTGGCGAGCAGTGCCGGCAATGACGCGAAACGCGGCTTCGTCGCTGCGCGAGTTCAGGTCCTTCTGCTTCGTCTTTACGATGTCCATCACCTGTTTACGGGTGACTTTGCCGACCTTTATCTTGTTAGGCTCCTTGGAACCAGCCGCGATATTCGCAGCTTTCTTCAGCAGGATCGCCGCCGGCGGACTTTTGGTGATGAAAGTAAACGACTTGTCTTTAAAAACCGTAATGACGACAGGCAAAATGTCGCCGGCCTGCTTTTGGGTGGCGGCATTAAATTCCTTGCAGAACGCCATGATGTTGACGCCGCGCGGTCCGAGGGCGGTGCCGACGGGAGGCGCGGGGTTCGCCTGTCCCGCGGGAATCTGCAATTTGATGTGAGCGACAATTTCTTTTGCCATACTTAATTTGTCATCCTGAACGAAGTGAAGGATCTCGCGATCTCAGATAATGTGAGATGCTTCGCTTCGCTTCGAGCATGACACATCGCGCGCCCTGATGTTTCATGCTCATCCGCGCTCTACCTGCCAGTATTCCAATTCGACTGGCGTAGCGCGGCCGAAAATCGTGACCGACACGCGCAACTTCCCGCGCTCCGGATCGATCTCTTCGACAATGCCGTTTTGATTTTGGAAAGGACCGTCTGCGACTTTGACGGTTTCGCCGACCTCGAAACTGACTTTCGGTTTTACCTTTTCTTCGCGCTCTTTCATTTGCGCGAGCATGTTGTCGACTTCCGATTGCCGCATCGGGATCGGTTTGTCTTTCGTTCCAGCGAATCCAATCACTCCGGGAGTATCGCGAATGAAGTACCATGTGCGACCGACCAGCTGATTATTCTCATCGAGCAAATGCATGTTCACGATGAGATAGCCTGGGAAAAATTTTCGCGTCGTCTCGCTTTTCTTTCCCTTCTTGATTTCCGAAACGCGCTCAGTCGGAACGAGAACTTCGAAAATCACGTCGCTCATCTCTTCCGTCTTGACGCGTTTCTCGATGTTCTCGCGCACTTTGTTTTCCTGACCGGAAAGCACGTGCACGACGAACCACTGATCTTTTGCGGAGAGCGTGTGCGCCATAATCAATGCAAGCGGGTGAAGTAATGCACGACGTTCACGAGAACGAAATCAAAGAGCGCGACGTAACCGCCGAGCAGTAGCATGGCGATGAGAACGACGAGTGTGGAATCGGTCAGCTCTTTGTAGCGACGAAAGCCGCGCTCCTTCATGTCCCACGGCCATGAAGCCTTTTGCAGCTCGACCTTCACTTCGCTGAAAAAGTTCTTGGCTTTGGTGATCATTTTCTTTTTCGATTAACAACACGCCAGGAGGGACTCGAACCCCCAACCGACGGTTTTGGAGACCGCAACTCTACCAATTGAGCTACTGGCGTAATTTATTCTTCCTCTTCCGCTTCCTCTTAATCTCCTCTCCCCTGGCTCCGCTCAGAGAGCAGAGAAAAGGGAGAGGTAGAGGAAGATCAATTAGTCCGCAATTTCACTTACGCGACCAGCGCCGACGGTTTTGCCGCCCTCGCGAATAGCGAAGCGGATTGTCTTTTCCATCGCGATCGGTGTGATCAATTCCACTTCGACCGCCACGTTGTCGCCCGGCATAACCATTTCGACGCCGTCCGGCAATTTCACTGTCCCAGTCACGTCCGTGGTTCGGAAATAAAATTGCGGCCGGTAGTTGGTGAAGAACGGCGTGTGACGGCCACCCTCCTCTTTGCTCAACACGTAAACTTCCGCCTTAAATTTCTTGTGCGGTTTGATCGTCCCCGGCTTGGCAATGACCTGTCCGCGCTCCACGTCCTCTTTCTTCGTGCCGCGGAGCAGCACACCGACGTTGTCGCCCGCGCGCGCTTCGTCGAGAAGCTTGCGGAACATTTCGATGTCGGTTGCGGTCGTCTTCGCGGTATCTCTGATGCCGACGATTTCGACTTCCTCCATTTTCTTGAGAATGCCGCGCTCGACACGACCAGTCGCGACGGTGCCGCGGCCTTCAATGTTGAACACGTCTTCCACCGGCATCAGGAACGGCTGATCGATCGGCCGATCCGGCACGGGGATGTAATCGTCCACCGCAGCGACGAGATCGAGAATCTTCTGCTCCTGCTCAGGATCGCCATTGAGCGCCTTAAGCGCGCTGCCTTTGACGATCGGAATTTTGTCTCCGGGAAATTCGTATTGCGTGAGCAGATCGCGCACTTCCATCTCAACGAGATCGAGCAATTCCGGATCGTCGACCATGTCGACCTTGTTCAGGAAAACGACGATCGCCGGCACGCCAACCTGGCGCGCGAGCAGAATGTGTTCGCGAGTTTGCGGCATCGGGCCGTCCGCCGCGCTAACGACGAGAATCGCGCCGTCCATCTGCGCCGCACCCGTGATCATGTTCTTGACGTAGTCCGCGTGGCCGGGGCAATCGACGTGCGCGTAATGGCGCTTGTCGCTTTGATATTCCACGTGCGCGGTGTTGATCGTGATACCGCGCTCTTTTTCTTCCGGCGCGTTATCGATTGAATCGTAAGCGCGCACTTCCGCCATGCCTTTCTTGGCCAGTACGCTGGTGATCGCGGCCGTCAGCGTTGTTTTGCCGTGGTCCACGTGTCCGATTGTGCCGACGTTGATGTGCGGCTTATCGCGTTTAAATGCTTCCTTTGCCATAAACTGGGTTTCTTTCTTAATCTACTCTCTGGCCGATCGCGCGCTCGCTCTGGAGCCCATGACCGGGATTGAACCGGTGACCTCGTCCTTACCAAGGACGTGCTCTACCAACTGAGCTACATGGGCACGACCGGTCTCGCTTCTCGCTAAAGAAGGAAAAATCCCAGAGCCGTCAAACCTTCCAAGTTGAACGACCATGGGACCATCTCGTTCCCGCAAAAAGCAGTGCGCAAGCTACCAGCGCGCCCTCTGGTGTCAAAGAAATTTCTTGGCCCGGGACCGCCGCTACAAAAGCTAATCAACGCCGTTAAAGGCTACCGAATTCGCTTTGAATTCTCGTCCACTGGCAGGGGTCGACGGCGCATTGCCATGATAACGATGACCACAATGATAACGACAGCGACCACGATCCCGATGCCGATGGTCAGCGGGGTCATCGCGCTCTTCGGAGTTGGCGTCGGCGTGGCGGCAACGGTCGGCGCGGGCGGCGGCGCGTTCTTCTGGGCCAGTTGCGACTTCGCATAAAGCAAACGTTGCGGTGTCTCCGTATCGTTAGGATTCACCTTCATCGCCTGCTCGTAATCGGCGATCGCTTTCTCGTACTGCCCAAGAAACGTGTAAGTGTAACCACGGCGCGCCCACGTCTCGCCATCGTTCGGATTGAGCTCGAGCGATTTCGAATAATCCGCGATCGCGGCATCATAATTCCTCAAACTTCGGTTCGCCAAACCACGACGCTCGTAGCTGACGGCATCCTTGGGATCCAGCTCAATGGCTTTGCTAAAATCATCCAGCGCTCTGCCGTAATCGAACTTTCCGATATCGGCGAATCCGCGGTTGCGGAAAAACGTTCCCTCTTTGGGTCGTAATTCGATCGCTTTATCAAGGTCAGCGATAGCAGGATCGTATTGCTTCTGCATCACGAGCGTCTGGCCGCGTTCGAAATAGGCCACGGCATCTTTCGGATCGAGCTCGATGGCTTTTGTGTAATCTGCAATGGCTTCGGGGAGTTTTTCCGCAGCTCGGTAGACGCTGCCCCGACTGATGTAATTGGTCGCGCTGCCTTTGGCCTCGATGGCCTTGTTCATTTCCGCGATGGCCGCATCGAATTGACCCTGGTGCGCCAGCTCATCTGCCTTCTTAAGATGACCTCCGGGGTCGGCGTTCTTCGGCGCTGCGTTGGCAGCATCAAAGGCAAACAGGATCGACGCGATCGCAATGATTGTCGTTGTTCGGTTCATAATCTTTTCCTCGATCCCTTTGTTTCTGAGCGATGAATCGCTTGTAGGCGAGCAAATTTAACTGCTCAATCAGCTCCGGATCATGGTCCCAGATCGAGCAAGCATAAGAAAGATCACGCAAACCAGGCTTTCGACGGGATATGCCGCGGTATTTGCCACCATCTTCATCTGGTCGACGCCCTCGCTTTTTCAATTTTATCTCAATCGCTTTTACGATCCGTGGGCGCAAAATTTCTTCCGTTACAGCGTCGCATGCGTTGCAGTTGCGCCGTTTGTCATCGGACGTCTCAGAACACGCGGACCTAAAATTAATCTCCGTCTGATCGGCGTGTGTCTGGTGCCCACCCTTCCAAATGTCGTTCATCAAGTGACACAGGTGATCGCCCTCTTTTACATGGGGCCGGGCGTCTATGCGATTTTTACGCGCACATCCGTCATCATCACCGCACTTCTCGCGCTCGCATTTTTTCCCGAAGAACGCTGGATCATTCGCCAGTGGCAATTTCAAGTAGGGACATTGCTCGGCCTGCTTGGCGCGGTCGGCGTTTTTTGGTTCCAGGCCCGGTGGGAAACCGGCGGCGTACCGCTGCGCGGCTTGGGCGTTGCTTTCACCGCGACATTTTGCTGGGCGCTCTATGGAGTGCTCGTCAAACGCCCCTCCGCGCAACTCGGTCCTGTTCGCAGTTTCGGCATCATCAGTTTCTTAACTTCAGGACTGCTCCTGCCGCTCACATTATTGTTTGGGAACATCGCCACGCCGTTGCACGTCGGACTTCACGTTAACATCGTGCTGATCATTTCCGCGGTTCTCTGCATCAGCATTGCGCACGTTCTCTATTACATTGCTATTCGCGAAATCGGCGTCGCCCTCTCGCAGACGCTGCAACTGCTTGTGTCCGATCGGCGCGCTCATTCTCTCTGCGTTTATTTTTGGCGAACGCCTGACGATGCTTCAATTTTGTAGCGCGGCGGTTCTGCTATTCGGCGCTTTTCTGGCTATGCGCGTGAAGCCGGCGGGCTCGCCTGAAGCGGCAGAAAATATCTAACCACCATTTTCATCCGCATGATTACGCTCCGGGAGAATAACCAATCGAGTCCGGCCAGTTTGGAAAGAGTACAGCGTAAGCCGAATAATCGACGCGCGAATCCCAGCGCCCGGGCAATGCGTTCGTTACTTGGATCCCCAAATTATGAGGGACGTTTTGCGGTACATGTTGAGACAGCTGCAAAACAAAACCGACGCGTGGTGCACGATAGAAACTCGCGCTCGCTATGACATGACCTTCCTCATCAAGGAACAGCAACTCGTATTTTCTACCAATCACACCAGCCGGCGGCTTTCTCGAGAGAACCGGCGTCAGCAATGACTCACGCAGGCTGTGAAGTCGGTAGCTATCCGCGATAACTTCAACTACGCGCATCTCGCCATTCGGTTCGCTGGCACGCTCAGCAACGACGACGCGATTCACCCGAGCGAGCGACTGAACCGGCAATGGGTTAGGTACGGTCGCTGCGCTGAGAATTTCCGACGAAGCTTCGGGCGTTGCACCCATTTCCGCTTCAACCTCATACACGGGCTTGGCCCGCTGGGCCGCAATCGAAAGATGGTGCGATCTATACGTTCCAAGCGTGACGGCGACGACGATGGCGCATAACGCAAGGACTGCCGCAATCGCTAATGGCCGCGCGATCGACCAGAACCAAGGATCGTCTCGGATGCTGATAAGGTTTGGCGAATGTGCGCCCGTTGTCCGATCCAATTCGGCAGCAAATTCGTTTTTCAAAGAGCGCGCCAGCTCGCGCGTTTCGTCGACATAACGTTGTGCGTCGGGCGAGGCCGCGACTGCGCGTGCGACTGTCGATCTTTCCGGCTCCTGCAACTCATCGAGCGCAAAGGCGGTGAGTTTCGCATCAATCTTCATCGTTAGGTTGTGGTAGTTTCGAACGGCAAAAAGTCTTTTGACGCTGCTGAGTATTTTTGCCGCAACGTTTTCAGTGCGGTGTGAATGCAAACGCCAACATTGTTCGCCGTGGTTTTCGTGATCTCGGCAATTTGTTGATAGCTAAGATCGTTTTGAAATTTCAATTGCAGCACTTCCTGTTGCCGCGGCGGAAGCGTCGCGACAATGCGCATCAAAAATCCACGCGCCTCGCTCCTGCTCGATTCGTTCGTAGGCATCGGCTGTTCGCTCCTCGCGCTTCTCGAGAATTCTTCATCGAGATAGGTCATGCGCTTCTCCTTTGCGGCAAATGTTGAGGGCACGATTGCGGCAAACAGTGAAGAGCCATTTCGCCGGCTCTGATCAGATTTTCGCGATACGCCGCTCGCTGGTATTTCGATGAACGTTTCCTGAACGACATCGCGCGCGCGGTCGCGATCGCCGATAATGCGGGTGGCATAATGTAAAAGCGGCATTTCAAAACGCCGGAGAAGCTTTGCATGTCTGCGGCTCCGTTCGCGCTGTTCTGTTCACGCATGGCTTCTCACTAGCTTTGACCCGCCAGCGCGCGATTTATTAGGAGAAATCGCGCGTCGGCTCTGGGTGTTGTCATCCCGAGCGTGAGCGAGGGATCCCGCAATCTCAGGCGCAAACGTTGTGAGATCCTTCGCTTTCGCTCAGGATGACCTGAATTCGGTGGCGTGATCGCGAAAATAACCAGAAAGGTAATGCACGAAGAGCGCAGAGGCAGCGTAAAACACAAACCGCACCGGCCATTCACGCAAGTGCAGTTCGATCACTGCGGCGATCGCAAAAACAGCGAGCAGAATAACGAGACCCAAAAAGCGGGTTTTTCGCCAGCGAACAAAATTGCGCCAGCGATCTCAACCACAGCCAGATACCGAATGCCGACATCCGTGCGGTCCGGGATTGATCGCCGTGCGCACGCTTGCCCAAATGATGAACAGGGAAAAAACGACGGCGTATGCCGCCAACGCCCGGCTCGGATTCATCCACGAGTTCTCTGCATTCACGCGCAACAAGCTCTCGACTCTCGGAAGCACAAACGTTCGGCGCGCCACCGCCGAATGCGAGAACCTCCGGCTCGTACCATTCACGCAGCAAATTCTTGTCGAATAGATCGGGTTATGCGCGGCAAACTCCTCCCAATTCCGTAGTCACCGCTCAGGCGCCGTTCTCCGATGAGCGCAAGAAAAGCCGCGGTGATCGTCTCATGATACGCCTCGGGCCGCCCACCCTTGATCGCAAGCTGGCGCAGTCCATTGGAAAACGCGCCAGCGCTTCTGGAAACGGATACCGACCCAGCATCTCGAAACCGAGACGCACATGCTCGCGATGCGGAAATTGTTTCGGATCGAGTCGGCCGTTTTCAAGATCGCAAAGCTCATTTGCGATCGAGGAATTATTTGTCGTCATGATCCGTTTCCACCAGTCGGTGACTATCACGTGCCGTAAGGCTCAGGTTGTAAATGCTCTTTAATTTTTTTACGTGCCCGAGCGTCTTCGCGCTGAAAGCGGGCTTCCCCTCGAGCGCGTGCAAAGTTATGCCTTCGAGCAAATCGCCGAGAGAAAGATCGAGATATTCCGCCAGCGCTTTGAGCGTCTTCACCAATGTTTTTTCCATGCGTGCGCCAATTTGAATCCGCTCGACGGTCTTGGTGGTTCTCGCTTGTTTCATAGTTACATTGTTACACACACAACAATGTAAACAATAGGATTATCGCGCTTTTTTCATTGCGTCCCGCCCACAGCTTTTCACATTCGCGCTCGATGCAGCTCGCGCCCTATTTGAAGTCCCGGCAAAAGGAAATTGATCGCGCGCTGGATCGTTACCTGCCGAAAGCAAACGTGCCCGCCCGCCACCATTCACAAGGCGATGCGCTACAGTTTGTTTGCCGGTGGAAAGCGGCTGCGACCAATTCTCTGCCTGGCCGCGAACGAAGCGTGCGGCGGAAAAACCAAAGCTGCTCTTCCCCTCGCCTGCGCGCTCGAGTGCATTCACACCTATTCGTTAGTGCACGATGATCTTCCCAGCATGGACAACGACGATTTCCGGCGCGGTCGACCGACGTGTCACAAAGTTTTCGGCGACGGAATTGCGGTGCTCGCAGGCGACGCACTTTTGACGGTTGCGTTCGAGATTGCCGCGCAAGCGCAGGAAACGCGTCGTTATGATTTGCGCGCGATGCTGCGCGAACTTTCCGACGCAGCAAGTAGTCGAAAACTGATCGCCGGTCAGGTAGCCGATCTGGAAGCTGAAGGCAAAAAGGTTACGCGCACACAACTCCGCTACATTCACGAAAACAAAACCGCCGCGATTTTGACGACCTCAGTTCGTCTTGGCGCGATGAGCGCGAACGCGACCGAGAAACAACTCGGCGCCATAACACAATTCGGTCGCGCACTTGGGCTCGCCTTTCAGGTGATCGATGACATTCTCGACGTCACACAAACGAGCGAAAAACTTGGCAAGAGCGCAGGCAAAGATATCGCCGCGCATAAAGCAACGTATCCGTCCGTCATTGGTTTGGAAAAATCGCGCAAGGAAGCGCAGCGCCTAACGAGAAAGGCACATTCCGCGCTCGATGTCTTCGGTGCAAAGGCGACACGGCTGCACGCGCTCGCGAACTATCTACTCGAACGCGATTATTAGCGTCTTGCTGGGGAGCGCAGGCTGCTAGCCTGCAGTCGCCGGCAGCTTGCCGGCGACACCTTCTGCGAGTCGATTGTGCAGGCGCTTTTCGGCAAGCTGCCGAAAAGAGCAGGCTGGCAGCCTGCGCTCCCCAGATATCAGGAAATTACGCGAGGACGAGATTCGGATCGATTTCGTCCGTAACCGAGGATGCCAGTCCGCTTGGCAATCGGAGTAACGCGACAAACGCAATCATGGCCGCGTTATCCGTGCAGAGTTCCGGCTTCGCGCTGACAAACTTTATGCCCGCCCCTTCACACGCGATGCACATTTGATCACGCAATTCACGATTGCAGCTGACCCCGCCACTGAGCGCGATAATTTTCGCGCCAACTTCATGCGCTGCACGCAATGTCTTTTGAACGAGCACATCGACGACGGCGCGTTGAAAAGACGCACACACGTCAGCCACGTAATCGCCCTCTAGTTTCGGCAACAAGTAGCGCACGGCCGTTTTCAATCCGCTGAAGCTGAAATTGTGATCACGCGAATCGAGCATGCTTCGCGGCAAATCGAAGCGCGTCGCATCGCCGGTACGCGCACGTTGCTCAACCTCAGGTCCGCCCGGATACCCGAGTCCGAGCAGTTTCGCCACTTTGTCGAACGCTTCTCCAGCAGCGTCATCGACCGTGCGTCCAAGCACGCGATAATCACTTACGCCACGCACTTCGACGAGAAGTGTGTGGCCGCCGCTAACGATAAGCGACACGTTCGGTTCAATGTCGCTTCCGAAGAACGGCGAGAGCAAGTGACCTTCGAGATGATTAATCGCGAGATAAGGTTTGCTTCGACTGAGAGCGAGGCCTTTGGCAATTGACGCACCAATCATGAGAGAACTGGCAAGCCCGGGACCTGCAGTCGCAGCAAACGCATCGACTTCATCGAGCGAAATGTCGCTGGATCGCAGCGCATGCTCGAGCAGGCGCGGCGCATGGACGAGGTGATTTCGCGACGCTACTTCCGGCACGACGCCGCCATAGCGCTCATGCTCCTTGACCTGCGATGCGACTTCACTCGCGAGCAATTCGCGGTCGCGCAAGATGGCGACGGCGGTTTCGTCACACGACGTCTCGATCGCCAGAATTGTGCTGAAATTCACTGCGAGGGACGCAGCGTCGCGGCGTGTCCAGAGATTTTTGGGGACTCGCCACTCGGCGTTCTCCGCGGTCCATTACTTCTTCGCCGCGTCCGCTTTTGGCGATGTTTGCTCCGCGTAAATCATCACGCCTTTAAGCGCGTCGATTGCGCGCATCATTTGCGGATCTCTCGTCTTGGTGATGTTTTTCTCGTCTTCGGGCTTCACGTTTTCCGCGCTGCGCATCGAGAAAAGCACACGCTCCTGCTCCGCCGTCATCGGCACGCGAATATTTGGCACGACGCCATTTCCCTGAATCACCTGCATGCCGGGTGTGTAGTATTTCGCGGTCGTAAAACGAAGCGCCGATCCATCCGGTAACTGCATTACGTTCTGGACCGATCCTTTTCCGAACGTGGTCTCGCCGACGAGGATTGCGCGTCGCAAATCCTTAAGCGCGCCGGAAACGATTTCCGAACCGCTCGCGCTACCTTCGTTAACGAGCACGGCGAGCGGAAAACGCGGCCGCTCCTTCGCGGTCACGGACGTCGAATAATCATGTCGCTGTGAAGATGTGCGGCCCTGTGTGGAAACGACTTTTGTTCCCGGCGGCAAAAATTGCGCACAAACATCAACGGCGCTGTTGAGCAAGCCGCCCGGGTTATTGCGCAAATCGAGCACGAGCGCTTGCATCCCTTGCTTCTGCAATTGATCGAGCGCCTTCGCCAATTCATCCGCCGTCGGCTCGTTAAATTGCACGAGCCGCACGTAACCGATCTTAAAATTTCCCGTCAGTTCGGGGTCGATCAGTTTCGCGCTCTTCACGCTCTGTATTTTTATTTCGGTGCGCTCCAGCCCGTATTCTTTAATCTCTTTCGTCGCCGGCCGCAGAACCGTCAGCGTGACTTTCTGGCCGGGATGTCCGCGCAGAAGATTGACCGCATCCTGCAATTCCATCTTTTCGGTCGAGCTGCCGTTGATCTTCAAAATCTCGTCGCCGGAAATAATCCCGGCCTTGGCCGCGGGCGTGCCTTCCATCGGCGAGACGACGGTGAGCAATCCGTTTTTCACCGACACTTCGATACCGAGACCATTGAAACGACTGCGCGTATCCTCCTGCATGTCTTTGAAATCGTCGGGATCCATGAATCCGCTATGCGGATCGAGCGAGGCGAGCATGCCTTTCATCGCCGCGTAAATGAGGTCGTGGTAACTCACTTTGTTGCCGTCGACATAATCCTGCCGGATCAACTGAATGGCTTTGGCGAAAATGGAAATCTGCGCGTAGCCGCTGTCGTCATCAGCGTCTGCTGCGTGTGCGGAATGGAAAACCGCACCGAAAAGAACCGCGCCCGCGATTACACCGACCACTGCGCTCAGAACTAAACGCCTCTTCATAGGGATGAGTAAGGATGATCGTGCATGCGGAAATTTTTGGCAACGGACAAAGCGTCAGCTAAGGTCCCGTCGCTTCTGCCAAGACTTCGCCTTATGAAATTACCACGATTGCTCGCGTGCATTTCGCTGCTTCTGCTCTCTCTTGCCCCCAATCTCCACGCGCAGGATAGCGACGCCGAATTCGCGAGCGTGTCCGATGAATTCATCAGGGGATATCTCGCTGCTCGTCCCCTCGAAGCGGTCGCCCTCGGCTTCCACGAATTCGATGGCAAGATCAACGACTACACGCGCCTTTCGATTGATGCGGAAGTGTCGCGCTTGAAACGCTTCGACGATCGCCTCAAGAAATTCGATCTTTCGAAACTGAACGCGCGCAACTCCATCGATCTGCGCATCCTCCAGGCGGCTATCAGCAAAGAGCTGTTTATGATTCAGGATATGGCCATCTTCGAGCGCAATCCGATGACTTACGCGAACGCGGTCGACCTGAATATTTATATCTCGCGCAAGTTTGCGCCCCTGGACGATCGCGTGCGCAGCATCGTTGCCATCGAAGCGCAGATCCCTAACATCATGATCGCGGGCAAAACCAATCTCGCGGAGAACCTCCCGAAACCATACGTCGAACTCGCGATCCAAATCGCACGCGGCGCGGCCCATTTTCTCCAGAAAGATCTGCTCGAAGCCGTCAAAGATTTAAAGGACGAGAAGGTGATGGCCGCATTCGGCAGCTCGAATCGCAAAGCCATTGCGGCATTGAATGATTACGCAAACTGGCTGGAGCGGGAAAAATTGCCGAAGGCAACGGCCGACTTTGCGCTCGGCGAAGAAAAATATCACCGCATGCTCGCGGAGACCGAATTTGTCGATCTTGCGCCAGAGAAAATTCTCGAGATCGGATTGCAAAAGCTGAAAGAGGAACAGGAGATTTTCGCCAAAGCCGCCAAGGCGATCGATCCGAACAAGCCGGCGATTGAAGTTTTTAGGCAAATACAAAACGAGCACCCCACGGCGGCGAGTTTGATTCCCGACGTCACAAAAAATCTCGAGCAGATTCGGAAGTATGTGATCGAGCATAAGCTCGTCAAAATTCCATCCGATGTCCGCGCGCAGGTAAAAGAAACGCCGTCATACCGTCACGCGACGACGTTTGCTTCGATGGACACGCCCGGACCGTTCGAGAACAAAGCGAAGGAAGCTTATTATTACGTTACGCCGGTGGAGAGCGACTGGACGGACGCGCAGAAGAATGAATGGCTGACTTCATTCAATCGTTACACGACCGACGTGGTGACAATTCATGAGGCATATCCTGGGCACTACGTGCAGTTCCTTCATCTCAATGCTTCCTCCGCAACCAGAGTCGAGAAGATTTTCGGGAGTTACGCCTTCGTCGAAGGCTGGGCGCATTACTGCGAAAAAATGATGATCGATGAAGGCTACGGTGGCGGTAACAAGATGACACCGACCGACGAGGAGGCCAGGACCGCGGCGAAATATCGCATGGCGCAAGCGGACGAAGCATTGCTTCGACTCTGCCGGCTTTGCGTCTCGATCAAGTTGCACACGCAGAAAATGTCGGTGGATGAAGCGACGAAGTTTTTCCAGGACAACTGCTATTACGCGGCGAAGCCGTCGCGTTCGGAAGCGATGCGCGGAACGTTCGATCCGGGTTACCTGAATTACACGTTAGGCAAATTGCAGATCCTTAAACTGCGCGAGGATTACAAGGCACAGGAAGGCGACAAGTTTTCGCTGCAAAAATTCCACGACGAAATTCTCGATCACGGAATGCCGCAGATTCGGTTGCTCCGTGAAATCCTGCTCAAAGATAAATCGAAGTGGGACGAAGTGCTGTGATGGAGGTCGGGCTTCCAGCCTGACTCGGCCGACGGCCTTCCAGGCCGTCGATCAATAAATACAGAGAACAAGCTGGAAGCTTGTCCGCCGAGTCAGCCAGGATGGCTGACTTCCAATCCGTTAATCCTCCCCTTCCTCTGGTGAGATCAACTCTCGCAGCATCGGCTGCGGATTTGACGGAAGTTCTTCCACATCGCGTAATTTTCGTGTCAGAGCCCGCGAACGCACATCGACATCTTCCATCTTGCGCGCCGCCTGATCGAGTTTGTCCCGCACTGCTGCCAACGCTTCGCCAAATTTTCCGAATTCCGATTTCACTCCGGCGAGCAAATTCCAGACTTCACTCGAGCGTTTTTGGATCGCGAGCGTTCGGAATCCCATCTGCAAACTGTTGAGCAGCGCGACCAGTGTCGTCGGTCCAGCGAAGACTACTTTGCAATCGCGCTGCACCTGTTCCACCAAACCGACGCGCCGTATCGCTTCCGCGTACAATCCTTCCGTCGGCAAAAACATCAGCGCGAAATCCGTTGTTCTCGGCGGATTGATATACTTCGCGCAAATATCTTTCGCGCCGCGTTTCAATTCCGTTTCCAGACTTTTCATCGCTTCATCGATCGCCGGCACATTTCCTTTCTCCTGCGCTTCGATGAGACGTTGATAATCTTCCGTCGGAAATTTTGCATCGATCGGCAACCAGACGGGCGCACCATTTTCGTCGCCCGGTAGCTTGATCGCGAAATCGACGCGTTCACCACTCTCCGGCCGCAGCTTCACATTTCGAGCAAATTGATCCTGCGTCAGCACCTGCTCGAGCAACGCGCCGAGCTGCACTTCCCCCCAGCCGCCGCGCGTCTTCACATTGCTCAAGACTTTTTGCAAACCGCCGACGTCACTCGCGAGTTGCTGCATTGCGCCGAGCCCCTGATGCACTTGTTCCAGCCGATCGCTTACGAGCTTGAACGATTCGCCAAGGCGGCGCTCGAGCGTTCCCTGCAATTTTTCATCAACGGTGGCGCGCATCTTGTCGATTTGTTTGGAATTGTCGTCCTGCAATTGTTTCAAACGCAGATCGACAATCGACCGCACACTTTCGAGAGACGCGGTCAACTCATCACGTTGGGTTTTTGCGGCAGTCGCATTTTCTTCGCGGCCACGCGACATCTCCTCGCGCAACATCCGCTCCGCGCGCTCCTGCGCGCGATCGAGCAATTCCAGGCGCTGCAATAATTCCGACTCGCCTGACCGATTGCGGCGCGTGAGAAAGAAAAAACAACCGGCAACGGCGGCGCCGAGAACCAGGCCAGCAATTAGATAGATATGCGAGTCCAACATTCCGTCATTCGAGCGAAGTCGAGACATCTCTTTTCGCCGAACAGTAAGAGATTCCTCGACTTCGCTCGGAATGACAAGAAGCAGCGTCAGAACCGCAACTTTACTCCGCCATAACCCGCGCGGCCGAGCGCGGGGAAACCGAAAACCTCGGCGTAATGCTCCCGGTCAGGTTGTTCGTTCGTCTCCCGACTCTCTCGCTGCTACCCTCGCAGCGCAACCGTCCATGTCGCTCGCCTCGCTCGCTCCATTCCTCGACTTCGCTCGGAATGACAAGGGCAACGATGGCAGGCGCAGCTGCGATGCCTGCGATGAACCGCCGCGATTCTTCCCTTCCGGCACGCGCCTACTTTTCAAATAGCAGTTCGCCGGCGCGGCTCGTGGCCTTGACGACCGCCTTGATTAGCGTAACGCGGAGTTTCCCGTCTTCGAGTTCAAGGATGCCGTCAATAGTGCAGCCGGCCGGCGTGGTGACAGCGTCCTTTAGAAGCGCGGGATGGTCGCCGGTTTCCAAAACAACACTCGCCGCACCCTTCATGGTCTGCGCCGCTAGAAGGGTGGCCACATCGCGCGGTAAACCAACCTTCACGCCGGCTTCGGCAAGCGATTCCAGAATAATGTATACGAACGCAGGCCCGCTCGCCGAAAGACCCGTCACTGCGTCCATGTTCTTTTCATCGACCACAACGGTACGGCCCACAGCGTCAAACATGGTCCGAGCAATTTCGACATCGGCTGGCCCCGCATGAGCACCTCGACAAATTCCCGTCATGCCGCAGCCGATAGCGGCGGGTGTGTTTGGCATCGCTCGAACGACCGCCACTTTGTTACCCTCGCGGCCACTTGCCGCAGCCAGCTGCTGCTCCAGATAGCTCGTTGGCACGGAAGCCGCGACGGAAAGAACCAGCGTCTTGGCGCCAATTTCAGGAGCGATCTCCTTCAACAGCTCCGTCACGGCTTGGGGCTTTACGCTCAGCAGAATGATGTCGGCACCTTTCACGGCCTTGCGATTGTCGTTTGTTACGGCGACGCCTAGCTCTTTTGCAAGCGCGGCTGCCTTTTCCGCGTGCTTCACAGTCGCGGTAACGCGCTTGGCTAAAAACAGTCCTTGCTTCAGGTACGCACGCAGCAGGATGCCACCCAGCTTGCCAATGCCGAGCACAGCCAGTTTCTTGTCAGAAAGTTTGAGGGACATGGTCGATGGTTTGTGTAACCACGAAGCGGTTCACTTACTGTTTCCGAGGCTGGCTGCGGCGTCAATACGCAGGGCCGGGAATTGAGAAATTCGGGGATGGCAGCGGGGCAAATTAAAACCGAACCTTCACTCCGCCATACGCCGCGCGGCCGAGCGCGGGAAAACCGAACACTTCCGAGTAATGTTCGTTCGTTAAATTGTCGACCCGGCCGAAAACGGAGACATGTGCGAATTCACTTCGTATTCGGCCGCGAAATTCACGAATGAATAATCTTCAATATCGAAATTCGGCGCACCGAAACTCAATTCCTCGCGCGCATTAACAAACTTCGCCTCGGCGGTCGTGCGCAATTTCTTGCACCAAAGATAGGACGCGGAGACGTAAACTTCATTGCGCGGCCGGCGCGGCAATCGCGCGCCCTGCAATTGCGAAATGTCGGCGACTGAAGTTTTTTCCGCATCAAGATACGTGTAGCTCGCTGAGAAAGTGAGATTGCTGATCGGCGTAACGTGCGCTTCGAATTCCAAACCCTGCGTGCGCGCCGCACCAAGATTCAAAGTGTCGAACAGTCCATTGAACCCAATGATATTCGACAAATGATTGTGAAAGTAAGTCGCGCCGATTCGCACGCGACCGTTGCAAAAGCGCTGCTCAATTCCTGCGTCAAAGCCGCGATCGCGTTCCGGCTCCAATCCAAAATTATTCCCGAAGATTTTATCCTGGCTGCTCGGTGGGCTGAAACCGGTAGCGTAACTCGCATGCAGCGTCGTGTCGGTTGGTTTGACCAGGTAACTTCCCGCCACGCGATAAGTCCAAACATCGCCGAATTGATTGAAGTGATCGTAGCGTCCACCGGCAACCAGGTTCAATCCATCGAGCGGCATCACACTCGCTTGCAGAAATCCCGCGACCTCATTTGTGTGATCGCTGAGAAATTTCGGCTGCGGACCGAAAGCCTGCGAAACGAAAGGACGTTCCTGCCCTGCATTGACGCGGCTGTAGAAAAATCCGCTTGTGAGAGTTAGCCACGACGCTGGTCGCAGATCGTTCTGATAATCGACCGTTGTTCGTTCAAATAATGCGCGCGTCGGTCCGACAAACCCATCGTCGTTCGGATCGTTCAGCTGCCGCTCGTGATCGTAACTAAGAATGAATTTGTGCTCCCACCAATCGACCGGTTTGAAATCGACATGCGGCGCGACGAGCCACTTTTCGGTCAGAAAATTATCGAGCGGTTTCGGGCTGAAGATGGTGTTCGGATTTCCCGTATCTGCATTTGAATAGAGAAACAAACTGCTGATCCGTAGTTGCTCGTTAGGGGACCAACCGACATTGGCAATGCCATTGCTGAGCCGATACTGATTGTTCGGTCGGGCGTTGTCAGTATCGAGTCGGCTCAAGCCTAACGAATAGTCGAATTGCTGCCAGGAACCGGAGCTTTGCAGCGCTTCACGGAAAGTTCCGTATGATCCTCCTTCCGCAGTTGCTTCAGCGGTGGGAGTTCCATTTCCCTGCTTGGTGAAGATTTGAATCACACCCGCGAGCGCTCGCGGACCGTAGATCGTGCTTTGCGGACCGCGGACAATTTCGATTCGATCGATGTTGTCCGTCGTCAGGCTGGCAAAATCAAATGCGCCCTGCAGACCTTGATTAATCGGAATGCCATCGAGCAGCACTTGCGTGTGTTGGCTGCGCAAACCGCGCGTGAAGACAGACGTGAGTTGACCAGGTGTTCCGGTCTGCACGACCGAGAGCCCGGGCACTTCGCGCAACGCGTCGGCAACACGTTCGATTTGTTTTTGCTCCAAATCTTCCGCGGAAATCACGCTGATCGTCGCGGGAGAATTCTCTTCCGGAATCGGAATACGCGTCGCGCTGACAACTATGGACGCGTTTTCCGTTTCAGCCGGCGTGGGAGAAGGCGACGGTGTCGCATCTTGCGCGTAGCAGATTGAAGATGAAAGAGCACTCACAAGGGCGAGCGCCAATAGCTGTGTGTAGCGCCACGACTCTGGGGAGCGCACGCGCCTCGCGTGCTGGTTGCGGCGCCTCGCCGCAACTTTCTTTCCGTAAGACTTGAGAACGAGGATGTATTACCTTGTACCACTCTGAAGAGTCGGCGATCGCCGAAACAAGTTCGCGATGGCGAGGCTGCCAGATCGCCGCGCACCGAGAGCGCGCTGCGCTCCAACCGAGTTTCCCTGAGTCCGCAGTCGAACGGCGTGATTTCCACATAACAAGTTTCCTCCATTTGTTGAGAGGCGGACTTGTCGCCAAAGCGGAATCGTCCACGACTCTCATTCTTCTTTTTGCGAAGAAGTTTTTTCGTGCGGCGGATGTAGCGGCGTTTGTGTCAAACGCCGATCCAACCCAAGGCGCTTGACACAAGCGCCTCTACACGCACGAATGAGGTGGAGCGGGCAAATATTCTGGCTCCTGGCTTGCGGCGCCTAACGAGTAAGCACACACCTTCTTCCCGCCTTCACCCCCGAAACTTTTCGGAGATTGGCCCTGGGAAGTCGTATCCAGTTACAGCAGCGCAACTGCTCCCGATTCACACGGGATTTCTTGCGCCGATCCACTGATCAACCCCGAATGCTTTCGGGGTCAAACTCGCAAAGAACTAATGCGGCAGAAGTAGCGGCTTGCGCTTCGGCGTTCAAGATTTATTTAGTCAGTCGCATCTCTCTTTTCGTGTTTTCGCCCGAATCCAATCTCAATTTGCTCGTGACCGGCGGCGCCGGCTTCATCGGGTCGAACCTTGCTCTTACGTTACAGGAAAAATTTCCCAGCGGTCGCCTCACCATCATCGACGATTTCCGTTCGGGCGATTTCAAGAATCTCGAAGGTTACGCCGGCGATTTTATCGCGCAGGATTTGGCAAAGCTCGATTGGCACAAGCAGTTCGGCGACGAAAAGTTCGACGCGATTTTTCATCTCGCTTCCATCACCGACACGACGCTCCACGATCAGTTCGTGCAGGTGCACGACAACGTGGAGAGTTTTCGACGACTGCTGCGTTTCGCGAAGCCGACGAAAACGCGCGTTATCTACGCGTCATCGGCCTCTACTTACGGAGCGGCGAGCGAAGCCAGCACGGAGTCGAATGGCGCCGCGCCCGCGAATGTTTACGCGTTTTCCAAAGTGATCATGGATAATCTGGCGCGGCGCGCAGCGCACGAGAGTCCGGACTGGATTATCGTCGGTCTGCGTTACTTCAATGTCTACGGCCCGCGTGAAGCGCACAAAGGCGTGCCCGCGAGCATGATCTTCCATTTATCGAAGCAGATGAAAGCGGGACAGCGGCCGCGTATTTTCAAACATGGCGAACAGAAGCGCGACTTCGTTTACGTGAAAGACATCGTCGAAGGAAGCATTCGATGCCTCGAAGCGGGCCAAAGCGGGATTTACAATCTCGGCTACGGCCAGGCGCGTTCGTTCAATGAGCTGATTGACATTCTTAATCGTTCGTTAGGCACCAATTTTGAGGCCGATTACATCGACAATCCGCACGCGCACTACCAGAATTTCACGCAGGCTGATTTGAGCAAAGTTCGCAACGCGATCGATTACCAGCCGCAGTATTCTCTCGAGCGTGGCGTGGCCGATTACATGAAGTGGTTGTATCCCGCCTGATCCAAGTTGCCCAAACGATGAAAGCCAAACGGCACGCAAAAAGCCCGGAAGAGATCAACGCCACGCTCGCGGCAAGAAAAGGTCCCGTCTCGAAATTCATCGCGCAGAATTATCGCCACTTTAACGCAGCCGCGTTGCTCGACGCCGCCAAGGGATACGAGGAACACCTCGCCGCCGGCGGCAAGATGTTGATGACAATCGCGGGCGCAATGTCGACCGCTGAACTCGGCATCTCGTTGGCGGAGATGATCCGTCGCGAAAAGGTGCACCTGATCGTCTGCACCGGCGCGAACCTCGAAGAGGATATTTTCAATCTCGTTGCGCATCGACCACTACGAGCGAGTGCCGCACTACCGGCAGCTTACGCCGCGGGACGAAGCAGCAACTGCTCGCCCGGCACATGAATCGCGTGACCGACACGTGCATCCCGGAGATGGAGGCGATGCGGCGGATCGAGAAGGTAGTGCTCGAAGAGTGGATCGCGGCCGACCGCGCCGGAGAGCATTATTTCCCGCATGAGTTTATGTACAAGATTCTTCGAAGCGGAAAGCTGAAGAAGAGCTATCAGATCGACCCGAAGCATTCCTGGATGTTGGCGGCTTGCGAAAAGAAGCTGCCGATCATCGTGCCGGGCTGGGAGGATGCGACGCTCGGTAACATGTATGCGGCGGCGGTGATGCGCGGTGACGTGAAGAACGTGCACACCGTGCGCACCGGGCATCGAATACATGACCTGGCTGGCGGACTACTACACGAAAAACGCGAAGAGGCTGCGCAACCGAGAGGGCTCAATCGGTTTTTTCCAGATCGGCGGCGGCATTGCCGGGGATTTTCCGATCTGCGTTGTCCCAATGCTGCACCAGGATCTTGAGCGCACCGGCGTGCCGCTGTGGGGTTATTTCTGCCAGATCAGCGATTCGACGACGAGCTACGGAAGCTACTCCGGCGCTGTGCCGAACGAGAAAATTACATGGGGCAAGCTCGCACCTTCGACTCCGAAGTTCCTGGTCGAAAGCGATGCCACAATTTGCGCGCCCTTGATCTTCGCCTGGGTGCTCGGGCAGTAAGAAACACTACAAGCGAGGCGCCTTCCCTACAAAACGGCAACTGCGCACCTTGCTCTCGTTAGGCAAGATGCGCCGGCTGCCAACGCGCTACCCTTCCCAGAAGAACTTCGTGGGGCGATTAATTTCCGGCGGAAGACTTTTGTGCACGGGACAATTGAGCGCGGTCTGTTCGAGAATTTCACGGTGCGGTGAATTCGCGGGCAGCGGGATGTGAACTTCCGAAGGTAAGCCGACAATCCGGCGCGGAGCGTCCTGTGACATTTCCTTTCTTACCGACACCGTCATTCCGCGGAGATCGACGCCGAGACTTTCGGCCTTAATTCCCATGGTTGTGCTAATGCAGGTGCCGAGCGCGGTCGCGACGAGATCTGTCGGCGAAAACGATTCTCCTTTACCCTTGTTATCAGTCGGCGCATCGGTCGGGAGCTTCGATTGCGACGGACCGTGTGTCGCCGAGCAGTGCAAGTGGCCATCGTAACGAATGGAAATGTTGACCATGAAATGATTATGCGGCGCGTTTCTTCGTTTGTCATGCCGGATGACATCTATGCTCTGGGGAGCGCAGGCTGCCAGCCTGTGCTTTTCGGCAGCTTGCCGAAAGAGTGTCGTCGGCAAGGTGCCGACGACTGCAGGCAAGCTGCCTGCGCTCCCCAGAGCATAGGAATTCAGCGCGCACTGAAAATCGGTACTTCCTGAATCTTGTCGGTATGCCGCGCGAATTCTGTGCGAAAAACATTCGTTAGGGCGCGATCGTGCAAAATATTCATGTCGGTATCGTGTTTCTTGTGATCATCGTTCTCCCACGCCTCATTCCACCAACAGAAACCGATCACGGCGGGCCAGCGGCCGGAGAACAGATCTTCCAGCGCCGATTTCGCCCACGCATCCGCGCTCACTCTGCGGTTGTGCAGATCGCAACCAAACTCCGCGATCACGATCGGCTTACCCGGCGCCAGTTTCGTTAGGCGGGAATAGGCTTCGTGCATCTTGAAGCGCAAGCTTTCTGTTCCATCCGGTGTTGTCGGCGTGAGCGGGCCATAAGCGCTCAGTCCAATCCAATCGCAATAGGCATCGCCCGGGTAATAATTTTCGAACCGGTTCCATTTCGCTTCCGGTGAATCGAACCAGTTCACGTGCCAGACCCACTGCAGATTGTTCGCCCCTTCACGCACGCATCAGATCCACGATGTGACGATATGCGGCGATGTAATTCGCCGGTCCAGTTTTCGCGCCACCGTTCCATTTTCCGTTCCAGGAAAACCAATCGCCGTTCGGCTCCATCCCCCACTCGATCAAAATCGGCGACTGAAATGTCTTTGCTTCGCGCGCCCAGTTTCGCAGGTCTTCGTCAAATTCACCGCGGATGATTTTCTCGAGCGTAAAAATTTTCTCCGGACGGTTCTGCTCAACATCCGAGCGCAACATCAATCGGACATATGGAACTTTCCCGAGACCGCGAATCCATTCGCACATCGCGCCGGGGAATTTGCGCGATTCAAACCAGTTATCGGAAAAGAATATCCACGCCGTTTTCTTGCCGACAGCATTTTCATATTTGGCGACGTCCTGCGGGGTAACGTCGTGCTCGTTCAGCGCCGGACCATCGTAATAAAAACCGTGATACAGCTTGCCAGATGGCGGCACTGCGATCGGGCCCGCCCCTGCGCGCGCAATGCAAATTACGGCGATGACGAAGCCGCACAGAACCTTAGTCACATCATCACTGTAGCCTCGGTTGTCGGTCCCGCGATTTAGCTTTAGCCTCTAACATGGAACACAAAATCTCGGGTAAAGATCTGACAAAGGAAGCGCCGCGCAGTCCACGCACGCGCGTCGGCGGTTATGCAATTCTTGGGCGCACGCTGGATAAGTGTCGCGCGCTCATCGCCGGAAACATCGGCGAATATCATTTCGATTGTCCGCTCGATAACATGCTTTTCGGTTTCAAAGGCGTGAAAGGTGACGACTTCAAGGCGGAAGTGGAGAAAGGCGCCAGCGACGCCGATATGGCGAAATGGCTCGACACCCACGGCCAAGAGAAAACGTCCGATGAAATAAAAGATCTGGTCGGACGGAATGGAGAAAGCGAATCCTCTCTACAACAATCCGGAGAAGCGCGATTATTATATCGAGGAAACGAAAAAGCTCGGGCTCGATCCGGCGACGACACCGCTTTTCGACTGGCTCGATGCGGATGACAAAGCGAGCTTCACGATGGTTGAGGCTACGCGGTAACTTGAAACTCCAGCCGCTGCGAAGCGGTATTGGTTTTCACAACGGCGGCTTGCGTCAACGCGACGCGAGCCGCCGTTTGAACAAAATCTCAGAACGATGATTTCAAAATAACAACCGACTACGTAAAAAACTTGAATCCAAATGCGCCATGATGCGCATCTACCTGACAAGCTTATGAAAAAAGTTCTCGCTCTCTTCTGTTTTCTGGCTGCGGCCAATTTCACTTTCGCCGAAAATCCAGCCCCCTCCGCCAGCGCCATCCCGCCGAAAATTCCGCTGCGCGACTTTTTCCGCAATCCAGAGAGCCGCGATTACCAACTCTCGCCCGACGGCAAGATGCTTTCGTTCCTGCAGCCATGGGAATCGCGCATGAACATTTTCGTGCGACCGGTAGAAGGCGGCGAAGCGAAGCGCCTAACCTCAGAGAAAGATCGCGACATTCGCGATTACGGCTGGAAGGGGAATACCTTTCTCCTCTATGCGCAGGACAACAAAGGCGACGAGAATTTTCACCTCAAACGCGTCGATCTGAAGGGCGGCGAGGTGAAAGATCTGACGCCGTTTCCGAAAGTGCGCGCCGGCGTGATCGACGATCTGGAGGACATTTCCAACACCGATGTCCTTATCACGTTGAACAAGCGCAATCCGGAAATCTTCGACGCTTTCCGGCTTAACGTGTCGACCGGCGAAATGAAAATGGTAGCGGAAAACCCGGGCAAAGTTTCGCAATGGGTCACCGATCACGCAGGTCCGCATTCCGGGCCGCGATCGAGACCGATGGTGTGAACTCCAAGCTTCTCACGCGTCCGGACGAAAAGAGCAAATTCAAGACTGTGCTGACGACAAATTTCCGCGAACACGCTCGCCCCGCAGTTCTACACTTTCGATAACAAGAACTCTATGCCGTTTCCAACATCGGCAGCGACAAACAGGCGGTGGTCACGATTGATCCCGCTACCGGCAAAGAGACGGAGATGCTTTATGCAGAATCCGGATGTCGATGTTGATGCACTCGCCTATTCGAAAAAGCGGAAGGTTGTGACCTTTGCCACGTTCGACGACCTGGAAAACGGATCGCAAGTTCTTCGATCCAGCAGAGCGAAGAAATGTACAAGACGCTTGCAGCAAAAACTGCCTGGCTATGAGGTCGAGACTGTCGCGAACGATAAGGCCGAGGACAAGTTCATCGTCATGGCGAGCAACGATCGCACGCCCGGCACGCGCAATCTTTACGACGTGAAAAGTAAAGAGCTGACCAAGCTCGCCGAGGTCGCGCCCTGGCTGAAGGAAAATCAACTCGCGCCGATGAAGCCGATCGAATACAAGAGCCGCGATGGCCTGACGATTCATGGTTACCTCACGCTTGCCGCTCGGACGCGAGGCGAAAAACCTTCCCGGTCGTCGTCAATCCGCACGGCGGACCGTGGTATCGCGACACCTGGGGCTTCAATCCGGAAGTGCAATTCCTTGCCAACCGCGGCTACGCCGTTCTGCAGATGAACTTCCGCGGCTCGACCGGTTACGGTCGCAAATTCTGGGAAGCCTCGTTCAAACAATGGGGCAAGAAGATGCAGGACGATATCACCGACGGCGTGCAGTGGCTGATCAAGCAAGGCATCGCCGATCCGAAACGCGTCGCGATTTACGGCGGCAGCTATGGCGGTTACGCCACGCTCGCCGGCGTCACTTTTACGCCTGATCTCTATGCGGCGGCGGTCGATTACGTTGGCGTGGCCAACATGTTTACTTTCATGAAAACGATTCCGCCTTATTGGAAACCGTTCCTCGACATGTTCCACGAGATGGTGGGCGATCCGGAAAAAGACAAGGCGATGATGGAAGCCGCCTCGCCGGTCTATGCACGCCGACAAGATCAAGACGCCGCTTTTTGTCGCGCAGGGCGCGCATGATCCGCGCGTGAACAAGGCGGAATCGGATCAGATGGTCGCAGCGTTAAAGAAACGCGGCGTCGATGTCGAATACATGGTGAAGGAAAATGAAGGCCACGGTTTCCACAACGAAGAAAACCGCTTCGACTTCTACGGAGCCATGGAAAAATTCCTCGACGACCATTTGCATCCGGAGACAGCGAACGGCGTCGAGCGCCGGTGCATCGGGCTCGCACTAACAGCATCGCGAAGCACGCTTGTCATCCCAGCGTCCGCGAGGGACCTCACGAACAACTACACGCGTAGTAACTAGCGACGCCCCGCATCCGCTCCAGATGACAGCATCTTCAAGGCTCGATCGGCGGAAGAGTGTTTTCCGTTTCGCCAGTATCAATACCACGCGCCAGCTTGCTGTTGCGAATTCCGTACAAGAAATAAATCACCAGGCCAATCGCGAGCCAGACAAAGAACCGAATCCAAGTTTCAATCGGCAGGCTGAGCATCAGAGCGAAGCAGAGCAGAACGCCGATGATCGGAAAAAGTGGAACCAGCGGAACGCGAAACGGTCGCGGGCGGCCGGGTTCTTTGCGACGCAAAACGATGACCCCGCAACAAACGAGGATGAACGCGAAGAGCGTGCCGATGTTTGTCAGATCGGCTAACGAACCGATGTCGGTAAACATCGCCACGCCACCAACAGCGATACCAGTCCAAATGGTCGTGATGTGCGGCGTGCGAAAGCGCGGATGAATGCGCGAAAAATATTGCGGAAGCAAACCGTCTCGCCCCATCGCCATGAAGATCCGCGGCTGGCCGAGTTGGAAAACGAGCAACACGGACGTGAGACCGGCGAGCGCGCCTGCGCTGATGAGCGCCTGCGCCCACGGCTTGCTTGCGAATGCCGTCGCGACCGCCGCAGAATCACCGAGATAAACTGTGTATTTCTTAATGCCGGTTAAAATTCCCGACATCAAAACGTAGAGCACCGTGCAGATGATCAGGCTCGCGATCATTCCAATCGGAAGATCGCGTTGTGGGTTTTTCGTTTCCTCCGCCGTAGTTGAAACTGCATCAAACCCGATGAAGGCAAAAAAGACAATCGCCGCGCCGCTCATTACACCACCAAAACCGCTCGGCATGAATGGGTGCCAGTTTGTCGGGTTAACCATGAACGCGCCGAACGCGATCACGAACACGACAACGGCGAGCTTGATCAGGACAATGGTCGTGTTTGTGGTCGCGCTCTCGCGAATTCCATAAATCAAAAGCACCGTCACCCCCGCGACAATCAGCAACGCCGGAAGATCGATAGCGACGGGATATCCGAAGAGATGGGGCAAAGTTAGCGGCGAATAATACTGCGCACTCTCGCCGCCTTGGGAGATTTTGGTCGCCGCGGTAGTCGGATCGGATACGAGCCAAAGTGGAAGTCTTATCGCCCCGTGACTTAGACTGTAGAGAAATTTTACGAAATAATCCGACCAACCCTTTGCCACGGCCATGTTGCCGACCGCGTATTCGAGAATCAAATCCCAACCGATAATCCAGGCGATCAGTTCGCCCAGGGTCGCGTAGGAATAAGTGTAGGCCGAGCCCGACACCGGAATCATCGCAGCAAGCTCGCTGTAGCAAAGCGCGGCGAATGCACAAGCCAATGCGGCGACGACGAACGAAAGCGCGACAGCGGGTCCCGCGGCCGGCCGGCCGAACACCAGATCACTGTGATGCAGAAACGCGATGATAAAATTGATGATCGGCGTTTTCACGATCGACTCGCCGACATGCGCGGATTCTCCGGCCGCCGCAGTGCCCGCGAGTGCGAATATTCCCGCGCCGATGATCGCGCCGATGCCGAGACAGGTGAGATCGAATGCGGTGAGCGCGCGCTTCATCTTGCGTTCCGGCGCCTCCGATTCGCGGATGAGCAGGTCGGGACTTTTGGTTCGGAGAAGATTCATGTTTTTTTGATTCGTTAGGCTAAATACCTGCTTTGGCGGGCGGCATCGTGACATCCCATCCCGAGCGCGGTCAATGTTTAGTTCGTGCTCTGCGCGGGACCGCGCCGCATTGGCCTGACTTAAGCTGCTAGGGGCGCATGCCTGGTCTGCCTCCAATGCCCGCCCTTAGCTTTGCAAACTTAATGGCCGGACTGATCTTCGGATCGATCGGATTCGTCGCCTTCATTTACGGGAAGCGTATGAACGTCTGGAAACCGATGTTCCTCGGCCTCGCGCTCATGGTCTTTCCCTACTTCATTGGAAATACCACCTGGCTTTTTGCGACCGGCATTTTCGGGACCGCATTGCTTTTCCTGCTGCGTAACTAGAGCAACGCGAAGCGCAAAAGATCCATCTCTAAGAGAGCGACTTCGCCGTAGACGCAGGCTGACGGTTTTCAATAACTTCACTGCGCTATGTCCGATGACACGACGCCGTTGATCGTCGGCGATGCCGACAGCGGCCGAGATGGAACAATACCCGCGGCGGCGCTGGGGTTGGCGCAAAAAGAAAGCGGGCCCGCTCCTCACGCATTGCGAAAATTGCGGCGCGGCTTTGACCGGCCGCTACTGCGCGCAATGCGGTCAGCCTGCAATCGATTATCATCGCTCCTTCGGCACGCTCCTGGCCGATGCCGCCGATGCCTTTCTCAATCTGGACGAACGTTTCCTGAAAACGTTTGGACTTGTTCTGATAAAACCCTGGCGCCTAACGAACGAATTTTTGGCCGGTCGCCGGCAGCGCTACGTTCATCCGCTGCGACTCTACCTGCTCGCAAGCGTCGCGTTCTTCTTCTTGATCCGAGGTCTATATGATCTTCACCCGCCGCATCACGAACAACCAATCATCTTCGATAGCGACACCAAGAAGGCGACCACGGCGTCGCCCTCACCGGCGCCCAATCCGTTTGAAAAAAAAGCGACTGAGGAAAAAAGCGGTATCAACTTTCGTTTCGACTCTGATGACGGACGGCCGAAGTCACCGTTCGAATCATGGATAGAGAAACGCGCGAAAGAAAAACTCGGACCTACAGGCGCTCGCGGAGATCTTTTTCTCAAGGCGCTGATCGACAATCTCGGTCCGATGGTCCTGTGTTGTATTCCGCTCTTTACGTTTGTCCTAAAACTTCTCTACATCTTCAAACGAAGATACTATATCGAACATCTTATCTTCGCCCTGCACACGCACGCGTTTGTCTTTCTTTCCACGCTCATAATCATCGGGATCGGTCTTCTGCTGAACTGGCAACTTCCGGGCCCGCTTACCCCGCTGGTTTGCACCTTTCTGGGTTTCGCAGTCGTGATCAATTTGTTGGTCGCGATCCGCCGGGTTTACAGGCAAAATTGGTTCGCGACAGTTTTCAAATTTGCCCTGGGAAGCGTGATTTATTTGTGCGTGCTCATTATCGCCTTTGGCATCACCGCCGCTGTTACCTTGCTGCTTCCGTGAAGCATTAGCGGTTCTAATTCTATTCGTTAGGAGACAACCTGGCTCAAAACTGGAAATAGATGAACGGCACATAGTGCGCCGGTATGAAAAGCAAAACGACCGCCCAACCCGCGCCGTAGACCGCGGCAAACGCTGGATCGGGCAAGCGACGCCACCACGTAGCGAACACTTTCCTATAGTTTAACCAGTGCACGAACGCCAACCCGCCCAGGAGCCACCACAGTCGCAGGTCCAGGGTTTGACGACCGTGTCCTCTCAAGAAGACGAAACGGCGCACGATAATCTCGGCTTTGTGCAGTTCGACGGATCGAAAGAAAATCCAGCACACACAGACAAAATAGAACGTGAGCGCCACGGCAAGGACGTGATAAATCAGCTGGGCACTCGCGGCATGTTCTCGAGGCTGAGAGCTAATCTCGCCCGCGACTGCAACCATTGCCGGTGCACGATCAGGCCCAAGCCATGCAGTCCTCCCCAAAGGACGAAGACCCACGACGCGCCGTGCCAGAGACCGCCAAGCAGCATCGTAAGGAGAATGTTGCGATACGTGAAAATGCGCGAACCCCGATTTCCGCCTAACGGAATATAAAGATAATCGCGCAACCAGCTCGAAAGGCTGATATGCCACCGGTGCCAAAAATCCGCGATCGATGAGGCGAAATAAGGAAAGTTAAAATTGATCGTTAGGGAATAACCAAGGAGACGGGCAACGGCGATCGCCATATCGGTATAGCCTGAGAAATCGCAATAAATTTGCACTGCATAAAGCAGGACGCCGATCCACGCGCTCGCCACGCCGTAGCTCCGCGGATTGGCAAAATATTGGTCGACAAATGGCGCCACGCTGTCGGCTATGCAGGCTTTCTTGACGAAACCTCCTAGAAAAAGAACGAGCGCTCCCCGCGCGTCGACGTGGGACCATTGCGGCCGGGTTTTTGTTTGCGGCAGAAAATGCATGGCCCGCACGATTGGTCCCGCCACCAGCGGAGGGAAAAAGGAGATGAAAAACGCCAGATCGAGAAAGCTGCGTTCGGCGCGGAGATGCCGTCGATAGACCTCAACGGTATAGCTGATCGATTGGAACGTGTAGAAACTGACGGCGTAGGGAAGAATGATGCGGAGCGTGTGGATTGAAGCTGGCAATCCGATCCAGGCGAGAAATTCGCCGGCCGAGCTGACGAAAAAGTTCAGGTATTTGAAGATGCACAAGGTCCCGAGATTCCCGACCAGACTAACGAGTAAAAAAGCGCGGCGACGGGCATTGCTGGAGGCGTCTTCGATTTTGAGGCCGACGAAATAGTCCACACAAGTCGAGCCCAGCAGGACAAACGGGAACCACCAGCCGGGCGGGAGCGCAGCCCAATTGCCCCGCCATTAAGTGCGAGAAGAAAGGAAGCGGAGCGCCGACGAAAAAGCAGGAGTAAAAGAAATAACTGCAGGCGAGCAGAAAGGCTTTCCGGGCGGTGTTCGACCGCAACGCCCAGGCGACGCTGAAGACGACCGCAAAGAAAAAGAAAAAACGAGACTCGACGAAGAGCACAGGAAGGAACTATCGGAATGACCTAACGACCTGCCGAGTCAAGCGAATGGACAAACTCTCTGCGCCAGAACACGGGTAAAGATCTCCGCGCCGCGAGCATTAAGATGTTCGGTATCCAGTCGGTTTTCTTCCTCGTAAAACTGCGGATAACGAGTGAAGTCGTCATAAGCTAAAAGCCGGCTTCCCGAGGGAACATTAATCCCGGCTCCCCGGCCCCCTTTGGCAGAAGGAGGGACCACGAAAACCACTTCGATATTTTTTGCAGTCATTTCTTGCACGAAGCGCTCCAGTTCGCTGCGCATCATTGGGCTGGGTCGAGGTCGAACCGGTCGATCCTGCATGCTCGCGAAAGCCTTGCGGTAAGTCGTTAGGGTAGCTGCCGACATTGGATTCGACATGGCATAGTAGCCATCCCAATTCGACGGCAAACTGGCTTCGTTGGATTCTTGTCGGGATGGTGGAGGCCGCGGAGGAAGCACATCGATTGCGCCCCGAAGAATTTCCATCGCGATTCCGACGTTAGTTACGTTCCGTATCCAAAGATGGACATTTGCGAAAAGAAGCGTCCCGAAATCGTTCCAACGCCGAAAGGAATAAGGAGTTCCAGCAACAACGCCGCTCGGCAGGGCGAGACCCATATCGAACATCCGGAAACCGGACAGCAGCGATTCCCAATCGCGCCAATAAACGTCTCGCTCCGTCACCTTCTGGTCCCCAGTCGGAGTGCCTGCCGTGATGACGGACTGAGTTTCAAAAAAAATGAACTTAAGTTTTCGCGGATGCAACGCGAGCAGCCGTCGCACCATGGCGAAACTTTCCGCCGTGGTCATCCCATCCATCGCCATGTTGAAAGACCGCCATTCGTGGCCACTCGCGAGCAGCGTTTGATCGAAAACCTTTGGCGCAATCCCATGATAACTCCTGCTCGATCCGATAAAGACGATATCGACGTCATCCTTCTTCTCGGTAAATCGGTGCACCTTGAGCGAAATCCAATTCACTGGCCGCGGGAAGAACTTGTTAATGCCCGCACAAACGAGAATGAAAACGAGAACGCCGATCAACCAACTGAACGCATACCGGGAAAGCGACTTCATCGGACTCACCGACAGCGGCACCTACCCGACGCTGTTCTCTTCACGGTTTTTTCTATTCAAAAAAGGCGCGCGCGCTGGCGAGAGCTTCTTCGATTTTCGCGACATCCGTACCGGCACCCCGCGCGTTTTCTGGCCGGCCACCGCCTTTGCCACCGACAATCGGCGCGACTTCCTGAATTAATTTGTTTGCGGGAATTTTCGAAACGAGCTCATTCGGAACGGATGCAATTAAGGCAACGGTTCCATCCGTCGCACCCGCCAGAAAGATCGGGCCGTTGAATTTCGTTTTGAGCGAATCCGCAACCGCCTGCAGCAATTTTCCATCGCCATCCGCCACCTGCGCGACTAACGACTTCTTTCCAGCATGCGATTCCGCGAGCTCTTTCGCGATCGCCGCTGCGCGACTTCGCAGATTCGCTTCGTTTGCTTTCGCATTCTGCTTTTCCCAATCGCGAACTTCCGCTTCCAATTTTTCCAAGTGCGCCGCCCGCGCATCGATCTGTTGCAGCATCACAGTTCGCTTCGGCGTCATCTGTGAACGCCGGCAGCGCCGCGATGCCAGATTTCTTCCGCCCGAGAGTCTGGAACTTTTCTTCCTGCCGCTTCGCCTCGTTCATCGCCCATTCTTTCGCCGCGCCACCCGCAACCGCTTCAATTCTTCGAATACCCGCCGCGATCGCTTCTTCGCGCACGATGCGGAACGCACCAATCTCTCCCGTCGCGCGCACATGCGTGCCGCCGCAGAGTTCCATGGAGTATCCATTCAACTCGTTAGGGCCGCCGCCGATCTGCACGACGCGCACGACGTCGCCATACTTGTCACCAAAGAATTGCTGAATATCGGAGCGCTTCTTCGCTTCTACGTAGGGAACTTCGGTCCACGAAACCGCCGCGTTCTCCGCGACCTTCTCGTTCACCATTTTCTCGAGATCACGCACCTGCTTCTTCGTCAGCGCCGCGCTCGAAAAATCGAACGTCAACTTCTCCGGTCCCACGTAGCTTCCCTTCTGCACCGCCTCGCGACTAACGAGTTCGTGCAGCGCCCAGTGCAAAATATGTGTGACGGTATGGTGTCGCTCGATCGCGCGGCGACGCGGCGCATCAACGCTCAGTTCGTAACTGGCGCTGACCAGGAGACCAGTCGAAACCCTCCGTATCGGCAAGCTTTAAATAGAACGTACCGCCCTGCTTCAGCGTATTAACGATTTCCAGAAATCTTGCCATCTTCAACAAATCTCAATTCACCCGTATCTCCGACCTGACCGCCCATCTCCGCGTAAAACGGCGATACATCAACGATTGCCCATATATCACCACTCCCAATTCCTCCGAATCTTCTCAACAACGTTACATAGACGTGCATCATCTGCTTTCAGGCAGTCATATCCGATGAATTTTGTCTCAAAGTACACCAGTGTGCTGAACAGTAAGTGCCGCTTTCTTTTGAGCAGCGCGCGCGCGGGAACGCTGTTCGTCCATCAATTTCTCAAAACCAGCGACATCAACACTCAAGCCACGCTCTCGTGCCATCAACTGAGTCAGGTCGAGCGGAAATCCCTGCTCGTCATAAAGCCGAAATGCGAACGCGCCAGAAATGCTGGGGAGCGCACGCGACTCGCGTGCCGCGTCCGGCGACTCGCCGGACGCCTTCTTCATCCCAATCTCCACATCCCACGTCCACAACCATCGATAATCACTCCCGGGAGCCGCGACTCCCGCCGCCCACGGATTGCCCGCGATATAGAGATATTTTTCCTGCAGATCGCTCTCCGATCGAATCAAACGGTCAAACGATTCTTTTTCCCAGACGGGCCCACTCGCGCTCCGACTCTTGTTGATCCGATGCGCGGAAACCGATTTGATATTCTGTAATATTTCGGTCAGCGAATAAAAAACCGGATCGCCTTTGGCATCCTGTTCGCGGACTTGCGGCTCAAGAAGCAGATGCACATGATCCGGCATTACGCAGGCGACATAGAGCTCGAAATGATTTTGTTTCGCCGGAAAAAGAATGCACTCGAGGACAATATCACGCTCCTCTTCGGAGAGTTGCTGTCGCCCGTGTGTGCTAAAGGCGACGGCGTATTTGCCCCATGGACGTTCGAAATGTGGAAGTCGGCGCTTGGCGTACTTTATTTGCGCTGCGAGCGAAGAGGTTTCCGGCGAGTCGCCGGAAACGGCACGCGAGTCGCGTGCGCTCCCCAGAATGCGCCCGACCTCGCGTTCGAACAAATCAATGCCTTTGTCCAGCGTTCTATTGAAAGAGTCTTCTTCGCGCGCGATCGTCTCTTTAACGCGGGACTGATTATTCCGGACTTCGGGAAAGACTTCACCAAGCGTGAGCGCAACCACATCCACCAGTTTGAAGAAAAATGGTTCGTGAAATCCAAGCGTCCGCCCGTAGCGCACGGCGCGACGAAGAATCCGGCGCAAGACATAACCGCGGCCTTCGTTCGACGGAATGATTCCGTCGGCGATTGCAAACGTTAGCGTGCGGATGTGATCCGCAATCACACGGAATGCGATGTCGATTTTCTCCTGTTCGGAGGTTAGACATCCTGCCTGTCCCGGCAGATGGGCATCTTGCCCGTCCTTTTTCGACAGGCTGGAAGCCTGCCGGCCGAGACAGGCTGGAAGCCTGTCCTCCACTTTGGCAATGTCGATCCGTATTTCTTCCCGCTGAGTTTTTCGATCTCATCGAAGATTGGGCGGAAAACGTCGGTCTCGTAGTTTGAGATGGTGCCGGAAAAATCAGTGAAGTTTTTTGTTCCCTGAATAATCGCAACCGCGCGCTCGAAATCCCATCCCGGTATCGACATGTCGCTGCGGCAGCGGCGTAAAATTGCCATCGGCGTCGGCGTTGAACTGAATGAAAACCAGATTCCAAATCTCGATGCAGCGCGGATCGTCCTGATTCACGAGCGCACCGCGCGTGTCGCCATCCGGCGTAAGATCGACGTGCAGTTCGGAACAGGGACCGCATGGGCCGGTGTCGCCCATCATCCAGAAATTATCCTTCTTGTTTCCGTTAACGATGTGGATCGCGGGGTCGAGATCGGCTTCGCGAAACAAGCGTGCCCAGTGATCGTGCGCTTCCTGATCAAACTCGCTCGGCTCGTCAGGCCCGGGTTTGTAAACGGTGGCGTAAAGGCGCTGCGGCGGAAGACCCCAGCGCCTAACGACCAATTCCCACGCCCATTCGATCGCTTCTTTTTTGAAATAATCGCCGAAGCTCCAGTTGCCGAGCATTTCGAAAAATGTGTGGTGATAGGTGTCGAGGCCGACGTCTTCGAGATCGTTGTGTTTGCCACCGGCGCGAATGCATTTCTGCGTGTCGGCCACGCGCGGCGGATTCCACGAAGGTTTTTGCTGACCGAGGAAGATCGGCACGAATTGGTTCATGCCGGCATTGGTGAAGAGCAAATTCGGCGCGTCCGGCAGGAGCGATGACGAGGGCACGATGGTGTGCTGTTTCTCGCGGAAGAAATCGAGAAAGGATTGCCGAATTTGGGCCGAGGTCATTGCAGGTCACAGTGATGGAGCCAGAGAAAATCTCCAAATGGAAATGTTGGCCGGCAAACAACCGTTCGGGTTGACGAACGATTTTCGGCTTCGACGATGAGCGTATGCGCCCTGAAGCTATTTTTGAAGTCCAGCGGCTCTTCCCGCAAATTTACATCGCGTGCCACGTCGATCATGTGCGCGCCGCATCTACTGCGTGGGACCTTTCATCTCACGATGCCTCCATCCTCGTCCATCTCGACCTCGAGAATCCAATAAGTCCCCGTGCGCTGGCGGCCCATCTCGGTGTGGCAGCGTCCACCCTTTCCGCTGCTATTTCGCGGCTCAGTCGTCTCGGTTACCTGACGAGTAAACCATCGTGTTCGGACAGGCGACAACGGGAGTTGCGTCTGACAGCTCGGGGCGCGGAAGCCACTGCGTCTACATCGGTCTTGGATAAGGATCGCGTCCGAGAATTATTGAAGCGCCTCAATGCTCAAGAACGCGGGGCCGCCCTGCGAGGGCTTCAACTTCTCGCGCGGGCAGCACGGCAAATGAAACAACCAGGATGAAACTGGTCCTCATCGCAGCAGTTTTCGTTTTCGCAATCGTCGCAGTAATTCTCCTTATTGGCGCAGCGCTGCCGAGAAAGCATGTCGTATCCCGCGAAATAATCCTTCATCGATCGCCGGATGAAATTTACCAGACCGTTCGGGATTTTAAGACAGCGCCGAGTTGGCGCGCCGATCTGGAGCGCGTGGAGATGATCGCTACGGCGGACAATCACGTTCAGTTTCGCGAACACACGAAGCATGGCGCGACTACGTACGATCTGGTTGAAGACCAGCCGGGTAAGAGAATCGTTACTCGCATCGCCGATCTGGATCTCGGCTATTCGGGGACTTGGACCTACGTTTTCGCGAAAGACGCAGACGGCACCCGCGTTCAAATCACCGAAGCAGGTGAAGTTTCAAACATACTTTTCAGATTCATGTCGCGCTTCGTCTTTGGACAAAGCGGCACGATCGAAAAATATCTCACGGCGCTCGGAAAGAAATTTGGTGAAGACGTTTCGCCGCAACCGAACAGCGGCGTTGCCTTAACTTTTATCTTCCTCGAGCTTGGCTTTGACTGCGGTCTCGATCTCTTCGTAGAGAGCGGGATCATTCTTCAACGCCTCTTTCGCGGCGTCGCGACCCTGCGCCAGTTGCGTCCCCTTGTAATTCAACCACGAACCGCGTTTCTCGACGATTTGTTGTTCGAGCGCGAGATCGAGCAATGCACCCGTCGAAGAAATTCCCTCGTTATACATGATGTCGAATTCGGCTTCGGTGAATGGCGGCGCGACCTTGTTCTTCACGATTTTTACGCGCGTGCGATTTCCGGTGACGACGCCATCGGTCTGCTTGATCGCGCCGATGCGACGAATGTCCACGCGCACGCTAGCGTAAAATTTCAGCGCCTTACCACCCGGAGTTGTTTCGGGATTACCAAACATCACGCCGATTTTTTCGCGGATCTGGTTCGTGAAAACGCAACACGTGCGTGCTTTGGAAATGAGCGAGGTAAGTTTGCGCAAGGCAGCACTCATCAATCGTGCCTGCGCGCCGACCGTAACGTCACCGATTTCGCCTTCGAGTTCCGCCTTCGTCACGAGCGCGGCGACCGAATCGATGACGATGACATCGAGTGCGTTTGAGCGAACGAGCGTCTCGCAAATACGGAGCGCTTCTTCGCCGGAATTTGGTTGCGAGACGAGTAGATCGTCGAGATTCACGCCGAGTCTCCGCGCATACTGCGGATCGAGCGCGTGCTCGACATCGATGAACGCAGCGAGACCACCGCGTTTTTGCGCCTGCGCGATCACGGTCAGAGTCAGCGTCGTTTTACCGGAAGATTCCGGTCCGAAAACTTCAACGACCCGGCCGCGCGGAAAACCGCCGACGCCGAGCGCACGATCGATCAAAATATTTCCGGTGGGGATGACATCGATGTCGACGATCTGATCGTCGCCGAGTCGCATGATCGCGCCGTCGCCATAATCCTTGGCGATCTGCTGAATGGCGAGATCGAGATTTTTATTTCGCGCAGCCGTGACTTTATCGACGGCAGGTTTTTCTTCTGTTTTGGAGGCCATAATGCGCTCCTTAGGTACGTCGGCCCGCTCGCCGCGCCAAGCAGAAAAGTAACGAACTGATACGAGTGATTGTCTACCGAGTCTCGGTATAGGTGAAGACGTCGGGTCGCAGCCCGCGACCGATCGGTGTGTTGCGCTTCACAATATCACTCAAAGTTTGGCTCTCCAGCTTCTGCACGAGACCCGGCGGAAGATACGTCTGATACCAAAAGCGATCGCCATCGCGCAGGCGGGTAAATTGATCGCGCAAAACGGTAAAGAAAAATTCGCCGACAAGGCCGCCGTTCACATGATCCTCGGCCAGTCCGCCGACCCAGACATCCATGTCGTCCGGCGAAGCATAAGCAGCGGCGAGCTTGGCTTGCAGTTCGAGATCGGATGTTACGTCTGCAAAGGTCGCCTTCGGCGCGAGACCAAAACCTTGACGCGCGACGTTATAACGAGGCAGACCATGATCTCGCCCACGTTGAATATTCAAAGAGGCGAGATCGAATCCACCCGCGCCGGGAGGACCGAAGAGGAAATTGCGCACGCCATCCACGAGGTAGCAATCCACCTCCTGATCGACTTGCTTCGCCAGACCGCGAAGATACGGCTCAATGCCGGGAACGCTTATCTCGATTGGATTGAAAAATGATGACGCGAGACTGAGGTCGCCGATCGATACGAAATTCGCATCAAGCCGGCGGAGCGTTGGTGAAAGCATGGTGTGCCCCACGCGATACGCTGCGGTGGAGAAAACGTTGGAGATTCCAGGATTAACCGTCGGCTGATAGCCAGTGTAAGGCGGAAGCGCATTCGGACCCAGCAAGAGCGGAAGAAATTCCCGATAGGTGACGATCTGCATCTCGGCTCCGACCATGGCACGGGCACGATGATAGATGGTGTCTTCATCGGGGGCCCGCAGGCTCTGCGCGATCACGCCGGCCCAGTAATTATGTTCGCGCACGAAAAGAGTCTGAATCGCAGTCAGGCCTACTTGTTCGTTAGCCCGCACATCTCCGGCGAGGAAGTAGCTCGGATCGGTGGAAGGTGCGTTGGGGAAACCGTTCACGTTGTAGGGCAGCAAATTGCCCGCACTTGTTTTCAAACGGCCGGTGCCATCCAGCGTGCGCAGTTCCATGGCGCGGGCTACATCCGAGCCGTAAACCTGCGACGCGTCGATGAACGCCGTGTCGGCATTCATCTGCTGGCGAACGCCATCGATCATCTGATAGAGCGAACGGTCGAGCTCGATGGTTTGCGTACCGGTGCCGAGCGGGTCGAACTGCGGATCGCCAATTGGCACTGGAATATTGAAAAGCTCGAGGGGGCTCGCGGCCGGTGTCAGGTCCATGTCGTGATCAATGAACTGTCCCCACTGCCAGAGATAATCGGACGTATGCGCGGGACTCGGGACGTCATGTTCTTGCGCGACGACCAGGTTGCTGATCTCTCGCGCGCTTTTCTGACCAACGCCCGCCGGCGCACCCACGCCGTCGGCGTAATCGGGAGCCATCAGACGAAGGAGCGGCGTGCCTGCGGCGCCGCGAAGTGGATCAATGGGATTATTGCCGGAGCCATCGATCGTTCGAAACTCGAAAGGATAAACCGCCGGCGCACCGGATGGCGCGGCAGTGGTCGTCGGTCGCGGCAAATCGGAAAGTTTAAAAGGAACATCGAACGGGCTGCGGGCGAGTGTCGTAGACGCGGCTAGCACCAACAGAAGGGACGTGATTTTCGCGATTTTCATTTGGATTGTTCCTCAGGGTTGACTGCGCGATTCAATCCTAACGAACGGCTTTTGGCAATTCGCTTTTTTCCGCTACAACTCAAAAAAGGTTATCGAAGATGTCGTCTTGCGCGCGCAAAAAGAGCCGCAGCCCCTTTCGGACTGCGGCTCACGGATCAAAAATTCGATTTCGATTACGAAACCGTGATCTTGCGCGGTTTCACGTGTTCTGCCTTCGGCAGATGTAGCGTGACCACGCCCTGATCGATCTTTGCGTTAATCTTTCCACTATCGATCGACGGATCCAACTCGAACGTGCGCCGGAAATTTTCCGTGCGTGACTCACGATGGAGAACCGTGCCGTCGATGTTCGGGATCGAACGACGTCCCGTAATCGTGAGCTGGTTATTTTCCACCGAGATCTCAAGACCATCCTTGTTCACGCCCGGCATTTCCACCTGCAACGTGTAACCATCGTTGTTCTCGAGCACGCTCGCAGAAGGCGCGACAAACTGCTCGCGCTGCGCGCGCTCGTTGCTTCGATCATCACGAACTAAAGTATTCATAATTTTCTTCCTCCTTAGGATTAGCTGACGTTAACTTTGATTTGCTTCGGCTTGGCTTCCTCCGCTTTCGGAAGTGTCACCGTCAGAATCCCGTCTTTGTAAGTCGCGCTCACTTTCCCGGCGTCGACTCGCGTCGGCAGTGTGATACTGCGACGGAATTTTCCGGAAAAACGCTCCGTGCGTTCGGCGTTCTCGCCATTCGTCGTGGTGCTTTCACGCTCGCCGCTGATAGTCAGCGTGCCATCGTGAAGCGAGATTTCGATGTCCTCCTTCCGCATACCGGGAAGTTCAACAACAGCGACTACATTGTCGTTGTTCTGATAAAGATCGAGCGCGGGACTCCAACCGTTAAAGAGTTGTGCCTGGCGACCGAAGTTCGACCAAAATGGCAACTCGAGGATGTCGCTCATCTCGTCTCGCAAATTAGCCCAGCGATCGAGCGACGGCCAAGCCGCCATGGTAGGTGTTTGATAACGAATTAAACTCATAGATTTCCTTTCGTGTTAAAATTGTTTGGCAAATATTTAAGCGACTGCAATGCCGCGCCTCAGATCCTGCTGCTTTCGGTTTGTAATTGCTTGGAAATTTGAGGCTTAAAGAAACTCGGAAGCAAAGGATTCCATCGACGCAATGTGAAATTTTGACACAACAATTAATCATCACAAGGAGTTTGAATTGGGACAAAACGGCGTGATGTAAATTCGCCGTATTCGACATTATATTCGTGCGATGAGCGGTACTCTGTGGCCCGGAATTTTTTATGCACGCGGCGTTGGCCGAAGCAAGGAAAGGCCTGGGACAAACCAGCCCCAACCCAGCCGTCGGAGCGCTTCTCGTTGCGAACGGAAAGATAGTGTCGCGCGGTCATCATCGGGGCGCTGGTCTTCCCCACGCGGAGATTGAATGCCTTGCACAACTTCATGGAGCGGTGCCGAAGGACGCTGAACTTTACGTTACTTTGGAGCCCTGTTCGACAGCCGGTCGGACGCCGCCATGCACGGAAGCCATCGTTGCTGCAGGAATTAAACAAGTTGTAATCGGCGCCACCGATCCAAATCCGCGACACGCGGGACGGGGGATTACGGAATTGCAGGAAGCGGGAGTGCAGGTGCGCGACGGTGTGCTACGCGAGGAATGCACAGCGATTAACGAGAGTTTCAATAAGTGGATTCAAACGCGGGAGCCCTTTGTCATCGCAAAGTGCGGGATGAGTCTCGACGGACGTTTGACGCGACCGCCTAACGAGTCGAGATGGCTAACCAGTCCAGCATCGCGGCGGCACGCACATGCACTTCGCGCGCAAGTCGATGCAATCCTGATCGGTGCCGAAACATTGCGGCGTGACGATCCACGCCTGACAATTCGAGGCGCGAAGACAACGCGGCAACCGTGGCGCGTAGTTCTTACTCGTTCCGGAAAACTGCCGCGCGACGCGAAATTGTTTACCGATCGGCACGTCGATCGCACGCTGATATTCCGCAATCAAACATTGGAATCGGTGCTGAAAGAGCTGGGAGAAAAAGAAATCACCAGCGTATTGCTTGAAGGCGGTGGGCAAATCCTCTCGCAGGCGCTCGATGCGCGCTTGATCGACAAGGTGCAAATCTATTTAGCGCCACTTCTCACGGGCGGGCCTGCGGTTGCGTTTCCCGGCAAAGGCGCAGACTCGACCGGGGATGCTCTCCGTTTGGAAAAAATGCGCTACGAACGGATCGGCAGTGACGTTTGCATCAGCGGTTATCCGGCTAATCGAGCGAAAGATGAGCCTGAATAAATTGAAAAAAATCGCGTCAGACTTATTATTGGAGAAACGTAAACATAGCTAAAGGAACTGGAACAAAATGAAAAAACTTCTTCTGATCGTTTTGGTGGCAGTTGGATTTGCTTTCGCAGCAACGCCGCGCACGGAGGCGCGAACCTTCGTTTCGGTTGGAATCGGTTTCCCGATCGGCTTCGGTTATTACGGCGGATGTGGCTACCCGGGTTATTACGCCTATGGATATCCGGGATATTATCCCTACGGATATTATCGGCCGTATTATTCAGTTGGGTATCGTTACCACAGCCGGCCTTATTACTGGCACCGTGGTCATAGAGTTTACCGTGGCCGACGGGTCCGATAACAACGGCAATTCACCGACAAAATTTTGAGCTGATCGCGACAAACGGTCAGCTCAATTTTTGTTACGTTTCGGCCGCTTCGAGGAAACCTTCGAGCTGCCGGATACGCGTCGGATGCCGCATCTTGCGCAATGCCTTCGCCTCGATCTGGCGAATTCGTTCGCGCGTCACCCGAAATTGCCGGCCGACTTCTTCAAGGGTGCGACTGTAGCCATCCACCAAACCAAAACGTTGTTCGAGAACCTGGCGCTCGCGCTCGGTTAACGTCTCGAGCACATCCTTAATTTTCTCCTTTAGCAACACGATGGCGGTCATGTCGCTCGGATTTTCCGCGCCTTTGTCTTCGATGAAGTCGCCGAAATTCGTTTCCTCGCTCTCGCCCACTGGCGATTGCAGCGAAATCGGCTGCTGCGCCATCTTCAGCACCGCACGCACGCGATCAACCGGCAGCAAAATTTCCTCCGCCACTTCTTCGGGACTCGGCTCCCGTCCATATTCCTGGACGAGCTGCTTTTGCACACGCATGAGCTTGTTGATCGTTTCAATCATGTGCACGGGAATACGAATCGTTCGCGCCTGATCCGCAATCGATCGAGTGATCGCCTGCCGAATCCACCACGTCGCATAAGTGGAAAACTTGTAGCCGCGGCGGTACTCGAATTTTTCAACCGCCTTCATCAATCCCATGTTGCCTTCCTGAATGAGATCGAGAAATGACAGCCCACGATTGGTATATTTTTTGGCGATGGAAATGACGAGGCGCAGATTTGCCTCCACCATTTCGGTTTTGGCACGAAGCGCTTTGCGCAACCAACCTTTCAGCGCCTGATATTGCTCCGAGTATTCGTCCACCGTCAGCCAAAGCATGCCCTCAAGCTCGCGCACTTTCGAACCGCCCGCCGACGTGGCGCCGTTCCCGCGCGGGCGTTTGCTGCTCTCGGCCTGCGCTATGGCGATGACGCGGAAATGTTCATCCGCCAGGTGAACGAATTCCTCAGTAACCTTCTGTTTGAAATAAAATTTCGGATAGAGCTTTTGCAGCGCATTCACGCCCTTTTGGAATTGTTTGTCTTTCTTCGTGCCGCGTTTGCTCGATCCCTTCAGTAGTTGCGCGTATTCATGGGTGAGAGTCTCGCTGAGCTTCCCTACTTGTTTGCAAAGCCGCGGCAGCATTTTCATGTATCGTTCGCGGCTCTCAATTTTCTTATCGAGAATTACGCGATCGAATCGCTCGCGGCCTTCCGTCAGTTTGTCCGCCAAATCGAGATGGGCACGAGCAATAAAGCCAAAACGGTGGATATGGCGTTGCACCATATTTTCCGCTTCCTCGATACGTTTTGAAATCTCGACTTCCTGTTCGCGCGTAAGCAGCGGGACCTGCCCCATCTGCTTGAGATACATCCGCACCGGGTCGTCGAGAATATCGAGCTTGGCTTCCGGCTTTTCTTCTTCCTCTTCCGCGTCTTTCTTTCCGTCCTTGTAACGATCGACCTCGGAAGCTTCGATGATGTCGATCTCCATGCGGCGCAATCGCGTCAGGATGGCATCGAGCTCATCCGCATCGGTCACCCCTTCAGGCAACGCCTCGTTAAGATCATCGAAGGTGAGATAGCCTTGCTCCTTCGCCAGTTTGATTAGCTCGCGAATGCGCGCCTGGACATCAGCGACTGGTTGCGCCGCCCATGCCGGCGCATTTTTATCCGAACCTTTCACTTTGCGCGCATTTCGTTTTTGCTTTTTTGGGCCCGGCTCAACAACTTTTGCAGAGCGAGTCTTGTGCCCGGGCGGACGACCACGCGGTGCCGAGAGCTTCACCCGCGCCGGCCGAACAGCGCGTTTCTGTTTCGGCGCCTTCTTGGAATTACTCACCGTTCTTCTTTTTCGTTTCGAATCCAAAGTTTATGATTTTGAGGAATCGATGAAGCTGTTCGCTTCCCTCACCCGGCTTCTTACTTAATTATCGAGGATACGGGCGGCAAAAGCTGGGAAACGTCGCGGAGCTGTTCTTGCAGGTCAAGAATTTCTTTCTGCAAATGCAGGACTTCTCCGGGGGTCGTTTGCGCCAGCTTCATGCGATCCTTCGCGGCCTGTAATTCACGCCGTAAGCTCGCCTGGCGCAAACCTCTCCACCAATCCTGCGCTACAGCCAAAGCATTCGTCGGCTTCTTTTGCATAAGCCAGGAAGAGACGAGCGCCTCTTCGTCGGACGAAAGCTGCGCCATGAAGGCGTTCAATGACGCGGGGTCGTTAGGCTGAATCTTCGACTCCAGGATGCGCGCCAGCAGATCGGAGTCCGCGGTCTGTTCCAGAACCTCGCGCCAATCCTGTGCCAGCAAGTAACCCCGCGCCTCTTCGTCGCGCAAGGCAAGCAGGCACAACATCGCTACCTCATGCCGCGGCATCGGCGCAGCCGCGGGACGAGAATTCTTCGGCGCCCGCCCATATTCACGGGTGGGTTGAGGGAGCAGCGTTTCAAATTCCGCTACCGTCACGCCGAGGCGCGCACTCGCTTTACTCACCACTTCCCCTCGCATGAACGGATCCTGCACACGACCAACCGTCTGCGCCAGCGCGCGAGCCAACTGCATCTTTGCGCCTAACGAGTTGAGATTTTGTTTTCCCGTTTCCCGTTCGATCCAGTAATCGAAGAAATCTTGCGCATTACTTATTCGCTTTTCGAATTCCTCGCGGCCCTTCCTTCGGACTAACGAGTCGGGATCTTCGCCGGCCGGCATTTCCGCTACACGAATGATGAGATCATTTTGCAAAAGTGCATCGAGTGAACGCTCCGCTGCTTTCTGTCCGGCGGCGTCGGCATCGAAACAAAGGACGACTTCGCTCACGAACCGTTTCAAAATCCGCGCCTGCTGCTCCGTAAACGCAGTGCCCTGCGGCGCCACCACATTCGCGATCCCCGCTTCAAAAAGCGTGATCAAATCGAGCTGGCCTTCGCAAACAATCGCGCAATTGGCTTCGATCAATGCACGTTTCGTCTTATGCAGGCCGAACAGAATATTCCCTTTTCGGAAAAGCGGCGTGTCCGGTGAATTTAAATACTTCGCGGTCTCGGCATTTTTTTCCAGCACCCGGCCGCTGAAAGCGATGACTTCGCCGACATCGTTGCAAATCGGGAACATGATTCGGCCGCGGAAACGATCGTAGACTTCACCATCGGTGCGCGTCTCATCGCGTAATTTTACCAGGCCGCTCTGCAAAATTTGCGCGCGGCGATATCCCTGATCGAGCGCCCACTTTAAGAATGCATCCCAGCTATCGGGCGCAAAACCGAGCTGCCAGTTGCCCGCGATCTTGCGATCGATGCCGCGTTCTTTCAGATAACTGCGCGCCGGTTCCCCAAAATCTTTCTTGAGCAGGTTTTGCTGAAACCATTCCGCTGCTTCCGCGTGCAGCTTCAACAATGTTCGCCGTGTCTCGTGTTGACGATCGTCCTCACCGCCGCCAGTTCCGCGCTCTTCGATCACCGGAACTCCCGCACGCGCGGCGAGCTTGCGCACCGCCGATGGAAAATCGACGTGCTCGTAATCCATGACGAAACGGAAAACGCTTCCGCCGGCCCCGCAGCCGAAACAGTGAAACGTTTGCCGGCTCGGGCTTACGGTGAACGAAGGAGTTTTCTCCTGATGAAACGGGCAGAGCGCCTTGAAATTCGTTCCCGCGCGCTTGAGCGGAAAATATGAGCCGATCACCTCCACGATGTCGTTGGCGGCAGCGATTTGCTCGATGTTCTGTGACGGAATCATGCCCATGGCGCATTCCACTTTTCGCTCGTTTGCAGCCTCGCGCGATGCAAAAATATCAATGAAATGAAAATTATTCGCTTCGCCTTGTTCTCCCTCGTTCTCGCCACGGCAGTGAACGTCAGCGCCGCCGGTGATGCCATTCGCCCGGGAGAAACCGTGGTCGTGCCGATGCGCGGTGAAGTTTCGCAATCGCTCGTCCTCTTTATTCGCCGCGCCAGCAAGACGGCGGAAAACGCAGGAGCGGCCGCGATCATTTTCGAGATGAACACATACGGCGGCCGGCTCGATAGCGCGGAAGAGATCACCGAGATTCTCAATCACGCAACCATTCCGACCTACACTTTCATCAATACCAACGCCGGTTCGGCGGGCGCGCTCATCGCACTGGCCACCAAACACATTTACATGGCGCCGGTAAGTGCGATCGGCGCCGCTGCTCCGGTGCTCGCGACGGGCGAAGATCTTCCACCGACCGCCAGCGACAAAACGGTCTCCTATTGGTCAGCGCTCATGCGCGGCTCCGCCATTCGCAACGGACACAACCCCGATATCGCTGAAGCATTCATCAACAAAGATAAGGAAGTAAAAATCGGCGATCACGTCATTCACGCCAAAGGGTCGCTCCTCACACTCAATGCGCAGGACGCCACCGAACGAATCAACGGCAAGCCCGTTCTCGCGGATGGAATCGCAGATTCTCTTGAAGATTTGATGCACAAAGCCGGATTGAAGGGTGAACAAGTCGCAGCTCGATCCGACCGGATTCGAGCAGCTTGCGTTTTGGATTACCAAGCTCGCGCCATTGCTGCTTCTCGGCGGAATCGTTGGCGCGTACATCGAATTCAAAGTTCCTGGTTTCGGATTGCCGGGAACAATTTCGATAATTTGCTTCGCGCTATTTTTTCTTGGCCATTACCTCGCTGGATTAGCCGGCTGGGAAGTCGTGGGATTATTCGTTCTCGGATTGGTCCTGCTCGTCATCGAGATTCTTTTCTTCGGCCATTCCACAATTGTCTTCGGTGTAGCCGGAGTCTTCTTCATTCTGGCTTCGCTCCTCTGGGCCATGATCGATCGTTATCCAGGCCAAACTTTTTTCCCTACGGGCCGGATGCTCACGATCCCTTTGCTTAATCTTTCGATTGCGATAGTCGCTGCTTGGATCATCGCCGCCGTGCTGGCCCGCTATTTGCCGAAGACGAATCTGTATCGCCGTTTCGCGCTCATGCGTGTAAATCCGCCCGGCCCTTCGTTGTCTGGCGCACCGCGCGAGTTTGCGACAGCACTCGCAATTTCTCCGGGAATGCGCGGCATCGCGATCACGACTTTGCGGCCGAGCGGCAAGGCGCGTTTCGAAAATCATGTCGTCGATGTCGTGACGGAAGGGGAATTTATTTCCTCCGAAACTCCGATCAGCGTCGTGCAAACCGACGGGATGCGCGTGGTGGTAAAGGCGGTCGCCTAACGACCAGAGCTATCTGTAGCCGATGTTCGGAATTCATAACTTCACGCTTTTTCTCACCACCGGCATTTTGCTTAATCTCATGCCCGGGCCCGACACTGCCTACATAATTGGCCGAAGTATCGCGCAAGGACGTCGAGCCGGAATCGCATCGGCGCTCGGAATTACCCTCGGCAGCGTTTGCCACACGATCGCCGCCGCGCTTGGACTTTCCGCGTTTCTGGCCGCGTCCGCTGTCGCTTTCACGACCGTAAAGTTTATCGGAGGCGCGTATCTGGTTTACCTGGGCATTCGAATGATTCTGAGTCGAGCGCGCGAGCTGCATGTTCCCTCACATTTCCGCAGTAGCGAAACGGCGGCCGCCTTCCGTCAGGGTATCATCACTAATTTGCTCAATCCCAAAGTCGCTCTCTTCTTTCTCGCGTTCCTGCCGCAATTTATTGATCCCAATTCACCAATGAAAATTCCTGCGTTCATCACACTGGGTTTAACGTTTGTTACCACGGGAACAATTTGGTGTTTGATCCTCGCCTGGTTCGCAGCGGTATTCAGCGAGCGATTACGCGGCAGCACCACGGTCGCCAATATTTTGAATCGCACTGTCGGATCGGTCTTCGTATTTCTTGGACTCCGCTTGGCGACTTCATCGCGCTAATCTGAGGAGCGCACGCGCCTCGCGTGCTGGCGATGGCGCCTCGCCATCGCGAACTTTTTTCTGACGAAGTTGGAATTTAAAAGTCCGTCGCGGCGAGGCGCCGCAACGAGCACGCGAAGGCGCGTGCGTTCCCCAGATCAGCCGCCGGCAACGACACGGATGAATTCGATCCTATCCCCTTCCGCGAGCGACTTGTTAGGCCATTCGTGCCGATGAAGGGCGAGGCCATTGTGCTCGATCAAGACTGCTTGTGGCGGCAAATCGAAACGCAAAACCAATTCCTCGATTGTGCTCGCTCCCCGCGTCTCGGTTTGTTCGCCGTTTAATGAGATCGTCATACCGTCGACAACACCTGATCCCAATCTTTCCAAACCGGCTCGTAGCCACGCTCGCGCAATTGGTTCGCAATTTCGCCGGCGGAACGTTCGTCGCTAATCTCAAACTGTCCGGTCGCAATTTCGTCGGCGCCATTGTGAAATTCCGGCGCCACAATCCGACCGCGGACGGTCAGATGAAGATCATCTCGGCCTTGGCGCGTGTAGCCACCCGGTTCGGTGTGACTGCCCGCGCTCATCATGGTCACGCCTAACGAGACAAGCGTGTCGCGCAACGATTCGGTTTCGCGTGTGCTCAAAACGATTCCGACCTGCGGAAATGTAATGCGCAACGCGCAGATAAGCTGAGCAAGCTCGCGATCGCTCATACTATGGCGCGGCTGGAATTCGCCCGCAGCAGGTCGAAGGCGCGGCAGGCTCACAGTGATCTGCGCCTGCCAGCAGCGCTTCAATAAATAATCGACATGCGCAGCAAGCGCGATCGCTTCCTCCTGCCAACGCCAGAGTCCGATCAGCGCTCCGATCCCCAGCCGCCGAAAACCCGCGGCATAACCGCGTTCCGCACAATCGAGTCTCCAATTAAAATCGCGTTTCGGTCCGGATGTATGCATCTCTGCATACACTTCGCGATTATAAGTTTCCTGATAGACGACCAGGCCTTCCGCGCCTGCTTGAACAATCGGAACGTAATCCGCTGTTTCCATTGGACCGACTTCGATCGAAATCGAAGAAAAATCGGGCGCGAGTGCGCGCACGCAGTCAGCAAGATAATTTTGACTAACGAATTTCGGATGTTCGCCGGCTACGAGCAAAATTTGGCGAAAACCTTCGCGAGCAAGATGGCACGCTTCTCGTCGCACTTGATCGAGATCAAGCGTCACCCGCAGGATCGGATTATCACGCGAGAAACCGCAATAGCGGCAGTTGTTAATGCATTCATTGGAAAGATAAAGGGGCGCAAACAGGCGCATGGTTCGACCGAAATTCTGCAGCGTTAGGGCGTGCGCACGCTGAGCCATCTCTTCCAAGGCGGCATCGCTCTTCGGCGCGAGCAACGCTTCGAAACGCCGCAACAGCGGCGACTTCTTCAGCGGCAAACCGTCAAGTATTTCGGCGAAAGACATCCCAGACAATTTCACGCCCCGCGCCCGAATGGCAAACGCTTGCATGGAATTGTAGACTGGGTGTTGTGAAAACTCAGCGATTTGTCCCACTCCAGCGATCACCGTCTTTGCCTAACGAGCAATTATGGGAACGTGTTCAGCATTTTGAGAGTGACATGCGACAACGACGCACCGTGCGCGATTTCTCCGAGCGACCTGTCCCGCGCGAGATCATCGAGAGTTGTCTGCGCGTCGCAGGGAGCGCTCCGAGCGGGGCAAACCTGCAGCCGTGGCATTTCGTTGCGGTCAGCGATCCGGAAATCAAGCGCGAGATCCGCATCGCCGCAGAAGCTGAAGAAAAAGAATTTTACGAACATCGCGCACCCGCAGAATGGCTGGAGGCACTGGCTCCCATCGGGACCGATTGGCGAAAACCATTTCTCGAAGTCGCTCCCTGGCTGATCGCCATTTTTTCGCAGCCGTATCGGATGCTGCCGAATGGGAAAAAGTTCAAACATTATTATGCGACGGAATCGGTGGGAATTGCGACTGGTCTGCTTATCGCAGCCGTGCACACGACCGGATTGGTATCGCTCACGCACACGCCGAGTCCGATGGCATTTCTCAATCGAATCCTGAAACGTCCGGCCTATGAGAAACCGTTTCTGCTGCTGGTGGTTGGCCATCCGGCAGAAAACGCGACGGTACCTGACATCAAGCGAAAGCCGCTCGCAGAGATCGCGTCATTTCTCGAATAAGAAAACGCTCGGGAACACGACTGCGTTCCCGGCGTTACAAACAAGAGACGTTCGAAAATTTAGAAGGCGAAGTTCACGCCCGTTCGAATCATCCCGAAATTGTTGTCGTGTCCGTCAACGATGTTCCAATTAAAATCGTGAAAGAGACCGATATGCGGAGTTAAACGAATCTCGATGCCGCCGCCGAATTGACCGACGGCCTTGGCGTCGGCGCTGTGAATCGTGCGAAAGAAATTCGGATCGCCCTCGTCGCCGTGATTTTCAATCTCACTTCCATTGAAGACGGTTCCGCCACCTACATAGACATACGGCGCGAAGCGTGTGCACGGCACCGGATAACGCAGAGTCAAAGTTCCAAGCGCAGCACCGACCGTATCGCGTGCATTTATTCCGAAACCCTCCACGCCAATACCGAAATAGCGTGCGAAGAAAAATTTAAAGTCGCCACCACCACCCCACGCATGGTCGACGCCCAAATAACGATCATCCGGCCAATCGGTGCCGGTAAAAGCGTACGTGCCCCAAAGAGAAGCGTTCCATTCCTGGTTCGCATACCAATCACAGAACGCCTGCGGCGTAGCGGTTTGCTTATCTTTACTTGAATACGTTTCGCCACCAGCAAAAGCCGCCGAGGCTGCAACCATGGTCACAGCAACCAAAATCAGCTTCCCCGCGATGTTTCTCATACAAGGGTTAAGACACTTTCTCCGAGATTAGGTTACGTTTTTCAACGGATTCCCGGATGCCGGCGACTCTTACATAACCTTACAATTTTGCAAGCTTCGCACCCTCAAACCTTCAATTCCGCACCGGAATTGGCATCGGTAATGGTGAATTTCTCCTGGTGAAATGCGGGATCACCGCGAAATAGCAAACGCCCGGCGTACCGACGCTCCATCTCGACCAAGAGCTCTTCGTCTTCTTGTTTCAATCGCTTTAAGACTTCCGGATTCACGATCACGCGAATCTCGTGCACCGTGTCCTGATATTTGCGCATGATCGCGTTCAACGTGCGGTGCAGTTCCACGCTCGTGGTCATCGGCGTTTTGACCAACCCGCGTCCCATGCAGTAGGGGCAATTTTCGTAAATGGAATCGCTCAAACTTTCCTGGGCGCGCTGCCGGGTCATCTCCATTAGACCAAGCGCCGAAAGTGGAAGCACGTGCGTCCTCGCTTTGTCGCGCTTCAATCGTTCCCGCATCAAATTGTAAACCATCTGCTGATCCCGGCGGCTCTTCATGTCGATGAAGTCGCCAATGATCAAACCGCCGATGTTGCGAAGCCGAAGCTGTCGCGCGATTTCATCCGCGGCCTCGAGATTTGTTTGAAGAATTGTTTTCTCCACATCGCGTCCGCCTTTATTGCGGCCGGTGTTCACGTCGACAGCGACGAGCGCTTCCGTTTCATCGATCACGATGTAACCGCCGCACTTTAACCAGACCTGGCGATGAAACGCATCGTCGATCTGCTTTTGCACGCCGAAGGTTTCAAAGATTGGCGTGGCGCCGTCGTAAAAATGAATGCGATTACGCGCGCGACGGGAAATTTGTCCCACCATTTCGCTCATGCGTTCGGATGCTTCGCGATCGTCCACCAGCACTTCGTCGATCTCCTCGGTCAGGAAATCGCGCACCGTGCGCTCGACTAAATCCGGTTCTTCGAACAGTCGCACCGGCGCCGGATCCTCCTGAATTTTCCGTTCGATGCGCGCCCATTGTTCGAGGAGAAAACTGAGATCGCGCACAAAATATCGAGCGCGTTGCCCTTCACCGACCGTGCGAATGATCACGCCGATTCCATCGGGAATATCCAGCTGCCGCAAAATCTTACGGAGACGTGTCCGCTCCTTCGGATCTTCGATTTTTCGCGAAATACCGCTTCGATCGCTGTACGGCATCAAGACCAGATAGCGGCCCGCAAAACTCAGGTTCGTCGTGACGCGCGGTCCTTTTGTGCCGATCGGTCCCTTCGTCACTTGCACGATTACATCGGAACCAACCGGATAAATATTCGGAATGTCTTTCGGCGTGATTCGCTTCTTCGGCCGGCGTTTTTCCGGCCGATCGATTTCTTCGATGCTGCTATCGAGCGCCGCCGGAATCGCATCCCAGAAATGCAGGAACGCATTTTTTTCGAAGCCGATGTCGACGAACATCGCCTTCAAACCCATCTCGATGTTTTTAACTTTCCCTTTGTAAACGCTGCCGACGATGTTGCGCGAGCTGTTGCGCTCCACGCTGTATTCTTCCAATCGTCCGCCTTCGAGCAACGCCACGCGGCGCTCGAGTTTTTCCACGCTCACGACAAGCTTGTTGCCTGTCTTGCGCGATGAAAGTCCCAGAATTTTTTTCACTTTGTCTATCATAAATTTGCAAGGGGGTAGTGCTCAGATTTGAAATTGTTATTTGTAATTTCATCCTGAAGCGCGGTTTAAAATTATCTGCGCGGCCGGCGACCAGGCGACGGCTGTTGTTGCGGCGCCGGTTGTGGCGGCCGTTTGACTCCAAAAAGTCTCTGAAAGAAATTAGGTCGCGGCGTCGGCTGCGGATTGACTGCCTGGGCGCGCCTTACGCGCGGCGCGCGTGCCTGCGCCACCTGGCCTTGCGCATCCGGAGCCGGCTCAACGTCGGGATCAGCTCCAGCCGGCGCCATTTGCGCATCGGCGTTTTGCGATGAGGCGGCATTCTCTTCGTCATCGCTGCCGACATTTGGACCAGCATCTTTGTAATCAACAGCCGCGATCAGTTGAAATGGATTTTGTTTGTGTGCCGGCGCGAGCCAGGCCAGTTCCGGTTCAAATTTTCCTGCATCCATGGCGAGCGTCCGCTCGAGAATGCGCGCCGCGATCGGGCCGGCAACCGTGCCGCCGTGCCCAGAGGCGCCCTGCACCGCTACCGCAATGACATATTTCGGATGATCAAAGGGGGCGAAGCAGCAGAACCAGGCAACATTTTCGGGCTTCCCATTCGACATCACCTCAGCAGTGCCCGTCTTGCCCGCCACCTGTACGTCCTTCATTCGCGCGACCCGGCCGGTGCCGCCGTCTTCGTTCACCACTTTCCAAAGTCCGCGCCTAACGAGATCGATTTGATCCGCGGTAAAATCATTACGGAGATCGGCGTGAATTCTCGGAGTTTGCGGGACCGCGATCTTTCCCTCGCGATTCAACACCGGACTGCCGTCCTGATTTAGAACTTTATCGACCAGCCGCGGGTAATAGGAGATGCCGCCGTTGGCGACGGTTGCGTAAGCCATCGCCATCTGCAGCGGAGTAGCGAGATCGTATCCCTGGCCGATGGAAACATTCGCCGTGTAAGCCTGCGACCATTTTTCGCGCGGACTGTGAATGGCCATCCATTCCGGGCCGGGCAAAACGCCGGCTTGTTCGCCGGTTAGGCGGACACCCGATTCCTTGCCGAGCCCAAGCAGATCCCCGGTAGTATCGATCGAATCGATACCGGCTGCGTTTCCGTATTGGTAGAAGAAGGAATCGCACGACACCTTGATCGCATCCTCGAGGCCGAGCGTTCCGTGCGCGCCGCCCTTAAAACCGATCCAGCAGTGGAAATAGTGATCGCCGTAAGTGACGCCGCCGCTGCAATTGAAGCGCGCGTTCCCGAGATTCTTCCGCAGACCAGCCAGCGCGGTGACAATTTTAAATGTCGAACCCGGAGGAAACGCGCTGATCGCGCGATTGACCAGGGGATTGGCTTCATCTTTTCGCAAGGCTTCCCAATCCTTTGCCTTAATGCTCGGAACAAAAGTATTCGGATCGAACGACGGCACGGAAACCATCGCAAGGATGTTGCCGTTGTTTGGATCGACAACGACCGCAGCGGCGCGGGGCACCACGCGAATCGCCTCTTCCGCGATCGATTGAATGCGCGCGTCGAGCGTGAGATAAACATTCGCGCCCTGTTGCGGCGACTCTTCGCGGACGACGCCGTCGATCACGCCTTTTGCGTTGCGGCGCAAAACGCGTTTGCCCGGGGTGCCGCGAAGATATTCATCCATCGTTTTTTCGATATTGGATTTTCCTTCGACGTCGCCTTGATAAAATGTGTACTGCTTTGCCTCTTCGCGATTCGTTTCGTCCGGCGCGCCGACGTAACCGAGAAGATGCGCAGCCAACGCGCCGTAAACATACGAACGAACTGGTTTGATCGCGATATCAACGCCGGGAAGTCCCACATCGTGTTCGGAAAAGCGCGCCATCGTCTGAAAGTCGATGTCCTTAATGTAAGAATACGGAACTTCCGTGTTCGTGCGGTAATGACGCCGCAGTTGGCTGGCGTTGTAATCGCGCGCCAGATGGAGATCATCCAGACGCGGAACCACGCCATCGTTCACGATTTTCACGATATCGGGTTCCTTCAGATCTTTCGGCATGCCGTTGATCGTGCCGCGATATTCGGTAATCGGCGGCGTCCCGACGCGCTGCCGATATCCCTTCACCATTTCCGGCAGATAAAAATCGACTTCATAACTCGCGCGATTCTGCACGAGCGGAACACCGTTGCGGTCGCGGATTTCCCCGCGGATCGATGGGATGCGAACCGTCGCTTCGGAACTGCCGCGAATTTTCGCCGTCCATTCCGGGCCGTGCGCCACTTGCACGAGCCAAAGCTTGAAGACGATAGCGCCAAGTCCCAGCAACATCATCAGCGCAAGTGCCTGGACACGCAGGCGCGGATTCAAACGGCGTCGGTTCATTCGTAACGTTCCTCCGGAAGATACGGCGCAGCGGTCGCGCGGCCGAGCCAATGCAGCATCCAGAAAATGAGTGGTGCCATCAACATGGCAATGAGACCAGGTCCGCCGATTTGCCACCAGACTTCGCGTGTGAAGAAAATCGAACCGCGTCGAAAACTAATCATGAGATATTGGACAAGCAGAATAATGGAGGTACAGACGCCGCTCAGCACGCAATGAACTTCCCAACGGCCTCGCGCAAACAATGGCCGGAGGCCATGCATGATTCCAGCGAGCACAGCGTAAAGGATTATTGACCATCCGAACGCGATTTCAACTCGCGACCCGATCACCTGCACGGTAAGCGCGTCGAGAAGAAGGCCGGCCCAGAAGGCGAGTGCGAGGACCAGCCAAAGTGGCAACGCCATTGCTCCGTAAAAAACAATCACCGGCACGATGTAAATATGCGCGCCGTACATCCAATCCAGTGGCGGCAGAAACAACTCGATCACCTGCGCGACGAGCACCAGAAAAAGCATAACGAAAAAGAAAATCATTTGTGCCCCGTCACGACGAAAACGTCCTCCAGTCGCGTGAAATCGACGGCCGGAGCCAGTCGCGCCTGACCATCGAGTTCGCGCACCCGAAATGTTTGCACTGTCCCGATGAGCAATCCGGACGGGAAAACTCCACCGACACCGGAGGTATAAGCTTTTTGTCCCGTCTTCAAATCGGCTTGTTTCGAAAGAAAATTCAGATTCAGCATCGGCGTAATCGCGCCCGCGACACGTTCGCCTGTGACAATTCCCTGCTCGCGTGTGCCCTCGACTGTCGCAGCGACACGACAGTTTTCGTCCGACACCAAAAGAACCACCGAAATATTCGCGCTTACCGTGGTGGTCTTCCCCACCAATCCTTCATCAGTGAGCACCGGCATTTCCGGTTCGACTCCATCATCGCGACCGCGGTTAATCGTAACGGTACGCCACCACGTCGCAGAATCTCGAGTGATGATTTGTGCCGGCACCAATTTAAATTCCGAACGCTGCCGATAATTGAGTGCGTGCCGCAATCGATTCACTTCGTGCTCGACGTCGCGCAAGGCTTCATTCGTCGCGCGCAATGAGCGATTTTCCACGCGCAACTGGGCGTTTTCATGTTCCAAATCTTCGAGCGATTTCAAACCGCTGCGGACGGATGTGATTTGTTTTTCCAAACCTGAACCGGTCGTTAGGAAGGGGGTGATCAGCCGGTAAAAACCGGCCTGCAATTTGCGTGTGCTATCCGCGCCGAAGCTGAGGAGATATCCCACCGCGAGCACAAAAATTATGAGGGCGATGATACTACTACGGCTCATTGCCAAAGCGGAGTCCGGAAACCGGAAACCGGAAAGAAGAAGAGTGAGAGCATTGGATTGCTATCGTTCCGCAATCCGGGTTCTGCTTTCCGGTTTCGTTATCGCCAGGTGCGATCCGAAGAAGCCACTTGACGCAAAAATTTAATTTCATTGAGGCATTTGCCCGTTCCTTCCGCGACCGCACTCAGCGGATCCTCCGCGACATGGACAGGCAAACCAGTCTCCTCGCTCAAAAGTTTATCGAACCCGCGCAGCAAGGCGCCACCGCCCGCCAAAACTAATCCGCGATCCACCAGGTCGGCTGACAATTCCGGCGGACAACGCTCGAGCGTGATCCGAACCGAATCGACAATGGTAGAGATTGGTTCGAGCAGCGCTTCGCGCACTTCCTGCGAAGTGACCATGAGCGTTTTCGGCAGGCCCGCGACCAGATCGCGCCCTTTTACTTCCATCGTCGTTTCTTTTTCCGTCGGATAAGCCGAGCCAATTTTGATCTTGATTTCTTCCGCCGTGCGCTCGCCGATCATCAAATTGTAAGCGCGCTTCATATATTGAACGATTGCTTCATCCAACTCATCGCCCGCCACGCGCACGCTTCGACTAAAAACAATTCCTGACAACGAGATCAGCGCGACCTCCGTTGTGCCACCGCCGATATCGATGATCATGTTGCCCGCCGGATCTTGCACCGGCAGCCCAACGCCGATCGCGGCCGCCATCGGTTCTTCGATCAAATAAACTTCGCGCGCACCAGCGTGCGTGGCCGATTCGCGCACGGCGCGTTTTTCGACTTCGGTAATTCCGGATGGAACTGCAATCACAACACGCGGTCGCGCGCGAACGCGGCGGCCATGCACTTTTGCAATGAAATGGCGCAACATCGCTTCCGTCACTTCAAAATCCGCGATCACGCCATCCTTCAACGGGCGAACGGCGACAATGTTCGCCGGCGTGCGACCGAGCATTCGTTTCGCTTCATCGCCGACGGCGAGTACACGCGACGTGCCGGCTTGCACTGCAACGACGGAAGGCTCGCGCAGGACGATGCCCTGGTCTTTGACATAGACGAGCGTATTGGCCGTGCCGAGGTCGATGCCGATGTCACTCGATAGCCACCCGAAAAGTCCGTCAAACATGAAAATATTTCACCAGTTAATCGCGCATTCCAGTCTGCCGAAAGCGCACCTTGATTGGTAATAGCAGCATTCGTGCGCCGCTTGCGCGATTCCACCGGCTGAAATCGCGTTACATCTAGGAACGGACACTCTTCTCGTCAAGTGCGACCTTCGTTGTTGGACGTTGGGCATTCGGTGTTAGATGTTCCGCTGCATGTCAAAAATTCTCGTGGCGCCCTCAATCCTGGCAGCAGATTTTTCAACGCTGGCCGAGGAAGTGAAACGTGTCGAAGCAGCCGGCGCCGATTGGATTCATTGCGACATTATGGATGGACATTTTGTCGATAATATTTCTTTTGGCCCCGCCGTCGTGGCGACCGTGCGCAAGCACACAGATCTTCCGCTCGACGTCCATCTCATGATCGAACATCCCGATCATTACGCGCCGCGCTTTGTCGAGGCCGGCGCGAATTCGATTACCGTTCACGTCGAGCCCGAGTCGAAACATGATGTTTCAAAAACTTTGCGCATGATTCGCGATGCCGGATGCCGTGCCGGTTTATCATTGAATCCAGCCACACCATTTGAAGCGGTGGAAGCTTACCTAACGAGTATCGACCTCTTGCTCGTGATGACGGTGCATCCCGGTTTCGGCGGACAAGCATTTCGACCGGAGATGATGGAAAAAGTAAAACGCGCGCACGAATGGCGACGCGCGCAAAACGCGGCGCTCGATATTGAAGTCGATGGCGGCATCAATGCCGAGACGGCGAAGCTTTCGATTGAAACGGCGCCAACGTCCTCGTTGCCGGCACATCGATCTTCCGCACTCCTGATTACCGAAAAGCGATCGCCGATCTTCGCTCCGCCTAACGAGTCTTCTGTAGCGGCGGTCTATGACCGTCTGCACTATTTCTGCGGCGAGCGATTTCAAGCGACAGTAGACCGCCGCTACAAAGGAACTTCTGTATCGGCGGTCTATGACCGTCGCACGATTTTGTTTGCCACGGTCGAGCGATTTCAAGCGACGGTCATAGACCGCCGCTACAAGGGAAATTATCCTATCGCGATCTGCTGCCCCACCACCATGTGCGGCTCAGCGACGTCTTCTGTCTCGGCCATCACTTCATCGGTCTGCGTCACCCGCACTACTTCCTCTACGGTGGTGATCCCTTGCGCGACGCGACGCCAACCATCCTGGCGCAATGTGGCCATGCCATCGAGGATTGCACGCTGCTTCATCTCCGAGCCAGTCGCTTTGCGAATAACCAATCGGCGTAACGGCTCAGTCACAACACAGATTTCGTAAATCGCTGCACGCCCGCGATACCCGGTTTGCCTGCAACTATCGCAACCCTGTCCGCGATAATATTTGAAATTGGGCGACACAATCGCACCGATCTCATTCAGATAATCAACCGGATAGCCAACGAGGGTTTTGCAATCCGGACAAATCGTTCGCACCAGACGTTGCGCGATAAACGCCTTCACCACCGACGCGAGCAGGAACGGCTCGACCTCCATATCAAGCAAACGCGTAATACCCCCGACGGCATCGTTTGTATGCAAAGTGCTAAAAACAAGGTGACCCGTCATGGCCGCGCGGATGGAAATATCCGCAGTCTCGACGTCACGAATTTCCCCCACCATTACGACATTCGGATCCTGCCGCAAAATGTGACGCAAACCTTTGGCGAAGGTGAGATCGATTTCCGGTTTCACGTCGATTTGGGAAACGCCGGGTAAGCGATATTCCACCGGCTCTTCGATCGTGATAATGCGGCGCTCCACCGAATTGATGCTGCTAAGAAAAGAATAGAGCGAAGTCGATTTGCCAGAACCGGTGGGACCGGTGACAAGGACAATGCCATTCGGCTGCGCGAGCAACGACCTTATGATGCGGGTCTGACCTTCGCTCAGATCAAGCCGCTCGAAGCCAAACGAATGCTGCTGGTCGCGGCTGAGCAAACGCAGGCTGATCGATTCGCCGTTTACGGTCGGGATGGTCGAAACGCGCACATCGATGTTCTGTTCGTGCGATTGCAAATTGATGCGGCCATCCTGCGGCAGTCGCCTTTCGGCGATGTCCATATGCGCCATTACTTTCAAGCGCGAGATGATGGCCGATTGCAGCAAGCGCAACTGCGGCGGGACCGCGACTTCATGCAGAATGCCGTCAATGCGGTAACGAATCCGCAAATCATTTTCGAGCGGTTCCACGTGAATGTCGGTCGCGCGCTCGATGATTGCCTCGCGGATGATCTGATTCACGAACTTCACGACCGACGCTTCCGGATCATCCGCGTTCAGATCCGTGCTGGTCTCGATATCCTGCAATGCTTCAAACGAGCGATTCGTTTTGAGAATTTCGTCGAACGTTTCCGCGCCCACGCCGTAAAGCGTTTTCATCGCGCGCAAAATTTGCGCGCGCGGAACCAGCACCCATTCCGCCGGTTTCTTCAGAAGCTGCGATGCGAGCTGGCGACCGACCGAGTTAAACAAATCGTAGGTCGCGAGCACGACGGAATTCTCCTTCGACTCGATCGGCAGGATGTGATGTTGAAAAACGAAGCGGCTGGGCAGAAGCGAAAGTGTCTGGCGATCGATGGTCTTCGCATCGATGGAAAAGACGGGAACGTTGAAATGATTTCCGATGGCGGTGAGAAACTGGTTCTCATCCACTTTGCCGGAATCGAGCACGTGCGCGGTCCACGAGCCGCCGTTCAAATGCGTCGCGAGCTGCATCGCTTCTTCCTGCGACTGCACGCCGCTGGCCATAAGAAGATCAACCAATGATTGGCTGACTGCGTAATTCATAACTGACCCAACTCTAAGGCAAGAATAGTGCCCGGCGAACGGGAACTGTTAATGTTCCAGTTACACGCATCGAATAATTCTTCTGTAATCGCGCGATCGCATCACTGACCGCCGGCGTAAAATTGCCGTCGATTTCGCCGCAGTAGTAACCGTTTCGCCGTAACGCAACCTGTAGCGCGCCCACGTAAGCAGGCTGCGTTACCAGAGCGTTGCACGACTGAAAATAATACAGCGGACGCCAGGTATAACGTGGCTCCAAGTCAGCCGAATTCAGCCACGGACCTTGATGCAACTTCCCGTACTCATCGCGCGCTGCGAGAGGATCGGTCGAATGAAACAATGGGTCATCGGAAGCGAATGCCGTTGCGGCAACAAGATGCTCGCTGCCAAACCAATCATCACAGCGCTAACTCGTTTCATACGAAATGACATGGTCAATCACCTTGCGGAAAATCGGGAGCCGGCAACTGCACCTCTTTGCCGTTTTTTGCCGATATTTTCTGTTTTCCGTCACTCGCCGGCGGGCAATCAGGACAATTGTCTTCGTCAATTTCCGGGCCGAAATGGGTCTTATCTTCGGTTTTCTGGCGGAACCGATATTGGTCGAATGCGGTCATAGAAACTTCGGGACGCATCAATACAATAAGCTCGCTGCGCATCTTACTCTTAGTCGTATTGCGAAAGAGCGCGCCGACCACAGGCAGCCGGCCGAGAAGCGGATAGCCCGTAGCATTGCGCTCTTTGTGATCCATAATAAGTCCGCCCAAAACGATCGTAGAGCCATTCGGCGCGGAAACGGTTGTCTTAATATACCGGGTCGCGATGTTTGGAATCGCATTGCCATCGACCGTCGTACTTCCCGCGAGGCTGTCGAGCTTTTGCAGGATATCCAGCGAAACTTCGCGCTCGGAGTTAATGAGGGGCACAACCTCAAGTTGTAACGCGACCTTTTTATATTGAATATTCGACTGCTGCGCCAAGCCTGTATTGATAATTCCGCCACCAGTTGCCGACTGAATCGTATTGACCGGCACCGGAATTTCCTGCCCTGAGGCAATGATTGCTTTCTTGTTGTTGCTTGTAAAAACCATCGGGCGTGAAATGGTGCGAAAACGTCCGGTCGAATCGAGTGCGTGCACGATCGCCGCGAGTGTATTTCCAGCGGCGACATAAGGCGGTAGCGCCGGTTGGCAGCGACGAGAGAACAGGAAAACGTAATCAGACTGGCGGGATCGATGATATTCGCCGAGGAGACGGCGCCGTTGTTTACACCGCCGCCAATACCAACATCATGACCCAAATTATTTTTTTAAACTGGAGAAAATAATCTACGCCAAATTCTTCGTCGTTATTCAGCGTCAGTTCGCCGATAACGGTGCTCAGCGCCACCTGCGGGGCTTTGACGTCCATTTGGTCTAGAATCTTTGAAACTTTCAGGACGACTTCGCGATTGCCCAACACAATGATCGAATTGGCGCGTTGATCGGCGATAATCTTCGCGTTACCGACGGTCACCGCTTTTGGCGTCGTATCGACGGGTTCGGTCGAAAGCTCCTCCGAAACATTCAGGCTGCTGCCCGTATCGCCATTGCCGCCAGTGTACGGATTCGATGAGATTGCCGTCGAGGTTCGTCCGCCGGTTTTGCTGCTGACCTTGATTCCCGCCGGCACCGGTCTCAGCGCCCTGTTGATTTTCTCCCGGCTCAGTTAACGCCTGAACAAGGACCGGCAACACATCGCTCGCCGAAATGTAGCGCAACGGGCGCGTAACCGGTTTCGCAAAATCCACATTTGCATCAAACTCAGCAATCAATTTGCGCACGAACGGCATGTTGACGGGACGCGTGATGACATGAATGCGATTCGTACGCACGTCGGCCGCGATTTTTATTTTCCCGACGACAACGGAATCCTCCGAAAGTCCGATCAGCGCACCGACATCGCTTTCAGCTGCCGCAGGCTGCTGCGGAACCGGCGCCACGGCCCGGACAGACCGCACACCCGTGGGGAAACCCGGAGCTGTCGTCGTCGTGCCGGCCTGATTTCCTTTCTCGAAAATGTCTTTAAGCATGTCGACGACTTTGCTCGCGTCGGCACGTTCCAGTTTGATGAATTCACTCACCACTTCCGCCGGCGCCACATCGATTTGATCGATGATGCGCACCAGAGTGCGAATGACGCTGGAATTTTCCGTGACCAGAATGCTCGATGATTTGGGAAGTGCGAGAAACGACGTGTACGGTTGCGGCGGCGAAAGATACTGCCCCAGCACCTGCTGCAATTCCTGCGGATCGGCGTAACGCAGTTTAAAAAGATAACTGATAACGTGATCGCCTTCGGGAATATCGGCTTCGTCCGAAATGATCGGCACACCGGCCGTGCGCGGATTTTTCCCGGTGCCGATAACCTTCACGATATCGCCTTCGGCCGGCACGAGTGAGTAACCATTGAGCAGCAGATTCATCTCAATGATGCGGATCGCTTCTTCGCGCGTCACCGGTTTGGCAATGAAGATGTTGACCTTGCCGACAACGTTATTGTCCATGATCAACTTCTTGTTGGTGAGCTCTTCGTAATAGCGCAGCACATCGACGACGTCGCTGTTTGGGAATTGCAATCGGACTGAAGATTCCGAAGCCGGTTCGGGAGAGACTGCCGGATTGGCGGGCTGACGCTGCGGCGTTGGGCGTGGACCAACGGCGAGCTCAGTGCCGGGAGCGACTTGCGCCAGGACCGAAGCAGCCGCCAGGAGCCAAAGGCCCGCAATGCACGAGAGGCGAAACACGGTGTTATTTAGCGGTTCGAGAGAGGTGGGTCAACTTGCTTCCTTTTTACGCTATTAACGCACTTCTTGGAAGCATTTTCATCAGCAAAATTCGCCACACAGAGTAATGGACGCGAACCAGTGTTGCGAATAAAAAATCAAATCATGTTTCGGCTAGTGCTCAGCGGATGCGTTTTCTTCCTCTTATTTGCTGCTCCATGCGGGGCCGAAACGCCTGACAAAAAGGCGCAGGCCGATATCCGCGCTGTCATGGCTGCGCAAGAGGCGGCATGGAATCGCGGCAATGTTGACGGGTTTATGAATGGTTACGCGCGTTCGTCCGCGACTGTTTTCATCTCTGGCGACACGATCACGCGCGGCTGGCAAACGGTGCGGGATCGTTACAAGAAAAAATACGCGACTGCGGAACAGATGGGTCGACTCAGATTTTCGGATCTCGAGATTACGATGCTTGGTCCTGATTCGGCGGTTGTGCTTGGTCGTTGGGAATTGAAACGAAAGGCCGATCATCCCACACGGACGCTTCACGCTTATTTTCCGCCGCCTGAAGGAAGGCTGGCGGATTGTGCACGATCACACGTCGTGATTTACGACGCGTTCAGACGCGCCAGCAGTTTCTCGTGGATGCGATCGAATCCGCCGTTGCTGAAAATTGCCACCACGTCGTTCTGCTGCACCATCGGCACCAGACGCTCGATAATTGCTTCCGCATTTTTCTCGTAGAATGCCGGACGGCCGGATTTCGCGATTGCCTCTACCACGCCCGCGGGATTCAACCGCTCCGCCTCCGGGATTTGTTCGAGTCTCGCCACCTCCGAGATGAAAACTCCATCAGCGAGACTGAGCGCATCGGGTAATTGCTGCTGAAAAACTGCGCGGCGCGTCGTGTTCGAACGCGGCTCGAACACAGCCCAAATCCTCTGACCCGGATAACGGTGCCGCAACGCGTGCATCGTTTGCGTGATCGCGGTCGGATGATGGCCGAAATCGTCAATCACCTTCACTCCGCGCGCTTCACCACGCACTTCCTGTCGTCGCGCGATGCCTTCGAATTTCTTCAGAGCCTTCTGGATCTTCTCGTTAGGCACCTGATAAAACTTCGCGGCCGTAATTGCCATCGCAGCGTTGCGCACATTGAATTCGCCGATCAACGGCAAGCTCGAACTGCTCTTCGCCCAGAGTAAAATGCGAACCTTCCGTTAAATACGTCACGTCACGAATGCGCTGCGCACAATTGGGCGAAAAGCCGACCTCGACCAGCGGCGCCAGCGATTTTTGCGCAACCTCAACACAATTCGAATCGTCGCCGTTGAGCAGCACCATTCCATTTTGCGGCACGATGTTGATCAGGCGGCGAAAGCTTAGTTTAACCTCGTCGAGATCGTGAAAGATATCGGCGTGATCGAACTCGATGTTGTTTATGATAAGCAACTCGGGCAGGTAATGAATGAACTTGGATCGCTTATCGAAAAACGCCGTGTCGTATTCGTCCCCTTCGATCACGAAATGTTTTGAGTCGTTGAAAAGCGCGCCTTGCCCAAGATTCTTCGGAATGCCGCCGATCATGTAGCTTGGCTTCATTCCGGCACTCGTTAGGATCCATGCGAGCAAAGCCGTCGTCGTCGTCTTGCCGTGCGTGCCGGTGACGACAAGATTGTGCCGGCCGCGCAGAAAAAACTGCTTCAGCGTCTCCGGCAGCGAGAGGTAATAAAGTTTCCGGCTCAGCACCGCTTCCAATTCCGGATTACCACGCGTCATCGCATTGCCGATGACAACGACATCAACTTTCGCCGGAATATTTTCCGCTCGGTACCCTTGATTAAACGCGATGCCACGCTTTTCCAGGAACGTCGACATCGGCGGATAAATATTCTCGTCCGATCCCGTGACGATGAATCCGCGTTCGCGCAACGCGCTCGCCACGGATCCCATCGCGGTTCCGCCGATACCGAGAAAGTGAAAATGCCGTGGTTCGCTTGTCACGGCGATTCTCTACCCCGCAAGCACGGTTTTGGCTACTGAAACACTGCGGCGCACGCCATCGCTGGGCGTCGGAGTTTAATGATTGGACTTTCAAATAAAACCAGAAAAGGATTAGCGCTCTTGCCTCGCGTGACTTCGGAAAAAACATTTGAGGGGCGTTTTGCGGCTGCGCTTTCTTTGTTGGCCGGGACACTCTTCTATCTTTCCACCAAGGCAGCTCACCAGCATTTTGATCACGCTTACCGCATCGCGGTGGCTTTGCTGCACGGCCACGTTGGATTGACCGAGGCACCGCCCTCCTGGTTGAGCGAAATGGTTCCAGCGAACGGCGAATATTACTCCGTGTTTCCGCTCGGAGCGGTTCTTGTAAACATTCCCGCGGCACTCGTCGTAAAAGCGGGATTGTTTCACACGTGGCCAGGACATGAGTTGGCCGCGGTAATCGCGGGTGCTTGCATCTACTTCTTTTATCGCTTGTCGCATGTCGTGGAAATGTCACGCGCGCGCCGCGTTCTTCTTGCTTTGTTTCCCGTCTTCGCCACTTGGACCTGGTGTAACCTGGGGTTTGGCGGCGCCTGGCAAATCGCTCTTGGCTTCGCCCTGCTAGGTCAGGCAGCTAGCCTTTACTATACCTTGGTGCGCCGAAATCCGCTCCTGGCCGGCATATGGTTCGCATCGCCTGTGGTAACCGCACTGAGTTATTCATCACAGCTCCGGTTTATCTCTATTTCCTCTGGAAGAGCGTCAAGGATGAGATAAAAGACAATAGGACCATCGCGGGCCTGCCTCATCGTAGCTGGATCGACTTCGGATGGTTTCTCGCCGTCCCTGCGTTCCTGCTGCTCGCTACGGCGGCTTATAACTGGGTTCGTTTCGGATCGGTTACTGATTTCGGATACGCCCGCATTCCCGGTGTGCTTACAGAACCGTGGTATCAGCATGGACTCTTCTCCGTGTATTCCATTCGTTGGAACTCATATGAAATGCTTTTTCGTGGCCCCACCGACATACCGATCTTTCCCTACTTGCAGTTCGGCGCCTTCGGTTGCTCAATTTTCCTGGCTTGCCCTTTTCTCTTCCTTCTCTTTCGAGAAGGCGGAGAACACAGAGGCATCTGGTGGATCACCATAGGAGTTCTCACCTTCATTCTTTGGTGTCACGGTAACGCGGGCGGCTGGCAGTTCTCTTATCGTTACGCCATGATCCTCTTGCCCTGGATGTTTTTGTTACTCGTTGGGAACGGCCCTCGCCGAATGACAGCTACGGAAGTAACGCTCTTTCTTCTGACCGTTCTGATCAATGGTCTTGCGGTCTACGAATTCCTTTGGACGACCATGATCCATGCGTAAACCCAAAGACCCCACATCGTCATGGATCGCTTGCGACTTGCCGGTTGAACTTATCGTTAGGTAGTATTTTCCAGACTCAGATCCAGCGCCATCCCGTGCCCGAAAAACAACGACTTCCCGGACTTCTACCGGTCACCATCGCAGTGACTCTTCTTCTTTGGATCATTACGACCACGGGTGGGCGCCAGATTTTTGTCAAAGAGGTTTTGGGCGAAGCATACGATTCCCAGGCCGAACATCTGTTGCGAGGAGATGCCGGTGTCGACGTTGACGCGATTCGTCCCGAAGCAATGATCGTCGATGGACAGGTGCGCATGTATTTTGGACCCTTCCCCGCTCTGCTGCGCATTCCTTTGAATTTGCTCTACCCCGCAGGACGCGGAATGTGGTCGCGCTTTTCCGGCTTCTGTGCTGGGGCCATTGCACTGTTTGCTTTTGCCGGGCTAATAAGCGACAGCCTGCGTTCCTCTCCACTTTCGGCTCACGCGCGCACTTGGCTAGGCAACGCATGCGTTGCGGGCTTTGCCTTCGGCTCACCGCTTCTTTTCCTACTGGGGAATCTCTCCATTTATAATGAAGCCGTAGTGTGGGGCTTTGCCTGCTCGATTGCCGCGCTCTTTTTTGCCTGCCGATGTCGAAGCGCCGAGGGTCGCCAACTAACCGGATGTTTGTTCGGGTTTTCGCTGTCCGCAGTCGGAGCATTACTTTCGCGAGTAACCTTTGGTACCTCCCTACTTCTCATTGCTCCCCTTCTGGCCCTGCGTCTGCCGCGAGAAGCCCGCCTATCTCGCCTGAGCGCGCTCTTTCTTCCACTTGGCGCGGGTCTCGCATTTCATCTTCTATTGAGTTACGCGAAGTTTCACACATTGCTGGGCATCAGTTTCGATTACTACATCAATCCGGTTCACAAGGAATTCGTGCACAAGTATGGGATGCTTAGTCTACTTCGAATACCCTTTAACTTCGCAGACTACTTTAGCCTGCGGTTACCCTCCTTTGACGCTCACTACCCATTCTTCACGGCCAGCCGACATTTCTTCGGCGATTCGCCTTTCTCATCACTTCCATTCAGCGAAACTTATCTGTCCATTCCATGGTGCTCCGGCTGGCTTCTGCTTGGAGCCATCGGGGGAATAGTTTGTCTCTGTCTGCCAAAGCGGACTGACTGGTTCGATCGAGGAATAGCGGCAGCGCTGTTCGTGCAGGTCGTGTGTATCTTGTCTTACTTTACTCTCGCCCAAAGGTTCACTGCCGAGCTTTATCCCTTCCTGATCTTCTGCCTGGTAGTATTCCTGCGGACAGGCGGATTGGCTCTGCGCCGCACACTATATGCAATCGTCGGCCTGGTTATTCTTTCTATTGCTCTCAACTCGCTGGAAACGGCTTCGTGGCTCGCAGGGGACGGGAACCTACCGGTGGAAACACATGCGTTCTGGAATGCGGTCGTTGGCAAAGCTCAAACGCAATGAGTCAGGACGAGACTTATCGTGTATTGCTTCGCGATCGGAAAACGAAAGTCCTTTGGCTGGCTGCCCTTGTCGTCTCCTTTCTTCTCTCAGTCTTCGCCGCCTTTCGTGGTGGCTACGTTGGTCCCGACTACAACACTCATCTGGCCCGATTAATCGAATGGCCCAAAATCTTCGATTTCTCTACGACCAGTCCCCCGACCTACTATCTCCTGGGTCACGCGCTGTTCGTTGCAATAGGCCGTAACAACGGATTTCCTATTACTCTCTCGATCACACAGGCAGCGATTAACGCCCTGGCGATATGGTGGTTCTCGTTATACTCCCAGCCCCGATTCAAGTCGCCCCTCATTCACTTCGCGCTAGTTCTTTTTCTCGCGTTCCTGCCCGTCCGAGTTATCCACGCGACGACAATCGGCACCGATTGCGCGGTAGTTCCCCTCTTCGTGCTTCTGCTTTTTCTTTCCGACAAGTTCTTATCTGAGAACAGTTCGACAGCAAAGAACGCGGCATATCTTGGATTGGGACTAACGTTAGCCATTGGCACAAAATACAGCTTCATGGCTCTCCTGCCGGCGATCTTCCTCATTCTTGCCTGTCTGTGGAGGAAGCGCGCCTGGAGCTTCAAGCGCTTTGTTACAATCTGCACTCTTACCTTGGTTCTTCCTTCGGCTCTGTCACTCTACAGCTTTTGGGCGAGCAGCCAGACACACGGTTATAATACGGAAAAGCATTGGCTTCCGCCCGGCATGGCCCCGGACATGAACTATAAGGACCTCTTTTCAGTGAAGCTGAACGACGCGCAACTTTTCAAAGCTCCCGAGTACTTCAAACGCGAGATTCTTGCGGCCCACCGCCATAGCTATCTTGCTTTATCGCACATGGGTATCTTCACGGATACGATGAACATTTTTCAGATTTTGACCGTGCCGCAAAATATCAACGCCGTTCTGATCCCCGATCAGAAAATACGGCGTCCTTGGAAGACGCCCGTGATGGTAGCCTCGATGTCTCTGGGAGTTCTCTGGACTGTTTGCGCCTTGATCGGCACACCCTGGGCCTTGTTTCGGGCAGTTAAGAATCTCTGGAAAGATCAACTCGAACGCGAGGATGTCGCAATTCTCCTAGGGATCGCCTTTTTCCTGCTTATGTTTCTTCCAATTCCCTTTGTCTACGCCAGCGCGCTCTTCGGATATTGGACACCGCGGCTTATCTTACCGTCGTTGCTTTGTTTTTCTCTGGCTGCATTTCTTTTCATCGATAGGAAAATCGCCAGAATTTCAGGCAAAGTCGTGTTCGCCGTCCTGCTGCTCGTTATTGCGCAATCGGCAATCGAAGTCATCCTCCTGGCCTAGACCTCCTTCACTGCCGGGCATCAAGATCTTCACTTCACTTTGAAGACTTCGACCGCGTTCCATGTTTCGCCTGGAGGCTCTTTTTGATATCCAAGCGCACGATCATAATAGGTGCTCGCCAAAACATCTTCGGGATAAATTTTCAGAAAGCGCGCAAACAATTCGGCGGCATTGGCAAAATCGCGCGCTCGAAATTTCCCGAAACCTTCTTCATACATTTCCAACGCGCGCAGCAAATCCTCGTCGAACGGTTTATCGCGCGAACCGAGCAGCGCGGAAATTTCCGCCGGCTCCGTTTTCCCTTTCACCTGAACGCGAGCGACGCTGCGCACATAAAATTCATCGCGAACCAACTCCGTCGCGCTCGGCCCGAGCAAGATATCAACACCGTAAGTTCGCGTGAGACCTTCCAGGCGTGAAGCGAGATTCACAGCGTCGCCAATAACGGTCGGGTCCGCTTTTTGTTGCGAACCAATGTTTCCGACAACGACATCGCCTTGATTAATTCCGACGCCGATCGCAAACGGCACAATCCCTTCGGCGAACCATTTCTGATTAAGCGTCCAGAGTTCCCGTCGCATTGCCAGCGCCGCGCGCGCCGCCGACCTGGCATCTTCAGCGCGTCCACGGCTGCGCACGTTTCCCCACACCGCCATGACGGCATCTCCAATGAACTTGTCGAGCGTGCCGCCATTATCGAAAACGGCAGCCGTCATTCGGCTAAGATATTCGTTTAATTGCCTAACGAGTGCTTCCGGATCGGCGCTTTCGGTGAGCGCGGTAAATCCAACGACGTCGGAAAACAAAATCGTCGCCGGGATTCGGACACCGCGCAGACTGCTGTAAAAGCTTCCGGGGTTATCGAGAATTTCTTTTACCAGATTTTTCGAGACGTAACGCTCGAGCGTGCGCCGTGTGCGAAGTTTTTCGATGCGCTCCAATGTGTATTCGAGGCCTAACGAGAACAGCGCGCTGAGAAGGAACGCGCCCAGAACCGGCACCGTAAACAACAACAGACCCGCTTGATCGTATGCGATTCGGACGACGACCAGGTAGGCAATTGCGACTCCGACCAGAGTAGTGATGCAGATGATCGGACGGCGGACAAACGCGATGAGGCCCCACGCAAGAACTCCCGCCGCTCCAAGCAATGTGTAATCCGTCGCGAGAGATGTTGGCCGCAAGAACTCGTGTTGCAACGCCGCGGCCATCGTCTGCAAATGCAGAACCGGTCCGGGCATGTCCGGGGCCATGGGAGTGACGACAACATCGTGCGCGATTTGCGAGGCAGCGCCGATCAAGACCACTTTGTTCTCAAAAAAAGCGCCGCTCTTGTAATTGGCCTGCCACAACTTTGGATCGAAAACTTCGTAGAGTGACCGCGCCTCGTAGGCACCATTGGCGCTAAAACGGATCAAATGCGCACGCTGATCGCGTGGGACATCTTTCGCGTGTCCAAGTTTTTCGATAGCGCGCGCCGAAAACGATTCAAAAATCTCCTCGCCAGGAAATGGAGCGAGTCCGGCCAGCTGGCGATCCGAAGTTGTGAAGTTGGCCGCGCGCATTTTCCCATCATTTGGGTCCGGCCAAAAATTAACGTATCCGACGCGATCATCCGCCATCGCCGGCGGCGGAATTAATTTGTCGTTAGGCGTGATAATCTGATTGCCATTTTCCGTATCGATGTTCGCGGCGAGCACGACATGATCCCGGTATTTATCCAGCATTTCCCGAAACGGACCGTCGCCCTCGTTAGGGGGATTGAAGACAAAATCGAGCATGACCAGCTTCGCGCGCGCGCGAACAAGTTTGTCGATCAAGATCGCCCAGACTTCGCGCGACCAGGGAAAAGACTTCGCGGTCATGAGCTGAAAGGCGCGATTGTTCGCCAACTCCTCCGGTGTGAGCGGCGGCATTTCGAGTGTGCTTTGATCTACGCCGAGAAAAACGAAGTCGTTCCGCGTCGGCGTTTTGCGGCCTTCTCGGCGCAGTAAATCCTGAAAGCTCTGTTCGCCACGCCACGGCACCGACAGAAACGGCGCCCTCGGGAAAAAATGGCCGAGTAACATCAGCGTGGTCCAGAACGCGCAAATCGCGGCGAGAATCAAAAGCCGATGTCGACTGAGCCAGTGCATTGCGAAGCAACTGTAGAAAACAGGCAGCCCGCGGCCAATGCCCTTTTTTAATGTAGCTGCCGCTGTCCTCAGCGGCAGATCGCCGCCCGCGAGGTCGGCAGCGACAACGCGACGGTCACAGACCGTGGCTACAGAAACCGGTTGTCGAATGAGACTCTGCGGCTATTATTCCGGCCCGCTGCGTTCTCGTAGCAAGCTCTGTCCACCTGGCGCTTTATTACAACGCCTGATCGGTGAGTGAGGTCGGACAGAACCATAGAAATAAACAACTCGCCGAAAGAGGAGCTCCGAAAAACTCGGAGTAAAACAAAATGCCAAGAGCTACTAATGCTCCCGCGAGTCGGGAGCGCCGCAAACGCGTCATCAAATCCGCGAAAGGTTATCGCGGGCGTCGATCGAAACTTTTCCGCTACGCCAAAGATGCGACGATGAAGGGCAAATATTGGGCCTATCGCGATCGCAAAACGCGCAAGCGCAATTTCCGCATGCTCTGGGTCCAGCGGCTCAACGCAGCCGTGCGCGCCCAGGGACTCACCTACAGCCGATTTGCCGAGGGAATTAAAGCCGCGGGGATTGGTCTCGATCGCAAAATCCTTTCCGACCTCGCGATCACCGATGAAGCAGCGTTCAAAGGGATCGTCGAACAGGTGAAATCCGCGCTCGAGAGCAAATCGAAATCGAAAAAAGCGGCGTGAGTTGCTGAATCGCAACTCGTGATTCGTTAAATCGTGAATCGATTTTCCGATGTAACGATGTAACGATTCAACGATTCACGAATCCGATGGCTCATCCACTCGAAGAATTGCGCGACGCTGCGTTGCGTGAAATTGCTGCCGCGCCTAACGAGCAATCGCTCGAGGCCGTGCGCATAAGCTATCTCGGACGCAGCGGGAGCATTTCTGCCTGGGGCGATAAGATGAAATCGCTCGGGAAAGAAGAACGCCCGGTCGTGGGCAAGCTCCTCAACGAAGCGCGAACTTCCGTCACTGCCGCGATCGAAGAGAGCGCGCAGAAATTGCGCGATGCGCAGGAAGTCGCTGCGCTTGCGAACATCGATATTTCATTGCCCGGCACGCGAACGGAGCTCGGCGGCCTCCATCCGCTCACGCAAATGCTCGATCGCGCGATACAGATTTTTCGGCGAATGGGTTTCGCGCTGGCCGATGGCCCGGATGTCGAAACGGAATGGCATTGTTTCGATGCGCTCAACACCGCGCCCGATCATCCCGCGCGCAACGAGCAGGATACTTTTTATTTACCCGATGGCAGATTGCTGCGGACGCACACTTCCAGTGTGCAAATTCGCACGATGGAATCGGCGCCGCCGCCAATTCGCGTGATCGCGCCCGGCGCCGCGTACCGCCGCGATGAAGTCGACGCGACACACAGCGCACAGTTTCACCAGATCGAAGGCTTGTATGTGGATGAAAAAGTGAGCGTCGCCGACCTAAAGGGCACGCTCGAATTTCTGATGCGCGAATTGTTCGGACCAGAAACTGCCGTCCGGTTTCGTCCGCATTATTTTCCATTTCACGGAACCGAGTTTTGAAATTGATGTGAAATCGAAAGCCCTCAAGGGCGGCGAGCAATGGATCGAAGTTTGCGGCTCCGGCATGGTGCATCCGGCGGTTTTCGAAGAAGTGAATTTGGCGCGCGGTGACATTGCCTACGATCCGGACAAATGGAGCGGATTTGCGTTCGGGCTGGGGATGGATCGGCTGGCCATGATCTTATTCGACATTCCGGACATTCGTTTGTTTGCGCAGAACGATTTGCGGTTTCTTGAAACAATTCGCATGAAGCGCAACAAATCTTACTCTGGGGAGCGCACGCGCCTCGCGTGCCATTTCCTGAGCGCCCTCGCCGGAAGGACTCTCGCATCAAATTCTCCGCTTCGGCGAGGTCGCCGAACGGTGCACGCGAGGATGCGTGCGCTAACCAGCAATGAAATTTTCCGTTAACTGGTTGCGTGAGTTTGTCGAGTTGCCGGCGAGCGTCGACGCGCTGGCGGAATTGCTTACGCTCGCCGGCGTTGAGATAGAAGGAATCGAAAAACGAGGTGCGAATTTCGAGCATGTCGTTGTCGCGCAAATCACTGCTTCCTCCCAACACCCAAATGCGGATCGGCTCACCGTCTGCACGGTTGACGACGGCAGCGGCAAACCGCGACAGATCGTTTGCGGAGCAAAGAACTACAAAGTGGGCGACAAAGTTCCACTCGCGTTGCCCGGCGCCGCTTTGCCTAACGACTTGAAGATTCGCGCAAGCAAACTGCGCGGGGTCGAATCCGAAGGGATGCTTTGCAGCGGCCGGGAACTTGGCCTGTCCGACGACGCGTCGGGTCTGTTGATTTTGCCTAACGAATCGAAAATTGGCGCACCGATCGGAACATTATTTCCCGACGACACCATTCTTGATGTCGAAATTACGCCGAATCGCGGTGACTTGCTTAGCCATTTTGGATTAGCGCGCGAAATTGCCGCGCTGCGAAATGTAGCTGCCGCTGTCATCAGCGGCAGTCTGCCGCCGGTGACGGCGGCAGCTACAACAGCGGCAGCGGCTACAATCAAGATTACCGCTCTGCACGAATGCCCGTTTTATTCAGCGCGACGAATTGAAAACGTAAAGGTCGGTCCCAGCCCTGAATGGTTGCGCACGAAAATCGAAGCGGTCGGCATTCGATCGATCAACAACATCGTGGACATCTCCAATTTCGTGATGCTCGAACTCGGACAGCCCACGCACGCGTTCGATGCCGACAAATTGCGAGGTCCGATCAATGTGCGACTGGCGCGTGACGATGAAAAATTTCTCGCGCTTGATGGCAAAACATATTCGTTAACGAATCGCAACCTGGTCATCGCCGACTCCGAACGTGCGGTAGGCATCGGTGGTGTAATGGGCGGCGAAGAAACGGGCGTTACGGAATCGACGCGCAACGTCTTGCTCGAAGCGGCCTATTTCTTGCCGGCAAGCGTGCGCCGAACTGCGCGCGAATTGAGTCTGCCGAGCGATGCGAGTTATCGCTTCGAACGAGCCGTCGATCCAGCAATGGTGTTGCCGGCCTCGGCGCGTGCGGCGGAATTGATGCGCGAGATCGCGGGCGGCCAACCGACTTCCGGAATCGAAGTGGCCGGAGAAGTTCCGCCAAACGTTCCGGATGTGTCGCTCTCTTACGAGAAGTCGGATCAACTTCTCGGAATCACGATAGCTCCAAAGACGGCTGATTCGATTCTCGAGCGCTTCGGCTTGAAAAAGAGCGAGAGCTCCAAGGCGGAGTCGACCTGGAGCATTCCGAGTTATCGCCGCGATTTACAACGCGACGTCGATCTCATCGAAGAAATAATTCGCGCGCATGGCGTGAGCAAAATCGCCGGATCGGACCGCAGTCGCTTCACGCCATCGAGCGAGGCGGATCGTGCCTACGACTTTGAAGCGTCCGTTCGCGATCGGCTGGCGGCGCTTGGTATTTTTGAAATTCGAACGTCAACCTTGATTCCGCGCGATGCCAAAGGAGGCGCATTCGTCGAGAGCGCGCTCGAGCTGCGAAATCCGTTGAGCGAAGAACATGTGATGTTGCGACCAAGTTTGCTTCCCGGCTTGCTCAACGTCATCGCGCGCAACATCCGCAGCGGCGCGGAAAGTATTCGTCTTTTCGAAATGGGGCGGATTTTTCAATCGGCGGATGCGGCAGAAGAACGACGCCTGGCGATTGCGTTTACAGGAAAAGCCGAAAGCGCTCCTCATTGGCGCAGTGACGCAAAACGCAAACTGGATTTGTTTGATCTGAAAGGCGCAATCGATGCGATTGTCGCTGCGTCACTCTCTTTTCAAAAAATTGACGATCCCGATCTCGCGCTCGCCGCGGAGATTTCCCTGGGAAGCGACCCGATTGGTCGAATCGGGCAACTGGCGGCAAGGCACGCGGCAAGTCTCGGGGCTGACAATCCCGTTTTTGTCGCGGAGATTGAGTTCGATCCAATCGCACGATTGCAACGTCGCGCCAAAAGTTTTCGCGAGCTGGATAAATTTCCGGCAGTCACGCGCGATATCGCGCTGATCGTTTCCGAAGCAGTCACTCACGCAGAAATTTTGAGCGTAACCAAAAGTGCAAACGAACCGCTTGCTCGAGCGGGTGGAGTTGTTCGATCTTTTCAGCGGAAAGCAAGCGGAAAATTTTGGCGCGGGCCGCAAATCGATGGCTTACACGTTGACATACCGTGACAAAAATCGGACACTAACAAACGACGAAGTGACTGTAGTCCACGCGAGAATTCGCGAACGTTTAAAGCGGGAACTGGCGGCGGAACTACGGGAATAGTTCCTTGAGATTTTGAGTGAGAGCCGCCCGCTGAGGGTTGAGAGTTTCAAAGACCTATTTGCGTCTTCTTTCAATCCTCTACCGGCGACTTTCAAAGCTTTACCCTGCGGTGTTCGAGATACCAGGTGTGATTCCCGAACCGATATTTGATTGACTAAGGAGGCTTGGTCGCAGTGGAGAAGATGACATGCCTTAATTGGACGTCAGACGCTCTCGCGATGGTCATCCGCCCGTTACCGAAAGGGAACGGGATATCCATCTAAACGGCATCGGTGGGGTAATAATTTGCAGACGCCCGAATCAGTCTTGGTTCGGGCGTTTTCTTTTGTGACGAAGAAAACGTCCAACGCTCAACGTTCAACACTCAATTGAGAATCCATTCTGAATTAAAACGTTGAACGTTGGACGTTGAACGTTGAACGTTTTCTTAATCCCATGAAAGCTCTCCTTGTCCTTGAAGACGGAAGATTTTTCGAGGGCGAATCTTTTGGCGCAACGGGCACGCATCTCGGTGAGATTTGCTTCAACACATCGATGACCGGTTATCAGGAAGTCCTGACCGATCCTTCTTATCGCGGTCAAATTGTAGCGATGACGTATCCGTTAATTGGAAATTATGGAACGAACGCGCTCGATCAGGAAAGCCAATCGCCGCACGTGCGCGGTTTTGTCATCGAAGAACTCAGTGAGACGTCGAGCAACTGGCGTTCGGAAAGATCGCTCGACGACTATTTGCGCGATTGGAAGATTCCCGGCGTTCAGGGCATCGATACGCGCGCTTTGACGCGACACCTGCGCGAACGCGGCGCGATGAAAGCTTGCCTAACGACTGAAGAGATGTCGGCGAAGGAGGCGACCCGACGGGCCGTGGAAGGCGACGGCGTGATCGGGATGGATTACGTGCGCGAGGTTTCAACCGCAAAGCCGTATCAATGGGATCCCGATGATCGACTCAGCCAGCCGTGGTCGATTGCAAATGGTGGCGATGGAAAACCAAAACTGCCGCCGATTCGTTTTCGCATCGTCGCTTACGATTACGGTCTGAAGGAAAATATTTTGCGGCTCCTGCGCCAACATGGTTTTGGCGTCACCGTTGTGCCCGCGGCAACGAAAGCCGAAGAGGCGCTCGCTTCGAATCCGGACGGAATTTTTCTTTCCAACGGTCCCGGCGATCCTGCGGCCCTTCCTTACGCGCACGAAGCGGTGCACAACCTCATGGGAAAGAAACCAATCTTCGGAATTTGCCTTGGGCACCAGGTGCTCGGCTATGCGTTTGGTGGGCGCACATTCAAGCTGAAGTTTGGCCATCGCGGGGGAAACCAACCGGTGAAAGATTTGCGCACGGGAAAGGTAGCGATCACATCGCAGAATCACGGCTTTGCCGTCGATCCCGATTCGCTTCCGAAAGAGATCGAAGTCACGCACATCAATCTCAATGACGGAACGGTGGAAGGTATGCGGCATCGCGAGCTGCCAATCTTTAGCGTGCAATATCATCCCGAGGCCGCGCCCGGTCCGCATGACGCGAGTTATTTCTTCTCACAGTTTGCGGAATTGATCGAAAGCGCAGACAAAGGGCGTTGATCTTCCGGCAAATCGTCCGACGTTGTTCGATGATTTATTCCGAAAGTAAAACCGCGATGTTTGCTAAGGGGACTGTCACCGTTGTTTTTTCTCTTTCGCTCGCTTTGGCGCCGCTGGCGTTTGCGCACGACCCCGGCAAAGAGGATGCCGCGGCCGAGAAAACCGTCACCGGCGAAATCGTCGACATGATGTGCTATGTCGATCATAACGCGATGGGCGATAAGCACGCAGATTGTGCGGCGAAATGCATCAAGGGCGGCGGCCCAGTTGGTATCCTCAGTGACGGCAAGGTTTATCTGGTCGTCGGCGAACACAAGCCGATGAACGACGAGCTGGCCGAGTACGCGGGAAAGACCGTTACGCTCAAAGGCAAAATGGCGAGCAACGGCGGAGTCACGATGCTCGAGAACGCCGAGATCGTTAAGAAGTAGTTGTTAACTTCACTTAGGTAGCGGCGGTTCACCGAACCCCGAAAGTTTTCGGGGTTGGGTCAATCGCGCCTACATCGTTGCGGCGGCGCAACGAAAGAATTTCGCGCAACATGCGCAGGCTGTCGCGCACCATGCGAATCTTGCTGCCATCATAGTGATTCCAGCGCACGGGAATCTCGCGGACGCGCAGATGCGCTTGCTCGGCGAGATAAAGTAATTCCACATCGAAACCAAAACCGACGACGCGCGCGGCTTCGAGAATTGGCCGGCACGCCGCCAGCCGAAAAGCTTTAAATCCACACTGCGTATCCCAGTAGGGCAAACCTGTCGCCAGCCTAACGAGTAGATTAAAAACACGGCCGGCCTGTTCGCGGCGCCAGGGTTGATGATGTCCAATCAATCCGCGATTAAGTGCGCGCGATCCAAATGCAATATCCAATTCACCCGCTGCTATCGGCTCGATCAGTTTCGGCGTCTCATCGATCGGCGTCGATAAATCGGCATCAGTAAACAGCCCGATTGGTCGCGTGGCCGAAAGCAAACCGGTGCGCACCGCGGCGCCTTTGCCGCGATTCGGAAAATTTTCGAGCAAGTGTGTCTCGATGTTCGTTGGTTCGGCAAAAACCTCGCGGATCGTTTTGCCGGTCGCATCCGTCGAGCCGTCGTTGATCACGATGAGTTCGCTCCCGGGCGCGCTATTGCTGAGATATTCCAGCATCACGCGCAAGCTGTCTCCGATACGTTCGGCTTCGTTGAAACAGGGAACGACAACCGAAATAGGCGGAAGCATCGGATTACCTCACCGGTAAATGGCGATACTGCTTTTGCCCGTTTGGTCGATCGACCCGCGGTACATTCCGGAGGTATTAAATGGCTGCGTGATATTTCCTTTGCGATCGATCGCGATGAGACCGCCTGTGCCACCGAGTTTCGCGACCTTATCCAGGACTTCCTGCGCAGCTTGCGCCAATGGCATTCCGCGATACTCCATCAGTGCAGAAACGTCATGACCGACAACGGAGCGAATGAAATATTCTCCGTCGCCCGTAGCGGAAACTGCGCAGGTCGCATTATTCGCGTACGTGCCCGCGCCAATCACCGGTGAATCGCCGATACGACCGGCTTTCTTGTTCGTCAGGCCGCCGGTGGATGTTGCTGCCGCAATATTTCCATCCTGATCAAGCGCAACCGCGCCGACAGTTCCGTGCCGATCCTGATCGGAGATGATGAAACTCTTTCCAGCGCTACCGCCCGCTTTTTTCTCCGATTCCTTTACACGTTGCAGCGCCTGCCATCGCTCTTCGGTATAAAAATATTTTTGATCGACCAACTCGACTCCGTTTTGTTTGGCGAACGCTTCCGCGCCGGCGCAATCCATCATCACATGCGGCGATTTTTCCATGACCATGCGCGCAAGGCTGATTGGATTCCTGATATGTTTCACGCTCGCGACCGCGCCGGCTTTGAGTGTCTTGCCATCCATGATCGCGGCATCGAGCTCGTTCGTTCCCGCGTCGGTAAAAACGGCGCCCTTGCCGGCATTGAAGTGCGAGTCGTCTTCCAGAACACGCACAGACGCTTCGACTGCGTCGAGGCTCGAACCACCTTTTTCCAAAATGGCAAACCCGGCGCGAAGCGAGCGCTCCAAGGCATCGCGATGCGCGCGCTCGAGTTCCGGCGTCATTTTGTTCCGATCGATCGTGCCCGCTCCTCCGTGAATGGCCAGGGCGAACTTATGCTGTTCTTTGTTCATCGATGTGTCCTGACCACCAAGCCGCGGCGTCGCAACCAGCGCGAGCAGCGCGATAGCGGAAAAATATTTGGAAGTCAATTTCACAAGTGCGCGCCTAACGAATGAGCAGACGCGAGTCGGACTCCGCGCCTCTGAAGAATCTAGGCAGTCCTCCACCCTTCGTAAATGTTCAACTGCATCGCTATTTCACTTTTCACCGAAGGGAACTAAGGCACTTTCCACCTGAACATGGGGGACAACGAGAACCAAACCGGCGAAGCGGACGACAGGCTTGAGACTAATCCCGTCGTCGTCGTACAGGGAATCGGCCATCTTTGGCGCAATTTTCTGCGTGAGATCGGCGGGATGTTTTGGTTCATCATCAGCACGTTCGCCGAAACCATGGACAACGTGCGGCGCGGGCGGCGTCCCTTTCGCGCGGCCAGTTTTTTTCGTCACACCGAGCGGACCGGCGTCGGTTCCGTGCCGCTGGTGGCGATGGTTTCATTTTTCCTCGGGCTCACCATGGCTCTGCTTACCGGATATCAACTGCAACGTTTTGGCATGGAGCGTCTGGTTCCCGGTCTGGTTGCGATTGCTTTTACTCGTGAACTCGGGCCGCTGCTTACCGGAATCATGCTCGCGGCGCGCATCGGTGCCGCGTTCACCGCCGAACTGGGAACGATGGAGGTCAACGAAGAAGTGGAAGCGATCGAGGCGATGGGAATTAGTCCGCTGCGGTTCCTGGTGGCGCCGCGCGTTCTCGCGCTGTTTTGCCTGATGCCGTGCCTGTCCGTTGTTTCCAATGTCGCAGCTATTGTGGCGACGAGCCTCATTTCGCGCGCCTACTTCAGCATCGCATTCGTTTATTTTAACGATCTCGTCATCCATTCCCTGCTCATGCGCGACATCATTACCGGCGTGATCAAGAGTTTTCTCTTTGGAATGCTTATCGGGGGAATCGCGTGCTATCGCGGTTTGAACGTGAAAGGTGGCGCCGCCGGAGTCGGCACCGCAACGACATCGAGCGTCGTTACCGCGATTACGACGGTGATCGGTTTCGATACGATCTTTAATATCGTCTACGTCGTTTTTTTCCCATGAACGCGCCCATTCCTCCCGTGGTCGAATTGCGCGATGTGCACTTGCAGTTCGAAGAAAAAAAAGTGCTCGATGGCGTTTCGTTTGAAGTCGAGCCGCTGGAACGTCTCGTCATCATGGGCCAGAGCGGCAGCGGCAAGAGCACGATCCTGCGCCTTATCCTTGGAATCATCGCGCCCACTGTGGGCACAATTTCTTTTAAGCGATTCGACATCACGCGGCTGTCGCGTAGAAAACTGCAACAAATTCGCACCCGCATCGGAATGGTTTATCAGTATTCGGCGCTGCTCAGTTCACGCAATGTCGCCGAAAACGTCGCCCTCCCTTTGGAAGAACTCACCAATAAGACACCCGCCGAGATCGAACAGATCGTCGAAGAGAAACTCACTTTAGTCGGAATGCAGGATGCCAAATACATGATGCCCTCGGAACTCAGTGGCGGAATGCGCAAACGCGTTAGCCTGGCACGTGCGCTTGTGATGGATCCCGAGCTGATTCTTTTTGACGAACCGACCGCCGGCCTCGATCCGGTTATCAGTTCTGTGATCGACGAACTGATCATTACGCTCACGGAAAAATCGAAGGTCACTTCGATCATCGTGACGCACGAAATGGACAGCGCATTTCGCGTCGCGACAAAAATGGCTATGCTCTACCAGGGCAAGATTATCGAAATGTCGGACCCCGAGCATTTCAAACAGTCGACCGATCCGGTAGTGGTGCAATTCTTGAGCGGAAGCACCGAGGGCCCGATTTTAGAAGGAAGCAAAGATGCAGTTACGACGTAATGAGATTTTGACCGGAGTGCTGGTGCTCGCGACTCTCGCGGTCCTCACCTTCATTCTCATTTTGCTTGGCGCACCCGGACTTTTCCGTCCGCTCGCCACCTATAGAGTTTATTTCGATAACGCCGCTGGTATTAAACTCGGCGCCCCTGTACTGCTGGCCGGACGTAAGATCGGGCAGGTCGAAAGGCTGAATTCCCCCGTGACAAAAAAGGAAGCGGAGCGCGCGGCGCAGGCTACCAATGCAAAAACCCAGACGGAAGCGCCTCCGCCACCGCCAGGCGGGCCGAAACCGCCACCTCCGCCCCCGCGCAAATATGAGGTCCGCATCGATGTGCAGGTCGATAAATCCGCCGCCGTTTTCAAAGACGCAAAGGTGCGCCTGATGACGCTCGGTCTCCTCGGCGAAACCGCGATCGATTTTTCCGAAGGCAATGAATCCGCTGGCCGCTCGCAGGACGGCGACATTTTTGTGGGCGATCGCGTCCCGGATTTTAGCGAAGCGGTCGCGCGCATGCTCCACATCATCGAACCCGTCGCCAATTCCGCTACCGGTGCGCTGAAAGAGTTGCAAAGCACCGCGCAAAATCTTAGCCGGATCACTGACGAAAATTCGCAAATGAACATGGCGATCGCGCAATTCCGCACCTTCGCCGAAAACCTAACCAGCCTTACCGGACGCGACAGTTCGCTATCGCTCTCGCTCAAGAACGTCGAACAAATCAGCAATCAGCTCACGGCGAACGACAATATCAAAGTGACATTGCAGAACTTTCGGGTCGCTTCCGAAGAATTGAAGTCCGCGCTCGATGATCTCGCTCCCGACCTGAAAACGAGTGGAAAAAATATCACCGACTTGACCGGGACTCTGCGCACGCAACCCTGGCGTCTCATTATTCCGTCGACGAAAAAATATCCCGAGGACGAACAGAACCCGCCGGTAACGGAAACAATCACCGTGCGCAAGAGCGCCAAACGTTCGCGCCACGCCGAAGCCACGCCCACTCCGAGTCGACGGCGGCACTGACAGGACGGCTCCAGCACGACTTACCGCTTCTCGAAAAGCACGCAACGATTACGCGCCCCAAACGTCACGGAAGAGCCGACTAAAGTTGCCGCCAATAATCTTTTCGATCTGGCTGTCTGAATGACCGCGTTTGGAAAGAAGAGAGGCCAACGTCTCGAAGCGCCTCGGCGTATTTAGATCGGGAGCGAAAGTGAAAACATCGTCGCGCTCGCCCGGAGCCGAAATTCCTCGCTTCCGACGCTCCTCAATTTCGTCGTGAAACTTTTTCCGAAACTCGGGCGTCACGTTCACCGCCGAAATCATGCCGTCAGTCCCAATGCCGACATGATCCTCCCCGCATATTTTCAATGCATGTTCGATGTGTTTGATCACGTCGTCGGCCATCTGCTGCCCGGCCGTGCGCAAGTACGGCATCAGATAAATCCCAACAACACCACCTTTGTCGGCGAGCTTCCGCAATTGCTCATCCGTCTTGTTCCGCGGCAGATCGGCGACCGCGGTGCAGCCCGCATGCGTGATCGCAACCGGTTGCTTGGAAATTTCGATCGATTCCAGAGTCGTGCGCCGGCCGCAATGGCTGAGATCGACGAGCATGTGCTTCTCGTTCATGCGCGCAATCAACTTGCGGCCGAACAAACTAAGACCGGCGTCGCCCGGCTCCAGGCAACCATCCCCGACAAGATTCCGCAGGTTGTAAGTGAATTGAATGATGCGCACACCAAGATCATAAAAAAGATCGAGGCGCTCCAAAGATTCGCCTAACGGCGTTCCATCCTGAAATCCGTAAATCAATCCAAGACGCCCGCTTTTCTTCGCTTCATCGAGATCACCGCTCCGAATGACCTTCATCAGCGCATCGGGATGCGCCGCGACCTGTTCTTCCCAGAAAGCGATGTTTCGCAAAGTCTCTTCAAAATCCTTCGCGTAGCTGCCTACTCCGCTCACCGTGACATTCAGAGCGGTTAAACCCGACGCTTTCACATCGGCGAGATCTGACGCCGTCAGCGGAACGCGACTTCCAAACGAAGTGCTGCCCGGCGCTCCCAGCGCGTCGACCACCATCGCGGCGTTATACGGCGACCATGATTGTGCGTTTTCCCCGCGCGCTACGACTGGCAACATTATCGCTGTGGCAGCGATGCTCGACTTCTTCAAGAATTCACGACGCTCCATTGTGACAGTTACTTCGTCTCCAATGCCACTGGAGTCGAGCCCAAGTTCAGTTGATTTAGTAACTCTGCTAACTGTCAACGCTCAGCATTCCGAGACCGCCGACCATCGGCATGCTCCGTCTCCGCGTTTACGGATACCGGCCGCGCTGTTTTGTTTATGTTGGTTGGCTACAGCGCGTCTGGTTAAGCCTCGGGCGCAATCTTCACCCAGTCCTCTAACTCATCGGGAACGCCGAGCTCGGACGGATCGATCCCGCCGGGGAGTGAGAAGGTGTGGCCGTCAGCTAGAACTTCGGCCGCTTGCTCTGCTGTGGCATAGCTTCCAAGGCTTTCCTCCTGGAAGAGCGGATGGAATTGTCCATTGTGTTCCGCGATGTAAAACGCGCCCGCAGAAGTTTCGTAAACGTATAATTTTCGCATGGGAAAGGTTTAACGAGAACAGATCAGCCGCCCGATGTAAAGCACGCCCCGTGGCCGGCGCTGGCCCGCCGAGTCGGGTAAACTGTAGCGAGCATGGATTGCAATGGACGTGTTTCATAAATATCGAGAGCGTCGGAGCGGCTGGCGTGCTTGCTCGCGAATGTTTTCGGAATTGGCTGCAGGCTCGGAGTTTAATCCGAGCAAAACGGCGATCAAGTTCGCCTTCGGACGAATCCGTCCTTTGGCGGACTCGGAATCGACTCCGAACTCCGAAAGCTTTCGCGAGCGGATGTTTGCTCCTCACGCTGCCTTGGCAAACAGCAAAAGACCGATCAACAGCAACGCCGAAACGACGCAAAGAACAAGAGATGGTCTCCGCCATGTCGGCTCAGTCACTGCGCAAATAATAGAAAAGAGAAGGCCGCCTACGAGTCCGACGCCTGCCGTGAGAAGGCCCCACACAAAGTGCCCGATCGACTGCCAGCCGCTCTCGTTGCACGCGAAAGCAATCAATAATGCGCCGAGAGCGAAGATCACGAACGCCGCGATCGCGGCTTTAAGCGACCAAGGCATGGTGCGGCGAGCTACAAAAGCTTTCAAGGTCAATGAGGCGATTTACCTCTCCACATTTCGATCGAGAAGCAGGCCTGCCAGAGATACACCGAGATGCCGGGGCAATGCGTAGAGGTATGCTACCCCGATCAAACCGTCGAGTAACCCCGTTAGAGCAATCGGAAAACCGCCATGACAGAGAACGCCATAGCCTGTCATAGCCGCAAAGCCTACAAGTCGAAGAATTCCTTCCCACGCCACTAACGTTCCTCGGCACTTTAGGTCGCGCGAACACAACACCAACATGGCTCCTGTTAAGAACGCTATTGCTCCAAACAGGTGCGTCACCATGGTTGTGGGCGGCGCGCTAGGTATGAATTTCATTGAAACACTGGAAAATTGGAGTGCTACGCCAGCCAGGACGTTGGCCACTCCTGTCCAGAATACGAATCTCTTCATCCTTGGTATTTCCGACGCTAAGGCGAAATCTTACGGAACAAAATGCTTTGTTTCCTCGGAGTGTGCGTAGCGAAGCCTAACGAGACGCAGACGCTCAATATTTAACATCTCCCGCGGAGCGATACCGAGCGCAAATCCAGAGCAGCGACATGCCACTGGTCGGGACACTGAGGTCCCTCCCACGTTTTTTTAGTCTTCGCAGTCGCCGTTGTGGTAGGAATCGCTTTTGCTCGTTAGCTGCCAGATGGCGGCTTCGAGTTTCTGGAAGTTGACGGGCTTGGTCAAGTGGCCTTCGAATCCGGCGAGACGCGATTTGGCGATGTCTTCTTCCATCCCGAAACCGGAAAGCGCCAGCGCCGGAGTGCGCGAATGTTTGCGCACTTCTTCGATGAGTTGGAATCCGGTGCCGTCAGGCAACCCGATATCGCAAACCAGCAGATTGAATTTTTCGTCACGCTCAGCGGCAAGCCCGCTCGCGACAGAATCGGCGGTCGAGACTTCGTAACCCTGGCGGCTGAGCAACCGGACCAGCGCGCGCGAAGTGTCTTTATGATCCTCCACGAGCAGGATCTTGACACCCACACCAGCCCGCACTCTTTTTGTGAGCTCGGTCGGTTTCGGTTTGACCTGGTCGGCCGCCTTCGCCGGAAAGGTAACGGTGAATGTAGAGCCTTTCTCCAAACCTTCGCTGAACGCCTTGAGCGTTCCGCCAAGCAGTTCGACGAGAGCGAAAGAAATCGCCATCCCCAGGCCAAGTCCGCCGTAACGCCGGCTGATGAGCTGTTCACCTTGTTCGAACGGTGCGAACAATCGGGACATTGTTTCCGGCGCCATGCCAATTCCCGTATCGATCACATCGATGACGATGTTTCGCTGTTCGTCGTTGGATGTGGCAATGCTGACCTTCCCACGGGACTCGGTGAACTTCGCGGCGTTCTTCAGCACATTCCATAGCACCTGCTGCAAACGCCCGGCATCGGTGTAAACGTGATGCATCTCCGCGTCCAAGTGCAGCGATACGGCCAGTTCTTTGCCGCGAAATTCGCTATGACACATCCCGACCAGAAATTCGATCAGCTCATGGACGTCGGTGTCTTCGGGCGAAAACGAAAGCATCCCTTTGGCGATCCTCGTCAGGTCGAGCAGATCGTCGATGATGCGCGCCTCCAACTCCACGCTGCGGCGGAGCATTTGCGCATCCGCGTGCATGGAAGGCGATAGGTCGTCGCTCGCTTCCCAAAGGTTCAACGTGGCCAGCACGGGAGTGAGCGGTGTACGCAGCTCGTGCGAAAGCATGGCGAGGAATTGATCCTTCGCTTTGTTCGCCGTCTCGGCGGCTTCTTTCGCTTCCTTCAACTTCCTCTCGTGTTCTTTGTGTTCGGAAAAGTCGCGGAAGATAAGAACGACTCCGCGCATCGTGCCGTCAGTGTCGCGAATAGGCGCACCGCTGTCATCGATCGGCACTTCGCTGCCGTCCTTGCGGATGAGCACAGTATGATTAGCCAGGCCGACGATGACTCCTGTCTGAAGCACTTTGTCCACCGGATTTTCCACCGGCTTGCGTGTGAACTCGTTTACGATTTTGAAAACGTCGCCGATTGGATGCAGCTGAGCTTCATTGAACGTCCAGCCCGTTAACCCTTCCGCGACCGAGTTCATGAACGTAATGCGTCCGATCTTGTCCGTGACGATGACACAGTCGCCAATGCTCGCGAGCGTAACGGCGAGTAGATCTTTTTGCCGCTGCACTTCTGTGCGCTGGTGCATGGCTTCCGCCAGGGCTTTTTCTCGCTCCATTCATTTCCCGCGCGATCCGTCCATAGGCCCAGGCGATGAAAAGAATGATTGGCCAGGCCGGCCAGAGTAAACGCTACTGGTGCGAGTCCTGGTCGCCTTATCCGCTTCGGCTGCTTCCAACTGCAACGCCGCTTCCTGCTGATCTTGCAACCGGCCGATCTGCTCGCGCAACTGAGCCATCGTTTGATTGCCGATCCCGTTTTTCACAATGGCCGCAGCAGCCTCAAATCCCTGTTCGCGGCGCGCCGTGATTGTTCGTTCCAACTCGGTCAATTTCGTTTCCGCCAGCTGATTAATTGCGTCCAGCGTTTGCGGCCGGAGAGAAATAATAGTCGTCTTCTTGAGGTGGTCGATGATTTCGGGCAGGCGCGAACGGGCGCTGTTGTAGGGAGCGAGATAATGTTCGTCACCGGTGACAAGAAAGCCACGCTGTCCCGTTTCTCCATCAATCAAGGCCGAGAGAAACAGACCCGACTGCTGCGATGACTTTGCGGTGCGCCACGGCGCGGTTGCGTATCACGAGCACTCGGTTCCCGACATAATACGTGAAAACAATCGTGCCGATGACGACCGCGGCCATGATCGCAAAAAGCCATCGGATATTGCGCGCGCTTCTTTTCGCCATCGATTTGGCGGTGACATCAGCGTCCTGTTGCGTGGACATATGCGATTGGTCTGGAGGTTTCGGGAGTCCATCGAGAGCAATTTTGAGGCCGCGCTCCCGGGCGAAGCGGCGTATTTCCTGCTGCATTTTACCCTGTAATGACCGAACTGCGCCCAAGTTATGAAGGGAACGGCGCGCTTCCCGTTAAGCTTCTTCTAGCCATGTTGCGCGCCGTGGAACGGAAGCACGGTCGCTTGATTTCCGAAGCGCGGAAAGAATGGGAACGCAAGTTTGCCGGTAACGATCCGAGCGACGCTTGCGTCACAGTGCGGATCAACGGCCAGGATGCTCGCCAGTTTGCCCGGCTATTTCCGCTTGAGTATTCCCACCAGCTGAAATCTTTCGTAGCCAATTAGGTTTCACATATTCGGGCTTTACCGCCGGAATATCCGTTCAACACTACGCGGTCACTTCATGCAGACCGCCTCACCATTATCGCCTCCCGCGAAAACTCGCAGGGTCTCGCTCGCGGTGATTGGCGCCTGGATTGCGCTCTGCTTGATTTGGAGTTCTACCTGGCTCGCGATCAAAATCGGTCTCGCAGATTTGCCGCCGATCTCCTTTGTCGCGTTTCGCTTCCTGATCGCGGCCGCGATCCTGTTCGCAATTTCTTTCCGGCGATTCCCGATGCCGAAACGCGGTGATTATTCGCTTCTCGCCATTACCGGCATCCTGATGTTTGGAATTAATTACGCCCTGCTTTTTTGGGCCGAGCAATATGTCTCGTCGGGGCTGGCCGCAATTTTGCAGGCGACGATTCCGACTTTCGGCCTCGTCTTCGCGCATTTTTATTTGCCGGAAGAGCCGCTGAAATGGGAACGCATGTTAGGTGCGTTTCTTGCGCTCGGCGGCGTAACGATTATCTGCGCGAAGTTGCTCGATTTTCAGGGAATCATGGCTTTCTGGGGCGGGGTCGCGATTGTTTTCGGCGCAGCGACCGCCTCGTATGCAAACGTTTTGATTAAAGCGCGGCGCACAAAATTCGCGCCGGCCATGATCTCCGCCTGGCAAATGCTTTTCGCGGTCGTGCCGTTATTGCTTTTGGGATTTTGGCACGACGGAAATCCACTCCACTTTCACTGGAGTAAGATCGCGGTCGCTTGTTTACTTTACCTTGCGCTCATTGGATCGGTCGCCGCGTTCTTGATGTTCTATTGGCTGCTTAATCGCGTTGCCGTCACCAACCTGCTCACCATCTCGCTCATCACGCCGCCGCTGGCCGTTTTGCTCGGTTGGTTCGCCGCGGGCGAAAGGCTTTCACACTGGACAATTCTCGGCGCACTTTTCGTCCTCGCCGGAGTCGCGTTGATTTTATTGAAGAGCAAATCGGCCGAAATCAAACGTGCGCCCGTTCCGGTCGAAACCGGCTGATTATTTTTTCTCTTTGCGACTGCGTTGAGATTTCGCAGGCACGCATCCAACATGCATCCGCTGGCTGTAGCGGCGGTCTCTGACCGTCGCACTTATCCGCTCGGAAGAGATATCAGCGACGGTCAGAGACCGCCGCTACAGCAACAATCTACGCGCCGTAACTTTTGGTGAACTTCTTGCGCGATTCCGATTCGCCCGGCGTTTGAACCGAGGGCTCAGTCGCACTCTCAGCTGCAGGTTCTGCCGCAGGTGTCTCCACGGGTTTCGATGGCGGTGGCGTTGATGCGGTTGCACCGCGCGCAGCTTCCGACACTTCCACAAAGGCCATCTGCAAACTGGAAATCGCGTTACGCAGGACCGTCGCTTCTTCGCTCGACAAATTGCCGCGAGTTTTTTCCTGAATCATCGCCAACTGATCGATAAACATTTTCGCCAGCTCCAGATTCACTTCGCCCTTTCCGGTTTGCGGATTGGGAATCTGACCAAGGAAAAGCGCGGCGTTTTGCGCATGCATCATAACGAACTCGACGAAGCGCTGCGAAAGTTCGCCCATCTGGGTATCGGTTTGGACTTCGGCCATAATTATTTATTCTTCGGGGTTGCAGGTTTGGGAGGACGCACAATCGCGAGGACGTAAGGTTGATCTTGAAAGTATTTCTTCGCGATTCGCTTCACGTCCTCAATCGTGACCGCATTCACATTCTTCTCCAGCTCTTTGTAGTGATTAAATCCGAGCCCATAGAGTTCGTCGAGCGCGGCCATGTAACCAAACGCTTCATTGCTTTGATTCGCAATCTGTTGCTGGCCGATCAATTTCTTTTTCGCGCGCGCGAGTTCTTCATTCGTTAGGCCTTCTGAAGCCAGTTTCCCGATTTCCTCCAGCAATGCCGCTTTCACCGGCTCGATCTTTTGCGGATCGGTCCCGAGATAAAATGCGAAAAGCCCCGGCGCCAGCCCCATCATCTGACTCGCGCCGACGTAATAGGCCAGGCCCATTTGTTCGCGAATGCGGATAAAAAATCGCGAGCCCAAATCGCTGCTGGCTTCATCGATTAATTCCAGCGCGTAACGATCGGGACTGAACATATCGCTGCTGCGATAACCAACCATGAGCACGCCCTGCGCTTTGTCGCGCTCCGCTTCCACCGTCTCCACCTTCTTCGGCTCCGCAGACTTCGGCACATCAGTCAGCGCAAGACTTCCGGATTTCATTTTGCCGAGCGATTGCTCGAGCAATTTTTTCACTTCGTCCGCTTTTACGTTGCCAAAGACCGCGATGACTCCGTTTTTCGCGACCACATAGCGATCGCGAAAATCGAGCAGCTCCTTTTGCGTCAGATGCGAGACGGATTCCGGGGAACCCTTGCCGCGCAACGCATAGGGATGTTTTTGGAAGAGCGCTTCGCGCAAAATATTGCGCGCCACCGTCGTAAGTTGCTCTTCGTCTTCCTTGATCCCGGCGAGCTGAACTTCCTTTTCCCGCGCAACGGCTTTTTCCGGCATCGTCGCGTTCAGCAAAACATCGGAGAGCAAATCGACGCCGAGCTTCAAATCCGGCTTCGTTACTTCGCACGCAACGCTAAAACTGTTATTGCCCGCGTCGCTGCCAATACTGCCGCCCACCGCTTCGATCGTGTCCGCGATTTGTTCCGCCGTGCGCGTCTTCGTCCCTTTGAGAAGCACCTTCGACATCAATCGCGTGATGCCGTTGGTTTCCGGCGTTTCCGCCAAAAGGCCGGAGCGGAAAACGGCGGTCATCGAAACGAGCGGCAGCCGCGCGTCTTCACGCACGAGAACGCGCAAGCCGTTCGAGAGCTCGAATTTTTGAATCTCACCGGCCGAAATCGGCTTCGCCGCTTCGGACTTCGCGGACTGCGAGCCCTTTGGATCGAGCGAAGTGATCGTGAGATTATCACTCGTTAGGTAATGTTGCGCCACGCGGCGAATGTCGGCGAGCGTCACCTTTTGAATCGACGCGAGATAATCGCGGCTGAAATTCAGATTGCGCGTCAGCAACCAATTCGAGCCGAGATCGGAAGCCTGGCCACGCATTGTCGTTAGCGTTCCCAGATGATGACTGAGAATAATTTTCTTCGCCTTCGTCAGTTCTTCCGCACGCGCGCCGGCCTGTTTGATCTCGTCGACGATTTTCAAAACCAGATCGCGCGCGGCATCGCGTTTCGCCGGTTCGACGGTCGAGTCGATCCCGAGCAATCCCGGATCGCCGGGCGTGTAGGAAAACGCCGAGATTCCGTAGGCCAATCCGCTCTCTTCACGCACTCGCCGATAAAGCCGCGAGCTGCGGCCTTCTCCGAGAATAACGGAAAGCAGGTCCAACGCCGGCACGTCGGGATTTGTGATCTCCGGAATATGCCAGGCGAATGAAAGCCGCGTCAGCTCAGTCGGAAATTCATTGTGCGCCTCGCGCATTCCGAGCTGCGGCGGTTCCTGCGGGATGTAAACGGGCCGCAACGATTTCTCGGGATAATCTTTGAAGAACGCGGTCAGTTGCTCTCGCACTTTTTGCGCATCGACATCGCCGACCACGATGAACGTGAGATTGTTCGGCACGTAGCGCGTCTTGTAATATTCCATCACCTGATCGCGCGTCAGTTGATTGTAAATTTCGATGTCGCCGATAACGGGCAAACGATACGGATGTTTCTGATAAGCGGTGCCGAGCAGGAGCTGGCCCGCCATCCGATCCGGATCATCCATCCCCATCGCGAATTCACGCCGGATCACTTCCTGTTCCTTGCCGTATTCTTCCGCCGGCAACGTCGAGTTCATCATCGCGTCGGAAAGAATATCGAGCGCAGTCGCGACGCCATCCTTCGGCACGTCGATCCAAAAAACGGTGCGATCGAATGAAGTGTAAGCGTTGATGTAACCGCCAACGTCCTGGACCTTTTGCGCGATCGCGTTCGCCGGACGTTTCTTCGTTCCCTTGAAAAGCATGTGCTCGAGAATGTGCGACAACCCCGCGCCGAGATGCTGATCCTCATTGATGCTGCCAGTCGCGCACCACGCCTGCACGCTCGCCACCGGCGCGCTGCGATCTTCCTGCACGATGATCGTCAGGCCATCCGGCAACACCCACTTTTGCGCGGTGTTTGGCGGAGCCGTAATCGCGACAGAACTATCGGCTGGCGGTGCGGCTTTAAGATCGGCGGTGCTCAACATGGATGCGGAAAAAAGCGCGAAGAATGCTGCCCAACGCTTCATGAAATCTTTGGCGCAGGCAAACCGGGCGGCAACTTCGCGACGCTCGGCTTGGCAGGCGCAAAAGGTTTCACAAAAACTTCCGCAAAATCGTAAACGTCTTTGAAATCGTCGATCGAATCCTCCTCGGTTTTTCCAAAAATGCCGGCCCCGATGAGATTGAAAACCATGTGCCCGATATCTTCCGTGCAGCGGATTCCCCAGAAGGAAAAAACCGTCACCACCATCGGACCAAATTCACGCAGCGCGTATTGCCGCACACCATCGAGCAACTCGGGACCGGCGACGTGACGAACGAGCGCGCCTTTGATTTTCTTTTGCTGTTTCGTTGTGAAATCGAGCGCGTCGCGCAGGAAAATGTAAGCGTCGCGTTGATAACGCGGATCGCTCGCCACAATCGAGTCGAGAGCTTCAGCAAATCCAATCTTCTGCATAAAAATCCAGGAGCGCCTATGATACGCGCCAACAATCGCGTGAGCAACTGATCTCAGTCGCGCATCTGATTCTCCAACGAATCGAGATAAACCGAAATCGCATCGTGCCGATGTCTAGCGACGGCCGGCTTAGCGGCCTTTAAAAATTCGACGAAACTTCCGCTGCGCGCGTTCGGATTGCGTCGCTTCCAACCAGTTCATGTAATCATCAATTTTCTGCGCGCGAGCTATCAACGTCTCGCGCGTATTTCTCAGGCTGCGTGAGGCGCCGGCCGATGCCGCGCGTCTTGCCCCGCGCCAGTGTGGACGCGATTTGCTGATACTCGATGATGATGGGACGACACACCGGATTGGCGCGCACTCCGAGCACCATCAAATTTTCACTTAAGCCGCTGAGAACAGTCACGCGGTCCGGCAAGCGAATAAAGTCCGCATAATCTTCGAGCTTCCAAAACTTGTCCGGCTGCCTGCTCTTTGGGAATTGGAAGTAAAGCGATGCATCGAGTCGGCGTTCCGTTTCCGAAACTGTGAATGACTCGTATCCGTTTGAGGTGGCGAGTTGAGCAACGTTCGCATTCCAAACGCGCTCCGCGTTTTCGTTTGAGCCGTCGAGTTTCTTGAAATGACCAATCAAATCCGATGAATCGCCTGAGGCTTCGGGAAGATCAGCGATGAACTTCGCGAGCTCCGGTCCGTTCATTAGAAGCGAAACGAGGGCATAAGAATAGGCGCGGTAGATCTCGCGCGATGGCGAATCCAGCAGTTCCGGTCGCTGACGAAGGAAATCTTGCAACGATATGACCTTGTGCGCGGTGACGAGATTCCCAAGCGGTGCGCCGAATTCCGAAGGAGCCAGTTGCGAACCCCAGGCCAAGATCCCGTCAACGAGCCATTCGGGTGGTCGCACGTAAGCCGAGCCCGCTGGAAGGTTCGGCTGACGCCGATACATCATCTCGATCAAAATTACGCGAAGAAGCTCGCGCTGGATTGCGGGCGCGTCGAGATCAGCGCCAATGGTGAGATCGAGTTGCAGCTTCAATCCGAACCCGGTTTGGCTGAGGTTGAATGCAATGGCGGGCAACTCGGGAAGATTCGCCTGCGGAGGCCGCGCGTTTACTACGATTGGTGTTTTCCATTGATCGGATTGCTGCAGTAAGGCGAGCAAAGTCGACTTCGTGCGCTCCGCCACATTGCATAACGCAGCGCGAACCCGCACATCATTACTGTAAACAATAAATTGGCGCGATGCGCTGACGCTGCGCTGCAAGGGCGGGAAGGCCCACGAAGGCAACGCGAGGAAAAAAAGCGCGGCCGCGAGAAAAGCTCGAAGTCTGAGTTGCCGATTCAGAGTCGAGATTATACGGGACAGCGAACTGCCGCGGAATCAAAAACTCCGTCCGATTATTGCGCAGGCGCGGTTAAGACAACCGTCTTCGGATGAAATTCTATCGCGGCGAACTTTGCGACCTGTTTTTCGTCCTGTTCCAGCGCTTTCCAAACGTCGCCAAACAGAAAACCTGCGAATCCCATGACCTGTGGATGAATCGGCATCCGGCCAATCATTCCACCCTCGCATGTCTCAGTGGTCTTTCCGTTTTGCACATTCACTCGATAGAAAACCGACGTGTAGAGCGGGCAACCAAAGATGGACCTCTCCACCGTCATGCGAAAAACGCCCTCATCGAATTGGGCTACGCCGCGGCGAAATTCGAGGAGTGGTTTGTCGAGCAGCGAGGTCTTCTTGCGCTTCAGCGCATTCGCCAAATAATTGTTCACCTGATCCTGCTGATAGGTCAGTTGCGCGCCGCGATGTTGCATGAGCGCATGTTCCAAATCGAGACCGATCTGCGGTCCCAGCTCCAACTCTTTCCCAGCCGGCAGCGGCAAATCGGGCGCGAGAAACATTTCAATCAATGCGGCGGCAACACACGCACCAAGAACCAGTTTCGTGAGATTGAATATTAATCGGCGCGCTTTTGCTCCGCGCTGGTCCATCATGCGGCGCAATCTGTCCCTCGTCGCGACCGTTTCCGCATCGTCGGTCTTCCCGGGAATCGACGTCGGAATGTCGGCTCGATTCAATTTCGCGCCGCAATTGTGGCAATAGACGCGCTCCAACTCGTTAGGGTGCCGGCATTCGGGACATACTAACTGGCTCATAACCTGGCTCATTCGGCGCCTTCTTTTTTTGCTTTCGTTCCCGCGGACTTCTCTGGGGCTGCGGCGGGACTCGCGCTGCCGCCTTCTTTCTTACCGGTTTTGGCATCGGCTGCCGGCGCAGCAGTGGAAGGCGGCGCGTCCTTCTTGGCCCCTTCTTGATAGGAAGAACTGCGATAATCGGTCTGATAAAAGCCCGAGCCTTTAAAAATTATCCCCGCACCGGTTCCAAGCAGACGTTTCACCTTGCCATGACCCCATTTTTGTTGCCGACAAAGTTCCTTTGGACATTCGCGAAAAGGCTTCATCGCGCATGGATTGAAACGCGTCGAAATTTTGTCCGCACTTTTCGCAAGCGTATTCGTAAGTAGGCATATTAGTGCGAAACTGTCAGGTGCGGGAGGGCACATAGTCGGTGATCGAAAAGCAGAATTCAAGCCGACCACCAAAACGCGTCGCACGAGAATCGCTTCTACAGGCAGCTGGAGGTGCGCTTCCCTTGACTTTAAATCGGTTGAAGGCTAGAGCGTCCTTCCCAAATTTTCCGCATATGTTGAGAAGATTTTCCCGTATTTTATTGAGTTTCTTTTTCGGCACTATCGTCGTTTTTCTGGTGGGTTGCGAAAGCGAGGATCCGCGCCTGGCCAGCGATACTCAATACCTCGGCGGGATCTATGGAGACGAGCCGGTCTCATTATCAGCGCCGCGCGATACCATTTCTTACTGGGATGGCGACAGCATGCAGGGCAAACCTTCAGTGAAAATAAGCTTAGGCGAACAGCGCGCCTATTTTTATAAGAGCGGTCAGCTCGTCGGCATTTCGCAGCTTTCGACCGGCCGCGAAGGCAAGAATACGCCGCCTGGCAAATATCGAATCATCGGAAAAGATCTGAATCACGCTTCGAGCCTCTACGGCGATTATGTGGATGCCGCCGGTAATGTGATCGTGCCTAACATCGAGCTCGGCAAAGATCCGAAACCAGCCGGCACTAAGTACAAAGGCGCGCCCATGCCTTACTACATGCAGATCGCTCCCGGTTTCGGCATGCACGCCGGTTATCTTCCCGGTTACCCCGCTTCGCACGGCTGCATCCGCATGCCGGAGTTCATGGCGGTGGAATTCTTCAAGTCGGTATCGGTCGGAACACCGGTAACGATTACACCTTAAAACATATGCCCGCGGCTGGGTCTCGGCTTGCGTTTGAATCGGTGAGACCACATTCTCGTCTGACCTTCGTCAGGCCATGATCATCATCACTCAACCGAGAGCGACGGAAGAACAGATCGAGCGCATCGTCGCGCGAGTGCGCGAGTTCGGGCTCGAGCCGCATATTAGTCGCGGCGCATCACGCGTCATCATTGGTGTCGTCGGCCCGGAGGATTTGGCGCGCGAAAAACCGCTGGCGGCAATGCCCGGTGTGGAAGCGATCGTCCCGGTGCTCAAACCGTACAAGCTCGCCTCGTCGGAATTTCGCGGCGAACCGTCCACCGTCTCCATTGGCAATGTCCCAATCGGCGGTCTCGAAAAAATTGCTCTCATCTCCGGTCCATGTTCGGTCGAGAGCCGCGATCAAATTCTTTCCATTGCACGCGCGGTGAAAGAATCCGGAGCGAACATTCTGCGCGGCGGCGCCTTCAAACCGCGCACGTCGCCATATAGCTTCCAGGGTTTGCGCGAAGATGGGTTGCGCTTTCTGGCCGAGGCGCGCGAAGAAACCGGATTGCCCGTCATTACCGAAATCATGGACGCGCGCGATCTGAGCGTGATCGAGAAATATGCCGATTGTCTCCAGATCGGAGCGCGCAACATGCAGAACTTTTCGCTCTTGAAAGAAGTGGGTCGCAGCCGGCTGCCTGTTTTTTTGAAGCGCGGATTCAGCGCCACGATTAGCGATCTGATCATGAGTGCCGAATATGTTTTGAACGAAGGGAACATGAATGTGCTGCTCTGCGAGCGCGGCATTCGCACTTTCGAAAATGCGACACGCTACACGCTCGACCTGAATGCGGTTCCACTGCTGAAATCAAAGACGCACCTGCCGGTCGTGGTCGATCCCACACACGGAATCGGCATCCACGAATTCGTTCCGCAAATGGCGCTCGCCGCGCTCGCGGCCGGAGCTGACGCGCTTATGATCGAGGTTCATCACTCGCCCGATCTCGCCAAGAGCGATGGCGAACAAGCTATTGTTCCTGCTACATTTGCTGCGCTCGTTCCACGTCTGCGCGCTGTCGCGAACGCGATCGGACGCGAGCTGTAATCCGGAAACGATTTTCGCGAGTCCTTGATGAAAGCACGGCCAGTTCTCATCTCGCTGCTTCTCTTTGGCTCGGGAATGTCGGCGCTGATTTATCAAACCGTCTGGCTGCGCGAATTCAGATTGATATTCGGTTGCTCGACATCCGCATCTGCCGCAGTACTCGCGATTTTTATGGGCGGTCTCGGTGCCGGAAGCATTGTTCTCGGCGCCAAAGTGGACAAAATGCCGCGACGGCCTTTGCGCTTCTACGCGCTCCTGGAATTATTCGTAACCATATCGGCTGCTGCTTCACCATTTCTTATCCCACTGGTTCGCGCAAAATATATTGACTTGGGTGGCGTAACCGAACTCGGCGCTCTTCCCGCAACTGGTTTGCGGTTACTGTTTTCACTTTTCGTTCTCATTGTGCCGACTTTTCTGATGGGCGGGACTTTGCCCGCGGCCGGTCGCGTGGCGGAAAAAGAAACCGACATCAGTCGCCGCAAGATGGCGCTCGTTTATGGAGCCAACACCCTCGGTGCGGTCGCGGGCGTGGTGATTTCCACATTCTATCTCCTTGAGCACTTTGGGAATCGCATCACGCTTTGGCTCGCTTGCGGACTCAATCTTCTGGTAGCGCTCATCGCTTTCGTGGCTTTCCTCGCTTCGCATCCGGTAGTTGCGACAACATCCCGAAAAAATTCCGGACGACGAAACTGCGCGCCCGCCAGTAGTGATCGTGCTCCTTGCCGCCACAATTGTCGGTTTCGTTTTTCTTCTGATGGAGTTGGTCTGGTACCGCATGATGGCGCCGCTTCTTGGCGGATCGACGTTTACTTTTGGTTTGCTTCTCGCGATTGCTCTTCTTGGCATCGGTTTGGGAAGTTTCGCTTATGCTTTTTTCGGGTGGGAACGCCGGCCTCGATTAAGCGCGTTCGCGCTCACGTGTGCGGCGGAAGCTTTCTTCATCGCCGCACCATTCGCGTTGGGTGACAGAATCGCAGTCCTGGCGCTTTTGCTTCGCCCGTTAGGCGCCTTCGGATTTTACGGACACGTCGCCGCCTGGAGTCAGATCGGAGCGATCGTCGTTCTGCCCGCAGCTTTCTTTGCGGGCGTGCAATTCCCGATGTTGATCGCGCTTCTCGGAAAAGGACGAGAAAGAATCGGATGGCACACGGGGCTCGCCTACGCCTGTAACACTGCGGGAGCGATCGCCGGTTCGCTCGCCGGCGGCTTTGGTTTGCTTCCCCTTCTTTCCGCCACGGGCGCATGGAAATTTGCTGTATTCGTCCTCGCAGGTCTCGCCGCAATTATTTGGATCGTTTCCTTAATAAAAGATCGGAGTCCATTTCCACTCATTGCTTCTGTCATCTTGACGGCCGCCGCACTCGTGATGCTTTGGACCGTGGGCCCGACTGCGGCCTGGCGCGAGAGTCCGATCGGTGCCGGTCGCGGCGAAGGGGAAAATGTAAACTCGCCGAACGCAAAGGAAGAATGGCTTCGCAATGCGCGTCGTTACATTTCCTATCAGAAAGACGGCGTGGAAAGTTGCCTCGGCATCTCGATCGCTTCGGGCGTTTCTTTTTTGATCAACGGCAAGTCGGACGGTCACGCCGTTTACGACGCGAGCACGCAAGTCATGATCGGATTGCTCGGCGCGATTCTTCAGCCACACGCAACGCGCTCGCTTGTCGTTGGCCTCGGCTCGGGCAGCACAGCGGGATGGCTCGGCAGCATCCCTTCGATGGAGCGCGTTGATGTTGTCGAACTGGAGCGAGCCGTGCTCAAAGTCGCGGAAGTTTGCGCACCGATTAATCGAAACGTCCTCGCCAACCCGAAGGTGCACATCACGATCGGCGATGCACGCGAGGCATTGCTCACAACGCCCCAGCAATATGACCTGATCGTTTCCGAACCTTCGAATCCCTATCGCGCCGGCGTCGCCAGTCTTTACACGCGAGAATATTACGACGCCGCCGCACGCCGATTGCGGCGAGGCGGTTTGTTCTTGCAGTTCGTGCAAGCCTACGAAGTGGATAGCTCCACGATTCGCTCCATCATTGCGACGTTTGCCAGTTCGTTCCCGGTAGTGGAAACGTGGCAAACAAACGGCACCGATCTTCTGTTTGTCGGTTCTTCGGAACCGGTGCATTACGACGCCGAAGCGCTCCGCGCGCGGATGGCCGTGGAACCATTCAAAACCGCGCTGACCAAAATCTGGCGCGTGACGGACGTTGAAGGATTGCTCGCTCACTACGTCGCCAATGATTCTTTCGCCAGAAAACTAGCGAAAGATGGAAAAAGCGTCTCAAACACCGACGATCGCAATGCGGTTGAATTTGGTTTTGCTCGCACGGTCGGAAGATTCAAAGGTTTCGAAATTCCTCAACTGCGTGAGGCTGCGCACCGCCAGGGGCAGGATCGTCCTGCGATTACGGGAACTGTCGATTGGACCGGTGTCGTCGATCAGAATGCGACGATTTACACGGCGCTCGGACAAATGCATCCGCCCGCTTACAGCTTTCTCGATTTCGATCAGCAACGCCGCGTGGCCGCGCAGTCCGCCTATATCGACGGCAATGTAAACAGCGCGCTACAACTTTGGCAGTCACAGCCGCGCGATGCGGAAAACCTCACCGAATACGCGATGTTGGCGGAGTTGCTCGCTGCAGCCGCAGATGAGAACGCACTAAAATTTATCGAGAAAGTTGCACCGCTGAATTCGGGAGAAGCATCAATGCTTCTCGCGCTACTTCGCTTTAGCCAGGGGCGCGGAACGGAAGCGACCGATGCTCTGGAGTCGGCTTTCGAATCTTTGCACACCGATCCGTGGGTGATGCCACTTGTGGCCACTCATAGCTTTGGCGTCGCCCAACACATTTCGCAGCAGGATAGAGGAGGCGCGCTTAGCGTCCGCCTTTATCATGCGTTGGAGAAACCATTCGTGGTGGACGTGGCGGAGGCGAATCGTCGGAAATCACTCGCGCTAATCGCTGCCGATATCGACCAGAACGGATTTACCGAATATTCGCACAAAGCGATCGCGGCCTTCGAACCGAACGTGCCATGGGACCGCGAATTTTTGCGAGTGCGACGCGATTGTTATCGCGCGTTATCCGATCCGCTCGCGGATAAAGCCGAGCGAGAGCTTTCGCAGTATCTGGCGAACGATCCCGCTCCGTTGGAAATGAGTCGGTAGCGGGCAAATTGAAACTCCGCTTCTTTTCGACGACAGCTTGGCAGTGGAAAAATCCGGGGTCGCCGAGCTTCTAAAAAACGTCGCTGCGACTGAAGCGATCGCGCGAAAACTACGCGATATCGAGCGCGGTGCGTGGCCGGTTTCGTTTTCGCACGTGCTTGAATCGGCGCAGCCATTTCTCGCCGCTGTTATCACGCAACAAGTTAACAAGACGCTTTGGATCATCTGCCCGAGCGTTCATTCGCAGGAAACGCTGTATGAAAGTTTACTTAACTGGCAGCCCGGCGCGCTCTTCCTGCCGGAAGCAGAATTTGCCGCGATCGAGAACATTTTGCCCGATCCGGAAATTGCGGCGGAGCGACTGGCGCTTCTGACACGAATCGACCGGCATCCTGGTCCGCACTTAATCGTCGCGACGCACGCAAGTCTGGATCAACCGGCCCCGAAACGCGCGGCTCTTTTTTCCGCCATCGTGCAATTGAAACAAGGCGGACGGCAGACAATGGAAGACACGATAAAAACCCTGAGCGACGCTCGCTACGAACGCGTCTCTCAAGTGACGACGCGTGGACAATTCGCCGTCCGCGGCGGCATTCTCGATCTCTTTTCCTGGCAGGCGCAGCTGCCGGTGCGCGTGGAATTTTTCGACGACGACATCGAATCGATACGCGAGTTCGATATCGATACCCAAACGTCGGTGCGCCATCTGCGCTCGATCGATATTCTGCTTGGCGCGGCCGAAGACGAAAGCGGTCGCGTTCGGGATTACATCGCGAAAGATCATTGGCGCGTTGCGATTGAACCGGAGGAAGACGACGACGCTGAGATCAAAATCAGCGAAGGCTGGACCGAAAACGGTCCGGAAGATTTTTCCGGCGCCTTTCAGGATTGCGATGTCGGCGAATTTGCCGTGGGAGATTTCATTCTGGCGGAAGCAAAGCGCGCGCAGTTTTCCGCGCGATTGCAAGAATGGCGCGAATCCAGCGCGCGCATTCTGATTTATTTTCAGACGGAAGGAGAAATCGAGCGCTTTCGCGAGATCGTCGGCGAGGCAAACCTCGAAGGCGTCGAGCTGGAAGAAGGCACTCTGCCTCGAGGATTTTGTTTTCCGGATGGAAATCTCGTTGTCCTTTCTGCCGCCGAACTGTTCGGACGATTTCCCGCGCATGGTCGACGGCGATTGCAGCGCGCGGAACGGCTCGGTCGCAATCGCGCACAGATCGATTTCAGCGAGCTGAACGAAGGCGATCTCGTTGTTCATCTCGAAAATGGCGTTGGACGTTTTCTCCAACTCATGACTGTGCCAACGCCGGGCGGCGTAGAACAGGAAGTGCTCGCGCTCGAATTCGCGGACGGAGCAAAACTCTACGTTCCGCTCGAGCAGGCGTATCTGGTTTCGCGTTACGTCGGTGTCGGTAAAAAATCGCCATCGCTTTCGTCACTTGCGGACGCAAAGTGGTCGCGCGCCAAGAAGAATGCAGTCGCGTCCATTTTTGATTACGCGGGTAAAATGCTCGCCGTCCAGGCGGAGCGCGAAACACAAAGCGGCCATTCCTTCGGCCCGGATACAAAATGGCAGGCTGAGTTCGAACATTCATTTCCATTTCGCGAAACGCCCGATCAGCTCAAAGCCATCATCGAAACCAAGAACGACATGGAACGCGCACGATCCATGGACCGCCTGATTTGTGGCGACGTCGGCTTTGGTAAAACGGAAGTAGCGATCCGTGCCGCGTTCAAAGCAGTCATGGACGGAAGGCAGGTCGCGGTGCTCACGCCGACGACTGTGCTCGCACAACAGCATTTCGAAACGTTCCGGCAACGAATGCTCGATTATCCGGTGCGAATCGAAATGCTGAGCCGCTTTCGCTCGCAAAGCGAGCAGCGCAAGGTTTTACAACTTTTGCGCGAGGGCGGTGTGGATGTTGTCATTGGCACGCATCGCCTTATTTCCGGCGACGTCGTCTTTAAAGACTTGGGACTCGTCGTCATCGACGAGGAGCAACGTTTCGGCGTTCTGCACAAAGAAAAGTTCAAGGAACTTTTCAAGCTCGTCGATGTGCTCACGCTTTCGGCAACGCCAATTCCGCGCACGCTATACCTTTCACTCGTCGGCGTGAAAGATATGTCCTCGATTGAAACGCCGCCGCTCAATCGGCTGCCGGTCGAGACGGTCGTTTGTGGTTACGACGAGCGCATCATTCGCGACGCGATCAATCGCGAACTGGAACGTCAGGGGCAGGTCTACTTTCTGCACAATCGCGTGCAAACAATCGAGCGCACACGCAACCGGATTGCGGAACTCTGCCCGAACGCTCGCGTCGAATTCGGACACGGCCAGATGGGCGACGACGAACTCGAGATGGTCATGTCCCGCTTCGTTGCCGGCAAGATCGACGTCCTCGTCTGCACCACAATCATCGAGAGCGGTTTGGATATTCCGAACGCCAATACCATCATCATTGATCGCGCGGATCGTTTTGGCCTTGCTGATTTGTATCAGTTACGTGGCCGTGTCGGACGCGCGGAACATAAAGCGTACGCTTATCTGATGCTGCCGCGCGAAATGATGACGGTCGGCGCCGCGCGCAAACGCATCAACGCCATCAAACAATACAGTTCGTTAGGCGCTGGCTTCCGCATTGCCATGCGCGATCTCGAAATTCGCGGCGCGGGCAGCATTCTCGGCACCGCGCAAAGCGGTCACATCATGGCGATCGGGTTCGATCTGTACTGTCAGCTCCTCAAGCAGGCTGTCTCGCAACTCAAGGGACAAAAGTTTCGTCCTCGCCTCGAAGTCCAGACACGTATCGACTTCGTCGCGACGAACGAGGCTGAATATGTGCAAATAAGAGCGGCGCTCGACTGCCGGAGAGAGCGATCGGACATGCCCTCCTGAGCTTTTCCGCATTTATCCCGGCCAGTTTCATTGCCGATGCCGCCTTGCGCATCGCTGCTTATCGCCAACTTGCGGAAATCACGACGCACGAACAGTTGCATCGGCTGGCCAAAGATTGGCGCGATCGGTTCGGGAAATTTCCCGCGCCGGTTGACAACCTCCATCTTCTCACCGAAATCAAGCTCGCCGCGGCTAAAGCCAACATTCAGCGCGTTGAAGTGCGCGAAGATAAACTGATGCTGACGCGGCGCGGTGAATTTATACTTCTCGCTGGAAAATTTCCTCGTTTGGGTACCGTTACAATCGATCAGCATCTCGAAGAGATTCTGGGATTGCTGAGAAAACTTTGAATCGAATGATCCGTCCGTTTTTTATCGCGGTTTTTACCGTTTTAGCTTTTGCGGTCTCACCGCTTTCCCGCGGTGCGCTTGCCGCCGATCATGAAGTCGTCAATGGCATCGCCGCGATCGTAAACGGCGACGTCATCACTTATTCGCAAGTCCGCGACCTTGTCGAGCCGCGCGAGCGATTGCTCCGCACGCAGTTTCAAGGCGATGAACTTATCGCGAAAATCAAAGAAGCACGCCTGGCCGCGCTCAAGGATTTGATCGACAGGCAGCTCATCATCCAATCTTTCAATAAAGAAGGTTATCAGATTCCTGAACACTACGTCCAACAGCAGATCGAGGAGGTGATTCACGATTCCTTTGGCGGCGATCGAAATACTTTTATCAAAACGTTGCAGGCGCAGAATTTCACGCTCGGTGAGTTTAAAAAAATGGAGACGGAAAAAATGATGGTGCAGGCGATGCGCGCCAAGAACGCAAAGCCGGCCACCGTGATTCCACCGGCGAAAATCGATGAGTATTATCGGCAACATCGCGATCAATTCTCGAGCAAGGAAGAGGTCAAGTTGCGCATGATCATGATTCCTGGAAACGATGCGAGTGGCAGTTCCGGCGCACAGAAAGCGCTGGCGGAGGAGATTCTCGGCAAGCTCGTGCACGGCGCGGAGTTCGACGGAATGGCCCGGATCTATTCGGAAGATAGCACGCGGGAATCAGGCGGCGATTGGGGCTGGGTCGAACGCAAAACGCTGGCCCCGCCGTTGGAAGAAGCCGCTTTCAATTTAGCGGTTGGGAAACTCAGCAAGATCGTTGAGCTGGGTGGGAACTATTACATTCTGAAGGTTGAAGATAAGCGCGGCGGGGTCGCGCGCCCGCTTGCCGAAGTGCGAGCGGAAATCCAGAAAAAGCTCGAGCAGGAAGAAGCCCAGCGTGTGCAGGAACGCTGGCTGACCAGCCTTCGCCAAAAGGCTTACATCAAAACTTTTTAGTGGCGCAAGGTTGCAGCTTGCGATTGTTTCACGCGCGAGTTCAGAACTCGCGCCATTTTGAAACGCATCGGAGTTACACTGGGCGATCCAGCCGGGATCGGACCGGAAGTTGTTCGTGCCGCTCTCACTTCCGGACGTCTTCCTAAATCCGCCGAGTACATCGTTATCGGCAAATTTGCCGATTGGTCGTTAGGCAAACCGACTCACGAAACCGCGCGGGCCGCGGCGACCGCGTTGGAAGAAGCGTTCTCGCTCGCGCAAAACAAATCCATCGACGCTGTCGTGACTGGACCAATCCACAAGGCGCGCATGTATGAGATCGGTTTCCACTTTCCAGGGCAGACGGAATTTTTCGCGGAGCGCTGCGGCGTGAAGAATTTCGCCATGCTGCTTACTGGCGGAAAAATCACGGTCGCGCTTGTCACCACACACTTGCCGTTAGCGAAAGTGCCGGGCGCGTTGAAGAAAGAAGAGATCGTGCGCGTTGGTTTGTTGCTGCACGAATTTCTTGTGCGACGTGGAATCAAGTCGCCGCGAATTGCGGTCGCAGGTTTAAATCCGCATGCTGGCGAATCGGGCGCACTCGGACGCGAAGAAATTGAGATCATTGCTCCAGCCGTCGAAGAACTAAACTCGTCACTTGTCACTCGTCACTTGTCACCTTCCTTCTCCGGTCCTTTTTCCCCTGACACGTTGTTTCATCACGCTGCGAACGGCGAGTGGGATGGCGTGCTCTGCATGTATCACGATCAAGGCCTGATCCCGCTAAAGCTGCACGCGTTTTACGAAGGAGTTAATGTCACTCTTGGGCTCCCCTTCCCTCGCACCAGTCCTGATCACGGCACCGCTTTCGAAATTGCCGGGAAAGGAATCGCACGTCCCGATAGCATGATCGCCGCAATTAACCTCGCCGCCGAATTGGTTAACGCATGACTATTGCGAAATATCTCACGGTTTTTAATATCGGGATCCAGAACACCTTCGTTTATCGCTGGAATTATTTTCTGCGCGCGCTGTTTGGTCTGATTCCGCTCGCCGGCACCGTTTTTCTTTGGCGCGCAATTTTCCAGGAACGCGGTGGCAGTCTGCACGGCTACGACTATGGCTCGATGATCTACTATTATCTGCTCACGCTCTTGGTCGCCAATCTCGTCACGCCGACTGAGGACGAATGGCAGATCGCATCCGACATTCGCGAAGGCCAGATCAATTCGTTGCTCACCAAACCGATGAGTTATCTCGGCTATCGGTTCAGTATTTTCTTGAGTGGCCGTCTTGTGTTTACCGCAGTCACGATCGTGCCAATCGCAATCATTTTTCTGTATTTTCGCGGCTACATCACGCTCCCTGCGGGCCTAACGACTTATCTCTGGGCCTTCCTCTCTTTGTTGATGGCGGCCTTCATCCAGTTCTTTATCACCTACTCGCTTGCCATGATGGCGTTTTGGATTCTGGAAATTTCCACCATCGTTTTCATCGTTTATTCGTTCGAATATTTTCTCGGCGGCCAAATGTTCCCCATCGACATCATGCCCGTCGGTGTGCAAGCCGTCATGAAATGGCTGCCGTTTTACTACGAACTCTTTTGCCCGATCGCGATTTTTCTGGAGCGATTGAAAGGACCGGCGTTGATCCAGGGGGTAACGATACAACTCGCCTGGCTTTTTATCACCTGGGCCGCAGCACACTTCATGTGGAAACGCGGCCTTGGCCACTATCAGGCCGTCGGCGGATAACCTGGTTCAGTGGGGCGATGTTGTTGGAGCCGCCTGATTTTCGATAGCGCGTTCGCGTGCGAGAAGTTGATCGATGTATTGCCGCAATTGCGTGCTGCGCGAATTCCAATTCCCAGCACCGGAAAGCAGAGCGCTATCACGCTCATTCATCACCTGCGCAAGCGCATCGCAAATCGAAAGAGTAGCTTGAAATTGAGGCCGCTCGCCTAACGAGGCCCGCGTGAATCTCTGCGCAAAATCACTGCGCAATTGCGCGAGTTCTCCTCGCGGCATGACGACCTTCTGATCAAGCGGCGCGAAAATCTTGTCGCCATTGGCGGCAATGAAACTCGAGAGATCGCCCGACGGCGCGCCCGGTGGCGTTGGCGTCGGGGCCGGCACAAATGCCTCCTCCTTCTTCTTCTTCTTTTTCTTGCTGCGCGCCCACGCATTGTGCGAGCCCATCGGTGAAGCCGCGAAAACAAGACAAAGAAAGATGACGATTTTCGTTTTCATATCGACGGCCGCGGCGATTAAACGAAGCCTAAACTAGTAAATATAAGTGTCGGCAAGCTGAAAAGCGTTTCGGATCAACTCGATCCGGGGCGCTTCGCCGTCTTCCAGCACAACTTCGACGACGTCGAAACGAAAAAGAATGTCGGGATTGTCGAGCAAGCGAAGCCAGGCGAGGCCACCCACGGTAATGCGCGCGCGCTGGTCGCGTCGCAAATCCTCAAAGGGCCTCCGCCAGTTTTCGTCCGCGCGGGTTTTCACTTCGACGAAAACCAGCGTGTCGCGATCGCGACAGACGATGTCGATTTCGCCGCCGCGCCGGCCGCGAAAATTGCGATAGAGAATTTTGTAACCGCGCCGCCGAAGAAAACGACAGGCCAGATCTTCGCCGCGTTTGCCGCGCCGCAAATGCGCCGGTTTAGATTTCGTGCGCGAAATCGAAAAGCGGCTGCGCCACCGGCTCAAACGACCGGCGGTGGATGGGGCAGGGTCCGAATTCATGAAGTTTGATCAAGTGCAGGTCGGTTCCGTAACCTTTGTGCTGGCTGAAACAATACTCGGGAAAACGCGCGCAAAATTCACGCATTAAAGTATCGCGTGTCACTTTCGCGATCACGCTCGCGGCAGCGATGCTCAGGCTGATGCAGTCGCCATCGACGATCGCGGTTTGCGGAAGCGGGAATGGAAAGACTGGGAGACCGTCGATCAACGCATGTTCCGGCTGAGCATTCAGCGCCGCGATCGCCGCCCGCATCGCCTTATGGGTGGCGCGCAAAATATTGATTTGATCGATCTCGACTGAATCGATCACGCCCACAGCCCAGGCGATTTCGTCTCGTGCGACGAGTTCTCGATAAATTTCCTCGCGCAATTCGGGCGCGAGTTGTTTCGAATCCTTTAGCTTTCGATGCCGGAATTTTTCCGGAAGAATGACGGCGGCCGCGACTACCGGTCCAGCAAGCGCACCGCGTCCTGCCTCATCGATGCCCACGATGCGAGCGACGCCGATGGCGCGCAGTTTTTTCTCGTAGCGAAAACCACAACGCATTTCATCGGAAGTTTATCCACAGATTTCACAGATTTTCACAGATTTTTTGCGAGAGCTGCTCTCACAAATAACCTTCGTAACGAATCGTTTTATTCTCGAACGGAGGTCGCTTCCTTACCTTTGCGCGTGCGGAGATAATTAAGTTTAGCCCGGCGCGCCTTGCCTTGCTTCTCCACTTCCACCTTGGCAATACGCGGAGAATGCAGCGGAAAAACTCGCTCGACCCCCTCGCCGTACGAAATTCGGCGCACCGTAAAAGTTTCATTGAGGCCGCGGCCTTTACGACCGATGACGATTCCGGAGAAAATCTGGATTCGCTCCTTGTCACCCTCGACTACGCGAGTGTGCACGCGAACGCCGTCGCCGACTTTAAATGGCGTAATTTCCTGTTTGAATTGTTCGCGTTCGATCGCGTCGATAATCGTGCTCATAAATTTGCTCCTGTTTGAGGGGCGGTCCTGCCACGCCGCCTGCTCGCGAACACTTTCGGAGTAGCCTTGGAGAAGGCGGGCCGACATTTTCATGCGCCCCAGAGGAAATTGCAAATTGAAGTTCGTCCGGTTGTGAAATGGCGACGCCGTCATTATAATCCGACCGCTTTGCGCCCGTAGTTCAATTGGATAGAGCGACGGCCTCCGAAGCCGTAGGTTGCGCGTTCGAACCGCGCCGGGCGCACTTTCACACATCGGTTACGTTTGCGGCGACGCGCCGCAAATCATCGAGCAGGATCTCCATGTCGCGCGTAGTGGTGCGGTAGTTCATCACGCAACCGCGTAGACTGAACCGCCCATTGATACGCGCATTCGACAGGTAAGAGCTGCCGTCGCGTTGAAGCGCCGTCAATAATCGCTCGTTCAAGGCATCGAGACGCTTCTCGATCCGGGATTGCTCAATTTCATCAGCATTGACGATGGCGCGTTGCAGTTTCGGCGGCACGTAACGAAAGCAAAAAATCGATAGCTCGACTGGTGCGAGCATCTCGAAATCTTCGCTCGACTGGACGAGACGTTCGAGATGTCTCGCGCACGCGAGATCTTTTTCGATCGCTTGAGCGAGAGCACGCAGACCGATTCCCTTCAACATCATCCAAACTTTCAGCGCACGAAAACGTCGCGACAGTTCCGGTCCGTAATCCCAAAATGCGAATGTTTCGTCTGCTTCCTGATTCAAAACACGCGTGTATTCCGCTTCGTGCGCAAATGTTGCGCGCGCGCTTTGCGCGTTGCGATACAACACGCAGCCGCAATCGACCGGGAGATAAAGCCATTTGTGCGGATCGAGCGCAACGGAATCGGCTTCACGTATGGCGGCGAACAAAGGCTTCGCCGATTCCGTCAGCGCCGCAAAACCGCCGTAGGCAGCATCGACGTGAAACCAAAGATTAAAGCGGCGCGCCACTTCACCGACTTCTGCGAGAGGATCGAACGCGCCTGTGTTCACCGTGCCCGCGTTCGCGACGACGCAAAAGGGCAAATATCCCGCGTCCCGGTCTTCGCAAATTTTGGCGACGAGGTCATCGATGCGAATTTTGAAATTCTCATCCACTGCGACCTTGCGCACATTTTCCCGTCCGATTCCAAGAAGAGCCGCTGACTTGTCTATCGAATGATGTGTTTCTGCCGAACAATACATGCGCATCGTTTGCGACAGACTACGCGCACCCTTTATCCGCCAGGTCTGATGAAGCTCTGGATTGCCGCGCCGCCGCCAATGCCGCGAAGTTTGCCATCGAGCCACCGCTAACAAACAAGCCGGCCGCCTCGCCATCATAACCAAGGATTTCCTTGATCCAATTAATCGTTAGGCGCTCCAGTTCGACTGGCGCTGGAGCCGAACGCCAGGCGGTAAGATTGGCATTCAGCGTCGAGGCAAGCATATCCGCGAGTGCGGCAATGGCTGTGCCGGGTGCTTGCACATAACCGAACATGCGCGGATGCGCGTTGTGCCGGCTTAGCGGCAGAAATACTTCGCGAAAGATCTCAAGCAAATCTTCGAAATCGACTCCTTCTTCAGGCAGTTCTTTATCTAAATTTTCGCGGATCTGCCGCGCGCTGGTTTGCGGATAAACACGCCGATCGCGAATTGAAGCGAGATAACTGGCCATCGCATCAACAGCCGCGCTGCCCATTCGACAAATTTCTTCCCGCGACGGATCGAGAGAATTCAAACTCATGATCAGGTTGTAAGCGCTGGCGACTCCACCGACAAGAGCGGTGGAACTTTCTGCCTTGCCTAATACGAGTCCTCCTCGCACTCTCTCGGCCATGAACCTAAAATTTGTTAAGTTCGTCACCGCAGCTTTCGCGCTCGCGCTGCTGGCTTCGTGTTGCAATCACAAACAAGCGCCGGCCAGCACAACCTCCACTTACGGTTCCAAAAACGTGCAGGCTTCGGGCGAACAGCCGCGAGGAACCACCGGCCCGCGAGGTGGTAAAAACCAATAGTGTTTAGCAATTTTTGATATCGACCATAGACACTTGAACTGAGAATATTGCCTCGCGCTTCGCCCCGGCGTGAGGTGCGGGATGGCCGCTGAACATTCGTCCAATTCCAAGCTAGAGGTCGCGCACGTCCTCGCTGTCGACATTGTTGGCTATTCCAAGTTATCAATCGACGAGCAAAGCGCAGTCATTGCGCAGCTCAATAATATCGTTCGATCGACCGATCAATTCCGCACGGCAGAAGCCAGCGGCAAGTTGATCTCATTGCCCACCGACGACGGGATAGCAGTGGCATTTTACGACAGCCCGGAAGCGCCGGTGCAATGCGCGGTCGAGATCGCGCAAAGCCTGGCGAGATACGCGGCGCCGAGTGCGCATGGCAATTCATAGCGGACCGGTGGAGGTAACGACCGACGCGAACGGCGGCAAGAATGTCGCGGGAGCGGGAATCGATGTCGCGCAGCGGCTGATGAATTGCGCAGATGCGGATCACATTCTTGTCTCGAAACGAGTCGCCGAAGATCTCGAACAATACGAACACTGGCGGCCGCATCTGCATCCCATCGGTGAAGTGGAGTTGGATAACGCGAAGAGAATTCCCGTTGCGAATCTGTATGCGGAGGAGTTTGGAAATCCGCGAGTGCCCCTTCGAATAAAGACGCAAAAGAGCCGTTTCCTTAATGTGTTCGAGGGCCGTGAGACAAATCCGACGGTGAAGAAATTGTTTTATGCGCTCGCGCTGCTACCGCTCGTGGTCGGCGCGGTGATGTCGATTTATCGATTCGTGGAAATGCCCCGACCGCCAGCGGAATCGCCTTTTGTGCCGGAGAAAAGTGTCGCCGTTTTGCCGTTTGATAATTTCAGCGACGACAAGCAGACCGCGTATTTCGCCGACGGGATTCAAGACGATATCTTGACGGCGCTGGCAAAGGTCTCCGATCTCAAGGTCATCAGTCGCAGCTCGGTCATGCAATATCGCGATAAGACCAAGAATCTGCGTGAGATCGGCCAGACGCTCGGCGTAGCGCATGTCCTCGAAGGAAGCGTGCGCCGTTATAAAGACAAGATTCGCATCACGGCGCAGTTAATCGACACACGCACAGATGTGCACACCTGGGCGGAATCATACGATCGCGGTTTGGCTGATGTTTTCGCCATTCAAAGCGAAGTCGCGAAAGAAATTGCCGCGGAGCTCAAAGCAAATCTTTCCGCGAGCGAAAAGACGGCCATCAATGAGCAGCCAACCCGAGACCTGGAAGCGTTCGATGTTTACCTGCAAGCGAAAGCGCTAATTAACAATTTTCACGACACGCCGAACTGGAGGGAAACTCTCGAGAAATCGCTGCGCCTGCTCGACCACGCTATTTCGCGCGATGCGGATTTTGCTCTCGCCTACTGCCTCGCCGCGGAAGCGAACGATGCGCTTTACTGGTACGGGCTCGACCGCACGCCTTCGCGATTGGCTCAAGCCAAAGCGATGGCACAACAGGCGTTGGATATCGCTCCAGATTTAGGCGAAGCGCATCTGGTTCAGGCGCTCGTTTATTATCACGGCAATCGCGATTACGCTCACGCGCGCGAAGAGCTGGCGATCGCACGCCGTGCGTTGCCTAACAATGCGGAGATGTATTCGCTCACGGGCTGGATCGATCGACGCCAGGGCCGCTGGAATGATGCGATCAAGAATGAAGAAAAAGCCGCCGAATTGGATCCGGGCAATTCGCAATTCCTCAACAGCCTCTCCGTTCTTTACGACATTCTGCGCCGATACGACGAAGAAGAAGCGGTTCTCGCGCGCGCGATTGCTGCGAACCCCGGTTCGAAGGATTATTTCAACCTGCTTCGCGCAGAGGTCGAGTTGGAAAAAGGCGATAGGAAGAGTGCGCGTGAAGAATTGGATTCACTTCCTGCGACGTACGATCCCGATGGGGCGGCCACGTCGACCCGAATCAATCTTGCGCTTTACGAAGGCGATCCGGCTTCGGCGGACAAAATTCTCGACGCAACAAAACTTAAGGAACTTGTGGGAAGCAACGGCTTGCTGCTGCCGCGGGAGTGGTTCGCGGCGTTGATCGCGCGTGCTCAGAATGATCTGCCGAAAGCGCGCGCGGCTTTCGCTGAGGCGCGAGAAACGATAGAAGCAAAACTGAAGGCGACGCCCGGCGACGCATCGCTGCTCGGCATTCTCGGACTTACTAACGCAGCCCTCGGACGCAATGATGAAGCGCTGGCGGAAGGCCGGCGCGCCGTCGAGTTGCGTCCTCTGAGCCATGATGCTGTCGACGGCGCGTCCGTGACCACGACGCTGGCGATGATCTACGCGTGGATAGGAGACATCGATGCTTCCATCCAGGAACTGACACGCTCAGCCACGATTCCCGGCGGCGTGGATTACGGCCAGTTAAAATTCGATCCCGCGTGGAACGCGCTCCGCAGCGATCCACGATACGCCAGTATTCTCGAAGGTTTGCGCGTAGCTTCCGCGCCCAATCAGGGAATCGCGACTCGTTAGGCCAACGCCGCCAGCTTATCGAGCAGATTTTTTTTGCTCGTCATGCCCGTGACCTGATCGCGCACCTGACCATCCTTAAAAAGAAGGAGTGATGGAATCGCGCGAATGTTAAAGCGCACGGATAAGCTTTGATTGTCGTCCACATTGACCTTTGCCACTTTAACCGAGCCAGCCTTTTCCTTCGCGATTTCATCGAGAATAGGCGCGATCATTTTGCACGGACCGCACCACTCAGCCCAGAAATCCACCAGCACCGGCTGGGCGCTTTTGGTCACTTCAGTCTCAAAATTCGCTTCGGTCAGAGTTACAGTGTCAGCTTTTTCCATATTCAAGAAAGGTATGTCCAAACTTGAATAATGAAAATCAAAGCTGAAATGCCGAGCAGCGCCCAGCACAATGGAACAGAGATCGACTCGATGGCTTCACCGGAGTCTTCCGGTTCGACAAAGACGGGAGCTACCCCAGAGGTTGGTTCCGGCGCAGTAATGAGAGGTTGAGTCTTCGACATCTTTACCGTCGGCGATTTCGGCGCCGGAACTATCGCAATGCGAGCCGTTTCTTTCTTAGGACCGGGCAATGGAACCGGCGGCGCTTTTTGTGCAACAGACGGCGGTGCGGGTGGGACCAGTGGCGCATCGACGATGGATTCAGCGATGGAAGGCGCGTGCCGGGACGAAGCTACCTGTCCCGCAATCGAGGGCAACGGAAACGACGGAGCTTTCGGCAGTTGACCCAAGCCGGGTAATGCGGGTGCACGAGGGGGTAGATTGATCCTGACCGTATCGCGATGCCCGCTGTTTGAATCAGAGGCGCCACTGGCCTGATCAGGCGGCAGCTTGATGCGTACAGTTTCCTTTTTCGGTTCGTTCGGCTCGGCCATCGCAATCTCGGAGGAGTGAAGCTGAAATTTCTGGGTCCTGATTTTGTGTCAGTCCGCCTTCGCAATGTCAATTGCGAACGACTCGAAGCGACCCGAAAACTCAGCCCTCAGGCTAACAAATCGTAACCACGCGCACCGCGAATTCGCCGATGGACGAATTCTCCGACCGGTGCTGGTTCAGCCAGAACAACGCGTGCATCGACATCGGGCGCATCTGCTTCGGTGCGGGCGATAAGCGGCGAATCGACAAGTAGTTTCTTCCTTAGCCCGACTTGCTGCTGCGCAATTTCGCGCGCGATTTTTTGCTGCAACGTCATGGCGCGGCGGAATCGAGCGTTCTTTTTCGCAGTGGAAATTTGCTCAGGCATCTTTGCCGCGCGCGAGCCTTCTTCCTGTGAGTATTTGAAAATGCCCAATCGCTCGAAACGAATGCGCTCGATGAATTCGAGCAGCGTTTCGAATTCCGTTTCAGTCTCCCCGGGAAAGCCGACGATAAACGTCGTGCGCAAAGCGATTCCAGGAATGCCCGCGCGAATTTCACCGATCAGATTTTCAATGTGGGCGCGGCTTGTTTCGCGTCGCATGCGTCCCAGCATCGCTTCATCGATGTGCTGAAGCGGCATGTCGATGTAGCGCGCGACCTTGCTGCATTCAGCGATCGTTGTGATCAACTCCGCGCTCCAGTGCGCCGGATGCGTGTAAAGCAATCGCACCCAAAAATCGCCCTCGATTTTTTCGATCTCGCGTAGCAGCGCGGTCAAAGTCGGGCCGCGCGAGGAATCGATCGGCTGGCGCGGGCTCGCCTTTTCCGACCATAAATCCATCCCGTAATAAGTTGTATCCTGACTGATGAGATTGATTTCGCGCACACCCTCCGCAACCAAGCCGCGAATTTCCGCGAGGACAGACGCAGGTGAACGGCTGCGATGACGTCCGCGCATTTGCGGGATCACACAAAAACTACAGGGATGGTTGCAGCCTTCCGCGATTTTAAGGTAAACGCTGTGGGCCGGCGTTAAGCGAAACCGCGGCGTGTCGTAGTTCGGAATGTAACTCGGGCGCGGCGTAACAAAACTGCGCTCCGACTCGTTAGGCGAATCGAGCACGCGCTGCACGATTGCGCCCAGTTCACGCACCTGATCCAATCCGATGAACGCGTCCACTTCCGGCAGCGTCTCGCGCAACTCCGCTGCGTATCGCTGCGACATGCAGCCGCTCACGATAAGCTTTTGTTCCGGCCGCGTGTTCAGCCGTTGTTGATGCGCTTCGAGAATCGCATCGATCGATTCTTCCTTTGCCGAGTCGATAAAGGCGCAGGTATTGACTACCAGCACATCGGCTTCATCAGCGCGCGAAGTAATTTCCATTCCGCGCTCCAGCACGCTGCCGAGCATGATCTCGGCATCGACCAGATTTTTCGCGCAACCAAGGCTGATCATCCCGACTTTCGCCGGTCGCGCGCTGCTATTCGAATGTGATATCGGCATCGTCTTCCGCAACGCGTTTTCCATTCTTGCGCAGCTGCACCGAATCGCGCTCGAGCGCGTGAACGGTAAAACGCTGGCCGTCGAAGAAGAGCGGCTTATCACCGGGACCGATCCATTGCTCGAACGCCTGTCGATGCCCATTCTTCTCAACGATCACTCTGACAAATGTTTTTCGAACTGGGCGAACCTCGAGACGCTTCGCTCCGGCGGGCAGTTCGGCGCCAGGTGATACTTCCAGCCCAACTCGCGCCAGATCTTCCGGATGCACCGGCTCAGCCCGGCGCACTTCCGGTTCTGCCGAAGACGATAGCAGGGGCGTCGGTTCCGGCGTCGAGTTTGCAACTTCCGGAGTGGTTGTCGGGACCGGCGTTGTTTCAGCAATCACGCTTCGAGTCGGAGTTGGCTTGCTTTCAACCGGCAACGCACGCGGAGCCACGACAGAACTCGAAGTGATCGTCGCAGTTGGTGATGGCGACTCACTCGCGTTTCTCCGCGGCGGCGAAATACGGGAAATATCGAGAATCAATTTTATCAGCGAGAATCCAACTACGAGCACGACGATGCCAATGAGAAGGGGCCACAAAGATGTCTTGTTTTTCGGCGCGCGAATGACGGTGGGCGGAGGCCTCGGCATCGGATTATCCTGCAGATAAGAGTAACCATCCACCGTGACGGCATTCGACGTTTCAAATGCCTCCAGATATCCAGTCACATCTACGTCGAGAAACTTTCCGTAGATGAGCAAGAAACCTTTCGCGTAAGCGAGGCTCGGAAAGTTCGAGAAATCATCCGCCTCAATCTCCGCAAGACGCGACGGGCGAATCTTAGTGATTCGCGCCGCCTCATCGAGCGTCAGCTTGCGGGCAAGCCGCGCTGCTCGGAATTTTTCGCCAAGACCTTCAACTGTCATTGTGTAATTTTGCGGGTCAGACGGCGGCGTTGAACATCGAGAAAAAACTCGCGCGCGCCTTGCGCCGTCGCCCGGTCCCCAGAATAACGCGCCGCTCCAGAATATCAACGATGGAGCCCGATGGACGCTGTGCGTCATGGAACTTCTTTCTTCGACGTTCCGCATTCCGCATTTCGATTTGTCCCCGGCGGGAATCGAACCCGCATTTAAGGTTTAGGAAACCTCCGTTCTATCCGTTGAACTACGGGGACGAATGGAATTGCCGAACTTCGATTGTTGACCACCAATTTCAAGCCACCTCCAAGCGGAGCTTTTCGGCGCAAAGAAAGAAGATACGGACTAGCTGCGCGGCTTATACAGCGCCGCGTCCAGGATCGACCAGAGATGGATCAACCATCCAAGCAGGACAAACCACATCACGGCGGCGAGGCAGAACTGAACGATCGCCATTAACAGGCGTCCCTGCAGTAATTGTCCCAAACCGGGAATGAAAAAACTGCACAGCGCCGCGATTACGTTTCCGGTCGATCCCTGACCTGGCATGGGTAAACGGTTGAGCGGATCGCTGGTCATCACAAGATGATTTTGACAGATTGTGTGAGTATCTCGGAACTTTGATCCACAGATTTTTCGGCTTGAACCGAGAAGGCAAGCACAGGCTCGAACCTATGTTGATCGCGAAGCGAATGAGTAAACAAATCCGGATCGCGCGCTGGATCTCGATTGTCGGTCACCCATTTATTTTTGTCGTGCTCCTGGTCGCGATCGCCTCGTGGAAAATACATGGCGGCCAACACGCATTGCGCACAACGACAATCGTTGTCGCCGGGATGCTCGCACCGCTTGGGTTGTTTATCTGGAATCGTTACTCGTTAGGCCATTGGCAAACAGTGGACGCTTCTTCTCCCGCCGATCGTCCCGCTTTGTATACCGCGGCGTTCCTGTTACTTATTCCCGTCGGCATTTACTTTGTTCTGCGCGAACAAGGAACCGGGATGGTGCGCGGTCTCGCCGCGGTTGCCATCTTGATCGGGATCCTCGCCGGTTTGAACCGATGGATTATGCTTTCTGTTCACGTAACGATCGCGACGTTTTCCGCCGTGATTATCACCAGGCTCGCGCCGCCCTTTGGAATCGCACTGCTGGTCTTTCTTCCCTTCCTCGGCTGGTCGCGCCTGATGCTTTCACGGCATCGCTTCGCAGAAGTAGCGGGCGGATTCGTGCTCGGCGTTGTGGCCGCCACGCTTACGCTCTGGTTCTAAACGCAGAGGCGCTACAAGGTTCGGACTTTCTGTTACTCACGCGCTATTCCTGCCTGCAGTCAGACTTTGGCGGTAGCTGGTTTGATTTCCCCGAAGTCCGGACCTGAACCGGATTCAAGTTCGTGATGGGTGTGTGAGCTGCGCAAGAACGGAACGCGGTCGAGAACGCGCTCCTGGAACCATTCGAGTGCAAGGTAGATCACCGGCGTGATGTAAAGCGTGATCAATTGCGAAAAGATCAGGCCACCGACGATGACCAAACCAAGCGGTCGCCGCGAGCCACCGTCCGCGCCGATACCAATGGCGATAGGAAGCGCGCCCATCAAGGCAGCCAGGGTAGTCATAATAATAGGGCGAAAACGTTCGACGCTCGCTTCGTGAATGGCGCCGCGTCGATCATAGCCTTCATCGAGCCGGTGCAGGGCGAAGTCGACAATCATGATGCCGTTCTTTTTCACGATGCCCATGAGAAGGAAGAGGCCGATGACCGAATAGAGTGAGAGCGTTGAATGGAATAGCCAAAGCGTGAAGAGACCGCCAACGACTGCGGGAAAAAGAGTCGAGAGCACCGTGACCGGATGCACATAGCTCTCATAGAGAATGCCGAGAATCACGTACATGACGAAGACGGCGGCGATGACGAGAAACGGCAGCGCTTTGAACAATTGTTCGAGAACAAGACCTTCCCCCTGCAATTCGCCTTTCACCGTCGGCGGCAAAACTTCAGCCGCCGCTTTCTCGATATAGTTAGTAACGTCGCCGAGCGCGACACCGGGTTTGGTATCGAAACCAAAAGTAACACTCGTAAATTGGTTGGTGTGATTAACCGACTGCAAACCTAACGACTCGGTCGATTTCGTAACTGCGCGGATGGGGATCAGTTTGTTGCCGTTGTCCGGTTTGACGTAAATAAAGCGAAAATCTTCCGGACCGGACCGCGCTTTATCGTCGGCTTCGACGATGACCTGATATTGATCGTCGGCTTGTTTAATGAGGTAGACATAATTTTGCGAATAGGCAGCGCGCAGCAGGCTTTCGATCGTGGTGGTTGAAACGCCGTAAAGACTGGCGCGATCGCGGTCAATGTTGATGTCGAGGTTCGGTGTGTTACGAAAAAGATCCGAGCGCGGAGGATTGGCGAAGCCATCGTAATCCTTGCAGCTTCGCTTCCAATTTGTCGGCCGCGGCATAAACATCATCGGGGTTGATGCCGCTCAAGGCATAAGTGTAACGCCCGAACGAACTTCCGGTCGCACCGATATTGATTTGTAAAACGGGCTGCGGATTCAATGTCGGGAAAAACTCCGGGAATACCGCTGCATGCTTTGCGCAGTCGCGCCGCGACCGTTTCGATGTCAGCGCGTTTGCTTGCATCTTTCAGGAAGAGAACCGTAAACACGCCTGCTCCGCGACCGGAACGTCCGGCAACGGTGAAATATTTATCGACAGCCGGATCCGCTTGCAGAACGGGATCCAACTCGTCCTGCAATCGGCGTTGCTGATCGGGCGATGCGCTTTCTGGAACGATGAACGATCCGCGAATCGTGCCGCTATCGCCCGTGGGAAGCAATGTGAATGAGAGTTGTTTGAAAGAGAACCAAACACCGAGAACGCAGGCGAGGACGATGGGAACAGCGAGCCAACCGTGATCGAGAAACTTATCGAGCGACCGACCGTAAAAGTCGCGTATCGGATTGAAGAATCTTTCCGTAAATCGCTCCATCCACGCTTTGCGATGATTCGGTCCGCGCTCGGCCAGAATGCGCGAGCACATCAACGGCGTCAGTGTCAATGAAACCAAGCCCTGAGGCGAGAATGGCAACGATGATAGTGATGGCGAACTCGCGGAAAATTCGGCCTAACAAGCCCGGCATGAAGGCCAGCGGAATGAACACGGCCGCAAGCGACAACGTCATCGACAGAATGGTGAATGAAATTTCGCCCGCGCTGTTGAGCGTTGCTTTGTAAATCGATTCGCCTGCTTCCGCGCGCCTGACGACATTTTCCAAGAAGACAATCGCGTCGTCGACGAGGAAACCGATGGCCAGCGTCAGTGCCATGAGCGTCAGATTATTGATCGAATAGCCTAACGACCACATGGCGACGAAAGTGATGAGGAACGACATCGGCAACGCCACCATCGGAATGAGCGTGTCGCTCGCGCGGCCGAGAAAAACGAAGATGACGAAAATGACGAGCATGAACGCGATGCCGAGCGTGAGCTGCACGTCGTGCAGCGAATTGACGATCGATTGCGAGCGATCGAAGACCGGAATCAACCGAATCGAGCCCGGCAATTCGCGCTGCAACTCAGGCAACAAAGCGCGCACGGTTCGCGCTACTTGAACAGCGTTCGCGCCGGCCTGGCGAGACACGGCAAAGACGATCACCGAAGCGGGCGGCTTATAGCCGCGAACGAAAAAATGACGCGAAAGCCGCTCGTTCTCGACGCCATTTACGACGCGCGCGACATCGCGAACATAAACCGGCGAACCATCAGTGCTGCGCTTGATGATGATATTGGCGTAACCTTCGGCGGTATCGACCTGACCGTTCGGGCCGGAGAATGATCGAATTATTTTTGCCATCAAATTGTCCGGCGCCGGAATAGGAAGTTGCGGACTGAATCGCGGCCGCCAGATCGGCGAATGTCATGTTGCGCGTCGCCAATTTTCCCGGATCGACCTTGATGCGGATCGCGCCTTTAACTCCGTAGATGTTGACCTCGGAGACGCCGGGCAAAACGTTGATCCGTTGCGACACCTCCGTCGTGCCGTATCGATAAAGCTCGCCGTCGCTCAACGTATCACTCGTTAGGGCGACATACATGACCGGCTGATCGTTCGGATTGGTTTTGGTAAACGTGGGCGGGCTCGGCAGGTCGCTAGGCAATTGTCCTTGTGGCGCGTTGAATGGCCGACTGCACATCGGTCGCCGCGGCATCGATGCCTTTGGAGAGATCGAACTGGAGACGTGATGATGGTGTTTCCCTGCGAGCTGGTGCTTGTCGTCAGTTCGAGGCCGGGAATTTGCGTGAACTGCTTTTCCAGTGGCGTCGCGATCGTGTTCGCCATCGTTACCGGATTCGCGCCCGGATAATTCGCCTCGACACGAATCACCGGGTAATCGACCGCGGGAAGATCGTTCACGGCCAGTTGATTGTAAGTGAGAATGCCAAAGACGATGATCGATGCCGTCAGCAGCATCGTCATGACCGGCCGCTGAATGAACGGACGCGACAGGCCGGAAGAAAATTGCACCAGCTTTTGCGCCGGACTGCTCTTTTCTTTTTGCCCCTTAATGCGAGGAGCCGGCATTTCTTCGGCCGAACCATTCGGCTGTTCGCCATCGTTTCTGTCCTCGCGGCGTCTCCATTCGTTAGGGCACCGCGTCTGCCTCGTCCACGACGGATTTTTTCGGCGAAGTCTTGTTTCTCTGTTCTTCGCGACCACTTTTGCTCCGGGCGCGAGTTGCAATTGCCCGCTCGTCACAACCATTTCGCCCGGCTGCACGCCTTCCTTGATCACCGTCAATTCGCCATCCTGCTTCTGCCCCGGCTTCACCTGGCGCAGGTCGAGTGTTGAATCTTTTTTCACGACGAAGACGTACGGACCGTTTTGTCCGATCTGCACCGCGCTGTTCGGGACAAGCTTCGCGTTCTTAATAATGTCGAGGATCAGTCGCACGTGCACGAACTGCTCCGGCCAAAGCGCGTGATCCGGATTTGGCGTGACCGCGCGCGCCTGCACCGTCCCCGTCCCTTCCTGCACAGTGTTGGCGATAAAATAGAGATGACCCTCGCGCGGAGGAAATTTATCGCCCTCGGCGTCGGTCAGCACTTTCAGATTCGGACCGTGAAGATATTGCCTAACGAGTGGGATATCGGGCTCTGCGATGGTAAAATCGGTATAGATCGGATCGAAATTATCGATCTGCACCAGGACGGCGCCGCTGCTGCCAGCGTTCACTGTGTTGCCGGCGTCCACCTGGCGCAGACCGGCGCGACCGTCGATCGGCGATCGAATGGAGCAATAATCGAGATTCACCTGCGCTGCATCCACGGCCGCCTGCGTCCGCATGGCGTTCGCCCTTGCCGTATCGAGGTCCTGCGTCGCAGTAACGTTCTTGGCCTTCAATTCCAATTGTCGGTTCAAATTCGCATCGGCCAGCATGTGGTCGGCTTTCGCCGAGTCCAAGGCGGCCTGGAACGGACGCTTGTCGATCGTGAAAAGGAGGTCGCCTTTCTTCAGGTAGGCGCCGTCTTTGAAATCACGCGACACAATCTGGCCGCTGACCTGCGCCCGCACTTGCACGCTTTCGTTCGCCGCGCAGGTCCCGATTTCGTCGAGATAAAGCGGCACATCTTTCTGAATGACTTTTGCGGTTTCGACCGGACGAGGCGGCGGCGGCGGCGATTTTTTCTCGTTCGACGTGCACGCGCGGATTGCCAGAAGAAGCAGACATGACGCCGATCGCGCCTGCCGCGATTTGCGTGCGCTTGCGGCCGAAGCGTTGTTCGAGGTTCCCCGACCGCCTCGCGCGTCGCCATCTTGAGTTCAGCCACGCTCATCTTTTTCTTCTCCTCGCGCTGGTTCGCCCGTTTTTCATTGGAACATCTGTCGCTTCGGCTTTCTCACGAATTCGTGTCAGGACCCGCATGCACGTTTGCAAATCTCGTTCCGGGACCGCTGCGATAAGTTCATGCCGCAATTGTTGCGCCGTATCGAAGATCTGAGCGAGCACCGGACTCGATTTGCGCGCGAGGCGCACAGTTTTGCAACGACGATCGTGCGATGCGCCTTGTCGCTTAATCCAGCCATCGTTCTCTAATCGGCGAAGCAACCCAACGAGAGTCGGTTCTTCAATCATCATCCGCGCGGCCAGCTCGCTTTGTGAAAGTTGATCGCCGCCTTTCGCAAGATGGACAAGGGTGCGCCATTTTCCCTGACTCAAGCCGAGCGGCTTGAGCCGGCCGTCAAGTTTCGCGCGCCAAAGGCGCCAGGTATCGTTAAGGAGCAAACCGATTTGCTCGGGATCGAGCGAGGTCATCACGAAAATTCGTTAGCATGCTAACTAATTTTGAACCGGGGAGTGTCAAATGCGCGGGAGGCGAACAAGGAGCGGCGATCTCTGAATCGCCGACCAAAAAATCGGCGGTTGAAAACCGCCGCTCCTTGATGACTTCTAGTAACTCGGAACCGCAAACAGAATTGTTCGCCAATCCCGGTAATCGTTAATACGCAAAATGGGTTGCGGATGGCGTGGCGAAAACTGGGTCGCGTTGCCTGCCGCCGCTTCATTCGCCGGCCGCACAAGAAAATAGCGAGCATCCGGCGGCAACTCACCGACGGTGTCGACGTAACGTAATGGCCGTTGCACATAAAAAAGAAACGGCTCGTAGTCGGGATTCACGGCGTAGATCCATTCGGAAGGCGGGACAACCGAATCGATTTGCGCCGCGATATTCTTAATCTTTTGCCTTTTCTGCAATCGCGGCACCAGGGCGATGGCATAAGTGCAAAGGGCCAGCGCGGCCACGATCCCAACGATTAGTGGCAGGCGCAGTTGCGGCCTAACGAAAGCGGGATGGCTAAAACGCAATCCAGATGGAAAATCCACTCGCTCCGCGCAGAGCAAACTCGCCATCAACCAGCACATCGGCGCGATGAGCGGCATTGTGTAACGCGCAAGTGCTCCTGGAATCAAGCAAACGACGACAAATGAAATCGTGATCGCCCAACCCAAGGCCACGCGCGATTCGTCGATTGTTTTCGTTCGCGAATTCGGCGCGCGCAAATGGCAACAGCAAAACCCACGGCAGAAAATATCCCAGGCCGCGCGGAATATTTTGGATCCAGCCGCGAAAATTAAAATTCTCGCCCACGAGCCGCCCCGAGAATTGGCGCGACCAAACATGCGCGACGTTTTCCCCCGCCGTCATTTGCAGATAGGGAATCGCCCATGCCGCAAAGATTCCCAGCATGATGGCGATTCCGAGAAAGTGCGCAGGTGCGAAAAGTTCGCGCAGTTTTTTCGCGCGCCACAGGATTGCGATAACAATCGCGTAGAAATAAATGAGATGCAGTGGCCCTTTGGCGAGCAGACCGAGGCCGAGAAATATGAAAGGGACGGTCCACGTCAGCCATTGAGAACGGCGTTGCTCCCACCAACTCAACCAGCAAATGAACGCGAGAGCGAAAAGCGAAACATAAAGCGCCTCGATTTCGATCAGCCGGCCTTTTTCGATAATGCCGAAATTCGTCAGCCAAATGATGGCCGCGACGAGCGAACCATTTTCGCCAAGACTCGCTCGCGCAACGGTAATGAATGCGATCGCAACCGCGAGAACGCAAAGAGCGGAAGGAAGTCTTGCTGTCCATTCGTTACGCAAACCAAAAACTTTGAATGAAGCCGCGACGACCCAGTTTATAAGCGGCGGCTTGCGCAGATACGGTTCGCTGCCGATCTGCGGCACGAGGTAGTTGCCGGTTTCAAGCATCGATACCGCAGGGAGAATGCGGCGCCCTTCCTCGCCTTTAATTTCCAGTGAACCGAGCGCGGGAAGATAAATCGCGGCCCACAACGCGAGAATGATTAATAACCAGCGCGCCATTCGGCGCATTGTAGCCGCGGTCGTCGAACGCGGCCATAGCCAAACCGCGCCTTGACGAATTACCCCGGTAAATTAAGTTGCAGGCCTAGTCCGCGCAGGATTGGAGTGGGAGCTGGTGTCCCACTCTTTTTTGTCTGCGGGCTAAATGTTTTATGAACGCTGAGTTTATTGCGATGCTGGATTACCTGGAGCGGGAGCGCGGGATCAAACGCGAAATCCTGCTCGAGGCGGTTTCGAACGCCCTGCTCTCGGCTTCGAAAAAAAGCGTCAGCGCATCGCGCGATCTGCACATCGATATCAATCCGAAGACCGGCGAGATCCGCGCGCTCGCCAATCTCATGGTCGTCGACAATGTCGGCAATCCGCAGGACGAGATCGATCTTTCCAAGGCGCGCAAGATCAAGGCCGACGCGAAAGTTGGCGACGAAGTCGAAGTGGAAGTGACGCCGAAAAATTTCGGACGCATCGCTGCGCAAACTGCGAAGCAGGCCATGATGCAACGCATTCGTCAGGTCGAGAAGGAAATGATCTACGAAGAGTTCAAGGATCGCGCGGGCGAGATCGTCAGCGGCACGGTGCGGCGTTTCGATCGCTCGGATGTGATTCTCGATCTCGGAAAATTTGAAGCGATCATGCCGCAACGCGAGCGCGTCGTGGTGGAAGATTACAATGTCGGCGATCGGCTGCGCGCTTATGTCGTCGCGGTCGAGAATGGAATTCGCGGACCGGAAATCATCGTTTCGCGCAGCCATCCAAATTTTGTGCGTCGCCTTTTTGAATTGGAAGTAAGCGAGATCAATGACGGGACGGTTGAGATTCGCGGAATCGCTCGCGAGGCCGGTTATCGGACGAAGATCGCGGTCACGAGCGCGAACGACAAAGTCGATCCAGTCGGCGCGTGTGTCGGCATGCGCGGTTCGCGCGTGAAAAACATTGTGCGCGAATTGAACAACGAAAAGGTCGACATCATCCGCTGGAGTTCCGATCCGAAGGAATATGTGCTCGAAGCGCTCAAGCCGGCAAAGGTAAAGAATCTCGTTTTCGATCCGGAAAAAAAGAGCGTCAAAATTTCAGTAGATGAAGATCAGCTTTCGCTCGCCATCGGGAAGAAGGGACAAAACGCGCGACTCACTTCGCGTCTGACCGGTTGGGAAATTAATATCGACAAGGACACTTCGGCCACGAACGCGGTCGAGCAAAAAGTCGCGCAAGCTGCGCAAAGTCTTAACACCGCGCTGCCCATTACGGAAGAACAAGCGCTTACCCTCGTGAAATCCGGCTTTACGAATTTGGAAGGTTTGCGCGATGCTGACGCGAGCGACTTCGTCGATATTCTCGGCGTGGACGAAGCGAAAGCGCAGGAAATTTACAACGCAGTGCCAAGGGAGACCGCGGCGGCAGAATAAAATGGCTTCTCGTTAGGCGCTCGGAGCCATGAGCAAATTTTTAGAAAAACACGATGGCAACAAAAACGACGGGCAAGACTACGGCGCGCAAATCCGCGCCTGCACGCAAATCTTCTGCCGCCGTTCCACAAGCCAGCCGCGCCTAAACGCAAACAGACCAAGGCGCCGGCCAAGCCAACTGCGACAGCGCCAAAGAGTCCACGCGCCGCAACACCGGAAGTAAAAACGCTGCCCAAAATTGCGGGAGCGAAACCGGCACCTGCAGAACAGCCTCCTCCCAAACCGGCGCCGAAAGCACGTGCCGAAACGGTCTCGCTGATTGATGCGGCAAAGCCAAGAGCGAAACGTGTGGAAGGCGACGAAAGCACCAAGCGTTCGGTGTTGCCGCCGATCTCGCGCATTCGCGCAACGCAGGAAGTGATTCCCGGTCCGGCGCCGGAAGCGCCGCCGAAAAAGCGGAACCGGTTGTTCAAGCTCCACCGCCTGTTGAGCAGACGACGGATGGCGCAGAGTCGGCAGAAGAGACAGAGGTCGACGGCAAGAAAATCATTCACATCAAGCCGCCGATCATCGTGAAGGAACTCGCGAGTCATCTCGGATTGAAAAATCACCAGCTGATCAAAGAGCTGATGACGACGTTTAACATTTTTGCAAACGCCGAACAAACGATCGAGCCCGACATCGCGACCAAGATTTGCGACGCTCACGGTTTTGTTTTCGAGATGGAGCGGCGCGAGAAAGGCGCCGGTGTTCATAAAGTCGAACAGGTTGTCGTCGCGCCGCCGCCGCCGGTCATTGAGAAAGAAGAAGAGCTCAAAACACGCGGCCCGATCATTACTTTCATGGGCCACGTCGATCACGGCAAAACGTCGTTGATGGATGCGATTCGCAAGACGCGTGTCGCGGCCGGTGAAGCGGGCGGCATTACGCAGCACATCGGCGCTTACTCAGTCGATTATAAAGGAACGAAAATCACGTTTCTCGATACGCCGGGTCACGCAGCATTCACGGCAATGCGCGCGCGCGGCGCGAACGTGACCGACATCGTCGTGCTCGTTGTCGCCGCCGATGATGGCCTGATGCCGCAAACGATTGAAGCCATCAATCACGCCAAAGCCGCGCCGCATGTGAAAATTTTGGTCGCGATTAACAAAATCGATTTGCCCGGAGCGAATATCGATCGCGTGAAGCAACAACTTCAGGAGCGCGAACTGGCGCCGGAAGATTGGGGCGGTGAAACGATCGTTGTTCCCGTTTCCGCGACAAAAGGCACGGGCATCGATCAACTGCTCGAGATGATGGCGTTGCAGGCTGAAGTGATGGAATTGAAAGCCTCACCCACGGCGACTCCGCGCGGAACCGTGATTGAAGCGCAAGTCGAACCCGGTCGCGGACCGACTGCCACGGTTATCGTGCAGATGGGAACGTTGAAAGTCGGCGATGCATTCATCAGCGGCGATTACGGCGGCAAAGTGAAATCGCTCATGAACGATCGCGGCGAGCCGATCAAGGAAGCCGGTCCTTCGACACCGGTGAAAGTGCTCGGATTTACCGGACTGCCGAATGCCGGCGACGAATTCCTCGTCATGGAATCGGAGCGCTCAGCGAAAACTTTGAGCGAAGAACGGCTCGCGGCGAAACGCGCGGAAAAATTAACGACGCCGCAGCGAGCGACCCTTGAAAGTCTGCTCGAAGCCGCGGACGGCAAGAAAATTTTGCGCATTGTTTTGAAATGCGACGCGCAAGGTTCGCTGGAAGCGCTGGTTGGCGCGCTCAATCAAATCGAGAGCAAGAAAATCGATCTCGAAATCATTCATTCCGGCGTCGGCCCGATTTCCGAATCCGACATGTTGCTCGCGAGCGCGTCGAATGCGGTCGTCGTCGGCTTCAACGTGAAAGTTGAGAGCAACGCCGTTACCGCAGCGAAGCGCGAAGGCGTGCAGGTAAAACTTTACAGCATCATTTACGAATTGATCGATCAGATCAAAGAAGCGATGGCCGGCCTGCTCGATCCGGAACATCGCGAAAGCGTCATCGGCCACGCGGAAGTGAAACAAGTTTTCCAATTGAGCCGCGGAATCGTGGCTGGTTGTTTGGTCACGGATGGTCGCGTTGCCCGGACAGCGCGCGCGCGAGTCTTGCGACGTCGCCAGCCGGTTTACGATGGCGGATTATCGACGCTGCGGCGTTTCCAGGATGACGTGAAGGAAGTTCGTTCTGGTCTCGAATGCGGTATCAAGCTCGGCGATTTCAACGAATATCAAGTGGGCGACATCATCGAGTGCTATCAACTCGAACAGATCGCGCAGAAACTCTAGATTGGATTCATGGATTAGTGGAGTGCTGAGCCATTACTCCAAATCCCCAATACTCCACTGCTCCGATGAAACACCGATTACTTCGCGTTAACGAATTGATGAAACGAGAACTCAGCACCTTGATCGCGCGGGACATCACCTTCGAGAACGCACTCGTCACCATCAATCAAGTGGACGTCACGCCGGATCTGAAATCGGCGCATGTTTACGTTAGTGTTCTTGGCGAAGGCCGCGGAACGGCGATGAAACAACTCGAAGATAATCGTGCGACGTTACAAGCCGATCTTTCACGCCACGTCGTCTTGAAATACACGCCGCATCTCATTTTTCATCTGGACGATTCCGTCGAACGCGGCGCGCGCGTGATCGAGATTTTGCAGGAAATCGATCCGCCGGATCGCAAAGACAAATGACGCAGCGTAAGAGTGACGCATTTCAAGAGATCGGGCGTGCCTTGCGCGATCATCAACGCTTCGCGGTTCTCAGCCACGTCCGACCGGATGGCGATGCGCTTGGCAGCCAGATCGCGCTCGCCTTGTCGCTGCAAGCGATGGGAAAAAACGTCAAGACGTGGAACGAGGATGGCATGCTCGAAAAATACAGCTTCGTTCCACACGCTGATATTTTGGTGAAGCCTCCTGCGGAACCCGAAGATTTCGATGTTGCGATCGCGCTCGATACCGCCACGCAAAATCGTCTCGGCACAGCGGGAGAAGCTGTGCGCAGCGCAAAGATTTGGATCAACATCGATCATCATCCGAGCAATCCGAAATACGGTGACTTGGTTTACATCGATGAGCACTCACCCGCGACCGGTCAGATTCTTTTTGAGCTGATGAAGAGCGAACAGTTGCCGATGGATCGCGCGATTGCGGAAAATCTTTTCGTCGCGATTTCAACCGACACGGGCTCGTTTCAATATCCAAACACGACGGCGCGCACTTTCGAAATCGCCGCAGAGCTTATTCGCGCTGGCGTGAATGTCGGGCAGTTGAGTCAGCAGACATACGAAAATTATCCGCGGCGCCGAATCGAGTTACTCCGCGCGCTTCTCGATGTCATGCGTTTCGACGCTGGTGGCAAAATCGCGAGCTTCAGTTTGGATTTAAAGACAGCTGCAGAGATCGGGGCGCAACCGGAAGACAACGAGGGTTTGATCGATCACATTCGCGCGATCGAGGGTGTCATTGTTGCAGTTTTCTTCGAAGAACTCGAGGACGGCAAAGTGCGCGTGAGCATGCGTTCGAAGAGCGAGGCGGCCGATGTTTGCGCGATTTGCCAGAAATTTGGCGGCGGTGGGCATAAGCTCGCGGCGGGCGCACGTGTTCGCGGGACGCTCGCGGAAGTGCAGGAGCGAGTGCTGAAGGAGATTTCAAATGTCGTTAACGGCAACTCCTGACGGCGTTCTCCTTGTCGACAAAGCGGCGGGCATGACTTCGCATGACGTCGTCGCACTCGTTAGGCGGCAGCTCCAGATTAAGAAAGTCGGCCATTGCGGCACGCTGGATCCCATCGCGACCGGGCTGCTTTTGCTCACACTCGGACGCGGGACAAAAATTCAGGATCTCCTGATGAGTGAAGACAAAGAATATGTCGGCACGATGAAACTTGGGACAACAACGTCGACGCAAGACTGTGCCGGCGAGGTCGTGCAGGAGCGACCCGTTCCTCAATTAACCGAAGCCGATGTGCGCGGTGCTTTCGAAAAATTCTGCGGCGATTTTTATCAAATGCCGCCGATGGTTTCGGCGATCAAGCAGGGCGGCGTGCCCTTGTACAAGCTCGCGCGCCAGGGAAAAGTGGTGGAACGCGAACCGCGTCTTGTTCACGTTTACCGTTACAACATCGATCGCATTGCATTGCCGGAAATCGATTTCACCGTTCTCTGCAGCAAGGGATTTTACGTGCGCACTTACGCGCACGATATCGGCGAAGCGCTCGGATGCGGCGCACATTTGCAATCGCTAAGGCGGACGAAATCCGGACGATTTAATGTTACCGGCGCGATTACGGTCGATGAAATTAAGAACGCCGAACCATTGGCGATTCTCGATCGCATCTTGAGTTTGCCGGACGTCTCGCGCATGCGCGGCGCCTAACGAATACAATTCATCCCGAACGAATGGAAGTCCTCCGGTCGATTCCTGAACTCACGCGATTGACCGGCCCGGTGTTTCTCGCGATCGGCGTTTTCGACGGCGTTCACCTTGGACATCAGGCCGTCATCCGCACATCGGCCAGGCACGCAGCAGAAGCCGCAGGCACGCCGGTGGTGGTAACGTTCGATCCACATCCGGCGAAGGTCCTGCGCCCGGAAAAAGCGCCTCACTTACTGACCGCGACGAAACATAAGATCGCGCTCATTCGCGATCTTGGCGTGGCGCACTTGCTTGTTTTGACTTTCGATAAACAATTTGCCGCGACGCCACCGGAAGAGTTCGTTCACCAACTCGTTAAGCACGCGAATCCGCTGCGTGAAATCTGTGTCGGACACGAATGGTCGTTTGGTAAAGGCCGCGCGGGCAATCTCGCTTTGCTGAAAAAACTGGGTGCGCGAGCCGATTTCAACGTGGTCGGGATCAGGCCGGTCACCGTGGATGGCACGGTGGTGAGCAGCACCGAAATTCGGCGCGCGGTCGAGCACGGTGATTTTACGAAGGCGGCTGCAATGCTTGGGCGCGACTACACGATTCTGGGCACCGTCAGGGCCGGCGCGCATCTTGGCCGCCAACTTGGTTTTCCGACCGCGAACTTGAGCGCGCATTCCGAGCAATTCCCACCTAACGGCGTTTACGTCGCTGAAGCGCAACTAAATGGCGCGACCTATCGCGGTGTCGCTAATCTCGGTTATCGGCCAACGGTCTCCGATGCAAAACCGGAACGCCTGCTCGAGCTGCATTTGTTCGACTTGAACCGGGAAATTTACGGAGAAGATCTCGAAGTTCGTTTCGTTCACTATCTTCGGCCGGAAAAAAAGTTCGATAGCCTGGAGAAATTACGCTCCCAAATCGCGCAGGACGTCGAACAAGCGCAACGCCACCAAGGAGCGGCGGTTTCCAAGCCGCCGAAATAAAATGGTCGGCGCTCTGGAGAGCGCCGCTTCTTGAGGATTTCTCTATTTGCCAAGCCGATATCTTGCAGGTCCGATTTTTTTTATCGCACGAACGTTACGCCCAGTGCCGTTAAACCAGACATACAGATTCGCTCGTTTCACCCGCAACTTCTTCGAAAGATCGCCGATCGTTATTCCCCTGTTCCCAGCAGCGCGCAACGCGGAAACAATCTTCTGCTTCAATTCGCCACGACCTGTTTGTTGCCGGCGAACTTTTCTGACGCCGGGTCTCGTGATCGTCATTTGAGTGGGCTTACTATCGCGGTCTTCGTCAGATTCCACGCTGCGTTGGAGTCGCAGCATCTGCTGTTCGATTTCCTGCACGCGCGCAACGAGCGCCTCTTTGCGCTCAGAAAGCACAACTAACTTTCGCAGAATCGCACTTGGGATGTTTCTAAGCATTCCTTAATCTGGCTTCGCACGTGTGTTAAGCAAGTCTTAGACTAAGACTTGTTCCGATCGCGCAGAATCAGAAGTGTTAGCCGAGTGTTTCTTCGCGTGTCTTAGAGAACGCAGCGGCAGTAGCAAGCGAGGTAAGAACCACGCTGCATGCAACCGCGAGAATCAAAATCCACAACACCGGCAGTGCAGCGATGCGATCGATGCCGACGCCGATGAATTTCCCACCGCCCGAAACAACATAAGTCGTGAGACTTCCGAGCAATGTGAGACAGAGAAGAACAATCGCACGAAATGATTGCCGCGGACGCTGAGAGACGGGAAGACGTTGAATCACCTTTGCGGTGAAGCCGCCGTCATCGATATACGGCGCTTCGTCACGCAATCGTGCATCCAGCCAATCTTCCTGTAGATTTTCGTCCATTTTCAATTCGGCCCCCATGCCGAGAGTATTTTCTTCAATTTCTCGCGTCCGCGCAAGACATTCGTTTTCACGGTCCCGAGCGGAATATCGAGCACGCGCGATGCCTCGTCGTGCGATAAACCGTTCTGGCAACAAAGAACGACCGCGGAACGCTCATGCAGAGGAAGGAGTTGGAGTGCTTGCATGAGGTCTTGTTTCAAAGCGGGATCTACCGTCTGCGGATCGGGTTCTGCCTCGAGTTGGGTTTCATCGATGCCCACGAGCTCTTTACGCTTGCGGGCCTCTTCGCGAAAGCAGTTATAGGCAATGCGATAAAGCCAGGTGGAAAATTTCGCTTCGCCACGAAAACTCCGGATGTTTTTGTAAGCGCGAAGAAATGTCTCCTGCGCGAGATCGTCCGCGGTGGCAGCATCGCCGCGGGTAAGATTCCGCAACAACCCGCGCACGGTCGACTGATGATTCCGCACAAGCTCGGCAAAAGCATGGTGGTCATCATCCAGTAAAACGCGTGCGACAAGGTCGGCATCATTTAGTGGCACGTCCCGACATTACACCTTAGGGGAAGTCTCCGTCGGCGGCGGTGGTGGTGACGGCGGCAAAGATTCTCCTTTGCGGAAGTCCAATCTCCAAACGAGTAGGTAACCGGCGCCGATGAGAAATGGAATGATGCCGAGGCTCCAGGCACCGCCCTCCCAATCATTGCAAGCGCCGAAGAAAACCATCAGGCCAAGACCGACCATTAGCAGCACCACGCCGCGCCGCAGGTCGGAGCGTTGCCGGATTACCGGCGGCGGATTCAAGAGCGATTCGGGAACCGGTTGGCCTTTTTCGACCATCATGCGCACGGTGCGATGCATTGCGCGGGATTTCGAGAAACTGAAATACATGATCAACGCGACGATCATGACCGGCGTTCCGAAGATGGCGAGAAAGACGATGAAGACGATGGGGATGGCAATCCATGGCACATCGTCGTTGGCATTGTGATGGTCGCCGTCGATCGTGAAGTTGAGGTGTTTCTTGATCTTTTTTTCGATCGCGCTGTCGATATCCTCGTCGGGATCTGAAGTAATCGAGATCGTCGCGGATGGCGAGTTAATGGGCGCTACAGAAACCGTTGGCGCGGCGGATGGTGCGACAATCGCGGACGGCGCACTCGGCTCCGGCGAGACCGTGGGCGATTGGCTCCATGCGGGGACCGTGGCGATCAGCGCGCACAGGCAAATGAGTAATCTTGTTTTCATAGGTATCCTTTGGGAGTGAGATGCGGTCTGGAGGCATTTTGGATTCAGTAAAATGACGGAATTTGCACTTTTTTGCCACGAGCTACACGCCGGGGAGGCTGGGGAGCTGGAGCGGGTGACGAGACTCGAACTCGCGACGTCCTCCTTGGCAAGGAGGTGCTCTACCACTGAGCTACACCCGCAGCGGAAGGGAAGGAATAATGTCTGCGCCTCTCCACGGCGCAAGGCTTATGTTGCGAATGCGATCTAGGCTCGCAAATCTTCCGGCCTGATGGGCAATTTTCGAATGCGCTTGCCCGTCGCAGCAAAAATCGCGTTCGCGATCGCCGGCGCGATTGGCGGGACGGGTGGTTCTCCCATGCCAAACGGTCGGCCAGCATCACTTGGGATGATGTGCGTCTCGATGACAGGCGCGTCACGCATGCGCGCGACTTCGTAATCGCCGTAATTGTGCTGCTCGACAGCGCCATCGCGAAACGTGATTTCACCCTTCAGGGCCGAAGACAATCCCCAGATGATTCCACCTTCGATTTGTTGTTCCACGCCGATTGGATTTACTGCTAATCCACAATCGACGGCGGCTATCACTCGCTTGACGCGAACCTCTCCGTCTTCCACAACCACGTCGACCACGTAAGCGATATGCGTGTCGGCATCGTAGATATTGCAGGCAACGCCGCGACCGTGCCCGGTTCCGACTTCTTTCCCCAGCTCCACCCCGATTTGTCCCTAACAACTTCCAACACGCGACGCAGTCGTCGTCGATCGATCGTTAAGTCACCGGCTTTCAGGGAATCCGCGCCACGCAATAATTCCAGGCGAAACGCGAGTGGATCCGTTGCGCGTGCGAAGGCCAATTCGTCTATGAAAGATTCACGCGCAAAAACGCTGGAAGGCGAGAAGACCGAACGCCACGGCCCGTGCCGCACCGGCAAATCCACCGGGACGTAAGCCATTTCGAGATCGGGCACGGCATAAGGCAAATCGTAAACGCCCCAGGCATAGCCTTGATAAAAAGCGGCGTCATTCGGCGTCGGCGGTTTCTCCACGCCGTCGAGGTTGTGCAACGATCCCGCTTCGGTGTGACGCCATTTGATCAATTTTCCAGCGTCATCGAAACCGGCGCTCAAGCGATGAACAGATGCCGCTTGGAAGTGACCATGTTGCGTATCATCCGGTCGGGTCCAGAGCACTTGCACGGGCGCTTTTACCGCGCGTGAAATTTCGATCGCTTCCATCGCGTAATCATTCGATAAACGCCGCCCGAACCCGCCGCCGATCGTGGTCACGTGCACTTTCACTTTATCGAGCGGGAGCTTTAATGCCGCGGCGGCGTCTTCGTGCAAACTGTTCGGCGCTTGCGTCGGCGCCCAAATTTCACAACCGCCCGGCTTGACTGCGGCTACGCAGTTCATCGTCTCGACCGGCGCATGCGCGTAAAACGGATAGAAATAGGTCGCTTCAGCGGTAATTGCGCTCCTTTGCTCGCTCGATTTTTCACTGCGCAAAATGATGCCCGGTTCGTGAGAAGCCTTCTCCAGTTTTTCGAAATGTTTTTTCGAATCGAAGCGCTCGCCCTTCGGAATCTCCCAATCGACCGCAAGCGCCGTTCGCCCTTTCATCGCCGCCCAGGTCGAATTGGCCACGACCGCAATACCGCTCTTCACCGGCAGAACTGCTCGCACTCCTCGAATCGATTTCGCTTTCTTCTCGTTCCATTTGCGCGGTTTCGCTCCAAGCGGCGACGGACGTTCGATCGAAGCGTAGAGCATTCCCGGCACGCGCGTGTCGATGCCATATTTGGTTTTGCCCGACACAATGTCGCGCGCATCAACGCGTGCAGTGCGCCGGCCGATCAAACTAAAATCCTCCGCCTTTTTAAGACGCGGTGTTTGCGGAATCGGTAACTTCGATGCTTCGCTAACGAGCGTGCCAAATTCCAATCGGCGTCCGCTTTCGGCATGCACGACTGCGCCGTTCGCAGTTGCGCATGTTTGCGGATCCACTTTCCAACGCGCCGCCGCCGCATTCGTTAACATTTCGCGCGCGGCGGCCGCCGCTTCGCGCAATGGTTTCCAACTTCCCTGCACGCTTCCGCTCCCGCCGGTGCCGAGACGTTTGAAGTTCGGACCCGGCATCGCCTGGACGATTGCGACTCGGGACCAATCCGCTCCAAGTTCATCCGCCAAAATCATCGGCAACGCAGTGCGCACGCCTTGCCCCATTTCCGATTTTCCAAGCGTCAACGTTACCGCGCCCTTCGCATCAATTCGAATCCATCCGTTAGGCAGAAAGTCGGCGACGACATTCGCTTCCTCAGCGCGCAGAAGCCGCTTGCCATCAAATCCAATTGCGAGCGCCGCGCCGCCAAGCGTTGCGGTTTTTAAAAAACTTCGGCGCGAGGTTTTCATTTCACTTTCTCGCGCATGAGCGCACTCGCACGATGAATGGCTTTGCGCATGCGTGGATACGTTCCGCAACGGCAAACCGAATCGGACATCACGTTGTCGATCATTTCATCCGTCGGGTCCGGATGCTCCCGCAAAAGCGCGCAGGCATTCATGATCATCCCCGGCTGACAAAACCCGCATTGCGCCACATCTTCCTCCATCCACGCGCGTTGACATGGATGACTGACATCCGCCGACAATCCTTCAATCGTGACAAACGAGCGACCATCGGCCTCTTTCGCCGGAATTTGGCAGGAACGGATCGCGTTTCCGTTTTCCAACACGGTGCAGGCACCACACACGCCTACACCGCAGCCGAATTTCGTACCCGTCAAGCCTAACGAGTCGCGAAGCATCCAAAGCAACGGCATGTCTTCATCGACGTTGACTTCCCGCTGATTGCCGTTGACGGTAATTTGAATCGCGCCCACGAGTTTTATTTAGACAACCGACACAGTGGAATAGTTCAACCGCCATTGGCTGCTTTGAAAATTAACATGCGCCACCAGTATCTTTGGCAACGACAAGCGGGCGACGCGTGGTTACAAAAAAATGAAGCGACCTTGCTCGAGTTGTTCGCCGAGCGCGTCGCCATCATCGAACGGATCGGATGCGAACGCGTTATCATCGAGATTTGCGCGACGCGTGGAGAAGTAGAAAAACTCACCAGGAATTTTGGTGGAACATTCAAGCGCGTTCCCCGAACGCTTTCGTTTCCTCGCTCTAAGCCGCTCAAGGTCGGCACCCGGCTCGTTATCACCGACGGACGGAGCCGCGCTCATTGGGGCAGTCGTCGGCATCTAATAATTCCCGCGGCCGGTGCATTCGGAACCGGTGAGCATGCGACTACCGCGATGTGTTTACGTCTAATCGAAAAAGTCACGCGACGATGGCGGAATGATTGGATTATGCTCGACGCAGGAACTGGAAGCGGAATTCTCGCGCTCGCCGGCAGGTGTCTTGGAGCAGCTCGCGTGATCGCAATCGACAACGATCCGCGAGCAATCGCGATTGCGAAAAGCAACGCGCGCTTAAATCGAATTCGCGGAATTCGATTTGAAATCGCCGATGCGAAAAAGCCGGATGCGCGCGGAAAAGTTGATCTGATCGTGGCAAATCTTTTCAGCGAGCTGCTGATCGCGGCGATTCCGATTTGGAAGCCGCGCCTGAAGACGGGAGGCATTTTGATTCTCTCCGGAATCCTGCGCGATCAACAGCGCGAAGTCCTTCGCAGACCGCGCAAGTCCAATTTTGCGATCCAGGAAATTCGTCAACGTGGAAAATGGATCGCCTTATGCGCAAGAGTGGCGCAAGCCTTCTGGCCTTGCGTATGATTTAACCCGCAAGCCAGAGGCTTGCGCCACTTTAATTAATGCAGGCAGAAGAACTTTCCTACGTCATCGTCACGCCCTACTCGATGCGCAAATCGCGCACGGGTGGAATCGTCTCACGTTTAATTTCGCGCACCGGTCTCGATCTCGTCGCGGGAAGAATGTTCGCGCCGAGCGATGAACTTGTTCGGCGTTATGCCGATACAATCGTGACGGCGACGGAGCCACGCCATCGCGCGACGCAGGAACTCATTCGCGATTACGTACGGAAAAATTTCACCGGCAATGTGAATGGACAACGTCCGCGTGTGCTCCTGCTGGTTTTTCGCGGACCGGATGCGATTGAAATAATGCATCGCGTGGTCGGGCATATCGTGCACGAACGCACCAGTGGCGAAACGATTCGCGACACTTACGGCGACTACATTACGGATGAATCCGGCAAGGTGACCTACTTCGAGCCGGGCGTGATCGCAGCTTTCGGTAACGAATCAGTCGAACAAGGACTGAAACTCTGGGCGGAATTTTCCGACAGTGACGGCGGCATTCTCGATCGCGTCATCACTTACCCGAACGCGCAAAATGTCGAGAAAACGCTCGTCCTGATCAAACCGGACAACTTCAAGTTCCCAAATCTGCGGCCGGGCGGCGTGATTGAAGTTTTTTCGCGCACCGGTCTCTACATCATCGGGTTCAAAGTCCATCGCATGAGCGTCGCGCAGGCGGAAGATTTTTACGGACCCGTCCTGCCGGTGTTGCAGGACAAACTTGGCCCCGAAAAAGGACGCAACGCATGGGAAGACATCGCGGAATTCATGTCGGGTGGACGACCGAGCGCGGTCAGTGGCGACAAACGCAGCGCGCCCGGAACGGAAAAATGCATCGCGCTCGTTTATCAAGGCGAAGATGCCGTGCGAAAAATCCGCGACGTTCTTGGACCGACTGATCCGAGCAAAGCGCCGCCGGGATCGATTCGAAAAGAATTCGGCCAATCGATCATGGTCAACGCCGCGCACGCTTCCGATTCCGCTGAAAACGCAAAACGCGAGATGGCGATCGTGCAGGTCGATGAAAACAATCTCAAACCTTTGATTGAAAACTTTTACAAGCGCCCATAGCTTGCGCTCCCATTTTGGAAACACTTAACCCTTCAGCCATGGAAATTTCCGCGCGCGCCGCTCAATTAACTCCGTCACTCACTCTTTCGATCGACAGCAAAGCCAAAGCGATGAAGGCGGAAGGGATCGATGTTTGCGGTTTCGGCGCGGGCGAACCGGATTTCGATACGCCCGAACACATCAAAGAGGCGGCCATCGCCGCGCTTCAAGCTGGATTTACGAAATACACGCCGAGTTCCGGCATTCCGGAATTGCGACAGGCGATCGCGGAAAAATTGCAGGCGGATAATCAGCTAAATTATCGCGCGAGTCAGATCATCGTGAGCAACGGCGCAAAGCATTCCTGCTACAACGCGATTCTCGCGACGTGTCAGGCGGGCGATGAAGTTGTCATTCCGGCGCCGTACTGGGTCAGTTATCCCGACATGGTGAGGCTCGCGGGCGCAGAGCCGGTGATCGTGCCGACAACCGAACGCAATTCCTGGAAGATGCGCGCGGAAGATTTCGAGAACGCGATGACGCCGCGGACGAAAATGCTGATTCTGAACAGCCCGGGAAATCCTTCGGGATCGGTTTACACGCGGGAGGAATTGCAGGCGATCGTCGACGTCGCGACGGAAGAAGACATCTACATTTTGTCGGACGAAATTTACGAGAAGCTCGTCTACGACGACGCGGAGCATGTCAGCATCGCGTCGATTTCGAAGGAAGCGTACGATTTGACGATAACGGTCAACGGTTTCAGCAAAGCCTACGCGATGACGGGATGGCGGCTCGGTTATCTCGCGGCGCCGGAAGCGGTCGCGAAAGCGGTCGATTCCATTCAAAGCCACAGCACATCCAATCCGTGTTCCTTTGCGCAACGTGGCGCACTCGCCGCGCTCAAGGGCGACCAGCAACCGCTCCAGGACATGCACGATGAATTCGATATGCGACGCAATTACATGTACGATCGCATCTCGAAGATCCCGAACATCACCGCGGTCAAACCGCAGGGCGCGTTTTACGTTTTGGTAAACATCAGCCAGCTCGGACTGACTTCGCAGAATTTTGCCGACCGGCTTTTGAGCAAAGCGAATGTCGCGGTTGTTCCCGGCGCCGCTTTCGGCGACGACCGCACGATTCGCCTGAGCTACGCGACGAGCATCGACATCATTAAAAAAGGTCTCGATCGCTTTCAGGATTTTTGCCGGACACTGTAACGGCGGCCTACTTCGCGTGTCATCCTGAGCGCAGCGAAGGATCTCACGACTTTCGAGCGGTGCCGCATTCTAAACTTGCGAGGTCCTTCGCTTCGCTCAGGATGACCGGAATTTTGTAAGGCCATGCCGGGTCATCTCGCGCTCATTCTTCACGCACATCTGCCATTCGTCAGGCATCCGGAGCACGAAGAGTTTCTGGAAGAAGACTGGCTCTTCGAAGCAATAACGGAAAGTTACATTCCGTTGCTCTTCATGATGCAGCGGCTCGTGAACGATGGCGTTCCATTCAAGCTCACGATGTCGATCACGCCCACGCTTTGCGCGATGCTGCGCGATCCGCTGCTGCAAAGTCGTTACGTCCGTTACCTGGAAGATCGCATCGATCTGTCGCAGCGCGAGATCGAGCGGAATCGGAATAACGAGCAACTGCGCGCGCTGTCGGAGTTTTACTGCAAGCGCTTCACGGAATGCCGCCAACTTTTTGTCGACGAATGGAAAAGCGATCTGGTTTCCGTTTTCGCGAAATTGCAATACAGCGGCTCGCTCGAACTCATCGCGTCGGCGGCAACGCACGGACTCCTTCCCCTTCTCCAGCAATCCCCCGAAGCCGTGCGCGCACAAATTCTGATCGGTTGCGATATCTTCCGCGAAGCGTTCGGCACGAAACCAGCAGGCTTCTGGCTTCCGGAATGCGCGTATGCGCCGGGTCTCGAAAATATTTTGCAGGAAGCAAACCTGCGCTGGTTTATTCTCGATACGCACGGCGTGATGTTTGGCGATCCGCCGCCGCGCAGTGCGATTTTCGCTCCGTATTTTACCGCAGCCGGACCGGCCGCATTCGGCCGCGATGGCGAATCAAGCCGCCAGGTTTGGAGCGCCGAAGAAGGTTACCCGGGCGATCCGTCCTATCGCGATTTCTATCGCGATATCGGTTACGATTTGCCGGCGGATTATCTCTGGCCTAAATCGCACAACTACATTCCGCGATTCAGTGGACTGAAATATCATCGCGTTACTGGTGGGAAGGAGAAGGAATTTTACGACAAGCCGACGGCGGAAAAAACCACCGACATGCACGCCGACGATTTTCTGGCACGACGCCGAGCTCAGTTTGCAAAAGTTCGCGAATTCAATTCAGATCCGATTGTTGTCACGCCATTTGATGCGGAACTGTTTGGTCATTGGTGGTTCGAAGGGCCTCGATTTCTGGATCTTTTGATTCGCAAGGCCGCGTATGATCAAAACGATTTTGTCATGACGACGCCGAGCGAATATCTCGCGCGGTTCCCGGACCAGCAGGTCATCGCGCCGGCCGCTTCGAGTTGGGGCGATAAAGGATATTTTGAAGTGTGGCTGGATAAGACGAATTCCTGGATTTATCCGCACCTGCATGCAGCGGCGCGTCGAATGGTTGAAGTCGCGCGTGCGCACGAACACGATGCGGACTCAGGTTCCGATCGCATTTTGAAACAGCTCGCGCGCGAACTTCTGTTGGCGCAATCGAGCGATTGGGCGTTCCTCATGAAAACGGGAACAGCGCGCGAGTACGCAATTCAACGCACAACCGACCATATCCGCCGTTTCAATCAGCTGCACGAACAGTTCGTCATCGGAAAAGTAGACGAAATTTTTCTCTCCGAATGCGAAGCGCGCGATAATCTTTTCCCGAACTTGAACTGGCGCTATTACCTCTGACGTGTCATGCGCAACGGTGTCTTTGTCATGTCGAGCGAAGGAACAGCCTGCCCGCTCGTGGCGGGAGACATCTCCTATCGTTCGAAAGCGCAATGCAAACGAAATGAGATTCCTCGACTTCACTGCGCTTCGCTCCGTGTCGCTCGGAATGACAGAATGCGTCACCGCGATGTTTTTGTTGTTCGCATCAGCAACCGCACTCGCACAAGAGTCGCCAACACCAACGCCCTCATCGACGGCGCTAATTTCGCCGACGCCAACGCCTTCCCCTACGCCATCGCCGACGCGCAACGTTCGCATCAGTTTTGTTCCGCCACCGATTGAAGGAACGATCAGCCTCGGGATTTATGACTCAAGCGGAAAGCTCGTCCGTGTCCTCCATCGAGAATCGGAGACCGATGATTTCACAATCGGTCACGATGCGCTCATCGCGGAATGGGACGGAAAAGACGACGCCGAACAGGATTTGCCCGCAGGAAAATATAGTGCGCGCGGTTATCGGTGGGCACGCTCGCAGTCGAAGGCATCGACTATTTTTTCAACGATTGGGTAACCGATGAAAACTCTCCGCATCTCAAGCACATTGATAATCTCTCGGTCGCCGGAACCAATTTGCGCCTAACGACAGAGCTGGCGTCCGGTGAACACGCGGAAATCCTTTACGATCCTGTTACCGAGGCCGTGACGCGCACCGAAAGCGCCTCGCCCCCAGTGGATGGCGCGAGTGGCAAAGACAATACGCATTGGATAATTGGTAATGCGGAAATAGAACAGCTTTCGCCGGCGAATGAGATCCTGCGCCGTCTCGCCTATCAACCAAGCGATCCACAACCAAAAGCGATTGCCGCGTCGGATCGCGAAGATAAAATTTTTGTGCTCGAGGAAAATGCAGACCTTCAGCAAGTGCGTGGTCTTACTTTAATCGAGACGAAAATGGACGCGGAGAAACAGCAAAACGTTTCCGATTGGCGAGTCGATTTCGAAAAAAAGATTGTCGCCCACAAAGATTTCTCACTCGAAAACGGAACACCGGTGGCGACGGGAGGAAAACCAACTCCGGAAAAAATAACGCTCCGCTTGTGTCCGAATCCGCTGAAGCGTGACAAGCCTGGCAGCGTTGAAGTCGCCGTCGGATTCGATCAAGACGGCAGCTATTTGAAAACGAGCGATGGTCTGCCGCTGCGGACAATCAGCGACACACCCAATCTCTCGCGTGCACTGCTCATCCTGCATGGCGACAAGGCGATTGATGTTTTTCAGGACGACAGCGCTGTCGTCGAGCAATATCGCATTTCCGGCGTCGATCAAATGATGGCGTTCGATTGCGGAAGTTTTGAATTGAAATGACGCGCGCATTGCGACATCGAAGAGGATGCCGCGCGAGATTGTTTATTTCGATCTGGAAACACAGCGCACGGCGAACGACGCTGGCGGCTGGCTGCGCAAGGGCGACATGCGCATGTCGGTTGGTGTGATTTTCAGCACCAGCACCGGACGCTACGAAGTTTTCAGCGAAGCGCGCGTGCATGATTTGATCGAGCGACTGCGCCGCGCCGATCTCGTAGTGGGATTCAATCTCTTGAATTTCGATTATCACGTTCTCATGGGCTACACCGTGCTCGACTTGTGTTCGGAACTTCCCACCGCGGATCTGATGCTCGATATGGAACAACGACTCGGTCATCGGCTCGCGCTCGATGCCGTTGCCCAGGCAACGCTCGGCATTCAGAAAACCGCCGCTGGTCTCGACGCTATCCGCTGGTGGCGCGAGGGACGCTTGATGGAGATTGCGGAATACTGCTGCTTCGATGTGAAGGTAACGAAGCTCGTGCACGAACACGGTTGCCGGCATAAGGAATTATTCTTTCACGATCGCTTCGCGCAGAAGCAGCGCCTGCAAATCGACTGGGCGCATCTCGACGAAGTGTGATGATTCGTTAGGGAAGTTGATACACTTCCACTAATGCGACACCGGTAGAATTATTCACGCCCCGCACAATCGCGGTGTAATTTCCGGGAGCCAGAGTTCTGACAATGGCCGACTCGTTGTCATTCGTGGGAGGGATGCCGGTCGCGTTGATTTCTGCTTCCTGATTCGAGCGCCAATTGTCGTTCGCCGCAATCAAGGCGCCGCTGGAATTGTGCAACTCCAACGTTGGATTTGCCAGCGCACCCACGATTCCATGCGCAGTCAGCGACGGTCCGAGCGCGCGCACAATGACTCGTCGCGACTGATTTCCACCGATGATAAATCCGGCGATCACAACGTTATCGCCAGTCTGCACGCGACCGCGCGAAGAAATATTGACGGCATTCGCGGGCCTGGTTTGATCGACGTCGTAAAGTTCCACGAGCCCAATGCCGGTGCCGCCGACACCGCGGACAATGGCGGTATATGAGCCTGGCTGCAGCGATGCCAAGAGCGCTGACTCTTGCGCATTCGGAGGCGCCAGGCCGAGACTCATGATTTGTTGCCGTTGCGCACTGGTCATCCAATTGTCATTGCTCGCGATCAGATTTCCGGCGCTATTACGCAATTCCAAAGTCGGATTGGCCAATCTTCCCGCGACAGGTTGACCGTTGACGTTGAGCGAAGGACCGAGCGCGCGCAGAACGATATTTTTTGGCGCGCTGCCCGTAAGAATAAAACCGCCGATGAGAACGTTCTCGCCGGTGTCGATGCGCGCTCGCGTCGAGAGATTAAGAAGCGCGGGCGAAACCGGAATCGGGATTATTTTCAACAACTGGCCGGAACCTGCGAGCGCATAAAGTTCATTCGCGTCGTCCTCACCGATGCTGTGAAGCGATGTTCCCAGCTCGCGTGCGGTCGTTCCGATTCGCAATCCCTGAATAACGTGCGTCGAGAGATCGGAATAAAATAAGCGGCCGGTCCCGTTGGGATCCTGCAAATCTCCGAAGACATATTTCCCTGTCAGCGCGGGAATTTCTGTGCCGCGATAAATGAATCCGCCAATAACCGCGACTCCGTCCTCGTGTCCATACTCCACGACCGGATCGATCAATGCCGGATTCGGATTTGTGTCGGTCGAGATCGAACCATTCGCGGGATTGAAAAGAAAACTCCCTTCCTTGCGATTCCATCCATAATTTTTTCCGAGCTGAACGATGTCGACCTCTTCAACAGAATTCTGGCCGACATCGCCAACGATGAGCTGATCGCTGTTGGGATCGAAGCTGTAACGAAACGGATTCCGAAAACCGTAGGCGAAAATTTCGTCGAGTCCCGCGCTTCCCACGAACGGATTCGTGCGCGGCACTCGATACTTTCCGTTCGCACTTGCTGCATCGGCGCTGCCCGGTGTCGATGCCGGCGCGAGTGGATCGATGCGAAGAATTTTCCCAAGAACGGTGCTTGTGCTCTGGCCATTACCGCCGTTCGCCGCGTGACCGTCACCGACGTCGTTTCCATTCCCGCCGTCGCCAATCGAGATGTAGAGATAATGATCGCTCGCACGAAACGCGAGTTTGGCGCCGTTGTGATTTGATTGCGGATGATCAAGCCGGAAAACCTCGCGACGCGTCGACGGATCAACGACATCGGGATTTCCGGTCGGACACTTTCCATTCTGCGAGAACTCCCTGATTATCGAACGGATCCGGAGATCGGCACTGTGAAATCCGCCGCGCCGGAAACCGGCTCGCTCGTGTAGGTATACAATTTGCGAAATCCCGGGCTCGTCGAGTCATTGAAACCGGGATGAAACGCCATGCTCAGCAATCCGCGCTCACCGGAAGCGATGATTCGTCCGCTCACATCAAGAAACGGCGTGGCCACAAGCGAACCATTCTTCAAAATGCGAATCCGGCCCGTTTGCTCGACAATGAAGAGGCGGTTCGTTCCGTCGTGCGCAGACACGAGATCGATCGGCGCAGACAAACCGCTCGCGACCGATTGCACTTCGACGCTGACCGGACCGAGTGCAATGCGCGGCAGTTGCGCTAAAGAAACATTCGCAACAAACGCTGCGACGATACAAATTCCCTTCAAAACAAAAGCCCTTTTCTTCACAAGCAATCCCTCCGCTTAATTCCTATTCGAACAAACCGCTAAGAGAAGCCGTAACCAAAAGCAAAACTGCCGATCTAGTCAGCGGACAAAATCTTTGTTAGTTAGGCCACTATGCCTTCGACTTCTGAGCCTCAAATGACTTTCGCAAAGTCCGCCGCGGTGAGCGGGACTTCGTTGCACACCGGTGAAAAGGTGACGCTGAAAGTCCACGCCGCGCCGCCCGACTCCGGAATAAAATTTCGGCGCAAAGATTTGCAGGACGAACCGACGGTCGATGCGCGGATCGAGAATCTGAAAACAGTCGAGCGGGCAACGACGATCGGCGAGGGCTCGGTGCGCGTCCACACGGTCGAACATGTGTTGGCTGCGCTTTCCGCCATGGGGATCGATAACGCCATCGTGGAAATGGATGCGAACGAACCGCCGATTGTTGACGGCAGCGCGCGACCATTTGTCGAGTTGATCAAGAAAGCCGGCGTCGTTCCGCAGGAAACGCCACGAAGATATTTCGACGTGCGTGAACCGATTCACGTCGAATCGAAGAGTGGCGCGCTAATCATTCTTCTCCCGGACGACAAGTTTCGCATTTCGTGCACACAAGCGGGACCGAACGGACGTTTCACGCAGTTTTTCTCCACGGAAATTTCGCCGGCGATTTTCGAACGCGAAATCGCTCCCGCCCGCACGTTCGTTTACTACGAGGACGTTGAGTCGTTGATGGAAAAGAATCTGATCAAGGGCGGCAGTCTTGAAAATGCGGTGGTCGTTCGCGGTGATGCGGTGTTGAGCAAAGAACCGCTTCGATTTCCCGACGAATTCGTCAGGCACAAGATTCTCGACATCATCGGCGACCTCGCGCTCACGGGGCAACGCATCCGCGGGCATGTTATCGCGGTAAAACCGGGACACGCTGTGAACGCGGACCTCGCGCGCGCCATCATGAAAGAGCAGACAAAAACAATCGCGATGTCGGCTCCGCGAAAATTTCCTCCGGGCGAAGGCGGACTCGAGATTAACGAAGTGATGCAGATCTTGCCGCATCGTTATCCGTTCCTGATGGTCGATCGCATTCTTGGTTTCGAAGGCGAAACGAAATGCACCGGTGTGAAATCGATCACAATCAATGAGCCGTATTTTCAGGGACATTTCCCGGGGCATCCGGTGATGCCGGGCGTTCTGCAGGTCGAAGCGATGGCACAGGTAGCGAGCGTCTTGCTCATGCGCATCGCGAAAAGCGCGAGCCGCATTGGTTATTTCATGAGCGCGGACAGCGTGAAATTTCGCAAACCGGTTTTCCCCGGCGACACACTTTTCATTCAAGCGGAACTGACGAAAGCGCGCAGCAATCGCATCGCGAAGGCAAGCTGCTGTTGCATGGTGAATGACGCCGTTGTTTCCGAAGGCGAATTGATGTTCACGTTTCTCGATAAATGAGCAACGTCCAGATTCATCCGACGGCGATCGTAGATGCAAAAGCGCAAATTGGAGCGGGAACTATCGTCGGCCCGTATTGTGTGATCGCAGCGGACGTGACGCTGGGCCCGGAGTGTTGGCTGCAGCATCACGTCACGCTTTGCGGACCGACGCGGGCGGGCGCGCGGAATAAATTTTACGCCTACTGCTCGATTGGTCAGCAAACGCAGGACCTGAAATATCAGGGCGAGCCGACGTATCTCGAGATCGGTAATGAAAATACTTTTCGCGAATTCGTGACGATTAATCGCAGCACATCGAGCGACGGCAAAACGCGCGTCGGTAATTGCGGAAATTTCCTCGCCTACAGTCATATCGGTCATGATTGCACGGTGGGCGACGGAGTAATTTTTTCCAACAACGGAACGCTGGCCGGTCATGTGCAGGTTGGCGATCACGCTGTCATGGGTGGTTTGACGGCGGTGCATCAATTCTGCCGCATTGGTCGTTTCGCCATTACCGGCGGTTGTTCGAAAATCGTGCAGGACGTTCCGCCATTCATGATTGCGGATGGGAACCCCGCGAAAGTGCGCGGAATTAATCTGATCGGCCTGGAACGAAAAGGGTTTCCGGCGGACAACCTGAAGCCGATCAAGGAAGCATTTCGTTTGATCTATCGTTCCAAACTGAACACGCGTCAGGCGATCGAAGCGATGCGGAAGGATTTGCCGCAGAACGAAGAGATCAAAGAGATCATAGAATTTATCGAAAAGAGCGAACGCGGAATCATTCGTTAGGCAACAAAATTATGGCCGCGCCGGCGAAGGCGTGGGCGTCGGCGTAGGCGGACTCAGCTGCGTTCCTTCTGGCGCAACAGCTCAGCGGTCGGCGAATCGGAAACAATTCGCAAAGCGTTGCGAATAACAGCGAGAGCCTGTTTCGGATTATCTTGTTTAATCCACGCGTTCGCTTCTTCCAGCACCACTCGCAGAATATCGTCCCGTTTCGTATAACAGGCGCGGACTTGCTGAAAATAACCGGTCGCCTCAGTCCAGTTTGCGTCGTGCGCCACCATCAAGCCAAGATCTTCCAGCATCGGACAGTTGGCGGCACGCGATGCGAACTGCCGCGCGAGAGTTCGATATTCCGCGTCCGGCTTATTGGAATTGTTGACCGCGAAATCGTGATACATTTTCCAAATCGCAGCTGCTTTCGGAACATTCTTTTTGGATTCGTGCTGCGACCACGAGGCGTACGGGCGATAAAGCGGATCGCCAACCACCACCGTCATCCAGGAGACCGCTCGCTGCGACATATAAGCGCTCTCGGCCAGAGTGAATCCGTGCAGCAACCGATCGTTGAATACGTCCAGATTGGCGGTGAGCTGGAGATACGGTTCGTAAACGTTGCCGAGTGATGCCGCAGCGCCTTTCGTAAGCAAAGGCGCGACCCAGTTGGCGTTCGGTTCGAGCAACGTCGCGGCGCTGAAAGAATGGATGTGCACCGCCACAGCACCGGGAACGAAACGAAAATCAGGTTGCGTAAACGGTCCCGTGACGCTCCCCGCGTACCATCCGTAATAAAGTGCGCAATCGGACATGGGAAATCCGTTGGGGAAAACCGCGGGAGCCTCGTCTTCAACAACCGGAATTCCAACCTTGTGCAGCTGCTCGGTAATCTCTCCGAGCCATCTATCGCCGATTTCAAATCCGGGCGAGGAGTTGTGTGCCTGATCCACATAAGCGCGGCCCCATAGCCCGTTCTTTTCCGCAGCGATCGAATCAACAATCATGCGTCGGACTGTTTCCGCGGTCGGCGCATCCAATCGGCAAACGAGAAGTAGAGAAGAATCCCCAAACGCCGAAATCGGACTGTGGCTTTGAAAATACGGATTGTTGATCGGACCAGAAATCTGACGCGAGTATCGCGCCAGCAATGCAAGCTCCGAATCAACCGAAGCTTCGTTGCGGCCAGTTGGCGCGTCGCTCGGTTTATCGCCGGGATAATCTGTCGTGCTGCGAATTTTTAGCGGAACGCCTTTGATCAACGCAACGAAATGAATCGAGCTGGAAAGGATTCCGAGATCGGGCTTGTCGTCATCGAGCATGACCCACCAATGTCTTTTGATACAAGCCGCTCTAATCGGTTCCGCGATTGTCGTGTCGTATTGTCCGCGCCCAATCTCTTCGTCGACCGCGCAATGCAATTCGATCAAATGGTCGCGCGCGATACCCCGTTTTTGCGCATAGAATTTCGCCAGCGCGGCTGAGCCCGGCGCATCAGCGTTATAGACAACGATGGTGGAGGCCGCCAGCGACTCGTCCGCGCGCAGCGTCGATGCAACAAAGATGGAGAGCTATCAGGGACGCGATCGTGATCCGCAGCGTCATGCTCGAAGCTCCAGTTTTAGCCCGTCATACGCAATGTGGGTATGAGGAGGAAGTTCGGACTCGGCGGATTGTGGCAACTCGTGTGCGATGTGCGTGAAATACGTCTCGTTAGGCTGGACGCGCTTTGCCACCTCGATGGCCTGCGCCACGCTTAAATGCGTCGGATGCGGTTTGTGTCGCAGCGCGTCGATAATCAGCACTTTCACGCCTGCAATTTTTTCCGCGATTTCATCGGGAACAGCACTGCAGTCACTAAGATAGGCCACGAGCTTCACGTCACCGCGCGAAAAAAGAAACCCTGTTACCTGGGAATTCCCGTGCGGCACGGGCAAGGGCGTAATAGTCGTCAGACCGAGTTGAAACGGTCCGCGAATGACGTGCGGCTCGGGTTTCAAATATCCGGGGAATGGATTGAGCGCCTTAAATGCGAATTCAAAAACACGCTCGAGATCGGCCATCGTTTCCGCGGAAGCGTAAACCGGCATGCTACCACCGCGTTCCCAGCCGTAACGGCGCAGATCATCGAAGCCCATTATGTGATCGGTGTGGGAATGAGTAAAAACCACCGCATCGAGATGTCGAATATTCTCCCGCAGCGCCTGCGTGCGAAAATCGGTGCCGGTATCGACAACAAAAGCGCACTCCGGCGTTTGCACGAAAATGGAAGAGCGCGTGCGGTTATCGCGCGGATCGGGTGAATGACAGACCGCACAATCGCATCCGATCATCGGCACACCCTGCGAAGTGCCGGTGCCGAGAAAAGTGAGAGAAAGTTGAGAGTTGTTAGTTAAGTGTTGAGAGTCCAAAACGTCAGGCACGAGCGACCACTCTCAACTCTCAACAATCAACTCTCAACTTCCCCGATGCCCGCTGTTCTCAATCTGTTGCGGATAAAAAATCTCGCATTGGTGGAAGATCTCGAATGGGAAATCGCGCCTGGCTTTGTCGCCATTACTGGCGAAACCGGCGCAGGTAAATCGATCATCATCGGCGCGCTGCAATTGTTATTGGGCGAGCGCACGGACAAATCGCTCATTCGCACCGGCGCAGATGTTTGCACAGTGGAGGGAATTTTCGCGGGCAAAGAGTTAAAGAAACTGAATGGGCAACTCGAAGAAGCCGGTGTGGAACAGGGTGACGGCGATCTCCTGCTCAAGCGCAGTTTTTCCGCCACGGGCACAAACCGCCAATTCATTAACGGTTCACCGACGACCCTCGCCATTCTGAAAAATCTTGGCGACGAACTGGTCGATCTGCACGGACCGCATGATCACCAATCCTTGCTTTCACCGGAGCGGCAGCTCGCGCTTCTCGACGGATTCGCACGAACGCACGAGACGCTCGGAGATTACCGGGAACATTATCAGCGACTACAGAAGTTGCGCGCAGAACACACGAGCTTGAGCACGGCGGAATCGGCACGCGAACAAGAGCTCGATCTGTTGCGGCATCAGGTAAACGAGATTGCCGCTGCAAATCTGAACGCGACAGAAGAAGACGAAATCGCTTCGCGCTATCAACGCGCGAGTAACAGCAAGCGCTTGATCGAATTAGCGAGCGCCATCGCCCATCGACTCTCCGAAGCGGACGATTCTGTTCTCAACCAACTTGCCGAAACACAGCGCTTGTTGCGCGACCTCGAGAAAATCGATCCTTCGATCGCGCAATTTTCCAAGACACACGAAACAAGCGTGCTGGAACTTTCCGAGATTTCGCGCGCCCTCGCCCGCTACGCCGAGCAACTTGATCTCGACCCCGAGCAATTGGCCGCGCTCGAACAACGCGTTTCGCTTTTTGAAACGCTCAAACGCAAATACGGTCGCTCCATTCCTGATGTCATCGCGTTTGGCGAGCAAGCGGCCGAGCGAATGAGGAAAATCGAAGGACGCGACGCTGAACTGGACCGGCTGGCGAAGGAAATCGCATCCGCCGAGAAGGAAATGCGCCATGCCGGCGAAGCGCTGCGATCTTTACGCAAAAAAAACGCGCCGAAACTTGCCGAACAAATCCGTCGCAATCTGCGCGATCTCGGATTCCGGCAATCGGAGTTCGAAGCAAAGCTGTCGGATTTGCCTCAGCCCGGTCCGACCGGGCTCGATACGGTGGAGCTGCTTTTCTCACCCAACCCCGGCGAACCTCTGAAACCGTTGCGCGCGATCGCTTCGAGCGGCGAGATTTCGCGTTTGATGCTGGCGATAAAATCCGCGCTCGCCGCGCACGACGCGATTCCGCTGCTGGTTTTCGACGAGATCGACGCCAACGTCGGAGGCGAGATCGCGAACGCTGTCGGCGAGAAGATGCGGGCGCTGGCGAAGGATCACCAGATACTTTGCATTACGCATTTGCCGCAGGTCGCGGCAGCGGCTTCGTCGCATTTCATCGTGACAAAGGAAGTCGCAGGCGGGCGCACCTACACGCAGTTGCACGAAGTGCGCGGCAAAGCGCGGCGCGAAGAAATCGCGCGCATGCTCGGCGGACAAACGGAATCAGCGCTGCGGCACGCGGCGACGTTGTTGAAGGAAAAAATCTAGGCGAGTTGACCGAGGACGGTTCGCAACTCCGCGAAATCCACGGGTTTCGTTAGATGAAAATCGAAGCCGGCTTCTTTGCTTTTCCTAATGTCTTCGTCCATGCCGAATCCGGTGAGTGCTACGCCCTTGATCGGTCGCTTCTGTTTCGCGTGCGTAATCACATCGTAGCCGCTGCCATCGGGCAGGCCAATGTCGCTCAAGAGGACATCAAACTCTTTCGCATCGACAATTTCCTTCGCGCTTTGGGTGCAATCGGCAACCGAGATGTCGTGACCGAAATGGGTGAGTAAGCGGGACAAAGTGCGCCGCGTATCGCCATGATCTTCCACTAGCAAAATGCGCAGTGGTTTCACCGGTTTCTGCAAAGGTTGTACGTCTTGATCTTCGCCCACAGTATCTGCCACAGCGTCCAGCGTTACCCTGAAAGTTGCCCCATAACTTCGACCACGACTCTCTACCGCGATCGCGCCATCGTGCAAATCGATAAGATGTTTTGAGATAGCAAGACCAAGGCCCAGGCCGCCAAATTGTCGTGCGGCTGTGCGATCACCCTGGTCGAACGCCGTAAAAAGAGAACGCTGGCGCTCAGCATCAATCCCAATGCCCGTATCGGTAATCGCAAACTCGAAGCGTCCATTCTCATTGTTGGAGGTGCAAATTTCGATTTGCCCTCCTGAGGCGGTGAATTTGACGGCGTTATTGATCAAATTCCAGAACACTTGCTGAATGCGCACCGAATCCGCCCGGATGTGGTGATTTTCCGCACGGAGCGACACAGAAAGTTTCAGCCCCTTGTCCGCGATGGTGCTCTGCGTGATCTCGATCGCTTGACGAACGCAGTCATGCGCATCCACGCGCTCGAAGCGCAAATCGACCTTGCCGTGCGTCACACGCGTGAGATCGAGCAAATCGTCAATCAAACGCGCTTCGAGCCGCACGTTGCGCCGAATCGTGTCCAGTTCTTCGCCGAATTCGGAAGGTAACTTCTCCGCGTTATCGACAAGATAACTTGCGGCGGCGAGCGCCGGTGTGAGCGGGGTGCGCAATTCATGACTGAGCGCAGCGAGGAAATCATCCTTGGCTTTATTCGCTTTTTCCGCGGCGATCATGGCTGTTTCCGCATCGCGCCGTTCAATGTGGTCCGTGACGTCGCGTGTGACTTTGGAAAACGCGCGCAGATTCCCGCCTTCATCCCGCAATGCGGTCAGCACCACTTCTGCGTGGAATGTGGAACCATCCTTCCGAACCCGGAGACCCTGGTCCCGCACATGCCCGTCGGCGCGCGCGCGTTCCAGATTGCGCTGCGGTCGACCGGCAGCGACATCCTCTGCTGTGTAAAAGCAGGCGAAATTTTTTCCGATGATTTCACTCGCCGTGTAGCCTTTGACGCGCTGCGCTCCCACGTTCCAGCTCGCGATGTTCCCCATGCAATCGAGCAGGTAAATCGCGTATTCATCGACGCCGTCCACCAGCAGGCGAAATTGCTCTTCCGTAGCGCGCAATTTCGCCTCGGCTTCTTTGCGTTCGGTCAGATCGCGCGTCACGATCGCGAAACCTATCAGCCGCCCTTTCACGTCCCGCATCGCGGTGATAACAGCGAAGGCCCAGAAACGCGCTCCGCCTTTCCGCACCCGCCAACCTTCGTCCTCGATGCGGCCCTGAACCCGGGCGCAATCGAGATCCCAACGCGGTCGGCCGGCCTTCTTTTCCTCTTCCGTGTAAAATTGGGAGAAATGTTGCGTGACGATTTCTTGAGCGGAATAGCGAAAGTTGCGTCGCGCGCCGGAATTCCATGTTGCAACGCAGCCGTCGGGATCGAGCATGAAAATGGCAAAATCCTGGACGCTTTCCACCAGGAGTCGGAACCGCTCTTCCCTTTTTTGCAGGGCGTTATGGGTATTCATTCCAAGTCAACGGCGCGCAAAAATCGTTACGGTTCTCCCTTTCCCGTCGTTGGCCATATGCAAACCTGACGCCGGGCCATTTTCTTGAGCAATTACAGTGCCTGTTTTGGGTAGGGTTTTGCGCTTAACAACGCTACGCAAAACGTTTGTCCCGACCGTGCGGGCGAGTGAGATCGAGGACCGGACCGATCGGCACGATGCGGGTCGGATTGATCTCCGCGTGTGTCATGTAGTAATGGCGCTTAATGTGGTCGAAATTAACGGTCTCGCTGATTCCCGGCTGCTGATACAAATCCATCAGGTAACCTTGAAGATTCGGGTAATCGAGAATGCGGCGCACGCTGCACTTAAAATGGATGTAATAAACGACGTCGAACCTGACGAGCGTGCAGAAAAGCCGCCAGTCCGTTTCGACAAAGTCTCGGCCTAACAAGTAGCGGCTATTGGCCAGTCGCTTTTCCAATTCGTCGAGCGCTTCGAAAACTTTTTTGCACGAAATTTCGTAGGGACGCTGTCGAGTAGCGAAGCCGGCTTTGTAAACGCCATTGTTAACGTTGTCGTAGATAAAATTCGAAAGGCGCGATTGTTCCGCGGCAATTTCTTTCGGGAAAAGATTCAGCGCGTTGTTTTTTGCAACGCTGGAGAACGCGTCGTTAAACATCACGCAGATATCGTCCTCGCAATTGTTGACGATCTTCTTCGTTTCCTTATCCCAAAGCACCGGAACCGTGACGCGCCCGTCGAAGTTTGGATCGGTCGCTGCGTAAGCTTCGCTCAAAAATTTGAAATGATTGACGGGATCGGCGCTGTAGCCTGGCCCGTCGTGAAACGCCCAACCGCGCTCGTCCCGCACCGGGTCCACAACCGTCATGCCGATCGCCTCCTCGAGGCCTTTGAGCTTTCGCACAATCACGGTGCGGCTCGCCCACGGGCACGCGAGTGAGACGTAAAGATGATATCTGCCAGCGACCGCAGGATACGGCGTCGAACCATCCGCTGAAATCCATTCGCGAAATGCATCTTCCTGTCGTTTGAATTCGCCGGATTCCGATTGTTCCTCGGGAAATTGCGCGGTCATGAAGTTATCTAGCGTGGCGGTCAGATAACGCCAGCTGCACAAAACAGTTTTCCGATGTCGGCCGGCTCGTTATAGAACCTCGTGCTGAATTACATTTGGCTGGCGCTCGTTATCCTCGCCGTCGCGATCGGCGGCTGGAACGATAGGCTGAAGGATGTGACCAATGGCGCATTCGATGGCGCCAGGACCGCGGTCACGATTGCGCTTGGTTTGATTGGCATCATGGCTCTCTGGCTTGGTGTCATGCGTTTGGCCGAGCGCGCGGGACTTGTGCAACGCATCGCCCTGGCACTTCGCCCAATCATGCGCCGACTTTTTCCCGATGTGCCAGCCGATCATCCGGCGATGGGATCGATGCTAATGAACATGGCTGCGAACATGCTCGGGCTCGGCAACGCCGCCACGCCGCTCGGTCTGCGCGCGATGCGAGATCTTGAAACATTGAATCCGCATCCGGGGAGTGCGTCGAACGCGATGTGCACTTTTCTCGCGATCAACACCAGCTCCGTGCAATTGATCCCGACAACGGCGATTGCGATCCTTGTCGCGGAGGGATCGCATCGGCCCACCGCAATCGTCGGCACAGCCTTACTCGCGACGCTTTGCGCAGCCAGCGTTGCGATCATTTCGGTGAAACTACTCGAAAAATTGCCGTGGTTTAAGGTCAAGAAAAGCGATGCGACAAGAAAAACGGAATCGGAAGTAATCGCATCGCCGGTGACCGAAGAAATTTCACTGGAGAGAAAACAGCCAATTCCGCTTTGGCGATCATTGATCCTGTTCGCGCTCGTCGTCTTCTTCGCAGTTCTCTTTACGAAGATGGTTTTCCCGCAATTATTCCACCTCACGACCGATGCGGCCACCGCGAGCCAGAACACGTTTGTCCGCAGCGTGAATGCACTCTCCATCCTGGCAATTCCATTTCTTCTCAGTTTTTTCCCGCTCTACGCCGCGGTTCGCGGAGTAAAGGTTTATGACGAATTCGTCGAAGGCGCGAAGGAAGGCTTCAGCGTGATTTTGAAAATCATTCCCTTTCTCGTGACGATGCTCGTGGCGATCAACATGTTTAAAGGTGCCGGTGGAATCGATCTGCTCACGCGCGCGCTCACGCCAATACTCGGCCCACTTCACTTCCCGCCAGACCTCTTGCCCATTGCTTTAATGCGACCGCTGAGCGGCGGCGCAACGCTTGCACTTTTCACCGATGTCGTGCATCGGCTTGGTCCGGATAACATTGTTAGCCTGATGGCAGCAACGGTTTACGGCAGCACCGAGACCACATTTTATGTCGCCGCCGTTTACTTTGGTTCGGTCGGCATCAAGCAAACGCGGCATGCCATCCCCGCCGGACTGCTGGCGGATGCAACTGGTGTCATCGCATCGGTCATCATTTGCCGCGCGGTCCTGTGACCGAAGCGAACACCCGACTAACGAATATTTGGAAATTTTTCCCTCGCCAGCCGGTGACTTGCTTTTCTATGGTCACGTTTTCGATCCATGATTGAACGTGATTATCTAATTGTCGGGGCCGGAATCGGTGCGGCCAGCGCTTGTGAAGGACTTCGTCGCTACGACAAACGCGGCTCGGCCACGATGGTGAGCGCCGAGATGTTTCATCCTTATAAACGCTGGATGTTGTCCAAGACATTTCTGCGTGAGAAACAACCGCCGCTGAAGAAACTCCCGTTGCACGACGAGAAATGGTACCATTCCCACAAGATCGAGGTCCGCTCGGGGACGGCGGTGACGCAATTTAATATCGATCGCCGTCTGGCGGTCTTGAGCAACGGCGAAACGATCGAATTCAACAAAGCGTGCCTGGCCATGGGAAGTCGCGCCTTTCGTCCACCAGTCGCCGGCGTCGGATTGGGCAACGTCATTTATTTGCGAACGATTCGCGATGGCCTCGCGCTGCGCGAAATGGCGGCGCTGGAAAAGACGGTCGTGGTCGTCGGTGGCGGGCTATTGGCGTGCGAAGCGGCGGCCAGCCTGCGGCAAATGAAAGTTAAAGTCACGATCATGCATCGGCATGCGAATTTGTTGAATCGATACCTCGATCCGGAAACTGGCGCATGGATAACCGGCTATTTCGCTAAGCACGGCATCACATTGCTGATGGGCGAAAGTCTGAATGGCTTCGAAGGCAAAACTGTTTTGCGTAATATCCAAACCAAGAGCGGGAACCGCGTCCAGGCTGGCGTTGCTGTCGTCGCTTGTGGCGCTGAACCGAATCTCGACCTCGTGCGCAACACTCCGCTTTCCGGCCCGCATGGTTCGCCGGTGACTGATTATCTCGAAACGGAAGAAAAAGGAATTTACGCCATCGGCGATCTCGCATTTTATCCCGATCGTTTAATGGGCGGAATGCGGCGGCAAACGCACTGGGAGAATGCACGCGAACAGGGTCTCGTCGCCGGTGCGAATATGACGGGAAAGAAACGCATCCGTTACGAACAGATCCCGTATTTCTGGACTGAGTTTTTCGATCTCAAACTCGATTTGGTTGGCGATTTTTCGATCGCGCCTACACGCATCGATTTGCGCGGCGCTCATGCGAAAAAGAAGTTTACCGCGCGGTATTACCTGGGCGACAGGCTTCGCGCGATTCTGCTTTGCAATGAATCGCAGCGCGACGTGGACTCGGCGAAGACGCATTTGCGCACTGCGCTCGGCAAGTAGTCCCCTGCCTTGCGCTCAATCGCCACGCGGAATTTGCAGTTCGCGATTGCTCGCGTGAGCTAATTTCCAATCCCACGGTTTGCCGGATTGCCGGCGCCATTGCAGTTCAAAAGGTGTCGTTAACGAATTGATGCGCTGCCTGATCTCGGCCATCACCTCGCTCTCATCGCCGTCGACTTCGATTCTCGCGATCCACGAACCGTGCTGTCCTTCGACTGAAATACTTGGCGCAATGGATCGAATCCGCATGTGCCGCGTGAATTGCAGCACTTCTCGCATGCGCTCCAGCAATCGCTCCCGATTGTCTCCCCAATCATCACCGTAATCGGCGGCAATCACCTCCTGCACCGCAGTCCAATCGTGCTCCTCGATCGCGCGAATGAAATGGTCTGTGTGAAGTTGCACTTGATGATCCGGCCGCCAAAGCCAGGTCAAATAAACTCCGAGGCCAACAGCGAGCACCGCGCCGCCGATAAATCCATCGCGAAAAGTGAAATTCACTCACGAAGATAAACTGCTTCGCGCTCAATCCAATTTCCGGAACCGCGCATGGCAACGATTAACGAGCGGATTCTTGAACGGCACGAAGCGTGCTGATTTTAGGGTAACCTTCCGATGCAATGCTGACTAACGATGATCTGAAATGGCTGGCTGCCAGCTCGACGGAGCTTAACGCGATGCTTCAGCAGATCTCGCGTTATTCCGATCTCGCCCGACAACACAAGGGCGAATACAATTACGTCAACATTCTGGGAGAACGGGTCGAAGCCGCGGCCAAATCCGCGCAATCGATCTTTGATCGTGTCACCTCAAAAATCCTCGCGGGCACGACGGGAAAACTGACGTTTGGTCCCACAGGCACACCTTTCAGCATTGTTCGCGCTGCGGTCGAATCTGCTCCGGCTTTAACGCCGGAGAGGAACGAACCGGTTATCTCTCTTTCCAGATTGGCGGAAAGACTGCCGGAACAAAGAAAATCGACGAATGCATCGAGGACTCCAGGTAAGCAAGACATCAAGAATCCGAATGGAAACCGCGAGCTGATCATGATCGTCGATGACGAGGCGGAGGTCGCCGACCTCGCCGGTGAAATGTTGGCGGAGGAAGGCTACAAAGTCATCGTCGCCCATGATGGGTTCGAAGCGCTGAGGATTTATCAGCAGATGGGCGAGCAGATCAAACTCATCATACTCGATTTTTTCCTTCCCGTTATGGACGGAGACGCGGTCTTCGACGAATTGCGCAGCATCAATCCCAACATCGCGGTTGTCCTGAGCAGCGGTTTCGCCGAGCAAAGCAAGCTGGGCAACATGCTCGCGCAAGGTTTGCGCGGATTTATTCCGAAACCGTACTCGCGCGCAAAACTGATCGAGCAAGTCCGTTCCACCCTCGACGTCGCGCGCCAGCCGGTCCGCTAGCCCAACGCCAATTCCATCTCGCAGAGGGACGGAAGAATCCGCCTCGGTGGCACTGATTTAGCTTCACCACTGAGAGACGCTCATGGCTCGCATTGACGCTTTTTTCAAATTGATGGCCGAGCAGAAAGCCTCGGATCTGCATCTTGCCACAAACAATCCGCCCATGCTTCGCATCAACGGCGAGCTCGTCCGCGTCGATTATCCGCCCCTGAAGAACGACGATCTCAAAGCGATGGTTTACGAGATCGCGCCGGAAGGAAAAATCAAAATTTTCGAAGAAACCTCAGATGTCGATTTCGGCTACGAAGTGCCGGATCAGGCGCGTTATCGCGCAAATTTCTTCCAGCAAAAATACGGCATCTCTGCCGTCTTTCGTTTGATTCCTTCCAACATCTCGACGGTGGAAGATCTGGATCTGCCGCCGGTTCTGAAAAAATTTCCGATGCTGAAAAAAGGCCTCGTTCTTGTGACGGGGCCGACCGGCTCGGGCAAATCGACCACGCTGGCGGCCATGGTGGATTACTCCAATCTGCAGCGCCACGATCACATCATCACCGTAGAAGATCCGATCGAGTTCGTGCATCGCAGCCAGAATTGCCTTGTGCAACATCGCGAAGTCGGCGTGCACACGCGATCGTTTGCCACCGCGCTGCGCGGCGCGTTGCGCGAAGATCCGGACATCCTGCTCGTTGGCGAATTGCGCGACTTGGAAACGATTGAACTGGCGCTGACCGCTGCGGCCACCGGCCACCTCGTTTTTGGAACTCTGCATACTTCCAGCGCCGCCAAAGCGGTGGACCGCATCATCGACGTCTTCCCGACGAATCAGCAAAATCAAATTCGCGCCACGCTCGCCGAATCGCTCAAAGGCGTGATCGCGCAAAACCTTTTCAAGCGCATCGATAAACCGGGCCGCGTCGCCGCCTTGGAAATTCTCGTTGTCGACATGGCCATCGCGAACCTCGTGCGCGAAGGCAAAACGCACCAGATCCCCGGCATGATTCAAGTCGGCAAGAAAAAAGGCAACCAGCCGCTCGACGACGCGATCATGGACCACCTGCGTAACACGCGGATCTCGCCGGAAGAAGCTTACGACAAGGCGATCGACAAGAAAAAATTCCGGCCGTTCCTAAAGGAGCCACCGGCCGACATGTCGGACGAATAAGAGCACCGCATGAGAATACCTGATCTCGACAAAATTTTGTCGGCGATGCTGAAAACCTACGACGGCATTTCCGATCTCAATTTTTCCGTCGGCCATCCGCTCCAGGTGGAAGATTTCGGCGAACTGAAACCGGTTTTCGTCGATCCACCAATCGATGCTCTCACACCGTATCAAACGGAACAGATCGCGCTCACGCTGATGCAGGGAAATCGCCGCTTGATCTACGATTATCTTACCGGCGGCTCGTGCGATTGCAGTTATTCGCTAAACGATGAGGCGCGCTTTCGCGTAAATATTTTCCGGCAACAGGGACACTTTTCCATCGTGCTGCGCAAACTCGAGGGCAGCGTGCCGACTCTGCAGAGCCTGGGTCTCCCTCCAATTTTCGAGGAAGTCGCCAAGGAAAAAACGGGACTGGTTCTCGTCACCGGCGCGACCGGCAGCGGCAAGACGACCACTCTCGCCGCGATTCTCAACGAAATTAACGAAACGCAGCCGGTTCACGTCATTACGCTCGAAGATCCGATCGAGTTTGTTCATCCGAAGCGCAAGGCCACCTTCAATCAGCGCGAGCTCGGACACGATTTTAACAACTATCCAAACGGGTTGCGCGCGGCTTTGCGCCAGGCGCCAAAAGTTATTCTCGTCGGTGAAATGCGCGATCGCGCCACCGTAGAAGTCGCGCTCATGGCGGCGGAGACGGGCCATCTTGTTTTGAGCACGCTGCACACGGTTGATGCCGGCCAATCCATCAACCGTATCCTCGGTCTCTTCTCGTTAGGCGAAGAAAAGCAACTGCGCATTCGGCTCGCCGATACTTTGCGTTACATCATCAGCCAGCGACTCGCTCCGAAAGTCGGCGGCGGCCGGCAATTGCTTACCGAGATCATGGGCAACAACCTGCGCACCCAGGAAACCGTCGCGCTCGGCGAAGGCGAACATCGCAGTTTTTACGAAATCATCGAAGCCAGTTCGCCCTTTGGCTGGATGACTTTCGACCAATCGATCCTCAACGCCTACGAACAGGATCTCATCACCGAAGAAACCGCGAGGCTGTTCGCTTCGCGAAAAGGACGAATCTCGCGCGGCATCGATCTGATCCAAAAAGCGCGTGGCGTCGATAGCGATCTCGATTCGGGCCTGCGCCTCGACGTTCACACCAACGCTTTTCGCTAGGCTTTTACCATGGATTCCGAACACGAGAGTACAGTTTTTCGATCTTGGCGATAACACCGCGCTCGTCTGCGTCGATCATCAGCAATATCAAAAAATCATCGTTCCTCAGTTGATCGACATTAACTACAAAGTGCACCTCGGCCTTTTCGAGGAAGATGTGCTTCTGAAACTCAAGACCTACACCTACCACGTCGTCATCATTTACGAGAACTTCAAAGACTCCAGTCTGGAAACGAATCCGATCCTGCGCGAAATGACTCAGAAATCCGGCCATTTTCGCCGCGAACATTTCGTCGTTCTGCTCAGCCATCGCCTCGCCACCAACGACGCCATGAGCGCGTTTGTGCACAGTGTCGATCAAATTATCAACATCGCCGATCTGGCCAATTTTAAACCGGTCTTGCGCCGCGGCGTCGCGCAATTCCGCGAACTCTACCATCCGTTCCAGGAAACGCTGAAAGCTGTTCAGACCGTTTGATTCGAACGCTGGACGCCGCGCCAGCGGCCAACCCATGTGGCCCAACCGTAAAAGCCAAGTGTTTCCAACTGGCCGGCATCAACGAGGGCGTGGACTTGCGGCCTGACGATTACATCTTTGCTTCCCGGCGCGGGGCAATAGTAGTCATCGAGCACAACCCAGCAGTTCTCCGACAAAAGCGAGCCGTAGAGATCGAGATTGCCCTTAACGTCGCCATCCGAGTCGATGATCAAGAGATCAACACTGCCAGATTGAAGTTGCCCCCTTACCGACGCGACAACCTCTTTGTCTCGCGAAAACCCTTCCATCAGAGTGACACGGTCCGACACACCGTGCTTCGCCAGGTTCTTCTTCAAATCTTTGAGAATATTTTTCGTCGGCAACCGTGGATGCACGCACGCTCCGCCCGGCTCAATGCTGATGATGTTGCGGCCCTGCCCGGAATCACGCACGCCCCACGCCGCCGCGATTGTGCCTCCACCCAGATACGAACCGATTTCCAGAATCGATCCCGTCGTTGTCTTTGCGAAATAATAAAGCAGCAACAGCACGTCGATGTGCAGCATCGAATGCTTGTGCCGGATCTTTTCCAACTCGCGCGCGATCGGTTCGCGACGATATTCCAGCACTGTCTCCATAAGGTGGAGACAAACCTGATAGGAATTATTCATGAAACCTGTTGAGTCCAATTCCGCACGCGTAATAGTAATGGGCAACTTTTTCTATGAAGCTCATTGAGTGGGTGCGGTTCAGCTGGGATTTTACAAACTTGCCTGCGCTCGATTTGGGCCTGCCACAGCACTATCGAATCGAACCAGCGACGCTCGAGGACGAGGAACCTTTGCGCCAGGTCATTTCAAGATGCTTTCGCCTTGATCCAGTCTGGAGTCCCGCCTTGCATGAAACTTTGCAAGTGATCGAATCCTGGGTCGGTTGCGCCCTGCAATCCGATCGCCACACTTGCCTCGCTCTGCGTCATGGCGCCCGCATCATTGGCGCTTCCGTTTTGTCGCTCGATCGGGACAGCGACAATCATCTATCGCCCGGACCGTGCATTTCGATGGAATATCGCAATCGCGGCTTCGGTTCCCGTTTGCTCGAACATTCTTTCCATGCGCTGAGGGAGGCTGGCGTCACGCGTGGCTTTGCGCTGACGCGCGGCAATACTTCTGTTGCGAGATTTCTCTATCCGAAGTTTCACGGCGTCTCTGCGCCGATCGATCGCACGGCACTTCTCGCCGCCTGGTTTCCCGGGTTCCATTTCAATAGCGACACCGACATCTTCCTTTCCCTACAAGAGAGGACTGAGGTGAGCGCGAAGTCTTAACCTTTCTCTAGATTTTCTATAGCCGCCCAGACGTTCAGCGTCACGCAAGCCTGAACCCTCGGTTCACGATCGTTCCGAAAAAGTGCCAGCATCACGTCGCGTCCCGCGCGTACCAATCGACCTTTCGCGTCACATACATCACGATTGCCAGGACCACGAAGAGCGCGATCGCGCCCATGAGCAGCGCATAATCCTGCTGCCGCAACGTGATGTAGAGAAATGTGTAAACGCCGGCCAGGCCGGCGCCAATCATCAAAGTGCGCACACCGCCGCCGAGGAAGAAACGGCAATACCACGTGATCAAGACCGTCGACGCAACCGCCGCGATCAGATAGGCCCAGCTGAATCCGATGAACTCCGAGATCGACAACAGCAGCAGATAAAACAGTGCAAAGCGCCGCGCCCACCATCAGATATTGGAACGGATGAATCTTTTGCCGCGCCGTCACTTCAAAGAGAAAGAAGGTCGTGAAGACGAGCACGAGAAAAAGCACGCCGTATTTGATCGAGCGCTCGACATAACGGTACGCGTCCAGGATCGACAAGAACTGCGCGCCGAAAAGCGAATCCGAAACCGAGCTGTCGTGTTAAAACGCTCGTTGCCATTCGCGGCTCGTCCACTGATTGCGGATAATCGCGCCCGTAATACGAGACTTTCCACTTGGCGTCGAATCCGTCCGGGCGCACCGACCGTTCAGCCGGCAAGAATCGCCCCGCGAAATCCCGGATCGGCCCAGTTCGATTTCAGCGTCGCTTCGTTCTGCACGCCGAAGGGCGCGAAGAAAATCCCGTCGCTGCCGTTGAAATCGAGCGGGATCGAAAACTGGATCTCGCTGGCAATCGGGTTGTCGTCTGCCAAGCAATGGCCGTCGCGCCGGTGGTGTATCCCGGAAGCTGCGAACCGGGCAGCAGCGGGCGCTTCACCCCGCCCCAATCGAGCACAATCGCGTCGCGCGTGCCGCGCAGATCGTTCGATCGCGATCGTGACAAACGCGTCTTTCCATTGCACATCCTTCAGGTCGATCTTGAGCGCACCGAAATCGGGCGCCCCAAACTTTCCCGACAGAGCGTGACCTGCGCGCGAAAAACCGCCGCATCATAAATCCCGCGATGCAACATTTGCGTTTGCACATCGCCGGTGATGTTCAGCGTTTCGGGCAGGAAATACGCGTTCGCGATGGCGGTCTCTTCCACTTCGCGCCGCTCCATCTTTCCCATCCGGCGCCGGAATTTCCTTCACCGCCCTGAATTTGTATTGATACGGAATTCCGAGCACCGGCCCGATCACGTTTTGTTCCTTGCCCCACGAAGACGTGATATCGGCCACCGCTTCATTTCGCCGCTTCAGACCGCTCGCTCAACACGCCGGTGATCATCACCAGCGGAATCAACAGCACCAGACACGAGCGCGCCGACCCGAGCAATTTGATGATCGTGCTATGCCGTCGTCGCAAATGACGGCTGCGATTTCGGTAACGGCGGTGGCGGTTGGGTTTCAGGCATGCGCGGATGTTGAATTATCGAGCGTCGTTAGGCAATGAAACTTCCGGCGATTCTACCACGAGATCGCGAAGCACGCATATTTGGATTTTGTCTTGTCTCTGCGGCCTTTGCGATCTCGCCGGTGATTGTTAGCGACTCTAACGCAATCGCGGATCGAGAACGAATTTGCCCATGTCTTTGATTTTGATTTTGGCGAAGTCGCGATGTTTCGGATTTAACAGAAATGTTCGTTCCGCGGCACAAGCACACTCGGTAATGCAAGAACAGCCGAACGTTCGGATTGGGTCCATTCATCGCCGATGTTCTTTGAAGCGCGGTCGCGCGGTTGAGCGTTCCAGCTTTTCGGCAATTTTTTTATTTCGATCGCTGTCATCATCGATTCATCAAACGTGACGCGAAAAGCGTGAAACTTGTCGCGTATGGTGACCGGCCGCGTGTGGACGAAAATCTCCAGGGCAGCGAGCGAAAGATGTTCGCTGCAATAAACCATCCGCACGCCGGCCGAATTCCAGCGGCCTTCAAAGATTCGCGCACCTTCGCCGGAAAATGCCGACTGAGCGTGTTTCTCTTTAACGATGCGCCAGCCGACGACTTCGGCACTGAGTCCGCCTCTCCTGAGGAGAGGATTGAGGTGAGGGTGAATCCGGCGGGCACATCAGGAATAAACGCCGTACTCGATGCGGCCCAGCAAATTTTCCACTTCGCGCGCGCCGATCTCCGTCTTCGCAAAATCAAGCGGCACCGCGTTGCCCAGTCCGATTTGCGGATGCGTAAGCCATTCTCGCGCACTCGATCCGTCACCGAAGACATCCTCCGCTTTTTTGAGCAAGCGCTGATAGCGCACGAGCCTCTCCGATTCTCCCTTGTCGATTTTTCCCTGAATTTTCCGGCGATGCAGCGTGGCGCGCGACATACCAAGCACTTCCGCCAGCGTCTCCATCGGAATGGCCAGCGCCTTTTGCAAATTCTGCACGGCACGAAAACTCAAACCCGCTTGAATACGACCGATCTGCGCATGGATGGTCGCCATTGGTTGTGTGCGCTTTAATGCCACTGTTGCCATAATCTTATCAGTTGAGACATTCTACTGTATCAGATGAGAAAGGCAACGTAATTCTTACCCCTGCGGCGTTAGGCCGCACAGGAACCGCCCGCAAAAGGAATCCAGGATTGTTCGTTCGTCGTTGAAGAATCCTGTTTGGCTGTGCAAAAATTGTGAATCCAAGCAGCGTGTTTCCTGCATCATAAGGGAAATGCAGCGGAGGATTCTTCGATGATTCAAGATTTGAGGTTTGCGGTGCGGCAACTTCTTAAGGCGCCGGGATTTACAATTTCGGCGGTAATCGTGCTCGCGCTGGGAATCGGCGCGAACACGGCGGTATTCAGTCTGGTGCACACGCTATTTCTCGCGCCGCCAGCGTATTCGAAGCCTAACGAATTGGTGCAGGTGTTTTCGCAGGACAAGAAAAACCCGAAGACTTATCGCGGCTTTTCGTATCCGACGTATCGCGATATTCGCGAGCAGAACAGCGTCTTCACGGACGCGATGGCCTACAATCTCGCGCTCGTCGGCATCGGACAGAAGGGAGATACGCGGCGGGCGTTCGCTGCAATTGTCAGCGCAAATTACTTTTCCGTTCTCGGCGTACCGCTCGCCCAAGGCCGCGCTTTTTTGCCGGAAGAGGAAACGCCGGGACGCAACGCGCAAGTCGCGATCGTAAGCAACAGTTACTGGTTAAAACACAATCGCCCAGCCTTGGGTTCGACTGTGTTGATCAATGGAAAATCGTTCACCATCGTCGGCGTGTTACCGAGAGGTTTCACGGGAACTCTGCAGATTTTTTCGGCGGAAGTGTGGCTACCGCTCGGTGTTTACGATGCGGTGCAGAATGATTTTCAATCGGACGAAAAGAAAACGGTCCTGGGCGATCGCGCTGGACAACAACTTCTCATCATCGGGCGACTCAAACCGGGCATGACCGCAGCCGCGGCAGAGCCGGCACTTAAGGGACTGGCGGCTAATTTGGAAAAGGCATTTCCGGTCGAACAAAAGGATCAAACATTCCAGACGGCGCCCGTCTCGCGCACTTCCGTGAGCACGAGCCCGCCGGACGATGGACAGTTTTCGCAAATCATGCCGTTGTTGCTCGGCATGGCGATCGTGGTGCTGCTGGTGGCGTGTTTAAATCTCGCCAACATGCTGCTCGCGCGCGGCACGGCGCGTCGCAAAGAAATCGCTATCCGTCTCGCGCTCGGCGGAAGTCGCACGCGAATTGTGCGACAGCTTCTAACCGAAGGTCTGGTGCTCGCATTACTCGGTGGCGTGGGCGGACTGATTCTCGGTCTCTGGTCGTCCGACATGCTTGTCGGTTCGCTGCGACGTCTGATGCCGCTCGATATTGTCTGGTTGAGCGGTCCGAATCCGGCGATCCTGGCGGCGACGTTTGGATTTTGTCTGCTCGGGACGCTGGCTTTCGCGCTCGGACCGGCACTGAAAATTTCGCGTCGTGCTGTCATCGGCGATTTGAAACAACAAGCGGGCGAAGATGTCGTTACGCGTCGTTGGAAATTTCTGCCGCGCCATCCGCTCGTGGTGATTCAGATCGCGTTCTCACTCGCGTTGCTCACAGCAGCGGCGCTGTTCATTCGCGGCGCAAACAAAGCGGCCTCAGTCGATACCGGCTTGAAACCGGGCGCGAGCTTTCTTCTCGAAACGGACGCGAGCCTCGCCGGTTACGAACCGAAACGCGCAGAGGCGTTGTATCGTAATTTGAGTGCGCGCCTGGCTGCTTTGCCGGGCGTCGAACACGCGAGCATTAGCGCGACAGTTCCATTTGGAATGATTTCGTTGAGCAAAAATGTGCAGCGCGCGGGCATCCGTCCCGGGCCTGACGACAAACCGACCACTGCCGCGCAAGGCCTCGCTTTCAGCGCCGATTGGGACAGCGTCGGCGCCGATTATTTTAAGACGGTGGGCCTGCCCGTAGTGCGCGGCCGCGCTTTCAATGAATCGGAAGCAACGCAATCCGGCGGCGCCAAAGTCGCGATTATCGACGACGTGCTGGCGAAAAAACTCTGGCCCGATGGCGACGCGCTTGGTCAGCGAATTCAATTCGCATCTGACAACGCGCCGCGTGCGAAAAGTGGCGGCGGCAACCACATGGGGATGAGTGAGGATCTAAGCGGGGAAGTCAAACCCGACGAAACCATCGAGATTGTCGGCATCGTGCCCGCGACGCGACACGCGCTTTTCGAAAAGGATCCGAGCGGCGCGATCTACCTGCCGTTTGCGCAGGGATTCCAGGGCAATGTTTCGTTCTTCGTTCGATTTCGTTCGCTGCCATCGGGAACTGAGGCCGCGACCGCCGATTTGCTGCGAAGGACTGTGCGCGATGTTGATGCCGCGATTCCGATCATTTCGTTGCGAACGTTTTCGCAACATCTCGATTCGAATCTGCAACTCTGGATTGTGCGCGCGGGCGCGACTTTGTTCTCCATCTTCGGCGCGCTCGCACTTGGCCTCGCCGTGGTGGGCCTTTATGGCGTGAAAGCGTATTCGGTCGCGCGGCGCACGCGTGAAATTGGAATTCGCATGGCATTGGGTGCGCAACGTAGTGCGGTCCTGCGCATGATTATGCGCGAAGGTTCGATCATGCTTTTGTGCGGCGTCGTGCTCGGATTGTTGCTGGCGATCGCGACCGGAAAAATTCTCAGTGGAATTCTCTACCAGGTCGGCCCGCTCGATCCCATTGCGTTTACGGCCGCGCCATTATTGCTCGCGGTTGCAGCTCTCGGTGCGACGTGGCTTCCGGCCCGTCGCGCCACGCGCATCAATCCGATGCGCGCCTTGCGCATGGAATAAGCGACTTCTCTGGGGAGCGCACGCGACTCGCGTGCCGGGTTTCGGCGACTCGCCGAAACCGTTTCTTGAGGCGAATCGTACCGCCGGAAAAAAAGTTCGCGAAGGCGGGTCGCCTTCGCCAGCACGCGAGTCGCGTGCGCTCCCCAACAGAACTCAGAATATTGAATCCAAATCGCAGGCGCCGGGCATCTCACTGAAAAGGCGCCCATATGATTCAAGATCTTAAGTTCGCTCTCCGACAGCTGCTGAAATCACCGGGATTCACAGGCGTTGCCGTTTTAACGCTCGCGCTGGCCATTGGCGTCAACTCCGCCATGTTCGCGCTGGTCCACGGCGTCGTGCTGCGGCCGATGATCCCGCTGAAGCCGCAGGAAGTGGTAAACGTTTTCACCGCGCGACAAAATGCGAGCCACGATTACCGGCCGTTCTCCTACAACGAATATCGCGAGCTACGCGAAAATGGCCGCGATGTCTTCGCCGATGTCGCGGCGCTTGAATTCGCCGTGGCCGGCATTGGTCGCGATCACGAGATGCGCCGCAGCTTCGCGTTTCTAACATCGGAAAATTTCTTCTCGCTTGTGGGCGCGAAGCCGTTTCGCGGAAGATTTTACAACGCGGAGGAATGCCGGCCGAACGCGAACGTGCCGGTGGTGGTAGCGAGTTACGCGTTCTGGAAACGCATGGGCGGTGGCTCCGATTTTGTCGGAAGCACTTTGCGGATAAATGGCCAGCCTTACACTGTGCTCGGAATCACGCCTGACGGATTCAGCGGCGTGAGCGCCCTGGTCGCACCGGATATCTGGCTTCCGCTCGGCATACATGCGCAGCTCGGATCTGCCTTCGCAGATTCTGAAAATTTACACGACCTGGCGGAGCCAAAAAATTACGCGCTGAATCTCACCGCCCGTTTGCAGCCCGGCCTAACGATCGAGACTGCGAAATCGCGTTTGCCAGTATTGGCAAAGCGTCTCACCACGATTCAGCCCCCGGATGCGGAGGGTTCGCGCGAGTTGCAGATTCAAACGCCTTCGCGCTTCAGCATCAGCACCACGCCGCAGGACGATGGGCCCGTCACTCTTATCGGGACATTGCTTATGGCGATGGCTGGCGCGGTCCTTCTCATCGCAAGTCTGAATCTCGCCAACATGTTGCTCGCGCGCGGCACGGCGCGCACGAAAGAAATCGCTCTCCGCCTTGCGCTCGGCGCATCGCGCTGGCGGATCGTGCGCCAATTACTCTGCGAAGGTTTACTGCTCGCCATTCTCGGCGGTGTCGTCGGTCTCATCATCAGCGTTTGGTGCAACGACCTTCTGCTTCACTCGATGAGCACGCTGCTGAGTTCGATGAATTTTTCGTTCGTCGTCAATCTCCACCCTGACGCCACCATCCTTATCGTAACGTTTTTATTTTGTGTCTTCGCGACCGTCCTATTCAGCCTCGGCCCTGCGTTGAAAGCGACGAGAGCGGATTTGGTTAACGACCTCAAACAGCAGGTCGGCGAACCGGCTCGCATCGGTCGCGTCAGTCGCTTCTTCGCGCCGCGCCACATTTCGGTCATGGCGCAAATCGCGCTTTCTCTCATGTTGCTGTTTAGCGCAGGTCTATTTTTCCGCGGAGCGCTCAAAGCCAGCGGTCTCAATCCCGGATTTCAGCCGGCCGGCGATCTCGTTACCGAGTTCGATTTCTCACTCATCAAGAAAGATACCGCCGAAGCGAAGCGTTTGATGTTTGCCGCCGTGCAGCGCGCAAGGGAATTACCCGGCGTTCAAGTAGCCGCGATCGGAACGATGTTGCCCTACGGCAATTTCACCAACACCCGCCGAATCATGTCGACGAAACAAACGATGCCGACAGATCCCAAAGCACCCGATCCCGGAGCGGGCGGACTTTACACTTCCGTCACACCCGGTTATTTCGACGCCATCGGCGTGAAGCTTTTGCGTGGCCGCGATTTCACCCAGGCTGAGGCGGAAAATAAAGACACGCCGCTTGTCGCCATTATCGACGACGAAATGGCGAAAAAACTTTTCCCGAATGAAGAAGCAGTCGGACAGCACATCCGCTACACGAATCCGCCACGCGACGGCACGCCTAACGACATCGTGATCGTCGGCGTGGTCGCCGCTCACCGGCACGATGTGCAAAGCGATACGCTCAATCGCCGCATTTTTGTGCCGCTCGCGCAGCAGTACAGCGGTCAGGCTTATCTGCACGTACGCCTGGCCAGCAAAGATCGGCGAGCGCTCGTCAACTTCATGCCGACGCTTCGCCAGGCTTTGCGTCAGATCGATCCGGATCTGCCGATCCTGAGCATGGCGCCGTTCAGCGATCTCATGGAAAAGAGCATCGGTCTTTGGGTCGTTAGGCTGGGCGCGGTTCTCTTCGGCGTATTCGGCGGAATCGCCCTCCTGCTCGCCGTCGTTGGCGTTTACGGAGTGAAAGCGTATGCCGTCGCGTGTCGCACACGCGAAATCGGCATTCGCATGGCACTTGGCGCCGATCGCAGCGATGTTTTCGCGCTCATCATGCGACAAGGCGTATTGCAAACCGCATGCGCGTTAGGGCTTGGAATTCTTGATCGCGCTTGGAGCCGGTCGCGTCCTTTCTCAAATGCTCTATCAAGTCAGTCCGTCCGATCCCTTCGCTCTCCTCGGCTCAGCGGTGCTGCTTTCCACCGCTGCACTTCTCGCGTGTTTTCTTCCCGCCCGGCGCGCGATGCGCGTGAGCCCGATGACAGCGCTGCGGACTGAATAGTTCTCTGCCCCGAAAGCGTTCGGGGCAGCTACGGCAAAAGTGGTGGCTGGAGAGGGAATTGAACCCCCGACACGAGGATTTTCAGTCCTCTGCTCTACCAACTGAGCTATCCAGCCAGAATCGACTCGACCGTCGGTCGCGCGGGTCGTCAGTAAAGCAGAAAACGTCCAACGCTCAACGTTCAACTCCGAAAAGCTTTCGCGAGCAGGCGATTCAACGTCCAATGTCGGACGTGGAGATCGGAACTCGGGATAAAGAAGGAGTTTCTAGGAAAACGTGCGCGATAATTGCAAGGCGCGGCCGAGCAGGTGCAGGTATTGACTGCGCGGAATTTCGATACCGCCGAATTGCAGCAGGTGCGGCGTGAGCCATTGCGTATCGAGCAGAACAAATTTCCTGGCGCGCAAATGCTCGATCAAGGCACAAAGCGCGACCTTCGATGCGTCCGTCACTTTATGGAACATCGATTCTCCAAAAAAAGCGCCGCCTAACGAGACGCCATAAAGACCGCCGACGAGTTTACCCTCCAGCCACGCTTCGACCGAGTGCGCGTGACCGAGCTCGTGCAAATGGCAATAGCTCTCGAGAATTTCGGAGTTGATCCAGGTGTCGGGACGCTTCGCACACCTCTCCATCACTTCGGAAAAGCGCGTATCAATGCGAATCTCAAAGATCTTTTTTCGCAGCGTTTTCTCCAATGCGTGGGGCACGTGAAAACCGCGCAATGGGAGAATTCCCCTCGGCTCCGGAGAAAACCATTCGATCGCGCCGTTTTCCATGGCCATCGGGAAAACGCCGAGTCTGTAAGCTTCGAGCAACAGTTCCGGCGCAATCATGACACGCAAAAATTAACTCTTAACAATTTAGCCTTCTTGCCAACAAAGCGCCGTGCTCTAATCTTAACGAATGAAATGCGCGTTTGCTGCTTTGGCCATCGCGAGCGCGCTCGCGCTCGGCGGTTGCGCGGATGAGCTCGAGCAACCGACCTCGCAAGAAGTAGGCGAGCGTCTCGGTCGCGGGTTTCGCGGTGAGGGCACGCTCGGACCGCGCGATCGCTCGGATGATCCTTATCTCCGAGCTGATTCGCCAGGTGCCCCAGCCCCACAGACGCCTCCGCAGCCGTGAAAAAAAACGCGGTCGCCGCACATTCAAAAATCCTCATCCTCGATTTCGGTTCGCAGTACACCCAGGTCATCGCACGCCGCGTGCGCGAGTGTCAGGTTTATTCTGAAATCGTCCGTTTCAACATTACGGCCGAGGAAATAGCCGAGTCGAAACCGAATGGCATCATCCTTTCCGGTGGACCGGCCAGTGTTTACGACGAACGCGCGCCACAAATCGATCCGCAGATTTTTTCGTTAGGCATTCCCGTTCTGGGCATTTGCTACGGTGTGCAACTGATGGCGCACCACCTCAGTGGGCAGGTCGAATTCAGTGCGCGGCGCGAGTACGGCGCCGGCAATCTGCAACTGACGCACGATTCGCAATTGTTCGACGGCATCGGGCCGCAAATCGATATCTGGAGCAGTCACGGCGACAAATTGACGGCGCTTCCGCCGGGCTTTCGCACCGTCGCGCGCACGGAAAATTCTGAGTTTGCCGCGATCGAAGATCCCGCGCGAAAACTTTACGGGCTGCAGTTTCATCCGGAAGTCGCGCACACGCCGCGAGGCAAAGAGATCCTGCAAAACTTCATCTTTCATATCTGCCACTGCGCCATGGATTGGACGATGGGGTCGTTCATTGAAGAAGCGTGCGCGCGCGTCCGGCAGCAGGTCGGCGAAGAAAAAGTGGTGCTGGGTTTGAGCGGTGGAGTCGATTCTTCGGTTGTCGCGGCGCTTCTGCACAAGGCGATCGGCGATCAACTTACCTGCATTTTCGTTAACAACGGTTTGTTGCGCGCCCGCGAGGAAGAAATGGTGCAGCGCGTTTTCGGCGAAAATTTTCAGATCAAACTCAAATACGTCGATGCTTCCGATCGTTTTCTGAATGCACTCAAAGGCGTGACCGATCCGGAAACAAAACGCAAGATCATCGGCAACGAGTTCATCGCGGTTTTTCAACATGCGACCGAGGAATTGCTCGCGGAAGACCAGGATAAACACGGCGGTTATCGTTTTCTCGCGCAGGGCACGCTTTATCCCGATGTGATCGAGAGCGTTTCGATTGGAGGAAATCCTGCGCACGTGATCAAGAGTCACCATAATGTGGGCGGGCTGCCGGAAAATATGCACTTCGAACTCGTCGAACCGGTGCGTCAGTTGTTCAAAGACGAAGTGCGCCAGGCTGGCCGGCAACTCGGACTGCCGAAGGAGATTGTCGAGCGCCAGCCGTTTCCGGGTCCAGGGCTCGCGGTGCGAATTCTTGGCGAAGTCACGCCGGAACGTCTTCGCATTTTGCGCGAAGCGGACACGATTGTGACGAGCGAAATGGAAGCGAGTGATTGGTACTATCGCGTCTGGCAATCCTTCGCTGTTCTGCTGCCGGTGCAATCGGTCGGAGTAATGGGCGATCAACGCACTTACGAAAACACGATTGCGCTACGCATTGTCGAGAGTCTCGATGGCATGACCGCCGATTGGGTGCGGCTTCCCTACGAACTTCTGGCGCGCATTTCGAGTCGCATCAGCAACGAAGTCAAAGGCGTGAATCGCGTCGTCTATGACATCTCGAGCAAACCACCGAGCACGATCGAGTGGGAATAGGTTCAGAGATCAGAAGTCACAAATCAGTGGTTTCCAAGCTTCCCGTCAAATGTTATTACTGTAGATACGCATGAGTATCACGACATTGAAAATTGCGCGAATAGGCAACTCACGCGGAATACGATTACCAGCTGCGATGCTTCGCAAATATCATATTACCGATTCGGTTCTGGCCGAAGAGAAGGCAGACGAGATTGTGCTGCGCCCACGCCGATCGACTCATCAAAAGTTCTCCTGGGCCGATACCGCGAAAGCGATGGCCAAGGCAGATGAAGATTGGTCGGAATGGGAAAATGCGGCCGGTCGTGACGGGCTAAATGGCCTTTAAGCGATATGACATTTTCTGGGTGAGCCTTGATCCGACGCGCGGCAGCGAATTACGTAAGACACGGCCCGGCGTCATCGTTAGTCTTGACGTCCTTAACCGAGCCTTAGCGACGGTCGTCGTTTGCCCCCTAACGAGTCAGCTCCATCCTAATTGGCGTACGCGGCTCGATGTTAAAGTTGCGGGCAAGACTGTCGAAATTGCGGCGGATCAAATCCGCGCGGTGAGCAAGGCGCGACTCGGAAGGAAGCTCGGTTCGCTTTCGTCGCGAGATGCTGCCGCTCTGCGCCGTTTGCTCAGCGAGATGTATGGAAGCGGTTGAGACCAGTTACTTCTTAATGGTGTTATCGGCGCTACCGCCGTGAAAATCGCGATCGGACAAAACAAACAGCGTCGGCTTTGGAAATGTCCGAAATGCGGCGAGCGCTTTGTCACGCGCAAGATGTGGCATTCGTGCGGGAAGTTTTCGCTCGCAGATTTATTTGCGCGCAGTGAACCGCAGGTGCTGCTGATCTTCCGCGCATTTGCACGAATGGTCCGGAACACTGGACCGGCGCATATGATTCCACAAAAAACGCGCGTCGTTTTTCAAACGCGAATGCGGTTCGCCGGCGCGATGCCGCGCAAATCGCATCTGCTTTGCACGTTCATTCTTCCACGCGAAGTAAAAAGCGTGCGCATGCGAAAAATCCTAAAATTCAGCCCGCACTGTTACCTCTATCATTTGCCTGTGCGTTCCGTCGCGGAGTTGGATAACAACGTGGCACGCTGGCTGAAAGAAGCGTATGCCGTCGGAGACCAGAAATACGTTAGGCAACGGAAGCGCTAAACGCTGATTGGTTCCGGCTCAATCTTCCGCGAGCGAGCGAAACATTACATAGACATCAACGAAGCCTCTCGCGGGATGGCGAAACGCTCCGGGCAAAGTTCCCACGATCTTAAAACCAAGGCTTCGCCAGAGTCGCAGCGCTGATTCGTTTGTTGAAACGACGAAGTTAAATTGCATCGCACGAAAACCGAAACGGCGCGCTTCGCTCAGACAATGTTCCGCCATGGCGCGGCCAATGCCGAAGCCGCGCGCACTCGACGCAACCATGAACGCCGCGTTGGCCACATGCGCGCCGCCCGATGGTTGATTCGCCCTAATGATGTACGTGCCGACAACGACCCGATTCTGTTCCGCAACGTAGGTCTGCGTATCAGTCGCGCGCATCCAATATGCGAGCGCATCTTCGCGCGACGTTTGCGGATCGAAAGAATACGTATCGCCGGGTAAGACGACGGCGTGGAAAATTTCCCAGATCGCGTCGTGATCTTTATTTGTCGCTGGTCGAATGTTCAGCATCGCTTTAATTAATCGCGGCTTAATCTTCCGGCGAAGACGTTAAATCTCCATGAAATTTCTTGTTATCAGTACCAGTGCTAATCCAGACAGCAACAGCCGGAAAATGGGACAGCTGGCCTATGAATCCTTGAAGAAAGCGGGCGCCGATTGTGAATGGCTCGATACGCGCGAGCTGAACCTGCCGATTTGCGATGCCGATACTTGTTACGCTGATCCGGCGGTGAAGACATTCGCAGCCGCGATCAAAGGTGCCGACGGAATTTTGATCGCCGCGCCGGTTTACAATTTCGACGTGAGCGCAGCGGCGAAGAACATGATCGAACTAACGGGCGAAGCTTGGAACGATAAGATCGTAGGCTTTCTTTGCGCGGCAGGGGGCCAAAGCAGCTACATGTCGGTGATGGCCTATGCGAATAGTCTGATGCTGGACTTCCGCTGCACGATTCTGCCGCGATTTGTTTATGCGACCGGCGAAGCGTTTGAAGATGGGACGATAATCGACCGTTCGATTATCAAGCGCATTGAAGAACTCGCGGGCGAAGTCGTGCGCTTCGTAAAAGGTCTTCGAGCTTAAGCCTTGGTTCTGCGCATGAGCAAAGCGAGTCCGAGGAGGATCGCCACGTTCAATGCCATGTGAGACGCAAAACCGAGATTGTCACTGACATGACCGAAGCATCCGCATTTCACGTCGAGGCCGCGCATTTTCGCGATGACGTTAGCGCCAATAAAAATAGCAATGAGTGCCAGCAAAATCGCGAGCGCTCCGGCATATAAGCGCCGCACAATCAGCGCAGCACCGCATAAAATCTCAAGCCACGGCAAATAGAACGCGAGCCGGACGCTGAGCGTCCAGGGAATGAGATGATAATTATCGATAGCGGCCGCGAACTGATTCGGCCCCATCACTTTCAAAACGCCGGCGTAGATGAAAATTCCTCCGAGAACGAAATCGAGGACGCGCCAGAGAATATTAACCAGTTCATTTCTTTGCGGCGTGCAATGCTTCCCAACCGCCCTCGAGCACAAACACGTCGGCGAGGTGCGCGTCCTCGCGCAGACGCCGGGCAATCTCACGACTCGCGCCACAGGTTTTTGTGCTGCAATAAACAACGACTTTCTTTTGCGGCTCCCACGCCGCGAGAACATTCGGCAACTGTTGATCGAAATGATCTTCGTTCAGCGACAACGCACCTGAAAAATGTTCCTTCTCAAAATCCTGGTTGGGCCGCGCATCGACCCAAAGCGCACCTGTCCCCCAGCTCTTGGCCTTTTCCACAGTGACGAGTTCCGCTTCCGGCACAGGCGAGTGCCAGGAAATGCGATTCCGAAAATGCAACGCCTGGCCAATCGCGGGCACAAAGGCGAGCGCGAGCAGAAGCAATATTTGCCGCAGCAAAAATTGCCGCACTACTTTCCACCCTCCGGATTGATCACGCGCGCGGTAGCGTAGAAAAGCTTCGGCGCGTTCGGAGGAAAGTCAGGATTGATGGTCAACGTCGCGTTGTGCAATTTCTCCTTGTCCTTCGGCACGACACTGACGTTCCACTTCTTCGGTCCATCCGATTCCACCTTTGCCGTGATATCCGGATCGGTGGAAGTGACCGTTATTTTTTTCACGGGAGAATCTTTGGGCGCAGTGACCGTGATTATTTTCGGCTTCATCTCGTCATCCTGTTTCCAAAACACGAAAATCGGCTGGACCTCGAGTAAAACAGGGATGTCAGCCTTCAGCGTGAGAATCGTCTGCGGGTGCGCCGGATCGTCACTGTTTACGGTGATCGCCTTTGTCTGCATGCCCATGCGATTGCCGATGTTCAGCGTGGCCGTGATTTCGCCTTTGTCCCCCGGCGCGACGTCATTCGACTTCAAGGTCGCCACCGTGCAGCCACAGGAAGTTTGCACAGAAGCGATATGAATCGGTTTCGTTCCCGTGTTCTCGTATTTAAAATGCGCGACGGCGGTGGTATCGGTCGGCGACGGACGAACGTCCACCTCGGTCTTTTCGAATTTCAAATCGCCATAGGCGAGACTCGTCACGGATAATCCAAATAACAGGACAAGAAGATGTTTTGTGAAGTTCATGGTTTGGAATAAAACTCGGTAACATACGCGGCGACAGCATCTCGCCAAGTTCTCGGTTTGGCTTTGCTCAAAGCCTCATATTTCGCGGTGGAAAGGACAGAATGGACGGGGCGTTTCGCCACGAAATTCTTCATATCCTTCAGGCAAACCGAGCCGATTTTGGTAGCGCGCATCGGCACGCCTGACGCGTGACAGCAATCGAGCGCCCATTGCGCATATTCCTGCCAACTGCACGCGCCTGATCCAGTGTAATGAAGAACCCCTGAAGCGCTCGATTCGTCGAAAAATGACGGCAGCATCTTCGCGATATCGTGAGTGTAAGTGGGCGTGGAGAATTTATCCGCCACCGCCTCGACATTTTCGGTTTCGCGAGCGCGCTTCAAAATATTATCGATGAAGCTCGGACGCTCCGGTCCGAAAACCCACGAGACACGGAGCACCAGATGACGATCGCTCACTTCGAGAACACGTCGCTCCCCTTCCCGTTTCGATTCGCCGTAAGTGCTAATGGGCTTCGCCGGATCTTCCTCGGTGTACGGTTCGCGTTTCTCGCCATCGAAAACATAATCGGTGCTCACGTGAATCATTTTCGCTCCGCGCGCCGTGCAGATTTCCGCGAGGACATTCGGTGCTTCCGCGTTCAGGAGAAAAGCTTCCTCGCGATGTGTCTCGCAGCGATCGACGTTTGTTTGCGCGGCGGAATTAATCAGCACATCGAACTCGAGCGGCGTGAGCGTGTCGCGCAGCTGTTCGAGATTTCCGAGATCGAGCTGAGAGTGATCGAATCCGACCAGGTCAAACTTTTCTCGATACGCGCGCATGAGCGCGGCGCCAAGCCGACCACCGGCACCGACGATAACGAGTTTTGGTTTTGCTTCCATGGGCACGAATTGCGGCGAAAGACTCAGGCGTAAGTAAAGCGACGCCGACTGCGAACCAAGTAGTTTATGGGAAAGCGGTCCCGACTTTCAATTTTATGGTGCTCACGTCGGTCCCGTTGATCGAATTGCTCACGTTAACGTCGCTGCGAAAATTGGAAGCATCGATCGCCTGACCGGATCGCAATTTTGTCTGGCTAACATCTGTCGCGTTTACTGTTCCATTTCCGGAAGTGTCTCCCAGCAGTACGCCTATCGGGACATTGACGGCCGTTGTGCTCAACCCGTTACTCACGTTCGCGAAGGCTAAGGTAACCTTCTGCGCGTTAATCACGCCGGTAAGATCGGCAGTAACGGTAGTCGTGCCGCTGCCGCTGGAAGAAGAAACGCTTCCTATTCCAGAAGTAACCGATGCGCCGCTGAATGTCACAGCATCGCCGAATGTTAGAACGATTCGGTAATCATTGGTGGCTCCGCCGCTGCGACATTCCACTCCCACATTACCGCTCAGCGGCAGGTTAATATCGAACGTTCCGGCGCTTCCATGAGTTTTTCGTGAGACCACAGCTAACGGGATCAACGTCGATTGAAATTCATATGCGCCGATGTCGCTGACTCCCGTCCGAGCGTAACTGCGCTGGTCGCGCGAAGGAGCGAGAGCATCGTCGCCGGCATTGATCGCGGGACTGTTGGCGAGAAGGGCGATGGTGTTTGTAGATCCACCATTGTTTGTCAGCGACCCGAGCTTCGGATCGGCGACACCGACCTGGTCACCGTTCACTCCATTCGTAAAGCCGGTACCGCCTGTACCGATGCCGATCAAATTATGACCATCGGAAACGAAGGTGCCGTTGATGTCGGGACCACTCGGCGAAGTGTTCTGCGCGATAATGGTGTTTCGCACATGAACGACCGCGCCGTTAAGGCTGCGAAAGCCACCGCCGATGTCGCCGGAATTGCCAGAGAAAGTGCTGTTGGTAAGCGTGACGATGCCGACGTTACTAAAGATGCCGCCGCCGCTATCGCTGTTACCGCCCGGACCGATGGCGGTGTTGCCCGAGATGGTGCTGTTGGTAATGGTCAACGTCCCGCCGCTATTGAAAATGCCGCCACCGCTGCCCGCGCCGGTCACACTGCTAACGGAATTGCCGTTGATAGTGCTGTTGTTGATCGTGAGGGTCGCGTTGCTATAAATGCCGCCGCCATTTCCTGCGGTGTTGGCGGTGTTGCCGGAAACGGTGACGTTCGCGAGCGTCAGCGTGCCGGCGTTGTTGATTCCGCCGCCCGACTGGCCTGGCGTATTGCCGTTGGAAATTGTCACGTCGTTCAAATTTACGACCGCGCCGGAGTTGATGGTGAAGACGCGGTAGTTTCCGCCGGTGTTGCGCCGCACGGTCAGGACATTCGCACCGGGTCCTTGCAATGTGATGTTACTGCTCAGGCTGGGCAGGACGGCGGTTAGTTGAATGATTCCGGTCAGGCCGGGGACGAAATTAATTAGCACGACATCATCGGTGCGCGCGTTCGCCGAGGTGATCGCTTCGCGCAAAGTGCAATCGGCGGCGTCACAGACGGAATCGTTATGATCATCCACCGTAGTGACCGTGAACGTGGGCGGGGGGCAGGTTAACTTCTGATTGTCGTTCGAGCCCACAAACGTGCCGACCGGCGGATGGCCGCCGATCACAAACAAACTGCCACTAAGGACTGCGCCGGTTGTCTGCGCGCGCGCCTGCAACATGTCCGGCGGGTTCAACCAGGTATTGGTCGCCACGTCCCAGCTAATGACGGAGGTCGAGATATTGGTAGCGGGATTCCCGCCAGCGACATAGCCGCCCGCGAGCACGAACGAGTTATTGTAGTGCATGGCGGCAGCGCCGAAGCGTGACACCGGCAAGTCGGCGATCGCGCCGTCCGACCAGGAATTGCTACCGGGGTCATAGCGATAAGTCTTCGTCAGACCTACAAAGAAGCGGTCCGCTCCCCCGGCGACATAGACAAAACCATTCTGCACGACGGCGGAGACGAGCGCCGCGCTCACCGGATAGTTGGCCGCGGCGCTCCAGGAGTTCGCGGCGATATCGTAAACTTCGACCTTGTTAGTCTCCTGATCATTCGAGTCGTAACCGCCGATCTTGTAGATCTTGCCATTAAGGATCGCCGCCGCGCTGTCATAGGTCGCAAGCAGAGCGGGCGCCAGAGTCGTATAGGTGTTACTCGCGGGATTGTAACGGTAGAGAGCAGTCTGAGGGATGCCGGAGTTGTTGGTCCCGGAAAAAATGTAGACCGAAGTGCCATTACTCACGGCCGCCGCTCCGTAAAGCACCGCAGGCAATGGTGCGATCGCCGTCCAGGTAGCGCCGTCAAACTTATAGGAGTTCGCGATCGCGGTATTACCGACAACGCCCCCGAAACTGTAGATGAAATTCCCGGCTGTGGCCGCACCGTTGCCAACGATGTTCACGGGGTAAACCGCCGCGCTGCTCCAGCCACAGCCAACGATCGAGGGCGGAGTCGGAACGGCGGTAAGGTTGAGATCGATGTTACCCGAACCGTCGTAGCTAAATGTGCCGGCGAAGCCTGCGTTCGTGATAGTCCAGGAACCGACGCCCGCGGGAGCACTCGTTAGGCCAGTGATGATGTTGTCGTAGAATCCCGGCTGCGCGCCGGCGTCGATAAAGGTGAAAGCCTGGTTGGTGGCAAAGGTCCAGGTTCCGCCGGTGCGCGTGAGGGTCGAATGCGCGCCGCCGGAATCCAGCACGAGTTGAATCTTCGCGCCCGTGTTTAGGGTCACGTTGTTCGCGATCTTGAGCGCGCCGCTCGCAACCGCTCCCCCGCCGCCTAACAAGGACGAGGTCGAATTCACCGTCACCGGACCGGTAATGGTGCCCGTGCCACCGAGAATGGCACCGTTGCTAACTGTAACCGCTCCGGTGCCCGTGGCCGAGCCGCTAATATTATTCGCCAGAAGCCGGCCAGCGGTGACGGTCGTGCCGCCTCCGTAGGTATTGGCATTCGTTAGGCTGAGTGTTCCGGGACCAATGGTGAATCCGCCGGCCTTGTCCAGGGCCCCGGCGCCGGAAATGGCGCCGCTGAAGGTCGCGTCGAAGTAATTCGTGTAGATGTGGATACCACCTGTTCCGAGGATGAAGGCGCTGGCGAAACTGGTGTTGCTCAACATCGTCGCACTACCGCCCAGAAATGTGGTGGCGCCGTAGAGATTCGCGACGCCGCCGAGCGCCAGCCCCCCGGTATTGTAAATGGTAGTCGTGTTCGCGCTCACGGCCCCACTGTTCTCGATTTGCAAAGTGCCATTGCCGCCCGGCCCGCCACCGTTGCCGCCGACGTAAAGATTCTGCGTTATGCCCCAGTTTGCGGCGTTCACGATGGCGTAGCCCGTGGTGTTATTGCCGAAGGCGATATAGCCATTGTTGTCGCTGGCGACAAAGCCGCCATCGCGTATTTCCAACGTGCCATTGCCGCCGTTGCCCACCCAGATCGAGCCAGTGCATTGCCAAAGCGAGACCTGTGAGCTGCCAGACCCCGGTCACGAGCACGTAGCCTTCCGAGCCCGAGCCGAAACCGATGTAGCCTCTTAAACTGGTGGCCGCGCCACCATCGCGAATTTCCATCCGTCCAAGGCCGGTACTGCCGACGGTGAGATCGCCCAGACTGCCGCCACCAACGTGCGAAGGGACATCACCGGAAATCAGCATACCCGGCACCGTGGTTGAGCCGTTATTGATCTCAGCGGTGGCTCCACTGAATACCTTCAACAAAGCTGCCTTCGCCTGGCCACCGCTCAGAACATGAAAAGCGCCCGTCCCGCCGCTGGCACTGGTATCGCCGCTGCCGCCGACGTAGATGTCGCCGCCGATTTGCGACAAGAGCGAACCATTGCCGGTGATCGTCGCCGTGCCGTTCGACCCGGGCATGGTGGCGATGGTAGATCGGCTCGCGAATACCTGACCGCCATTGGAAATAGTGAGTGATCCGGTGCCGAGATAGCCAACGTTAAAAGCGGTCGCGGTGCTGATGGACCAAAGCGAACTTGCGCCCGTGACCGTGGCCGAACCCGTGGTGGAACTTCCACCGGCGATGAATGGCGTCCCGGCGATCGAGGCGTCGCCGCACAAGAGCTGGCCAGCGCTCTGCACCGTAAGCGTGGCGTGTCCGGTATCGTTCCCGAGCGTGAGTCGCGCGGTGTTAATGACGGAACCGAGACCGCTCACGCTCACATTGCCAAAAGGCCCGTTCGTGAACGCGCCGACTTGAATGCCGTCAGGACCCTGGGTCGCGACCGATGCCCCGCCGGAGAGGTTTAATGTCCCGTTGCCCACCGCGCGTCGCACTCGATCGGCCGATGAACATCGCATTGGCCACGGTCAGGCTGCCCGCGGTGGCGCCGGGTTTGGACAACGTAAGAGTGCCTGTGCTACCGGCGGTCGTCGAGACCCCGAGGAAAACATTCTGCGCCTGCGCGCCCGGCACCGTGATCAACGACGTCCCGCCGTTCGCGATGATCGCATCAGTTTGCGAATCCGGCAGCACCGCCAACCAGTTGTTCTCGATGAACCAATCGCCTAACGAGGCATTCTGCCAAAAAGTTTGCCCGAAAGCGCACGTCGTTCTCACCGGCAGGATGAGTACCAGTGTCGCGAGCATACCATGCAGCAAAGGCCACCTTCCGAGTGTCGCGCGGACAAAACAGCCTTTCGTCATGCCCGTGCCTATCAGGAGCGAGCCGCACTAACAAGACCCATCGCATCGTGCGGCTCCGGTTGACCAGCTAGGTACCCTTACGGCAAAGCGGTCCCGGATCTTGCTTTCACCATGGAAACATCCGTCGCGTTGATGGAACCACTCACGTTGATGTCCTCACGGAAATTACTGGCCGTGACCGGTTGGCCTGATTGCAATTTAGTCTGGCTAACGTCAGAAGAAGCCACAGCCCCATTTCCAGTCGTGTCGCCCGACAAGGATTGCCATCGGAATGGTCACGTTTCCAGAGTTCACGCCGTCGTTTACGTTGGTCAACGTTACGACAATGCGCTGAGCGTCGGCCACGCCAGAAAGATTCACGGTAATCTGGCCACCGTTCGCAGAAACATTGGCGACGTTTCCGGTGCCGGAAGATACGGACGCTGAACTTACGCTAACACTACTTCCAAAAGTCACGATGATCTGATGCTCGCCCGCGACCGGGCCGACGCGATCTTCGATTCCCGGATTACCGGTAGTCGGCAGGTCGATATCGAAATCTCCTGCCGCGCCGTGAGTTTTCCGAGAGACTGCGCTGACAACAGCCGGTGCCGATGGGAATTTGAATTTACCAATGCGCGTGTTCCAGGCAGAACTGCTCGTCGCCGAGTAGTATTCGTGGGTATGCCAAAAGGTGGCGTTATCTGCCGGATCAATGCCGAGCGCGCTATAGTCTCCCCAGCGAAAACTCGTGCTGGTTTGATGTCCGCCTCCCGCCTGCATCACTGCTTCGCCTTGAGCAAGCGTGTTCAACGGATCACCCGCCAGACGTCCGGCATATCTGATCGATGGTTCCAGGGTGCTGCTCGAAGTGGAATAGGCAATCGCGACGTTACCTTGCGCGTCCACCGCGATGCTGGGCATCCACCGCCAAAGAAGGTCTCCTCCATTAGTAAAAGTCTGCTGTTGCACCGCGGTCGCAGGAATCGTCGAACCAGTGAAATTGAATTGGTACCAGCGAATGCCGGTAGGCCCCGTACCGCCCTGATTATTGTTTACAGTTTGCGAGGCATAGAGCGACTCGGTTCCACCGAGATTCTGGTAGACGAGCGGCGACATCAATTTATCACCGAGCGTGTCGAGCTTAACCGTCGTTCCGTTTTGCGGCACGAGAGCGCTGGTCGAGGTATACGCATCGACAAAACCGTTAACTGTGATGTTTCCATCCGGCGAATGATTGGCGCCACTCCCAAAGGTAGAATTCGCCGGCGTGGCGAAGTCCACGTGAAACTTCCAGACATGCACCTGGGTCTGGACCACTCCCGAAGATCCCGGACTGTCGACGGCCAGAAAATATTCCGGCGTCCCGACTGGCGGCATACTTCCAGTTCTGAAGCTTGCCGGCACCAGGCTGTAAGCATCGCCCAGCGTGTTGGGATCAATGGTAAAGGCGATAGCTCCCGCGTTCGGCGCACCGGTGCCGTTAATCATGTCGTTACGAGGAAGCGCAAAGACGCGCACGCCATTGAACGTCGTGTTGTTAGAGAACAGGTTCACCGAGAAATAGTAGGCGTCCGGCCACATGCCGAACTTCGGGTAATCGCCCAGGAATGTCGGGTTCGATGGATCCACTTGGACGGCGTAAAGCCACCAGCCGCCCGCGACCGGATCGCTGGTCTTGGAAACGCCGACGCATTGATAAAACGAGGCACCGGGAAACGAGGGAAAGGCAAAATCGCTGACCACCCACCGATTAGCCAAATGATCGTAGAAGACAAAGCCATCGCCCCGGTTCTGATTGGCGCCGCAGGGAGTAAGCGGGCCCATTGGAGAAAAGAACGAATTATAGGTCGTGGGCGCCAGGAGTTGGTTACCTGACTTATCAAGAATCTTAATGCTGGAATTGACCGCTTGAATGTAGTGATTCGCACCGACGTCTCCATTAGTATCAGGAGGCAAACAGCCGCAGCCACCCTGTCCGGAGCTGATGCCAGGATAGGTATCCAGGGGAGCCGGCATGGTTGCCACCTGCGCCGTTTCTTTCGCGGCTTTTAGCGAATCCGTTTTCCCCGTGGACTTGAACTGGCGGTGTCGCATCAAGCGAAACTCTTCTATTTCTCCGTTAGGCGGATAGTAAGGCAGGGCGCGCAAATCCTTGTCCTGCGAAATCGGGCCGATTAGGGGGATCATCTTGGGCGCACCGGCACTCTTCGCGACCTGCTTCGGCCTTTGGGCCAGTGCGGACGGGCCGGAATACATGCTCAACGCGATCAACGCGGTGAAGCCGCCAGCAAGGCAAAGAAAAAATCCAAGCAGAACGCGCGGATTAAAAAAGGCGGATTTGGATGCGAATTTCTTTTTCATAAAAATAATGGCCGCAGAGTAGATTCTTAGGACGGCAACAATGTCTCTAATCACGTGCGTGTCACGTGAAAACTCCGCTGCGGCCATGATCAATAGCAATCTGCGCGCTAGAGAAGCGGCGATTTGTAGCCGGGCGGCGACCCCGGCCGTTTTGATCCCGTTAAGAAGCCGGGGTCACCGCCCCGGGCTACAGCAACCGCTCATCTTTATCGGAGCTCAGCTGCGATTGCGATTTTACGGCAAACCTGTCCCGACCCTTGATTTCACCAGACCAACGTCGGTACCGTTGATCGAATTGCTCACGTTAACGTCACTTCGGAAATTCGTCCCATCAACCGCCTGGCCCGATCTTAATTTTGTCTGACTCACATTGGTCGAACTGACTGTACCGCTCCCGTTTGTATCTCCAAAGAGTAAGCTCATCGGAACAACGACATCCATGCTGCCCACTCCGTTACTCACGCTCGTCAACTTCACCATAATCGTCTGCGTATCCAGGACTCCCGTGAGGTCCACGGTGACCACGTTCGTCCCGTTGCCGCTTGAAGATGAGACAACGGCAGCTCCCAGGGCAATGGACGCGTTGGCATACGTCACGGGAGCAGAGAAGGTGACCACGATTCGATAGTTGTTTGATGCTCCACCGCTACGACATTCAATCCCAGGCCGGCCGCTAAGCGGGAGATTGATGTCGAAATCGCCAGCGCTACCGTGCGTCTTGCGCGATACCGCGCTCGTCACAATGATAGGTGGTGAAAGGCTTAAGGTGTATTGGGTGCCGGGTGCCGGGGCAGTTGCGCACGAGACAGCCGTATAATTGCAGAGTCCGTTATCAAGCTGCGTTCCGATGCCAAAAAACCCGGAACCAGAGGGTAGATTGGCGGATTTGCTTAAGACTTCTGCAGGTAGCGTCGCGCTGGTCGTTCCATAAACGATGTCGGTGCGATTCTGATTTTCATAGAGTCGAATTTCAAAGTGTTCTGTTGGCTGGCCGCTGCCGCAGCAAAAAGCCGCGCGCCATTCGACGTTGAATATCCGATTCGGCGCGCTCCCGCTTACCGATGTAAATATTCCTTCCCCGAGGGCAGCGTCGCCGGTGTAAAGATCGGACGCTTCAGCCGAAATGATGTTAGAGAAATAAGGAACAGGAATACAGTGGCCACAGCAACCGCTGCCAGGATCGTCGAAGGCAAGAAAGCCGTTCGAATTCACATAAGCGCTGGTGTAAACCCGGTCATAAAAGCGAACGGGGAACGGTAGATTAATCTGCGTGGAACAATCGTCACAGTGATTGCCGATGTCAGTGGTCCCTGGCACAATCGGAATGCCGGTTACAGTCGTGACGAGATAATCTTGTATTGTCGCCGGATTGGGGTCGGTGACGCATGCATCCGCGGTCTCGGAAGTGGAAAGTATATCGAAATCACTGAAGCCGCCCGCGGCGAACAACTTGTTGCCGATCGCGGCGCTGGCTACAAATGACCGTGGCCCATTCAGATTCTGAGTGTATCCCCACGTGTCGGTCTGCGGGTCATAGACTCGGCCGACGTTGCTCGGATTGGAGCCAAGCGGTTGATGTTCCGCGTCCGGCTTTGTGAGTGGAGGAATATTCGACTGCCTGCCTTCCACCCCAGGTTGACTTATTCCACCAAAGACCCACAGCTTACCGAGTACAGCAGCGCTGCCGGAGACGTAGTTTGCGCCGCCGCAGAGCGTACTCGCTTTCTGAGTCCAAGTGTCGGCCGCGATATTGTAATCCCAGACAAGATTGACCGACTGCCCCTGGCTGTCCTTTCCTCCCGCGACATACATGTGTCCGTTAATGATGCCATAGGCCGCCCCGCCCACTGCATTGGGGATAGGCGCCCGTGAAGTAAATGTGTCGGCAATTGGATCGTATTCCCAAGTATCGGCCTGGGCGCCGTCGAAGTATTGTGTGTTGTAGCCGCCGACGAGGTAAATCTTACCGTTAGCGGGGTTGTAACCTGAGGCCATGAAGCTGCGCACATCGGGCATAAAGGCTCCGGCGCTCCAACTATTTGTATTGATGTTGTAGATTCTCGTTATTTCAAAGTTCAAGCCGTTGCCAAAACGCTCCCCGCCAAAGACGTAAATCTTATTCGTGGGAGGATAGTAAACTGCGGAAGCCATGGCCGCCCCAACCGGCATCGGTGCGAGTAATGTCCAGCTATTGTTTGCGGGATTGTACCGTCGGAATCCGTTCGCCTGCTCACTGTAATAGGAGTAGCCGCCAGCGACGTAGATATAGGTCCCATCAGTAGCTGCGGCAGCTGCCTCGAGCGGCTCCGGCAAATCAGCGGCGAATTGCCACGCCGGACAATCGGCAGGTTGATTAAGGCCCAGGAGCCGAAATGCTTCGGGCGAGATTTGTTGTTGCCTGGAGGGAGCGGCTTGTCCTAAGGCCACAGACGAAATTGACATCGCCATAAATGCTACCGCGCACACAGACAATGCGCTGATAAGCCAGACGGATATTTTGAGGGTTGAACGCGTGTGACTGAGTGTACGCAAGATATGGTTAGAGGATTTCATAGAGGGTGTTCGGTGGGGTTGAGGTTGGGGTTGCGTTGAGAGGAAGAGGGATGTGGGCGTGGAGACTAACGAGAACGCTTCGCCACTAGCAAGCTTTTTTGTAGTGCCGCTTTAAACAACCCGTAGACCCGCAAAGATCGGAATATTTGCCTGCTCGCCAGCAGATTGATGAGCGACGGGTTGTCGGCTATCACTTAAAGGCTTCAGTCGTTACTTGAGCCTTCGGAGCGCGGTTGCTGAAGCCGGTTTCCCATCAGTTGAAGCAGCAGGCTGCGATGGTAAACCTGTCCCGACTCTTAATTTTACCGCACTAACATCGGTGCCGTTGATCGAGTTAGTCAGGTTAACGTCGCTTCGGAAATTTGTGGCATCAACGGCCTGGCCCGATCTTAGTTTCGTTTGACTCACATCCGTGGAGCTGACATTACCGCTCCCATTTGTGTCCCCAAAAAGCACACCCATCGGAACGCTCACATCCGCATTAACCGATCCGCTGTGGACATTGGTCAGGGTGACCGTGATCACCTGCGCATTGGTTACACCGGTCACATCAACGGTGACAGTGGCAGTTCCACCGCCACTCGAGGAAGAGACGCTGCCGACGCCTGAACTAACAGACGCGCTGTCAAACGTGACCGTGCCGGGAAAACTAAAGACGATACGAAAGTCGTTACTTGCTCCACCACTTCGGCACTCTACGCCGGGACTTCCAGCGGGCGGAAGATTGATATCAAAAGGAGTCCCGCTATGCGTTTTTCGCGAAACGGCGGAGAACGAAATGCCGCCTTGCTTGAATACTGTAACAATGTTCTCAGGCGGGCGAGCGACCACCAGAGTGTTGCTCGCGCCGCCAACCGAGAAGTTCATCGATCCGCCGCCGCCGTTCATCATGCCACGCACACTGTTAGCCACGGTAACCGGTCCGACCGTGCCTCCATTGCCCAAGCCATAGGTAACCGCACCGGCCTGCGGTGTGGCACCATTCGTCCACATGGGACTAAAGACAATGTAATCGCTATTATTAGCTATGGGGTAAACGCCGCCCGGGAAAAAACCGCCGACACCATCGGTCATGTGAGAGCCAACAAGGCTGTTGCTCGATGTAACCGTACCCACGCGGCCGGCTGTGCCGCTGCAAAAAGTTACTGCACCGGCTTGCGATGCGCCGCTATCCCAACTTGAGCTTTGCGCTACGTAATTGCCGTTAGCCAGCGGGTAGATACTACGGCCGACCTGGTCGCTTGCCTTCGTTCCGACGAGGCTGTTAAGAGGTGATACCGTGCCGACGCACGGAGACGTTCCACTGCAGAACGTTGCGGCGCCAGCGTCATTAATATTGCCGTTATCCCAAAAGAGAGATGAGACAACGTAATTGCCATTCGTTAGGGCTATCACGTTCCCAACCTGATCGTTGGCATGTGCTCCGATGAGACTGTTCGCGTCGGTTACCTGGCCAGAGCAGCCAGTCGTGCCATTGCACCAGGTCACGGCGCCGGCGGCAAGAATCAAACCGTTATCATTCGTCCACCTCTGGCTAGTGACGACGTAGTTCCCGTTGGTGAGAGCGACCGCAGATCCGCCTACGCCATCGCCAAATCGATGACCGGTGAGGGAATTTCCGACGGTTACGTCTCCGGTGCAGCCCAAATTACCGCTGCAAAAAGTGGATGCACCCCAATCGGTCGTTAACGGTGTGCCCGCCGGATTATCCCAGGTCGAGGTGCTTATTACATAGTTACCGTTCGTCAGAGCTGTTCCCCGGCCGACATTATCATTGGTCGTCACACCGACCAGACTGTTCGCGCTGGAGACCGTCATGTTCACGCAACCGGTGGTGCCGCTGCAAAACGTGGCGGCTCCAGCCGCGGTTGCGCCCGCGCGATTCCAATTGGTGCTTTCGACAACGTAATTGCCGTTTGTGAGGGCGATCGAGCCATTGAGACCCACCAGATCGCCTTGGTTGCCTCCGACCGTGCCGGTCGTACCGATCAAGCTATTACCGGGTCCGACGACGGCGTGGCAGCCGGTGGTGCCATCGCAAAAAGTAGCCGCACCGACGTCGACTGTGCTGCCATTGTCCCATGAGCCATTGTTCACTACGTAATTTCCATTGGTAAGCGGAGTGATGACAATAAAGAAGAAATCGCCGTTGGTTGTTCCTACCAGGCTGTTCGCGCTTGAGACGACGCCCGTGCAGGCAGCCGTGCCGGAACAAAACGTTGAGGCGCCGACATCAGTCGCCGTATTACTGTCCCAAAACGCATCTTGGGTAACGTAGTTACTATTGGATAAAACAATGACACCAAGCAGACCTACCTGATCTCCTGAGTGACCGCCGTAACGCGAGTTAGCTATTGTCACTGCGCCGGTCGGAGTAGCCGCCGCCGCAAACCATGTCAGTGCGCCTACCTGTGTCGTAGCACCGTTGTTCCATTGCGAGCTGCGCACAACAAAGTTGCCGTTCGGCAAAACCACCACGCCATCACCGCCGACAAAGTCGCCGGCAACCGAGCCGACCAACGAGTTGGAAGAGGTGATCGTCGCCGGACACCCGGTCGTGGGACTGCACCGAGTCACGGCCCCGCGTCCGCCATTCCATCCCGCGCTGCAAACAAGATAATCACCGTTAGCCAGAACGACCACCGGCTTGGCGGTATTGTTCGAGCCGATGCCGTCGTTCGCCAGCGTGCCCGTCATGGTATTGATCAGCGCCAGCGTGCTGCCGTTATATAAGTAAACCCGCCCGGTATCTGTGATTGGTCCCGGCGCGTCATAAAACGGATCGGTCACGACAAAATTCCCATTCGGCAAAACCGTAACCGTAGTGCCGAACTGTTCGCTGCCCGCAGGACCAATGATATCGGTCTGCGTTGATGCGGCAGCGTTTCCGGAGAAAAATAAACAGGCGGCGAAGATTAGAAGCCAGCTCGTGAAAGCAGTTGTTTTCATAATTCCTCCTTCGGCAAGAATTCTTAACAATTAAACGAACTGCCTCGCAGAATGCCGAAAAAGGCCCCGCTCAGTCAAGGTCTATCGTCGGGCAGTGGCGCTTAAGTCCAAGACATTGCTAGCCCGAAGGTGCTACGGCAGTGCGGTTCCAGATTTTAGTTTTACCAATGAGACATCGGTCGCATTGATGGAACCGTTCACATTGACATCTTCGCGAAAATTAGTCGCTGTGACCGCCTGTCCCGATTGCAGTTTGGTCTGGCTGACGTCGGAGGCATTTACCGCCTTATTCCCGCTGGTATCGCCGATGAGCATGTTCACGCTCACCGCTGTGTCCGGCAGAGCTTGGGCAAAGGTGTCGGTTACATTACTCAAGGTAACTGTGATCCTCTGAACGTCGGCAACGCCAGTTAGGTTTACTGTCATGGTGTTATTCGCAAAGATAGGACTTCCTGCGACGCTTCCTGTCCCTGTAGTCACACTGGCGTTGCCGCTGACCATGTTGTTACTAAACGTAAAGACCAGCTTGTAAACGCCACCAGTTGACCGGCACTCCACACCAACTCCACCAACGAGCGGCAAAGGAATATCGAAGTTTCCCGCTCCGCCATGCGTCTTGCGGGAAACAGCAGCTGTAAGTTGCAATGTCCCAGGAACAGCATTTCGCACTGATTCCATGATGCTATCCGAGGCGTTTTCGTAGCCCGCCCGATAATGGCCCCGAGCCCGGATGTAGATGCTCTGTGCGGCCGGGAGGCTCAAACCTGTCAGGGTCCAGTTGCTGCCAGACGCCGTGCCGGTGCCCAAGGAAGTGTAGCTCACATTATCGGGTGAAGACTCAAAGATAACGCGCGTGAATTGCGGACTTGAACCGCCGAGTGTCCAGATAACACTCGTTTGCATCACGGCGAGATTTTGCAGGGCGGCGGTATCGTTACTCAAACGAGCGAAACCATTGCGCGGCTGCCCGCCGATGCCATTCGCTCCGAAGAAATAGCCGCCCACCAAAACTTTGCCGTCCAGCGGTATCGCGATCGCTTCGACGATACCGTTCGTGGCGGCGTTCGGGTTGAACGAATCAGCCAGGCCGGTGGTGGGATTAAGCCGAGCGATGAAATTACGCGTCACTCCGCCGATGCTGTTGAAAAAGCCGCCCACTAAAATCATGCCGTCCGCCTGCAACGCGATTGAAACGACATCACCGTTTGCGTTGGGGTTGAACGAATCAGCTAAGCCAGTGGTGGCATCCAGCCGGGCAATGCGGTTGCGCGCCTGTCCTCCAATCCTAGTAAAGCCGCCGCCTACCAGGATCTTTCCATCTGGCTGCAACGCGATTGATTCGACAAAGAAGCCGCCCGGATCGCCAGTGGGGTTTGGGTCGAATGAATCCGGTATCCCTGTGGTAGAATCGAGCCGCGCAATATTGTTGCGGTCCTGCCCACCAACCTTATTGAAAAGGCCGCCTATCAAGATTTTGCCGTCGGGTTCTGGTAACATTGTAAGGACCACGCCGTCGATACAGGTACCGAAACAACGATTGACATGTGGGTCGAAAGAATCGGCCAACCCGGAGACGGGATCGAGCCGCGCGACGTAGTTACGCGATTGCCCGCCAATGGTGATCGCGCCGGTGCCGTGGTCCCAGAAGTTGCCAGCCACTAAAATCTTACCGTCAGTCTGCACTGCGATCGATGCAACATTACTGTCCGCGTTCGGGTCGAACGAATCAGCCAGCCCGGTTGTAGCATCGAGCCGGGCAATGTAATTGCGCGACTGTCCGCCGATGCTGTTGGCTCCGCTAAACTCCCCGCCCACCAAGATTTTGCCGTCTGACTGCAACGCAATTGAACGGATTTGATTGTTCGCGTTCGGGTTGAAGGCGGTGTCAAGTGTGCCATCCGGGTTCAATCGGGCAATATTATTGCGCGATACGCCTAAGACGCTGGAAAATCTCACCGCCAATGAGAATCTTGCCGTCCGGCTGAACAACGGTGGCCGCAACATTGTCTCCGGGGGCGAGATCGGGCAGATTAAGCGTTTGGTCGAGTCTGCCGTCGGTTTCCAGGCGGGCGATGTTGTTGCGCGTAACGGACACTCCGCCGTTTGGTGCGAGCGCGATGAAACCGCCGCCCGCTAAAATCTTACCGTCTGGCTGCACCGCGATCGACTTGACGCTTCCGTTCGTGCTCGGGTCGAACGAATCGGCCAAACCATTCATCGGATTGAGCCGTGCGATGGAATTACGCGTTTGTCCGCCGATCTGTACTAAACAGTCCCCCAGCCAAAATCTTTCCATCCGCCTGCACTGCGATTGCATTGACAGCATTGTCTGCATTCGGGTCGAACGAGTCGGCCAACCCGGTCGTGGGATCGAGGCGCGCGATGCGATTGCGCGTCTGCCCGCCAATGCTGTTCGCTCCGATGAAAGTGCCGCCCACCAAAATCTTGCCGTCCGTCTGTACCGCGATTGAATTGACAAGACTGCTCGCGTTCGGATCGAACGAGTCGGCCAAGCCAGTGTTGGGATCAAGCCGGACGATGTGATTGCGCGTCTGTCCGCCGATGCTGTTTGGTCCCGCGAAAGCGCCGCCCGCCAAAATCTTCCCATCCGCCTGCACCACAATCGAAAGAACAAGACTATTTGAGTGCGGGTCAAACGAATCAGCCAATCCCGTCGTCGCATCGAGCCGGGCAATGTAGTTGCGCGCCTGTCCGCCGATGTTCTGTAACCCGCCGCCCACTAAAATCTTTCCGTCCGCCTGCACCGCGATTGTATCGACAAATCCATTCCCGTTCGGGTCAAATGAATCCGCCAGGCCGGTGGCGGCATCGAGTCGGGCGATTCGATTGCGTGTCTGTCCGCCGATGTTTCCAAAAGTTCCACCTACTAAAATCTTTCCATCGGTCTGCAGCGCGATTGCATATATAGAGTTGTCCGCGTTCGAGTCGAAGCCTGTGTCAAGAGTGCCGTCTGGATTCAATCGGGCACTGTGATTGCGCGTGACCGATGGTCCTCCATTCGGTGAGAGCGTGGTGAAGTCGCCGCCGATAAGAATCTTCCCGTCCGACTGGACGACGACGACACGGATCAACCCATTTGCGTTCGGATCGAAACCGTCGAGCGCGGATTGACCACGCACGATTGGCGCGCCGCACGTCAGCAGCAACGCAAGGCAAGACAGCAAGAGCTTCGTCAGAGGAACCGTTTTCATTTTGAGACGCCCTGCAGAGAAAATTCCCGGGAGGTCGTCGTCATTGGAAAACGAATCGATCCAGATGTCGAGCTTTTCTCCAGGTGGTGGAACAGTCTTGCCTCCGCTACAACTACTAGGGCAGTGCTGTACCGGATTTTAGTTTTACCAGTGAGACATCGGTGGCGTTGATGGAACCGTTCACATTGACGTCCTCGCGGAAATTAGTCGCTGTGACCGCCTGTCCCGATTGCAGTTTGGTCTGGCTGACGTCTGTAGCATTTACCGTCTTATTCCCGCTAGTATCGCCGATGAGCATATTCACGCTCACTGCCTCGTCCGGCAACGTCTGGCCAAAGCTATCCGTTACGCTACTCACAGTAACCGTGATCTTCTGAACGTCAGTGACGCCAGTCAGGTTTACTGTCATGGTGTTCCCGGCAAAGCTGGGATTTCCCATGACACTAGCTACGCCGCTGGTCACGCTCGCGCTACCACTCACGACGTCATTGTTGAAGGTGAAGACAAGAGTGTGATTACCACCGCTCGATCGGCATTCCACACCGGGTTCGCCCGCGAGCGGCAGATCGACATCAAAGGTTCCGGCAGCCCCGTGATCCTTGCGCGAGACGGCGGTAATCAGTGCAAGCGGCGCCAATGCTCGAAGCGTGAAACCTGTATCCTTCACCAGGGTGGCATAGCCGGCACCGATATTTGCATCACCAGCGGCCGCGCCGGCGACGCGAACGAAGATAAGATCGCAGGTGTACGTGCCTGACTGGAGGCTACCTGCCGGCAGCGTGAAGGAGGTCTGAGTGTTGGGGAACGGACCGAAGGTCATGCCAGAATCGCGAATGACGAGCTCGATGACATCAGCGGCCTGCGCATTGGCAAACGCATTCCACGTAAAGGTGTAGTCAAGGGTGGGATCGATCGTTAGGGCGCCGCTCTGCCAGTTGCCCGCCGGCACTGTGAGCAGCGGTGTCGTCGGATAACCGAACAAGGAAAGAAGAAAGACCGCGCGGGAGAAGGTGCCCGCACTGGTGTTGATGCCGACCGTGTAGTTGCTGTTGTTCTGATAAGCGCAGATCCAACTGCGCTTGCGTAGTGAAAGTATCGAGAATCGAGAAGTCGCCGTTTCCGGCGTCCGTATAAGTGCGCGGACTGGAGGTGCCGGTGAACGTCAACGTGGCGCTGTTGATCGTCGCCGTGCCCATGCTGATCAGTGAGCCGAACTGGAACGGCTGCGCGGAATTGACAACCGGAGCGGCCGAGCTGGTTTGCTGGAAGTTTTGTATCTTTCCGTGGATAAAGCCGCTTACGTTTTGAGCGAAGCCAGTGGCGGTGGAGACGGTGAGCGCGAGAAGGAGGAGCGTCCAACGCGCAAAGGAAGAATGTGGGCAGCAGGATTTCATGCCCGGCGAGCTTAGCAGATCGAGATCGCTTTTTGCGATGATTTGTTTCGATGTGATCGCCCTTCCGACGCGCTTCTGAAACAGAACGATTCGCTGCCGGTCGAATCGACGAGGGCGGGCGAAGCCATTGATGGCCGATTTGAGACAAGGCAGCACCGACTTCGACCAGTTACTATGGCAGCGCCGTGCCCGATTGCAGCTTTATCGTCGAGACATCGGAACTATTGATTGAACCATTGACGGTAACGTCTTCGCGAAAATTGGAAGCATCCACAGCCTGACCCGATTTTAATTTCGTCTGACTAACATCTGTCGCGTTTACCGTTCCATTCCCGCTCGTATCGCCAAGGAGAATGCCCATCTGGGCTCTAACATTGATTGTGGTGCCGCCATCGTTCACGTTCACCAAAGTGATCGTGATCGTCTGCGCATTGCTGACGCCAGTAAGATTAACGGTTACTGCCGTTCCGTCCGCGCTCGTGCTGGTGTGGGGATTCTCCAGAGAAGCGGTTCCACCAGGTCCGGGCGTTACCGTAGCATCGCTAACTGTCACGGCGCTCGGGAAAATGAAAACGGCTCGGTAGGAATTGGACGCGCCACCGCTGCGGCATTCGATGCCGACACTACCTGTGAAAGGCAGATCGATGTCGAACGTGCCGGCTGGGCCGTGCACCTTTCGAGAAACGACGCTCGTTGGCGCGAGCACATCTCGAAGTCGTGCAACGTAACCGCTCTCGAGAAGGTAGTTCGCGCTGCTGATCGATGCCGTCGATGCGACACCGAATTCACCGGCCCCGCTCGCGCGCAACAGGTAGTGCGCGCTCTGCGCGTTTGCACCAGCGGAATCAATGGATTCGCTCGTAATGGAATAATCGGCGTTCGTAAGCGAGGAGGCGCGAGGAGCGAGCGTGAGGGAAATGACTGCCAAAACAAAGCAGGTTGTCAGGGTCCTTTTCACAATCATTTCAGGCAAATGGCGGTCACAGTTTACTTACGTGCCGTTGCTATTGTGTGTCACCCATATGTTCGCACCGTGAAAGCAGATGCCGACACTTCCCACACTTCCGTAGGTGTTTTTGCTTGTCACTAGGTCACTGTTCTTTTCAATAAAGCCTGTGCACCGTTCCGCCGGCATCCTTGTAGACGAGCGTGTTCACAGTGGTTGAGTAATAGGTCGTGTCGTTGGCAGCGGAGCTATCGGGCAGGTGTGGCGGCTGAACTCCCCCGGCGGTGGTAAGCTTTCCGGTGGAAGCGGAGACCGTGGTTTTGCCACCAGCCAGGTTAACATTTGTTCCTGCGCCGGCGTTGTAGCCAATGTAAAGAGTCGAGCGCGTCGTATCAACGATACTGCCATCGGTCACGGTAAAGTTACCGGAGCCGCCTTGTACGGTCAGGCCTGTCATTGTTCCGGTCCCGCTCAGCAACAAGTCTTTGAAGCGAGCGCCGGAAGTGCCTAACGATAACACATCGTCGGCATCCGGGATAATTTTGGTCGTGTATCCGTGGTAGAATATGAACGCGCTTTGAACGCCGAAGGCTACGCCATTAACCTTGTCGCCGAAGAAAATCTTTCCCTCGAATTGGCCGGTCTTGTTCACGATGTTGCCAACAATTGTGCAGTCGGCCGAAGAAAGCTCGATGTCTCCGACATAGGGGGCGAAATACTGCCGGGTGGTATCGTTCCACAGACCCATGCGCAGTTTCCCATCGAGCGCCCGGATTCCATAGCTGCGGTGCGTGGCGTCGGTCGTGCCCGCGGAAGTGTCGGATATCACAATCTGCGGGTCCGCGTAGGAGACGGCCGAGCCGTAGGGATTATTGAAATAAATTTTGCCCTGGCTTGTGCTGTCCCAGATCAGCGGCTCGGTCCCGGCGCCGCCGGTCGGAATTCCCATCAGCTGCAGGAGCCGCCCGCCCGAAGAAGGGTTGTATGGCGTATAAATGGACATGGCCACAGGGATGTCACTATTTAGTCTCAGCACTCCGCCGCCTCCCACAGTGCCGGAGGCCGCGATATCGATGTAAGCGTTAGTAATGATGCCGCCGTTCGGTCGGATGACTGTGGCGTAGCGCGGGCCCGTCTGTACCGACTCGGTGATCGCCGACAATGGCTATTGCGTCGTCGCTATTGCCAGTCCCGAGGATGGTAAGTCTGCCGCCGGCCGGCGCTTCCGGCGTGGATGCGATGTCGGCCGGGATATCGCCGTTAAGGCTGAGCGAGGAATGCGTGCTGTCCCATTTCACCGTCGGGATGCCGCCGAAGCCACCGCTGTTATTGTATTGCAGTTGATTACTTGAGCCTGCCGGAACGGGCCCCTTCGCCACGACTGTGCCGTCGGCATTGATCGATTGGATGAACTGACCCGCAGGAGCGGAGCCCGCGACCCGTCGTTGCACGGTAGTGGTGTCGATCTTGGCACTCGTAACACTGCCGTTAGCCAACTGCGTCGAACCGACCGAGCCATTTGCGATCTTTGCGGACGTGATCGCGCCATCGGGCACATTGCCGGCAATCACTGCGTATCCCACGGCGGCGATTCGCTGATCGGGCCCGAGCTGCTCCGAGCCATGCGTGCCGTCATTGAACCAGATCCGCAAACGCACATCGGCATTGTTAAACACAGTCGCCGGGACCGCAGTCATGTTCCCGAGTGTCGTATCACCGAGCAGGACAGAGTAGAGCCCGGCGCTCACGGTGACCGAAACCGCATTCGTTGGCTCGGTCCCATTAAGATGAGTGCCGTCGTTTGTCCAGTAGGCCGTTGTCCCCGTCGCGTTGACGAGAGCAAATTTGAAGTTCCCCGTGCCGGTGAAATTTGTCGACCCAACAACGATTCGGCCCTGATAGTTGATTAATTGCGGCACCTGAGCATGTGCCGTGGCCAAAAGCAGGACAAGGCAAACCGCCGCGCTTGCGATTCGAAAAAGAAAGATCTTCATGGAGTAATTCCTTTCGCTACCGAAGGTGAAAGTGATCTTAGCGGTAGTGCCGCTGACCCTGCGACGAAACGGCTGCCCATTCGGATTAGCGCGGATGCTACAGATTTCACCTGACGGAATGCAAGAACTTCCTGCAGCAAACGAGGAATTTATTTTGATATGGCCGGATCTGCGACGGTCTCATTCTCCTGCCCCCTTTCCAAAGATAATGGACACGCGCGCCAGAGATCGGCTGGGCATCGCTTGTGAAAAGCTGGGCGTATCTTGCCCCATGCCGGAGTGGTGTGCGGCGGCGGCGCGACGATTACAGATTTTTTCTATTCGTTAGGCGCGCGCAGCCAGTTGTTTGCGCGTTTAGGTGAGCGCGCTGCCGGATCGCGCCCGCACAACCGTTGCGTCGCCGCTGTTATGATAATAACCCCCTGCCGCCAGCACCTTGCCGTTGGGCAGCAACCTCGCGGTGTGACGGGTGCGGGCGGTGCCGAGACTGCCGGTATTGTCAAATGTAAACGGTGCACCGACGACAGAGCGGGTGCTCCCCGACGCTGGCCCGGCCATCGACAGGTTGTCCTTGGCGACTTCGAAGCCCGATGCGAGCGCCGCGCTCGGTTCACTGGCTAACCGAGCACGCTTGAAACTCGCCGCGGCGAGTAACACCGCTGAGATCGAGATCAGAGCAATCGAGAGGGTGATTTGAACCGCCGAAGCGCGGGTGCAATTATCTTGTCGTTTCTTCATGGAGGTTGAAAAATCATTCGGGCTTCGTCACAGGGGCCGTTTTCATTTTGAGACGCCCGCCCAGGAAAAGTCCCGGGAGGTCGTCGTCATTGAAAAACGAATCGATCCAGATGTCGAGCTTTCTCCACTGGTGGAGCAGCTTGATTTGCCCCTCACCCTACCCTCTCCCTCACGGAGAGGCAGCAGTTGTAGGCACGGCTACAACTACTAGGGCAGTGCCGTGCCTGAGTTCAATTTTACGATCCGAAACGTCGCTGGCATTAATCGAACCATTCGCATTTACATCGTTCGCGGAAGTTAGTAGCATCGACGGCCTGTCCCGATTTTAGTTTTGTCTGACTAACGTCTGTCGCGTTGACGCTGCCATTGCCGTTGGTATCGCCGAGTAGCACGCCCATCGACACGCTCATATCGCTGCCACTGTTGTTCAGGTTGGACAACTTGACCGTGATCCTCTGCGCATTGGTAACGCCGGTGAGATTGATCGTCATTTGGTTGCCGTTGAAGATCGGCTGGCCTTGGACCATCCCGATACCCGCTGTGACACTGGCTTGACCCGAAACGGCGGTCGCATCGAATGTCAGGACCAAACTGTGGTTGCCATTGGCGCCGGGCGAGCGCGATTCAACTCCCAAGCCTGAGCTCGGTAGATTGATGTCGAAGGTACCGGCGGCTCCGTGAGTTTTGCGAGAAACGGCTGTGACCAAAGCCGGGGCCTGAGGCAGTTTTTTCGTTGTAAAAGAAGGACAAAATAACTGCGAAATGAAAACGAATGACACTCACAGTAGCGTATAATATGCTGATATTAAATCACTGCATTAGAGAAAGCTATCGCAACCTCAGATTCGCGTGTAAAATTGTATATTTGTCCCGTACTGGAAGATGAAAAATCATCCGAACGTACTGACACAGGAAATATTATATTGAGAAGGTTTCATGAGCCGTCCCTTTTAGTGTCTCTATTGTACCAAAACTAAATACTTGATGACGATATTTCTCCACTGATGGAGCAGCTTGATTTGCACCTCATTCTACCCTCTCCCTCACGGAGAGGCAGCAGTTGTAGGCACGGCTAACAACTACTAGGGCAGTGCCGTGCCTGAGTTCAATTTTGCGATCGAAACGTCGCTGGCATTAATCGAACCATTCGCATTTACATCGTTGCTGAAGTTAGTAGCATCGAAGGCCTGTCCCGATTTTAGTTTTGTCTGATTAACGTCTGTCGCGTTGACGCTGCCATTGCCGTTGGTATCGCCGAGTAGCACGCCCATCGACACGCTGACATCGTCGCCACTGCTGTTCAGGTTGGACAACTTGACCGTGATCCTCTGCGCATTGGTAACGCCGGTGAGATTGATCGTCATTTGGTTGCCGTTGAAGATCGGCTGGCCTTGGACCATCCCGACACCGGCTGTGACACTGGCTTTACCCGAAACTGCGGTCGCATCGAATGTCAGGACCAAAACGTGACTGCCATTGGCGCCGGGCGAGCGAGACTCAACTCCCAAGCCTGAGCTCGGTATATTGATGTCTAAGGTACCGGCGGCTCCTTGAGTTTTGCGGGCGGTGCCTAGACTGCCGGTATTGTCAAATGTAAACGGTGCACCGACGACAGAGCGGGTGCTCCCCAACGTTGGCCCGGCCATCGACAGGTTGTCCTTGGCGACTTCGAAGCCCGGTGCGATAGCCGCGCTCAGTTCACTGGCTAACGGAGTACGCTTGAAACTCGTCGCGGCGAGTAACACCGCTGAGATCGAGATCAGAGCAATCGAGAGGATGATTTGAACCGCCGAAGCGCGGGTGCAATTATCTTGTCGTTTCTTCATGGAGGTTAAAAAATCATTCGGGCTTCGTCACAGTGGCAGTTTTCATTTTGAGACGCTCGCCCAGGAAAAGTCCCCGGGAGGTCGTCGTCATTGAAAACGAATCGATCCAGATGTCGAGCTTTCTCCACTGGTGGAGCAGCTTGATTTGGCCCTCACCCTACCCTCTCCCTCACGGAGAGGCAGCCTTGGCAGGCATGGCTACAACTACGGCGGCAACGCTGTGCCCGATTGTAATTTTACCTCCGAAACATCGGAACTGTTGATAAAGCCATTCACCGTAATGTCCTCGCGAAAGTTAGAGGCATCGACCGTTTGACCCGATTTTAGTTTTGCCTGACTAACGTCTGTCGCATTGACGCTGCCATTGCCGTTGGTATCGCCGAGCAGCACGCCCATCGACACGCTCACATTGCTGCCACTGTTGTTCAGGTTGAACAACGTGACCGTGATCCTCTGCGCATTGGTAACGCCGGTGAGATTGATCGTGACTTGGTTGCCGTTGAGGGTCGGCTGGCCTTGGACCGTCCCAACACCGGCTGTGACACTGGCCTGATCCGAAACGGCGGTCGAATCGAATGTCAGGACCAAACTGTGGCTGCCATTGGCGCCGGGCGAGCGCGACTCAACTCCCAGGCCTGAGTTTGGTAGATCGATGTCGAAGGTACCGGCAGCTCCGTGAGTTTTGCGAGAAACGGCTGTAACCAAAGCCGGGGCCTGATATGGCGATGTGCCGTTGAACTCATACGCCCCGATGTCGGCAACACCATTTCGGCTATAGCCGCGCTGGTCGGCGGCTGGCGCAAAAGTGTTATCACTTGCATCGATAGCCGTGCTGTTGCTTTGCAGCGCCTGGGTCCAGGTCGGGCCGCCGTTCTGAGCGATAGCTAGTAACTGCGGGTTAACTCCAGCCTGGTCGCCGGTGGCCGTAAAGCCACTATTCCCGGTGGTATTGCCGATGATGTTATGGCCGAGCGACGTGAAGCTGCCGAAGGCATCGGGACTATTAAGGGCGCTGTTACCGGCAATGATCGTGTTGCGCGTGGTGAACGTACCGCCATTAAACGTGGCAACGCCGCCGTCGTTCCTGGCCGAGTTGTTGCCGATCGTACAGTTGAGCGTCGTGATTGCGCCACCCGCATTCCAGATGCCGCCAGCGCTGCCGAATGTGGTCGTAGAATTACCCGAGATAGTGACGTTGGTCAGATTCAGCACGCTGCCCGTGTTAGTGAAGAACGCGCCTCCGTTATCAGCGATGTTGCCGAAAAGCGCGCAATTGTTCAGCGTTAACGTGCCGCCGTTATCGAGCTCAACCGCGCTGCCGTTGGCCGCGGTAAAATTCAAATTACTAGCTGTGAGATTAGCACCACCGCCCAGTCGCAAAATTTGGATCGTGTTGTTTCCACTTAGCGTAATCGTGTTTGGACCGGTGTAGCCGCTAATCAAAATGCTCCCGTTGGCCGCTGGCACGAGAGTGCTGGTTAAGGTAATGGTGCAATCGCTCCCGGAGCAGCCCGGACTGTTGGCGGGAATACTGAAGACGATCATGTTCGAGAAACCGGTAGTCCCAGCGACCGCGAGTGCTTCGCGCAAAGAACAATCCGCATCGCAGACACCATCGTTCGTATCGGCCGTCTTAGTTACGACCAGCGGCAAGGGATCCGCAAAACAGATCGTGACGTCGTGCAGGACCGGCGTTGAAGGCGGTGACGTTGTCGTTAGGTAAGCCTTGTATTGGACGTAACGTAAGCCATTGAACTGCGACAAGGAAGCGCCGTTGCTAAAAAAGGTCGCGTTCGTGCCGTCGGGACCTACAAAGTTAAATGCTCCAAATAGGTTGTTACTCGCCGCGATCTGGAACTTAACATCGGTACCGGCCGGGACGGAGGCGTTCCATGATAAGGGCGCCCATGTCGAAGCGGCGCTGGGCGCGGGGTTAGCATCTTTGACCGATGAAATGAATGTGCCGGAGGGCACGTAGCCCGTGTGGATGTAGGTTGTGAAGTTGAAGTCGATGATCGAATCGGCACTCCAAGTCGCGCCGCTATTCGACGAAAAAACTCGCTGACCCCCGGCATACTGACCAGGCGCGTTCCGAGTCCAGTAATAGCCGAAACCGGCGGGGGCCGAGACAGGGCGCAAGATCAGCGCATATTGCGTTCCGCTGTTCAGAGTGGCCGGTGAGCCAAAGCTGGCGGTGTAAAACGTGTATTGGCCGCTGGCAAAGGCGGAGCCAGGCAGGGTGGCGACGGCAAGGTCGCCGCCAGTCGGCAAACCGCCGCTCGTCCCGCGAACCGAAAGAATGAGGTCGGGCGGAGTCGGCCCGCAACTATCGCAAAGGAGTTGCACTTTCGCCGCCACCAGAGTGCCACTGAGAGCGGGAGTGAAGCTCTGGCCATTCCAAGTGGCAGCGCCAAAGCTTGTAATACCAGTGCTGCCAGATTGGTACTGCTGGTCGATGACGGGCGTGTCCGACAGAGTCACATCGCCGGGAATGGTCGTTAGGTCCAGGTTGGTCGCGACGCCGGTTTGGAAATCCTGCTGCGCCGTGTCGGTGACACAGCCACTCGTCGGTGCGGCGGTGAGCGAGAAATCCTGGGTTGTGATCTGGGCATCGCTGACCACGATCGTGTTAACTGACGCTGCATTTCGTCCGGGGAAGCTGGCCGTTAGGGTTGGATAACTACCCGCGGGAACACTGAACGTGTAGTGGCCGTTACCGTCAGTCGTGGTACTACGGCTACCGAGCGCAACGGTCGCGCCGCTGAGCGCAGCATTGCCGGAACTAGCGACCACGGTGCCCGAGATGGTCCCGCCGTTGCCCAAAGGCGTGCAAACTGGGAACGAGAACGCGCCTATTTTCGTTAGCCAGGTTCCGTCGCTGTTCAGGTATTCATTCGTGTACCAGAATCTGCAGCCGTCAGAGTCCAGCGTCATCGCGCTATAGTCACCCCAGCGAGTGGTGGAAGTCTGGGAGAAGGAGCCGACGAAAAGCGTCTGCTCGGTCTGGCTGAACGTGTTCGGTGGATCGCTCGCCAGTCGGCCGGCGTACTTGATCGATGGATAGGCGCTGCTGCTGGAAGTGGTATAACCGATTGCCATGTCGCCAGCGCGGTCAACGGCCGCGCTCGGCATCCAGCGGAAGGTCACGTCTGCTCCGTCGGGATCCCACGTCGCGGCCTGAGCGAGGTTGGCGTCCACTATGCCACCGGTCACGTTCACCTGATACCAGCGCGGCACTGCGAAGGTCGAGTCATCCGCGCGCGCCACGGTGTGACTTGCCCAGAGAGACTCTACGCCACCAATGTTCGTGTAATGGTTCTGCGCCATCGCTTCGCGGCTAAGCGTCTCGATTGTGTTCGCTGTGCCAGGTTGCGGAGCGAAGTCAACGAACGGATTCCAAGTATCGGCAGAAGCAGGGATGTCCGGGCCTGTGAAAGAGGATAACGAGGTGTTAGTCCAATCGACGTGAAACTTATAAACGGTGAGCGCGTTTGTATACAGCCAGGTCGAGACAAAAAGGTTGGGCCGACCTACCGGTGGCGTGCCAGTTTGCAGCCGGGCGTTACTCGGTAGGAGCGTGAAGTCGTTTGGATCAGCGTCGAAGCGCACGATTTGGATGGAGGCGGCGCCGGCGTACATCTGGGCCTTGTTGAAGGCATAAACGCGCGGATTCTGATACGGCCCTAATCCGTAGCCGAACATGTTGGCGCTCATGTAGAGGCCGTCGGTCCAAATACCGAACTTCGGGTAGTCGCCCAGCCCGCCTTCAATTTCGGTCGAGTAATAATTCCAGCCGCCAGTGACGGGATCTCCTGTCTGCGAGACCGCGAAGCACTGGAACGTATGCTGCGAGTCGAGCGCGAAGTCTGTGATGATCCACCGATCCTCGAATGTGTCGTACACGACGATTGGGTCGCCCGAATTATGTGTGCCACAGATGTTTCCGAAATTCCCCTGGCTCATCAAGGTGTCGAGAGTGAAGGCGGCGACCCGCTGGCCGTCAGACTTGCGGTAGACGCCGACGGACGTGTTAACGATTTGGATATAATAAGTCGGGCCAACGTCGCCGTTTGTGTCTGGCGGGTTGGATGAGCCCCAGGTAGTGCGGTCGAGCCCGTTGAAGGCAATGCTAGGTGCCGGTGCCGGCGCATTCACTGCAGCTACCGATCTCGCCGGCGGATTGTGACTCTGGGTTGCAGAGCTGGTGCTACCCGGCGGCTGATACAAACGCGGCGGGTTGGTAGGTGGTTCCGGCTCCGGTCGCTCGATCTGTTTCGGAGCGACGTAAGGCAGGCTGCGGAGATCGCCGTCGAAAACGCGCGAGGCCTTCGTCGCCCGTAGTTCGATCGGCTTCCGGCCTTGCGCATCGGCCGTTGCTTTCGACTCCGCGGATGGCACGGAGGTCTTGGGCGCGCCCGTAATCGCCGCGCCCGCAAACACCATGCCTGCGAGGCACAACGCTAATCCGAGAAGTGCGCGTGGATTAAAGAATGCCGAGTGCGAAGTTCGTTTTGTTTTCATGTGGAGTTTCGGAGCATCTTCAAGAGCGACTAAGTCACTGCATCAGCGGTGATCCGGCAGTGGCTGCGCGACGAGGAGGTGCATTCCAAGCGAGTTAGCCTAACGAGTGGCGGTTGTTCCGACACCGCGGAGAAGCCGCAGCGAGCAGCGTTTTACTGATACGAAGATGGGCATCGGATGCAGATCGAGCCGATGAAATCCCGATGCATCGTTAACCTGCAGATCCGCATCGAGCATCGCAAGGCAGGAGGAGCGCGCCGAGAGTGGCCGGTACAGGACGCAATGTCAAGAACTGATAAGGACTACGAGCCCCAAATGCTGGGGCAGGGAGCGCCAACTCGAAGGAGGGAGACGCATGGCCGCCTCCTGTTGCAGCCGTGCTCTCGAAGATGTCGATGATTCTTTTTGGTAAATTCACCTACTAATCGGGGATTCCACCGACTTCAACTATAAGGGCGCGGCTCGTCGCGAATGCGGGCAGAGAAACAGTAAAGCGATTCCAAACAGACAGCCACGTGTATGGCGGCGTTTCACAGGAACATGCCTACGCGTCCAGTTTACAAGGCTGCTTCCGGAGCCAGACGTTATCCCATGTGAATTGGCAATCATGGCGGCAGTGCCGTGCCCGATTGTAATTTTACCGCCGAGACATCGGAACTGTTGATAAAGCCATTGCCGGTAACATCCTGGCGAAAGTTGGAATCATCGACGACGCGACCCGGCCTTACTTGACTTACATCTGTCGCGTTGACAGTCCCATTTCCGGTTACGTCGCCAAGCAGCACGCTCAGCGGAATAACGAACGTAGTCGTGCTCGTGCCATCATCTACATCTAAGAGCGCAGTCTTAATGGTCTGCGCATTGGCCACGTTCGAAAGATTGATCGTCACGGTGTTTGTGCCGCTACCGCTTCGGCTCGCCACGAAGCCAGTGCCCGAGATGACAGTGGCGCTACTGAAAGTCACGTTATCGAAAAAGGTAACAACAATCTGATAGTCCTTATTCGCGCCGCCGCTGCGGCATTCGATTCCCGGCGTTCCGGCAAGCGGAAGATCGACATCGAAACTACCGGCAGCTCCCTGAACCTTTCTAGAGACAGCTTTGGTGGTCGCGATCACTCTTCCCGTGCCGGCGAACTGCGGCAGTTGATTGGGAGCGCCGCTGATCAATCCGCCATAAATCCCTGGCGGTTGCGAGATCCCATTCACGATCAGGCTTCGTAATCTGTCCGCCGCGCCAGCAAAGTTAAGGTTAACGGTCGAGTCGCTAACGATTTTGAGACTAGCTCTATCGCCAATGTAATCATTCGTAGTACCGCTATCCAGAGTAAGCGCCGCGTTTGCAGCAACGTCGATATAGGCGCCGCTTTGGGCACTAGTTCCGAGAGCGCCATCATGTGTTGCCCGGAGAGTACCCTCGTCGATTGTTGTGTCCGTAAAATTATTCGTGTTAGTGAGAACAAATGTACCAGTGCCAGTCTTGCCTAACGATGCGACTCCGCTGCTGTTCAAGAAGTGCCCGGAAAAGGTCGTGTCGATGTTGTTCGCGCCTACTGTCAGTCGATTGGTTCCGAGATTTACGCTACCATCGCCTTCGATCGAGCCAACGGACACGCCCGGAAGAACATGTCCGCTGATATTGAGACTGGCAGCGCCGAGGATTTCGACGCGCGCCATCGCGCCAGTAGAATTTCCAGAGAAGGAAATCGAGCCGCCGCGCCCGCCATTCGTGGCATCGCTGGCGATAAGTGTGCAGTTGCCAGCGCTTGAAGTATCAGCAAATTCCACGCTGGCACCTTGATAGTTTACAGAATCGCTGCCGCCGATAGTAATATAAGAGCTCGCCGCGGAGGAGCCGCCCTCGAAGGATATTGAGTCCCCAGAGAAAGCGCCACCAGAGTGGCCTGCTTCGAGCATAAATTGCGCGCTAGCTGCGCTTGAAGAGTTGGAAAAGGTGACCTTCGAACCGCTCAAGCCCATAAATGCGCTGTTACCGGCAGTCGACGAACCAAGGAATTTGACCTTAGCAGAAGGGTAGTTAACAAACGTGGCATTACCAGCTGTGGCCGAATTTAAGAAGCTGGTCGTAGCTTCGCCACCGGTATAATAAGTAATATTCTCGCCGGCGTTTGCGCTGTTGCTGAAGACAAGACTACCGGTCCCGTTCGGAACATTTGAAATCGCAAAGCTCTCCGCAAAGCCCGAGTTATTTGTGACGCCGACGCCACTAATTGTAAACACGAGTGCCGGGCCATTGGTAATGGTGAACACGTGGGTGCTCGGGTTAAAAACAATGCCATTCACTTCGGTATTGGCAGAAAGGGCGAGGCCGGCCTGGGTACTTGTTTGAAACGTCGCCGTGTCATTGGGGCCATTAGGTACTGTCATGGGCGTCCAATTGGCAGGATTATTCCAATCTGCGTCGCCCGGGTTGGAAATCCAAGTCGCGCTGGCCGCGTAGCTCGTCACGGCGGAGAGCAGCAACACCACCACCGGCAAAATAGCCGCCATCAATGCCGCCAATCCCCTTTTCTTAGTTTGACTCCTTCGGGTCGCAACGAAAAACCCAGCGCATGAGTTACGATTCGCAGAAGGGGGACTCATCCCTCAAATTTGTAGGCCTCTTTGCTACAGCAGTCCAGACCATTATTAAGCGATAAATCATCGTTTGGCGAGCGATCAGGGCGCTCTACGGGATAAATTCTCCCCAGGACCCTAACAAAAGGATCGAAAAGTCTTTTTTCGGTCTAGTCGCAAAAAAAAAAAAAAAAAAAAAAAAAAAAAAAAAAAAAAATTATATCCAGATCGACGGATTTGTCGGCCAAGCCACTGGATTCGAAAATACTTTGCACTGATTCCGCGGGGTCACAAGAACATGAAATGTCCTTAATTTGTTCTCACTGAGAATTGCAGGGCGCTCAACGGAACGTTAGCTTCGGTTGGCGAGCTAAATTTGCTCGCCTGTTCCTGACGTCTCAACTACGACCAACCCATGGCCATCCGAATCCTGGTTACCGGCGGCACCTTCGATAAGGAATACAACGAACGCACGGGACAGCTTTACTTTAAGGACACTCACCTTCTGGAAATGCTGCGGCTCGGACGCTCGCGCGTGCAGGTAACCATCCACACCGTGATGATGATCGATAGCATGGAAATGACTGATGCCGATCGCGCCCTCATCGTGCAAAACTGTTTGCAGTCGCACGAGCATCGCATCGTCATCACGCATGGAACCGACACGATGACGGAAACCGCCGCCGCGGTCGCGAGCGCGATTACAGGGAAAACTGTCGTGCTCACCGGCGCGATGATCCCTTACGCCTTTGGCAGCTCCGACGGTCTCTTCAATCTCGGCAGCGCGCTCTCGTTTGTGCAGGTGCTGCCTCACGGAGTTTACATCGCCATGAACGGTAAATGTTTTCCATGGGATCGCGTCCGCAAAAATCGCGAGCGCGGCGAGTTCGAGGAGCTTTCGTCGAGTTAGAGACTCAGGAAAATTGGCCAACATCAAGCGCGGCGGTCAACACTTCGCCAGAAGGACTTGTAATTCGACAAAGGATTCGCGTTCTACATCGCTCGTCGCCCACTATTTTCCCGTTAGGCTCGATACTAGCTCTTGTTAATACCCACATGAAAACACTGAGGCTTTCGACGTTTATAATTCTTGTTTCACTCGCGTTCGCCAGCGCCGCGCTCGCGAAAGAAAAAGATGACGATGCCGCGGAGTCGGACAGCGACGTTAGCATCGAGAAAGTGACGCTGGTTCGCGATGCGGGCGATAAATTCGAAGCGGTCAAGAACTATTGAAGCCATTAAGTACTGTCATGGGCGTCCAATTGGCAGGATTATTCCAATCTGCGTCGCCCGGGTTGGAAATCCAAGTCGCGCTGGCCGCGTAGCAGGTCACGGCGCAGAGCAGTAACACCAGCACCGGCAAAATAGCCGCCATTAATGCAGCCAATCCCGTCTTGTTAAATCGGCTCCTTCGGGTCGCGAAGAAAAACCCGGCGCATGAGTTACGATTCGCAGAAGGGGGGCTCATCCCTCAAATTTGTAGGCCTCTTTGCTACAGCAGTCCAGACTATTATTGAGCGATAAATCATCGTTTGGTGTGCAATCAGGGCGCTCGACTGGATAAATTCTCCCCAGGACTCTAACAAAAGACAGTCGACTAGCCGGGAACTCCACTTTTCTGGCACCGGCGCAATCGCGTTACGTTGGCCAAAATGGAAAACCGGAGATGCATTCAGAAGTGAGGGCGCCACACCGGCGAGGGAGCGTAAATCATTCGAAACCCCGGGCAAGGATAGACTTTCCTCGACTCAATCGACGGATTTGTCGTCCAAGCCACCGGATTCGAAAATATTTTGCACTGATTCCGCGGGGTCACAAGAACATGAGATGTCCTTAATTTGTTCTCCTTAAGAATTGCAGAGCGCTCAGCGGAACGTTACCTTCGGTCGGCGAACTAAATTTGCTCGCCTGTTCCTGACGTCTCAACTACGACCAACCCCATGGCCATTCGAATCCTCGTTGCCGGCGGCACCTTCGATAAGGAATATAACGAACGGACGGGACAGCTTTACTTTAAGGACACTCACCTTCAGGAAATGCTGCGGCTCGGACGCTCGCGCGTACAGGTAACCATCCACACCGTGATGATGATCGATAGCATGGAAATGACTGACGCCGATCGCGGCCTTATCGTGCAAAACTGTTTGCAGTCGCACGAGCATCGCATCGTCATCACGCATGGAACCGACACGATGACGGAAACCGCCGCCGCGGTCGCGAGCGCCATTACAGAGAAAACTGTCGTGCTTACCGGCGCGATGATCCCTTACGCCTTTGGCAGCTCCGACGGTCTCTTCAATCTCGGCAGCGCGCTCTCGTTTGTGCAGGTGCTGCCTCACGGAGTTTACATCGCCATGAACGGCAAATGTTTTCCGTGGGATCGCGTCCGCAAAAATCGCGAGCGCGGCGAGTTCGAGGAGCTTTCGTCGAGTTAGAGACCAGGAAAATTGGCCGACACCAAGCGCGAGCGGTCGTTACTTCGCCAGAAGGACTTCTCGGAATAATTCGACAAAGGATTCGCGTTTCTACTCGCTCGTCGCCCACTATTTCCCCGTTAGGCTCGATACTAGCTTTTGTTAATGCCCACATGAAAACACTGAGGCTTTCGACGTTTATAATTCTTGTTTCACTCGCTTTCGCCAGCGCCGCGCTTGCGAAAGAAAAAGATGACGATGCCGCGGAGTCGGACAGTGACGTTAGCATTGAGAAAGTGACGCTGGTTCGTGATGCGGGCGATAAATTCGAAGCGGTCAAGAACTTCAAACCTTCCGACACGTTCGGCGTGCTCGTGCAACTGAGCGAGCCGACGACTGGAACAAAGGTCAAAGCTGTTTGGACGGCCGTTGATGCGGGCGGATTGGAAAACAAAAAGATTTTCGAGAAAGAGGTCGAGATCACTCCCGAAACGCTGAAGGATGTGGCAAATAAAAACCGTATCGATTTCACTCTTTCACATGACAACCCATACCCCACTGGGGACTACAAGGCTGAGATTTATCTGAACGGCGAACTCGATCAGACAATAGAATTCAAGATCGAGTAAGCGAGACTTTCCTCTCAGATCCATTTCCCCATCTACCAGGGGTCAGTTGACTACTCTGATCCACGATGCTATCAGCCGTGCGAGCGCCTATCCGAAATCCCTCAGCCATTTCAGTCGGTCGTACAAGCTCGGAGTGTGTCCGCATTCTCTCCGTTCGGCTTTTGTTTCTTATCCTCCTGGCATCGCCTGTCATTTGCCCGGCACAGATGGTATGGAACGGAGGTGGCACAAATGATAACTGGACGACGAGCCAGAATTGGGCGGGAGGGATAGCTCCAATTTCCAGCACTAGCACATTCATACGATTCCAAGGAACCGTTCGGTCAACACCTTTTGCCGATGCAAATGCGCCGTGGATTTTGAATCGGATCGATTTCGAAACTCGGGCAGATCCAAATCCGCACAGTTTCACTCTTTCAGGAAATCAACTCTCTTTCCAGGGTACTGCGCCTCAGATCTACTGCTATGCCAGCGCACCGCAGACTATAAACAACGATATAGAAATTTCGGCGGCGGGATTTACAATCGATGGACTCAATGCACCGCCAATCACGTTCAACGGTCATCTGTCCGGCCCGGGCGCGTTAACGATTGGTAATGCGAATCTTTTTCTCACGAACAGTAACACCTACGAGGGTGCTACAAGTTTGTCCGGTAATCTTACGATCAGCAATGGCTTGGCTCTGGGTTCGAGTGGCACTAAGATTGTAATGACACTAGGAGGTCAGTTGCGACTAGTGGGGGATATCAACGTAGCTCCGAAGAATCTCTCCATGGCTTCTGGCAGCGGCTTCTATCGTGGTTTGATCAACTTATCAGGCAAGAACACATGGAACGGAGATATTAATCTCACGTTTGCTTCCGGCATCTGGTCGTTGAGTGCAAACGACACGCTAATCGTTACTGGCAATATCGACGGCGGTGGAAATTCGCTCCAGACCGGAGGCGTCGGCGATCTTATCCTCTCCGGAAATATAAGTAATCTTCACTATGATCTCGACAAATATGGAACTGGGACCCTTACCTTGAGCGGGACTAACTCAAACGTCTATCAAGTCATTATCGACGACGGGACGCTCGTAGCGACTCATGCGAATTCGCTGCCCGTTATGACTCCGATCCAACTTGATCCGAGTTCTGGTGTTCCTGCTCAGGATGCGCATCCCACTCTACGAATCGAAGAGGATACCACGGTTGGCGGCCTGTCTGGTTATTCTTACGGCGGCAACGCAACTGTACAGTTAGGGGCGCACACTCTTACCGTCCACCAGGACTTTTATTCAAACTATCCGGGCGCCATCACCGGCACTGGCGCCTTGATCAAGACCGGATCGGGCTCTCTTGAGCTATCCGGTCCAAGTACGTATTCCGGCGGAACATTCATCAGTAACGGAGCGGTTCGCATCAACCAGGATACGGCATTGGGAGCTCCGCCAGATGTCGGAGCAGTCAATGTCAGCATAAGCAATGGCGAATTGGAGGCGGCCAATTGCGCCCAGGTTACCCTCGATTCGCGTCGCATAGTCGTCCTCAATGGTGGATGTAGTCTGGCAATGCTCGGCTGCGTCAATGCCACTCCGTTTATTGTTACCGGACAAATCACCGGTCCGGGTTCGCTGACCATAATTGGCGCCGGCATCGTTGAGTTATCAAACCCTAACAATAATTACCTTGGATACACGCGAGTGCATGAGGGGACTTTGCAACTGGATTCCCCGGGCGCCATCGGCGGGAGCGGCCCCGACGTCCAGATTGATGCCGGCGCAATAGTTGCCTTAGCTTATGCTATCGACCAGTCTTTTCTGGCTCGTGTTGCTACCGTTTCTCAAGGAAAGATTGCCCTGGCCGCTGACAGCACGAATGATCTTGATCTTGCGAGCGCGGGCCTTGGTCAGGTTACTCTCGCCGCACTTGGAGTCAGGACACTGCGAGGCAAGATCACGGCCCCGAACGGCACGTATCGTCTCGGAGGATTGAACGGAGTGTTGGTCCTGATGGCTGAGGATGCTTTATCCGGGAACGCATCACTCCAGGCAGGCATCGACCAATCACAGGTTGGAACTGTTGCACTTTCAAACAACAACAGTTTAAATGGCGACGCAGTCGTTCGCGGCGGAACTCTTCAAGTGACAGCAGCTACACTGAGTTGCAATCAACTGGAAACTAAGACACAGGCTAAGACTCATCTCGGATCCGCCACCCTAAACGCTGACGTGCTTATCGATGCGGGAGGGCTGCTTGACGGTTGCGGAACAATCAATGGCAACGTGACAAACAACGGCAGCGTTGTCATCGATTGCTCAACAGGGTTGCAGTTGTCCGGCGCCACCGTCAACAACGGAACGATGACTATCCTGGGCGGCGCAACTCTCATCGCGAACGGACCATTCACAAATAACGGCATTCTGGACTTGCTCACAAGCCCTGGCACCATTCTTCCGCCGCAGTTTATTAATAACGGCACAGTCATTTATCCCGGAGCCGTCAATATCCGAACTTTTTCAAAGCTAGGATCAACTTTCACGATCAAAGTCCAGTCACTTACCGGCCACAATTATCAGCTTCAGCGCAGTTTGAATCTGGCCAGTGCCGATTGGCAAAATATCGGCAATCCCAGGGCAGGTAGCACAGGTAACGATATCAGCCTGACGGATAACGCCGTTACTACCAACGCAGCTTTCTACCGCATTCAAGTTTCACCCTAGATCTTCGACGTGCGGCCGTTGACGCCGTCTCTCGGTTTCCAAGACGCTCTCGCGAGTTCCACTCCGAGGTCGATTGCGATGCGCCCGCCGCGAGGTTAGCTTCGCTGAGCCTTTTTCACCGTTCCGCCAGACTATGTCCGTTTACACCAACATCGCCGCCTACAAGTTTGTCTCGTTAGGCGATCTGAAAGCGCTGCAATCTGAGCTGCGCCAGATGTGCCTGGAAGCGGGAATGCGCGGCACCATTCTCCTCAGCACGGAAGGGATCAATGTCTTCGTTTCCGCCGACCGCGCCGCTGCCGATCGGCTACTCGTTAGGCTCAAAACCATCCCGGGACTTGCCGACCTCACCGCGAAAATAAGTGAGAGCGATCATCAGCCGTTCAATCGCATGCTGGTGAAGATCAAAAAGGAAATCATCGCCTTCGGTGTCTCCGGCATCGATCCAGCCCGGCGTCCCGCGCCACGGCTTCGGCCCCGCCAGCTCAAGCAATGGCTCGACGAGGGCCGCGCCATTACGCTTCTCGACACTCGCAACACTTACGAAGTAAAACTCGGCACTTTCCGCGGCGCCCGCACGCTCGAGCTCGATCATTTCCGCCAATTCCCCGCTGCCGTCACCGCTCTGCCCGGCAATCTTAAACACGAACCTATCGTCACCTTTTGCACCGGCGGCATTCGTTGTGAAAAAGCGGCAGCGTTGCTGGAATCGGCCGGCTTCACCAATGTCTTTCAACTCGACGGCGGCATTCTCCATTACTTTGAGGAATGCGGCGGCGCGCATTACGAGGGCGATTGCTTCGTCTTCGACAAACGCGTCGCCGTCGATGCCTCACTGCGCGAGACCGATGCCGCGCTCTGCTTCGTCTGCCAGACTCCACTCACGCTCACCGAGCAGAAAGATTTCCGCTACGTAGAGTCTGTCTCCTGCCCGCATTGCCACGCGTAGTCTGTGAGAGCGGATCCGTCGTCTTAGCGCCCGCGGAAAACGCAACGCCGTATCGACTCATCTTTGCGCTTTTTTCATTCGCGTCCTGATCAGGCTTTTTCCTGGGTTTCCCGAAAGGCTGATTAATGACGACTCGACTCTTGCGTTTTCTTCCGCGAAACTTCCCCGATATGCACCGAGACCTGCTACTCACTTCGGTGCACCTACGATCACTGCGGCCAACACGGTGATCGTTCCACTGACCACAGGAGTAGGAGCCAATTTCGTAGTCGAGGCTTTCCGATCCCGGCCAACGCGACCAAATACTTTCTCCGGCTGCGCGTTTATTAAAACTGGGAGCGACCTTAGCGTCGCGATTCCTGAGACCCTCTATTTGCCGATGAGAATAAAGATACCCGCGGCCAGCGCGATGAGATCGATCAGGAACACGGCCGGCCCGAGCGGCAAACCGAACCCGAGAAGACCGTGGAGTATCAGGTAAACCGCAAGCAGAAACATGCCGATACTTTTTGTGAATTTCATGCGGTCGATCTTTTAGGTTGCGCTTGCGACTGACAACTCAAATCCGAGGCTAATTCTTGCGACCGATCGCGCATCCGTCGGACTACAGTAAGATCGCGATCAGCGCACAGCAGAACGGCAACGCCGATTGCGAAATAAATTACCCACTTGCTCCGCCGTCCGGTCACGATCTGCCAAAGGCCGTAGCACGTCGCGGTGATTCCAAATAATTCCACCGCCCCCAGAATGCCGAGAGCTAACTTTCCCTGTGCCGCGGAACCGGAAAACCGCAATCCACCGGAACCATGGCCGAGCAGGGCTCGGACCGATCGCGGTGAGCACCGCTCCCATAACGACGCTAATGCCGACGCCGAGGACCAACAAAATCCATCCATAACGGCGCGACCATCTCTTCGATTGCATGCCGCGCCCGCACTGCGGGCAGTGCGACATCAGTCGATATGTCTCGTAACCGCAGTGGTAACATCTGGTCAGATCCTCCGGGTTGGACCCGTCGCCTTTGCCGTGAAAGAAGTCCGCCTTCCTCGGTGTGTCGCCGCGGTAATGGGCGACCACGGTTTCAGCTTCTTTCCAGGCGCCCGCTCCGACCGGGAATCGCAATGCCGAACGAGTCGCTGCACGCGGGACGCCAGACGCTCCGTGTCCGCCACCCGGATAATACAATTGCAGCTCGATCACCGCCGGGTGGAGATCGTGCAGGATTGCGCTCGTCACCTCCGGCATACCACTCGTCAGGCGGTGAATGCTTTCGTCGATCTGCACCGCGTTCTTGCCGACGATCACTTCGATGCCGTCATCGGGAATCTTTTCTGGAAACGAAAGCTCGTTGGAAAGCGCATCTCGTGTCTGGTTCCACTCTCGATCCGCCGCAACAAATTGCTGCCACTTCGTCGGGTCCACGCGCCAGCGAGCGATGATGTCTTCTCCCCGCGCGAGTTTTTCCTTCGCCCGCGCATCGAAATGGCGAAATAACGCCGTCCCGCCACCGAACAGGATAGCCGTGCTCCCATATATAAAGAGGCACGCCGGAATCCAACGTCAGCCGTCACGGAGCAGGAAGAAGAAATGCCGCTACCGCGGTCACCAAACCCGACACGAAAAATCCGAGACGCGATTTTCGCGCGCAGAGATGTGGATTGACGCATGGCCGGGCGTCAGTCCTTACAGACGTTTCCAAACAAGTGTCGCCTTTCCATCCTGTGCGATGGTGGCGGTGATCTCATACTGCCGGGCCAGGTCGTGTATCGAATCAAACGTTAGGTTGTCCACTTTGGTCGGCATCATCTTCTGGTAATATTCGTGTCGATTGAGAACGAGGACGTTTGGCTTCGGCCAGCGCACCGGCTCAGTATATTCGTGGCCGAGAATTGCGTGTTCCAGTTCCGTGTCGCTCTCGCGCCCGGGCACTTCGCTCAGCGCCAGATCGACGCGAGTGAATGATTCGCCGGAGAGCTGGTAAACCGCGGTCTGTTTCCTGAGCGGCGCAGGACGCGGTGTGCTGAACAAATTGCCCTGCTGTTCCGTCAAGTCGCTCGACAGGCAGGCGACGCGTTTCGAATCGGGCGACCAAAGCGCTTCGCCTTCGCGCTCCGCACCGGTGCCGATGTCGTTAGGCGTCAGATCGCAAAGCACTTTGCCGGTCTTTTTCTCGATCAACTCCGCGCGCACGACTTTCGAGCCTTTCAGTTCGAGCTCGTCCGTGAACACTTTGTGGATCGCGTAAAGCTCGTTAGGCGAAAACCAATCGATCATCTCGCGGCGAAACAGAACCCTGGCCGTCTGCGGAAAATAGCGGCTCAGATAAACACTGGCGTGACCCGTGAGGCCATCGCCCACGATCAAGTTCCGCACCATCATCCGATACGGCAACGGCTGCGCGACCAGGAATTTCGCAAACTTCTCGTCGCCGAGAATGTGATAAACCACAGTCGGAACGCCTGCGATACTTTCCGCCGCCGCCCCATCAGCATCATGCGCAATCGAGAAAAACTGTTTCAGCTTGCGAGTGTCGCCGTGCGCAGCGCGCCGAGTGTCCGTCGCGTAATCGAATCCCCGCCCCCGCGCGAACTCCTCGATCTCCGATGGCCCGGCCGGATCTTTCTCATGAGTCGGCAAATCCTTCTCGGTGAAATGAAGACGACCATCGGGATCATCGCTCACGCCGCTTTGTTCGGCCTGCGCGAGCCGCGCAAAAGCGAGCGCGACCGCCAGGAAACGGACCGCTTTCAGAATCTAACAACCTCGCGACGCCGACTCTTCATTTCCGACTAACCTTCAGATCGCTTTACGCCGCAATCACCCAATGTCCGCGCGCCGCCCCTCTGCATTCGACGTTCGCATGTTCGCGATGGCTTTCGGCGTTGCCGTTTTGCTTTTCACGACAGTTGTCAAGTTTGACGCCTCGATCTCGCGCAGAGACCCTTCCCGATGGAAAACAACGATGCACCGTCGCCGGTTCTTTTCTTCCAAACACTCACCGCCTATCAACGCAGCGACGCGATCAAGGCTGCGATCGAACTCGATCTCTTTAGCGCGATTGGTAGTGATGGCGCGACTGCCGCCGAAGTAGCCGAACGTTGCAAGACGGCTCAACGCGGCGCCCGCATTCTTTGCGATTACCTGACCGTGCTCGGCTTTCTCGAGAAACGCGGCGAGCGCTACAGCCTAACGAAAGATTCAGAGACGTTTCTCGTTCGCAGCTCGCCCGCGTATGCGGGAGGCGCCGCGGAATTTCTCATGTCCTCCCATCTCAATGATGCATTCGCCAGTGTAGCGGAGGCCGTGCGCAAAGGCGGCACTGTCCAGGGCGAAGGCGGAAGCATGGCGCCCGAACATCCGATGTGGTTGAACTTCGCGCGCGGAATGGGCTGCATGATGATGCCGTCCGCGCAAACGCTGGCCGGACTAATCCCACTCGACGCCACGCGCGACACTAAGGTGCTCGACATTTCCGCCAGTCACGGCATTTGGGGAATCGCATTCGCGCAACACAATCCGCGCGCGCGAATCGTAGCGCTTGATTGGGCGCCGGTATTGAAAGTCGCGCGCGAAAACGCCGCGCGCATGGGTATCGCCGACCGCTTCAGCACGCTCGAAGGCAGCGCGTTCGATTTGGATTTCGGCCGCGATTACGACCTCGTGCTTCTGCCGAATTTTCTGCATCACTTCGATCCGCCGACCTGCGTGAAGTTGTTGCAAAAAGTGCACGCGTCGCTGCGCACCGGCGGCCGCGTCGCCATTGTCGAGTTCGTGCCGAATCCCGACCGTGTTTCACCGCCCGAAGTCGCCACCTTTAGTCTCGTCATGCTCGTTACCACCGAACACGGCGACGCCTATACCTTCGCCGAATTTGAAAATATGCTGACCAAAGCAGGCTTCGCTTCGCCAGAGCAACATCCGCTGCCTCCCGGCGTCTCCACCGCCATCATCGCGCAAAAAAGTTAATCAAAGCCTGCGGAGATCTGCAAAATCTGTGGATGTCTTGTAGACTCCGCGATGAGCTTCATCAGTCTCGAGCAGTTGCCGTTTGTCGGAATGTCGCATGAGTTCGTCGGCGAAACTCAAGGCGCGCCATTCTCCGCCTACATCGTCAAGGCCAAACCCGGACAAGGTCCGCCGTTACACAAACATCCGTACGTCGAAGTGGCATTCACGCTCGAAGGTTGCGCCACCATCACAGTCGGCGATGAAACGCGCGAGGTGAAAGCGGGCGGCATCGTCGTTATTCCGGCCGCATACACCTCATCGATTCGTTAACTCCGGCGACACGACGTTGCGCCAGATCGATGTCCACGCCAGCCCGAATTTCATCCAGACAAACCTCGCGTGAAGGTTCGCAACAAGTAGTTATGCTCCATCTTCCATGACTGTTCGGAGCAAAGCAGCGCGAAGTTTACGTGCGCACGCGGTAACTACTCAATTACCGGATGAGCGCCTGCTCGAATTGGCAGACGAGTATCACACTCCCTTATACCTCTTCGAGGAGTCCGTCATTCGCGATCGCTGCCGCGAGCTCAAAGCCGCAATAACTTATCCGAACTCGCGCATCCGGTATGCGTGCAAAGCACTAACTCTCCAGGCGATTCTCAAGATCGTGCGCGACGAAGGTCTTTGGATCGATGCCAGCTCGCGCAACGAAGTAGAGCGCGCTCTTCGCGCCGGCTTTCTTCCCGGAGAAATTTATTATACTGGCGAAGGCGCCGAGCGCTCGGTTTACGACTTTCTTGTGAAAGAAGGTGTGCTCATCAATTGCACTTCCATCGATCAGATTCGTCTGCTCGGTTCTGTGCGGAGGCGAACCGTTTGTTCGCTCCGAATCAATCCCGGAGCAGGTGATGGCGCAACAAACGAAACCAACACGGGCGGACCGAGCAGCAAGCACGGGATTTACTTCGATCAAATCGACGAAGCCAAAGCGGTCGCAAAATCGTTTGAGATCAAGATTATCGGCATCCACTCGCACATCGGTTCCGGCGGCGCCAGCATCCGACCATGGTTGCGGATCAAGAACACAACGCTGCGCATTGCAAAGAACTTCGAGGATCTGCGTTTCGTCAATCTCGGCGGAGGTCTGCCCGTCGTTTATGACGTGAAGCACGACAAGCCGATGCCAGTGAAGGAGTGGGGTCGCCAGTTATCAGAGGGAATGGCAGACTTCTCGAAGGCGTTCGGCCGCGATATACAACTGCAGGTCGAGCCCGGGCGATTTATCGTCGCGCACTGTGGAACGCTTCTGGCTACGGTCCAAGCCACGAAAACGACGCCGACATATCATTTCGCCATCGTTAATACCGGCCTTAACCACAATCCCCGGCCAGCGATGTACGGCTCCTTTCATCCTATCCGGTTCATTAGTCGCACTCCTGACGCGCCGAAGCGAAAACGTAAGTATGTTGTCGCGGGTTATCTTTGCGAGTCCGGCGACGTCTTTACGCGAAGTAAATCGGGAGTTCTTAAGCCAAGAACATTTCCGCACATCTCTGTCGGCGATCTGATGGTAATGGGTTGCGTCGGCGCTTACTCCCATGCCATGAAGTCGGACTACAACTCCATGAACATGCCACTTTCCGTGTTAATCGAAACATCGGGAAAAGACGTAGTGATTGAGCGTCGAGGAACGCTTGCAGACATCATGCGGCGTGAGATTGAAGTTTTCAGGAAGGGACAATAACAAACGCAATGCGCCTGGGTAAGCGCTTCCAAAAACGAAGCGCGAGGTTCTCATGACCACCTCCTTTGAACTAGAAGCGGTGGAACAGAGTTGGCCGATGGACAAAGTCTTTCGCACGTCTCGTGGCGAGCGAACAGCCGCGCACGTCGTTCTTGTGACATTGACCAACGGCCGGCACATCGGACGAGGCGAAGGCGTCCCGTGTGCGCGTTATGGCGAGAGTATGGCCTCCGTTCTCGCGCAACTACAGAGTCTTGATCTAACTAACTGTGCCGACTTCAATCGACAAAAGCTACAAGACTTACTTCCAGCCGGCTCTGCGCGCAACGCGCTCGATTGTGCTCTGTGGGATTTGGAAGCTAAGTCCTCGAATAGGAGAGTGTGGGAAATAGCAAACGTTCCCGTTGTCGATAGCATCGAGACGTCCTTCACCGTTAGTCTGGATACACCTGATGAAATGGCTGCCGTGGCAAAGGCACACTCCGACGCTCCGTTACTTAAACTGAAACTGGGAGGAGATGCACTTGACGTTGAGCGTGTTCAGGCCGTGCGAAACGAAGTAACTTCCACGCGTCTTATTGTCGATGCGAATGAGTCATGGACGCCATCGCATTACCGAAATGCGGCACCGGTTTTACAGCGCCTGGGCGTTGAATTGATCGAGCAACCATTTCCAGCGGACGCAGATGAAATACTCGAGCACCTGGAGCATCCGGTCCCAGTCTGTGCCGATGAGAGCTGCCACACCACTTCCGATCTAAGTCGCCTAACGAAAAGATATGAAGTAGTTAATATCAAATTGGACAAAACTGGCGGACTAACAGAGGCGTTGCTCTTAAGTGAACGCGCGCGTCAAAGTCAGTTTAAAGTCTTCTTAGGCTGCATGGCGGGCACGTCTTTAGGAATTGCTCCGGCTCGGCTTCTCGCACGGGCTGGCGATTACGTCGACCTGGATGGCCCCTTGCTCCTGGCTGGTGATCGACACCACGGACTATTGTATCAACACGGGACGATCGGGTTACCGTCCCCGTTACTTTGGGGCTAAAGGTCGCCCCAAAGAACAAGTGATCGTTAAGACGAAATCGTAAATGAAATCGTCTCGTTAGCCGCGCGATGGTTCGACCAGAACTTTTCGCCGTCGTGCGTGAGCGAGCGCGCGGCGAACGGAATCGTCGCGAGATCCTCGACCTCCGGCGTTTCTTGGCGAATATCGAGCCGCGCAATTCGCCACTCCTCGGTTTTGTTCGGAACGTCTTTGTTCTCCTGGCCGCGAATCACGTAGAGCGTTCCATCGACAAAAGTGTGGCCGCAAATTTCCGCGCCGACGTTGATCGTGCGAAAAACTCTTCCGGAATCGTCCACCTGATAAATCAATCCCTTATACCACTGGCTGAAATAATAATGCTCACCATCGAAAGCTCACGTATGATCCGGTAAAATCCGGACAGGCAAACAGCTTGGTGAATCCCTCGTTAGGCGCGTAACGGTAAATGTAACGGTCATCATTCAGCCCTTTACCGATCGTGAACCGCCAGCCGTCGTTCGTTAACGCTGCCCGCCCACACCACTCCCGGCGGATCGATTTCCTCGATGATCTTCCACGCGTCCGGCGTCGATCTTGTAAAGAGTTCCCAGATCGCGCGAACTCATCCAAAGATTCTTCCCGTCCCACGCCAGCGCCTGCGGCGTGATTATCGGTGAACGCAGTTGTTGTTGTATATTGATTGTCGGTAAATCGGTCTTCATCATTTCGGTCATGCGCTCCATTTCATCTCACTTCATTTTCATTTCTAACTTTCGAGCCTTGCCGACTCGATCAATTCTCCGCTCTCGTGATTTTTCCCAGAAGCGACCGCAGTCCGTTTAGGTCGACCGGTTTGGTCGCATGATAATCGAATCCAGCTTCGAGACTGCGCCGCACATCCTCCTCCGTTCCGTATCCGCTAAGCGCAATAGCTTTTAGCGGCTGTATTCGCTTCGCCTTGCTCACGAGATTGTAACCGTCGCCGTCCGGAAGGCCGATGTCGCTGATCAGCGCGTCGAAGCGAGCATCCTCCAGAAATTTCAAAGCGGCTTGCACAGAGTCAGCCGTAGCGACTTCATGTCCGTACTTCGTCAGAAGCCGCGAGAGAACGGCGCGCGTATCGAGGTGATCATCGACCAAAAGGAGACGCAAGCCTCTTGAAGTTGTAACGCCACCATCCGCTTCATCAGTCGCTGCACGCAGGGGCTCGCGCAGAAGATCGAGAAAAACTCGAAACGTCGTGCCGCGGTTTTTTCCGGCGCTGTGCACACTGATCTTGCCGCCATGGAGATCGAGCAGAGTTTTGGAAATTGTCAGACCGAGACCCAAGCCCCCGAATCGCCTGGTAATGGAGCGCTCGCCCTGGTCGAAAGCCTCGAAGATGCGACTCTGTTGGCCCGGTTCGATGCCAATGCCACTATCGCTGATTTCAAAAACAAACTGCCCGCCCTCATTGGACGAGCGGATGGTGATGCGGCCTTCCTTTGGCGTGAACTTGACGGCGTTGTTGAGCAAATTCCAAAAGACCTGCTGAATCCGGACCGGATCGGCAAAGATATAGTGATTGGTCGCGTTCAGCTCAATCGCCAGCTCGATCCGCTTTTCCAGAACGTCGTTTTCCGTGATCTGCACGACATTATGCAACAATTGGTGCACATCGATCGCGGCATGATGTATCTCGATCTTGCCGCGCGCGATCCGGGTCACGTCGAGGAGATCATCGATCAAGTGCGCTTCCAGCTGCACGTTTCGCCAGATGGCAGTGAGTTCCTCGCGAAATTCCGGCAATAAATCCTTGTGTTCGGCCACGTAACTTGCCGCGATCAACGCCGGCGTGAGCGGCGTTCGCAACTCATGGCTTAACAACGCGAGGAAATCGTCCTTGGCCTGGCTCGCTTGTTCGGCCGCGATCTTGGCCGCGTGCAATTTTTCTTCGGCGCGCTTGCGCTCGGTCACATCGCGAAAACTCCAGACCCGGCCTACCGGCCGCTCATCGATCGATTGGATCTTTGAGTATCGCTCCAAAATACTTCCGTCCTTCCACTCCAAAGTCTCGAAACTCTCCGCCGGCCCGGTCGCGTAGATCTCCATCACCCGCGACATGAATTGCTCGGGATCCTTGAATCGCTGACTAAATCTTTTCCGCAATTCTTTGACGTCGGCAGCGTTTAACTGCTCGCGGGTCACCCCCATCATTTCCGCGTACTTCTCGTTGAAATCTCGCACGTTGCCGTTCAGATCGGTGACCACAATCGCGTCCGTGGTGGAATCCAGCGTCGCCTGCATCATCGAAAGCGACAAAGCCAGTTCCTCTGTCTTGCGCTCGAGCGCTGCCTTGGCCCGGATGAATTCGCGCTCGGAGCGACCGCGCGGACGGACAGCCTTTTTCGATTTTTTCCGAGCCGCTGAGCGCACCCGCTTTTTCGTATGTTTGGAGGGTTGCACTTGTCGGCCTTTCGATAATTTCTACGAATGATGCTGGGGCCCTTACTTTCGCGCGTCAAGCTGCGCCGCACTGCGCAATGTGATCCGGGGCGGTATCGAACGCGGAAACATCGAGGTTGAAGCGCGGGGTCCGTGGCCCTGGCGTCTCAAGGAAAATCATGAGACCACCGTCTCTGCCGACGGCTTGCCTGCCGCACCGGAAGGCTGATAAAATCGACGCCATCTCCCAGCTTTCGTTCTCAGACGAGAAAAATGGAAACACCGCTGACGCCGCTCGAATTCGCTCGCCGCGCGCGCAAACTTTATCCGGACCGCGTCGCCGTCGTCGATGGTGAGTCACGCTGGACCTACGCGCAATTTCTCGATCGATGCGATCGCTGGTCGGCCGTTTTGCAGCAGCTTGGAATCGGCTCGGGCGATCGCATCGCCTATCTCTCGCCCAACACTCACGCGCAGCTCGAGTCGTTCTATGCTGTGCCGCAAATCGGCGCGGTGCTGGTGCCGTTAAACTATCGCCTGACCGCAGACGATTTTGTTTACCTCATCAATCACAGCGGTGCGCGAATGGTCTGTGCACACCGCGATTATCTCGCAGCAATCGACAGCGTTCGTTCGCAGCTTCCGCACGTCGAACACTTCGTCGCCCTAACGGGAGAAGGAAAGGAGTGGCTGGACTACGAAGCTTTACTTCAGGCAGGCTCGACTGAATTCGCCCGTTCGGAAATTCACGAAAGCGATCTGCTCGCCATCAATTACACCAGCGGCACGACTTCGCGCCCGAAGGGCGTGATGATCACTCATCGCAACGCGTGGATGAATTCCATCGGCACATTGGTCCACCATCCAATGAACTGCGCCGATCGTTATCTCTGGACGTTGCCGATGTTTCACGCCAACGGGTGGACCTTTGTCTGGACAGTCACCGCGGCGGGCGCGATGCACGTCTGTTTATCCAAAGTCGACCCGCGCGCGGTGTTTGAATTGATCGCGGCGGAAAAGATCACCATGCTCTGCGCGGCGCCGACGGTCTTAATTTCGCTGGCGAATGCGCCTAACGAACTTCACCGACTCGCGCCGAAAGGGATTCGTGTTCTCACCGCCGGTGCGCCGCCCGCGGCCTCTACCATCCAGCGACTCGAAGAAGAGCTGGGCTGGACGATTACTCACGTTTACGGACTAACCGAGACGGCGCCGTTTATTACCGTATGCGAACCACGGGCGGAACATGAGTCACTCTCGTTAGGCGAACGCGCCGCGATCAAAGCTCGTCAAGGCGTCGAGCTAATTACTTCCGGCGAGTTGCGCGTGGTGGACGCGGAAGGCAACGACGTATCGCGCGATGGGATTACGCAGGGAGAAATCGTGGCCCGCGGCAATGTGATCATGGCCGGCTACTACAACGACCCGGAAGCAACCAAGCAGGCTTTGCGCGGCGGATGGTTTCACAGCGGCGACGCCGCGGTCGTGCATTCGGATGGCTACGTCGAGATTCGTGACCGTCTGAAAGACGTGATCATTAGTGGCGGTGAAAATATTTCCTCAGTCGAAGTCGAAGGTGTCCTCCTAAAACATCCGGCCGTGCAGGAAGTAGCGATCGTCGGCTTGCGCCATGAACGCTGGGGCGAGGCACCGCACGCTTTCGTCGTGCTCAAACAAGGCGCTCGCGCCGATGAAAGCGAACTACGCGAGTTCGCGCGGGCAAATCTCGCCCATTTCAAGGCACCCCACAGCGTCACTTTTATCAAAGAACTTCCCAAAACCGCCACAGGCAAGATTCAGAAATACGTTTTGCGCGCAGGACAATCCGCCATCGCTCCGCAGTAAGTAAACCTCCTGCGTCTTATTCATTGTGCCCCGAAATTAGGTTCGCTTCTGCAATTCTTTGTCTGCATTCAACGTTGAGCGTTGGACGTTGAACTGCCTGCCCCGTCTGGTTTACGGGGTTGAACGTTTGCTGCAATCCGAAGCCTGTGTCCGCCGCCGCTACTTCACGAATCCCCTAACGAGCTGAGCGATCTGATCCGCTGCGGTATCGAGGCCAAAATGCCCCGCATCGAGAACATGCACTTCGGCCTTTGGCACGTCCTTGCGGTAACGTTCCGGCTCGCCGAGATCGAACGAGAGGTCGTACTTACCCCAGATCACCAGCAGTCGCGGCTGCTTCTCGTGCATCCACGCCTGCCATTTCGGATAAGCATCAACGTTCGTGCGGTAATCGTAAAAGAGATCGCTTTGAATGTCGGCCTGGCCGGGCTGATTGAGAAAATAATATTCATCGGTCCAAAGATCCGGGTCGTAGCGTTCCACGTTCGGATCGTTCCCGACATGACGCGTCCGCGTTGTCTTTAGCGACAACAGATTTGTGCGAAGCGCGTTTTCGTTAGGCGCACGATCTGCCCAAAACGCGCGCCGCGTTTTCCAATTCGCGCCCAGACCTTCGTTGTGCCCGGCCGCGTCTTGCACGATGAGCGCATCAACGCGCTCCGGATGCGCAAGCACCATGCGAAAACCGACCGGGCCGCCATAATCGTGCATGTAAAGCGTGTAACGCGAAAGCCCGATCGCTTCCGTGAAGTGATTCATGATCTCGGCGATGTGATCGAACGTGTAGGCGAATTTTTTCGCGTCGGGCCAATCGCTGTGCCCAAACCCCGGATAATCGGGCGCGACCAGATGAAAGCGATCGGCAAGCCGCGCGAAGAGCGGCTCGAACTGCCGCGATGAAGTTGGAAGCCCGTGCAACAGGAGAAGCGTCGGCGCGTCTTTCGGGCCAGCCTCTCTATAAAAGATGGAGAGCCCATCGATTTTTATCGTGCGATAAGAAGTTGGATTTTTCACAGGATGTTCCTTTCCTTGAGCGAGTAATTGAAATGATGGGAGGATCGCAAAAACCACCAACGCCATGCGCAAGACCTGCATACTTCCTACTTTCTAATTTGATGACCTTCTCCCCCGAGTCGGTCACCGCTACCCTCGCGGCTGTACCGTCTACCCTGTGTGTTCCAACACCCAGTGTTCTACTTTCCACTTTCTAATTTTTCTTCCACTTCGAAAATAACGTCCAGCTCCACCGGGACGCCGAGCGGAAGGCTTGCGACGCCATAAACCGAACGGCAGGGGCTCTTCTCTTTTCCGAAAACGTCTTGCAGTAACTCCGAAGCGCCATCAGCGACTTTCGGCTGATCGCGCACATCTCCCGAAGTCGCCACCGATACGCCGAGCCGGACGATCCGCGTCACTTTGTCGAGCGATCCCAAATGTTCTCGCGCGACAGCGAGGACGTTGAGCGCCGCGAGTTGAGCTGCCTTGCGTCCCGCTTCCACATCGAGCTCCGCACCGATGCGTCCGACAAATTTCGCCTCGCGACCTTCGGTCGGAAGCATGCCGGTCAGAAAAAGCAGATTGCCCGTCTGCACCGCTTCCACATAGGTCCCGAACGGCTCCGGCGGCGCGGGAAGCTTGATCCCAAGTTCTTTCAACCGCTGCTCGGCGGCGGCTGGTCGAGAATTTTCGCGGGTTACCATTTGCCAACATGCGCACCGCCGTCCACGTGCAGCACCTCCCCTGTGATCTGGCGAGCTTCCGTCAGATAAACAACGGCGCTGGCGATGTCTTCCACCGTCGTGACCGAGCCCATCGGCGAAGCGCTTTTCAGCGAGTCCTCCGGAGCATCAGCGTGCAGCGGCGTGTCGACGACGCCCGGCGCGACGGCATTGAATCGAATGTGCTCTTTCGCGTATTCAGAAGCCAGGCTTCTCAATCCTGCGTTTAGGCCACCTTTAGTGATCATGGAAAGGGAAGCGGGTTCGCCGGCAATTGGATTGTCGACCAGCGATGCAGTGATACTCACGACGCTGCCACCGGTCTTTTGTGCCTGCATTTGTTTGACCGCAAGCTGCGTGATGTAAATGAAGCCCGCGAGGTTGGTCGAGACGAGAGCGCGAAAGTCGTCTGCCGTATATTCTGTGAACGGCTTTACTATGAAGATGCCAGCGTTCGCGACGACGGCATCGATCGAGCCGAACTTCTCGATCGCGAGTTCTGCAACTTTCTGCGCCGTTTCAAATTGACCTATGTCGCCGTCGACCAAGGCGAGGTGGTCGGAAGCGGAAACCTCCCTCGATTTCGTCGCGCTCCGCGCGGTTCCTACAACATCGTAGCCGCGGGTGAGAAACGCTCGGACCACGCCCGCGCCGATCCCCTGCGAAGCTCCCGTCACGATCACTGTTTTCCGATTGCTTCTCATAAGATTAACGCAGTGATTCGAACGTCGCGCGCATCTCGGACGCGAAGCTATCCTTCGGTTCGTTTCCGGTAACGGCAAGGTGTTCGATCCTCATGTCGATTTTTCCAAAAGGGTTCGCATCAATAATTTCGCGTGCGACAAGCTAGCCGAGCTTTATTTTGCTTTCTACTTCGCACTTCTCTCCTGGTGTTTGGTTCCGAGCTTTAAGCGCGCTCACGTCCATGTCCTCTCTCGGCTGGCGAATCCCGCGAACGACGATTATTTGTGAAATATGAAAATGAAGGCGGCGCAGATCAGCAAGCCCGGTGGAGATTTTGAATTGGTAGAGCGCGATATCCCGGAACCGGGCGCCGGACAGGTTCGCGTGAAAGTGGAAGCGTGCGGAATTTGCCACAGCGATGTTCTGGTCAAAGAAGGATTATGGCCCGGGATTCAGTATCCTCGTGTGCCGGGTCATGAAATCGCCGGCCGCATCGATGCCGTTGGCGCAAACGTCACGCCGTGGAAAAAAGATCAGCGCGTCGGTGTAGGCTGGCACGGCGGACATGATTTTGTCTGCGAACAATGCCGGCGTGGCGATTTCGCAATGTGCGTGAATCGCAAAGTCACCGGCATCGATTTCGATGGCGGATATGCCGAGTACATGATCGCACCGGCGGCAGCGCTGGCGCTGATCCCCGATGAATTGCCGGCGGAAGAAGCCGGACCGTTCATGTGCGCAGGCGTCACTGTTTATAACGCGCTCCGCAATTCGGGTGCGCGCGGAGGGGACGTCGTGGCCGTGCACGGCATCGGTGGACTGGGACATCTCGGAGTTCAGTACGCGCGGCAGATGGGATTCCACACCGTGGCGCTCGGCCGCGGAAAGGACAAAGAGGCGCTGGCGAAGAAACTCGGCGCGCATCATTACATCGATACGGATGCTGCTGATGTGGTGGCGGAATTGCAAAAGCTCGGCGGCGCGCGTGTGATTCTGGCAACGGCGCCAAGCGCAAAGGCCATTTCTGCGCTCGTAGATGGACTGTCGCCGAGCGGCACTTTGCTTGTACCGGCCGCGCCTAACGAACCCCTAACGATAAGCGTGATGTCGATGATTGCCGGAAGACGATCAGTCGCCGGCTGGTATTCGGGCACCGCAAGAGACTCGCAGGACACACTGGAATTCAGCGCGTTGACCGGCGTGCATCCGATGATCGAGAAATATCCGCTTACCCGTGTGACGGAAGCTTACGAACAGATGCATAGCGGCAAGGTCCGTTTCCGCGTCGTCCTAATCATGGGCGATTAACGTGCGAAAATTAGAAGCAGAAGATTGAGCACGGCACCCAGACTCTATTGCCGATGAGCGTCTTTTACTTCCTAATTTCTACTTCTTAATTTTTACTTTCTCCCGTGCCTTTAGCCTTCTCCCTTCATCCCTTCCCAGCCAGCCCGATCGCCGAAACCCGCAAATCACTTTCTAATTTGGAAGCCATGAATCCAGAAAGTGAATTGATTTGTCCTCCGACTTCCTGGTTTTCTGGTTTCTAAATTCAAACCAATTCCAGGATCCCGAGCGAATGGCCCGCTTCGCCCGTTGGGCGGAAAAATCTCTCGAAGCCGCTGCATTCCCAATAACAAATAACCGATAACGCGAAGCGAAGCTTCGGCAGCTTTTCAGTCTGGGGAGCACACTGCCTGCCCGCCGCGGCGGGCGCCTCGCGTGTTGGTGAAGGCGCCCTCGCCTTCACGAACTTGATTCCCTCCGACCTCCGCCTTCTATCCTCCTACTACTTCTACTTTGATGACCTTCTCCCCGATCGGTCACCGCTACCTTCGCGGCTATACCGTCTACCCTGTGTGTTCCAACACCCAGTGTTCTCTTTCTACTTTCTACAGGGATGTTCGTATCCTGCGCAGCCACGATCTGCCATTTCCCGGCGCGTTTCAGCCACGTGTCGGTCCAGATCAGACAATGCTTTGTCTCCTTGCCATCCTTAGCCTTGACCGCGCTTTCCGCTCCATACGCCATCGCGATGGAGTCGCCGAAAAATCTCACCTTTACCTCGCCCAGTTGGCAGTCGCGCTCGAGCGCCTTGGTATCTGAGGTGATCGCGTCCTTCTTGCCGTAGCGCCGTCCGCTTGGCGATGTCCCCTGGAAGTCGTCCGCAATCACGTCCTTAAGATCCGGTTGCGGACTACAGGCCGAGTTGGCCCACTTCGCCTCGGCCGCAATGATGAACTTCACCGTCTCCTCCCCCGGCGATCCCCATCGAGATTCCTGCCCGACGCTGGGTGAGGCAAACCCACCGAGAAACAACAGTGCGAGAAGAGATGCTGGAATGATTGAGGCGAATTTCATTGGCTTTAGGCTCCGTGTCCGTTTGTATTTCACCGACATCCACGGGCAAGCCTTTTTCTTCGCTCCGAATCAAGACGCCCTGGATGCAGCTTTTTCGCCTGCGTCAGCTGGACGAATCGCGCCGTAATCAATGAAGGCGGGTCAGCCTTTCAGAATTTCAGCTTTCAGATTTTGCCTTTGGCCTTCTTCCTTTCCCCGATTAAGTCCGCGGTGAAGAATGGAGCGAAGGGGATGAGGTGCGAACCGCACTCGTATTTCATGGCCTCTGGCTGGGATCGCGACCTGGGAGGAGTGTTTAGCGGTCGAGCATCGCGGGAGCGATCAAGATACAACGTGCATCGTCAGCACACAAATTAACCTGAGATTGCTATGATCAGACCAGCGCAGCCAGCTGGAGCTTGATTTCCATCTCTTAGGTTAATTACGAATCCGCAAAGCGCTTTTCAACTATAACGATTTTGCACTAATATAATCTCGATCAATGTTGCAAGATCAGATCTCAAATGCATGTTGGTTCCCCACCCGTCAGTGACAGTTTCATCGATGACGATGTAGCATCGGAAGAGTATCTTGCGAGGCTAGACCTAAGCGTTCGGGCAAAAAACATTCTCTTCCACTTGGGTGTCAGATCCGTTGAGGGACTTGCGCAAATCAAGCCGAACGTCCTCCTGCGGCAGCGAAACTGCGGGAAAAAAACGGTAGCTGAAATCATGGATCTCATAGAGACGCTCTCGCTCAAGTCCCTATGTAAGCCGCCAGCAAAACCTCACTTCGAATCAGAGATTCAGTGTGTGGGTCTGTCGGATTCAGATACAGATACGCTCAGAAGCTTGGATATTGAGACCACGAAGGACTTGTCGCGTGCCTCCGACGAGGAGCTGCTGAACGCCAATTTATGGGTCGGGGATATACGTGGTCGATTATGGGATTTCTTTTTGACGACGCAAGAAGCGGCGGTTCTCTTCAGCGACAAGAATCCAGTCGAATATTTGCGCTTATCAGTTCGCGCCACTGCTGGAGTTGGGGCATTGGGCATCACAACTGTGGGCGTCCTCGCGGCAGTACAAGATCACGAGTTTCTAAGAATCCGGAACATGGGGAGAAAGTCGATTCGAGAGATTCACACCAAACTGTTGAAGTATTTTGTTCTCAGAGAGTCCGATCGCGACGAAGGTCAATTGCTTCCCGATACCCCCAAGGCGCTCGTGGAAGAAATGATCGAAGAATTGCCACAGATACAACGGGACGTGCTGATGAGACGTCTCGGATTGTGGAATCGCAAACCGGAGATATTGCAGGATATCGGCGACAGCCGTGGATGTACACGCGAGCGAATTCGCCAGATCGAATCGAAAGCCTTGGGGACATTGAACTGGCCAGGCAATGCAAAAAAAGTTCGATGCTTTTTGGATGGCCTATTCAGGCATCACTTTCGACCAATTTTTCAGAATGGACATGGCATCGCCACGGAGGACGAGTTGCGCGTCGTTTTTCTATCATTGTTCACTTCAGCTAGAGAGGCAATGGGTGTCGAACAGTTGATTTCGAAAGCATTTTTGAACGAACGCAGCATCTACGAAGAGTGCTGTCTCAAAACGGATGATGGATTGTTCGCCGTCGACGAAGAAACGCGGCGAGAGTATTTGGCAGTCGTAAGATCGGTGCAAAATTATCTAGCGCACGAAGAGAAACCAAATTCACTATCCACGCTTTTGGAAGTTGTTTCGAAAAACAGCCGAATTGGTACGTCTCACCTGTCGCAAGAAGCCACAGTCCATTTCATCCGAATGGCACCGCAAATCCGTACCGACGATTCCGGCTTTTTTGGTTTGGCCGAATGGCGCTATATGCGTCCAAAAACTTTACGAGATATGATTGTTCGAGCGCTCGTGGATATTGGGAAGCCAGCTCATTTCACGCAAGTCGCTATGCGAGTAAACGAGAGGTTCTGCCCAAGCGCGCCGCTTAACGCTCGGAACATTCACGCTCGTCTTGTCTATGATCAGGAAACGTTTGTTTGGCAATCCAACGGCGTTTATGGCCTGAGCGCTTGGGGGCTGAAGAAAGCGCCGTATGTTAAAGATCGCCTTGTCGAAATTTTTAAATCGGTCAAACAACCGATGTCCTTGCGCCAGCTCGTGCCCAAGGTTCTTGAAACGTGCGATTGCAACAAAAACACACCAGCTGCCATTTTGGAAATGCATCACGACCTCTTCGTCAGACTCGACAAAGGCGTTTATGGTTTGAGAAAATGGATGACGACGTAGGTAAATTGTTGAATGGCTAGAACAACGCCCCTTCCCCCCATAAAGTTTCGACCGGTTCCTCGCCTGCTCGATCACATTGGGCTGGCGATGTACAGCAACTTCAACAAAGCGATCGCAGAGCTGGTTGTTAATGGTTATGACGCCGACGCGACGCACGTAGCCGTTAAGATCGATGCAAAGGAGATCATTATTCGCGATGACGGCTCGGGTATGAGTGAAGATGACATCCGCAACAGCTACATGATGCTCGGTTCGGATCAAAAACGCAATCTCAAGCGCACAGCTCGCTTCAATCGCTTGCCAATCGGTAACAAAGGTATTGGAAAACTGGCTGGACTTGGAATTGCTCGGAGAATTTCGGCGACAACAACAAAAGACGGCGTAACCCTCACTTACGACATCGACCGCGATGAACTTGAGAAGTCGCGCACGATTGAAGACTCGCGGCATGACTTGCGAGTGATCGATCCGCCTGAAAAGCGATCAGGCACTACGATCCTGCTCACAAAGATCATGCCACACGTCAGAATAGACGTGCCTCAGTTGCGCGGATATCTGGCTCGGGAAATACCGCAGGGTCGAAACTTCCAAATAACTGTAAATGACGAAAAGTGTCTGAGAAAGGATATCCCGGCCAAACGGAAAATTCCCGTTGACCTAAAAGACGAAGTTTGCGGTCGAGTTGTTGGGGAAATAGTGGTTGCGAAAAAGGTTCTGACGAATATCGCACCTGGGATTTTGACGACCGTTCGGGCAAGAGTTGTCGGCGAGCCAAGTCTCTTCGATCTGAACAGTGGTCCGCACAAGTATCATTACGGATTTTTGCTCACCGGACAGGTTGAGGTATCGAGCTTTGATCCCGAAGACGAAGTCGACCTCGTCCCTGTAATAGCAACGGATCGCGAGGGCTTTAATCGCAATCATCCAAAATATCGCGCGTACCACAAATTAATGACTGGTTTGCTTGTTAAGATTTGTCGAGAGGAAGAGAAAGAAGCGGAGTCGAAACGACAAAAAGAAGTCGAGGCGAAAGTGCAAGACGCAGTTAAAAGGGTAGCCGACGACTTCAATGCTTTTAACAAGGCGAAACAACAGGAAGTCAAGAAGCTTGAGGCCCCGACGGCGCAGCCGTCCGAGTCAGGCACCAAGAAAATCAGCGTAAAGATCGACGAGGAATTTCACGAACCCAGACAGCCTGACGAAAAGCACCGCACAAACCCCGTTGGAATCACTGACAAGCACTTGAGAAAGGAATTGGATGCTCTGCCGGGAATCGGGCAAATCCATTTGGGATCGAAACGTTACAAGATCACAATGAAGCCACTTGGCGTAGATGATTTCGAATGTCGGATCGACGACGAAAAGCTTATCATCAACATCAACGTCTCGCACCCCGCTACGAACAGGCTGTCGAGGAAAAGTCTGTTGAGATCACAGTCTTTCGCGCAATAGGCAGCGCCTTCGCATGGAAAGAATCGACTACGAGCGAAGAAATGTATCATACGTTAGACGAGCTCATCCGTTTTCAAGCATTCCGGCTAGCGACACGGAGACTGCGAAAGTCTGCGACATAAATTCGCGGGCAAACTTTTTCGTTTCGAATCGAAACGGAGCGCGGGTGGAGATGTACTCCACCCGCCTATTCTCCGGTTATCTTTTTCCGTTGCCGCGTTTTTTCAATTCGTGGCGCAGAATCATTAGCTCAACGGTTTGGTGCATGTTGTTCCAATGACCTCGGTTTTTCCCAATTTGGTCCGGTTTATGTCCGATGTCGTCGATTGCTTGTTTCGTCTGTCGAACTAGCTCCGGCGCAGCTTGCTTCCAGAGTTCCAGAACCTCCGGAAATCCGCCGACCCAATGCGCCTCGCCATCTGCACTCAGTCCTACCTTGTTACGGAAGGCGGCGAAGATCGGATACAACGCCCCTTTTGTGAGGCGATACTCCGATGGCTGGAGCCCAGCGAAGGAAAGTCGAATGAACGCTTACCCCCAGCTTTCTCGATGATATCCAGCCGACCGCCCCGTCCCATAGTTTCTGCGTTATACACCTCTCGGAAATCACGCCGAATCGTATCCCATAGCACGAGCGCGTCTCGGAGGATTGGGCGCAATCGATAGTACGTAGATTTGTTCAAATCGCCTTTTGCGCGGTCGGCATCGTCGGAGAACTTCTTCGCCGGCAACGACCACTTTTGTACGAAGCAACAGGATGAGTTCCACTGTCGTTCGGAAATCGATCACGTTTAGCGCTTCCATAACTGAGATCAAGTCTCGGACATCATAGTCGCCGTCATCGCTTTCGCGCCACGCGATGCGACTGAAATATTTCTCCTTGCGGAGATCGTCTTTTATCCAGTCGTATTTCCCTTCCAAGTTATCCAGGCTGTGGGGCCGAACTTGGATTCCAGTATTCAAGCCGCGAGCGATATCTGTGATGAGCTCTGACTCAACCCCGGTGCGGACTTGAAACTCGACGCACTGTTCGTTAGGTAGGTCGGCATCGTTTTGTGCGTCACAGACAATTTTATATGTGTGTGCACCATCGACGATACCCTGTCCGTCTTTGATTGTGATTTCGTACGTATGATCGTCACCGAGGCGCTGAACTGACTCGGCTAGGCATACGATACCCTTATTCAACAGGTCGAATGTACCCGCTGGAACGCCGCCTCGCCCAAAAAGGCTCTCCTGAACATCGCGGTAAACACGACGGTTCAATCCTTCTGGATCGCGAGCGTTCGCATCGGTCCGAATTCCCGTGGGCATCTCTTTCGCCCGAACGAGGAAGTAGTGCTTTTCGACTTTATCGAGCACCGGATGCTTAATACGGCGCGCTTCTACTACACGCAGCTTGTGCGTTGTTACTGACATAACTGTCCTTTCGTTTAGTGTTGCTTTCCAACCATGCCCGTCTGGCAGTGACCAGCGAGCAATGGAAAAAAACACAATCTGCGCGCTGCGCAAATTATTTTCTCAGAAAAGGTTAGTTACGCGCACATCGACCCAAGATGATCATTCACCTCGTCGACAACACTTACGAGCCAGGTAAAAGGCTTCGCCTTACGGGACATTGCTTCGGTGGGGCGCGGGCTCGCCTTCCGCATCCGGTTCAAACCGCGGAATGTCGCCAGGCTGGCGCGAAGAAAGTATGAAGGCAAAAGGATGAAGTAGGAATTGGAATTGCAGCATTTGGCTTTGTCGGATCCAAGTCTAATTCCTGATTTCTCGCCACGGCGAGTCTTCGACCTGATTCGATCTGTCTTCTTTGACTAAATGGAATCTGTGAATGGAGCTAATGGGATTAGCGACATGGAAGGTAAAGTCGCGAGGGTAGCGGCGAGAGAGTTGGGAAACGAGCGAGTTTCAAATCTGCGGACCGGATCCACCTTCTCTGGGACTGGTTTAGACTTCCAGTGGGAATGTTAAAAAGCAAAGTTCGTGATGGCGAGGGCGCCATCACCAACACGCGAGGCGCGTGCGCTCCCCAGACGCGGACCGGCCGATCCACCTGAAATCGCGCCAGCCAATTGCGCCCCGCTACTTCAAACCGGCTTTCGTTAGGCCAAGAGCTTCGTCAGCTGATCCCGGCGCTGTGCGAAAGCTGATGCAGAGCCGATTCCACGCGTTAATGATGGCGACGGCAAAGGTCAGCTCCGTGATTTCCGTTCTCACTGAATTGTTTTCGCGTGCGCTCGTAGACGTCATCGGCCACTCCATGCAGTCCGAGCCTTGTCACCGCCTCTGTCCATTCCAGCGCCGCTTTCTCCTTTTCCGAGAATAACGCGGACTCCCACCAGATCGGGATGTGATAAATGCGCAGCTCGCGTTCGCCGTGAATCTTTGCCTCCTTGCAATGCATATCCACGCAAAACGCGCAGCCATTGATCTGGGACGCTCGGATGTCTACCAGATCCCGAATAGTATTTCCCAGCGAACTTTTCTCCGAAGCCTGACTTAGCTCGAGAAGCTTCTTTCCCAGCTCAGGCGATTGCTGAAAATAATTCAACCGCTCACTCATCTTCACTCCTTTCGCAGGTTTCGTTACGACGCGATGTCGAAGAGGCGTCGCTTTCTAGCAATGTCGTTCTCATATAATAAAATCGCCCGGCATACTGGCTTCGGACGCCTGGGAAATTCCGGCCGCCCTTTACGCGCAATACATTTCGGACTTCCTACTTTTCACTTTTTACCTCTTACTTTTCTTCCGTGCCTTCCGTCGTATTTCTTCGCGCGGTAAACGTCGGTGGAACCAATCGATGCCAACCTGCGCAAATCGCGAAGCAATTGGCAAAATTCGGTGTCGTTAACATCGGCGCGGTCGGCACGTTTGTGGTGCGCGAAGATGTGAGCGAATCGGTTTTGCGACGGGCAGTTGCCGTTCAACTCGCGAAAGCTTTCGGAGTCAAATGCGAGATCATGATTTGTCCCGCACGCGACATCATCAGGCTCGCATCAAAGGATCCATTCTCACGCCAGCCTTCAGGCCCGGACATCACACGTTTCGTGAACGTCTTGCACAAACCACTTCGCCCACCGTTTCCTCTTCCCCTTGCTCTGCCGTCGGACGACGACTGGTTGCTGAAAGTCATTGCGATCCAGGGGCGATTCGTCCTGGGTGTATATCGCCGGCAGATGAAAGCGATCAGCTACCTCGGCAAGATCGAGAAGCAACTCGGTGTCGCAGCGACGAACAGGAATTGGAACACAATTCAGAAGGTCGCAGAAATTCTTTCGCCGCATTAACCGCATGAGCACGCGGAGAACGCAGAGTTATTTTGGTTGTTCTCTGCGGCCTCGGCGATCTCTGCGGTAAAGTCAGCACCGAAATTCTGAATGCGAGTTGGAACCCGCGAGCGCGGGAGCGCGAGTGTTCAACACGATCGAAAAAGTCGCAGAAATTCTTTCGCAGCAATAACCGCAGAGCACGCGGAGAACGCAGAGTGCCTAGCCACGAACATGTGCCGGTCGAAAAATGGCCACAGTTGTCAGCGAACGGCAGTTGGATTATCGAAGACTCGTGACCGCGGCTGCCGCATTGGAAAAACAAATCGATTATTATCGTCAGATGACGGGCGAGCAACGGTTGGCGATCGCTCTGGACTTGCACGAACTCTCCTGCGATGTCGCGCGCGAAGGCATTCGCCGGCAGAATCCCACCGCCGATGCTGCGCAGGTGGAGCGATTACTGCAGAGCCGCCTCGAGTTGGCTCGCGCGAAATGAATGAGCGCGAACTCCTCGTGGATTGTTTGCGCCGTTTGAATCGGTCCCGTGTGACCTATTACCTCACCGGTTCAATGGCCAGCAACTATTGGGGCATTCCCCGAACGACCCACGATTTGGACTTTGTCGTGCAACTATCTGATCCCGCCGGAATAACCATCATTCGAGAATTCAGCGGTGATTTTTATATCGACGAGAAGGCAGTGCGTGCAGCGCAACAACCGCCTTACCAATTCAATGCCATCGATACGCGTTCCGCTTTGAAGGTCGATTTCTGGCAGACCCAGCCTGAACCATTTGATCGAGAAATGCTTCAACGACGCGTTCAGGTCACCCTCTTCGGCGAACTCGCGTGGATATCCACTGGTGAAGATGTCATTTTGCACAAGCTCCTGTGGAATCGCGTATCCCCCTCCGACCGCCAGCTGGGCGATGCCGCAGGCGTTGTCGCCGTGCAAGCAGATACCCTGGATAAGAATTACCTGAGACATTGGGCGAAGGAGCTCAACGTGACCGCCGATCTGGAACGCCTGCTAAGCGGCGAGATCAAACCCAAGAGCACATAAGAAGTTCGTCGCTGATCGCACACCTTGCGCGCCACGGCGCGTGAGTCGTCAGTATTCTCAGTCTTCAGTCTTTCAGAATTCTTTTCGCGCCGCCTGCTCGCGAATACTCCTGCTCGCGAATACTTTCGGAGTTCGGAGTAATCTTTGAAGGCGGATCCGTTTTCATTTTCCTGGCTTTTTGATTTCCAAATTGATCCTTCCGCGGCAAAGTATCGCCTCATGAATATCCGTCAGGCTTTCGTTGGAATTCTTCTCGCACTTGCCACGCTCACCGCTTTCGCAGGTAAACCAGAGTCGAAGGGCACCGACCCCGATGCCATTCTGAGGCAGCTCTATAAACTGCACGACGCGCATAAGGGGCCGTTCTTCGATGGCAGGAATCGCAGTCTCGCCGAGCGATACTTCACGAAAGAGTTGGCCGCTCTCATGGTGAAAGACGCCTCCAGGCCAGACGACGAGATTGGCTCAATTGATTTCGACCCGCTGTATGATTCGCAGGATCCGCAGGTGAAGAACTTCAAGATCGGCGCGGTCCAGTGGGGTGCAATCGGGAAACACATCAGCCGGTCCGGGCGATAACGCCGTCGCGCTCGTCATCGTCACGTTCAAAGACAACGGCGAAGCGCATGAGCTGCGGTTCGTCTTTCAGCAGCAGCCCGACAAGACATGGCGCATCCTGGATATTCATTATCCCGACAACACCTCGCTCCTGCAGATCCTGCGCACCGCCTATCCGAAATAATTCCAGAACTCCCGAAATACAGCGTCAGCTAATCTGGGATCTTCTATATCGGTTTAGGTGATAATTTCGACGCCGAGAAGTTACAGGCGTATCCGGCGGGCAGCGTTATCATTCTACCTGGCAACACATCCCACTTTCACTGGGCAAAGTCCGGTGAGTACATCACGCAGGTAACGGCGATTGGGCCGCTAGGCCTTGAATACATCGATGCCAGGGACGACCCACGGATCGAAAGCTCTTAGGTACAACGCCAAGGCTCCGTTATCTTCAGAAGGTCTAATCTCATTCCGCCGCGACGTGCGCCCCTTTGGCGGCGACCGATCGTTTCATGAGCAAGACCAGGCCGACCAGGGCGAGCGCAACTACGGCGAAGACAAAGAATGTGTCGAAGTAGGCCAGGGCAGAGGATTGTTGTTCACGCAGGTTGGCGAGAGTTTGCAGTGCCATTTGTTTCGCTGCGACCGGGTCGCCGGTGTGTTGGAGAAAAACTGACTGTGCCTGATGGAGGTAGGAAGTTACCGCAGGATTGAGCTGATCGAGATTTTCGCCCAATCGCAAGCTGTGGAATTGATCGCGACGTTCGTGAATTGTTTGTGCGAGTGATGTCCCGACGCTGCCGCCTTCATTGCGTAGAAGGGCCAACAACCCGACGGCGGCGCCGCGGAGTTGAGGTGGAATATTCAGGAACGCCGCGACATTGAGCGGCGCAAAAATCGTGGATAACCCAACAATAAAGACCACACGCGGCCAGACAATCTGCCAGGGACTGATCTCGAGGTTCAATTGCGAGAACCAATAACCTGCGAGGGCCATAAGGAAGAGGCCCGCCGCCATGAGATAACGTGCGTCAACGCCGCGACCAAGCAGCCGGCCAACAATCGCCAGCATGACGATGGCGAAAACGCCGGACGGCGACAGAACCAAGCCAGAGGTAGTCGCATCGTATCCGAAAAGTGACTGTAGCAAGACAGGCAGACTAACCGTATTGGCGTAGAGGGTAGCGAATGCACAGAAAATGATGATGCAACACGCACAAAAATTACGGTCCTTCAACGTGCGAAAATTGACGAGCGGATTGGCGAATCGCAGCTCGCGAAAAATGAGTCCGCCGAGACCAAGGACGAACAACAGAGCGAGCGTTTGCACGCGCAGAAATGGATCACCGAACCAATCCCATTCCTGGCCTTTGGTCAGCAAAAGCTCCCACGAACACATGGTGACGGCCAGAAGGCAAAGCCCAAGCGTGTCGAACGGTCGATGCTCTTTTCGCGTCTCGGCAGTTTGTGCTTTGAGATAAGCCGGATCGAACACGAGAGCGTTGACCATCATCAGCGCAAGAATTCCCACCGGTATGTTGATATAGAAACACCAGCGCCAGCCGTAATTGTCCGTGATGTAGCCGCCGAGAGTCGGTCCCACAACTGGCGCGAGCAGCGCAGCAATACCGAAAACCGTCTGGGCGGCGCCTTGTTTCTCTCTCGGAAACGCGTCCAGCAATACCCCCTGGCTGGAGGGTTGCAATCCGCCGCCAGCCAGACCCTGCAGAACACGTGAGAAGATCAGCATGTTCAGGCTTGTAGCCATTCCGCATAAAGCCGACGCGGTCGTGAACACCAGAATGGACAGGAGAAAATAGTTGCGCCGGCCAAGGCGAATCGAGAGCCAGCCGGACATCGGCAGAATGATGGCGTTAGCCACCAGGTAACTCGTGATGACCCACTCACCATCGGTCACCGCCGCCGACAACCCGCCAGCAATGTGACGCAACGCCACATTGGCGATCGTCGTATCCAGCACTTCCATGAACGTGGGAATGACGACGGCCAGCGCGATCATCCACGGATTGATGGTGCGCGGAATGGCCGCTCCCGAGTAACTCGGAACGGCGATTGACGACGAGTTCATCACTTCGTCGGCGTCGTTCCGGCGACCGGAACGGGCTGAGGAACCGGTTCCTGCAAAAACTTGCCAGCGTTCGGTCCGGTCGGCTTGCTCCACAAATCGACCGATGGCGTAACCGAAAGACCTACGAACAAAGGCACTTTGTCAGGATCGTAATTGATTAAATCGATGCGGACCGGCAAACGCTGCACGACTTTTACGTAGTTCCCGGTTGCATTTTGAGGTGGCAGTAACGCCAGCGTCGAGCCAGTGCCGAAAGTAAAACCGGATACGCGTCCCTCGAATTTGTGTCTGCTCCCGTACATGTCCGTCTCGACTGTGACGCGCTGGCCAATTCGCAAGTTGCGCAGTTGCGTTTCCTTGAAATTCGCATCCACCCAGGTGTCGCGCAGCGAACGGATCGCCATCAAGCTTTGGCCCACCTGGACATTGTTCCCGGGGTTAACATTGCGACGCGTGATCACACCGTCGATCTCCGCCACGACGGTGCAGTAACTCAGATTAAGTTTTGCTTCATCAAGATCGCGCTGCGCCTGCATTAACTTCGCCTCCGCCTCTTTCAATCCCGGCGCAGTCTTGATGATCTGGGCATAAATCTTGTTGATGTCGCCACCGGGATCGCGCCGATAAAATTCCGCGAGCGTTTCTTTTGGCGTCAAGTCCCAGGACGAAGGGACCACGCCGAGTTGCGCGGCGCTTTGCAATAGCCCGCTGAGTGCTTCGCGGACCGAGGAAAAAGTTTGATCGAGATTGGGCGGAACATCGGCGAGGTTCGTTCCTTCAGCCGGTTGCGCGGGCAAGCCGAGAGCGGCGCGCGCCTGATAAACGTTTTCCAGCGCCTGCTTTACCTGCGCGTTTGCGACATCCAGCTCTTCACGTTTTTTGTCGAACTCTTCTTTGCTCGATACTTTTGTCTCGATCAATTTCTTCGCGCGCTCGAAGTCGGCCTGGGCCAGCACTTGTGTTGCCTTCGCCTGTTCCCACGTGGCGACGCGCGCCCGGATCAGCGCGGCTTGATTGTCCACGTCTTCAATCGCGTGCTGGAGTTTGAAGCGCAAGCTTCGGGCCTGCCCAATCTGACTGCGCACCGTAGCTTGCGCCACAACCAGATTAGCTTGCGCGGCATCGACCGCAGCCTGCTTAATCGCAACCTGGACGCGGTACGGTTCGGGATCGAGTTCGACGAGCACATCGCCTTTCTTGACCCGATTGTTATCGTCGACTAAAACGCGTGCTACTTGTCCGCTCACCCGCGGCGCGACGAAGGTCACGTAGCTGTTTACATAAGCGTCATCAGTCGAAACGGTGTGCCACGCGTGAAACGCTTTCGGGATTATGACGAAGACAAAGACGATCGCGCCGATGACGATGAGGGCAGTTCGCAACCTGCGTTTTTTTGAAACTTTGCCTTTTTCGCTTCCAGCTGGCTTGGGGGAAGGTACCGGCTGATCCGGTGGCGCCGACTTCGACTCGTCATTCATATTTCTCCTTCGCTGCGGAAATGAAATCTGTCGAGATTCTAGGACTGATCCCCTATTCTACTCAATCCGAATTCCGCATTCGGCATTCAATTGTCAGCGGTGTATCAACCGCAGAGCACGCGGAGAACGCAGAGTTGTTTTGTTTTTTTGTCTGCGACCTCTGCGGTGAAATCGCCGTGTTAATTGATCCACAGATTTCGCGGATTTCCGCAGATTAACAGCAACCCCAACCAAAAATCTGTGCGAATCTGTGTAATCTGCGGACGTACAGTCTTTCAGAATTCTTGTCGCGCCGTAATCTTTGAAGGCGGATCAGCTTTCAGCTTTTTCCCCAAGAGCCCATCCCTTCCGCGCCATAAAGCACATCGTCTTATTTCTGAATTCAGATCTCAGCACAATTGATCCACAGATTTCGCCGATTTCCGCAGATTTAAAAGCAACCCCACCAAGAATCTGTGTAAATCTGTGTAATCTGTGGACGTACAGTCTTTCAGCTTTCAGAGTTTCAGCGTTCAGCTTTTCCCCAAAAGCGCTCGGCGCAGTCAATGAGCATAAGGAGTTGCGGAGATGGCTATGGCACGGAGTGACCAGACGTGGATTTCGCGATGCTGACATCACCAGCGTTGATCGATCCGTTCGCACTGAGGTCGCTTCGGAAGTTACCCACGCCGATTAAGGCGCCCGACTGAATTTTGACCTGTGAAACATCAGTTGCATTCACCGTGGCGTTTCCAGTTGCATCACCCAGGAGAAACGCTTGCGTTCACCACCGTGTCTGGGCAGGACTTGGGCAAAGCTGTCGGTTACTCCCGACAAAGTAACGCCGACAGTCTGAGCGTCCGTTACCCCAGTGAGGTTCACCGTCATGGTGTTGCCGGCGAAAGTCGGACTGCCCGAAACGCTGCCCGTTCCGCTCGTCACGCTGGCGCTACCGCTAACCACGTTGTTCGTGAAAGTGAAAACCAGAGTATGACCTGGGTTGGCGCTCCTGCATTCCACGCCCGGCGTGCCGACCAGAGGCAGATCGATATCGAAGTCACCGGCGGCTCCATGCGTTTTACGCGAGACGGCGGTATTCAGCGTAAGAGCGGGGTTGCCCGTGATGGTGAAGTTTGTGTCTGAGATATCGAAAAAGATATTGCCGACGGCTTCGACCTTCATCCTGGCTGTGTTAGTTGCTCCGCCAGGAATCGTGACTACCTCGGATCCGTCATTAGGCGTACTTGCCAGTAACACAGTCGGGAAAGTCTGTCCGCCATCGGTGGATAATGAGATCTTGACGTTTGCCGTGCTGACCGGCGGGAGCGTTGTGTTAGCGACATCCCAGGTAATTGTCTGAGCCGAACCACCCGCCCAGGACACATTGGTATTAGGCGATGTTACCTTGAATGGGCCCGCGGTGTTTGTCACCGTCACCGCCATGTTGGTAAACTGAGTTTGACCTATCGTCGAACCTGGAACGTAAGGGTGATTATCCCTGACTGTTAACCTGAAGTTTAGCGTTCTGGAAACAGAACTTAGTGCCTCTATGTTTGCAACCGCATCACCTCCCGGCAACGTGGGCGTAATAAATAAACCGGACAGGATCGTTGATAGTTTGGGGCACAATCTGGTCGGAGACGCCGTTGGACTAAACGATAACCAGTTTGGACCGGTCAGTTTCGTAGGACTCGCCACACTGTTGTTCCCTGTTGTTGTTGAATTGTCATCCTGCTCCCAACAATAAGTGATTGGATCGCTCTCAGGATCAGTAGCGGAACCGGTAAGGGCAAAGGGCGTAGTGATAGGAATGGTATAATTGCTAACCGGTGCAACAACGGGGACATGGTTAGCGGTCATAACGGTAGTTACCGGGCAGGTCTTGTTAGCCAGGTTGGCCTGAATCTGAGCGATGGAAGTTTCATGATAAATGTCAATCGAGTGGGGCGCTACGTCCTGGGACGTGATGCCCGCATAACCCATGATGGTGATGCCGGAACCGATTTCTTTATTTTGACCGGTCCCCTCCAGTTGGAAGGAAAAAGTATGATTCGCCCCCAACTGATGACCCACCTCATGGACGACATAATCAATATCGAAATTATCGCCCATGGGGATTCCATCAGCGGGCGAAGTAATTCCGCTGCCTTTCTGTCCGTTGACACAAACGCAGCCAATACATCCGGCATTTCCGCCACCGCCCGAAGCGCCGAACATGTGGCCGATATCATAATTGGCCTCGCCGATATTTGCCGTTAACGTCGCCTGCAGTTGGCCATTCCATTGGCCCAGGCTTGTATACGGATCCGTGGCCGGGTCGTAGTAAATAACGGCGGTGGTTTGAGCAATAAGATTGAGGTGCAGGCCCAGGTCCTTTTCATAAACACCATTACACCGGGTCAGCGTCGCGTTAAAAGCAGCCAGGACCAAATCAACCTGGCTCGCGTTGAACGCGCCGAAGTAGTTGGAATACTCGCCGTTGCAGGACTGCGCGAGGCGCATCGTTTTTATTTGACCGGTATTACTTAAAGGCGACGCAGGAAGTTGGGAGTTAATGCCCGTGGCCATTCGCTGGTCCCTTGTAAAACAAGTCCACGGCAACTTCCCTTTCTGCCGGTGCGACTTGAATACCGAATAAACCGTATGGTCCCGGGAGTAGGCTTCAATGAATTCATCTTCTTTGCCCGTCCGGAAAACCATGGTTTGGATTCCCTGCGGCGAAATACTCAATTTTAGAATTGCGTACTTATCCGTAATGCCTTTGCCGGAATAAGCTCGAATCTCAGGGAATCGCGCCTGCAAATCCGGTTCGAAGTTAGACGCCTCGAATACCTCAAATTGTTCGTATTGGCCGTCGGCATTCGGCAGGACAATGACCGTGGAGAGCGAATTGTTGTCCACGACCGAAAACAGCTGTTGCCGTAACGGTTCAATATTTAGATTGTACAGTTTGAACTGCTTAGGATAAGAGAGCCTTGCCACAGCCTTGTCGGTCCGAATGGCGGCATGGCTTTGAGTGTTTACAGACCAAAAGTTCGATTGGGCCGAGGCTTCGAAAGATAAAGTGCTGGCCAGAACAAGAGCCAGCAAAAGTGTGGGCGTTTTTTTCATATGTGAAGGAGCAGTCTGGTTGGCTAACTATCGTGATCGATGTCTCGTGCAAAAGGTCTGGGCCGGGGAGCTACTAATCGTTCCCAAAAAAGCGCTGATGTGTTCCATAATTCGTAGCAGATGCGGTCAAACAATCACTCCCTGCGCCGTCCCCAAGAAATTCCCAATTTCGGTTAAGGTTGATTCAAATTGAGCGCGCGGAAATGGCGGAAAGCTCGCCACATGTCAATGTTTTCTCCTCTGGAAGTCAATACTATTTATTACGAAAATGTAATTACCTGCTTAAACATTCCGAATGGAGTTTACCCGCCGTTCCCTTCCGCACCGTAAAGCACATCGTCTTATTTCTGAATTTTAGATCTCAACACAATTGATCCA
>CAVWVT010000014.1:0-21017 GCA_963758535.1 uncultured Verrucomicrobiae bacterium | reverse complement strand
TCGAGTTTTCGGCTTCGCGCCGGCTTTTCTGATCCAGACTGGAGCCAACAGAGAAGTTTCACCTCCATTTGGTCCAGAAACATCTGCGCATTATGGAACCGGCCGGAACTACATCGCCTATTTCATTTTGTCGGGTGGATCCCAATCCCGCCAACGGAATGCTCGTAAACATTAACGAGATCAAGAGACGTGCCCTGCAAATCGTATCCGCAAATTTCGATCACAGATTCTTGAACGAAGATCATCCAGCATTTTCAACAACACGCCGACAGCGGAAAATTAGGCGCGTCACATTTTTCTGAAACTTCTCCGCTATTTGCAGATTTGAGTGCCAGTCTGGCTGCCGTTCATCTCGTCGAGACACCGCAGCGTAGTGCCACGTATTATTCCGATGCGGTTTCGGAAGCGAACTACTGGTTCGAATTCTCAGCGGCGCGGCGAACCATGTCGCCGCACCTTAGCGCGGAGGAGAATGCAAAGCTCTTCGGTGTCTCGACTTCGCTGCACGGCCACAACTATCGTGTGCGTCTGACATTTCGAGAGAACTCTACTCCGGCCGTGAGATACGACATGATCGAAGGGTGCATTCGCGGAATTCGTGAGGAATTGGATCATAAGAATCTCAACGATGATGTTGTCGGCCTGACGCGTCGGCCGATAACGACGGAAAGCCTGGCGCAGTACGTCCACGAGCGGGTCACGGCCACATTGCCCATTCACCGTGTGCGGTTGCACGAACGCGACGATTTCTTTGCGGAATATTGGAGTGACGAACAGTTCTTCCTCGGAATGCGGCGAAGCTTTAGCGCCGCGCATCGATTGCAATTGAGCGAGCTTTCCGAACCAGAAAACATCTCGCTTTTCGGCAATGCAGTAATCCGCTCGGTCACGGCCATCTTTACGAAGCGGAAGCGACAATTGGTGGCAGATACGATGAGCGGAGCGGTGTACTCTACAATTTCGCGGAAATGCAGAACGCGCTCGAGGAAAGTCTGCAACTCTGGAATAACAAACATCTCGACCTCGAGACGGATGATTTTCGCGAGATGCCATCGACCGGGGAAAACATTGTGCGCACGCTCTGGGAGAGATTGAATCCGCACTTGAACGAGCAACTCGTTAGGCTGCGCCTGTGGGAAACAAACAATAACCGATTTACACTGCGGAAAATATGACGCGCATGTTTTTGTTCTGGGGAGCGCAGGCTGCCAGCCTGCCCACATCGGCAGCTTGCCGATGTGTTCCGCGCCGCGGCCATTTACGCCTCAGCGATTGTTTTTGGACGGGCGCCGGCAAGCTGCCGGCTGATGCAGGCTGGCAGCCTGCGCTCCCAGAATGGAACGATGAAACGTTACCTCATCACAGGTGCGAGTCGTGGTATCGGCCGCGCGATCGCGGAAAACTCGCCGCTCCGGACACCACACTTCTTCTTCATGGTCGCGATGCGGCCGCGCTTGCGCTGACATGTCAGTCGGTCGAGGCAAGAAAAGCGCGTGCGATCTCATTGCGTTACGATCTCGCTGAGAGTTCGCAGATTGAGAACCTGATCGAAGAGGTTGGTTCCGACCCGCTCGATGTCTTGATCAACAATGCCGGCATCGCCGTCGTCAAACCTTTCGATTCGATTTCGCTCGAGGAATGGAACCGAACCTTCGCCGTAAATGTCACTGCACCGTTTCTTCTGACGCAAAAGCTGAGCGCGAACATGAAGAAAGGGGCGAGCATCGTGAACATTCTTTCCATCGCTGCCAGGACCGGTTTTGCGAACTGGAGCAGCTACTGCATCAGCAAATTCGCGCTCGAAGGTTTGTCGCAATCCATTCGCGAAGAATTGCGACCGCGCGGCATTCGCGTCCTCAACGTTTATCCTGCTGCGACCGAGACGGAAATTTGGAAACCGATCGAAGGCGATTGGCCGCGGAAGAAAATGATGTCGCCTGGCGAGATTGCGGAAGCTGTGGCTTATGCGCTTTCGCGACCCGCGGATGTGGCCGCCGAAAATATTACGCTCACCAAGGTGAGCGGCAGTTTGTAGTTGCCATCCCGGAGATTGGCCGAAAAGGTTCACCAATCATCTGGTTATGATTGCAGCCTTTGGTAACGAAATCGTCGTCAATATTGTCGCTTCGATTATCGTCTCGGGGATCTTCCTGGCTGTGGGTTTTGCCTGGGGAAAGTATCGGGAGCGAAAGCACTTTGGACGAAACCTGGAAGGATACGATTTCTATCCGTTCACGATCAATCGCGACAACATTCCCGAGTTCGATCTCAAGGATTTTCGGCTGGGTGTGCATTATTTTCTGAAGAACACAGATCATACCGCCGCGCGGCAACTTATTTTCATCGGCGAGCAGAATAACGTGCGGGATCAGCTCGAACCCGCGGAGCAGAAAGAATACGCGAAACTTTTTGCCAAATATGACGGGGCGAAAATTGCGGATGACACAAACGAATACCTTGAAAATTATGTCCGCATCGTTCGACTCATCGGGAAATCGTTTCCCAATACTGGCATCGAAATTCTCCTGCACAATCTGGCGGACCCGGGGCATTCACTGATCGCGTTGGAAAATGATGTCACCGGTCGACATCTGCGCGATGGCACAACGAATTTGCTAATCGATTTGAAGAAGCGGCAGCTGTTGCAAGAAGACAAGCTTAACTACGAGCTCAACATCGGTGCGCGCCGATTTAAGTGCACGACGATTCCGATTATTCGTAAAGAATTCGGCGTCGTCGGCGCCATCTGCATCAACATCGACGCCAATTATCTGACCGAGGAAGTGTTGAAGCGGCAGGAACGGATCGAGGCATGGTTCAGGAATTTCCTGCGCACCGACATGCAGATTGAGGAGAATATCCTGAGCAAAGACGAGTACGCCAAAGCGACGAAAGGCAAACGTCACTTCAAAGACGAGCATGCTTAAAACTTGATCGCTGGCTGAACGTCGTTACAGACGTTCTGCTTTGTCGAAAAACGGCAGCACATCGCAAAGAGTAATCACGGCGGCCAAACGTTTGCGTGATACGGTAAAGGAGTTCCGCTTCGGGCCGCCCGTCACGCATGTTTATAATCCGCTCGATTACGCGTGGTCCGCGCACGAAGCATATTTGCGGCGTTACGCACAGGGTCAGAAGCGCGTGATTTTTCTGGGCATGAATCCGGGTCCATTTGGAATGGCGCAAACCGGAATCCCCTTCGGAGAGATCGCGGCGGTTCGCGACTGGCTCGGAATTCAGGCGCCCATCGGGCAACCATCACATACTCACGCGAAGCGGCCGATCACGGGCTTCGATCGCCCGCGCACTGAAATCAGCGGTCAACGTCTCTGGAAACTTTTCGCCGATCGTTTCGGCAGCGCGCGGAATTTCTTCGCCGCGCATTTCGTAGTGAACTACTGCCCGCTCGCTTTCATGGAAGCCACTGGTTGCAATCGAACCCCGAACAAGCTGCCGGCATCCGAGAGAATCCCGCTCTTCGCAGCATGCGATCGCCATTTGCGAGAAGTCATTGAAATCCTGGAACCCGAACGGCTGATTGGCATCGGCGATTTTGCATTCAAGCGGGCCGCAGAAGTTTTTCCAGATGCTCCGCCGAAGATTGGTCGCATCTTGCATCCGAGTCCCGCCAGTCCCGCTGCAAACGCAAACTGGGCCGGACTTGCGACTGCTGAATTGCAGAAGCTTGGCGTGTGGAAATAGGATGGCGCGGAGCCGCTCGTAGCGGTGAGAGATTCCTCCCGCCTTCGCGTTGCTACGGCGCGGCAGGCGACTCCGCTCCGCTCGGAATGATAACGACTATTTCGGCGATGCGTGCAGCGCTGCCTGGTATTCCGGCTTTTTGTGATACTCGACCAATCGGAACCCCCAGCCAATCAGTGTCGATAGATCTTTCGTCGACGCTTTTTTGTCGTTGAGGAACTTCTCGATTCGGTTCTTCAGCTCAGGCTGCTGCTCTGTCTCATCGAGAATTTCGAAAATTTCCATCGAGAGCAGCCAGTCGCCGGAATGTTCGGCCTGCTGCGTCTCCCAAATTTCACCGAGACGTTCGTAACCAACCTTACTCTCGCGAATCTTGCGCACCTGCGCATAGAGATTCTCGAGTTTCTTTCGCTCCGCATTGGATGGAACCTTGATCGTGCGTTCTTTCGGCACGAGCGCGACTTGATTGAACGCGTCTTTGTCGGCGGCGCCATTGAAAACCGAAACGATGCGCTCACCAACTGCCATGTCGTAAGTGCCCCAATCCGGATCGAACAGAACGCGGTCGCCGTATTTCGCGCGACAATTTGAAAACGTAATCACCAGCATCTTTTCATCACGGCGCAGGATCTTTTCGACTTTACCTTCAACGACAACGCCGCTCTCGAATTCAAGCCGCGCGTTTTTGCCTTCGCTGATTTCGGTCTGCTTCCAATTCCCGATGGGCGAGCCAAAGCCTTCCTTGTGATAATCGCGGCCGTGCCCCGGCAGTTCCTTGTCCTTGTAAGCGAGCGCGCTCGGTCCAGTTGTTCGCAGATAAATTGGTTTCTTGTTCGCGTCGGCGATGACCTCTGTGAAGACTCCTGAAACTTGCAACCCACTCGAGTATTCGCAGGTCGAAGTATTCTTGCACTCGATCGCTTTGGTAATTCCTTCGAGACCGCCGACGCGAAACGCCATCCTGCTCGCAAATTCCTCAAGCACATCGCTAAGATGTTGAAAGTCGCGACAAACAAAAAGCTGCGGTTGTTTTGTCGTGATATCGAATGGCGTTTCGGCTGCTTCAATCGAATACGGAATCTTCTTCACGTGCGATTCAAGGCAGCTAACCGACTCGCCAATCGACGAGAGCAACCCTGCACCGTAAATCTTCGGTTTCTCCAGAGTCCCGATGAGACCGGTACTCGACTGTCCACCAATGCAGGCGAGACAAGAGCGCCATCTCCGAGGGTTCGCCGAGGTCTTTCTGGCGATGTTCGACTTCGCGCGTCGCCTCCTCGACCTCTTTTGGATCCGAGTTTGGCAATTCCTTCAAAATAGAGAGATGTCGAATCGCTTCATACAGTTCGAAATCTTTTTTCGACGACATCGCTCTTGCGCCGACTTCGCCGAAGCGTTGCAGATAGTTTGAATATTCGCGATCAACAATGATAGGCGCGTGTCCGGCCGCCTCATGCACAATGTCGGGCGCCGGAGTGTATTCGATATGATGAATCTGGCGCATGTCGCAAGCGATCACGAGCACCTTGTAGGCTTGGAATTCCATGAACGCGGCCGGCGGAATAAATCCATCCACCGCCACTGCGCCCCAGCCGATCTTGCCCAGGATGTCGTTCATTTCCTGAATGCGCGGAATCCGTTCAAACGAAATGCCGGTGTCGAGCAATCCCTGAAAATAAACTTTGTGCGCGTATTCCTTCAGGAAAAAAATGTTCTGGCGCATGATGAAACGCCAGACCGCGTGATCGACCGGTGTGTAATCGTCATAGCGCTGATCGACCGCGAATTGCAAAAGATGCTTCGGCGTAGAGGCGACAGCCGCGTTATTGCTGGGTATTCCACTTTCTGTTTTCATCGCGCCGTTCCCTCCCAACATTTTATGGCTTAACCATGACACCGGCAAGCGCGATTCAGCCGCCCGCGGACCAGTGGCGGCGAAGCGAATATGCCATCAAGGAGGGGCGGCCCGCTCGCGAAGGCTTTCGGAGTTTCCAAAGCGCACTTTGTCTTTTACGTTTTGCGGCGGCTATGAATCCGCCGCTCCTTGATTATCAATGAGTGAACCTCAGAGTCTTCTCCTTGCTTCGGACACAGAAAATCGCGACGAACCTTCTCGCGGCGAAGACGTAGCCCGAATTTCCCCCTTCGTTTGGCTCAATCTTATCTGCCTGGATGCGCCCATCGTGGCCATTACCTGGCAATGGTTTTTCGCCCACAGTTTTCACGTCTCGTTAGGGCCTGCGTCCCGCGCCGCCTTGTTCCTGACCGCATGGCTCATCTACCTCGCCGATCGCCTGGCGGACACGTGGACCTTACGGGGAAATAGTCCGCGCTCGCTGCGACAGGAATTTTGCCGGCAACATCAGCCTGTATGGATTGCGGCAATCCTCGGCATCGGTCTGATCGATCTTTGGGTTGTCTCGCGGCAACTCGATCCGCCGACCATTCATGCAGGGATTCTGATCGGAATTATCTCGCTCCTCTATCTTGCGGTTAATTACTGGTTAGGCAATGTGTGGCGGTTTCTTCCGATAAAAGAAATCTGCATTGGGTCGTTATTCGCATTCGGCACGATCGTCGCGTTTTTCTCGAAGTTCGATTTGTCGGCAAAATTCATCGTGGCTTTTTTTCTCTTCGCCTCACTTTGCTCATTGAATTGCATCAGCATCGCGGTTTGGGAACAAAGGCTCGATCGTGCGCAGAAAAAGAATTCCATCGCGACACGTTGGGATGAAATTCAAAGCTTGTTGAAGCTGGTTGCCCTGGCGCTCGTAGCTTGCGCGATTGCAACGGCCGTCTTCACACAAGCACCTGTGCAACTTTACGTGTGCATCGCCACGAGCGCTGTTCTGCTCGGCGTCCTCGATTGGTTGGGCGAATCAATTCCGCGCGACGAACGAACAGCGTTAGCTGATCTCGTGCTGCTGACACCGTTACTTCTTTTGGCGCTGGGAATCGCGTGAGTTTCGATCTCATTGCGCCGCACTATTGGTGGCTCGAAAACCTTGCCTTCGCGAACAGACTGCAAAACGCGCGCCTTGCATTTCTCGATCAAATTCCAAGACCGCGTCGCGTGTTGATCGCGGGCGAGGGGAACGGGCGATTTCTGCGAGAGTTTGCCCGACGCTTCCCAGAGGCAAGTATCGATTGCGTCGACGCCAGCGTTCGCATGTTGCGTTTAGCGCGCTCGCGCCTCGCTGGAATCGATAACCGCATCCAATTTATCCAAAGCAATCTCCTGAATTGGTCGCCAGAAGAGAACGCATACGATCTGGTCGTCACGCATTTCTTTCTCGATTGTTTCGATGAGTGTGAGCTTGAGAAGATTGTCGAGACGCTGACGAATTCGGCGACGCGAAACGCCATCTGGCTTCTCGCGGACTTTTCGATTCCGTCTGGCGCGCTTCGGAAAACGCATGCGCAAATTTGGCTGTGGGCCATGCACCGATTCTTTCGAGCAGTGGCTGGAATCAGCGCGCGAGAACTTATCGATCCATCGCCGTTTCTCGAAGCGCGCGGATTTCGCCGTCTCAGGCGAGAACAATGGCGAGCGGGACTGTTGAAATCCGAATTGTGGGAGCGGCCTTAGTGCCGCGACAGTAATTGAGATCGGGACACTGAGATCCCGCCCACATTTGGAGATCGTCGCGCTAATAAATTCCGACGACGTCCCCTACGGTCACGAGATCTTTGATTTTCGCCGCGTCCCAATTCGCCGTGCGAATGCAACCGTGACTGCCGGCTCGACCAATCGTTTCCGGATTGTTTGTTCCGTGAATGCCAATGCCGGGCTTGTTCAAACCCATCCAAAGAATGCCGACCGGATTATTCGGGCCGGGCGGAAGATTGAAGTAATCATCGGTCCGCACGCCGAAATTGAGCACGCCTTCGTCGTGGCGAAACCAGGGCAGTGTCGCGATGCCGAGAATTTTCCACATGCCTTTTGGCGCTGGCAGTTTTGTCGAGCCGGGCGTGATTGGAAATTCGTAAATGAGCGTATTTCCCTCCCGGATTTCCAGCGTGCGTTCGACAGTGTCGATAATAATCCGTCGATTGGCGAATGCCGGGTTCGGCGGAACAAAGCCTTCCTTTAATTTTTCGATCTCAAATGGAATCACATTCGGCACCGTGACCGTGTCGCCCGGTTTCAATTTTTCCATGTCTTTTCCGGGGTTGAGCTTTTGCACGTATTCTTCAGCGGCGTGAAATCGCTCTGCCACAAACTCCAGGAGTGATCCGTAAAGCAACGCCTTCAGCTTGGCTTGCTCCGATGGTTTTGATGGCGAAGGGCCGACAAATTTCTCGTCTTCCGGTTTGATCGTATAAGTCGTGAACGGCTGCGGCACTTCTGCGAGAAAACTATCGACCGCGCCTGTTGGCGGAATGCCATGGGCGATTTTGTAAGCGACGAGCGCCTTGCGAAAGAACTCGCCCATCTTCCCGTCGATTTTCCCCGGCCCAAAATTGTTATTGTCCAAAAAAATCTGTAGTCGCGTGCTCGTTTCCTCATCGTAGTTCGGCAACGCAATCAATGGTTTCGGTTTGCGTTTCGGAACAGGTTTGGACGGCTTTGATACAGGAATGGGTGTTGGCGCTGCCGTCTGCGGTGCGTTCGGAATTGGCGTCGGGCTCGAAGGTACGAGTTGCCCTTCCGCGCTCGCCGCGAGGAACAACATGAACAGAAAAGTGGCCAATGAATTCACGGACCGAAGTTATCGTTGGGGAATCGACGTGGCGCAAATGAGTCGTCGCAATTGACTCGCCTCGATGAAGGAAATTGATAAGAATGGAAAGATGAACCCGAAGGGTCGCGCGCGAAGCGCGATGCTCATTTGCGCCTTTTCCTCTCTGATTTTTTTGCGACTAGGCGCCTCGGAGTTAAACGAGAAGGCTGCGAACCAGGTCGCCTTCGCGGCGATGCACGCTACGTTCCACCCTCTCCCAGATTACCCGCGGAAACTAAGCAATCGGTTGCTGGAAGGTGATGCACTTATTCAACTGAACATTAATGATGAAACCGGCATCGTCACCGACGCTCGAATTGTTAAGAGCACGGGTGAGCGTGGATTTGACCAGGCTGCGTTGAAGACGTTCCGCCGATGGCGATTTACGCCGCATACGGTGAAGGTCGTGCGTATTCCGCTGACGTTTTCGACCACGAATAAGACCAACGACCAGCTTCGCGAAGCACGGAAGAATGCGATTTTCTCGCCGACGCCGCCTTATCCAACCGCCGCCCGATTTTCATATCTACAGAGTTGGGGAGTGTACCGGTTCATTGTTGATTATGAAACGGGCCGTGTAACGGACGTAAAAATTGTGGAGACCAGCGGCTCGGGAATCCTGGATAACCCGATTGTTCGAACATTTCGGACTTGGAAGTTTCGGCCGCATACGGTCCGCACGGTAACGACTCGGTTCGGTTTTATGTTCGACCGTAAGGGGAGAGGGAATGCCGGTTTTTGACGGAATGATTTGAGTTCTTGGGGTACCGATTCGCACCAACCGGAAACAATACGCGGTCAGGCTCGGTGTTGAGGCCGGCGAATAGTTTCTTGATCAGACGAGTCTTAAGGCGGCCGGCTCCGCGCGGTTGCGGCCTGTCCGTTTTAGTTCTTTAGGGACCTCTGGTTGTTTCGAAAGCTCCTCGGCTGTTTCGGGCATCATTAGTAAATCGCGGGGCAAGCGATGTTGGACGTTAGGCGTACCTCTTCTCAGGAGTCATCCCGAGCGAAAGCGAGGGACCTCCCTGGCGAGCCTGCGTCACGCGAACAATGCGAATCTGTCATGACTCGTGAGGTCCTTCGCTTCGCTCAGGATGACCGAATGAGGGTTAGGTCGCCCGCGTTTGATTGACCGTCGATGGTTTGCGGCGCGGGCCTTTTTCGCGAATCGGACGAAGAACGATCGCCGCTTCCCGTGGTAGCTCCCACGGTTCGTGGTCGGACGCCACGCGCGTCTGGCCGGGGCCGCCATAGCGAAGCGCTTCGCTCGTCCAAAGTGTCTCCCATTGGAATCCGAGCGGTGGCGCGAGTAATGGCTCCGATACGGGCATGAGCTCGTAGCGTTCACCAAAGTTAAACACCAGCAGTCGATCGTCTTTGTCCGACCCGAAAAAGCGCAGAACAAAACTGCTCTCGTTCAACACCGCGCCATCGAAGGCGCCGCGCTTCGCATTCCTGAAACACGCATCGTCTCTTCGCAAACGCAGCAGATCCTTGTGCAGATCGTAATATTCCTTGTTCTTTTCGCGTTCGGAGAAATCGAGTTTGCAGCTCGCGAATGTCTGCGGGTCGGATGGGTCTGCCATTTCACGAAACGCTTCCTCACGCATCGATGGAAACCGCGCGAGAAATTCCGTGCGGCCTTTGCGTATCGGTTCGCGCAAATCATTCGAGACATCGGCGAAATAGACAAACCGGCTGGAGGCACCGAATTCCTGGCCTTGAAAAAGCAGCGGGGTCCACGGTCCAAGCAAAAGCAGCGCCGTCATCGCGCGATATTTCCCCGGCGAAGTTTGAAAGCGAACACGTTCTCCTTTCACAATGTTCGAAACCTGATCGTGATTCTCGATAAACGTGACGAACGCCGCGGGATCGAGATCGAGAGACGGCGTGCCGCGCGGCGCATCCTGCCAATGGTAAGGCTGGCCCTGGTAGAGATAACCGTACTTCGCTGAGGAAATAAATTCCTGCGGCGTCCCGCGAAAATCCCGGAAGTACGCTTCCTTGCGTCCCGTCAGCGCCACGAGCGCGCTGTGATGCCAGTCATCATTCCAAACCGCATCGAGATCGTCCCCCTTTTCCCTGCGCGGCCGCAGGAGTTTGGATTCATCATCTTCGTTTTCCGCCACGAGAAGGATCGAGCGTTTGCCGGCCGCCTTTCGCGCGGCGCGGCCCACCGCGCCGATGATGTATTCGTCGGAACGATCGACAATGGCATGCGTGGCGTCGAACCGGAACCCGTCGAAATGATATTCCTCGATCCAGTAACGGCCGTTCGTGATAAAAAATTCCCGCACCGGGCCGGAGTTCCGCCCGTCGAAATTGATCGCATCGCCCCAGTCGTTCCCGTGGCCCCTCGTCATGTAATCATCGGAAAAGATCCCGAGATAATTCCCTTCCGGCCCGAAGTGGTTGTAAACGACATCGAGAATTACGCCCAAGCCTAACGAGTGTGCGCGATCGATGAAACGTCGCAGATCGTCCGGCGTCCCGTAAAGTTGCGTGGGCGCAAACAGATTCACGCCGTCGTAGCCCCAGCCGAACGGCCCCGGAAATTCCGCCACCGGCATCATTTCGATCGTCGTGATGCCGATCTTCACCAGCTCGGGCAATTGCCGGGCCGCTGCTGCCCACGTTCCTTCCGGCGTAAACGTGCCGATGTGCATCTCATAAAAGACCTGCCCCTCGAGCGTGATCCCTTTCCACGCGCGGTCAGTCCATTTGAACGCATTGCGATCGACTACCATCGAAGGCCCATGCGGTCCCTCCGGTTGAAATCGCGACGCCGGATCTGCATAACCTTTCTCACTTCCATCCACGCGAAACCGATAAAGACTTCCCGCGCAGGCCTCCGCCGTCCCCGAAAAATATCCGCCCTTTTCTTTGCTAACTGAAATGTGGGAGGGGCCTGAGCGCCCCGACTTTTCTTCTCTTCGATCACCACCTCCACCCGTTTCGCCTTCGGCGCCCAGACACGAAAATGCGTTTCGTTCTTGCCGATTAACTCTGCGCCGATTGGATAACGGCGTTTGTAACTCGATTTCTTTACCGAAGCTCTTCGCCGAGCGGCCTTGCCTCGGTTGTGCTTTTTCGTGATTCGGCTTTTCGCATTTGCCATCGCGGTCTACCCTCGTTTTCGATGTCGATTGCGCAACCTGCTACAACGAACTCGGCAGATTCGCGAAAGGTCGTTGTCGTCAATCATTCGCTCGTTGCTGCGAAACTCGGCGTGTTGCGCGCAAAGACAACTTCGCGCCGGAATTTCGTCGCAACTTAAACGAAGTTTCCATCGTTCTGGCCGTAGAAGCAGCACGAGCCTGGCCGACTTCGGAATTGAAAATCGAAACGCCCCTTGGCACCTGTTCCGGTGCGCGCCTTTCGCAGCAGGTCACGCTGGTCCCGATCTTGCGCGCGGGTTTGGGAATGGCGGAAGGAATTTTGCAGATAATGCCGCAAGCGAGCGTTGGTCATCTGGGCATTTATCGAGATGAGAAAACACTGCGCCCTGTCAGTTACTATCGGCGATTGCCGGAGAACATCAGTGAGACGCGCGTCCTCTTACTCGATCCCATGCTCGCGACTGGTTTCAGCGCGTGCGAGGCGATCGCAATCTTGAAACAACACGGCGTAACTTCGATGCAATTTCTTTGTCTTGTCAGTTGTAATACCGGCATCAAACAACTGCATCAAGATCATCCGGAAGTGGAAATCACCACCGCTGCGATCGACCCGGAGTTAAACGACTTCGGCTACATCGTTCCCGGTTTGGGCGACGCGGGCGATCGCTACTTCGGGACGGAGTGAAATGTAAAGGCGGTTGTGTTAAGCCCCTGGCAGAAGCGACTGGCGTCTACCCCAGGGCCGGTTCAAAGGGAAACGCCCAAGAGGAAACATCCAGTGTCGAACGCCGGCGCACGTAGAGCATTTTGGTTTCCGAAGTGGTATCGACAGCCTGTATAGCGAAAGCGTAATAAAGCCTTGACTTGGGAGTCGTAATTCCTTCAATATCGAGTTCCTCTTCAACCCTAACTCTATGAAAAAGACAACCCTACTTAAAATTGATCCAAGCTCCGTTCAGGTTCGTCTCGGTATGTGTGCAGCGGCACTTGCCGGCACGGCTGCAGCGGTTCCGTCTGCTCAAGCCACCATTGTTACATTTAGTACGCCGATCGTAATACCGAATGACTTTACCGGCACGTACATCAACTTGGCGACCGGTGCGAACGATCCTGGTCAACCGGCGGGATGGAATTTTAATCCTTATAACGGCGGTAACCTCTCCTTTTACTGGTCAGGCGCTGGGGCCAGTCAAAACATGGGCGTTTCCACCGGCTCTGGCTCGTCCGTCTATGCGGACTTGGCGCTCGGCACGGTGATTAATGCGTCCTCGAATTTCACCGCCGCCACTGCAGGCACTGACCCGAATTTTTTAACAACGGGTATCCACATTCTTGGCTTTGAGTTTGTCAATTCAAACACGTCTGCCGTAAACTTCGGTTATGCCTTTATTCAAACCACAGCGAGCACCGGTTTTCCAACCACAATCCTGAGCTGGAGCTATGAGGATACTGGCGCCGCGATCACCGTCGTTCCCGAGCCTTCGACGACAGCGCTCCTGACCGTCTCAGCGCTCGTGGCCGGAGCACTCGGAGTGCGCGCATGGCGTCGGCAGCGCGCTGCGGCTTAATTGAGTTAACGGTTCGTTTGTTCTAATCTTCCGCGCTCGCGTCAATTTTTGGCGCGAGCGCGGTTTGTTTTTGGTTAGCTTGCTGGACGCAGGAGTGTCGCGCGATTGCAGTGTGCAGATTGCGCGTTCCGTTGCGGATTTCAAATGGCTGGAGCATTAGCGAAGAAACTTCTACTTGTCGGCTGGGATGCGGCGGATTGGGAGTTGATTCATCCGCTGCTCGACGCGGGGCGAATGCCCAATCTCAAACGCGTGGTGGAGAGCGGCGTGATGGGAAATTTGATGACTCTTCAGCCGATACTCTCGCCGATCCTCTGGACTTCCATTGCAACCGGCAAACGCGCTTACCACCATGGGATCACGGGATTTGTCGAGCCGACACCGGACGGCGCCGCGTTGCGACCGATCTCGAGCAGCACGCGGAAATGCAAAGCGCTCTGGAATATTTTATCTCAGGCAGGCAAGCGTTGTCATGCTGTCGGTTGGTATGCCAGTCATCCGGCGGAGATCATCAATGGCATCTACGTCTCACAAGAATTTCCGATAGCGCCTGCATCCGCGACGCCAGATAAGTGGCCGCCGCAACCGAACAGCGTGCAACCGTTGGAACTTGCCGAGTCGCTCGCTGATCTGCGCCTTCATCCGCGCGAAATCACTGGTCAAACTCTGCTGCAGTTCATTCCAGCGGCCGGCCGGTTGGATCAACGCGATGCGGAAGTTCGCCGGTTACTTCAAGTTTTCGCGAAACGTCTTGCCGAATGCATCTCGCTGCACGCAATCGCGACAGCAGTGATGGAAGAGCCGTGGGATTTTTGCACAGCGTATTACGAAGCGATTGATAACATCGGCCACGATTTCATGCCGTTTCATCCGCCGCGCATGGAGCATGTGCGGCCCGATCTTTTCGAGGTCTTTCAGGGAGTGATGGGCGCGATCTACGAGTTGCACGATCAGATGCTTGGACATCTCATCGAGCTCGCCGGAGCTGACGCGCACGTGATGGTGGTGTCCGATCACGGATTCCTAAACGATGCGCGTCGTCCGGTGGGCGACGTTGATCCCGCGAACTGGCATCGCAATTTTGGCGTTCTTGCGCTGATGGGGCCCGGAATAAAAAAGGACGATATTGTTCACGGCGCGACGCTGCTCGATATCGCGCCGACAATTCTGACGTTGTTTGGTCTGCCGGTCGGACAGGACATGGAAGGCAAGGTCCTCGTCACCGCCTTTGAAAAAGCGCCCGAAATTGAGCGAATCGCATCGTGGGAAGAAGTTCACGATTCAAGATTTGACGCCAGACCTGCAAATGCCATTGAGGACGACCCGGAAGCTGCGGCTGCCGCTTTGCACCAACTGGTGGAGCTCGGTTATTTAGAAGCCCCCGGCGAAGACATTCAGCGCGATATCGTCCGCGCGCGCGCGGAACAGAAATTTAATCTCGCGTGCGCGTATGTGGACGGGAAGCAATTTGCGCGTGCCGTCATGCTCGCGGAAGAGTTGGTGAAGGAATCCCCGAAGGAGCCGCGATACATTGCTCTTGCTGGTCAGGCTGCCGTTTCAGCATGCGATACCGCGGCGCTATGCCGAGCGATCGATGCGCTCGAAATAGCAAAGCCCGATGCAAAACAGCTGCCGATGTTCCGAGCGTTTCAGTGTTGGTTAACGGAAGACATTGCTGGCGCTCTGGAGCATTTCCAGGCTGCCGCGGTGAACGAACCGAACGATCCGTGGTTACTTTGCCGGATTGGCCGAGCATATCTGCGCCTGCGCCGCTGGCGGGAAGCGGAAGAAGCTTTCCGCAAGACGATCGAGCTCGATCCCGATAATGCAGAAAGCTACTACGGTCTCAGCGTTGCCCTTCCGCGGCAGGGGCGATTAGAGGAAGGTGTGCAGTGTGGACTTCAGGCCGTATCGTTATTTCACGATTTCCCGATCGCACACTTTCAACTCGGTGCAGTTCTATCCCGGCTCGGATGGTACGAGCGAGCGATGCAAGCGTTTGAGATCTGTCTGGCGATGAATCCGGAGTTTGTGCTTGCGCATCGTTATATCTCAAAGATCGCTGCTCGCCTGGGATTTTCCGACATCGCAGCGAAGCATCGCAATATTATAGAGCGGATTTTGGCCGAAGGTGTGCCGCAGCCCAGCGTCGATTAGTTCTTAGCTTACCGTCGCGCTAGAGCGCGCGACCTGACCAAGCGAATTCGCGAGAAGGTCGGAAAGTTGTTGTCGTCAATCATCCACTCGCAGCCGCGAAACCTAGCGTGTTACGGGCGAAAAAATGCCGGAGCCGTACGCGAAACGCGCCGAGATTGCTCTCGGCGCGAAGCTTAATCTGATTAAAGTCGGCAACAACTAAGAGCGCCGACTCACGTGCCAGGATTAGGCGTGTGTCTTATCTTTCTCGCCTTTGCATTCGGCTTTGAACTTCGCGTATTGCTCCTTGGTCAGGACGCCTTTGGCCTCTTTCATGTAAGCCGCTTCGCTCTCTTTGGAGCAACCGGCTTTATGATGTTCGGCCATCAGCGCGTCCATCTTCACCTTCTGATCGGCTGTCAGGTCGAGACTGGCCATTGAAACCTCGCAGGCCGCTTTTTCGTTCCCGACTTTCTTTGTGCAGTCGCCGTGTTCGCCCGCAAACATCGTCCCCGCCGCAAAGAGTCCTGCTGCCACTAACGCAATGAATTTAGTCATAGTGCCAACCGTAGACGGTGGTCATGAGGTTGTCGTTCAAAAATAGGGAATGTCGAAGTTAAAGATCCAGGTCGGGAAGCGAGTCTGATTGGGACAAATCCGGCTTTTGCATCGACATGGGCGGAGAAACGCGCTACACGTTTCGCATGAACATGAAACGATTTTTCTTCGCGTTCGTTGTCGCATTCATTTTCATTTTCCTATGGGGCTGGCTCTACAACGGCGTGTTGCTCCGGGATGCGCCCGCCGATGTGCAAAATCTTTTCCGACCGCGCGCTGAAACGATGGCTCTCTTCCACTGGATCGTCATCGGCCAGGCGATTTTGGCCCTGGCGTTTGTCCTCATCTACGCCAGCGGTTTCGCCGGTGGCGGAATCGCGGCCGGGATTCGACTTGGAATCATGCTGGAATTACTGGCAATCGGCGCGCGCATGATGATCTATGCCGTGCAACCGTTTCCACCGAAGTTGCTCGTGCTTTGGACTGTTGGCGGTTTGATTGAGATGATTGGCACCGGGATAATTGTGGGCGGAATATATGGGTCCGCCAAAACAAAGAGCTCGCTTCGTTAAAGACTGAATAACAAAGAGCAGCCAGATGGATTGATTTACAGAGCTTAGATGCAACGATAAGCAAGGTGGGTCCGCCGCTCCATCAACGATGCTAGATTTTTTTCGGCTTCACCGATATTAATGGCATCGAACAAGGGACTGTTCGATCCACCTGGCTTCGGCTGATTCTTTGTTAAGGCAACGATGGCATCTGACTGCTTCGAGCTTGTTCGTAACCGCGGAGCATGATCACCACTCCCGCAAGATTGAGCACTGGAGGAGGGAGAAGAAGAATCCAGCCGAGCGTGGTTAGAGAGGGTGCCGCCAGGACATAGCAGATGTCCGTGAACAAGTCAGAGAAACGGACTCCGGCGGTAACTGCAAGCCACACGGGATTCTTCCGCCAGCGCCACAAAGTAATGGCTTGAGCCAGTGCGAATGCCGCCCACTGGCCACCGGATCGGCGAAGGAAAGCGCTCTCAAGTGCAGTAGGCGTGACTGTGTGGAAAAGCTGAAACCAAAGATTGGGCGCAAACCAACTCATCAGGAACAGGAGTGAATCTTCAACTAGAGCGGCCCACAAATAAACGAGAATGACAATTCTGAGTCCTCGCGCAATCACTTGCAGATATTGCTCCGCAGGATGGCCGAGAAGCAAGGAGTCAATTTGAGACTGCGCGCGAGCGCGTCGTGATGGCGAACAGGCAGTGCGTACCCAGCAAGCTTGTTAGGGCAAGTTGTAGGTCTCGACCAACGCGACTCCCGTAGTGTTGTTCTTTCCGCGAACAATTGCCGTGTAAGGCCCCGGCAAGAGAGACGTGATGATGGCTGATTCTAAATCGTTCGTCGGGGCGAGGGCAGCAGCGCGGACTTCGGCTTCCTGCGATTGATTTGTTTGGTCGTTAATCTTCCAATTGTCGTTGACCGCCAATAGTGCGCCGTTCGAATCGTGCAGTTCGAGCGTTGGATCCGCCAAGGCGCCTGAAACTCTCATGCCGCTCAAGGAAGGCCCGATCGCACGCACACCAATTCTTGCGCCGACGTTGTTTCCTCCGCCGACGATGACGCCGCCAATCATGACGTTATTCCCGGTGCTAACCAATCCGCGTGTGCTGATGTTGGCGAACTTGGAGCTACCTGTGGAGGTTAGATCGTAAACCTCGACTAACCCCACGCCGGTTCCGTTATTCCTGCCTTTAAGGATGGCCGTGTATTCTCCCGGATTAAGAGTCATAACGATTGCCGATTCCAAATCGTTCGTCGGCGGAATTGTCGTAGCCTCGACCTCTGCCTGCTGACTGGTTCCATTCGATCTGATTTTCCAGTTGTCGTTTGTCACGAGCGTGGTGTTGCCTTGATGCAGTTCCAAGGTTGGATCGGCCAGTAAGCCAGTCAGGCCAGCGGCTGCAAGCGAAGGACCTAGTCCCCGAATAATTACCTTCTTGGCGCCAGACCCGTTGATGATAAAGCCGGCGATGAGCACCTGGTCGCCCGTGAGCACACGCGCGCGCGTCGAGATGTTGAGAAGTTGGGAGGTGAGGGGAGCGACGCGCACATGATAAATATCTTCTTCGCCATTGAAGGTAGCGGCGTAAGCGACATCGGCTCCGGTGTTGTCCGAAACCATGTTGATGTAATCTCCCATCTTATTCTGGTTCGGATAACCAAGAAAGGGATTGAACGATGTGCTTACTGCGACATTAGGCGACCATGTGACTCCGCCGTTCGTGCTATATGAATAGAAGAGTTGCGAAGCGGTGTTGTTGGCCGCGTTGCGCGTATCGAGCCAAACAGCATCGAGGCGTCCATTGGGCGCGGCGGAGAGCGTGCCGAACCAGTGCCATTTCGCGTGATTGATCGGGTCGTCGTTCACGCGTCGAGGAGCACTGAAAGTTACTCCGCGATCGGTGCTACGCACGAACATCACGTCACTGCCTGTGGTAAAGCCCGTCGGTTGCACGCTTGCCAGCATGTAGACAAAGTTGTTCCTGGCTGTCCCCGAACGATCCACCACCAGATAAATTTGTCCGACGAGTCCTTCTGGGTTTATCGGTTCGGCGGAAACGATGTCGCCGCCAAGATTGACCGGCGTGCTTCGGACAAAACTCGGTGTGACAGCGCCGTTCCTTGCATCAATCGATAGGTCACACCAATTCTGGTTTGTATTCAGATTGACGCCACCGATAAACAGGTTGCCGGCTGAATCTACGTCGAGCGTTCCCCAAGCCGGTTGGTTGGGAAGGTTGATCGGATCCGACCATGTCACGCCTCCATTTATAGAGCGGCTGAATTGTCGCCCGTTGTAATTATTACCGGCAATGCTCCAACACTGATACTGAAAGCCGTGACCGGTGCTGTTCGTGTTATCGATAGTGAACCACTGTTTGTCGCCTCCGGTTGCCGGCGCGAGTCTCGCCCAGGTCGCTCCGCCATTGAGCGAGCGCCACATATCGTCAAAGAAATTCTCGAGCAGACTGAGATAGAAAAAGCGCCCGATATCATTCGAGTCCAACACAGGATCGCTGCGGAAAACGTTGCTTTGGAGAACGCCGGGGAACGTCCACGTCGCGCCGCCGTCGGTCGTATAAGCTCGACCGGCCTGGCGGAAGTTGGAGAACACGGTGTCAAACTGCCTCCAGCCGATAGTCATCTTATTGTGGTTTGTCGGATCGACAGCAATGGAAGGCTCGTTCGCGGCATCGCCCATGATGTTATGACCATTCGCATCGACATTAACCTGAACACTCGTGAATGCGCCGAATGACGAGACCATTTGCGCCGAGGTCCCCAATCTGAAAATGTACATGGGCGCGTTCTCGTACTTTTCCAGCGGCTCGAGCGGGAGGCGCTTGTGTTGCTCGGCGTCGCCCGAAGTGACGGCAAGCAGCAACACCAGACAAGTTAAGATGCTCGCCTTTGCCACCCCGAAACGCTTCCACCCGGCCGAGGGCATGGCGCAACATACACCGCGTTTCGTGAAATTTCGAGACAAAGCACGCGGGCAGCAAGATTTGTAGAATCAGTGCAGCCGACGCGCACTGAGATGCGGAAAAATTGTCGGCGGGTTACGGCTTCTGCTCTTCCTTCTTCGGCATCGCTGTGGCCTGCCAGTTAACGACCTGCCATTTACCATTTCGTTTTAGAAATGTTCCGCTGTTGAGGTAATTGGCGACCTTCGTCGCGCCGTCTTTCTCCTTGCTCGTCGAGACGAGGCGAAACGCGACGATCGCCGTATTTCCGTATTGCTGGATGCGAATGTCTTCCGCCGTGTAAACGGTGGATTCTTCACCCGCCTTCGGCGGTCCCTCTGCGCGCACTTCACGCATGATATCCGCCTTCCCGATTCGGCGGCCAATCGACCCCGTATAGATCAGGTCATCCGCCCAAAAGCGATCGTGCATGGCAACATCATTTCGGCCGGCGCCGGCGAGGAAATCTTGCAGCAACTTCGTGAGCTCGGCCGCATCCGGCGCTGTTGCTTCCGCGCGGAGGCCGCAGGCAATGGATAGCAGTATTATCGTAAAGAGGAAAATTCGCTTCATTTCGGAAGGTGATCAGTGACGAGTGATGGATGACAAGACAAAAAGTGGATCAGCAGATTTCACGAGCGGCGTTCTAATTAACTGGTTTCCCGGATCACGTCTTGTCAAGAAACTGCCAGCAAACAGCCCGCTGAGATTTCTCCCGGCGGGCTGTTATTACCTAACGAGTAAGAGAGCAAGTGCGACGGTCAGAGACCGCCGCTACAAATAATTATATTGCCACCTTGGTTGCAGGCTTGCTCCGATTTTAATAAGTGGACAAACTTTATGGAAGCGACGTTCCCGATTGCCCCTTCACGGATGCAACGTCGGTGGCATTGATAGAGCCATTTACAATAACGTCTTCGCGGAAATTGGTATTGGTAACGGTCTGGCCGGATTGTCCCTTGGTCTGACTTACGTCGGTGGAATTCACCGAGCCATTTCCGGTTACGTCGCCAACCAGCACCGCCATCGGCACGCTAACGTCTCCCGTATTAGAGCCATCATTTACTCCCTGCACGGTTACCATGATCCTTTGTGCGTTCGTTACTCCGCTAAGGTTGACGGTAACCGTATTCGTCCCGCTTCCGGTGCTGCTGCTAACCATTCCCGTGCCAGTGCTGACCGTCGCGCTGGCGAACGTCACGGCGTTCGGGAAGGTAAGCACAATCTGGTAGTTATTGCTCACTCCGCCGCTGCGGCATTCGACTCCGGGATTACCCGTGAGCGGCAAGGGGATATCGTAGGGTGTGGCGCCGTGTACCTTTCGGGAGACAGCGCTTTGCAGCGTCGGTGCACAGCTTGTTGTCGTAATGGCCAGGGTGTCGATTCGCCAGCCCGTCACGCCCACAGTGCTATCCGATCCCACGCGGAAGCGCAGCTTGATCGTTTGTCCGTTGACGTTCGGTCCGAGATTCGCGGTCGTCGTGATGTAGCCCCCCGAATTGCCAGTCCATGCTCCTCGACCCACAATCGAACTGTCGGTATTCGTGCTGATCGTCGCGTTATAGCCGCCGGTGACAAAACTGCCTCCCACCGCTGCATTCGTGACGTCGGTGAAAGCTCCCGCATTGATGTTAGGCGATGAAACTTCGAGCACTCCTCCATCATAGAAGCTTCCCATATCACTCTCCAG
>CAVWVT010000013.1:0-331254 GCA_963758535.1 uncultured Verrucomicrobiae bacterium | reverse complement strand
ATGCGTGCTTCCAAATCGTTAGCGAAAATTCAATGCGCGTCGACAGCGAGACGCGTTTTCGTTATTTGTCATTTCGAGCCCCATGACAAAAAAGCGAGTCGCCTTCGCGCATAAAGTAATTCTCTTCGTTGCGGCCGCTCTTATTCAAATCGCGAATGCGCGTGCGATCATTTTGTTGAACACATCGGATCCAACTGCGAACACTTCGGCGCCCACGGGATCTCTCGCGGGCAGTGGCTGGCAATACGAAGGAATCTTCGGCGCATTTCTCGGGACGCCAATCGCGCCGAATTTCTTCCTCACTGCCAAACACATTGGCCAGGCTGGTTCCGTTTTCACCTTTCAGGGAACGACCTACACGATCGTTAGTTACTTCTTTGATCCAGCGAGCGATCTGGCCATCTGGCAGGTGGCGGAACCGTTTCCCTATTTCGCGCCGCTTTACACAAAGTCGGATGAAGTGGGGCAAAATCTTGTTGCCATCGGCCGCGGGACTCAGCGTGGCAGTGACGTTATTAACGGAACCTTGCGCGGCTGGTATTGGGGCGCCAGTGACGGCGTCGAGCGATGGGGCGAAAATGTTGTTTCCAGCATTGCCGTTCTCGGTCCGCAATTCGAAACGCTTTATGCCACTTTCGATGAAAATGGATTGCCTAACGAGTGCCATCTTTCCGTCGGAGATTCGGGCGGCGCTGTTTTCCTCGACGACGGCGGGACCTGGAAGCTGGCGGGAATCCATTACTCGGTCGATGGATATTTTTACATCGACAGCAGCGGCGGCGGACAGTTCGACGCAGCACTTTTCGACTCGCGCGATTTCTACTTCTCCGATGGCGGTAACCCGCCGACCTATACCCAAATTACGGGCCCGGATCCGGTTCCATCTGGTTTTTATTCCACGCGAGTTTCCTCGAAGCTTGGCTGGATTTACAGCGTGCTCGATCCAAATGGCGATGCCGACAACGACGGAATTCAGAATCTCTGTGAGTACGCCTTTTTCTTGGATCCTGTATTGCCGGATGCAGCCGGTGCTCCTGCGGGAATGCGCGCCGGAAGCGATATCGCGGTCATCTACACAAAAGTTTTATCCGCAACCGACATCACTTACACCGTGGAAGAATCCACCGATCTTCTTGCTTGGACGCCGGCGCAGACCACCGATCAGGTGCTCGTCCAGAACAATGGAGTCCAAACGATCCAGTCAAGCGTGGCCATGGGAACGAACAACAGGTTTTTTTTGCGTCTGAAAATAACTCGGCCATAGGCGCGACGTGGATTCCCTACATCCGGCCGCGCCGTTTGTAGAACTCGTAACGCTGCATGATCGAGTCGACATAACCGCGCGTGCCCGGGAAATCGATATTGCGGCGAAATGAGCTCGCGGAAATCGCGGCATCGTCACCGCCCGCCCAGCGTTGAGCGCGACTGGCGCCCGCATTGTATTCGGCGAGCGCAAAGGGCATCGGCTCCGCTTCATGTTGCCAATGCTGCAACGCGCGCTGCAAATACCATGAGCCGGCTTCGAGATTTTTTCTTGGATCGAAAAGCTCTTCGACTTGGAAATTATCAATCTGATTTTCTTTCGCCCACTCGCTCGCTGCCGTCTCGCTTACCTGCATGAGACCGCGTTCGCCAGCCGCGCCGAATTTTTTTGGATCGAATCTGCTCTCGCGCCACACAATCGCTTTCACCAGCATCGGGTCGATGCCGTGCGCCGTAGCAACGCCGCGAATGAGACTGTCGTATTGGTGAAAACGCGCGGGACTGATCCATTCGTAAAATGTGTAAACCGGATCGCCGGATCGAATTGCGAAATACGACAGCCCGGCCGCACCCGCGAGCAGCAGGCAAATGATCAGCTTGAAAAGGAATCGCATCATATCGCGCCGTGAACATGGCCGATTCCCAGCCTAGCGAAAGTTGGATAACTGCGTGAAGACAGAGAAGTTCTCTTCTGCCAATGACCGCCGCTCGCTACGCCCGCGTTATCATCGATCGATCGATCCATCGCGAACTCGACTATCTCGTGCCGGAGACTCTCGCCGACCGAATCGATGTTGGTTCGCGTGTGCGCGTTCCGTTTCGTGAGAAATCAGCGCTGGCGACCGTGATCGCCATCCTGGACGAAAGCCACGCCGAAGGCATTCGACCGATCGAAGCCGTGCTCGGCGACAAGCCGGTCTTAAGCAAACCGCTGCTCGAGTTGGCGCGCTGGATGAGCGCGTATTATTGCTGCCCGATCGAAACCGTCATGCGCAGTCTGCTCCCGCAGGTGATTCGGCGCGGAGAAGTCGGATGGAAAAAACAATTGTTCGTTAGGCGCACGCGCGAGATTTCCTTCGATGACGTGGAAAAACTAAGACGCCGGGCGCCTCGACAAGCGGAATTACTCGAAGCGATCGCCCAATTGACCGAACCTGTTCCGGCCGCTGAATTTCTCCGCAAGCACTCCCTCGATAATCAGACACTGCGCGCAGTCGTAAAGCGCGGCTTCGCCGTTCTGGAGGAACAAGCCGTGCAGCGAGATCCGCATGCCGACGAAACATTCATCGCGACGACCAACCTTGTGCTCAATGAGGAGCAAACTACGGCGTTGCACATGGTGCAGAAAGGGATGGCCGACAGCGAATCCGCCAAACCAATCCTGCTGCACGGCGTAACGGGAAGCGGGAAGACAGAAATTTATCTGCAGGCGATCAAGATCGCACTGGAGCGCGGGAAGAATGCGATCGTCCTCGTCCCGGAAATTTCGCTCACGCCGCAAACGGTTGAGCGTTTCAAAAGCCGCTTCGCCGAAATTCAGGACGGCGTCGCGGTTCTGCACAGTCATTTGTCGGAGGGCGAACGACACGATGAATGGCACAAGATTCACTCCGGCCGCGCGCGCATCGTTATTGGGGCGCGCAGCGCGGTTTTCGCGCCGCTCGAGAATCTCGGACTCATCGTGGTCGATGAGGAACACGAAACTTCCTACAAGCAGGAAGAAGCGCCGCGCTATCACGCACGGGATGTCGCCGTCGTGCGCGGTAAGATCGAGAAGTGTGTCGTGCTTCTCGGGAGCGCCACGCCATCGCTCGAAAGTTATTACAACGCCACGACCGGAAAGTATCAGCTCGCCACGCTGACGAAACGCGTTGATGAAAACCAGATGCCGCTCATTCGCATCGTCGATTTGCGACAGGAACGGCGGAAGGAAAAAGCGGCGGCCATTCTCGCGGGAAAATTGCGCGATGCGATCGCCGATCGTCTGGAGAAACGGGAACAGACGATTCTTTTTCTAAACCGGCGCGGGTTTTCCACATCGCTCCTTTGCAGCAACTGTGGCGAGTCGCGCGATTGTCCCAATTGCAGCGTCGCGCTGACGTTTCATCGTGGCGTCGCGCGTTTGAGTTGTCATTTGTGCGGACACACCGCGGCGGTTCCAAAAAAATGTCCGGCCTGCGGCGAAGACGCGCTCATCTATTCCGGTTTCGGCACCGAAAAAGTCGAAGCTAACGTCTCGCAAATTTTTCCAACCGCAGTCGTTAGGCGAATGGATGCCGATTCGATGACACGCAAGGATGCCTATCGCGACACGCTCAGAAGCTTTCGCGCTGGAAAGATCGACATCCTCGTCGGCACGCAGATGATCGCGAAAGGTCTGCATTTCCCGAACGTCACACTTAGTCGGAATCATTAATGCCGATCTCGCTCTGCACATGCCGGATTTCCGCGCCGGCGAACGCACCTTTCAATTGCTCACCCAAGTGTCCGGCCGCGCCGGGCGCGGCGAAACATTGGGCGAAGTATTCGTGCAAACCTACACGCCGTTCAGTCCGTCGATTCAGTTTGCGCGGCATCACGATTTCGCCGGGTATTTCCAACAGGAACTCGAGTTCCGGGAGCGTTGCGATTTTCCGCCGTTCAAACATGCGGTTCTAATCACGGTTCGATCCGCGCACGAAGCGCGCGCGAAATTTTCCGCAGAAACGCTGAAACGCAGATTAAAGGAATCGTTGCCTGACGAATTCATTCTTGGCGAACCCACGCCGGCGCCGCTGGAAAAATTGCAGGGCCAATTTCGTTTTCACATTTTGATCCGAGGCGAAGCGATCATGCGCCTGAGTCGTCTTATTCGCGAAGTGCTCGACAAATTGCCTTTCCCCGAAGACGTCGCCGTAGCGGTCGACGTGGATCCCTATCAGCTGCTGTAGCGAAAATTCTGGGGTGTTCAGGCGACTCGCGTCTGCTCCCCTAACAAGGAATTTTCTCGCAACTTGAGCAAGCCGTCGATCCGCGCCATAGTGCTTTGGCGTTTCCTCAACCCGCGCTAACGGAAAATTCTGCTCGGCGCATGCGCCTCAGGAAATTCGAAGACCGCCGAGCTTCACACTCGGAGGCATTTTCATGAAGGTTATTCCGCATATATCACGATTCGTCAGGCATTTGATCGTCATCGCGATTCTACTCTGCGGCGTCGCGCGGCTTCACGCGCAGGCCGCACACGCCGCGGCATCTCCTACACCCGCAGTAGAAAACGTGACGGAGCTGTCGGCGCAACACGCTGATGTCGAGCGAGCGAAAATTTACCAGGCAGGAGTGACCTACACGCATTGGCTTGACGATCTCGCTGCGCGCAGTGGTCAGGCGTTTCTGTCTCGACTGATCTTTGATCGGGTCACGGGGATGCGGTTATCCGCATCTGTGGCAATGCTCCTTCTGGTCGCCGCAATTGCCTGCTTTTCCCTTTGGATAATTCAAAAACACGCCGGTCGAATCGAATCGCCCGAACATCAAAGCTGGCTTGCTCTCACCGCCGCCGCGATGCGGAAACCGCTCGCGCTGCTTGCGTGCATCTTCGGCGGATTCTTCGCTCTCATGCCAATAATCGTTGGCATCGCGGATCCATCGCTCCGCACGCTTCTGGCAAAGACGTTATCGAGCATCATCTACGCGGGCCGCGTCATCGCGCTGCTCTGGCTCATTTTTCAATTCATACGCGCGGTGGAGAAACGCATGCTGCATTGGGCACAACGCACCGGGAAAGTTCTCAACATCGTTATCGTGCCGGTAATCGGGCAAACGTTGCGGCTCATCGTGCCACTGCTTGCAGTTATTCTGCTTCTGCCGCTCTTCCATTTTTCGCAGAATTCGACCTGGCTAGCACAGAAAGCACTCGGCATCCTCCTCATCGTCGGTCTGTGCACGCTCGTCGTGCGCGGCACACTCGCGATTCAACGCGGTCTCATGAGCGGTCATCGCCTCGATGTCGCGGATAATTTGGCTGCGCGACAAATTTTCACCCGCACCAGCGTCATTCGCAGAATCATCATCACGGCAGTCGTGATTATCGGTACCGGTTCGATCCTGATGATGTTTGGCCCGTTGCGGCAATTCGGCACGAGCATTCTCGCTTCGGCGGGAATTGCGGGAATCGTTCTGGGTTTCGCCGCGCAAAAGACACTCGGCAATTTTCTCGCTGGTATTCAGATCGCGCTCAGTCAACCGATGCTGATCGACGATGTGGTCGTGGTGGAAGGGGAATTTGGCCGGATCGAAGAAATCACTCTCACATACGTGGTGGTGCGGACATGGGATCTTCGGCGGCTCGTTTTGCCGATCACTTATTTCATCGAGAAACCATTTCAAAATTGGAGCCGACGCAGCACCGACGTCCTGGGAACGGTTTATCTTTATCTCGATTATCAGGTGCCCCTTGGCGAATTGCGCGCGGAAGTGAAACGGCTCGCAGAAATAAATCCAAACTGGGACAAAAAAGTCTGCGGTTTGCAGGTCACCGACACGAAAGAAAACACAATCGAGGTGCGCGTCGTGGTTAGCAGTAGCGACGCCGCGAAGTGCTTCGATTTGCGCTGCCAGTTGCGGGAGGGATTAATCGAGTTTCTGCGCAACAATTATCCAGAAAGTCTGCCACGCGTGCGAGCCACGATCGAGCGCGTGCAGGAAACTCGCGCGCCAGCCGAGACCATGAGCCGTGCCGTTCCTGGAAATCAACACGAGCGCGGTTCGACTGCACCTGGTCTGAAGAAAAACGACGAGCAGGGCAATGGCGAGAGCCAACACGCTTAAGTTCTGGCAGGGGGCGATTGCTATTCTGATTCGCTCGCTAAAAGAAAAAATTCACCTCGCATAACGCAGCGGCTACAGGAAGATTCTGCGCCATGTCATTCCGCAAAACGCTGATCGTTGTCGGTCCGGCCTGCCTCGCAAAGCGCGATCAGATTTTCCGCGTCATGTGAATGAATTTGCGCGCGGCGAGACGGCGGCGGCCTGAGATTTGAGCGATAACTTGATACGCATCGTGTGCGTATCGATGTTGCGCGCTCGCGATTGTCGTAGCGCATGAGTTCAATTAATCCGCCCACCGCATCCATTCCGGAAGACATGACGGGGCGGCCGCGCCGCGTCGTCACTGGCGGAATTTCGCTACGCAAGACTTTCTCCGCGCTGCGTCATCGCAACTTCCGCCTCTTTTTTTACGGCCAACTCATTTCGCTCATCGGCACATGGATGACGACGACGGCGCAGGGCTGGCTCGTGTATCAACTGACCGGATCGAAAGCGCTGCTCGGCGTTGTCGCCGCCTGCGCATCAGCGCCGATGCTGGTTTTCTCCACCTGGGGTGGCTGGGCGGCGGATCGTTATTCGAAGCGTTCCGTCCTCGTCGTGACCCAAATCAGTTCGATGATCCAATCGTTGACGATGGCAGCGTTGGTGTGGAGCGGTCATGTGCAGCCGTGGCAGATCATCGTCATCGCAGTTATCGGCGGTGTAACGATGGCGTTCGACATGCCGGCGCGGCAATCGTTCGTCATCGAAATGACGAGCCGCGAAGATTTGATGAATGCGATCTCTCTCAATAGCTCCGTCTTTAACGCCGCGCGCATCATCGGTCCGTCGGTCGCCGGCATCCTGATGGCGAAAGTCGGAATCGCGATGTGTTTCTTTGTCGACGGTATCAGCTTCATCGCGGTCATCAGCGGTCTGTTGATGATGCGATTGCCGAAACGCGAATCCGCACCGAGCGAAACAAGCGCGATTGGTCAGGCGCTGGAAGGATTCCGCTACGTATGGAATCATCCGCGGGCGCTAACGATTCTTGCGCTCTTCGCCGTTGTCGGAATTTTTGGCTGGTCCTACTCCGTGCTCATGCCGGCATTCGCGCACGATGTGCTCCATCTCGAAGAGCAAGGCTACGGAATGTTGATGGCGGCGAGCGGCATCGGCGCTCTCGTTGCCGCGCTCACCGTCGCGACCGCGGGCCATACTTTTCCCTCGCGCGCGCTTGCGCTCGGCGGTGTCTGGATTTTTTCTGCGGGTCTCGCTCTCTTCGCTTTCAATCGAAATCTTTATGTTGAGCTTGCGTTGCTCGCGCTCAGTGGTTTCGGCATCGTGCTTTATTTCTCAACATCAAACACCGTGCTGCAAACGATCGTTCCCGATGAAATGCGCGGTCGCGTCATGGGAATCTGGACGCTCGTTTTCGGTGGAATGATGCCGCTGGGAAGTTTGCAGGCGGGCTTCGTCGCCGATTTTTTCGGAACACCGGCAACGATTGCAATCGGCGCATTGATCTGCGCGATCGCCGCATTTGTCACGCTGGAAGTGGTTCGCAAACGCGAAGCACGCGCAGCCGCAGCCGCGTCTTGATTCGACGCTCTACGGCATCTTCACATCCTGAATTCGATCGAACGCCAGCCCGCTCGAACCTTCGCCGCGACCGGTTTGCTTGCGCACTCCGAGCCAGAGCCAGACGCGACCATCGCGCCATCGCGTGCGTTGGAAACTTTGCGTCACGCGCACGCCGGAGCGCGGCACTTCTTCTTCGTGAATGAAATAGGCTGTTTTCGTTTCGAGACCTTCGCGCAGAAGAATGGTACGCGGCCGAATCTTTTTCGCAGGATCCGGATCGCCTTCGAGCACGCGCGGCAACGCCGCGCGCTGTAATTGAGTTTCGCGATTGTCGTTAGGCACGTGCACCGGAATAAAAGGAATCCAATTTTCCGGCACCGACGTCATCACCTGATAACGGATGGGAGCTTTGTATTCTGGCGGCGTAACGGGCGGTCCGGCCGCAAGCCGACGCGCCAGATCGGATTGATAAAATGCCAGCGTCTCCGTGGCCGCTTCGCTGCCGGATTTACTTTCTCCACTCGGCAACGGCACCGTTTTCTCGACGCCCCAAACCATGTTCGCCACCTCATCGCGGATGAGGAGGATTTCTTCGCACGGTTGGCTCTCCTGAATTTTTGGAACTGTCGGCAACAGCAGAATGCTTGTGTCGGCCGGTTCGTTGCCGCTGCCTTTGATGCTGAGATTGAACATCGCCCAGCGTTGCCAGGCGTCGTCCGGCCCGCGGCCAGCAGCTTCAATCCAAGTGCGCTCGCCGAAGACGTTCGTCACCGCCATTCCATCGACGCGTGCGATCGTTCCCGCCGGAAGTTGATACGGAATGATGAACCAATCGTTTGCATAAACGAGACCGAATTCGATCAGCAGCAATTTCGCGAGATCGGTCGTATCGGGCTTCACGTCGCCAAAATTCGTGCGGCCTTCCTCGAAGGCCCACCAGCGCGTATTCGGCATGCCGGGAAAAGTGAGCGACGTCGGAATCAACGTCTGCACATCGGATGCGGGAAAGTCGGGATCGGGTGGTGCTGGTTCGCCGAGCGCCGTTGCGCTCGCATCGATGTCGAGATTGTACCAATCGAGATGACCTTGATAATATTCGTCGGCTGTGAGCACTTTTTCCCCGGCGGCTTCGGGTGCGGAACAGGCAAACTGATATTCCAATCGATCGGGCGTCCATGCGTCGTCGCCATTTGGCGGCGGCTGATAGAAGAGCCGGCTCGAAAAACGCGACAAACTTTTGCGCGAGCAAATCGACATCCGATTCGTGACCCGCCAGACCAGCGATGCCGTCGGACGCGTGATGCGAATCATCAGCGAGATACTCATAAAGTTTCGCGCCGTCCATGCGCCCGGCCGCGGCGGCGAACGCGCTCCAGATTTCCGGATGCGCACAATAAGGCGCGTCCAGCACTTGAGTCGGATCAGGAGAATGGATCGGATATTTCGCCGCGAAATCCGCCGCGAAATCGCCGGGAATCGACTTCATTAATTTCAACCAGTGGCGCCCCATGAGCAGACGCAGATCGAGGGAAACTTCCGCGCCGCCGATAAAAGCCGGAATCGGGCGTCGCTCGACCTTTGCTTCGAGCGGGACATTGTCTTCAAAAGGCTCAACGTCGTGACCAGCAGCGCGATATTTTTTTAAAACTGTAGTCGTTAGGCGAAGTTTCGTGGATATCGGCGAGCCTGCGTCATCGCCCTCGAATTCACCAAGCTGCCACTGTTTCGAGAGCATCCAGAGCGCATCTCGCACCTCGGCTTTGAGCGCGCGCGAAAAATCTTCGCGCCGCGGCCGCCCTTCGAATCGATTCCAAAGCGTGATCGTCGGCAGTGTCCGCTCGGCCAGGACTTTCGCTGATGTCTGGAATGGTCGCGAAAGGCATATCAGTTCCTGAAAAATTTCTGCACGTCGTTATTGAGCGCGAGATTGGCCGAAATGGTCAGCCCGCTTTGTGTCGTCGCCATGATCGTCGCCGGCAAAAATGTCGCGTACAGCAGTCGCATCAATCTGCGCCGGTTCGACGGCGCGCATTTTCGCGAGGTCGAGCGTTTCATTCAGCGCATCGACCAGATCGGCCCATTGCCACGCGCCGCGAAACGCCGTCGGCGTCACGAGCAGCATCGTCTGCGGCGGTTCGTTGTTAGGCCGATCGTAATGGAACGAGATGCCGGTCATTGCATTGCTCGCGGGAATGACTTCGTTCCATTCGTCCAGGAGTAATCCCGCTTGCGGCGCACCCTTTGCGAAATCGACAGCGAAATGCGCTGTGTAAAGCAATCGGTCGCCATCGAGTTTGTAGGTTTCCGGGAATTTGAGGCCGAGCCAATCGTCGTCCGTCTTGAATGGAAACTGCATCGCCGTCAGCTCCGGCTCCGTTTTACCGAAGGCGCCGCTGAGCATGACGACGCGTTCCCAGGCCCGCATCTTTTCGCGCACGCGAGCGACACCGTAAAGCCACTCATCAACTGGAAAATCGATCTGCTCGTCGCTCGTTAGGTGATCGAACAAATCTCCATTGCGGCTCGCCGTGAAAGTATTCGCGACTTCATCCTGTTGTTCCTCTGTCGGCGTAAACTCGGGAACAAAAGCGATGTCTTCGCCGAGCAGCGCTTTCGCGGCGGCTACCAGCGCCTCCACTTGCGCGCTCGCTTGCGCGGCAGTGCCGTAGTCGGTCAGCGAATTCCCAGAGGAATCGAGTCGGCGATCGATTTCGGCGAGCACGACCACGACCGTGTTAAGTGCGTCTTCTCGAAAAATCGTGACCTGTTTTTCCTCATCCGCCGTGGAGAATTCGGTGAGATCGAAATCTGCGATCGGAAGCAACGCCTGCACGTCCGCGAGCAGATCGCTGAAACGCGTCCGTTTCGTTGCGCCGATTTTTTCGAATTCAAGGCGGCGCGCATCGAAGGCATCACGTTTTGTATCGAGATCGGCGGGCGCGGCCGGCGGCGGCTGTGAGAGCGTCGTCGAGACCAAACTCTCGGCGCGCTGCAGCAATTGCGTTTTCTCTTCAACTGTCGCAGTTGCCGGGAGCGAATTGAACTCCGTGATCACATCGGCAAAGTCGGTCAGCCGTCCATTCCATCGCTGCACGAGTTCGTTCGTTTTGCCGATGATCGATTTGAATTGTCGTAGCCGCCAATCGTAGGCGAAACCCCAACCGGTTTGCGGAATGCCAAAGCGCGCGGCTCGCTCAAACAAGTCCACGAGCGCATCGAGTTCATCGTCAATATTTCCGAGCGGACCTTCCAGCTCCGCGCGGAAATTATCGAGATCGCTACGCAGAGTAGTGAGCGCGGTGCGCGGAAGCGTCACGCGCGTCGCATCGGCGGAAACATTTTCATCCAGCTTTTGTGCGCCCTCGGTCGCCAGAGCAAGATCGCTGGCGCGCAATGGTCGCGAGCTAAGTGCGAGTTTCCGCAGGCTGACCACCAGCGGCATAATCTGAAACACAGAAAACTTCGCCGAACCTTTGTCCATGTAGGCAATCGACACACCAATATCGGGACGAGGCGATTTCGTTTCGACAACGTGCCTAACGACTCGATCATCCAGCTCCGACATGGCCTGCTGGCTTTCGCCGCGAATCAGGTAAAGCAGATCGAGCGGTTGAATTTTCAGATCACGCAGAGTGACGATGACTTCAGCGTCCGCGTTGCTGACCGCATCCCGAAACTTTGCTTTGCAGCCAATCTGGTCGAGCGCCGGCAGCACGCTGGCGAGCCAGCCATTCAAAGCAGGATCGGTCTGCGCACGCGGCGTCATGTCCACGCCGACAATCGGTGAGTCGTTAGGCGCAACGCCGGTATCGAGATGAATCGCGACGCGATGAGTCAGGCCCGCGCCGCTCGTTGGCGTGCGCACGACATCGGGCTCGGGCGGGAAATTTCCTTTTGTGTAGGAATCGAGCGTCCCGGCCACGCGATCGTAATTTCCCTGCACCGCTTGAAACACGCCTTCGGCCAGCGCGAGATCGGCTACGGCGTCGTTGGTATCGAGCATGCGTTGCACTTCCGCATCAATCGCCGCCGCTTCGGCTGCACTCGCAGCAGGTAATGTTGTTTTCCCGAACGGATAGAATTTTGTGTCCGGCTGGATCGTCGCGATCGTTTGTTTGATGTGTGCAATGAGTGCGAGTCCGTCCATGACATTGCGCGCTTCGAGCGATTCGATGGAAACGTCCGGATCGGTTTCCTGCGTCGATGCGAGCCGATTTGCGGCCAGCGGAAATTCGCGACGGATCGGGAAAGATGAACTTGTCCACTTCCGCGAGGCCATGCCGATCGTGCAGGCCGCGCTCGAATTGATATCCGAGCAACGCGCCGAGACTCTGGCCGCCGCGAATTCCTTCGAGAATGGAAAGCGCGATGCGCACACGTTCGGAAGTGAGATTCACCGCCATGGTCTGGCGATTCTCCGGACTCGCGTCGGAAATGTAACCGCTGCGCAAGACAGCGGCGGCTACCGCGTGATTGAGCGAAGGCGCGTGAATGTGACCTTCATTCGCGCTATCGCGCTGCAACGGTGGAAGGCCATCCTTGTTGAAAATGCCGTCCAGTTCCGGATCGAGCTGCACCGGTGTGAGCGTTTTCTGCTCGGGCCGCAAATTTTCGAGCCACGCATACGCGCCAAGATAAACGCCGGCACGCGGCTCGATTTCCTGGCCGTTCTGCACGTTGCGCATGAGCGCGAGCTGGTAATGCACGAGACCAAGCAGCCAGGCATCGAGACGATAACTGCAACAATCGATGTGCTCGGCAAAGATGCGTTCGAGCCGTGCCGTCGGCGTGTTTTTCAAAACTTCGAGGGCGGCGACCTGCTGGCTCAGGTAACGCGCGACTTCCAATGTGCCTAACGAATGCGTGATGTAATCGGCCACCGTCATCGTCGGATGGATGGCGGGTTCCGTCGCGTAGAGAAGCTGGTATCGGCTTTCACTCGTTTGCGCTTCCGCCTTCACGTGAATGAACGGCGGCTCGCTCCGCGCAGCGCTCGCTTGCTCGAGAGAAAAAATGCCGAGGGATTCGCGCAGCTTAATGCTGGTGAGTTTGTAACCCTGTTCCAGCGCGTAGCGCAGCAGAATGTAGAGCAACGCGAGCGGCGGTTTGTCGTCCAGAAACCCGCTTTGCGCCCGCAACGTTTCCAACGATGTGTTCGCGGCGTCGATCAACCATTCGAGATAATTCTTGTTCGCTGCGGTGTAACTGCGAATCGACGCGGTCTCCGAAAGCGGCACATCATCGATGAGCGGACCGTTCAGTTGATTGTGCTGACCGAAGAAAACTTTGTTGATCAGGTCCGGTTTGTCCGAGCCGGTGTAGCCAAGCCGCGTGAGAAGATCGGTGCGACTCTTAAGAAAATCATCGCGCGAAATGATGGAAGCGAAGAGTCTCGACTCTCGAAAAAACGCGAGCCGGTTGTACCATTCATCGACCGACTCGGCGTAACGTTGCGAAAACTCGACCGCGCCGGAATGCAATCCGACAATGTCGAGAAGCGTTTGATGCGCGTCGCCGGCTTTGCCCGTGTAGGAAACGGCCTTCGCCATGTTCGCCCAATCCTTTTCCATCTCGCGCAGCACATCGCGCAGGCGGCGCAGGTAGGCGAAGAACGGATCGGGGCGAAAGATGACGGGGCCTTCGCGCGCGTCCATCCAGCTCATGCGCGAGAAAGCGGTCGCCGGCAAAATGCCATACGGCTGCTTGCCGATGCGAATGGCGGGAACCGCTCCGCGCCCGATGACGAATTGATTCAGAAAATCGCGCGTGTTTTCGATAGCGGCGTCGGAAAACACCGGCTTCATCATTGTTTCCATCCAATAGCCGAGCGTGCCCGGCCACAGTGCGATGTTCATGGCGCGCGCTTCGATCTGATCCACGCCATCGCTGTGACGCACCTTTTTCAGAATCGCACTGTCGATGCCTAACGACTCGGCCAGCCATTGGCCGTCGCTCTTTTTCAACCAATCAGCCGAATCATCGAACAACGAATCCTTCTTGAAATAGTCGTCATAACTCGCATCCGCATCATCGCTGCGCGTGAATCCGGAGCCGCTGCTTTCGGTATTGTTCGTCGGCGTGCCTTGCGGAATGAGACTAAAACCGCTGCGTCCGCGCTGGTGATGTTGGAAAAGCGTTTCCAATTCGCCCTTCGCCGTTTTTTCATCAGCGCTCAGGCGCAATCCGATAACGAGGACGCGACTGAAACCATTCGTTGCCTGATCGTTGTTGAGATCGATGCGAAAACCCATTCCGACTTCGACCGCGCGATCGAAATCGACCATCCATTTCATCTCGTCGGGCACGATCAGCTCGCCGTCTTGTTGCTTGAGCTGGCTGTCCGGATCGGCCGACGGATCAGGGCCGGCGACAAGTGGCGACGGAATGGGATTACCCACCACGACGAGCGGTTCCGGATTGCCGCTGTAACCGACAAAAACGAATCGATCGGGAAATGCGGCGATCGTGGGAGCGCGCGACCATGATTGCTGTTTTGTCGGCACCGACTCCGGCGCGGGAAAAATAATGAAGGCGACGCTGACGTTTACATCCGTCTTCTTCAGGGGCGGCTGCGGTTTTTCCGCGAAGTTGGCCGGTTGATATTGCGCGATGATTTCGGCGGCGCGACCTGCGCCGACAGCTGCTTCGAAGGTCGCGCGCGCGGCGTCTTCGTCGGCTTTGACACCATCGGCGAGCCAAAGTTCGCGCCAGTAAGTTGCGGTTGCTGTTTCTTCCGCGGCGCCTAACGACACTGATGTGGCGATAACCAGAATCACATCAGTTGCGTCAGCTTTCGACGGTTTCGCCGGCACGTTGAGCGGCTGATAATTTTCAACAATCCACGCCGCGCGACCGGATCCGTGACTTGCAACAAGGGCGCGCCACGCCGCGCGTTCCTGATCTTCGATTCCACCCGCCTGCCAAATTCCGGTCCAGTAAAGCTGCGCGTTTGCGACTTCGATTTCCGACAGCGTTTCCTCGAACGTGTCGATGGAACATTCGTCTGGATAAACGCGCACCCAAAGTTGTCGGCGGCTGACGCGGCCTTCGCTAACAGTTTTGAAACGCGTTTCGAGTCGCACCGGGAAAAGCAGAATCGGAAGCTGATCGTTAAGGCGACCGATTGCTTCACGCGGATCGGTGAAGACCGCGAAATTGTTGATGGCTTCACCAAGTCGATCGTCGATCTGTCGCAGCTCTGCCTGGCCGCTTTTCAATTCGCCTTCCGCGTCAGCGCGCTGACTCTTGATGCGCTCCCGTTCTCGCTGCTGTTCCTGATTTCTCGGATCGAAACTGCGATCGAGAGCCGCCTCTTCTGCGGCAAGTCGCTTCAGATCTTCTTTCGCTTGTTGCACGCGGTCGGCCGCCGCATCACGCTGCGATCGGTTCTGCTGCAACTGCTGTCGAAGATCGTCGAACTCAGCCATGGCTCAGAAGGTCTGGCGCGCAACTCTGGGGAGCGCACGCGCCCTCGCGTGCAGTTTGCGGCGCCTCGCCGCACAACATTCGCGGCGTGCGATGTCTCCGCGATTGTCCGTCCGGCGAGGCGCCGGCCGGTGCACGCGAGGGCGCGTGCGCTCCCCAGAGATCCTTTGCGTCGGCGGGAGCTCATGGTTTTCGCAACATCTCGGCGGCGTGAATTCCGACGAGCACCGGCGCTTGAAACAAAATGTAAGCGACGTCCGCTGCGCTCATGTTCTTGTTCCAGGAAAGATTTTTGTCGTCGGCGTGCTGTTCCTGTTTCTCCTCCTCGTCGGGAAGTGTGGGCGACACGAGTGTTAGCGTCGGAGTCGCGTTTGTGATCTGAATGAAACTGCCAGGCGCGCCCGGCTGAATGTCCTGCCAGGAAAGATCGTTCCATGTGGCGAGGTGATCTTGCTTGTCGGTATCCAAACCGAAACGCGGTTCGCCCGGACGTTCTTTCAAAACAAAAAACCAACCCGGATCATCCGGCTGTTCCGCTGTCTCGCCTTTGGCCGCCTCGATGCTGAGATCGAATCCGAAGAAATAAATATCGGGCGCGACTTGCGCTTCGTAGAGCGGGAAGCGCACCTTTTCGCGCGGCGGATTCGCTTCCTCGTTAGGCAATAATTCCACCAACTGGCGTTCGACCGTCTTGTCAGGCGAGCCGTCAGGTTTCTTCTGCCACTGTGCGCGATTGGCGTAAACGACGGTATTCGGATAACGCTTGAGCAATTCGCCGCGAATCACGAGCACCGCTTCTTCCTCTTTATCACCGAGTAGTTCGCGCTGATCGTGATCGCCGAGGGCGGAAGTCTTCGACCAATGATCGAGCCGCGGAATGTCGCGCAGACGTTCGCGCAATTGCTCATCATTGAGATTGCTCGTGTTGAAAACGCTTCGCACATCCCAGAATTGCCGGAAATAACTGCCGCGCTGATCGGTTGGGTATTCACGCCAGAGCAACTCGCGCGCGAACTCGTGATTGAGCCCGACCATGTAGGCCTCGATGAATTTCTGATTCGTCTCCAGCAGCGTGATGCTGTTTTGCTCGATTAAGTTGATGTTCGGCAAAAACAATTCCGCCGAGATGTTCTTGAGCGGCTCATACATCGGCTGATCGATTTCCGGATAAGCCATCGCTTCGACGAACTGCTCGCCGACTTCTGCTTTGATTCGCGGTGGAAGAAAAATTCCCGCGAGCGTGCGCCGCGGAATTGTCCGCTCGGGATCAAGAGCGCGAACGACCGCTTGTCCGATCGCCGAAAGATCGAGTCGCTTCTTCGGCACGACGCGGCCGGCTTCCACACTCGCGGCCAGCAATGCATCGGCATTCTTTAGCGCTCCTTTGAAACGCACCGCTTCGACGCTGTCGCTTCCGCCAATGCTCGGAACGAAGCTCGAACCCGGCTCGGACAAAACGAAATCGGAACTGGTCGGCAGTTTGTCGATGGCTTCGGGCGTACGATTTTCTTCTTGCAAAGAATCGCTCGCCTGGGTCGCATTGCTCCAACTCGTTAGGCGTTGAAAAAGAAAATACGCCCCTGCGGCGGCAGCGATTCCGAGAACGATCGCGACAACGATTGGCGCAAAAAGCAGCAGTAACAAGATGAGCAATGCCGCGAGCACAAACGGCGCGAAGCGCCACGCTGGATTATTGCGCAGCGCATCGACTATCGCAGCCGGCGCATCGGTTGGGCCGAGCATTCCTGCGAGCTGATCGGCAGTCGTTAGGCCAGTTGGAATTTGTTTCGGCGGCGCAGCACTGACTTCGCCGGCATTCACGCGCGCGATCAGATTTGTCGGCCGAACCGTTCCGGCAAATGGAAGTTTGCGTAACAAGCGACCGCGCGGACGAAGGACGCGGCGCAACGCCGCTGAGGTCATCGCCGGCTGCACCAGGCTTTGTGTTAACTCATGATGCACGGTGAATGGGCTCGCCATGATGCGCTTGTGCATCGGCGCTGTGAGCATCAGAGATTTTTCGCTGTTGGTGGTTTGCAGCGGAATGATGTGCCGCTCGTGCCATACCCACGCCATTTCCTTGGCCAGTTGCGCGAGACGAATGCGCCGATTGGCTTCCAGCACTTTGCCGATCTGTTCCCAGGCGGCGTTCATGTATTTTTCCTGCTGGTCCTGCACGACGCGTGTACCGAATCCCGCCGCGACGCGATGGCGCGGATCGAGATTCAATTCGTGCACCCAATTGTCGTTAGGCGAAATGGCGCTGCCATCGCGCTCGTGCAGCAATCGTTTTGTTAACGCGTGCCACGTTCCGTAAAGCGGCGCGGTGATGAGCGGATCGGGATCGGTGTCGTCGATTTCCGGATCGACCGCGATGTCGCCCGCAGTGGCATTCGCATCAGGCGCAGTCTGCTCCGCATAGTCGTCCGTGAGATTGACGAATTTCGCCAACGCTTCCTGAAACGGCCGCGGATACGGCGTCGCCCAATTTTCGTATTTATCGACTTCGACCAATTCCTCGGGCGTGAAATCTTCGCGCGGCACACGCAGCGCGCCGCCGAGTTTTAAAATTCCGCCGAGCGCTGCGTCGTTGATGCCCGGCAAGTTCGAACCGGGATGCAGCACATCCATGTCGCGCCGACCGACGCGATTATCGACTGGCTTCGGTTGCAGCAAACGGACGAGTGTTTCGAAATCGCCCGTCGTGCTCGTGCGAAAGAACCAGCGGAAATAATATGGGAAACTTTGCGACTCATCTCGCGTCCCGCCGGCTGGATATGCCGCCCACGCGGAGAAGGTGGCGTAAGGACTCGCCGCCGGATCGAGTCCGAGCCCGGCGAGCCGGCCCGTTTCGAAAACCGGCATAACGAACGCGTGATACGCGGTGTTCTGCTCGAGCTTTCTCGGAGAGACGATGCGCGAATACGCGAGATCGGGATTTTCGTTCAGTGTCGCCTGCAATTTTGGCAACACGGCGCCCATATCGTTGGAGACGAATTCTGCGTCGCTGGCAGCGAGGCTGCGATTCACATGCACGTGCGCCCAGGCCCAGAGTTGTTCCGTCGGCGGAAAAACATTTAGATCGTTCACCTCGACGAAGGGCAACGGACGATTCGCGACATTTTTTCCGTCGGTGAACTCCGATTCCGCCAGAATGATGAGCGCGATCCACGGCCGCAAGCGATGCTTCCCGATGTCAGGTGCGGCGGGGGTGTAGCGCCACGGAAAATCTTCATCGTAGAACTCGATCGCCGGAAGATAATTCGGCTCGAAGTTCGTGATCCAATTGCGCGGCTCAGTGCGAACGATTGCGCGCTGCTCGATGCCGACGATGTCGCCGGGACCAAAAAGCGCGATCGGTTTCGAGACCGTCGCCGTGTCGGTTCCGCCGTCGAGTTTTTCGCCGGTGAGATCGAGTTCGACCGTGACCGCTGCGCGTAACTTCACCGCCGCATCGAAATCCGCCGCTCCAATTTGATTGGCCAGGCCCTGACGCAACCACGGGAGAAATGAATAAGTGCCAAGCGCGCTCATGCAGCTTTTTCGAATTCTGGAATGACGTGCAACGTGTCGGCGAGATTCGCATCGCGCGCGATCTGGCGATTGAGATAATCCTGCGCGCTGGCGGCGCTCACGAAGGAAACGGAATCCGCGGCGTAAGCCTGGTTCGTTGCCTGAAACGCCACGGTGAAACTTTCCGGCTGGACGACAATTTTATCGGCGAATGGTTGCAGCTTTTTCTTCTCGAATTGCGACAGCTCGGATTTGCTGACGCTCGCGCCGCGCAGGAAAAATTCGAAGAGCGATCCGGCGAACTTGCCGAAACGTCGCGCGAACCGCTTGTACCCGGTGTCGATAATGATTTCTTCGTAACGAACAACACGACGCACCATTCTGCTCGAGGCGAGTTGCGGACCTGCGACCGACAAATCGAGGCCGCCATGTTCGGGACCGTAAGCAGGTTGCGAAAGTTTTTGCGCGTCGTCGAAATCGCGGAACTGCGCGGGCGCAAATTGCTCGGTCACATCTCCCGTTTTGCTCAATCCACCCGCGCCAACAGCAATCGTCAGGCGGTTTACATCGTTCGGTTTTTGGTTTCCAACTTTGTCGAGCGTGAGATCGAGCGGAACCGCGCGCTGACTTACGCGCAATACTCCAACGGGATGCAACACGAGTGCAGCTTCGGCTTCTGGCAATTTGCGCAGCGAGACCAGCAAATTGTTACCGGCCGGCAAAATTGCGCGCCAGTTCTCGAGCTTTTCAAATTCACCTTGAAACAACGGCATGACTGCGATCGCAGGCAACGCCGTGTCGTTTTCCTCGCCCCAGCTCACGTCGAAATCGACCGAGAAATCGAAGAAGAGAATCGAGATTTCGCCGCTGCCGTGCGCGCGCCAGCGTGACGGGCCTTCCAAACGAGAAGCGCACACTCACGCTGAAAAGTCCCGGCGCCGAAAACGCTTACCGAAAGCGACGCCGAAATTTCGACGATGAAGTGGAGCGGCGAAAATTGCAGCAGCGCATCGAAGCCGATGTTGCCCTTCACATTGAAGTCATCGAGGCCGAAGAAAAGTTCCGCGCGCGCGCCGAACTGCGCGGTGTTGGTGGTGACGGCGAAGTAACCTTCGACGCGGACCTTGTAAGTGGGCGTATTCGCCAGATCCATCGAGACGCGATTCGGAGTCGGGAACGGCAACGGCGGCGGACTAAAGCGCGGATGAAATCCACCGACGGAAACAACGAAGTTCGCGTCGTCACCGAACGCGGCGAGCACACCCATCTCGCCTTCGATGCTCAAAAAGAGCACGCGCGATTCGAACATCGCGGCAAAGAAATAAAGGCGCGCTTTGTCGAACTCGATCGCGCCCGCGAAATTCACCTGCAAGACGATGAGCGCCGCATCGTCCGTCGGCAGCGCGACGCGCAAGACGCCGAGGATGGCGATGTTGCCCGGGACTTCGATGATGATGCCTAACGAAAGGCTGATAAGCGTCGGCGTGCCCCAGCCGAGTTTTGCCATCGGGCCGATGAGAAACTTGCCGTTCTCCGGTGGAAAGATCGTGCGCAGATCGCTGATGATCTGCGGCGCGTTTGCGATCACGTCCTTCGGGAACATGATGCTGTTGACCGCGCCCGTGCGGACGCCTTCCATCAGCGGATCGAGGCGGACGGTGCGATTCAATCCAAGTAATCCACCGACGGCAAGAAGCGTGAAGCCAAACCCAAGCTGTATCCCGGTGCCGAATTCCGCCGTTATTATAATAAGCAGCGAAAAGCCGCGCGAACCGTCGGGCATCCGGGTCGTGATCAGGCCGATGGCCTTGAGAGCAATGATTCCGCTGAAGGTCAGTTCGAGCGCGCCCGCGTATTCGCCGCGATCGGCATCAATGAATAAATAGCCACCGCCCTTGATGACGCCGGCGTCGAGCTCCAATCCGACACCGTTCGGCGGGCGGAACGCGAGATCGAGATTGACCGGGCCGAGGTTTCCATTCCGATCGGGCGGGAAGGTAAAGTTTGCTTTGAGACCAATATTTTCGACGACCGCTTTAAGCACGGAGAGGTCGCCCTTGATCGTCGCCGCGAGCTCCAATGGAATCGCACCGTCTTTTGGACGAACGGCAATAAGAGCCGACTGGATTTCGATCGGCCCGATTTGCACGTGCACGGGAACGCTGATTTCCAATCCGCCGCTGCCGCTAAAATAGAGACCCTGTGTCGTCGAAAATCCCGCGGTCAGATCGAAATCGATCTGCATCCCACCAGCGGGAAGGAGTTGCGCAAGAAATCCATCGAGCTGATCCGGGCCCGGTTTGATGACGATCTTTCCTTTTTCGAGCGCAAATTCCGTGAACACCTCCAGCTTCCCGCCGGAATAAAAACGCGTGCCGCCAGTCGTGCTGACACCTGCAACTTCGAGCCGGCTCGCGGCGGGATCGCCGATCAACGTGAATGGCGTACCTGCACTCGTTAGGCGAAGAACGATGCCCAGCCTTGCGGATTCCGTCGAAGGCGTCGGAGACTCCAGGCCGAGGAGAAACCCAACATCCTGATTAGGCCTAACGAGAATCCCGACGCCTCCAATCAGGTCGAGACCGCCGGTGAAGCTGAGTTCGATGTTGTCCGTGATATTGACCGCCTCGACGATTTCACCGGTGATAAAAGGCAGAAGGGCGAACCCCGGTTTGCTCGACGCCGTTTCGGGAAGAAGGAAGGTTCCCACTCCGGCGCTGAATTGCGCTTCATCGAGAGCGTCTTCGATGAAAATCAAACGAAGGGCAGATTCGTAAGTGTTATCCGGCTGTAGCGCGCCGTTGTTAAGATTGGTGGCGGTGTTCGATTCGAGACTATCGAGCCGTGGTTCAAAACCCCACGCGGTGAGCAAACCATCGAAATTCTCAAGTAACTTCTCGCCCGCGAAGCTTGACTGGCCCCACTGATAAGCGTTCTTGAAAAACGTCAGCGGATCGTCAAAGAGATGCGTAAAATCCTGAAAGGCGAAGACGCGTTTCAGATAGGCGGGTCGGCCGCCTGCCGCAGCGATACTTTCGAGGCGAATCACGCCCAGCGTCTTCAGAAGATAGCCCCATCTTGGTTGCCGATTGAGAAAGTATTCTGCGAGCAAGAACTCGATCAGTTGCTCCGGAAATTCATTCTTGAATTCATTCGTTAGGCCAGCCGCATTGCGCAGACTGCTGATCGCTTCGAACGCACCGCGCACGGCCGTGAGCAAAGACGGGATCTGGCCGGAATCGATGCTGCCGCTCTGCACGATCGAGAACAATTGCTCGACTGGTGCCTTCAAGCTGTCGAGCGCGGGCGGCACCGCGCCAAAATCCCATCCGAGGTCCTCCAAAAAATCACGCAAAGCGCCAGGCGAGGAAAAGGCTTCGACCAACGGCGCAAAGGCGGAGCCAAGCTCTTCGGCGATTGTTGCGATCGTGTCTCGGTCGTCCGCCATAAAATTCGCCTAAACGTCTTGAAAATAATGCGCGTCAGTCTCGACCAGACCAGTGGTGATCGCGGCCTGTGACGAACCAGCGTTAGGATAGAAGTTGAAGATGAGGTTGCCGTTGGCGACGTTCACGATCGGAACAAAAACGGTGTATTCGATTCGCCGGCCGTTGCAGACGAGCTTTTTGCCGTTTTTCTGAAACTTCCAATCCCAACCCGCGATAAAATCCGTCAGGGACGCATAGCCCCAGCGTTTGTTTTCTGGAAACGGATGATTGGTGTCGAATCGCGACTGGCTCGCGAGGAACTGCTGCAACACCGTCATCTGCGCCGTTTTCGTCGTAGGAACCTGCCCTGCACTCGGGAATGAAATCGTGCTGTCAAACTTTCCCTGATGGACGCGAAACTCGCCGTTGGCGTCCAGCGTCGTGCGACTCGCTACCGACACGCCGAGATTGAGGGTGATCGACAAGGTATCGGTTTTTAGAATGCTCGCAGGAATGTTTTTCGCCCAATCCGTTTTCGGCACGGCCGATCCATCAATCCGCTTAAAGTTCGTGTTGTTTTCAAAAGCAGTGACAGCGTCACTTCGACTTGGAAAAACGGTTGGCCGGACAATCTTGTATTTGTACCAAAAATATTCCCACACCCCGAGCGAAGGTTTTAGAAGGAAGCGATCGGAGTGAATCGGCGCGGTGACAGTGATGTTATCGCCCAGCGCCTCTCGCAGTTTGACCAGGAATGGGCGGGCCTTGCCGATGTTGCATCCCCGGATGTGAAAAAATTTCGTCGGCGGCGTGTTCGGCGTATGCCCGATCAACGTGTCCGGAATCTTGATCGAATGCGCGGCATTGCTGAGAGAATCTTGGAGCGTCTCGAACTTTGTTGAGCCGCGTTGACCGGTGAAAAGCGGGATAAATATCATCCCTTCATCGACCGCGTGCGAAGCAATCAAAATATTATCAATCGGCCGCGTGATTCCGCTGGCGGTATTCAGGTGCTTGATAAATTGTCCGATCGTCGCCATCCGCCTGACCTGCAGTAACGTGGTTTGCGGACGCCGCTGAAGCATGGCGGCGGCAAGTTTTTCCCCAAGCGATTGGCCGGGAACAAACGCAAAATCCATAAGCGATCGTTTATCTTGCCGTCAGTCCGGGCATTCAACGCGAACGCGACGCAGCGCGTCAATACGAAAGCCAAACCATTTTCTTGAATGGAGCCGGCAGACGGATTCGAACCGACGACCTGCTGATTACAAATCAGCTGCTCTACCAACTGAGCTATGCCGGCATTTACGAGGGACACCCCATTCTCGTTCACTTTTACCCGGCCATTGTATCCCCTTTTTGTATCCCTCAGCTCAAAAAACGGATGCAATTTAGCGGATTCCGTTCCGCTGCCGCCGCATCATTGTCCGTGCTCTCTTTCGCCGCGCAAGTCGCTTAAGACCGAAGCCCGTCGCGGCGCTCCGGTTTGATGCTCACAAGTTGCTCCCGGTTTGTATGCAATTGGCAAAAGAGGAGAAATCCTCCCGTGTTGCTTATCTTCTCGCGGATAGTTCCGCGCCTGGCAGAGCTTTCGATTTCGCTGGCCGGGAAGTTGGCGCTGCTTCGAGGAAGTTACGAGGCCGCGTACCAAAGCGTCGTTCAAAGGCACGATTAAACATGTCCGGATTCACAAACCCAACAGATGTGGCGATGCTCCGAATCGCTTTCCCACGGGTCGATAGACGGCGCCGGGCCTCATTCAGCCGAAGGTTTTGTACAAACTCGGCGGGCGGCACTCCGACAATGCTCTTAAACGTGCGACTGAAGTGCCGCGGGCACATACAAGCTCGCCGCGCCAGCACCTCTATGGAAAGATTGTGATCAAGATTTTGCATGATCCAGGCAACAAGGTCAGCAAAACGCTTTGTCGGATAACTATCCACTTCAGTAGGCTCTGAAAACGCTAGTTCATCTTCTTTTGGCATCAAATGGGTGACCAGATCCCGGCCGACCGCCATAGCTACGTGAACTCCGTAGTCTTCCTCAATCAAGGCTAGGGACAGCTCAATTCCGGCAGTGAGGCCGCTGGAAGTAAAGAAACGACCATCCTTCACTAGCCGTCTTTTGTGATCAACCTTGAGGCGCGGAAAGCGACGCGAGACATCTGTGGCAAAACGCCAATGGGTAGTGACTTCGCGGCCATCCAACAACCCTGTCGGAGCCAGCCCATAGATGCCACTGCAGACGCAAGCAAATCGTCGCGTTTCGTCGGCATGCTTAAGTATCCACTCGTGCACTTGAAGGTTAAGGTCGGAGCGGCGCAATCCGCAGCCTCCCGGAATAACAACAGTGTCGAATCCGCCAGCCTGCACGAAAGTTTCCTGGCCCAACAGCGTCATACCCGACTCGGTAGAAATCGGCTCCGAACTGGGACTAATCGTGCTGACATGATAACAGCGAACCCGTCCTCCACACTCGTTATCGAGGGCCGCAGCGTTGAATGCATCCGCCGTAACAGTTACATGCGACGCAGTAACGTCATCGAAAGTTAGGATACCAATTCGCTTCGGCGTCATCTTCCTTCCCTTAAGTCAGAATTATCGCCTACGAACCAGCGTCGTGGTAGGACATCATTTCAACCATCCACGCCATCGGAATAATTTCACTGCCGCAATTCGACAGCTACTTGTCGATTTCCAGGTAATTTGTTAGATCCCTTCTTGTAACGAATTAGGCGATCGGCATTGTCGGAATCACGCTGACAATTCTCTTAGCGTCGCTTCTTAACCGTTGCCTGAGGTTTGGTTTTTCTTTCGGACTCACGCGTAACTATTCCAGACAACAGCATCGCTATGATACGATTTGCCTTCTTCTTGATCTGACGCCGGTTATATTGCTCGTTCACACTTAAACCCGGCGGAAGTAGTGAGTTTGTTGCTGCTATGATTACTTCTGCCATTACGAGCGGTTCTTGAAGTGTGAAGATCCCAAGATTTCGACCTTCCTTTAAAGGAGCTGCGATGATCCTTGCTTCATGATTGAAATGGTGCTCGCACTTTTCCACGATTTCCGATTGCAAATGCTGTGAAATGTCAGGAAGGCTGTCGACGAAGTGCCGGATACCGTCGAAGCGCAGAAGAATCCGAGAAAGAAGCATGTCGCGAAGCTTTTGCATCGGTGAAGTAGTCCGAGAAGCTATCACTTCGAGGCTCTTAATTACGCGACTCGCGATGCGATCGATGAGCGCAAGCATTACATCTTCCCGGTTTCGAAAGTAGAGATATGCGCTTGATTTTCCGATCTCGCTTTCGCGAACGAGATCATCCATTGTTATCTTGTTGTAAGGTAAGTTTGCAAGCAGACGATCAAACGCGTCGAGAATAGTTTCCTCGACACCGCCCTGGGCGGCTCTCGAATTTATGCTTCGTGTCGGACGCAATCTTAACTTACTTCGGCCTATATTTTCATCCGTGAACATGCGTTTCGAATTTGCTGAGTATCAGAGTTACCCTTTCGGTGTTAATCAGCTCGTAATTTTGTTCTCTGTGTTACCGCTGTCCTAGAACCGCCTGGAACCCCAAATAGGAGGGACGCGCGAGTTTGATAGCGATTGCGGAAGCCGCTCGGTGTAATTCCAAGACGATTTTCAAAAGCTCGCCGAAAAGCTTCCGGACTTTTGAATCCAACTGCGGCGGCCACGCTTTCAATGCTATTTCGGGGCATCAACAAGCGACGGCGCGCCTCGTTCAGGCGCATCTGTTTAACAAAGTCTGCTGGGCTATTGTTAAAGACAAGTTTGAAGACTCGCGTAAAATGGCGTGCACTCAGGCCCGCTCTTTGAGCTATTGCTTGAACCGAGAGATTCTCGTGAAGGTGTGCAGTTATCCAAGCTGGCAGCTCGGCCAGCCTTTCAGTCGATCCGGGTTGAACGTCATTCGGCTCGATGTAATCTGCCTCATCGCCTGGCGCCCTCAGCCCAACGCCGAACTCACGTGCTAGAGCGAGGGCCGTGTTTGCACCGTAATCTTCTGCTATCATCGCTAATAACATCTCCATGCTTGCCGCTCCTCCGCCAGAAGTGTGAAAGATGCCATCCTGTAAGAATGAAGCTCCCATATCGACACGAAGAGATGGGAATCTGTGAGCTACTTCTCTTCCGAATCGCCAATGCGTAGTTACGTGACGGCCATTCAGCAAGCCACTTTCTGCCAAACCATAAATGCCTGTAGAGATTGACGCGATTCGCTTGGTGGAAGTCGCTCGCTCGGCCAACCACTTGGCTACAGTCTGAAGCGTACTGCTTTCACGCAATCCGCTTCCACCGGGAACAATAATTGTATCGAACGGTGGCGCGGTTTGAATCATCTTCCGGGCCTTGAAGCCGAGGCCGGATTCAGAAACGAAGTTCTTTTTCTCAACTCCCACCAGGATGACTTCGTAGCATGATACGTTTCTACGATTGTCATAGTCCATGCGCGCTCTCGTGAGTGTCTCGAGCGCGATTACGACATCAAGACCAGCCACACGGTCGAATCCCAGGACTGCAACTCGTTTGGGAGCATCGCCCGGAGGCAAGGTGGCAAAATAGCTCATTGCTGCCACCGCTTTCTTGACAACTTTTTGTGGATGTAATGGGCTCGCAACCGCCGCCGGTCGAATCGGTCTTTTTTCATACCAATAACGCCCCGGAATGAGGGAAAAAGTGCCAAAGAAAGACGAATATCCGTGGATTTCCGACATTAAAAACGGTAAACTCTCGCAAACGTGTTGGAGTCCGAATCGAAGTTGCGGAAGCAATCAAAGAATGCCGACCGAAGAAACAGACGTGCGATGTTTGGCTGAGCTATTGCCTGAGGTTTACGACAGGCTCCGGGAGCTTGCCGGCGCCTGTTTGATGAAGGAAAGATCTGGCCACACCCTTCAACCTACAGCCCTTGTTCATGAAGCTTATTTGCGACTGCGGCACCAACGCAAAGTAGATTGGACAAACCGCGCTCAATTTCTCGGAATTGCCGCAAAAATGATGCGGCGAGTGTTAAACAACTACGCCCGCACCCGGTCCGCATCGAAGCGTGGTGGCGACGATTCATTGCGGCTAACCTTGGATAAGGCGCTCGATTTTGGGGAGCAGCGGGACCTGGCAGTTGCCGAAGTAGACGGCGTTCTCCGCGATCTTGAAATTCTCGATCCTCGCCAGGGACAGATTGTTGAGCTTCGGTTTTTTGGCGGCTTAACCGTTGAAGAGATTAGCAACGTGCTCAATATATCGCCTAGGACCGTTAAGCGTGAATGGGCAACGGCAAAGCTTTGGTTGCGCGACAAGTTATCGGGTGATGCCGTGTGATTTGCCTTGAAAACAAGAATTGATTTAGTCGCTTAGCAATGAGCCCACAGCGCTGGCAGCGAATGAAGACGGTGCTGAGCGATGCTCTTGAGAAGGAGCCTGGTAGCGTGCGAAGCTCTTTTGTACGTCAGAGTTGCGCCGACGATACAACGTTTTGCCGGGATGTGGAGAGACTGCTGGGTCATTCAGCTGACGCGGTAGATGCTTTTGCCGATAATCTTCGTAGTAATCTGCAGAATAGCATCTGTGCAACGCCGATTGGTCGCCAAATAGGTGCCTATCGTGTTCTCCGCGAAATTGGGAGAGGCGGGATGGCGGTGGTTTATCTAGCCGAGCGCTCCGACGGGCAATTCGAGAAACAGGTTGCGATTAAGTTGCTAAGACGCGGAACGGAGACCGAAGAAATTCTTCGTCGCTTCCATGTTGAACGGCAGATTCTTGCTCGACTGGAGCACGCAAGTATCGCCCGACTACTCGATGCGGGTACAACGGACGATGGGCTGTCTTATTTCGTTATGGAATATGTCGCGGGTGTGCCGATCACGGAGTTCGTCGGCGCGCATCAACTTTCGATCCGAGAACGTCTCGAACTTTTTCTTAAGGTCTGCGCTGCCGTCGAACACGCCCACCGCGATCACATCGTCCACCGTGATATAAAGCCGAGTAACATCCTGGTTACTCCCGATGGTGAACCGAAGCTGCTGGATTTTGGCATCGCCAAGCTACTCGAGCCCGGCGAGAACTTCGTCGAGGTTACCGCGAGCAATCAACAACGACTAACACCAACCTGTGCTTCGCCCGAACAAGCACGGGGCGGGCGCGTGACGATGGCCAGCGACATTTATGCTTTGGGCGCATTGCTCTATGAGATATTGACATTGCGGCCGCCGCATCGGTTTTCCACATTGCGTCCGTCGCCGGAGGAATTGTCGCGAGTAATTTGCGAAGAGGAGCCGATAACTCCCAGCGCGGCGGTTGCAGATCGTGAAACGCAGCGCGAGCTGCAGGACGATCTCGATAACATTGTGCTCTATGCGATGCGGAAGGAACCGGAACGGCGTTACACGTCCGTTAGTGCATTTGCGGACGACGTTACTCGCCATCTGAATGCGCGCCCGGTTCAGGCTCGGCCCAGCGCGACTGTCTATCGCATACAACGCTTTCTCGCGCGCAACCGAAGCGTTGGTCTATCAGTGGCAATTACCACGATGGTTATTTTGGCATTGGTCGGTCTGTTATTTGTCGCTAGTCAAAAGATGCGTCAGACAAACGCGACGCAGGGCTCGGGGCAGCAGGGTGCTGTTGTCGAAGTCAAGAGCATTGCTGTTCTGCCATTCGATACGTTCGATAGTGGACAGGATAATCGCTACTTCGTTGATGGAATGCAGGATGACATATTGACAGATCTGGCGAAGGTCTCGGATCTGAAGGTCATCAGCCGCTTGGGTGTTGAGCACTACCGGGGAGTGGCGAAGGATGCCCGCGAGATCGGGCGCTCTTTGGGCGTTGCGAGGGTTCTGGAAGGAACGGTGCAAAGGTCGAGGGAACGCGTTCGAGTCAATGTGCGACTCGTCGATACAGAAACAAACACGCAGGTCTGGTCGGAGCATTACGAACGCACAGTTAATGACCTGTTTGCCATGCAAAGTGAGCTCGCCCAATCAATCGTTGCTCAGTTGCGGGCAACCCTCTCGCCAACGGAAAAGGCTGCCATCGAAAGGCAGCCGACGCAGGACCTGGAGGCGTACGATCTATATCTCCGAGCTCGCAATCTGACCTCCCAAGGCGGAAAGGACTGGACCAGGAAGAAAATGGCGATCGATTTACTTGATCAAGCTATTGCCAAGGATCCTACGTTCACCCTTGCTTATTGTCTCGCGGCCGAGACAAACGTTTTCATCTACCGGTATGACGAGCACACCCCAGAGCGACTGGCTCGTGCGAAGGAGACGGCGGCCAAGGCTCTGGAGCTCGCGCCTGACCTCGGTGAATCGCATCTTGCTCAAGCGTTATATTATCACCACGGATTGAGCGATTATGCGGCAGCTCAGCGCGAGCTAGACCTGGCGGCCCCCACCTTGGGTGGGACGACGGAGTTTTTGCTGCCGAAGCAAATTGTAGAAAGACGACTTGGCCATTGGAAAGACGCGGTGCGTGATGGAGAAAAAGCCCTGAGCCTCAATCCGCGCGATCCTGTTCTTGCTGGCGTTCTGATCGAAACATACGGCGGCCTTCGAATGTATTCCGAAGGCGAAAAGGTAGCTAACGACACGATTGCGAAGGTGCCTGTGGATTCAGCTGATAGTCTCTGGGGTTTCAGATGTGATTTCGCGCTGGCTCGTGGAACGCTGGACAAAGCTCGCGCCGTTGTTGAGGCGGCGCCGGGACAGGCTGCATGGAAAACCTCCAGGCTCGCGATGGTCGAGTTCTATAGGCACAATTATGCCGAAGCCTTGAAAATGCTAACGAGTCTGTCGTTCGAGAAGAAGGGACCTATCGATGCCATCATTGAGGTGGGAATGCAACGCCTGCTTGGCGATCCAGAAAGATCGCGATCGGCATGTGCGCAGGCCAGGCGATTTGTGGACAAGAAGATTAGTCAAAAGCCTAACTGCGCTAGTTTGTTTGGTTACCTTGCGTACTGTTATGCGGCGCAAGGCCAAAAGGAAGAAGCGTTTGCAGCTATAAAACGGGCTGCTGCTTTGGCTCCAATTTCACAGGACGCAGTCGAGGGCGCTAACTGGATGGGTGCTCTGGCTGAAGTTTACGTCTTGACCGGGGATTCTGAAGCGGCTCTGGAGCAGCTTGCCAAAGTAGTGAAGTTACCTAATGGGATGACATATGGCAATCTGCTATTGAATCCGGACTGGGACCCGGTCCGCGACGATCCGCGCTTCCAGGAGATTCTTGCACAAGCGTTAAAGCCACCTGTGTACAATTAATCTGCTTCGTTATGCGAACGCGCACGACGAACCATCGAATAGGCTAGCAGAGAGCGACCTTTGAATGCTTATCAAACAAAAAAGAGGCAGCGGGATGGCCGCTGCCTCTCTGAACCTAACTAACTAATAGAGCAAGTTAGAACTTCTTTGTCAGACTGACGTAAACGAATCGCCCAATGGAATCATAAATGAAGTCAGGCGTGCCGACGGAGTTGCCGAAGCCACCAAATGCCTTTGGTGGGTCGGTGCCGAATACGTTGTTGCAACCCACGCTGATACTGGTGTTGTTCAGCAGATTCTTCCAGCAGGGCATCGAGTAGTTCACCGTCTGGCCAGTTTCGACAGCTTTGCCGTCTTTGCCTCGCACGACTTCTTTACTGTCCTTGGAATATCCAGCCACTGGTTGCGACTCAACCGGGGGCGTGAAGGCAAAGTTATAAGTGCCTTGCACGTCAAAGAACCACGTATTCTTCACCCAGTGCTCCTTCTTGGTATCTGGCAGGAATGGCGCAGTGAACAGGATTTCATGGAAACCCGCCGTGTAGTTCACACTCGCAAAGATATCGAACTGATTCCAAGTCCAATCGAGTGATGACCTGCCCTTCCACTTCAAATAGGCATCGTCGGCTGTCGGAGCCGTCGGAGTGTTGCTTACCTCTAATGCGGGATCACCCGGCGTCAGCGCCAGACGGAAGGAATCGAGGTATGTAGCTTGCGTAAGCGAGGTGAACGTTCCGAAGGGCGATTGATATTGATATTGAACGCCCATATCGATACCGCGCGCCCGCTCTTGTCCGGCGTTTTGGAAGTTGAAGATGATGCGCGCGAGGTTGCCTGCCGCATCGCGCTGAACTGCCTCACCCGGTTGCAGACCGCCCGTCAACTCGCGAGTCAAAACCTGGTTTGGATCCGACGATAACACGATGCCCGTTCGCTCAATCCCCCAGAGATCCACCGAGAGAGTCAGACCAGGCACAAACTTCGGCGTGTAGACCACACCAGCGCTTAGTGCGTTCGAATCTTCCGGTTGGAGGAGAGGGTTGCTCGCAAACAAAACTGGAACCTCTCGGTTGTTGTTGGCACGCGTTGGATCGCCCACCGGCGTATCCGGTCCACCAAGGCTTGTAGGCAAGATATCGGTAACCGCGGCTAAAGCGGCTGTCGGGCTGGAAAACAACTCGAAGAGCGACGGCTCGCGGAAGCCTTTGCCCCACGTGGCGCGAATGGTCAACGAGTCATCCAGCGGCTGCCAACGCAAACCGAGCTTCGGCACAAGGACGTTGGTATCGTTATTGCGGAATTCTTCATACCGGCCGGCAGCCGTGAAGTTTAACGCATGAAATCCCGGAATCGCGTTCTCCGGGCTGAAGATCGGGATATCGGTTTCTGCATAGAATCCGAAATCCTTTCGTCCTGCATGCGTGATTGCTGTTGGCGAGCTGCCAATCGTATCGCCTTCAACGTTGATTTGATCCGGATCCTGAATGATCGCTTCACGGCGGAACTGACCACCGAACGCAAAGCCCACGCCGCCAGCGGGCAACTTAAAGAGCTCTGTCGTATAGATGTTCAGGTCGAGGGTGGCAATTTTGGAGGTATCGATGTCTTTCGGATGCACCGTCGCGAAATCAACGACTGCCGAGTTCGACGGAATATCAACGCGATAATCGCCAAACGGATTATACGCATCGAGACCTGCGAGCACGCCGCCGGGCTGGAAAATCGCATCGTTCTGGTTTAGCACGCGATCGAACCGGGATGCGGAAACGAGCGTCCCTGTGGCTGTGTTTTTTACCTGGCTGTAACGGAAGCCGTAGTCGTAACCCCAGTTTCCGTCGAATAGTTTATCACCTTTCGCCCCGAGGGTGAAGAAAACGGCATCGGTCTCGTAATGGAAAACGCGATTACCAAATTCCGCGAGACGCGCACGGGTGCCACCCGAGATAATCTGCTGGAATGGATTGAATGGGTTGAATGCACCTGGCGGAAGATTTGTGGAGGCGGCGGTCGGCGTATTTGGAGGAGTAATCTGTTCACCAGTGACCGGATCAACGTCTAAAGCATGGTTCGGCGGAATCACGAGAAACGTCGATCCCGGCGTTTGAAAATCGTTCGTAGCCGACGGAGCAAGTTCGTTCCGCGACTTGACGTTCTGGTACATCATATCGGCGTAAAGTACCAGCTGATCCTCACAGATCTTGTGCTCCGCGCTGACGTATCCGCCCCAGCGCTCTGACTCAGGGTACGACCCAGATGTGGAGTTGAAGTTGAACGTTCTGCTGCGGCCCGTCGTGTAGAGATAGTCGGTTGGCGGCGCGAATCCGTCTGTAAACAACGGGGCGCTACCGAAGATAATGGGACGATCAGGCAATCCGGCGGGATCAACACCTGCGGCGATGACTACGTCTCTGCTCAATTGGAGATTCTCCGGACTCGCGTTCGAGCTGAGGAATGGCGGCCTGGCGGAGAAACCACGGTCATGATTAAAGACCGAATTGTGATGATAAAAGTTCATCGTGCCGGTGACCTGCGTTTTATCGTCACCGATTCCGAAGATCAAGTCAGCGCTGTAGAGGCCAGCATCCTTATCGAGCGTGTTGCCATACTCAACGGTTGCTTCCGCTCCACGATAGTTGTGGCGTAGTTTGATGTTAACAACGCCCGCAACCGCGTCTGCACCGTAAGTGGTGGAGGCGCCGTCCTTCAGAATTTCGATGCTGTCGATCGCCGCGCGCGGAATCGAAAGCAAATCGACGAAGGAGAATGTGCCGCCGGTGCCAACCGGATAGACCGCGATGCGCTTTCCATCGACTAGAACGAGAGTTGCGCTCGGATCGAAACCGCGCAGCGAAATCGAGGCTGCACCTGGAGTAAATCCGGTCGCGTTGTTCGAGACAGGAACGCCGTTGGCATTCGCAACCGGCAGGTTACGAATCAGCTCTTCCGCGTTGCGCTCGCCGCGTTTGTTGATCAAATCGCGATTGATATTCAAAACGGGGTTCGGACCAACTTCTTCCGCCGTCGGAATGTTGGAGCCAGTTACGATCACGCGTTCCGCTTCCGCGGTTACCGGACCTTGATTTGCGGGAGCCGGGGATGGGGTTGCTTGCGCAAACGCGCTAACAATCATTACAAAAGAAATCCCCACGCCGCCTACGAAGGCCTTGCGCGCGAATCCACACTTTCCAAGCACATTTCTAATCATGAGTTTCTCCATTTGGTTAGGTTAAGTTGCGCGAGAAGCTACTGCTCGTCGCACTGCTGAGCGGTATAGCATGCCTTTGGAAAATCCGTTACGACGAAAATAATACATAACACGCCACGCTTGTTTCCAGTCACTGGCGGACGGTTTATTTGCGACCTAACGACGCAAATTCGTTATCGTAGTTTCGATTTCGAACAATAACTATTAGGTAATCACAGCAACAGCTCCCCGGTCACTTGTAGTTATTTGGTTCCATGAACCTTATAGCTCTTGCAAAGATGACGTAGCTGGACCGGTGCGCGCGTTACAATGCTAAAGAGGAAACGCCGGGAAGCCATTGTAACTTAGCGTCGCACTTTAGCGCACGCGCTAAGACAAAGAAGCGACTGCTACTGCAGCAGATATGCTTCCAACAACGCCACGCCTGTTGTCGCCCCAACTCCGCGGACAATGGCCGTAAATTGGCCCGGACCGGGTGTGAGGAGAATGGCTGCGTCACGAGAATCATCTGGCGCAAGTCCGGCTGACGAGATCGCAGAACTGTTTGGAGCACTTTGCCAGTTATCGTTACTGGCGAGAAGTGCGCCGTTGGAATCGTGCAACTCCATCACCGGATTTTGCAGTGCTCCGGTAACACCTCTTGTGCTCAGGTCCGGTCCGATGGCGCGCACTAACAATTGTTGGGAAAGACTGCGCACGATGAGGCCGCCAATCAAAACATTGTCGCCGGTGCGAACAAATGCGCGCCCGGAGAGATTGAGCAGGCGCGCGTTGCCGTACGCACCCACGTCATAAACTTCGATCAATCCAATGCCGGTGCTCCCATTCGTGCCGCGCAAAACAGCTGTGTATGCGCCTACCGGCAGGGTCGCGACAAGAACCGCTTCTGCATCGTCGCCGGGAGCGAGACCGAGGCTTTGAATTTCGGCCACCCGCGGACTGGTGCGCCAGTTATCGTTCAAGGCCATGGTCGCGCCCGTTGCGTTGTGCAATTCGATCAGCGGATCTGCGAGACGGCCGGGCACAGGAACACCGCCTACGCTTAACGACGATCCGATCCCGCGCACGACGACTCGGCGTGATTGGCCAGGGTTTCCGACAACGATGAAGCCAGCAATTGAAACCTGATCGCCTGTCCCAACGGTGGCGCGCGACGAAATATTCACGAGCCGCGGCTCGACTACGCTATCGATCCATTCCACGCGTGATGAAATGCGCGAAGCATAAAAACCGGAGGGCACGGGCGCGCTGCCGCTGACGAAGTGACGATTCTCATCATAAAATCCGCGTTGATCGAACAAGGCGGCGAGAAAACTTCCGGTGCCATTTGGCCCGGTGTAAAACGCGCCGTCGACATCGTAATTAATGCCGCCAAGTTTCCAGACGCCATCATCATCGAGAAAAACGGCGCCGCCGGAATCGCCTACGGACAAGTGCGACTCGTTAGGCAAACCGGCTTTGTCGAAAAGCGCGTAAATCATATCGCCCGCCGGCGGTCGTTGCTTGATGGCGCTGACGATATTTTCTCCCCAGCGCTCCACTTTGTCGGTGGATCCCCAAGCCCAACCGCGCAAACTGCCACTCGAGGTAACCGCATCTCCACGCTGCGTCCCGCGCCCGATGACTACGAGATGTTTTCCGACTTCGTCGCTACCGGTGTAAAGCGGCGCGAAAGCTCGTGAATGTCTGGCTGACTTGAAAAATGCGCAGGTCGGTTCCCGGATCGTCAAACGAATTGACGATCGTGTAATCTGCACCGCGATAGACCAGTTTATCCGAATTGGGACCGATGTGTTGCGCGGTGATAAAAAAATGAGGAGCGATCGGCGTTCCGAGGTAGTCGCCGAAAATTCCCTCATATTGCCAGCCGCTATTGGCAAGCGTGCCAGTGGGTGCGGTGGTGTTGGCGGTAGGATCGCCGGTGCGATAGAGAATGATCCCTTCAACACGACCGCGCGAAAAGAAACGATCCAACAAGCGCGAGCAAAACGCCAAACCTGGCGAAAATTGCTGAGCGATTTCTGCGAGCGATCATAAACAAACAAGCTGAAGGAGAATACCACAAGTGCCGGCACCTGCTTCCAATGCACTTCTTACTTAAATCGTGAAGCGTCTTCGGCACGGATGCCGCTCTATTCTGATCCGCATCCTTTATTCGCCACGACCAGAAATTTTTACTATGAGTTGCAAAGACGGAGATTTTCATGCTGACCGCTAACGCCGAGAGAGATACTGCCCCGCAAATCGGCATCTCCGAAATGTTAGTGCCGCAGTTAATCTCGGCGCAGGCCCGACAACGTGGCGATCAGATTGCATTGGCCACAGACGCGGATGAATTGCACTACGGCGATTTGGAGCGTCGGGCGAATCAACTCGCGAATCATCTTCGTTCGCTGGGAGCGGGACCGGAAACGCTGGTGGGCATTTGTCTCGAGCGTTCGCCGGAATTTGTCATTGCTGCGCTCGCGATCATGAAATGCGGCGCAGCTTATCTCCCGATGGATCCCGCGCATCCGGTGGAGCGTCTGCGTTTCATCGTGAAAGACGCTGGTGCTCGTCTGCTCATAACAAACAAGGCCTTGGCTGATCGTTTCACGGATTTATCTGCCAGAGTTATTGATCTCGACACAGAAAAGAGCGCGATCGGCGCACAATCCGCCGCAGCGCCAGATGTAGAACTGGAAATGGATCATCTTGCCTATGTCATTTACACATCAGGTTCCACGGGAGAACCAAAAGGTGTTGAGATCACGCATCGCAATCTGTCGAATCTCATCGCCTGGCATGTGCGCGCTTTCGCTCTCGACGAATCTGCGCGCGCCACTTTCCAAGCCGGTGTTGGCTTCGACGCAGCAGTTTGGGAAATCTGGCCGCACTTGTCGATCGGCGCCGGGATTTATTTGCCTAACGAGTTCACGCGTTTGTCGGCGGAAGAACTGCGCGATTGGCTCATCGATCATCAAATCACGATCAGCTTTGTCCCGACCGCGATAGCCGAGCAACTGATTGCGTTACGCTGGCCCAAAGAAACGGCTCTGCAATTTTTGCTCACCGGTGCCGACACGCTTCATCGCTATCCGCCGGCGGATCTTCCGTTCACGCTCGTGAACAACTATGGACCGACCGAATGCACGGTCGTTGCGACATCGGGAGTAATTGAGGCGAATGCGAAATCACGAAATGTTGCCATCGATCGGATTCCCCATCGACAAGGTGCGCATTTACATTTGCGACGATCAGCTTCGCGAAGTTCCCGCTGGCACGATCGGTGAAATCTATATTGGCGGCGCGGGAGTGGCCCGCGGTTATCGCAATCGACCTGGACCTCACCGCTGAGCGATTCGTCGCCGATCCTTTGGCGGTGGCCGATTATATCGGACTGGAGATCTCGGGCGTCGCCTTCCCAATGGCGAGATCGCGTTTCTCGGACGCAGCGACGATCAAGTCAAAATCCGCGGTAATCGAATTGAATTGGGCGAAATCAATTCTGTTCTCAATCAACAGCCATCCGTTCGAGCCAGCATCGTGATTGCACGCGAAGATGTTCCGGGTGAAAAAAGGTTGGTTGCCTACGTTGTGCCGAAAGAAGGGTCGGAACGGGACGAATCGGCTTTGCGCGAAGCAATCCGACAACGATTACCCGATTACATGGAACCGTCCGCGTTTGTTTGGATGGAATCGCTTCCGTTAACGCCGAATGGAAAAATCGATCGCGCGGCGTTGCCCGCACCGGGCATTGATGAAAGCAAAACTTTCATCGCTCCGCGCACTCCGGTCGAAGAAACACTCGCCGGAATCATTCAGGAATTTCTCAAAGTTCCCCGTGTCAGTGTCGATGATGACTTCTTTCATCTCGGCGCTCATTCGCTTCTCGGCGCGCAAATCATCGCGCGCGTGCGCAACGTTTTCGGGGCCGAACTGAAGTTACTCGATGTCTTCGATGCTCCGACGGTCGCGCAGCTCTCCGTAAAAATCGAAGAGGCGCTGACACGTCAGCTCAGCGAAATGAGCGAGGCCGAAGTGGATGCTGCGCTTGCTGCCTTGGAGGAAGATGCAAAGAAGTAATGATGGCTTCTTCCGATGCCAGCCTGAGTCTTGTTCGATTGCTTGAGCCGGAAGTTCTGGCAAATCCTTATCCCCTCTATCGCAAACTGCGCACGGAAGACCCGGTGCATTGGGACCGTTTTTTACACACGTGGGTCGTGACGCGCTATCCTGACGTCATTAACGTCTTGCATTCTTTTTCCGCCGATCGCACTCCGACTCCGGAACAACTCACTACGATGGGGCTATCGGCGCTCAACCCGATCGCCAAAGTGATGGTGAAACAAATGTTGTTTATGGACGCGCCGGCACACACGCGGTTGCGCGGACTCGCGTCTGTCGCATTCACGCCGCAACGCGTGCGCGCACTGCATTCGCACATTCAGGAGATCGTCGATAAACTCATCGATCGCGTCGCGCCGCAAGGACGAATGGATGTCATCGCTGATTTCGCCGCGCCCATGCCGGCGATCGTAACGGCAGAAATGCTCGGAGTTCCTACGGAAGATCACACGAATCTAAAAAAATGGTCGGCAGATTTCGCGGAGATGCTGGGGAATTTTCAGCACAACCCCGACCGCATCCCGCGCGTCCTCGAAAGCACGAACAATCTCGTTAACTACTTCAAGACCGCGATCGGCAAAATGCGCGAACATCCGCGTGAAGGATTAATCCATTCGTTCATGACAGCGGAGCTCGATGGCGATCGGCTAAGCGAAGAAGAAATCGTCGCGAATTGTATCGTGACCATGGTGGGCGGCCAGGAGACAACGACGAATTTGATCGGAAACGGACTGCTGACGCTGATGCGCAATCGCGAACAGCTCGAACAATTGCGCGATAATCCAGGTATCATCCAATCAGCGGTGGAAGAACTGTTGCGATACGAAAGTCCGAGCCAACACACGGGCCGCATCGCGCGCGAGGATGTCGAAATCGGCGGCAAACAAATTCGCAAAGGACAAGCCGTGATGGCGATCATGGCCGCGGGCAATCGCGATCCGGAACGTTTTCCCGATCCCGATACGCTGATTTTCGATCGCAAGGACAACAAGCATCTTGCCTTCGGATGGTCGAGTCACTTTTGTTTCGGCGCGCCGCTCGCGCGCATGGAAGGACAAATCGCTTTTGAAACAATATTGCGGCGTTTGCCGAATTTGGAATTGGCGCCGGGACCGTTGACGTGGCGCGACAATTCAGGCTTGCGCGGATTGACGGCGTTGCCGGTAACTTTCGGAGCGAACTAATGCAGAGCATCGATTCAGATAGCATGGCGCACTTCCGGGGAGCGCACGCGCCCTCGCGTGCTATGATCGCGCCCCGCATCACGAAAGTTCCGCGATGCGGCGAGGCGCGCAACGGCACGCGAGGCGCGTGCGCTCCCCGATCCTGACATGACAGCGAGAGTCGAACTTTCGGAACGCGCCGAGCTTTTGCAAAAATACTCCGTGGCAATTGCTCGCAAAGCGAAATCAGCGACGATTCCGAAACGGACAGCATCGGGTCCTGCGCCGCTTTCCTATAGCCAGCAGCAAATCTGGCTGCACTCGCAACTAGCCGGCGCGTATCTGATTTATAATGAGCCGATCACAATTCATCGGCACGGCGAGCTGAACGTTTCGGCGCTCGAACGCAGTTTCACTGAAGTCGTTAGGCGACATGAGGCCTGGCGAACGACATTTGAATGGGCCGGTGATGAAGGAGTGCAGATCGTCCAACCGGCGCCGACGCATATCAAAATTCCATTCGTTGATCTGCGCGCACATGCACAACCGGAGCGGGAAGCACTTCGTCTCGCCACGGAGGATGCGCGTCAGCCATTCGATCTCGCGCGCGGTCCGATGTATCGGCTGCGGCTCGTTCGATTACGCGATGCGGAACATCGACTCTTCATCACGCTGCATCACATCATTTTCGATGGCGTCTCGCTTTATCGCGTCTTGTTGCCCGAGCTGCTCACTTTCTACGAAGCATTCACCGACAACGAATCTCCAACGCTTCCCGAACTGCCGATCCAGTATGCGGATTATGCGAGCTGGCAGCGAGACTCAATCAGAGAAATTCCAACAGACGAGCTTTCGTATTGGAAAACGACACTAAGAGATCTGCCGGTTCTCGAATTCAAAACAGATCGTCCGCGGCCGGGCGCCCAGACTTATGCGGGCGCGATGGAGCTTTTCGAAATCTCATCCGGCAACCACTGCGGCATTGAAGGCATTGAGTCAGGAACAAGGTGTAACGCTGTTCACGACGATGACCGCCGCGTTCATGGCGTTGTTGCAGAGCTACACGAATCAGGAAGACATCGTCATCGGCGGAATCAGTAGCGGCCGCAATCGCGAGGAGACCGCAAATCTTCTCGGATGTTTTCTTAACACGATTCCGATTCGTTGCGCGTTCGCGAAAGACATTCCGTTCACTGAACTTCTCGCGCGCACGCGCAACGCCACTTTGGGCGCGCTTTCGCATGATGAAGTTCCGTTTGAACTGCTCGTGCAGAAGTTTGGGCGAAATCGAGATCCGAGCCGTGCGCCGCTTGTGCAGGCGTTGATCGTGGTAGAACCGCCGCTGGAACCATTGCCAGCAGGTTGGGGCTTCACCCACATGGATGTCGAAACAGGAACCGCAAAGTTCGATCTTCAACTGGGGCTGGATGATCGCGCGGACGGTTTCCGCGGTCGCTTCATATATAATACCGACCTTTTCGAACGCTGAAACGATCGTGCTGCTTAAGGCTCGCTGGCTAAACCTGCTCGAAAGTATCACCGCTGATCCGACACAACGGTTAACTGATCTGAAAGCATCTATCTGGCTCGGACATGCGGAAGCACGTCTGTCTGGAGAAATGCCGGCGACTGATTGGAACAACACGCGGACGGATTATCCGCGCGATGCCGCGATCCACGAAATTTTCGAAGAACAGGTGCGCCGAACGCCGGATGCGGCCGCGGTGATCTTTGAAAATGACGCAGTTGAGTTACGAAGCGTTGAATGGGCGCGCAAACCAACTCGCGCGACGATTGCGAAAACTCGGCGTCGATCGCGACGTGCCCGTTGGTGTTTGGATGCAGCGTTCGCCGGAAATGGTCATCGCGCTATTGGCGATCCTTAAAGCGGGCGGCGCCTATGTTCCGCTGGATCCGTCGTATCCCATCGAGCGTCTCACGATGATGGTAAACGACACGCAAATGCCGATCATCCTCACGGACAGAACCGTCGGGAGCAGCGGATTAACGGCTGCGCACGCACCCAAATTACTCTTCGTGGATGCGGATGATTTTTCCGATGAAGCCGACACTGATCTCGAGATCGACGTGCAGCCAAAGGATTTGGCTTACATCATGTACACATCGGGCTCGACGGGCATGCCCAAAGGAGTAGCCATCCCGCATCGTGCAGTCGTTAGGCTGGTGAAGGAGACGAACTACGCATCGTTTCTCGCCTAACGAGACATTTCTGCAGCTCGCGCCGATTTCTTTCGACGCGTCGACCTTCGAGATTTGGGGACCGCTGTTGAACGGTGGCAAGCTGGTCGTGATGTCGCCTGCGCTCCCGACACTTGAAGAAATCGGAAGCGCCATTCGCGATCACGGCGTGACGACGTTATGGCTCACCGCCGGTTTATTTAATGCGATGGTCGATGAACGGCTCGATGATTTGCGTCCTCTGCGTCAGTTGCTAGCGGGCGGCGATGTTCTTTCGGTTTCGCATGTGAGCAAAGCGTTGGAGGCGCTCAAGAATACGCGCTTGATCAACGGCTACGGACCGACGGAGAGCACAACGTTTGCGTGTTGCCACACGATCGAAGCGAACGCGCCGCTGGAAAGTTCCATCCCGATCGGGAAGCCAATCGCAAACACGACAGCTTACATTTTGGACTCCAGGCTTCAGCCCGTTCCCATTGGCGCGAGCGGTGAATTGTGCATCGGCGGAGATGGCCTCGCGCGCGGCTACTGGCGGCGAGAAGAATTGACGGCGGAAAAATTCATCGCCGATCCATTCAGTCGCGAGCCAGGCGCTCGTCTCTATAAGACTGGCGATCTCGCGCGCTGGCGAAGCGATGGTGTCATCGAGTTTCTTGGGCGCGTCGACAATCAAATCAAGCTCCGCGGATTTCGCATCGAACCGGGCGAAATTGAATTCGCACTGAAGCAACAACCGGGCGTTCGCGACAGTGTAGTCATCGCGCGCGAAGATTTACCCGGCGAGAAACATCTCGTCGCATACGTCGTTGGTTCCGCCTCGCAAGAAGCGCTGTTGGCCGCATTGAAGAAATCGTTGCCTGATTACATGGTGCCATCCGCAATCGTTTTGCTGCCGTCGTTGCCGCGGACTGCAAATGGCAAAGTGGATCGAAATGCTTTGCCGCGGCCAGTTGTGTCGTTGACGGAATCGAGCGCTGATTTCGTCGCACCGCGCACTGCGTTGGAAATAAAGGTAGCCAAAATCTGGGCGGACGTGCTCGGCCTGGATCGTGTCGGCGCGCTCGACAATTTCTTTGATCTTGGCGGACATTCACTCGCGGGTCTGCGCGTTGTTAATCAACTGGGCGCGGCGTTCGATGAACATTTGTCTCCGAATATTTTCTTCGAAGCACCCACCGTCGCGAGCATGGCCGCGCTGCTACAGAACAAATATCCGGATGCGATCACTCGCTGGGTTGAGCCGGCCGCGGCGGACCACGTGGAGCATGAGCCGCCGAAAACGACCGATGACGTTCGGCCGTATCTAGGCCTTCAATTGGAGTTAATCAGTATTTGGGAAGAGATCCTCGGCGTCCGCGGAATCTCTATTCGGGATAATTTCTTCGAGCGCGGCGGCGATTCGATCCGCGCCGAGAAGATGTTGCAACGTGTCGGAGTAGCCTTCGGAAAAACAGTTGGCTTGGCCGAGTTCTCCAGGAATCCCACCATTGAAGATCTCGCGGCCGAACTCGCGCGTCAGGCGATTGGAGATTCATCGACTCTCGCGAAGATCAATGAAGTCGGGTCGCGCACACCATTTTTCTATTTGCACGGCGATCTGTTCGGCGGCGGTTTTTATAGTTTGAAACTTTCGCGCGCGCTTGGTTCTGACCAGCCGTTTTATGTAATGCCACCGCACAACGTGCGCACCTCGCCGAAAGCACCGAGCATTGAGGAGATGGCGAGCGCACACTTGCAGACCCTGCGCAGTGTTCGTCCGCACGGGCCTTACATCATCGGCGGTTTTTGTCTGGGCGGAGTTGTCGCTTACGAACTGGCGCAACAGATCATCGCGGCGGGCGAAACGGTGGAAATGCTGCTGCTGATCGACGCGGAACCGGAGGATCGAACGTTGAGCGCCTTGCGACGCGCATGCAAATCGTTAGGCCGCTTGCTTCGCTGGGACGAACAAAGACAGATGAAACAATTTCGAGAGTGGTGGCTCCGCCGCGCGCAGTTTGCTTTGTGGCAAAAAGAAAGCGCGCCGACGCGCGGGCGTCTCATCGTCCGGCAATTTCGGAACCGAATCGTTTCTGTCTGGAACACATTGCGACGGAAATCCGGAGATGTCGCAGAAGCTCCGGTTGCGGAATCCGGAATGACCAGCGAGCGCGATGTGCCGACGGCATTTCTTTGGGCCGCCGCGAGCTATCGACCGCAACAATATCATGCGCCGATGGCCGTCCTTCTTTCCGAAGATTTGTTACATCGCGGCGATCATCTCGAGCAGGCGTGGAACCGGTTCGCGCCCAAAGTGACGGTCCATTCTCTCAAAGGCAGTCATCTGGAGTGCATAACCGCACACGTCGATACGCTTGCGGACACAATCGACAATTGCCTTAGGAACATCGGGAAAAAATGAAAGCTGTTGCGGAATTTGCCTGTTCCATTCCTGCTTTCGTGGAAGCGATCGATTCGCCCGAAGACGGCGTACGAATTTGGATCGCACATCTGGAATCGATTTCTTCCACGGACATGGCCGAACTAAATTCATCGCTGACTTCAGCGGAACATGTTCGGGCCGCAAAATTTCACTTCGAACGGGATCGGCAACATTTTATCGGCGCACGCGGCATACTGCGCCGTTTGCTGGGCGCAGCCCTGGACATTCCCGCATCGGAGCTTGTTTTCGAATACGGTCCGCACGGTAAGCCTGCGATCCTCGCGCTGGATGGCGACGAGCGGACGCTGCGCTTCAATATTTCGCACGCCGCACGGATGGGCGATGTTCGCGCTGGTTTGGGGCCGTGAAGTCGGAATCGATCTCGAAGCAGCCGCGCATCTAACGGACAGAGGTGAAACATTGTCCGAATTGGCCGCGCGCGTTCTTTCACCGCGCGAGTTGGAAATCTGGCGCGCTCTTCCGGACGATGGCGCTCGAACGACAAATTTCTTGCGCGCGTGGACCCGCAAAGAAGCTTACATCAAGGGAACCGGTGAAGGACTGTTCGGCGGCCTGCAAACTATCGAAGTCGCTTTGGATGCCGCCAGGCCACAAGCCTCACTGACGATGCCTGCATCTCCGGGAGGAAGGAAGATGCGTCGCGATTGGACTATTCACGATCTTCCTGCGCCCGCTGGCTTTGCTGCGGCTATCGCTATCGAACGAGTCGGCTACTAGTAGTTATCGAGCGTGGACTGAAAGCGGTCTGCTGTTTTCGGACTCTTAATTACCGTGCTGACGTAAGTGCTTTCGGATAGAATGCTTCGCACTTCGTGATCTTCACTCGATTCAACACTTTGAATTTATCCGTGGCCGCCTTCAGTTTTCTCGGCCTCACGTTCGCCACTACATCCGCTTTCGCCGCCGTCACGGGAGCGTCGCCAGATGGTCTTTACCAATTGCACAAAAACGTGCCGGCATTCCGCGGTAAGAGTTCCGCGCTGGAGCCAATCATGTATACGCAGCCGTTTACCGCCGACCTCGAGCGGATCAAATCCATTCTCTTGCAAGTTCCGCCGCCCGACTTTGCTCTGCCGAAGGGCGTGGTGCGGCGGCCGGTGGAGTTATCGCTGCCGATGCCCGAGGGCGGAAAGTATTTGCGCTTCGCGCTGGAAGAAGTTGCCATCATGCATCCGGATTTGGCCGCCAAATATCCGGAGATCAAAACCTATCGCGGGCGCTGCGTGAACGCTCCCGGCGCGACGCTCGCGCTCGATATCACTCCAGCCGGAATGCATGCGCAAATCCTTACCGGCAAAGGCGCGATCTACATCGATCCCTACTATCGCGGCAACAACCGCATCTACGTGAGCTATTATAAGCGCGACGTTTTCCGCAACCCGAAGGCGGAGGGGTTTATCTGCCTGACGCCTGGCAATGCCAGGCAGCGCTACCAAATCCTCGACGCCGGCCACAAGTTCAGGCACGCAGTTGCGCACCTATCGCCTAGCCTGCGCGGCGAACAGCACGTTTACAAATTTCACCGGTAACACCGTCGCCTCGGGTCTTGCCGGCGGTCGTCGTCGTGATGAACCGAGTAAGCGCCATTTACGAGGAAGATTTTGCAATCCGCCTGCAACTGATCGCGAACAACGACACGATCATTTACCCGACCACGGGCAATCCGACGAACGGCTTCGATCCGTATACTAACGACGCCGGCGCCTACAGCGAGAATCAATCGAACCTGGATACCAAGATCGGTTCGCCCAATTACGACATCGGTCACGTTTTCACCACCGGCAGCGGCGGTGTGGCCTACGTGGCTGTTGTTTGCCGTGATGGACAGAAAGCGCTCGGCACCACCGGCCAGCCAAATCCGATCGGCGATCCGTTCAATGTTGATTACGTCGCGCACGAAATGGGACATCAGTTTGGCGGCAATCACACATTCAACGGCACGGGCAGTCATTGTAGCGGCGGCAATTACAGCGGCTCACACGCGTACGAACCGGGAAGTGGCAGTACGATCATGGCCTACGCCGGCATTTGTGGCGCCGATGACGACCTGGCTCCAAACAGCGACGCCTACTTCTTGTTTGATAACATTAGTGAGATTGTTACCTACACAACGACAGGCCTAGGGAATAGCTGTCCCGTCATAACTCCCACCGGTAACACTGTGCCGATAGTAAGCGCAGGAGCGAACTACACCATTCCCAGCCGCACACCATTTGCGCTGACGGGAACTGCCAACGATGCGGATGGTGATACTCTGACGTATTGCTGGGAGGAACGTGATCTTGGCCCAGCCCAGCCAGGTAACGTAGCAGATAATGGGAGCAGCCCAATATTCCGCACGTTTTATCCTACCTACACTCCCACTCGCATCTTTCCGAAGATCGGGAATATCGTCGCCGGAATCTTTGATAATGTAGCGCCGCCCCACGGCGAGACGCTGCCCATCACTAATCGCACGCTCAATTTTCGCCTAACGGTACGGGATAACCGCATCAACGGTGGCGCTGTGAACACTGCCGACATGGCGGTGACAGTAGTCGAGAACGGCGCCGGCTTTTCAGTGACCGCGCCGAGCAGCAGTGGTCCTTTCACGAACGGATCAAATCTCGGCGTCAGCTGGAACGTGACGGGAACAAGCGCGGCTCCCATCAACACCGCCAACGTGAAGGTCTCGCTCTCAACTGACGGCGGCTATACTTACCCCTACACACTCCTGGCCAGCACGCCTAACGACGGCAACGAAACCGTAACGCTTCCCGCTGGCGTCACAAGTTCCAGCGCGCGCATTAAAGTTGAAGCGGTTGGCAACATCTTCTTCTCGATCTCGCCTATCAACTTCACCATCAACTAGACAGGACTCAGTCCACTAGTCCCGTGATCGCGCGTAGACCGAAAGCGGCTCCGCCGTTTCCAAGCTCTTAATTACGGTGCTGAGATAAACAGACTCCGGATAGAACGCTTTGTACTTTGTGATTTCCGCGCGATTCAAAACTTTGAATCCGTAGCGCTCGAACATTTTCTCACCACGCCGGCTTTCGAAGGTGACGATCTGGCCGTAAACGTGTTTCTCGCCGCAGCGATAGAGATAACTCAGATACGCACTCATCAACGCGCGGGTGGTCGACATTTTGCGCGCCTCCGGCAATAGGTTGATGTGAAAATGCGGCACGCGCCGTGGCGCCGCCGGAACTTCACGCCAGCCGTTTCCCAAGACCCAACGAATGAATCGGCGCGAGCGTTCGTTGTATCGCGGATAACGCGCGAGAGCACGCAGTCCGAGGACAACGTTCTGCTGAAACGCGTAAAGCTGATTCAGCAGCGGTTTGCGCGATCCCAGCAAATAACCACGCAACTCGCCTGCAGACTCGATCACGAATGAAGATTCCGGTTCGTGATCCGTGTAATAGGTCGTTAGGAAATCGGCGAATAATTCGCGATCCTGGTAAACCGGATCGATCGGTTCGCCGAGGAATCCGGTCTCGCAGCAGAGCCTTCGCACCGCCGCGCGGTCTGACGGGCGATAGCTGCGGATTGTAAACGGGCGCTCTTCTTTCATGCGGCGCGTTATCCTATTCAATCGGAGACAATTCGCGAAAAGTTTTCCGGTCACAACAGGGAATGTGATTGACTTCACGAGGGTAATCTTACAAAACCGTAATCTCGCATTTGCTGGTGGTTGAGTGTTCTCGGTCTCCAGCGCTCAGGGGAAAATCCATCGGGTCGAGTCAACGTCTTATGAAACAACTACACTCTGTCCTCGCCGCTGCCGCGCTATGGGCCGTGGCGAGCGTGACTAACGCGCAAACGTTTACGAACTCTGCGTCGATCACCATTCCAAATCCGGGGGCCACGCTCGGCGCGGCTTCGCTTTATCCTTCGCCGATCACAGTTTCGGGTGTCGGCGCGCAGTTAACCGGCATCTCCGTTACGCTGAATAATTTTTCGCACTTCTATCCCGCGGACGTGGACATCCTCCTAGTCGGCCCGGGAGGACAGAACGTCATGCTGATGTCTGATGTCGGCACTTTTTTTCCGGTAAATAATCTGACGTTTACCTTCGATAACGTTTCCGGGACAAGCATGCCCAGCGGTAGTCAACTCGCCTCCGGAACGTTTACGCCTACCAACTTCGACCCGGTCGGTGACGTAGATGGATTTCCGGCGCCGGCTCCGTTGGTGGGACCGTACGGCGGGTCCTTCGCTCCTTTCATCGGCACAAATCCTAATGGAACCTGGAGTCTTTACATTGTGGACGATGTCGCCGGAAATAATGGACAGCTCGCGGGCGGCTGGTCGATCACTGTCACGACCGCAGCTGCGCCAACGTTGCAATTGACCAGCGCTGTCTCGCGCAAAACACACACCGGCGTCGGCGACTTTGATGTGAACCTGCCGCTGATGGGATCGCCCGGAGTGGAATGCCGCAGCGGTGCGGCTGGCCATACCCTTGTATTCACATTCACGAATAACATTACGAGCGGAAGCGCCAGCGTAACGAGCGGAGTCGGCACCGTTTCCGGAAGTCCGACCTTCGCCGGCAACACAATGACGGTAGACCTGACTGGCGTAGTGAACGCGCAGACGGTCATGGTGAAATTGAGCGGCGTGACCGACAGCTTTGCGCAGGTTCTGTCGGACACAATAGTAAGCGCCAGTTTTTTGCTCGGCGACGTATCAGGAAACGGTTCCGTGAATGCAACCGACGTCTCGAACGTGAAAGCGCAGGCCGGCGTTCCCGTCAGCGCATCCAATTTTCGAAACGATCTCACCATTAATGGGACGATTAACTCCACCGATGTGTCGCAGGCCAAAGCCAACTCCGGCACCGCAATCATGGCCGCCAACTCTCAACCAGGCCGCGTAACATCGAAATAGGACGTTAACCTAACGACTCAATTCTCATCAATAAACCGCAAAGATCTATTATGAACATCTGGAATCCGATTCGTTCGATCCGGCGCGTTTTCGCCGCTGTCCTTGGTCTCCTTGGCCTTACGTTTGTCGCGACATCGAGCTTCGCCGCGGTCACGGGCGTGTCAGCGGATGGCATCTATCAATTGCGTAAGGAAGTGCCGTCTTTTCGGGGACAAAATTCCGTGCTGGAGCCAATCATGTACGGCCAGCCGTTTGTCGCAGACATCGAGCGAATCAAATCGATCTTGCTCATGGTCCCGCCAGCTAACGCTTCCTTTCCAGCAGGCGCGGCAATTCAGCCCGTGGAATTATCGCTGCCCATGCCCGAAGGCGGAAAGTATTCGCGCTTTGTGCTGGAAGAAGTCGCCATCATGCACCCGGACCTGGCCGCCAAGTATCCGGAGATAAAAACTTATCGCGGCCGCGGCGTCGACGATCCGGGTGCGACCCTCGCTTTTGATATCACTCCCGCCGGAATGCATGCGCAAATTCGTTCCGGCAACGGCGCGATCTACATAGATCCCTGCTATCGCGGCAACAACCGCATCTACATGAGCTACTACAAGCGCGACGTATTCCGTAACCCGAGAGCGGAAGGTTTCATCTGCGAAACGCCGGGAGACGCCGCCCGCGCCACCAAAAGCATTTCGAACCCCACGCCCGCCACGAGTTCGGGCACGCAGTTACGCACTTATCGCCTCGCGTGTGCGGCAAATAGCACTTACACGAATTTCACCGGCAACACGGTGGCATCCGGTTTGGCGGCGGTTGTTGTCGTGATTAACCGCGTCGACGCTATCTACGAAGCGGAAGTCGGAGTTCGAATGGTATTGATCCCGAATAATGACACGATCATCTACCCGACTACGGGCAATCCCGTAAACGGGGCCGATCCTTACACCAACGGCACTCAAGCCCTCAGCCAGAATCAAACGAATTTGGACGCAGTGATCGGCACGGCTAATTACGACGTCGGCCATGTCTTCACTACCGGAAGCGGCGGCATTTCCGGGCTCGGTGTCGTTTGTCGCGCAGGTCAAAAGGCGCGGAGCACCACCGGTTTATCAAATCCAATCGGCGATGCCTTCAACGTTGATTACGTCGCGCATGAAATGGGACACGAGTTCGGCGGCAATCACACCTTCAATAGCACCACCAGTAACTGCGGCGGCGGTAACCGCAGCGGCGCGCATGCTTACGAACCGGGAAGCGGCAGCACGATCATGGCTTACGCCGGTATCTGCGGCGCGACGAGCGACCTGGCCCCGAACAGCGACGCTTACTTCGCATTTGAAAGCATTAATGAAATTGTCACCTACACGACGACCGGATCCGGCAATGGGTGCCCGGTGATAACCGCGACCGGCAACACCGTGCCGACGGTCAGTGCAGGACCGAATTACACTATTCCCAGCCGCACGCCGTTCGCTCTTACAGGAAGCGGTAGTGATCCCGATGGCGATACTCTGACTTATTGCTGGGAGGAGCGTGATCTTGGTGCAGCGCAAGCCGGTAACGTCGCCGATAACGGAACCAGCCCGATCTTTCGCTCGTTTTATGGGACCTACACGCCGACTCGCATCTTTCCAAAGGCATCGAACCTTGTCGCCGGAATCTTCGATAACGTGGCGGCTCCGCATGGTGAGACATTGCCCATTACGAATCGCACACTCAATTTCCGGCTCACCGCGCGCGATAATCGTATCAACGGCGGCGGCGTGAACACCTCCGACATGGCGATAACTGTGGTTGAAAACGGTACCGGTTTTTCGGTGACAGCACCAAATAACGCTGGTCCTTTCACGAATGGATCAAGTATCGGCGTAACTTGGAACGTGACTGGAACAAACTTGCCGCCCGTTAGTACCGCGAATGTGAAGATCTCTCTTTCGACCGACGGTGGTTACAGTTATCCGTACACGCTTTTGGCCAGCACGCCTAACGATGGCAGCGAAAACGTTACGCTCCCGGCGGGAGTCACTACTTCCACCGGCCGCATCAAAGTTGAAGCAGTTGGTAATATTTTCTTCGCGATTTCAGCGACGAACTTCACGATCAATTAACTTCTGGCGCGGAGCAGTTCTGCTTCTGTAGCGGCGGTCTATGACCGTCGCTCGAATCCGCCGCCCCAGAGAATAGTGCGACGGTCATAGACCGCCGCTACAGACAATCATTAGTCGCGCTGAAAATTTGCGATAACCTCCCGGTAGATCCCGAAGAGGTGTTCGAAAACGCGCACCCAGCCGTACTGTTTCTCCGCCACGCGTGACGCCATTTGACCCATTCTTTGTAGTTTGCTTTCGCTGAACTGTTCGATCGCGGCCGCCAGAGCTTCCGGAGAATTTTCCTCCGCCCACGATCCTTGCTCGTGGAAAATGATGCGGTCCATGTAGCTGCCGCGAATCCCCACTACCGGCGTGCCGCAAGCCTGACTTTCGAGCGCGACGAAGCCGAAAGTTTCCTGAACGCCGGGATGAACAAAGAGATCCGCAGCGCGATAATAACGCGCGAGTTGCATTGATTCGGTGCAATACGGAATCCAGGTCACGCCTCCGACTTCATCTCGCAGCCGACGCAACTGCTCGCGCTGGGCGCCGTCACCAATCACAAGCAGATGGAAACGGCCAGGACACCGTTGCGCAAGCATCTCGAAACTGCGGAAGAGCGTCTGCGTATTTTTTTCCTGCGCCAGGCGACCGATGTAGAGCAGCAATTTTTGCTCAGGTGTCACGCCTAACGAGTCGCGGGTCGATGCGACATCGTCCAGCATCGGGACGGAAGACTTCCGTGTTCACGCCGAGATTGACCCCGCGCACATTTTCGACTCCCCATCCCTCCAACAATTTCGCGAGTCGCAACGACGGCACGAAGGTTACTTCGAATTGATTGTAAAGCTTGCAGACATAGCGACGCGCGGCATCCATCACGATTTCCGTAGCGGTTTGTCCGAGATATTTTTCCGTGCTGCGAAGGTACGCTTCCGGAAAATGCGAATGGTAAAACCCTGCGACTGGGATGCGTAGCGCATGGCCGGAGGCAATGGCTTTCCAGGAAGTTTGATAAGGATCGCCGGATTCGATGATGTCCGGTCGTTCTTGTTCAAAAACATTCTCGATCAGCGCGAAGATTGAGCAGCGCTCGATATCGCGATGTGCGCGACAAAAGCGGCGAGTGGATCGAGTAGATGCGGGAGCGATTACTTTCGATTACTTCGGTTTTCGCATCCGGGATAATCAGAATGTGCTCATCGTCCTCGGTGGCGTTTTGAATGTAGTTGATCTTTTCATGAACGTATCGCTTTACGCCGCCGCTTAACGGCGAATAGAACTGCGTTAGATCGCAAATCTTCAAATCAATCGAATGGCCTAACGAAGATTAGTGCGAATGCGAATCCAGGTCGCTTAAATAACGCTCCGCTTCGATGGCAGCCGCGCAGCCCGACCCGGCAGCAGTGATAGCCTGTTTGTAAACGCGATCGGCCACATCGCCCGCAATAAAAATCCCGGGATGCTTACTCTCCGCCAGACGCCTGGCAATGAGATAGCCATCCGGATCCGTTTCCAACTTCCCGGCAAAGGCTTTCGTGTTCGGATCGTGACCAATCGCAACAAAGACGCATGCGACTTCGAGTAGCCGCTCCTCGTGCGTTTTCGTGTGACGCAATTTCACCTGCTGCATTTCTCCTTTTTCATCGGGCAGATATTGAACAACGACCGTATTCCAGATCGGCTCGATCTTTTCGTGCGCGAGCACACGATCCGCCATGATCTTGGAAGCGCGCAATGTATCGCGGCGGTGGATGAGATACACTTTCGAGGCGAATTTTGTGAGGAAGAGCGCTTCTTCCGCTGCGGAATCGCCGCCCCCAATCACGCAAACCGGCACATTCTTGTAAAATGCACCGTCACATGTCGCACAACTCGTTAGGCCGTGGCCGATGAGTTTCTCTTCATTTTCCAAACCCAGGTAACGCGCAGAAGCGCCACTCGCGATGATGAGAGATTGCGTCTCCAGCCAATCGTCGTCCGCTTTGACGCGCAGCGTATGGTCGCGCATTTCGAAATCGGTCACCTCGGCGTAAGAAAAACGCGCGCCGAACTTTTCCGCCTGCGTGTGCATGTTCATGATCAATTGCGGGCCATCGACGCCATCTGGAAAGCCGGGAAAGTTTTCGACGAGAGTCGTGGTCGAGAGTTGCCCGCCGGGTTGCGGACCTTCGAGAACAAGCGGTTCCAGTTTCGCTCGCGCAGCGTAAATAGCCGCGGTCAAACCAGCGCAACCGCTGCCGATGATGATCACTTTCTCCATGCAGGAAGCTACCATGATGCGCAAGGGCGGGAAAACAATCGCGGTCGTTGCCGCTTGTGCGCTTCCGTCTATTTTGCGCGATGCCCGAGTTGGCCGAAGTCGAATACTTTCGCAGAAAATGGAATGACGGGCTCGGCCACAAAATCCTAAAGATAAAGATCCATCCAAAGAAACGCATCTTTCGCGGAACGGACACGCGTCGGCTCGTCGAGCATTTGACCGGCGCGAAACTTCTTCGGTCGATTGCGCGCGGAAAACGAATGCTCTTTGAATTCTCTGACGACAGTTTTCTCGGTTTGCATTTGGGAATGACCGGGAAAATGCGAATCGAGGACGCCGGGTTCCATCCGGAAAAGCACGATCACCTCATTCTGGAGCAAGATGCGCGAGCACTTGTCTTTCGCGATTCGCGGCAATTTGGCCGCGTCCGATTTCATCGCGGCAAGAGCAACCCGGATTGGTGGCGTACTGATATTCCGGAAATAAACGAACGCGGTTTCGATCAGAAATTTGTCGATGACTTTCTCCGCCGACACCAGAAGGCTCCGATTAAAGCCGTCCTGCTGATGCAAAATGGCTTTTCCGGGATTGGTAACTGGATGGCTGACGAGATCCTATGGCGCGCAAAAATTCATCCGGGAACGCGCTGCGCGAAGTTAACCAGGAAGAATCGTGCAGCGTTGCTCAAGGAAACAAAGTTTGTCGCACGTGAATCTCTTCGCACGCTCGGAAAGGACTTTTCGGATCCGCCCGAAACGTGGTTGATCCACCAGCGATGGAAACCCGGCGGTATTTGCCCGAAACACAAAACCAAGCTTCGCCGCGCGACAATTGGCGGACGAACCACGGCGTGGTGTCCGAAATGTCAGCGCTGACTCGTTAGGCAATGCGAACCGTGATCCGATGAAATCCAGTCACGCCTGAAGTGAACGGCCGCTTTTCATCATATTCCTGCAATTTGCCGTCGCCATCCGTCGCGCGCACGACGAGGGCATAATCGCCTGCCGTCTCGGGGCGCCAGTCGCAACTCCACAGCGCCCAGGTCAGTTTCGTCCCCGGATAATCCAGCCTGGTGTCGCGCCAGGTTTGTCCATCATCGAAGCTCATTTCGACTTTGGAAATTCCCCGATTACCGGCGAAAGCGACTCCGTGAACGGTGATACCATTGGCGAGATCGGCGCTCTTGATCGAGGCCCAATCACTCGGGGCATCAATGCGTGATCGCGTCGGAACAATAAAATCCGGGCCCCAGCCTTGTTTCTCGTAGAAACCAACTGCATCTGCGCCCGCGACTTCGATCCGCGTGATCCATTTGACGTGTTTCTCGCCGAAATATCCCGGCACGATCACGCGGGCGGGAAATCCATGGCGATCCGGCAGCGGTTCGCCGTTCATCTGATAAACAACGAGTGTCGCCGCATCCATCGCCTTTTCGAGCGGAAAAGTGTCCGTGTAATTATCGACGCCATGCAGGCGAACCTTGGTCGCCCCTTCAATCGGATCAGCGGCCTCGAGCAAGGTCCGCATCGGGATTCCTTTCCACACGGCGTTACTCATCAAACCTCCGTCGAGAAGATTGCTGATGCACATCAAGGTTGTCTCCTGTTCCACTGCCGGCATCGATTTCAGTTCATCGATACGATAAGTGCGCGGCGTTTTTACAAGGCCGGTTATTTCCAATTGCCAATGCGCGGCGTCAACCCGCGGATCGACCACGTTCTTGGTCACACAGTAGAACTGTTCGTTAGGCGTGATCGGCTTGATGTTGGCACCTTTATATTGCGTGCCGTCGTAACTAAATGTTGCGGCGCGATAGAGCTTTCGAATAACCGCAGCTCCCCCACCAGCGATCACCACTCCCAATCCACCGAGGAGAAACGCGCGTCGTCCCAGGCCGGGACTCCATTCTTCCTTGCCGTTTACCGATGACGGCCGCGTGAGAAAGCCAAATGCCAAAACGAGCGTGCGTTCAAAAGCGACGAATGCGATCAACAAACCGACAAGCGTAATGACTGTTGCCAATGTGCCTGGGAATCCGCGGTAGTTCGTTCCGAGCACCGGCCAAAGAAAAACGGCCACAGCAATGAGTGGAAGGAGAATGAAAACCGCAATTGTGCCGAAAGAGCTTCGCCCTTTTCCGTTGCGTCGAACCAACCCGTAAATGGCGCCGCCCAGCGCACCGACAACAAGTTGGCCGCCGATGACCGAACCCACGCCGAGTTGCTTCATGTGGTTGTAACCGCCCACACGACCCATCAGTTTGAGGAAAGTATTAGCCGGAATAAAAACGGAGAGCCGATCGCCAAAAATCAGGAGCGGTGTCGCGACGCCAAACAACCAGGCGAGCAACAGCATCACGACCGTCATGACCAGGCCGGCGAGAAATCCGGCGAGCAGACCGGCGCCAATGACTTTACCGCGGCTCACGGCCGTGACTTTGCGCATCAGAAAACGAGCCGTCGAGATTTTCCTTCCGCCGCGACACGCACGAGCGTGGCGAGAATGCGCGCACCGGCGACAAAAGTTCCACGCAACGTCCCGGAAACTTTCGATTCGCCGCCAGCGCGTCGCCGATGATCGACAGGAACTTCGAGAATTCGCAAACGTGCGCGCGCAACACGCATCTGCATTTCCAGGTTCCAGCCGTAGGTCATTTCTTTCATGCCAATCTGATCCAGAACCTCACGACGAATGGCGCGAAACGGAGACATATCGGTGTAATGCGCGCCATAGAGAAGTCGGAGCAAAAACCCAGCAGCACGCCCGGAGAAGATTTGCTGCAGGTTCATACTTCCCGGTTCGCGTTTGCCACGCGTACGAGACCCAATGACAAAATCATATTGTCCACTGGCGATTGGACTAACGAGTTGATCCATGAATTCTGGACAATCACTTCCGTCGCCATCGAGAAAGACAACCACATCAGTTTGTGGTGAAAGCGAACGTACTCCAGTGCCGCAGGCACGTCCGTAGCCTGGTGTTGGCTCGGAAATTACTCTCGCGCCTGCGGCTTGCGCACGTTCCGCCGTCCGATCTGTGCTGCCGTTATCCACCACGATCACTTCGTTAGGCACACCAGTCGTTAGGCAAGAGCGCACGACATCGGCAATCGGTTCTTCCTCGTTTAGCGCCGGAATGACGACCGACACATTTGTCGCATTCATCACAGAACGAGCGAGGCGAGCGAGAAATAGAAAGTCAGGGCGAAGAAATCGGTGACCGCGAGTGTGACGGGACCGGCGGCGATTTTGGGATCGAGCTTCAGTCCATGAAGAACAGACGGGACGCTAAATCCAAAAACGCACGCCATGAAAAGTGAAACCACAATGCTAACGCCGACGACTAGCGCAGACATTACCTCGCCTTGCCACAGCCAAACAATCGCCGCGACGATAAGACCGCAGGCCAAACCAATGAGCAGCGCTGTCGCACTTTCGCGGCGAAGATTTTCGAGAAACCAACCGCGCGTCGGCGTTTGCACGCGTAGCGCCTGAATGGTGAGCGTCATCGATTGCATGCTCACGCTCTCGTTCAAGCCAAGCACCATCGTCAGAAAAAAAGCGATGACGAGACTGCCTGCGAGAGTGGCTTCGAATGCGCCGGCAAGTAGCGCGCATGCAGTCCCGGCTGCGACCGTAGCGAGCAACCAGGGGAAGCGGTAACGAAAAACCCGCCAGGGCGACGCGCCGCGAATTTGCGCGAGATGGAAACCGAGCGCTTCGAAAACATCCTCGGTCGGAGCCGGAGGATGCTGCCCCTCCTCGCGTTCTCCGGCTTCTAGCATTTCTTCGGCAAATAAACTTACATCCACGACGCCGATGACGCGGCGTTGTTCGTCCACGACCGGAAACGCGAAGAATTTGTAGAGAACAAAGAATTCGCACGCTTCCAGCACGGTGGCCGTGACTGGAATTGCGATCACGCGTCGCACCATGATTTCGTCGAGCCGGCTTTCCAGTGGCGACGTAAGCAAGCGCCTTGTCGGCAAGACTCCGACCAGTTTCTTCTCCGCATCGATGGCGAAAAAATAAATCACGCGCTCGCCTACGCCTTCGCGCCTGATCTGATCGAGTGCAGCGGCCACACTCATCCCGGCATCGAGCAGCGGGAAATCCTTGCGCGCGTGCTCGACGATGAGCGAATTGAAATCAGGACTGGCCGCTGCGTCGCTCATCGCTCGATCTTACGCGGTGAACGATGCCTTTGTCGCGGAGAATAGTCGCGGCTTCACTGAAGTAATCGCGCACATCCGATTGCGCGCGAATCCAATCCAGATAGCGGCCGATGCCGGTGGCGAGGTCAACCTGCGGTTCGTAGCCGGCGGCGCGAATGCGATCCGTTCCACTCGTTAGGTGACGCATTTCGCCAGGCCGGAATTCACCATTAATCTCAGGAGCGATATGGATGTTGAGCGCATCGGAAATCAGCGCAGCCATTTCACGAACCGGGACCCCGCGGCCGCTGCCAACATTTACCGGCAAGCCATCGAGTGCATCGGTATTGGCAGCGAGCAGATTGGCGCGAGCAATGTCTTCCACAAAAGACATGTCGCGGGTTTGCTCGCCGTCTTCGAAAAAAACCGGCGGCAAATTATTCAGGAGCCGTGTGCAAAAGATCGCAATCACGCCTGTATAAGGATTGAAAATCGATTGGCGTGGCCCGTAGGTGCAGGAATAGCGAAGCGCGACCGTCGGAATACCGACTTGTTTTCCCCAAAGCAGGACCAGCTTTTCCTGATCGACCTTCGTTAGGCCGTAAACGGTCTCTCCGCCAACGGGCGCGTTCTCCGGAGTCGGTGCGCTTTGAGTCACGGCGCCACACAGCGGACAATGCACCGACCAATCCCCCGTCTGCAGTTGTTCCACAGGACGAACTCCAGGGAAAACAAGCCCGTCCTGAGGACAAATCCCGGCACCCTCACTGTAAACCGCCTGCGACGACGCGACGATTATCTTTTTAACCGGCAGATTTTTTTCGCGAATCACTTCCAGCATTTGCGCTGTGCCTAACGAGTTTACATGAACAAATTTCGCGATCTCTGGCATGTATCCGCCATACGCGGCCTGATGAAAGATGACGTCGATATCGGCGAGTGCGTTCGTGATCGTAGCGCGATCGCGCAAATCTCCCTCAATAAATTCGGCATCCGGGCAAATCCACGCCGGCTTCCCGCGACGGTGCGTTTGCGGCTCAAGATTATCCAGGATGCGCACGGACCAGCCATCGCGCACGAGCAGGTCAGCAACGTGTGAGCCAATCAAACCTGCTCCACCGGTCACAAGCGCTTTCTTTTTTTTCATTCGTTAGGCCAAATCCGTTCGCGGCCTCTTTGTGCCATGAGATTTTCCAGGAACTGCTTCGTCGCTGGCGCGTTTTGGTCATGCGTCCGGTTGCGAGAGGGACCTACATAACCGCTGCAATGTCGCACGATCGTCAACATCGAACCACGCAGGCAATAGGTGGACATCCAACTGCAGTTCTGCGGCCCGATCAATTGTCTGCTTCAAAACTTTTTCGGTGCTCCAGTCGATCTCTTCAAACAATCTGCGATGCAATCTCTTGAGTCCGATCAGGTAATATCCTCCGTCATCGGAGGGACCGAGCACGATTCGGTCACCGGGATTCGCCAATGCTTGCGCCGCTTCCTGAAAAACGTGCGACGGCACTGTTGGGCTGTCCGAATTTATCAGGCATAACGATTCGAAGCCGAGTCGAAGAAGATCCTGCGCAGCAAAAAATAAACGATCGCCAAACGTTTCGCCACGTTGCGCGACGAGAAAGAAATCGTCGGGCAAAATTCCGCGATATGAATCCTCAGCTCCAACCGGCGTGTAAACAGCGACTCCTAACGCGTTAGTGTCCCGTGTCGTTTGCGCGATCGCGGCCGTGATATCGCGCAAGAAGCATATGTTCAGCGCTGCGGCTTCCTCGGGAGTTAGCGGTGGAGTTAAACGCGTTTTTACCTTTCCGGCGCGAGGCGCTTTCGTCATTACCGCGAGGGCACAAGAGCTGGCGCGAACTTGCGGCGAAACTTGAGGATCTAGAACACGCTGCTCCACGGTCTGCGGCTACGTTATTTCTGAGCGACAGTTTCAGCTCTTCTCGCAAAGGGCGTACTGGTACCGGCCGTCCTGCCACGTGCGCACGTCTTTCCACGGTTGCGTGGCAAAGAGCTGCTTGAACGCAGCCTGCGATAAGACGGACGCTCTGCGCGGCTCGCGATAACCATTTTCGTAGCGCGTCACACCAGCGAGCATCCACATGGCAAAAAGGGGAAGTGATGCCCAGAAAGAATAGCGTGGCTCCGCGATAAAACACTTCCCGCCAGGTCGTAAAATTCGGAACATTTCCGCGACCGCTTTTTCGCGAATTGGCAGGATGGTAAGAAGTCTTGACGCAATCAAGTTGTCAAAACTTTCGTCATCATGTGACAGCGCTAAGACATTGAAGCGCTCGAAAGTGCAATTTGCGAGACCTTGCGCGCGAACCTTTTCCCGAGCCCATTTTAATTGCTTCTCCGAGCTATCAACACCCAATACAGACAACTGCGGAAACCGTCTTGCCAGACGACAGGAATAAAACCCGGGGCCACATCCCAATTCAATCAAGCGCGTTTCACGTCGCGGCCTCCAATTGGGCCAGAGTCCGGCAATGATCCGCTCTGTGTCATCACGAAAAAGTTTTTCACGACAGAAAATATAGAGCCAAGCAAAGCGCTCGAATAGACTTTCGCTCTGGTCGCTTCGCCGCTGTTCTAGATTTCCTAATGACGAGATTTGTTTGGGAACGACCCCGCTAATCTCTGCGGTCTTTGGAAGGGAAACTTCTTTCGCGAGCTGACTCATTTTTCAAAAGCGTGTGGTCATCTCACTGAAGGCTGGAATCTATTTTATGCACAGTTGTTTTATGAATTCTCTTTTATAAACGCAACTAACCTTAATCTTAAGCGTGCCAATAAGTTGGTTTGTCGCCCGGGAACGCGGGTTTGTCGATAAGATCATTTGGAGTGCCAGCGAAGTGCCATGAACACAACCAGACGAGAATATATCGGCTGATATTCGAAGTTGTTGGTGTCTTATTCTGTATTGCATTAACAAGGACGGATGAATCATTCGCGGCTCCTCATCCTCGTGCTTTTTGCATGGTGTTCGGCGGCGGAAGCCAAGCGTGCCGAAGATTTGACGCTTCTGGAGATACAGCACGCGCTTGTCGGAAAAAGATTGGTCGATTTAACGCATGCGTTTGCTCCAGGAATTCCGCATTGGCCAGGTTTCCCCGATGAGAAACGTGAGGTGATTTATTCCTTCGACAAAGGCCGGGGATCATTGGGGGCTGGTTTTTTTGCGGAGATTTTTTCACATGTTGGACAATGGGGCACGCATGTCGACCCACCTGCGCATTTTGCCCGAGGAGGAAGGACGGTCGACCAAATCACGCTCAAAGAAATGATTCTTCCGCTCGTCGTGGTCGACGTTCATAAGGAAGTGGCGAAGAACGCGGACTACACGCTGACAGTCGAACGGCTAAAGAAATGGGAGACACAACACGGGAAGATCCCGACAGGCGCGTTTGTGGCCATGCGCACCGACTGGTCGAAGCGTTGGCCCGACGCTAAAAAAATGGAGAATAAAGACGACAAAGGCGTTGCGCATTATCCGGGATGGAGCATGCCAGCGCTTAAATTTCTCTACGAAGAACGCAACGTTACTGCCTCAGGACACGAGACGACTGACACCGATCCGGGAATCGCTACGACGAAAGATGATTACTCTCTGGAAACCTACATCTTAAGCCACGACCATTATCAGATCGAATTGCTCACGAATTTGGATCAGCTGCCTGAATCAGGGGCGATGGTTATCGCAACGTTTCCGAAACCAAAGGGCGGATCAGGATTTCCTGCTCGGGTCTTTGCGATCGCACCAAAGTAGTCAGGGCTTTCGGCTTCGCGTTGTTTTGCGGGAAATCGCGCAATAGAGAATGGTTTTCCCGACTTTGTCGCACTACGCTGTCGATCTAGTGCTAAATCATTGCTTAACTATGAGACGGCGACGGAGCGTACAGCATTTGCACGCACGGCTTGGAGATCGAAAATATTTAAAATGAAGGACGCTCGCCGCCGCGTATTCTACATCCAAATTGGAGGTCTTTTGGTCGCTCTGATTTGTGCGGTCTGGATTCGTCATGCGCTTCCTGTGGCGGACTCCATTGCCGCTATTCAGCAACGCGTAATGCAATGGGGAATATGGAGCGCAATCTGTTACCCACTGCTTTATGCGTGTTGCAATGTTCTGCTGTTGCCGGGAGGTATTTTGAGTATTGGGGGCGGGTTTTTCTTTGGACTTTGGTGGGGCTTCTTAATCATTTTGGTCGGGAATGTGACAGGAGCCGCACTGTCGTTTTTCCTTAGCCGAGTGGCGGGTCGGAGTTGGCTCGGAAGGAGACTTTTGCGGACCTCGACCTATGAAGCACTCGAGCCCGCCGTTCGGAGAGAAGGATGGAAAATAATTCTGTTAAGTCAGCTGCACCCACTTTTCCCGACCAGCTTACTCAATTACCTTTACGGCCTAACGACCATTCGTTTTCGAACCTGCATGCTTTGGGTCGCAATCGGCCAGGCCCCAGGCCTGTTTCTGTACGCTTATTTGGGAACGCTCGGTCAACTGGGCTTGAATCTTTTTCGAGGCAAAACACACCCACACATGGTGGAATATATTATCTGGGGCGTCGGCTTTGTTTCATTAGCGCTATTAGTTGTGATTATGGGGCGAATTGCTCGACGTCTGCTCGAGAATACGGAGCAGGTGGGAGCGAACGTGCGGAAGCGACGAGAGGCAGTAGCCCCTATTATTGCATCTTAAGTAGTTGTTTTATAATACTTTAAACAAAATGACATCGCTTGGGGAGTGGGACGTAATAGTCGTCGGCAGCGGGCATGCTGGAGTGGAGGCGGCATTGGCGGCGTCCAGAATCGGCTGTCGCACACTACTGCTTACGCAGAACCTGGATACGATCTCGCAAATGTCATGCAATCCGGCCATAGGCGGCACCGCTAAAGGACACTTGGTTAGGGAGATCGACGCGCTGGGCGGTGCAATGGGATCGAATGCCGATGCCACGGGCATTCAGTTCCGACTCCTAAATAAATCAAAAGGTCCAAGTGTCCGCTCTCCGAGAGTGCAGTGCGATAAGAAGGCCTATCAGTTTCGGATGAAGGCGATGATCGAAGGGCAGGCAGGATTAGATGTTAAGCAAGGCTCGGTAAGCCGTCTTATTGTTGAAAGAGAACATGTAGGAGGTGTAGAAACGGATTTTGGAACCACCTTTCGCGGCAAGGCAGTAATTATTACTGCAGGAACTTTTCTTCGAGGCCTGCTTCACGTCGGAGATAAGACGAAATCGGGTGGTCGAATGGCCGAGTCGAGTTCGACCTTGAGCGAGAACCTTCGCTCACTTGGTTTCGAGGTAGGCCGATTTAAAACAGGAACCCCGTGCAGAATTATCGGGCGCTCGATCGACTTTTCGCTTTGCGAAGTTCAAAATGGAGATGATCCACCGCCGCGCTTCAGTTTTCGGCCTATTCATCGATCGGGGTCGGCTGAGATATTCACGCTGAATTACGATGAGAACGGCACGTTCCACGTGGAACAGTTGCCATGCTGGATCACGCGCACCACGCCGGCGACTCATGACGTTATCACTGCGAATTTGGAAAAATCCGCTTTATATTCTGGTCAGATCAGTGGGACCGGTCCGCGATATTGCCCTTCGATAGAGGACAAAGTCGTCAAGTTCGCGGGTCGAGATAGTCATCAGATTTTTCTGGAACCCGAGGGTAAACATACGGACGAGTTTTACGTCAATGGCGTCTCCACGAGCTTGCCTTACGACGTCCAACTGGCGTTTCTAAAAACGGTACCCGGTTTGGCGGATGTTGAAATTCTCCGACCCGGATACGCTGTCGAATACGATTATTTTCCGCCCACACAGCTCCACCACACGCTGGAGACCAAACTCGTCGAAGGCCTCTATTTTGCTGGTCAGATCAATGGCACTTCAGGTTACGAAGAGGCCGCGGCCCAGGGATTGATCGCCGGCATCAATGCCGCCTTAAAAATCCGCGGAGAATCTTCATTCGTTCTCCAGAGGTCGGAAGCGTATATCGGCGTTTTGATTGACGATCTCGTCACGCGTGGAATTGACGAGCCCTATCGACTCTTTACGAGTCGAGCTGAAGACCGAATAAGTCTTCGTCACGACAATGCGGATGAACGCCTTACTGAAAGAGGTTTTGAGGTCGGAACAGTGACAGCCTCCCAACACAAAATATTTTTGCAAAAGAAAGGAAGGCTCGAAAATCTCCGCGGAATGGCGTTGAAGCAAAAAATCGGCGGCGACCGTGTTTGGCAAAGAATGAAAAGCTCTGATTACTGCCGGGGTGAACTTCCCGCGGACCTTCTCAAACAAGGTTCCGCAGATCTTTGGGATTTGATAGCAACCGAAGCAAAAGTTGAAGGGTATATCCAACGACAAGTGCGCCAAAATCGGCAGTCGCGAAACGCGAGAGACGAGCGATTTCCTCCCGAGCTAGACTACAGCACTATCACGGGGATTCGGCGCGAGACGCGAGAGAAGCTCGTGCGCGTCCGACCATCCACTCTCGAGGCGGCGAGCCGAATAAGGGGCGTGCCCATCGCGGACATACGAACAATATCTATTTGGTTATCAAACAGCAATTTATATATGAAAGATATGGCGAAAAAAGAGCGCCCTCCCGGTCCGCAATTGTAGATATTTGGGCCATTCTTCGTGTCTACCGTTATTGCCGTCGCGATCATCAGCTATCTATTGGGGTCGTTTCCCAGTGGGTTCATCGCTGGGCGACTTGGCGGCGTGGACGTACGTCGACACGGCAGCGGCAACATCGGTGCGACGAATGTATTGCGCGTGCTCGGAAAGAAGTACGGATATGCCGTGTTTTTTTGTGACGCGTTCAAAGGTTTTCTCGCCGTGCGTTTGGCTATCTTTCTCGCGGAACGGTTCGAGACGACTCGCTCGCATTCGGATTGGTTTGGAATTCTTGCTGCGCTTCTTTGTGTTTTCGGGCACGCGTTTCCTGTCTGGCTGAAATTTAAGGGTGGCAAAGGTGTAGCGACTTCTGCAGGCACGATGCTCGGCCTCGCGCCGGTAGCAACGCTAATCGCTGTGCTTGTGTGGGTGATTGTCTTTGAAATAACCAGATATGTGTCTGTGGCCTCGGTTACTGCGGCCGTTGCGCTGCCATCGGCGATCGGGATTCTTTTGATGGTTCACGAGAAAAATAGCGTTGCGGTCTTCTATTCTGCGATCCTTCTTGCAACAATCGTGTGTTGGCGTCACCGCTCTAATTTCGCGCGTCTCCTCAGGGGAACCGAGCAACGTTTTACGCGCCGATGACCCCAGAACGAATCTCCATTCTCGGTGCTGGTGGTTGGGGCACAGCGCTCGCGGCTCTTTGGGCGAACCAGAATAAAACGATCACAATCTGGGGACATGATTCTGATCGAGTAGAAAGAATCAAGACGACTCGCGAAAACACCGACTACCTCGCCGGGATAAAGTTGCCGTCATCGATCACCGTTACGAGCGATCTCGCCGCATCCGCGGAAGCGGACTTAATTGTTGTTGTTACGCCATCAACAGCACTGCGCGAAATCGCGCACAAATTGCGCTCTGTTGGCGTGTCTCGAGACGCAGTGTTACTCAGCGGCACAAAGGGAATCGAGCACGGCAGCGGGCTTCGGATGAGCGAGATTCTCGGTGAGGCTTTTCCAGGCCATCGGATCGCAGTTCTTTCCGGTCCCAATCTCGCAGTTGAAGTGTCACGTGGATTACCGACTGCAACCGTGATCGGTTGTCGTCAACCAGATGTCGCAGAATCCCTCCAGCAGCATCTCGGCAGTTCGCGTTTCCGCATTTACACGAGTGAAGAAGTAACCGGTATCGAGCTCGGTGGAGCGCTAAAAAATATCTTCGCTATCGCTGCTGGCGTGAGTGACGGATTCGGTCTCGGTGATAATTCAAAATCGGCACTCGTTACCCGATCACTTGCGGAATTGCTTCGTCTCGGAACAGCAATGGGTGGAAAGCCAACTACATTTTACGGCTTGAGCGGCGCGGGCGATTTGATCGCGACATGTTTCAGCAGCCACAGCCGGAATCGGCGGGTTGGCGAGTTTCTCGGCCGCGGCCAGTCTTTAGACGAAGTGATCTCGAGCATGAAGACCGTGGCTGAAGGAATTCCCACGGCGAAGAGCGCGTTCGAGTGTGCCCGACGTCTGGGAATTGAGACGCCGATAATCGATCAGGTCTATGCCGTTCTGTATGAAAGTAAGCCCCCGCCGCAAGCGCTTCAGGATTTACTCGAGCGCGATCAGAAAGCGGAGCGCATCTGATCTTATTTTCCACGAACGACAAATCGGCTGATCGCTTCGGGGTAAATTTCATGTTCGGCGATTTGGATTCGTGCGTGCAGCGAATCGGCCGTGTCGTTAGGCAAGATCGCGACTTCGCGCTGAGCAATGATGTCACCGCCATCGATGGTCGCATTCACATAGTGGACAGTGCAGCCGGTAACGTTCTCTCCCGCAAGCAGCGCTTGCTTCCAAGCCTCAAGCCCTGGGAATTTCGGCAGGAGAGAGGGATGAATATTTATGATGCGTTTCGGGAACGCCTCCAGCATTGGCGCCTTTAAGATGCGCATGAATCCGGCTAGCACTACGAGCTCCACATGTGCGTCTTGCAGCATTTGCACGAGCGCTGTTTCGCTTTCTGGCGTCAGCTTTGTCCGAAACGGTCCCGGCGGCAGATACGCATTCGGAACGCCAAACTCACGCGCCAGGTGAAGTATGCCCGCATCGAAAACGTCGGAAATAACTACGCGCACGTCGACGGGCAATTTTCCTGATCGAGCGCGCTCAAGTATCGCGCGGCAATTACTGCCCTTTCCCGAACCCAGGATTCCGATGGGGAGTAAGCTCACGCTCCGCAAGATTCCTGGAGTCGTTTCATTAAAGCGGTAGTGGAATAACCCGCTTCAAACGGCAGGATGCGGATTTCCGCTCCCATCTTTTCCAACGCGGCACGCTCCTCCGCATTCAAACTCTCCGTTTGATAATCGCCGCCTTTCACATAGATCGCTGGCCGCGCTTTTTCGAGAAAACCTGTCGCACGCTCCTCGGGAAAGATCATCACGTAATCGACACTGCTTAAAGCTGCGATGATTTCTGCGCGATCATGTTCGGAGTTCAAGGGTCGATCACTCCCTTTTAGCTCTTTAACCGAGGCGTCACCATTGATTCCGACAACAAGTGCATCCCCTAATTTGCGCGCGGCCTGCAAGTATCGCACGTGGCCAACATGCAGAAGATCGAAGCACCCATTTGTCGCAACTAACTTTTTTCCTGCGCGCCGTAGTTCTGCTGAAATCGCGCCGAGTTCCTCCGCACTGACAATCTTCTTCATGTTTCGCCGACGATAAACTGCATCGCGCCAGGCATCACCTCGAATAACGCCGGCTCATTCCCCACCAATTCCCCATCGACATTGAACCACATTCCGGGTTTTGAATTCACCGCGACTTTCGCGGCGCGGCGATAAACGATCGCATCGTTTCCGGTATGTTTGCCTAACAAGAGCTGCGCAACGAGAACCGTCAATTCCGTTACCGGTTTTTCCGGAATCAGAAACACATCAATAGCGCCATCGTTGATGATCGCTTCCGGCGCGACCGGTATTCCACCGGCAACATAACGGCCGTTGGCGATGATTACGTTGTAGAGATTCATCGCGATCGTTTCATCATCATCAAAAACGACTGTTGTTTTGTAAGCTCGCAATTCCGGCAGCGCTGCTGCGGCGCCGCGCAAATACGCCAATGGCCCCCAGCTTTTCTTGATCTCGGCTGTTAATTTTTCATCAACAACACCACTGAAACCACCGGCCGAAACGTTCACAAAGTAGCGCACTTGATCGCTCGTCACGCGCACCAGATCGATCGCCTTTGTGTGTCCACGCGCAATGATCTCGAGGCATTCATCAACCTTTGCCGGCAACCCGATCGAACGCGCGAAATCATTCCCTGTCCCTAACGGCACAATTCCAATCCGGCATTGGGAATTCTGTTCGGCAATTCCGTTAACGACTTCGTTAAGTGTGCCATCACCTCCGGCGGAGATTATGAGATCGCACCCGCCCGCGACGGCGCGATTGGCAAACTTCTGTGCATCTCCCGCTTGTTCTGTCGTCTCGATTTTGCAGGATCCAAGCCGCTCAAGTTTCCCGCGTAACGCCTCTGTATTTTCGGCGGAGCCAGCCGCAGGATTAAGAATTGCGCAAATCTTCACGACGACAAAATTGCGCCGCCATCCTCACACTGCGAGGTAGTTACCGCAATCTCTTAAGCCGATTTTCGCGGTCGCGCTTTGCCTCTTTTCGTGTATGGTCCGCCCATTCAAATTCCCAATGAACGCTCGCGAAGAACAAGCCGTCGAAACAACAGGTTCCTCATTCCGAATTTCGAGTGCGCCTGTTGTTCCTTTTGAAGAAAATCGCGCCCGCGAGACGGAAGTTTTTGCCGATCTCCCGCGCTCTTACGGACAATCGATTGTCTTCGCCATGGCGCGAGATCCGGAAACGCTTTTCGTTTATTGGGACATAGACTGGCCGCGAGTTTTCGCTGCCGCCGCACCGGTCAATCGCAAAGTTTATCTGCGTCTTCAGGATGATGCGGGAGCCGAGATCAATCTGATCACGGTCGAAGCGATGAGCAAAAATTGTGAAGTAAACGTTGAGCCCGGCAGTTCGTATCGCGTCGACGTGGGTTATTTCGACCAAACGCAAACATGGCGTTCCGCTGGTGCGTCGGAGATCGTGCAAACTCCGACCGATAAAATGGGAACCTTATCCGCCGGCGATTTTGCGCTGGTTCCATTTCACATCACTTTCCAACGATTGACGGAGCTTTTCCGTGCTACGCGGGTTGATGAAGGCTCGCTCGTTCAATCGCTCACGCACTTGCAGGAGAAATCGCTGCATCCGGAGGTATTTGGTTCGCTTGCTCCCGAAGAGCGTGAAGTTTACCGCGCGATGAAGGCGAGTGTTTCCGAGCGAACGTATTTGCCGCGGATCGCGACGGATCGCGTTGACGAAAAGCGTTTGCAAAAAAGACTCGAAAGCGTTCTTGGTTTTGGTGCGCGGCCTTCGAGTAGCTCGTTAGGCGGAAGCAGCCGCAGCGCCTGAGTCCGCGAGACAGATTATTCCCGTCTGTTTAATCGCACGAAGCATCCGCGATCGTGCACGCTGAAATCTGTTGCGAAGGATCGGCCGTGCCGCTAAAAGGTCACGGGCAAGACTGACGAGTTGCGTTCGGAAGAGGGGAATCCGGGACGGTTCGCGTGGTCGTGTTTTAGTGAACCGCATGAAGAACGACGGCAAAAAAACGGTGGAATGGGGAACGCGTGTCGGCGTTATCCTCGCGGTCTCCGGTTCGGCGGTTGGCCTCGGCAATTTTCTTCGGTTCCCCGGCCAGGCGGCGGCGCATGGCGGCGGCGCATTCATGATTCCTTACATTTGCGCGCTGCTTCTTCTGGCGTTGCCGATCGGCTGGGCGGAATGGGCCATGGCGCGGCACGGCGGAACGAAGGGATTTCATAACGGCGCGGCGATTCTTGGTGTGGCCGGAAAAGGGAAAATCGCGCGCTACTTCGGCGTCCTCGCCATTCTCATCCCGATGATCGTTTACATGTACTACGTCTACATCGAGGCGTGGTGTCTCCGATATTCGTGGGACTATCTAATGGGTAACGTCCACCTCACCGGAAATATTGGGGAACAGGTGAAAGCCGCCGGCACATTTTTTGGCGAAGCGACCGGCACCAGCACGAATGGCGTGCTGAACATGAGTGCGATTTTTTGGATGATCGTCGTCTCGCTCAACATCGTTCTCGTCTATCGCGGATTGAAAGGCGGCATCGAAAAGTTTTGTCAGTTTGCCCTTCCGGCAATGGCTGTCTTGGCCGTGATCGTTTTGATTCGCGTCCTCACTCTTGGCACACCCGATCCGACGCATCCGGATCAAAATGTTTTGAACGGGCTGGGCTTTTTGTGGAATCCGGATTTCTCCAAGCTGACCGATTTTGAAACGTGGCTCGCCGCCGCCGGGCAAATTTTCTTCAGCCTTTCCGTCGGTTTCGGCGTGATCTTGAATTACGCGTCCTATTTGAAGAAGAAGGACGACGTTGCCTTGTCTGGATTAACCGCAAGCGCGACCAACGAATTATTCGAAGTTGGCTTTGGTGGATTAATTACCATCACGGCAGCATTCGTCTTTCTCGGTGCAAGCGGAGTCGGCGGCGGCTTCGGTCTTGGTTTCCAAACGTTACCGGTCGTTTTCCATCAAATGGGAATGTGGGGTCGTTGGATTGGATTCGCCTGGTTTTTCCTGCTTTTCCTGGCGGCCATAACGAGTTCGATTTCGATGCTGCAGCCGACAAAAACGTTTTTCGAAGAAACGTTGGGCATCAGTCACGGAAAAGCGATCGCGTTGACCTCCGTCATCTGTGGCCTCGGTTCGTTTTGGGTTATTTGGTTCAGCAAAAATACCGTCGCGCTCGATACGATGGATTTTTGGGTCGGCACGTTTTGCATCTTCGTGCTCGCCACCGTTCAGATCATTTGTTTCGGATGGGTCTGGGGAATCGATAAGGGCATGGCTGAGCTCGATCAGGGTGCGCTGATAAAGATTCCGCGAGTGTTCCAGTTCATCATGAAATGGGTCGCGCCCATTTATCTGCTCGTGGTCCTGGTCGGTTTCTCCTACTCGCAACTGCCAGGGAAATTACGAGCTATGGCGGGCGATCCAATTACGCTCTGGACTGTGATAATCATTTTGGCCTCGTTAGTATTATTGGTTATAGCGCTCGCGATTGGTGAACGCCGCTGGCGCGCGGCCGGCCTTGATCTCGATGGAAAAAACCCATGAAGAAAACCGTTAATCGATGACTGGCTGGGGCTGGGTCTTTATGCTCGTGTCGCTCGCCCTTGTTTGGGGCGTGACGATATGGGCTTACTGCCGATTACTTGGCGCGCCGCCTGAAGATTCGCGCGATCAGTAATTCGTTAGGCGGGAAGTCACAAGCTACAAGTGAAGCGGTTTCCAAATCTTCTCCCCTTGGAGAAGGGATCACCTCTGTTTTCTCTACCATTGGGGAGAGACGTACGCGGTGCGCCAGCGAGGGAAACGGAGTGGGATTGGAAGAGGGTGAGGGAAATTCGACATTTTGAAATCGGTAAACCGGCCCTTTTGGCTTGACTAAAGAGGGCCTTCGCCAAAGCATCGCGTAGGTTTTTCAAACCTCCCAACCCAATGCGAACCCCCGCATACCCTCCGGCTTCCGCCGCCCGTTCCCTTTGTGTTCGACATTTTTGAGGCCGTTAACAAACGAATAATCTTCAATTGAAAAGCCCCTTCGAGTTCGCGTCTCTTAATGAATCAAGGCGGTTCATTTTCGCGACGGCCGTTGTATTGGGGACGATCATAAGTGCAGCGAGTGTGGGTTTTTCGCAGGCGATTTATGAGCCGTATACCATAGCGACGTTCGCGGGAACGTCCGGCCGAATCGGGAGTGCCGATTACGTGGGTGTTGGAACGCCATTGCTCGAAAATCCGCGGGGGGTCGCCGTGGACTCGTTAGGTAATATTTACATAGCGGATACGAGTCTCCAGGTTATTCGTAAACGTGCGCCCGACGGCACTCTGAGCATCTTCGCCGGCACTGAGGCTATGTTTGGCAGCAACGACGGCGTCGGCACCGCAGCGCGCTTTTACCAGCCTGAGGGTTTAACGGCGGATAATGTCGGTAACGTTTATGTAGCCGATATGCTAAACTATACTATTCGTAAGATTACGCCTTCCGGTGTTGTCACGACCGTCGCCGGCCTGGCCCGCGCGTGGGGATTTGTCGACGGGACAGGCAGCAATGCACGGTTTAACATGCCTGCCGACCTGGCAGTGGATAGCTCAGGTAATATCTTCGTGGTTGATTTCGATAATCATGCTATCCGCAAGATAACTCCAAGTGGAGTAGTAACCACAGTTGCTGGTTCCGGTCAGCCAGGTAGTGAAGATGGCGTCGGAACTTTGGCACGTTTTTCTTATCCGACCGGGATCACGGTCGACGCGAGCGACTATTTGTACGTTGCTGACTTTGGTAATAACAGCATCCGTAAGATAACTCCAGGCGCTGTTGTGACCACGCTAGCCGGCTCCTCGGGCAACCGAGGCTACGCGGATGGCGTTGGAAGCGCTGCGCGCTTCTATTATCCCAACGGTATCTGCGCTGATGCGGCTGGAAACCTCTATGTTAGTGAGTTCGGCAACAGTTTGATTCGAAAGATTGCGCCCGGCGCTGTAGTCACTACGCTGGCCGGTTCCGCAGGTATTAGGAACTATGCGGATGGGATTGGGAGTGCTGCGCAATTCAATAGCCCAAGCGACCTGGTGGCTGATAACCAAGGCAATCTTTATGTTGCCGAGGGAGGTAACGACTGTATCCGTAAGGTCGTTATAGCCGAAGCGGCAGTAAGCAGGTTGATCGGTTTTCCAGCCGTCTTCTACAATCCAGCACAAGTTGTCGAGGATCAGGCAGGAAATATATACGTGGCAGATGCGGGTAACGACACGATACGAAAGATTACTTCGGAGGGAGTAGTAAGTACCTTTGCCGGAACGGCTGGTAATCGAGGAAGCTCAGATGGGATCGGCGGAGCAGCATCGTTTTACTCGCCGGGCGGCTTGGCAATCTATGGCGACAACATCTTTGTTTCAGACTCTGCGAATCATACAGTTCGCAAGATAACTTCTGATAGGATGGTAACGACATTTGCTGGCTTAGCTGGCAGTCCAGGAGATGTTGATGGCGTTGGGAATGCGGCCCGGTTTTACTATCCGGGGGCGTTAACTACGGACGCGAGTGGCAATATCTACATGGGAAGTCACTACGCGATCAGAAAGATCACACAGAATGGAATGGTAACCACGTTGGCCGGAATGGCAGGTGTCTCGGGCTACGTCAATGGTGTGGGAGGCGCTGCTCGATTCTCTGGTGTTTCCGGTCTAGCTACGGATCGCAGTGGCAATATCTACGTCAGCGACAATTATACTATTCGCAAGATTACGCCCGATGCAGTGGTGAGCACGCTCGTGGGTGTATTTAACTACTCGGATCACGTGGACGGCGTAGGTGGTGCCATACGGTTCGGTGGTCCGCGCGGGCTCATGATGGATAGCGCCGATAATCTCTACATCTCCGACGCTGGCACAATTCGGCGCATGAGTCCTGAGCTTGTCATTAGGACGCTGGCCGGCTTGCCTGGCTGGGGAAACGGCCAAGTCGCCGACGGCACTGGCAGCGCCGCACGATTCAACTTCCCTGCCAATGTGCTTATCGCTCGTTCCGGCCGTCTATTTGTAAGCGACAATGCGGATGAAACGATACGCGTTGGAGCGCCGGCATTGACAATGATTCAAGCTGTCTCTCGCAAAGTGCACGGCTCTGCCGGGACGTTTGATATCTCTTTGCCGCTAACCGGAGAGCCGGGTGTAGAATGCCGCAATGGCGACGGTGCTGGCGACGAAACGCTCGTTATCACTTTTAGTAATTCGGTAGTCAAGGGCCAGGCCACAGTAACTCATGGAAGTGCCACCATCTCGGAACCCGTCACCTTTACGGATAATGCGGTGTTTGTTAACTTAACGAACGTTGCCGACCAACAAACTATCACGATCAATTTGAGTGGTGTTACCGACAGTTTCGGTCAGGTATTTGGCGATTCGGCTGTGAGTATGAGTGTGTTGATCGGCGATACAAACGGCAACGGAAGGGTGAGTGCCTCCGATGTCGCCCAGACAAAAAGCCAGTCCGGGTACTGTGCTGGCAGCAGTGAATTTTCGCTGCGATATCAATGCTAACGGAAGTATAACCGCTTCAGATGTGACAGAGGTTAAGGCCTATGTTGGACATGCTTTGCCGTAGAACAATCTTTGTTGCTAATCGAGTGGCGACGATTTTCATGGTCACTTGTGCACCGCTTGTGGCGGCGACCGACAAAGGAACGGCGGTGGTGTCGCCCGAAGTAGTGGGCACATGTTCTAACTGGACATTCTCTGGCCCGATTTCTACTGGCGCGATGGACGGTGGGGCGGCAACGTCCGATGGCATCGCCGCCTATGTAGCCGGTGGCTCTGTAAATCCCTATTCTCTAGACGGGCTCAATTACTTTAGGCGCTTCGATTTGGCTGATAACCGATGGGTTCTCCTTGCGCCAATGCCCGATGGAAACGCACGTGCGTCGGCGGTTTATTGTCCTACTAATAATAAAGTTTATGTCTTCGGCGGCACTAACTCGGCTGGAATCGCCAGCGACACGCGTATCTATGACATAGCAACAAACAGTTGGAGTGCGGGCGCAGGTATGCCTGCGGCGCGGTGGTCAATGGGAGCTGGCTACCATAACGGCAAAATCTATCTCGTCGGAGGATATGCCACCAGCTCTTCCTCTTCGGCGCAGTCGCAACTATGGGAATACGATCCCCTCGCCGATAGTTGGAACACGGGGCGCCTTGCCATGCCGCAGCCTACCGCTGGTGCTGCTTTCGGAATTATCAACGGCCATTTTTATGTCACGGGCGGCCCGTCAAATAGCAACGCTATGCTTTACGCTTATGACTTCGCCACCAATACGTGGGCACGTCGAGCTGATCCTCCCGGTGCACTTTATTCGTACGCCAGTGCTGTCCTGGATGGTCAACTGAAACTCTTCAGCGTAGGTAGTGATGGTCCGTTATATGATCCGGCTTCTAACACGTGGCTGGGCTCGCTTGGCTTTCGTGCCGAAGGTACCGCGGGTACCGTGATCGGAAGAACGCTTTTTGCTGCAGGTGGCAAGTATTACCCAGGAATGCTTGGATGGTATTATTTCGATCAAACCTGCACTTCGATCTGCTTGAGCCAATGCCAGTCGGGTTCGTGGACAAGCAAAGCTTCTTACCCAGTGGCGCTCCAATCACCGGCGGTGACTAGTGATGGGGCATTCCTTTATTCGACGGGCGGGCTAACCAGTGGAGGGCCGAGCAGTGGCTCTTACCGTTATGACTTGATAGGCGATACATGGACTCACCTGCCACCGCTGCCGATTGCTTTGTATGGAGGCCGAGGAGCATATGCTGCTAACACGCATTCTTTGTACGTTTTTGGCGGACGGAATAGTGATCAGGTTCTTAATTCTACGTTCCGGTACGACTTTGCCGCGAACACATGGATTAGCGCCGCGGCGATGCCGGGAGCGCGTTATTTGGCGAGCGTCGCGTATTACAGTGGCAGTGGGAAGATTTATGTTATTGGGGGCTTTGACGCCAATGGCAATGAAACTAACGACACTTGGGAATACGATCCGGTTGCTGATACTTGGAATACCAGTCGATCCAGTATTCCAACACCGACGGCCGCCAGTGGCACTGGGATTGCAGGTCAGTTCATTTATCTAATAGGTACATCGAATGGTGGAGCGGGCTCTTCGATGCACATCCGTTATGATATTGTCAACGATACTTGGGCCATCTTAGCCCCAGCGCCAGTGTCGCTGAACGAGCCGGCAGTCGCCGTGCTTGGCGGTAGAATCTATGTGATGGGAGTTCCTATGGCCGCGAAGACGAGCGCGGGCAACGGCACTACCTATATTTATGATATCGGTAGCGACGCGTGGTCGAGTGGTCCTAGCACAATGATTGCCCATGAACACGGAGCAGGGGTAGGTATGAAAGGCCGCATCCTTGTGTTTGGTGGTTCCAGCTCAATGGAAAAGGATACCAGCACAATGGAGTCGCTGACTGTTGCCTGCCCCGACTGCCCGAATCTTCTTAGCGAAACCTTCGATAACGTTACGCCTCCAGCTCTTCCGGCTGGTTGGACTGCATCGAATGCGCAAGGTCCCGCGCCTCTCTGGGCGACATCGGCTGCGAGCCCTGATGTGCAAAATAACGCCTTTGCCGATGCGCCAAACACGGTGAGTGACAAACGCCTCGACACGCCGGGCGTGCAGATTCCTTCGAAATCGGCGCAAGTGAGCTTTCAGAGTCTATTCAATTTTGGACAAGCCTACATGGTCCCGGCTCATGATGGCGCTGTCATGGAATTGTCGTCGCCGAACATTAATAATGGAGCGTTTACCGATATCACAGACCCAGCCGTGAGCGGTTCTTTCGTAAGCGGGGGCTATACCGGTATCATAGCCCAGGGCTTTGTTAGTCCGATTGCAGGTCGCCGCGCATGGATCAGTTACGCAAGTTTTCCGCAGGACAGATATATTGAGACGATTGCCAACCTCGGTCCGAACATTGCGAATCAGACTATAAAACTCCGATTTCGGCTTGGTGCGGATAACAACTCGGATACCGGAAGCTGGCGAATTGACAACGTAGTTGTGACTCCCGAAACCTGTCCGCCGGTATTGCTGAGCGCAGTGTCGCGAAAAGTTCACGGCGGTGCTGGCGTCTTTGATATCAGCCTCCCCATAGCTGGAACACCAGGCATCGAATGTCGCAGCGCCGGGAGCGCAGGCGGCTACCAACTAATTCTCACCTTCGCCAACAGCATCTCGTTTAGTGGAGTTTTGGTGACGGCTGGTACAGGAACCGCCACAGCTAATATCGACGGCACGACTGTCTCTGTAGACCTGACCGAAGTAACCAACGGCCAAACGATCACTGTTATGCTTGCGAATGCCGATGATGGCGCTAACCGTGGGAATATTTTCGTCTCAATGAGACTCTTGGTGGGCGACGTTAACGGAGATGGCGTGGTCAACGCCACCGACATCAGCAAAACCAAGCTGGAATCGGGACAAGCGCTCAATGATCAGAACTTTCGCGAAGATGTAAATGCGAGCGGCTCGATCAATGCGAGCGATGTCATGCTTGTGAAATCGCTGTCGGGCACGGCGTTGCAGCCGGGCGTTGCGAAGACGGTTTCGGGGCAAAGATAAGTTCCTCGACAACTCGTTAATGGGAATTGCGACAGCAGGTTAGGGCTTTCCAGACGAAAGACTGCGCCAGGCGTCTTGTTATTGCTCTTCCGCTATTTCCCTTCTATTACAGCCGAGTGGCAAGCATTCCGCTCGAATTTATTTTGTTCGGGCTCACGCTTCTCGGCGTTGCAATTTTCCATCATCACACGCTGCGTGTTGCGCTCATTGGCCTAACGACAATCGTTCTCTACAAAATAGGCGTCACCGGTTTTAAAACCGGCCCTGGAGCCGCCGGATTTTTATCGCACCTCGAACACGAGTGGGTCGTCCTGGCCAACCTCTTCTGTTTGCTCATGGGATTCGCCTTGTTGTCGCGGCATTTCGAGAAAAGCCACGTGCCCAATGCATTGCCAAAATTTCTTCCGCACGATTGGAAAGGTGGCTTCCTCATGCTCGTGATTGTTTGGATCCTTTCGAGTTTTCTCGACAACATCGCGGCGGCATTGATCGGCGGCGCCATGGCGCATCAGCTTTTCCGCGCCAAAGTTCACATCGGCTATCTCGCCGCCATCGTCGCAGCCTCGAATGCCGGCGGTGCATGGAGCGTGATCGGCGACACCACCACCACGCTCATGTGGATCGGCGGAGTTTCGCCGCGTGAAGTTTGCGAAGCGATTATTCCTTCGGCGGTAGCGCTCTGCATTTTTGGCATACCGGCGGCTAAGAAGCAGGACAAATACTCTCCGATCCTCAAACACGTCCGCGAACCGGTGCACATTGATCTCACACGTGTTGGAATCGTCGCGATGATTCTCACATTCGCGATCGCGGCCAACGTGATCGTTAACCTGCGCTTTCCCGAAATGGCAAGTCGCTTTCCTTTCATTGGTGCGGCCGTCTGGATCGCGATCCTTCTTTCAATCGTGTTGCGCCGGCCGGACTGGGAAGTTCTGCCTGCCGCATTTACCGGTTCGCTCTTTCTTTTGTCGCTCGTCTTGTGTGCCTCCATGATGCCGGTGGAACGATTGCCGGTAGCATCGTGGCACACCACTTTCGGACTCGGCTTCCTTTCATCCGTTTTCGATAACATCCCATTGACCGCGCTCGCGCTAAAGCAAGGCGGCTACGACTGGGGCTTCCTCGCCTATGCCGTTGGGTTCGGCGGGTCGATGATCTGGTTTGGATCCTCGGCCGGCGTTGCTATCTCTAATATGTACACGGAGGCAAAGTCAGTCGGGCAATGGGTCCGTCACGGCTGGTTTGTCGCGGTGGCGTACGTTATTGGTTTTTCGGTTATGCTTTTGGCATTGGGCTGGCATCCCGACGCGCCGCGCGCAGGCCACAACGCCATTTCTGCCGCCAGCGCGAATCACGATTGAGCTGACGCGCCCGGCGCGACTTCTCCGTTGTCATTCCGAGCGCTTGCCAGTCCGGCTCGGACCGAGGAATCTCCTACCTAATATGAGATCGATGCTCCTTGCTCTAACGACGCTGTTACTTGCTCAGCTCGCCTTGGCCGAAAAGATTGCGCTCATTAATGGGACAGTCATCAATCCCGCGACCGCCCGCATCGAGCCAGCCACGGTCCTGATCGACGGCGATCGGATTACCGCAGTCGACAAAACCGCGGAGCCTTCCGCGCAAGACACGATCATCGATTGCAAAGGCAAATACATTTTGCCTGGTTACATCGATACGCACATTCACTTCTTCCAATCGGGTGGACTTTACACCCGGCCCGACGGCGTCGATCTCGGGGCTATCCGCTCCTACGCGAACGAGATTGCGTCGATTAAGAAAAACCTGCCCGATACGTTTGCGCGTTATTTGCGGTGCGGGATTACTTCCGTGGTCGATGTCGGCGGACCGTTTTGGAATTTTGAAGTTCGCAAGATCGCAAAGGCGACCGCGAAAGCGCCGCGTGTCGCAGTCGCCGGACCCTTGATCTCCAGCGTCTCGCGTCCGCAGCTCGATCTCGGCGATCCGCCGATTGTGAAAATCGACACGCCGAAGCAGGCGCGCGAGTTCGTGCGCAAACTCGCTGCGCAAAAACCGGATCTCGTGAAGATTTGGTACATCGTCGACAAGGATCATCCGGTCGACAGCTTCCGCCCGATTGTCCGCGCGACGATTGAAGAAAGTCACGCGCACAAAATCCGCGTCGCCGTTCATGCGACTGAGCTGGAGACTGCGCGCGCCGCCGTCGAAGAAGGCGCCGACATTCTCGTGCACAGCGTTATCGACAAACCGGTGGACGACGCATTCGTTAGGTTGTTGAAGGAGAAACACACCATTCTGTGCCCGACGCTTGTCGTCTTCGAGCGATATGGGCGCACATTTGCGAATAAATTGAACCTGACGCCGGAAGAGAAGGCGTGGGGAAATCCGGAAGTGATCGCGACGCTTGATGTGACAAAAATTCCGCCGGACAAAATGCCGGAACGCATCAAGAAGGCGATGGCTGATCCCGACGCGCAGCTCGATCGCATCAAACAAACGTATGACATCGCGTTCAAGAATCTGAAAACGCTTGAAGATGCCGGCGTCACCATTGCGGCTGGCACGGACGCGGGAAACATCGGGACAATCCACGGGCCTGCGCTCTTCCGTGAATTTCAGCTCATGAAAGAAGCGGGCCTGACGAATATGCAGATTCTTCAATCTACGACTGCCAATGCCGCTAAACTCTTTGGCGGCGAAACCGGCGCCCACATTGGCCGCATCGATAAAGGCTGCTTCGCCGACCTCGTCATATTGAAATCGAACCCGGTCGACGACATTGCCCACACTTCCGATATCGACACTGTGATTAAGAATGGAGTGGCGTATCCTGCGGCGTCCATTCTTCAATGACGCGAAAATTCCCGCCGATCTTCTTCGCGATTTTTGCGAGTGCGTTCTTCGTTAGTTCTCTGAACGCCGCGACGCCAAAGACAGCGAGCGATGGAATGAATACGATTGCGGAGGCGTATGTGAAGCTGGTCCTCGCGATGGGGCAGCATGACGCTGATTACGTCGATGCATACTACGGGCCGGCGCAGTGGAAGGACGCCGCGATGAAAGAGAAGAAGTCGCTGGATGCGATCGGAGCGGAGGCGAAACAACTGGTCGATGCGTTGCAGAAAATTCCGGCGCCCGCCGAGGAAATGGAACGGCTGCGCCGCGAATACCTAACGAAACAATTGCTGGCGCTCGAAACCTACCTGCGAATCGTCAAAGGCGAGCGGCTGAAATTCGACGAGGAGTCGCGCCTCCTTTACGACGCGGTCGCGCCGACATTCTCCGACTCGCATTTCCAGAAAATCCTCGACCAGCTCGAGAAGAAAATCCCGGGCTCAGGACCGCTCACGCAACGCTACGACCAGTGGCGGAAATTGTTTGTGATTCCGAAAGAGAAACTCGATACCGTCTTCCAACTCGCGATCAACGAATGCCGCCGGCGCACGCTCGCGCACATCAAGCTGCCGCCTAACGAAAGTTTCACGGTTGAATACGTGACGAAGAAACCATGGAGTGCTTACAATTGGTACAAGGGAAATTATCGTAGCGTGATCCAGGTGAACACCGATCTGCCGGTTTACATCGATCGCGCGATCGATCTTGCGGCGCACGAAGGTTATCCCGGTCACCATGTTTATAATGCGTTGCTCGAGAAAAATCTCGTGCGCGATCGCGGCTGGGTGGAGTTCTCGGTTTACCCGCTCTTCTCGCCGCAATCTCTCGTCGCTGAAGGCACGGCCAACTTTCGGCAAGGAAGTTGTGTTCACGAAGCCGGAGCGGATGAAGTTCGAGAAGGAAGTGCTTTTTCCCGCAGCGGGAATCGACCCTGCGCGCGTGGAGGAATACTATGCCGTGGAGGAAATGATCCAGAAACTGAACTACGCGCCAAACGAATCGGCACGACGTCTTATCAACGGCGAGATCGATGCAACCGCGGCTGCAATCTGGTTGGAGAAATACGCCCTCATGGATCCCGCTCGCGCGAACCAGGCCGTACGATTTAGCGAGCGATATCGTAGCTATGTCATCAATTACAATCTCGGCGAAGACATGGTGCGCCATTACGTCGAAAAGAACGGCGGGACTCCCGACCAACCACAAAAGCGGTGGGCGAAATTCGCACAGTTACTTTCCTCGCCCCGATTGCCGTCGGGCCTGCGCTAGTGCGCGAGCGATGCTAAAGGTGGAACGCGATCTCCGAGCGCGTTGAGCCGGGTGCGGGTTCGATGCGACTGGAAAAGACGCGGTCGAAGTATTTGTTATCGGTGAGATTTGAGACGCCGCCAAGGATGCGGCAATTTTTGGTGACGTAATATTCTGCCGAAAAGTCGATCGTTGTAGTGAAACAACGCGGCTTTGCCGCCATTTTTAACAGCGAGCTCGCGCCGCGATATGCAGGCTGCGAACTCGATCCACCGTGAAGCGACGGGCTGGGAGCCCGTCGGCCGACACAGGCTAGAAGCCTATGTTCCAATCGTCACGTCGGCGGTCATATCGAAGACCGCACGCCTCGCAGAAGGATCGATTTCTCAGAAGCCGATCGACACGCCCGCGTAACCGGTGACGCCGAGCTTAGGCGTCGGCAGGGAGCGGGCAGCGAGCGATGTTACTCGCTAACGTGCAGGTTTAGTCTTCGATTTCACGAAAGTAAAAAGGGCGGCACCGCCTGTGGGAGCTAAAGGCAGAAATTTGCCTAAACTCGCTTGAGTGAAAGACCGGTGAGTCGTTAGGCCGATTCGCTTTGGGCGACGCTAGAATGTGACGGACAGACCGGCGAAACCGCTGCGGCCCGGGGCGGGCTCGATGCTTCCACCGCCGAACGGGAATACACGCGAGTAGTATCTTTCGTCTCCCAGATTGGAGATGCCGGCGATAACGCGGACTTGGGGCGTAACGTAGAATTCGCCGGAAAGATTGAAGACCATGTAGGAAGGAATTTTAGCGAGCGGAATGCTGGCGCTGCCGAGATTGGAGTCCTGCCAAAACTGCTCGGAAACGTAAACGGCGGAGAAGGTGAGGTTGAAACATTTGTCGCGCTTGAAGGTGATGCCTCCCTTTACGACGACATCGGGCGCATAAGCGGGCTCGTTGCCGACAAAGCTGCGCGTTGTCCCGGGAACGATTTGCTGGCTGTCCGTAAACTCCGCATCGAGCACCTGCAGATTGCAAAAGGCGATAAGCTGAAACGGGCGGACCGGCTCGGGAGTATTAACTTCCTTCGCCACCGACTTACCGTCCGATTTCGTGTCCGATGTAGCGACAGGCGAGAACTGTTGGAACGGCGCCAGGAAATCGTAGGCGACTTCGCCTTCGAAACCGCGGTGCCGCGTGTCGCCGCTGTTGACGGCAATGGTGTCGAAAGGTCCGCCGCCGGGAGCAGCGCGAGTCTCGATTCGATTGTCGAACTCCATCCAGAAAAGTCCTACATCGTACCAGAAGCCTTTGATCGGTGTGCCATGAACGCCCAGTTCAAGATCGAGTGACCGGAATGGATCGGGCGTTTCACCCGGCAGGATCGCCGTACGGGTGCCGGCGATATCGAAGAAGCGAACCGGGCGCCATCCCGAAGAAGCGCTGAAGTAGGTTTCGTTGTTGCCGGCGAAATCGTTGCCGAGACCAATGCCCCATAACGGGATGAACTTATCGGCGGAGCGATCAGATGGTGAGCCGGGCGTGAAGTAAGGCGCAACGGCGGCATCGACGTCGACGTTTTCGTGATCGAGACGAAACGAAGGGACGATATGAAACTTGCCGAGGCGGATGAGACCTTCGGCGAAGAAGGCTTGATAATCAGCTGTGCGCGATTGGTCGAGCGCGATGGTGCTGGAAGTCGTGTCGCGCGGCGCGAAGAGAAAACCGGGGCCGGCGTTGGCGGCATTGAGAGTGTAGCGCTGAAACGGAGCGTCGCCGTGATAGACAAGACCGCCGAAGGTGAGCGCACTGCCCTGAAACATCGTGTCCTCACCCCATTTCAGACGCGCGCGAAGATCAACGCCGCCGTTATTGAACTCCTCATAGCCAAAGGTGGTGCTGGTCGGGAACGAGCCGTCAGGCGCGATATTCCCGGCAGCGCGCGAGTCGATGTCCTGATGCGTGTACCAACCCTTCGCCTGAACGAGCCAATTGTCGCCGAATGTCGCTTCATAACGGAGGGCCACGGTGTAACGATCGACCCAGTTGTGATTGTAAGGCGTGACGGACTGATTCGGATCCGCCAGAAATTGGGCATAGGTCAGTCGGCCTGAGTCCTCGCCGTCAAAACGACTGGCGTGAACGTCGAGCGCGAGAAGTTGCTTGGCATCGGGCCGCCAACCGACGTAACCATTCGCCTGCCAAAGGTTGTAACTGTTGCTGGCGCGCTGGCCGTCTGATGTTCCGTAATAGCCATCCATTCTCAGCTCGACCGGGCCGTTAGCTTCCTCGGACAGCGCCGTAGCTGGAGTAGGTGCTATCGGGACCGCCGGTTTGCTCCACGTATCCGCTCCAGGGAGTTCCCGGCAGCGGATGTTTGGTCACGTAATTAACTACAGGGGCGGGCTCGGGACCATAGAGCAGGCTGCTGCCGCCACGGATGAATTGGATTTCACTTATGCTCTGCGGGACCGGCAAATAATAGAGAGTAGGAAAACCGATCCAATCGCCCTCAAGCGGGAGGCCGTCCTGAAGAAAAAGGGTGTATTCCGATTCCTGCGGGATTCCCGAGGCCGCGGTAGGTGAAGTTGAACTGCCCCGGGTTCTGCTGCTCGCTGACGATGAGGCCGGGCGCCTTGGTGAACTGCTCCTGGAGGTTGTTGTTTTCGACCGGTGGCTGCTGGTCGAGTTTGATCACGGTCGCTTTCTTCGTCACGGTAATCTGCGTCCCGGACACCTCGCGCATGATGTGATTTAATTTGGGCCACGTGTCTTCCGGCGTCGGCGACGGTACGGATGTCCGATCACTTCGACGCGCTGTGAAACGCCGGTTTGCGCCTGAATGGAATTATTGAACGCGAATAGTCGCAAGAGCTGCGACGGCTAACTTCGAAAAAAGCGATCGGCGAGATTGCATGAAGAGTTGGTAAGGCAAAAGCATCGCGATGGATTACCGATTCGTAATCATATTGACAAGAAAATATCATGCTTTATCCGAAAATTTTTGAACGATACCCCGATAAGTTGCGATGACGTTTTGCCCGGCATCTGGAAGGCACGGTCGCTCCGCGCGCCAAAATTATTTCGCAAATGTTGGATGAGTCGGCACACTGCGCGGACGAGATTACATCGAGACGGCCATGGCCGCGCGGTGGCGGAAGGAATTTATATGAACACGAAAGAGCCTGAATCCGAAAACGAAAAGTATCCTTATAAGACCTATCTTAATATTCTGCGCGGTCCGCTTGAGATTATCGATGTGCCGGCGTTGGTCGCAGCCTGCCAGGACAAATGGTGGAACCAAACTCTATGCAAGGTGGATGAGTCCGTCGTTCGGCTTGGTATCGTCGAGGGCGAATATCACTGGCATAAACATGATAACGAGGACGAGTTCTTCTACGTCGTGAGCGGACATTTCCTGATTGATCTGGAAGATCGCACGATCGATCTCACGCCGGGTAAGGGCGTAGTTGTTCCCAAGGGCATCATGCACCGTCCGCGTGCGCCGGAGCGCACTGTGATTCTCATGGTCGAACGCGCCGGGATAATCCCGACGGGCGATTCGAAATGACATGGATCCATTTTCGTTTGTTCCCAACGAGGAACCAATTCGGGCGGCAATCTGCTCGGTTACACCGAATATTCCTCGACAATCCGCCGGATTTTTTTTACAGTCCGCGCGAATTGCGTAACCGGGCCGCTTCAACGCATCTTTGCCTAGGATGGAGACAACGGTCCGTCGGGGTCAGGGTCGTCGCTGGGACCATGCCAATCTGATCCGACTCGACCTTAATTGCTGATGAAAACGGAAAATAAATCCCGAAACGCGTGGCATCAGCAATCTGCTCTTCTTTGAGCTGACAAAGACGATTGCACGAGTTCTTTTTCACCATCGGTTTTCTTCTTGTCGCTCTGAGTTTCGGTTTGCTGGCGTTGCCATCGACGGTGACTGCGCTGAGCGACGCACGCGGTCAGATGAATGGGCGCGTCGCGACGCCCATTCGCGCAATCGCTGCTCCGCACGAAGCCCCAGTTGTGACGAACACCAGCGACACTGGCCCAGGGTCGCTCCGTCAGGCTTTGGCTGATGCTCAGGACGGTGACGTTATTACCTTCGACATATCGCCGGCAAGTTCTCAGAAGGTCTCGTCGAGTGTGAGCATGATTAGCCTAACGAATGGCGAGCTTGTGATTGACAAAGACATCACGATTAGCGGACCTGGAGCGAATGCGCTTGAAATAACGAGAGATGGCGCGGCTGCACCATTCCGCATCTTTCACGTCAATGCGGGCCACACTGTTACTATCCGAGGCCTAACGATTGGTAATGGATTGGCCACGGCTGGTGGAGGCATTTACAATGACCATAGCTCTTTAACAGTGGATAACTGTGCTTTAACGGGGAACTCAGCTCTTGGACAGACTTACGGCGGCGGCGGAATTTACAACGATGGTGCTAACGGTGGCAATGCCACACTGCTCGTTACCAACACCCTTCTTCGTGGCAATTCGGCGCCGAATGGCTTCGGCGGTGGCATCGCCACCGACGTCCTTAATGGTGGTAGTGCCACCCTGAGTGTGGTCAATAGCACGTTGAGCGCTAACTCGGCTAGTCTCCGCGGCGGCGGCGCAATCGACCAGGACGGCGGCGGCGGTAACGCGTCTCTGATGATTGCCAGCAGCACGTTATGCGACAACTCGGGTGCAGCCGGCATCTACAGCATCGTGTCGGTGCTTAGGATTGGCAATACTATCCTCAAGGCCGGTAGCGCCGGACCCAACATCTTCAACAGCGGCGGGTCTGCCACTTCTGCCGGCTACAACTTGAGTAATGATAGCGGCGGAGGTGTCCTCAACGCCACCGGCGATCAACTGTATACAAATCCAATGCTAGGCCCGCTTAAGGATAATGGTGGACCAACGTTGTCCTACGCGCCGCTGGTTAACAGCCCGGCGATTGATCAAGGTAGGCGCGACACCATTCCCACCCTCACGGTTGTCTCCGATCAGCGCGCGTTTGCTCGACCGGTAGACGATCCCCTCGTTCCCAATCCAAACAGTGGCGATGGTAGCGACATCGGCGCGGTTGAGCTTTCCATAGGCCTCCACCCATCGAACGCCGCTTCATGGAAGACGCACGGGGACGCGGGCGATTTCCCGATCACTCTGCCACACGCTGGCTTGGGGATTGAAAGCCGCAGCGGAGGGGCAAATGACGATTATAAAGTAATAGTGAATTTTGCTCAGCCCGTCACTTTTAGCGGCGCCGCAGTGACCTCGGGCATCGGTCAGGTATCGACAATAAACATGACCGGCGCTGCGGGCACTCAGTTAACAGTCAACCTAACCGGAGTAACCAATGCGCAGACGATTGTTGTTGCCTTGTTTGATGTCGACGACGGGACGAAGCACAGCGACGTGGGAATCCGCATGGGAGTGCTGGTTGGTGATACTACCGGAAACGGCACCGTGAACGCATCGGACGTGAGCCTGGTCAAGATGCAATCTGGCCAACCGGTGGGGGCGGACAATTTTCGCGCAGATGTCGTCGCCAACGGCGCGATCAATGCATCGGACGTTAGCGCGGCAAAATTTCAGTCAGGGACTGCGTTGCCTTAGCTGGGCAAGGCCAGTTCATTACCGCGGACCGGCCGCAGATTTGCCGCCTTTAGTTGCCCTGCGCCCGCTGCGTGACCTCGGGCTTGTCGAGAAGCCCGTTCTGGAAGGCATAGAGCACTAATCCGGCCACGTTCCGCACGTGGAGTTTGCTCATCAAATTCGTGCGGTGAGTCTCCACCGTCGCCACGCTGATGAACAATTTTGCCGCAATTTCCTTGCTCGTGCTGCCGAGCGCAATGAGTCGAAACACTTCGCGTTCGCGCGGGCTGAGCGGCGCCCCAACATAGCGCTGCTTGCGTTGCTCCAGCGTTTCGCGCGGGAGTGGAGTAACGCCGCTGCTTTTCGAGGAAAAAAATTGCTCGCCCCGGCCGACACGGTCGACCGCGCCCAGAAAATCATCCCAGGTATTCGTTTTTTCGACAAAGCCCTTCGCGCCGGCGCGGAGTGCATCCGCCAGCCGGTCCTCGGTGGGGAACGCAGTGCACAAAAGCACATTGGTTTCGGGCGAAACGCGCTTGATTGCCGGGACGACGTCGATGCCGCTTTGATCCGGGAGGTTGATATCGAGAATCAACAGATCGGGCGTAAATTTCTTGCACGCTTCGATGGCTTCCGCCGCATTACCGACTGAGGCGACGACAGAATAGTGCGTTTCCTGGCGATTGAGCGTAGCGGTGATGAGATCTCGCATGAAAATGTGATCGTCGACCACGACGATGCGCATGGGTCTGAACGCGATGACCTTGTCGGCTTGCGCTCGCTGCCCTGGGCCTCATAATTCTTCTACAGGAAAATCATGACCTAAAGCGGGGTCGGATTACAAGCCCAAATCGCTCCCTGCGAGGAGCCTTTGCCCCTTTCTGGGAGGGAAATGAAATTGCCTTTTTTGGACTTCAAGCTGGCGACTCACGCCGGCCTACAGGAAAACCACCGAGCCGAAAAAATACGGCCTTTTGGGGAATATGCCGCCGACCAGGCAATTGATACGGTGCGCGCCGATTACGTCATTCGGACATTTCAACGATTAGTCGGGGAACCGAGAGAAGGTTCGTGGGTTTGATTCTTCGCTGACGCGTTCGCGTAACGCGATCTCCGCGTTCAACTGCAAGCCGGTTTTCGCGCGGAAACAGTAAAAGGACAGCACCCCATGAAGACAAAAACGAATCACTTCACTATCACGCGCCTAACAAGTGGCGTCCGGCAAAGAGCCTCGATTTTCATCGCGGCTCTTTTTTGTTTCGCGATGTTGAGTTCTGCCGCCTTGGCGCAGCTCACCGGAACAAAGACTATTCCTGGCGACTACGCGACAATCACCGCCGCTGTTACCGATCTAAACTCTCAAGGCGTTGGAGCGGGTGGCGTGACCTTCAATGTGGCGGCGGGCTATACTGAAACGCTTACTGCCACTATTGCTCTGACTGCCACCGGAACGGCGGCGAATCCCATCGTTTTTCAAAAGGATCCCTCCACCATTGGCGCAAATCCTCTCATCACCGCTTATACCGGTGGCACCGGAACGCCGGGTTCGGCTTTGCAGGATGGTATTTGGAGCTTAGCGGGATCGGACTGGGTCACGATCGATGGCATCGACCTGACAGATAATCCGGCCAACACGACTAACCCCTCTACAATGGAATATGGCTACGCCCTTTACAAAGCGAGTGCTACCGACGGCGCGCAGAATAATACGATCAAGAATTGTACGATTACGCTGAACCGCATCAATAACGCCAGCGGCACCGCGCCAGCTACTGATGGGTCCCGTGGAATTGACGTGACTAATGCCGTCCCGGGAGCCGCTACTACTCCTTTAACTGTCACCGCGGCGAGTGGCGCAAACTCAAATAACAAGTTCTACAGCAACACTATTCAAAATTGTAACATCGGCATCGCACTAATTGGTTTTGCCGACGCTACTCCATTCTCGAATGCCGATACGGGCAATGATGTTGGTGGTGCTGCGGCCGGGACCGGAAATCAGATATTGAATTTCGGCGGTGGCGCGGCGGCTGCAAACCCCGCGGCCGGTATTCGTACCCTGGCTCAATACGGATTCAATTTTCCTTCAACACCATCGATAACAACAACGGTTCGGGAGTAAATCACGTCACTACCTTGCGCGGCATTTTTAATAATACCGCCACCAGCGCGAGCGCGACAATTAATAACATGCCGTCACTGTTAAATGCGGGGCACGACCTCGATTCTAACGGCGATTGAAAATGCTGCGGGCGGCACAGCTGCGAGTAATACGATTTCGATCAATAACAATACGATCACCAACTTGCCTACACGACCGCCACTTCGGGGGCATTCACGGGCATCGTCAATTCGGCTTCGGCCGCTACCGTCAATATCAACAGCAACCAGCTAACAAATAACGCGACCAATGCGACGAGCGGTACGACCAATCTTGTTCAAAATACGGGAGCTGCAACGGTCGCCATTAACATGAACACCAATAATATTAATGGCTGGACATTTAACGCGGCAACTTCGGGCGCGTTGAACGGCGTGACCAACACGCGGAGGTGCTGGCACTGCTACGCTCTCCATGAGCAGCAATAACTTCCAAAGCATCGTGCATTCGCTCGTGGGTTCCTCCGCGCATATTTACCTTAACAACACCGCTGCAACGCTCTCCCAGAACATAAGCACCAATACCTTTACCAACCTCAACGTCAACACGACCGGAAGCGCGACTTTTATTTCTAACAGTGTTACGGCGCAAACAGGCGGTTCTAAGACGATCAATAGTAATTCGATTGTTACAGCCTTTAATAAAGGAGGCGCTGGAGGCACGGTTACGCTTTACACTGATAATGGAAGCACTGTTGCTGGCGACACTGTCACAAATAACAGCAACAATTTCTCGAACATTACGGTAACTGGAGCAACTACTATCGCCGGTTGGAGCAATACCGATGGCGGCTCGCCTACAAAAACGCTGAACGGCAACACTTTTAGCAACTGGACTGGCGGCACAAGTGCTATCACGGTCATGAGTCGTCAACTTTGGTCAGCAAAATGTAACCAATAATACGATATCGACTATATACGGCCAGGGTGCTATTACAGCAATCAGCCGAGGAACGAGTGGAGGTCTCTCCACCACTGAGAGCATTTCGGGAAACACGATCTCCGGTCTTTCATCGACGGGGACAGGTGGCAGCGTCCTAGGCATTACGGGCGGCTCCACGGGTATTACCACTTTCAATATTACCAACAACGGTATTATCACAGTCTTTCCTCAACAGGAGCTAGCTCGACCGTGGCAGGAATTCAGTCCACTGCCGCAATTCCCACCGTCAACATTACTGGCAACACCATAAACACATTCTCTGGAAGTGGCGCGACTTCTCCGGTTGTCACTGGCCTCTCAGTTAGCAGCGGCACAACAGTCAACGTATCCAAAAACAAGATTTATGATCTATCTCAGAGCGGAGCTATAACAACTACGTCGCCGGCGGTTAACGGTATCCTAATGTCTGGAGGAACCACGGTTAACACCTTCAACAACTTGATTGGCGATTTGCGCACTCCTGCTGCCGGCTTAACTGATGCGATTCGCGGCATCAGCATAACCTCTACGACTGCCACCACCACTTACAATGTGTCCTTTAACACGGTTTACCTTAACGCTACTTCCACCGGTACAAACTTCGGAACGACCGGGCTTTTCCACACGTTCGTTACCACGGCAACAAGTGCGACGTTAAACTCCCGCAATAACGTCATCGTAAATACTTCAACGCCGAATGGCACCGGACTTACTGTTGCCTTCAGGAGATCTGCCGCCACGAATTTGAATAACTATGGCAGCGCCTCGAACAACAATGGTTTTTATGCTGGGACGCCCGGCGCAAGCCGTCTGATTTTCTTTGATGGAACGAATTCCGACCAGACGATTGGCGCATTCAAGACTCGCGTTGCTTCGCGCGACTCTGCGTCATTTACGGAAAACCCGCCGTTCCTAAGTACTACCGGCAGCAATGCAAACTTCCTCCACATCGATACGACGATAGCTACGCAGCTTGAAAGCGGCGGTATACCGATTGCAGGTATCGCCGACGACTTTGATGGTGATGCGCGCAACGGCAGCACTCCAGACGTGGGTGCAGATGAGTTCAGCGGGATCCTGTTAGATCTAACTCCGCCGGTGATCTCGTACACTCCTCTCGGCAACACCAGCCTCTTCACGTCGCGGACGCTCACGGCCACGATCACGGATGCTTCGGGCGTGCCTACCTCTGGCGCAGGCTTGCCAGTTCTTTACTGGAAGATCAATGCGGGCGCCTATACGGCTGCCACAGCAACGTCGCTCGGTAGTGGCCAATATCAGTTTACCTTTGGATCGGGCGTCGTCCTTGGCGATACGGTTTCGTACTACGTTGCCGCCCAGGACGGAGCAGCGACTCCGAACGTTACCACCAACCCTTCAGTCGGTGCATCTGGCTTCACGGCTAACCCACCTGCAGCCTCTACTCCGCCAACCACGCCAGCCAGCTACAGCATCCTGCAAGGTATCGCGGGCACCTTCTCGGTGGGTGCCGCCGGAACCTATTCAACTCTCACGGCTGCTATTGCCGATCTGAATGCCAAGGTCCTCAAGGGACCTGTGGTGTTTGAACTCCTGGATTCGATTAATACGACCGCGCCACTAAATACGGGCGAAGTCTTCCCGATCGTCATCAATGCAAACGGTGGCTCAAGTGCCACGAACACCATTACGATCAGACCGGCGACTGGTGTGACCGCATCGATCACCGGCAGTGCCACGACCGCTTTGATCAAGCTCAACGGCGCCAGCTTTGTGATCATTGATGGTTCGAACAGCGGCGGGACGGATCGCAGTCTGACGATTGAAAACACCAGTGCGACCACTCCGAGTGTCCTGTTGGTCGGCTCGGTCGGTACGACAGCGGTCACGGATGACACGATCAAGAACTGCGTTCTACGAAACGGCGTGAATACGAGCTCAGCCGTGGTCATTTCGGATGCGACCACGTTAGGAAACGCGGGTGTCTTCTCTAATATCACGATCCAGAACAATAGCGTCCAGAAAGCGTTCGTTGGCGTCTTCGCAACGGGTGGAACTATCCCGCAAGGTGGATCGAACCTCGTCTATACTGGAAACGACCTGACCACGAGTGGCGCTAACGCCATCCGAAACGTCGGCTTGTATATGCAGGGCGTTAACGGAGCTACCGTCAGCAACAACACCATCGGTAATTTTGACGCAGCGAGCGCGGAAAACGATGTCGGTATCTGGCTCGCCACGGGAACCATCAATGCCACGGTTTCGGGCAACACCGTCTCCGGTCTGAGTTGCACGAACACGAGCGGGGCACCGATCGGTATCAACGTGACGCCCGCCGTCACTGGCAACGCCAATGATGTCATTTCGCAGAACTCGGTCTCGAATCTGGCGACGCTGGGTTCGACAGGAATTTTTGGCATCGTCGCGGGTTCAACCAGCGGTGATGCGATCACGGTCGATCGCAACAACGTTCAAAACATCCAGAACAACAACACCGGTACCTTTGGTGCGTTCGGTATTGTCCTTAACGGCGGAAATAATCACGTCGTTAAGAACAACTTCGTCAGCAATGTGAATCACAACATGCAAGGCGGGGCTGCCTTCTCGACCACATTTGGTGTGTTTGGGATCAGTGTTCAGACGGGAACCGGCCACAAGGTTTACTACAACTCTGTTAACCTCTTTGGCCTGATGCCTGGCACCGCGGCAACAAGCTTGTTATCGGCTGCGTTTGCCATGGTTACCACTTCTTCAACGGGATGCGATGTGCGCGATAACGTGTTCGCGAACAACATCACCGGTGGAACAACGTCGATTGCAGCTGTCTCAGCCTACCTGCCTTCCGGCGGGACATCGTCGATGAACCTGACCTGGAATAATAATGCCTACTACTTCGGCACGGACACGGCCCGACAAGGAGTAGGTCAGGCAGGAACGACAGCTGGCAGTGAACTTCTTTACCACGTTGGCAGCATCTGAAGGCTTATTCCAGCACGCTCTCGGCCGGCGGCACGAACGATAATGCTTCGCTAGCCGCGAATACGGCAGTTCCGTTCGTCTCTTCGACCGACTTGCACACGCAACTCGGCAGTGCGCTTCTTGGGGCGGGAGTGACCATCGGAGGGATAACGACTGACATTGATGGCGATCTGCGTCAGTCGCCGCCGGACATCGGCGCGGATGAGCTTATCACCTACACACTGACTTACACCGCGGGTCCGAATGGTTCGATTACTGGAACCAGTCCGCAAGTCGTCGTTGCCGGAGGCAATGGTACGCGGTGACGGCAGTGCCGGACACGGGCTACCACTTCGTCAACTGGAGTGATGCCTCAACCGATAACCCGCGCACGGACATGAACGTGATGTCTGATATCACGGTCACGGCGAACTTCGCGATCAACACCTATACGTTGACCTACACTGCAGGCCCGAACGGTTCGATCACCGGGACAAGCCCGCAAACCGTGAACTACGGAGCAGACGGGACCGCGGTGACGGCAGTGCCGGATACGGGCTACCACTTCGTCAATTGGAGTGATACCTCAACGGATAATCCGCGCACGGACATGAACGTGATGTCTGATATTACGGTCACGGCGAACTTCGCGATTAACACCTACACGTTGACCTACACTGCTGGCCCGAACGGTTCGATTACCGGCACGAGTCCGCAAATGGTGAACTACGGAGGGAGTGGGACGGCGGTGACGGCAGTACCTGATACCGGCTATCACTTTGTCAATTGGAGTGATGCCTCCACGGATAATCCGCGCACGGACATGAACGTGATGTCTGATATCACGGTCACAGCGAACTTCGCGATCAACACCTACACATTGACCTACACGGCGGGACCGAACGGATCGATTACTGGGACAAGTCCGCAAACCGTGAACTACGGAGGAAGCGGAACGGCGGTCACGGCAGTGGCCGACTCTGGCTATCACTTCGCCAACTGGAGTGATGCGTCCACAAGTAATCCGCGGACGGACACGAACGTGATGATGGACATTACGGTGACGGCGAACTTCGCGATCAATGCGTCGAATAATGCCGATCTGTCGAACCTGGCTGCGAGTGCAGGTGCGCTCTCGCCTGCATTCGACCCGAACACGCTAAGCTACACGGTTAATACGCCGTTCTCGACCACGAGCACGACGGTGACACCTACTGCGTCCGACGCGGGTGCGACGATCACTGTGAATGGTAACCCGGTTACTTCGGGTAACCCGAGCGGGTCGATCAGCCTCAATGTCGGCAACAACATGATAACAGTTGTTGTTACGGCAGCCGATACGACGACGATGAAGACCTACACGATCAACGTGATCCGGGCTGCGCCCACGACCGTTTATGTGGACGATGACTGGGCTGGCACAACGTTCGGCGACGATCCTGACGGCATAGGACCGGCCACTAGCTTCGGCGAAGACGCATTCGCCACCATCCAGGGCGGTGTGAATGGAGTTGCTCCAAGCCCCGTGGCTAACGGCGGCAATGGCATTAACCTGCCCGCAGTCCTGAGCACGGTCATTGTCTATGCCGGCAATTATCCAGAGGCTGTCACGGTCGGCAAATCGGTGATCATACTGGGCGCCAAAGCCGGCGTGGACGCGAACACGCGATTTGCGGCATTCGTCTCCGGCCCGAACGGTCCGAAGGCCGATCCGATGGTGGAATCGATCCTCACCGCCGCAGCGACCGCACCGGCAAGCGCGGCCAACGATACGCTGCACATCATGGCTGACAACGTTACCATCAACGGATTCGTGATTGACGGAAATAATCCGGCTTTGGCCCAGGGCGGCGCGACTGTGATCGGCGGGATCAACACGGATTCGCGGCGCGCGATTCAGACTGAAGACGCAGCCGGGACGGCATTCGCAGCGAACAATCTGACGGTTGCCTACAATGTTATCCAGAACTTCTCGCAACGTGGCGTGGAGTTGATCAATGGCACGGCCAGCAACACGGCGCCTGCGACTTCGGGCAATCTGATCACCCGGAACCTGGTGCGCAACTTTGGTCTGGACGCAATCGTGATGGCCTTTAACGCCTATGCGGATGTGACCTTCAATACGGTAGTAACTAACGACTACCCAACTGAAGCTGGTATCTGGGTGCAGGACTTCCTGGACACCGGAACGCCGCACACGATGAACATCACGGACAACAACGTGACGGTGGGACAGGATAACTTCGGCGGTATCTGGGTTAACCTGGCTTACCTCGCCGCGGTTAACATCGACAACAACACGGTCAACGCGGCCGCAGGTGTTGTTAGCGGGAGCGACTTTACCTATGGCATATACGTCACCTCGCTGCGACCCGGCACAACCGCCACTGTGAGCGGGAACACCGTGGGCGCCTCTGGCGGGCAGTTTGACCGCGGCATCGCGCTTTGGAACGTGGGAACCAGCCCGACGACGACGACCGTCAAGGATGGCTCGGTGAAGAACTCGGTCGATGGCATCTCGCTAGTCGATAACGATGCGAACTTCGGTCCTGCCGGATCCAGTGCCGCCGCGAAGGTGAGCGGAATGACCGTCTCTGGATCGCAGGTCGGCGTGATGGTTGACGCGGCCGGCTCCGGAGCGAGCACGGTTACCATGGCGATCACCAACAGTACGCTAAGTGGAAACACTGCTGCGACTGGCGGCGGCATTACCAGCGTCGGGACAGGCGGAAGTGCTTCTACTACGGTTACCAACAGCACTTTGAGCGGAAACTCGCCGACTGGCGCGAGTATCCTTTTCACGGACGCTTCCCTAACCGTGGCTAACTCCATCTTCAATACGGTTACGCCTGGGACGACCATTTCGGCCCTTGGCACAAGCCTTGTCACCTCGCTTGGTTACAACCTGAGTAGAGATGAGTTCGGCGGGTTCCTGACCAACACAGGCGACCAGATCAACACCGATCCAATCCTCGGCCCGCTCAAGAACAATGGCGGACCGACCTTCACTCACGCGCCGCTCTCGAATAGCCCGGCGATCGATCGCGGTAAGGACCTCGGACCCATCGGTCCCGACTATGATGCCACGGGAGAAGACCAGCGCGGGAGCACACGCCCTGTAACTTATGATGCGTCCATCATCCTGCCAGCGGGCGGCGATAGGAGTGACATTGGTGCAGTTGAACTTCCGCCGGGCGTAATACCGACAAGTGCGGAGTCACGCAAGACGCATGGCGGAGCCGGTGACTTCGATATCAACCTGCCATTGAGCGGGCTCGTTGGGATCGAATGCCGCAGCGGCGGGGCAACTAACGCCTATCAAGTCATCATCGACTTTGCCAACCCAGTCACTTATACCAGCGCGGCTCTGAGTGACGGGACAGGCATCGTGGCGACCGACAGTGGCAGCGGAACGAATCAAATCACTCTCAACCTGACTGGTGTGACGAATGCGCAGCGGATCACACTCGCGTTATTCGGCACCACCGATACCGTTACCCTGAACAGCGGGGACGTGGGATTGCGTATGGGTGTGCTCGTTGGCGATGTAACCGGCGAGCGGTATCGTAAACGGAACTGATGTCAGCGTGATCAAATTGGAGGTCGGAAACGCAGTCGGCATAGGCAATTTCCGCGCGGATGTGCTTGCCAACGGCTCGATCAACTCGAGTGACGTTTCGTCGGTGAAATTGAAATCAGGAACCGGCTTGCCGTAACCGTAACAAGGGTCAACACCTTCCGGTCGCGAATAGCAATTAGTCGTTAGGGGCCGATGCCCGCAAGGCGTCGGCCCTTAACCTTACTGTGGCCGCCCGGGTATGTCGGGACGCTGCAACTGAAAACACGGCGGCAGAGCGCCGTGACTAAAACATCAGGCCGACGTCAGTCATACGAAGTTGCGATCGGAACAAGACCTGGGCGCTGGCTTTCGGCGGATCGCGAAGCGAACAATATAAGCATCGGCTCAGCATCGTTACGGACGAGACATCCGCCACGGCGCGCGAGACGCACGCCTTACGCGCCACTTGCGCGCGTCGCGCATTCAGCATAAATAGTGCTCCCGCTGAAAATGATGAGACGACTTTTCTCGTTGCTGCTTTGCTTTTTCTGCGCGACCGCGATCGCGCAGACGAAAGTCCCGCCGGGCGAATACATCATCGTCGTCGGCGGCCCATCAATGCACGAATGGGAAAAATACAAGGCGCAACCGCACGATCACTGGTGGGCGAATTTTGTTCACGCCGCGCGCGTGCGTACCGAACAGTTACGGGCGGAGCTCGGTCCTGACAGGATGATCACATGGCTCGTTTATGGCCAGGGTTACAAGGATCGCTCCGTGCAGGAGAAGCAGGACTTGATCGCCAACATCAATTCCGTCCGCGACAAGTATCATCTCAACCTGATTTATTTCCGGAGCGGCAGCGACGTCGTTAATTACATTAACAATGGGCACCCGCGCGGAGAGTTGAAGGTCGCCGGCTTCGAATACTTCGGCCATTCAAACAAAGCATGCTTCATGTTCGATTACAGCAACGTGCTCGACAGCGCATCGAAATCGTGGCTGCACGAAACGGAGTTAGTCAAACTGGATCGGCATGCGTTTGCGCGCGGCGCTTATGTGAAGAGCTGGGGCTGTCACACTGGCGAGAGCATGTCAAAATTGTGGAAAGCCGCGACCGGCGTCCCGATGTGGGGTGCCATCGGCAAGACCGATTTTTCCACCGGCGAACTGCCCGCGCTTTCCACGCCCGGCGGCCATTGGGTGAATTGAATCTGTAGCGGCGGTCTATGACCGTCGTGCTAATTCCAGAAGCCGTGCGCCATTCGAGCGCTCGCCGCAAGAAAAGTGCGACGCTCATAGAGCGCCGCTACAGAAATGTTGTCATTCCGAGAGCAGTCGAGGAATCTCTCATTGTTCCTTGCCGGCAAAACACTGAGATGAATTTCGAACAGTAGTTTTTACCGATGGTAGTATTAGCGATCTCAAGACGATCACGCGAAATGTCCCTTCGCCATGAAGCTAACTCAGCCCGGCTTTTCTGAGCTCGCGATCTGAGCTTCGAGCGCCTTTTGGCGCTCGTTCAGTGTGTTGATGCGAATCTGCAAGCGATGGAGTTGAATACTTAGTTGGTTAATTTGACCCGTTGTCTCAGTTCGTTGCGATTGGTTTTCCTTTAGTTGCCGCCTTAGTTCTTCGAGTGTCAGGCTGATGTTGGCTGCCGCTGACGCGGGTGGCTTCGCAGTCGATGATGCCGGTATCGGACCTACAGTTGATAATGGTGTAATCGGTTGAACTGCTGGTGGCGGTGTAACCGGTGCGGCGTGGATTGGCGCTGCTCTTGTTGATGGCGATGCACTCGGCGGTGTCTTAGTCGGCGGTGGTGCCGCGGGCTCCTTTGAAGTGGGTGATGCAGGTGTTGGCGTGTTAGTTGATGACGGCGCAGTTGGTTGAGCTACTCGCGGTGCTGAAGTCGACGGAGTGATGGTTGATCCTCTTGTTGCACGCGGCACATTCGACGGAACTGCGGCCTGCGTTGTAGCTGGTAAAACGATTCTTGGAACGCGAACGGATTTCCTGCACCGCTTGCAGTCCAATGACTTCACTTCGGCTCCAGCATCCACAACCAGCGGCGCCGAACAATGCGGGCAATCGAAACGAAGCTCTTTGCTCGTGGTTCCAGTTTCTGACGCTCCACCGTTTTGCATCGTAAAAGACCGGAAGCAGTGATTATACCATTGAACCACTAGAGTCAGCCTGGCGCGCCCGGTGAAATTTCACGCCAATAATTTGGGCCAGTTTGTCGCCATTAGATCCGCGAGCCTATTATCGAATCAGACACAAGTTATTCATTCATAGTAGTTTATATGTCGTATGGAAATGGCGGAACATAGCCTGCTAGGTAGCCTCCGGAGGAATATATCAAATGGCAAAAGTTTTAGGTATCGACTTGGGCACCACGAACTCGTGCATGTCCGTGATGGAAGGTGGAGACCCGGTCGTGTTGGAAAATTCCGAAGGCGCGCGCACGACGCCGTCGGTGGTTGCATTTACAAAAAGTGGCGAGCGACTTGTCGGACAAGCGGCGAAACGCCAGGCGGTGACGAATCCGCAGAACACTATTTTTTCAATCAAGCGTTTCATGGGACGGAAGTTCGATGAAGTGCATGAAGAACAAACGCGCGTGCCTTACAAAATCGTCAAGGCCGCGAACGGCGACGCGCATGTGCAGGTGGACGTAAACGGACAGAAGAAGACTTTTTCGCCGCCGGAAATCTCGGCGATGATTTTGTCGAAGTTAAAGAGCGACGCCGAAGCAAAGCTTGGCGAAAAAATCGCACAGGCTGTCATCACCGTGCCAGCGTACTTCAACGACTCGCAACGCAATGCGACAAAAGACGCTGGCAAAATCGCCGGTCTGGAAGTCTTGCGCATCATCAACGAACCGACCGCAGCATCACTCGCTTACGGTTTGGATAAAAAGAAGGACGAGAAGATTGCCGTCTACGACTTAGGTGGCGGCACGTTCGACATTTCGGTTCTAGAAATCGGTGATGGAGTTTTCGAAGTCAAAGCGACCAACGGCGATACGCACCTTGGTGGCGACGACTGGGATTCGCGCATCATGGATTGGATCGTTAACGAATTTAAGAAGGATAGCGGTATTGATCTGACCAAGCAGCCGGACGCGATCCAGCGAATCAAAGAGGAAGCGGAGAAGGCAAAAATCGCGCTTTCCTCGACGCAGGAATACGAAATCAATCTGCCGTTCGTTACGGCTGACGCGAGTGGTCCGAAGCACATTCAAAAGAAACTGACACGCGCGAAACTCGAGCAACTCTGCGACGATCTCTTCCAGCGGACGATTCCGCCGGTGAAGGCGTGTTTGAAAGACGCCGATCTTACCGAGAAGCAGATCGACGAGCTCGTGCTTGTTGGCGGTATGACTCGTATGCCGAAGGTCGTTGATACGGCGCGGCAATTGATCGGGAAGGAACCGCATAAAGGCGTGAATCCGGATGAAGTGGTGGCGGTTGGCGCGGCCATCCAGGGCGGCGTGCTCAAGGGCGACGTCAAAGATGTGCTCTTGCTCGATGTTACGCCGTTGACTCTCGCGATTGAAACCGCGGGTGGCGTCGCAACGCCGATGATTCCGCGCAACACGACGATCCCAACTCGCAAGTCGCAAATCTTTTCGACTTACAGCGACAATCAGCCAGGCGTGGAGATCAAAGTGTTACAAGGTGAGCGACCGCTTTCACGCGATAACAAGAATCTCGGCACGTTCCATCTCGATGGAATTCCGCCGGCCCCGCGTGGCGTTCCACAAATTGAAGTCACGTTCGATATCGACGCGAATGGCATTTTGCATGTCTCCGCGAAGGATCTCGGCACCGGCAAGGAGCAAAAGATCTCCATCACCGGTTCAAGCGGCTTGAGCAAGGAAGAGATCGACAAGATGCAGCGCGATGCTGAGGCTCACGCCGAAGAAGACAAGAAGGCGAAAGAAGCAATCGAGATCAAGAACAACGCCGATACGCTTGCGTATCAGGCCGAGAAACAATTGAAGGACCTCGGCGATAAGATTCCTGAGGACAAGAAGAAGCCAGTCGAAGATGCGATCGCCGCGGTTCGTGACGCAATTAACAAGAACGACACGGACGCGATGAAGAAGCAGCTACGACGATCTTCAGAGTAAGTTCCAGGAGATCAGTGCGGACCTTTATAAGCAGGCTTCGGCGGCGCAAGGTGCGCAGGCTGGTCCTCAGCCTGGACCGGAAACGCAATCGCGCGGTGGCGCCGAAGAAGGTGCGCGTGGTGGCAACGGCGATGTAGTCGACGCGGAGTTCGAAGTCGTCGACGAAGACAAGAAGAAATAACAATTTGCCGGCAACAGTTCGTAACTCCTCGAGCTGTTGCCGGCACAAACCCTAATTAAAGGAGTAAGGAAACAACTTATGGCAGCAGCAAAAGTAAAACCTCTCGGAGATCGGGTGCTAGTTCAGCCGATTGAAGAAGGCGAAGTAAAAAAGGGCGGCATCATTATTCCCGATACCGCGAAAGAGAAACCACAAGAGGGCAAAGTTGTCGCTCTTGGCACCGGCAAAATCGATGACAACGGCAAGAAAGTCGATTTCACGGTTAAAGCCGGTGACAAAGTGCTGATCTCGAAGTACGGCGGCACCGAAATCAAAATCGACAGCGAAACCTACTTGATCATGCGCGAGGACGACATCCTCGGCATCATTGGTTAACAGAAAACTAACGAATAATACTTATGGCAGCTAAACAATTACAATTTGATGAAAACGCGCGGCATGCATTGCTGCGTGGCGTCGAGAAACTGGCGCGGGCCGTTAAGGCCACGCTCGGACCAAGTGGTCGCAACGTGATTCTCGATAAGAAATTCGGCAGCCCGACCATCACCAAAGACGGTGTGACCGTGGCGAAGGAGATCGAGCTCGAAGATCCGTACGAAAACATGGGCGCTCAGCTCGTGCGCGAAGTCGCTTCCAAGACTTCCGACATTGCTGGTGACGGCACCACGACGGCGACTGTGCTCGCAGAATCCATCTATAAAGAAGGACTGCGCAACGTGACGGCGGGTGCGAACCCGACCTCGTTGCAGCGCGGCATTAACAAAGCCGTTGAAGCGATCGTCGCCGAGCTCGCGAAGATCTCGAAGAAGGTCAGTGACCGCACCGAGATCGCGCAGGTCGCGACCGTTTCCGCTAACTGGGACAAGACGATCGGCGAAATCATTGCCGACGCCATGGACAAGGTTGGCAAGGACGGAACGATCACAGTCGAAGAAGCCAAGTCGATCGAAACCAGCCTCGACGTCGTCGAAGGCATGCAGTTCGATAAGGGCTATCTCTCGCCTTACTTCGTGACCAACGCGGAAGCGATGGAAGCGGTGCTCGACACTCCTTACATCCTCATTCACGAGAAGAAGATCTCGAGCTTGAAGGACATGCTCCCGCTGCTTGAGAAAGTGGCGAAGGCTGGCCGTCCGCTCCTGATCATTGCTGAGGACGTGGAAGGCGAAGCGCTCGCGACTTTGGTCGTGAACAAACTCCGCGGCACCTTGCAGGTTTGCGCGGTGAAAGCTCCGGGCTTCGGCGATCGTCGCAAGGCGATGCTCGAAGACATCGCGGTGCTCACCGGTGGCAAGTGCATCACGGAAGATCTCGGCATCAAGCTCGAGAACGTGAAGCTCGAAGACCTCGGCCGCGCTAAACGCGTCACGATCGACAAGGAAAACACCACGCTTGTGGAAGGCGAAGGCAAAGGCGGCGACATCAAGGCACGCGTCGCGCAAATCCGTCGTCAGATCGAAGAGACAACGAGCGATTACGATCGCGAGAAACTCCAGGAACGTCTCGCCAAGCTCGCGGGCGGTGTGGCCGTCATTAATGTCGGCGCTGCAACCGAGACCGAGATGAAGGAGAAGAAAGCGCGCGTGGAAGACGCATTGCATGCGACTCGCGCCGCGGTTGAAGAAGGCATCGTCCCTGGCGGCGGTGTTGCATTCATCCGTGCGCAGAAAGCGCTCGATAACATCAAGGGTCTCGACGGTGACGAACAAGTCGGCGTGCAGATCGTGCGTCGTGCCGTGGAAGAGCCGCTCCGTCAGCTCGCCGATAACGCGGGCCAGGAAGGCGCGCTCATCGTGCAGGAAGTCAAGGCGCGCAAAGGTAACGAAGGTTACAACGTCGCGACGGAGAAGTACGAAGACCTCGTCAAAGCCGGCGTCGTCGATCCGACCAAGGTGACACGCAGCGCGTTGCAAAACGCCGCGTCGATCAGCGGCCTGTTACTCACCACCGAAGCCATCGTCACGGAAATGCCTGAAAAGGAAAAAGGCGGCGGCATGCCTCCTGGTGGCATGGGCGGCGGAATGGGTGGTATGGGCGGAATGGACTACTAAGCCGAAACAAAGAATGAATTCGAACAGCCGGGTCAGAAATGGCCCGGCTGTTTTGTTTAATGTATGGATAGGCTGCAGATCTTCCTATACGAAACACTCGCTAGGCCGAGCGAGTTTCCCGATGACATAGAGACTTTCAATAAGTTTCTAGAAGCTGTTCGCCAAGCAGCAGTGACCAAAACTTGGTCACGCATTTTCGAGCCAAGCGAACTTTGGGAAGTACCAAAGGTTAGCCTTCTTCTTTCAGATACTACGTTTGTGTACGGCGGCGGTGGCAGAAATCCGACGATGCGGATGTTTAAACACGTTAGTGGAATTGAACAATTCCTTGTTTCAAGCTCACTGGCCAAATATTTGGAGGGAAAGTCGATCTCCGCTGGCTTCTTCTATTTCCCGAGAGAGGTGGTGAAGCAGTGGACGGAGGACGCGCGAAGCCTGATCGAAGCAAGTCGGCTCGCATATTTGCCCGATCGTGTTCTGCTTACTAAGACACAATCCGCAAGTGACAGAAATTCGACAATGGAGCTTCTTCCGTTGGATCCGCTTCAGCCGTGGAACGTGCTATACCCTATTACATCGCCACAGAAAAACAGTGCTGATCTTATTAGCCGGTTGCACGATTTACGCCCAATTAACGCACTTCGCCAGCTCTTAGAAGTAGAGGTGCCGATAATCCGCGAGTTTTCCTTGAATGATTACCATCGCTTACTTGATGACGAACGCGAAGCTGTTATTAAAGTGCGAAAAGCATTACAGGGGCTACTTGAACAGCTGCATGAGCTCTCGGCAAAAACAGATAATCCAGAGGAGTTTGTGCAGCGCGCACTCAAGGTGCGCGATCAGACGATACGACCTGAACTTGCAGCGCTTGAAGATCAATTTCGCAGAATAACTGTTCGGCGCTCGATCCGGATGTCAGGCGCGACCCTGGCCACATTGGTGCTTAGCGCCGGTGCGATTTTCTCCCCACAACTTGCGGCTTACGTAGCGGTGTTGACGGCGGCTGGTACGACGTTCAAAGAATATGCCGACTACTTGGGTGAAAATGGTCAGCTTCGCGATAACCCTTATCACTTTCTTTGGCAGCTGAAGAAAAAAGGTTGAGGGGCGAAGATGGGAGTGGCCCTCAGAACGCGGCTAAAAACTCTTAGTCGAGGAAACGAAATGGGGTCGCACTCGGTTTGCCGCATGGCTTGACTGACGGCAAGCGTTCATTGGCGTGGCGCAAAATGAGTCAAGATGCTAAACTTATTTCTCATGAGTGCCGCTGAAGTGGAGAAACTCGCATTTGATTTGTCAGAGCGTGAGCGCGCTGCGCTCGCGGCAAATCTTCTTCGTTCGCTTCCGCCAGTACCTGAAAGATGAAGATGAAGGCGTCGCCGAGGCGCTACGACGAGATGCAGAACTGACTTCTGGTGCAACGAAAGCAATTTCGTTGGAAGAACTCGACAAGCGAATTGAGAGCCGGCGCGGTTGAATGCGGCTGGAATTTCATCCGGAAGTCAGCACCGACGTTTCTAAGATCATTCGCTACTACGAGGAGGTGGCAGGTTCGCAGCTCGCGGCCGAATTTGATCGTGCCTTACATGGCGCATTCCGCAAAGCGGCTGAGTCGCCGTATGCCTTTAATATTCGCGAACGCGACCTTCGACGCGTGAATCTTGACCGATTTCCGCATCATTTTCTTTTTCGGATCGTATCTGACGAAACCGTGCGCGTTCTGGTCGTGCGACACCACAGCAGAGATCCTCACGTTGGAATAACTCGCCGCTAGGTCGGTCCTGGAGCTTGGAAGAGCAATCGGGCGATGGTAAGATCGAAATGTGAGTCTCTCTGAGATTAAGAGCGCAATCGAAAAGCTTTCATTTGAACAGCGCGCCGAACTCGCGGCCTGGCTTCACGGCTGGAAGGATGACGACTGGGACGAACAGATGAAGCGCGATATCGCCGGCGGCAAGCTCGACGATGTGCTGCGTGAAGTGGAAGAGGACATCAAAGCGGGACGCGTTCGCGAGATGCCGTGAAGTCCAGAACGCATCGGCGTTTCTGGCGCGAATTCGATCGATTACCCGCGCACGTTCAATGTTTCGCGCGCGAAAAATTTCAGTTGTGGGTTCGTGATCCGTTCCATCCGTCAATGCAGTTCAAGCCGCTTGGTGGAAACATTTGGTCAGTCCGAATTGGAGATCACTATCGCGCAGTAGCACGCCGTGAGGACGATCTCGTCGTTTGGTTCTGGATCGGAACGCACGAAGAGTATAACAACTTCATTCGGCAATTGCGGCGGTGAAGGGACTTCTCATTCGCACAGCGCCGACGATTACGTATTCAAAGCCGCGGAAGTTTAATAATTCGATAAACTCTCTCAAGTCGGCGCTCAGGTTCATGCTTGCTCAGTTCGAGGAGAATATTCAGGCGCTCTTGGCCGGAAAGTTTGCGGTAGAACTCGCGATCCGCTTTTTCCGCCTCGGCAAAATTGCGGAACTTGGTCGCGATCTTTTCCACATCGAAATTGTAGCATTGGATTGAATCCAATCCGAGCAAAATAGAGTCGAGGCTAATTTGCGGAGGAATGGCTCGCCTTTTATTCTTTAGATATGAGCACTTATCCAAAAAGCCCAAAGGAGAAAGCCGGTGGCATGTCGTATTTCCCTCGCATGTTGGACAAGATTCGGCTTGCACGCGAAAGGGGAACTCGGCGATGAATATCACGCGAACATGGGCATACGGCGCTCGGCTGATGGGATGTGCCTGAATTTTCTGCGCGTGAATCATGATGAGTTGCGCGAACGCGTGCTTCAGGGAGGGAGTGATGAGGAAATTCTGGAGTGGTGTTATGAAAAGGGCCGGCGGCTCAATGAAGGCGATCTGATGGTTTGGAACGAATTCATGACGAAATTTGGCTGGAACGATTTTCGAACGCCGGTGCTTGAACGAAATGAAGCAGGAACTCGGCATTGCTGATCGCGACGACATCAAGACGATCGGCGATCGTGATTGATTTCGAAGAGAAGCGCAAGAGTTAGACGCGATATATCCGATCTTTCACCGCGGAGGACGCAGAGATCGCTGAGTGTTTGAGTTGTTGTTTTTGAAATTCACTCTCTGCGGCCTCTGCGATCTCCGTGGTTTCCTCCCGTGCTACGCGACGTTGGTCGCGCGATGGGAAAAGTTGCGGTAATGCTTCTGATGCCCACTTCATTTTTTCGTTTTGCTTTCTGCATATCGACAACTGTGTTGCTGCTGGCTGCGCCGCTGCGTGCGCAGGAAGATCAATCACTAGCGTCACCAACTGCATCACCTGCAGCGTCGATCTCGCCGACGGTTGCGCAAACTTCACCGGCGCCGGCTCCGAGCGCGGTGCCGGCGACAGGCGGGCCGGTGCAGTTGAGCGATGTGTATTTCAAGAATCTCAAAGTGCGCTGGATCGGGCCGGCGGTGATGGGCGGGCGCATTTCCGACATTGCGATCGATCCGCGGAATCCGGCGGTGTTTTACGTGGGCCACGCGCATGGCGGCGTTTGGAAGACCGGCGATAACGGCGTCACATTCAATCCGATTTTCGATAAGGAGCACTCGCTTTCCATCGGGGCAATCGCGATTGCGCCTTCGGATTCGGACGTGATATGGGTGGGAACGGGCGAGCCTAACGACCGTAATACTTCCGGCTGGGGCGATGGTGTTTACCGCTCGACTGATGGCGGTGTGCATTGGGAAAATGTCGGATTGAAAGAGAGTCGGGAGATCGCGCGCATCGCGGTGCATCCGAAAAAACCGGAAGTGGCCTACGTGGCCGCGGTCGGTCACTTGTGGAAGGATGGCGGCGAACGCGGTCTTTATAAAACAACCGATGCCGGGAAGACGTGGAAACTGGTTCTGAAGGCGCAGCCGCCTAACGACTCAAAGACCGGCTGCGGCGACGTCATTCTCGATCCATCGAATCCGGAGACGATTTATGCGGCGCTTTACGCGCGGCAACGCACACCGTGGTCGTTTGCTTCCGGTGTCACCGCAACCGGCGGCGCTGATGTCGGCGGCATTTTCAAGAGCACGAACGGTGGTGGGAGCTGGAAAAAATTGGCGGGCGGTTTGCCCGCGCAAACCGGGCGCATCGGTCTCGCCATTTCGGCGAGCAAACCGAAAACCGTGATGGCGATCGTGGAGAGCGACGCGGGCGGAGCAAACGGCGATCTGCGCACGATTCACAGCCGGGCCGGCGGCGTTTTTCGCTCGGAAGATGGCGGTGAAAAATGGACACGCATGAGCGATATCGATCCGCGTCCGTTTTATTTCAGTCAGATTCGGATCGATCCGGTGAACGATCAGCGCGTTTATGTTCTCGGCGCGGCCACGCTTGTTTCCGATGAAGGAGGCAAGAATTTCCGCGAAGATCTTTTCGAGAAAGTTCATCCCGATTGTCACGCGCTTGCGATTCAACCGAACAGCGCGCCGGCACCGAAGCCGCCGAAACCCGAAGATAAAAACAAGCCAGTGAAGCCGCCGGTTTGTCAGCGCGTGATTCTCGGAACGGATGGTGGTGTTTACCAAAGTTACGGCGGCGGAAAAGGCTGGGAACATCTGAATCGATTTCCCGCGGGCGAATTTTATCGGATCACGCTCGATGACACGCAGCCGTTTTATCGCATCGCAGGCGGATTACAGGACAACGAAAGTTTCGCCGGGCCAAGTCAGGTGGCGACCAAAGAGGGCATTCTGAATTGCGATTGGTCGGCGCTTCCTGGCGGCGACGGATTCTGGGTCGTGTTCGATCCGACAGATCACGATGTTTTCTACGCGGAGAGTCAGGAGGGATTTGTTTACCGGGTGAATTTGCGCAACGGCGAGCGCAAGGCGCTACGGCCGGAGCCGCCCGAAGGCCAGCCGCGCTATCGTTTTCATTGGAATTCCCCGCTCATCGGCAGCAAACACAAGCCGGGCGTTTTGTATCTGGCGGGCAATCGTGTTTTTCGCCTAACGAATCGAATGGAACAATACCAGGTCATCAGTCCTGATCTTACGCGGAACGAACCGGCGAAGATTGAGGCGACCGGAAGCGGCGCGGAAAATTACGGCGTGATTTACTCGTTAGCCGAATCGCCGGTGCGCGCCGGAATGCTGTGGGCGGGAACCGATGATGGCCGACTTTGGGTAACGGAAAACGACGGCGGCAATTGGACCGAGCTAACCCAAAATCTTCCCGAGCCTGCGCGCGGCCAGTGGATTGTGCGCATTGAACCAGGCGCGAAGGATGCAAAGGTCGCCTACGTCGCGACGAACGCGTATCGCACCGGCGACGACCGCCCGATGATCGTGCGCACAGCCGATCTTGGGAAAACATGGCAAAGCGTTGTCGGCGAAGGCTTGCCGCCTAACGACCCGGTGGAAGTAGTGCGCGAAGATCCGGTGAATCCAAATCTGCTCTACGCCGGCACGCATTTTGGTCTTTATGCGTCGTTCGATCAAGGCAAGCGGTGGGTTCGGCTCGATGATGTGCCACCGGTGCGTGTGGATGACATTCAGATTCATCCGCGCACGAACGATGTCGTCATCGCCACGCATGGGCGCAGCATCGCCATTCTCGATGACTCGACTCCGCTGCGCGAGCTCACGCCCGAGGTCACCGCCAAACCGATGCATCTCTTCACGGTCGGGCCGGCGAAGGGCTTGTATCTCTTGCCCGGCTGGGCCGAGTTCAACGGCAAGGGCGTTTATCGCGGCGAGAATCCGCCGGAAGGCGCGCTCTTTACCGTGTGGGTAAAAGAATTCACCGGCGATGAAATCAAAATCGCGATCACGAATGCCTCCGGCCAACCGGTAGCCAACTTAAAGGCAGCGGGCACGCCGGGATTGACGCGATTAAACTGGGATCTGCGACCGACGAAGGATGTTTTGATCGAATACGGCGGCGACGATCCAAAGAAATTCGTCCCGAGCGGCGAGTACAACGCGGAACTGACTTTCGGAAAAGAAAAGATGAAGCAAAAGTTCCGCGTTGATATTGCCGAAGGCATTCAGACTCGTTAGGCGAGAGAAAAGATTGTCAACGAGCGAGATTTTTTCTACAACGGAAGACTATGGCGGCGGTGAACGGACAGAAACCCGATACCGAAGCAGCGCTCTACGCCGGGGCCATCGCCACCGGCGTTGTCGCTCTAATGCCTTACGTCAACGTCCTGATCTTTCCGTGTTACGTTATCGGACCCGTCGTTGCCGTTTGGTTCGCGGTTTCTAAGCGAGCGCAATCACTCACGTCGAAGGAGGCCGTGAAGCTCGGTTTCCTCAGCGCGTTTTTCGGAAGCATGGCTGCCGTCGTGTTGGGCGATATTATCTGGCAATTTTTCGATTATCAGCTCTGGGCGCGACAGAATGCGCAGTTCATGATTGCGATTTTCCGTTCGTTTGCGAGTCAGGCGACGGTCGACGCTGTATCCACGGCGATGGAGCAAAATGCCGGCAAACCATTTGCCTGGTACATGATTATTGCGCAGGTGATCGTCAACGCGATCATGTCCGGGATTTTTGGAACGCTCGCCGGGCTGATCACGAACAAGGTTACTGCCAAGCAGCCGCGCCCAGTTATCTGATAACGCTTACCGCGCCGCCTTAAGGACTGTTGTTGTCTACGCGCGTCACGGTCCGCGTGCTTCTGTCACCGGAATCTTTCGAGGACCTTCGCCACGAACTTGACCCACGACCCGTTCACGTGCGTAAGAGTTCGACGTATTTCGAGCCCGGTGGGTTACGCAGCCCGGTAGAAGAATTCCCAACGCAAGAACGAGGAGGCACCCATTTTTTCTGATTTTCATTGTTAGTTACACCCTCCCCTTTCACATTCGCATGTCGTGCCGTGTTTGGATTCCGGTTTCAGCAAAGTGAGAATTGCTTCAGGCTGGTTTGAAAAACGCTGCATGGTATGGTCGGCGGAAATTATGATGTTCATCGTTGACCGCTTCCTGTGATTATTCGCCAAGAAGAACCGCCTAATCTCGAGATGCCGTTTGCAAATCTCGATGGGTTTATCACGCCTAACGAGCAATTTTACGTCCGCTGCCATTTCCCGATCCCGGAAATTGCAGAACGCGATTGGCGTTTAAGAATCGAAGGCGCAGTCGATCGTCCATTCGAGCTGCGATACGACGAGCTCTGCCAGATGAAAACGCACACGATCGCGGCAACGCTGGAGTGCGCCGGTAACAGCCGCGTTTTTCTCGTGCCGAAGGCGAAAGGTGTGCAATGGCACCTCGGAGCGGTTGGAAACGCAGAGTGGACCGGTGTCTTGCTCCGGGATGTCTTGCAGAAAGCCGGGCTCAAGAGTGAAGCATGCGAAGTGATTCTGGAGGGCGCGGACAGCGGCATGATTGCGGAACCGCCACGACCGGGTGGCAAAATCAATTTTGCGCGCAGCCTCCCCAAAGAAAAAGCGATGGACGATGTGCTGCTTGCTTTCCAAATGAACGGCGAATCGTTGACTGCGTCGCACGGATTTCCTTTGCGCGCGATCGTGCCGGGTTGGTACGCGATGGCGTCGATCAAATGGCTGCAGCGCATCATCGTTACGGACAGGCCGTTCAATGGCTATTATCAAACGATTGATTACTCGCATTGGCAGCGCGGCGATGCCGGTACTGCGCTGGTCCCAATAACCGAAATGCTGGTCAAAGCCCAAATCGCGCGACCGGAAATCAATGAAGTAATTCCGGCCGGCAGCAACTATCTCGTTACCGGCGGCGCATGGACCTCCGCCAGTGAAATCACAAAAGTTGAACTTGAGCACGGACGGCGGCGCGTCATGGGAACCTGTCGGATTAAAGGAGCCTTCGAAGCAAAATGCCTGGCGATTGTGGGAGTTTGAATGGAAAACCCCGAGCAAGCCGGGCAAATGCACTTTGCTCGTGCGAGCGACTGACGCCCTGGGGCGCACGCAACCCGCCGACCGTGATCCCGATTGCGGCACGTACATGATCAATCACTGTTTTCCGATTGAAGTCGAGATTCGTTAGGCAAAATGACGTGAAGAAAATCCTTAGCTTGAGTGTGGCAGTCGCATGCTTCGTTGCGCGGCCCGCATTTTGCGACCAAAGGATCGAGGCCAGGGATTGGCAAAACATGGGGAAATTCGATCCCACTATGCTAAGCAAAACGCTGGGCGATCACGTTGGGCAATTGATTGCCGTGCAATTCAATTTCCGCGGCAAAGACATTCGCCACATAAAACCGAACTGGTATGCAGGTTCGGTCTGGCAGCGGGATCCGACGGCGAAGAAGGGATTCTCCAATGTGCGCGTTCTTTTTGCGAAGAAAGACCTGGCGACATTCCAATCGATCACGATGAACACGACTTCGGCGACGCGGCTCACCTTATATGGACGCGTCGAGCGCGACGCCGACAATCACTTTTACTTTGTCCATGTGTTGGGACGGAAGGCGACACTCGATTCCTCAGGTAACGCGAGCGTGTCATGGTAAAATCGATCCTCGCGTTAGCGACAGCACTTACGTTTTTGAGTGCGCAAATTGCGCTCTCCGCGGAAAAGTTGGATGCGATTACGTTCCATAGTCTACAGACCTACGATGTCTCGGCATTGAAAAAGATCGCGGACCTGGAGGTGGGCAAGGTGGTTGGTGTGCGTTGCCACTTCCGGAGCAAACGGATTAAGCACATCAAGCTAAGCTGGTACGAAGCGACCTTGTGGGGGCATGATCCGCGAAATCCCAGAACCCCATTTTCCTACATCCGCGTCAAGATCGCGCGAAAAGACTTGGATGCATTCGAATCGCTCCCGGACGATTTCAAGGGCGGGCCGCCGATAACGATTTACGGCGAAGTACAGAAAGATGACGAGTCTGCCTTTGTGCGCTTGATCGGCCGCCACGTTAATCGCGCACGCGACCGCAGCGCGACGATCAGTTGGTGATTTTCAGTTGGCTGGATTGTCGATTTTGCCTTCGACGTACGTTAACGCGTAACCGCCGATGCCAACCCGTTCACCGCGATCCTCGCAAAACAATTCGCCGCCTCGCTTGGATATTTGGCGCGCGTGCAGCTCGCGTTTTCCCGTTCGCTTCGACCAGTACGGAATCAGCGCACAATGTGTCGATCCGGTAACCGGATCCTCCGGAATGCCTGCGGCTGGCGCGAAGTAACGTGAAACGAAATCGCAGTTGTTGCCCGGCGCCGTCACGATCACGCCTTGAGTGTCGAGCTGCGTTAGAATTTCGAAATCAGGTTCAATCGCCGCGACATCTTCTTCGCGCGCAAAGACCGCAAAATAATCGCGGCCTTTCAAAATTTCACTCGGTTGCGCACGCAAACCGTCGAAGAGCTCTTTCGGCGGCTCACAGTTGCTCGCTAGCTGCGATGGAAAATCAAGGATGAGGCGTCCATCTTTCCGATCCACTCGCAATTCGCCACTTTTGGATTGGAACCTGATCGCGTCGCCTTTGCGATTGCGATGATGGAAGAGCACATGAGCCGATGCCAGCGTTGCGTGTCCGCAAAGATCGACTTCCACCGTGGGACGTCATCCAGCGCAGATCGAAATAATTGCCGCGATCGATAATGAACGCCGTCTCCGCCAAATTATTCTCCGCCGCGATCGATTGCATCAGCGCATCGGGCAGCCATTCGCCCTCAAGAACGCAAACACCGGCCGGATTACCCGCAAAATGCCGCTTCGTGAAAGCCAGCACCTCATAATAAGGAATAATCATGGGGAACTGTGGCGCCGCTGCCGCGCGAAAGCGAGAATCTGCGTAATTATAACGAACGGTTGTGTTTCTTAGAATTCGGACGATAGTGACCGCCTATTGGATTAGTTCTGTTTGTTTCTTTGCTTGGTAGATCGTCAGCTGGGATTTCCTCAGTGGTGATTTGAAACCCGATTCCCGGGAACGGCTCTGTAGCTGGCAGTGATTTTTTCCAAATCAAATCACAATGAAACTGTATGTAGGTAATCTCTCCTTTGAGACCACAGAAAACGATCTTCAGGATCTTTTCGAGCAACACGGCAAAGTCAACGAAGTGGCGTTGATGATGGATCGCATGACCGGCAAATCGCGCGGTTTTGCATTCATCACCATGGATGACAAAGCCATGGCGGCGACCGCGATGGCGGCGTTGAACGGCAAAGAAGTTAACGGACGAGCGCTGACTGTGAATGAAGCTCGCCCACGCGAGGATCGTCCGCGCCCTTACGGTGCGAATCGCTCCTTCGCCGGTGATAACCGCCGATAAAGTATCTGATCGTGCGGTCGCCCTGGAAGTTTTTTGGGGCGACTCGCCCGGTCGAGCATTATGGTAGATCCAAAAAAAGCGATCGAGATTGAAGGCGTAATTACCTCCGTGCTTCCCGGCACAATGTTTCGCGTCGCCCTGGCGAATGAGCACAACGTGCTCGCGCATATTTCCGGGAAAATGCGCAAACGTTTTATTCGCCTAACGATTGGCGATCGAGTTAAATTGCAAATGTCACCCTACGATGTCGATAAAGCGCGCATCGTTTATCGGCTCGGTTAAGAATTTATGATAACAACAGTGCGGAAAGAAAAGACCGGACCCGTCATCAAGCGGCTGCTTGTCAGATGTCCCTCGACGGCGAAGCTGACGCCGAGTGGGCAGACAATTAAGGAAAATCTGTGGGCCGATGCCAAGATCAAGGGCAGCAAGATATCGTGCCCACATTGTCAGCAAGTCCATACCTGGACAAAAAAAGACGTCGTCCTCGCTCGTTAGGCGGCGATTAAGCATTTGTTAGTTGCTCACCTTTTAATCGGTGAGCGATGAAGCGCCGGAACCTTCGCGGTTCTGCATCGCGCTTAGTTCTCGATTTCTTTCAGCGCATGGGCAAACTGTAGGTTTAGCCTAGACCGCGCTTCATGACTGAATCCAACGACGAGCACAGGTCTCTCACCTATGTCGGGGCACGACGGATACTCTTATTCGTTCTTCTTCTCGTCATCGCGTGGACCGTTCTTAGTTCGCTCCGATCTGTATTCTTCCTTTTCGCCATCGTGTTTCTCCTCGCGATGGTTCTCAACCCGCTTGTTAACTGGCTGGAGAAGCATCGCATCCCACGAATTCTGAGCGTAGCGCTGGTGCTCCTCGCGCTGGTCGCGGTCGCGGTCACAGTGGTCCTTTTCGCGGTCCCACCTCTCGCGGTTCAGGTTCAGGAACTCATTCACAATTGGCCTTCGATTTGGCAGGGCATTCGCACGCGCATGGATTCGCTGGCGAAAAGTTATCCCGCGGTGCGCGACGCTTTACCGCAGACGGACGAAATCGCCGGCCAGATTGGCGCCGCCATGGGCACGGTGGGAAATATTCTGCTGCGCTCCACGCTTGGGATTGTCGGCGGCATGCTGAGCGTGGTCCTCACCTTACTCTTGCTCATCTTTGTTCTCATCAATCCGCAACCGCTCGTCGCCGGTTATTTGGCGCTCGCACCGGAGCGTTATCGCGAACAAGCGCATCGCACTCTCGCGCGCATGATGAGGCAGATGTACGCCTGGGCGCGCGGTGTCGCGATCAATGGCTGCATCATCGGCCTTTCCATTGGCCTTGGTTTGTGGCTAATCGGAATGCCGCTCGCGCTGATGTTCGGCGCCTTCGCATTTCTCGGCGAATTTCTTCCAAACGTCGGCGCGTTCCTTGTTTCCATTCCGATTCTGTTCCTGGCGCTCAGCCTCGGTGCGACAAAATTCTGGCTCGCGCTCGCCGTCATTATCATCGTTTACCAGATCGAAATAAATCTGCTCGTCCCCGTCGTGCTCGGCCGCGAGATGCGTCTGCATCCGGTGAACATTTTGTTTTTCACTTTGGCAATGGGAAGTTTGTTCGGAATTCTCGGCGCGATCCTCGCGCTTCCGGCCGCCGCTCTAACTCAGATCTTGATCGACGAATTCTATCTGCGCCCGCGGAAATTGAATTACGCCGACATCCAGCGCGAGGCGACCGACCTTTTGCACGGGAATAAGTAGCGCGGTTTAGCTCAAAGTGGCTCGGAGGTAGAAAATCTGGGGTCGAACGGATATTATGACCGCATGAATTTGCGTGTTGTCCTGCCAACGCTTGGTCTCGTGCTCGTCGTAACGGCTGCTTTGCAGGCTGCGGATTATCCAACGCCGACCGAGGGCGATTACATAATTCGCGATTTCAAATTTGCATCGGGCGAAAGTTTGCCAGAATTGCGCATTCATTACCGCACACTCGGTAAAGCCGAGAAGGATGCGAAGGGGAAAACGAATAACGCCGTTCTCATCATGCACGGAACAACTGGCAGCGGTGCGCAATTCATTCGCCCGGAATTTGCCGGGGAACTTTTCGGGAAAGATCAGCCACTCGATGCAGCGAAATTCTTCATCGTGTTACCGGATGGAATTGGTCACGGTAAGTCGAGCAAGCCGAGTGACGGGATGCACGCGAAGTTTCCGCACTACGGATACCGCGACATGGTGGAAGCGCAGTTTCGATTGTTGACTGACGGACTGGGCGTAAGTCACGCGCGCCTGATCATGGGAACTTCCATGGGTGGAATGCACACGTGGTTGTGGGGCGAATTGCATCCGGACTTCATGGACGCGCTAATGCCGCTGGCGAGTCTGCCGACGCAAATCTCGGGACGTAATCGCGCATGGCGTCGGATGGTGATCGACGCGATTCGCAACGATCCCGCGTGGAAGAATGGCGAATACAAGACGCAGCCGCCAAGTATGCGCACCGCCGCGGAGATGCTTTGGTTCATGAGCAGTAATCCCGTATTGCGACAGAAAGAGGCGCCGACGCTAGCGAAGACGGATGAGGTTCTCGATAAGTTCGTCGACAGAATCGTGAAGGAAGATGATGCGAACGATGTGATGTACGCGGTGGCGGCTTCGTACGATTACGATCCGGGTCCGAATTTGGAAAAGATTCGCGCACCACTACTCGCCATCAATTCTGCGGACGATCTGATTAATCCGCCCGAGTTGGGAATCCTGGAGCGGGAGATCAAGCGCGTGCCGCAGGGACGCGCCTTGGTTATCCCGATGAGCGACAAAACGCGCGGACACGGCAGCCACACAGTCGCTGCCTTATGGAAAGATCAACTCGTTAGGCTATTGCAAGAATCGCAGCCGGCAGCTAAACAGTAAGAGATTTCTCCCGCTTTCGCTTTGCTACAGCGCGGCAGGCGACTCCGCTCGAAATGACAGAGCTTGGAGGGACGTGCTTCTGCACGTCCAGGGCACTCGTTTGGCAGAGACGGAACGCGGACGTGCAGAAGCACGTCTCTCCGCATATGGTAGAACCATGAAACGCTGGATCGCGTTTTCTTTTTCGTTCGCGATTCCAATTGCTCCGCTTTTCGCCCAGGAGCCATCACCGGATGCCGGCTCGTTCGAAGTGGAGCCGCCTCTTCTCGTGCTGCCCGATGGCCGACCAGTTGCGCAGGCGGAGCCAAGCCCGACGCCAGCTGGTGATTCGGCGCAGCTACAGAAACAATTGGAGCGCGCCAAAAAAAGCGCAGCTTCCGCGGAGCGGCTCTACAAAGCCGGAATTCTCGCCAAGGTTGAAGCGGAACAGCGAGCTCTGCGCGTGGTGCGGCTGCAGGCAGAATTGACCAAGGTGCAGCTCGTCGAGATTCAAAAATCTGCGGGCGCGAACGATGGCATGGTGCAAGTCCAGCAACCGGCTCACGTGGAAATGAAACTCGCACTTGCTCAAGCGGCGGCGGCTGCCAAAGCCGCGGCTGATGATTTGGCAAAAGCCGAGCTTGATGCTGCGATATTGAATTTGCATCGTCAGCAGAAACTGCTCGCACTCGGCAGCGGACGAAAATCCGACGTTGCGCGGGCCGAGGAAAAATTGGCCGCAATCAAGCGTGGGCAGCAATGAAGTTGCACTGAAAAGTGAGCAAGGCTTTCACACGAGAAGAAAATGAAGGAGCGGCGATGCCGGATCTTCCGCCGCTGGCTTCTGTCCTTCCCGCTGGTGCGAAAAACTACATTACGCCTGATGGCGCGCAGCGTTTGCGTAACGAACTCGAACGGCTCGTTAGGGAAAAACGGCCTTCCGTTTCGGGTGCAGACGATCCCGACGCAAAGCGGCAACTCGCTGTGCTCGATCAGCGCATTCAGCGTCTCGAAGAGAGTTTGCAGTCAGCGGAAATCGTTTCGCCGCCCGAAGGAGATATCGATGTGGTTCGTTTTGGTGCGACCGTTACGGTGCGCGAAGCGGATGGAGAAGAGTCCACGTATCGCATTGTAGGTGTCGATGAAACCGACATCGATCGTGGTTGGGTGAGCTGGCTTTCGCCAATCGCGCGCGCGCTTATGAACGCCAGGGTAGGCTCCCGAGTTCGTTTCAAGATTCCATCCGGGGAAACAGAATTGGAGATTCTTCGGATCGGTTACGAGTGAGACTTCTGTTTGTAGCGGCGGTCTGTGACCGTCGCACTTCTTCGCAGCGCGCTCTTGCTTTCGACGATTTCGAGCGACGGTCCATAGACTGCCGCTACAGTTTTTGAGATCGACATTGTCCTGCGTGACTTTTTCAATCACGCGATGCAACGCTTGCTTGTTTTCGCGGCCTCCTTGATTGCAGCAATCTCGTCGTCGGTCGCAGCAACAGATTTCGACGTCATCATCAAGAACGGAACTGTTTACGATGGAACGGGCGATCCCGGAAAGCGCGTTGATGTAGCTATACGCGGGGATCGCATCGCGGGAATCGGCGATTTCAAAAATGCCGAAGCGAAAACAGTTGTCGACGCCCACGGGCTGGCGGTAGCGCCCGGTTTTATCAACATGCTTTCGTGGTCCACGGAATCGTTGATCGAGGATGGCCGCTCGCAAAGTGAGATTCGTCAGGGCGTCACCACTGAAATAATGGGTGAAGGCGAGTCGATGGGGCCGGTGAACGATCGCGTGAAGGAAAAAATGCTGCGCGATCAAAAGGACATCCACTACGACATCACGTGGAAGACGCTGGCGGAATATCTGCAATTTCTCGAGAAACGCGGTATTTCCTGCAACGTTGCCTCGTTTATCGGCGCGACGACCATTCGCGAAAACGTCATCGGCTTCGAAGACAAGGCGCCGACGCCGCAACAGCTCGATGAGATGCGCGCACTCGTTAGGCAAGAAATGGAAGCAGGCGCACTCGGGATCGGGACATCACTGATTTATCCGCCCGCGTTTTATGCGAAGACGGATGAGCTGATCGAGCTATGCAAAGTCGCGGCGAAATATCAGGGCAAATACATTTCACATATGCGCAGCGAAGGGAATCGCTTGTTCGAAGCGCTTGATGAGTTGATCCGAATCAGCCGCGAAGCAAAAATCCCCGCCGAGATTTATCATATCAAAACGGCCGGGATCCAAAATTGGTCGAAACAGGATGAATTTCTTGCTCGTATCGAAGCGGCGCAGAAGGAGGGACTCAAGATCCGAGCAGACATGTACACCTACACTGCCGGCGGAACCGGGCTCGATGCTTGTCTGCCGCCCTGGACGGAAGACGGTGGATATCCTGCTTTGTTCAAACGATTGCGCGATCCTGCCACGCGCGAAAAAATTGCAGCGCAAGTGAAGACGCCGAGCGATGAGTGGGAGAATTTCTACCTTGCAGCGGGGTCGCCCGCTAAAATTCTGCTCGTCGGTTTCAAATCGGAAAAACTGAAACCGCTTACCGGCAAGTCGCTCGCCGAAGTGGCGAAGATGCGCGGCAAAGATCCGGTCGAAACGATCATGGATTTGATCGCCGAAGATGAATCGCGCATCGATTCGATTTATTTCCTCATGTCGGAAGAGAATGTGAAAAAGGAAATGGCGAAGCCGTGGATTTCCTTTGGATCGGATGAAGCATCGCAGGCGCCCGAAGGCGTTTTCCTGAAATCGAATCCGCATCCGCGCGCCTACGGAAATTTCGCGCGTGTCCTCGGCAAATATGCGCGGGATGAAAAAGTGATTTCGCTGCCGGAGGCCGTGCGGCGATTAAGCGCGCTGCCGGCGACCAATCTCGGGCTCGATCATCGCGGTCTTCTGCAGGAAGGAATGTTCGCCGACGTCGTTGTATTTGATCCGGCGACAATTTCCGACCGCGCAACGTATGAAAAGCCGCACCAGTACGCGGTCGGAGTGAAGCACGTCTTCGTCAATGGCGTGCAGGTAATCAAAGACGGCGAACACACCGGCGCAAAACCTGGGCGGGCATTATGGGGGCCGGGCAAGGTTCGTTGAGACGCTGATTGCCTAACGAATCAATTACGTTTCGCGGCGATGGCCTTCCGCGTCGTATTCGTAAATCTTGCCGTCTTCTTCACCAGCCACGGTTTTGTGTGAGCCATCGCAATACGGCTGATTCTTCGACAAACCGCACATGCAAATGAAAACCGATTTCTGCTGCGGTTTGATTTCGAACGGCTGGTTATCTGACTTTACAACCTTACGCATACCCGAACGTAGTTTGTTCCGTCACGCGGGCAAGCATGCTAGTGCGACGCGACGGTCGCGCGAGTCTCGATTTGATCGAGACTGGGATCGTTGCTCTCGATCCACTTTTGAATCGCATCGACTTCACCGGGATCGACCGCGGTCGTGCGTTCGGCTCGTGGTGCAATATCGCTCAGTTGCGCCTCAGTAGCGCGGCGAATGGGATGTTTCCAGTGATTCCCGTGCCGATACAACGCGTAATACATTGTTTTCGCTTCAATGACTCCGACACCGCTGCAACGAAGTGCGTTGTAAAACATGCGATCGCATTGTTGCCACGGCCGTGTCTGTTGATCATAAGCGACGTCGTGAAGAACGGAAGCAGCGCGATATTTTCCGTCATATGGTCCACCGAAAAGCGACCAAAACGCGCGTGGAATTGATGCGCCGTTAATTTTCGATCCTGCCGGCGCAACCCAGACCACGCCATCCGGGTCGGTGTAGCGCACCTCGTGGAGGAGCGTCATATCGAGTCCATCGTTGTCCCAGCGTGTATCGACCGGGCCGCTGAAATATCCCCAACTTTCCGAACGTCGGGGCCGCTCCGGTTTTTCCGCGACACGATGTGAAGCGCAGGCGGGAAGCAAAGCGGCGATGAGAAGTACGATGATCTTTTGTTTCACAACGTGATTAGCGACTTGCCGAAACGAGCGCTACTTCACGTTTTGACTCTCGCGGTGCCCTGGCGTTCGGAAGAATTGGCGGAGCGGCAGTTGGTTTCCGGAATCCGCGCACGTAAAACATCAGGAAAATTCCGGTAACGATGAGAAGCGATCCGATCCATTTCAGGAGCCAGCCTGGATCACGCAAAATCTGAATTGTGCTTTGCGCGAGATTTTCCGGATTCCAGGAAGCCTGCGACATTTTGTAGGTGAGTCCGGTCCAACTGCGCCACCAGGCTATGGGAAAACTGAACGGATTATTCATCCAACATTGGCCGGTCGCGCTGTCGCCCTCTGCATTCGACACGCGCACGGTGCTTTTGAAACCGGCAGGACTGTCGTTTCCCTCGTTGCGTTTTACTTCAAAATTGAGGAGCTCGAGCCCGATCGGCAGCGGAATTTGCCGCCAGCCGTATGCGACTTGCACTTCAGTCGGCGAAGTCGGAATCGAAATCTGCCAGCCAGCAGGCACCCATTGCTCGAACGTTCGCGCGCCTTCCTGAATGCGCACACGAACGCCATCCGGCAGATCAGCCGCATTCGCAGCCGCCGTCGGTACAGGATTGAAATCCATCCATTGTTCGGCGCGTGGCAGGAATTGATCGACGCGCAGTTGCCAATCCGCCCAGCCGGTTTTAAGCGGCTCGTTAAGATTCAGTTTACCAGTGGAATGACCGAGTTTTCGTGAGAGAAGATCGTAGGTGATCGCGCCATCATCCGATGTGAAAAGCGTGAGGTGGTTCGCGGAGGAATTGGAGCCCTCTGGCGGCATCGCGGGCGCACCGCCATGCGGATCCGGCGCGGCGGCAACGGGAACTGCCTTGCCGCGCAGCGTCACCACGACGGCAGGATTGTTCGGTTGCTCGGATATTGTCCCGGGCTTTCCGTCAGTAATTCGGAAATCGGGCCAATAGTTTTCGATGCGCATCGTGAAAGGACTGCCTTCCAACGGGATTTCTTTCTTCAGATTATTTGCGACATCGAACGTCCAGTTCTTGCCTGCCATGCTCACGACGACGCTACCGGTGTTTCCGTTTTGCGGCTGTTGCAGTTTAATTTTCGCACCTGTGCTGCCGCCCCTGGCGGCTTTGGCGATCTGTTCTTCGGGCGCTTTGGCAAAAGCAAAGATCGATTCTTCGATGTCGGTTTCTTCGTTAGGCGACGGACGATTCGGTGCATCACTCCGACCTGCTGACGATGCGTCGTCTGTTGATGGGGCAACACCGCGTTTGAATTCGATGTTCGCCAAACCCATGCTGAAACTGCTGTGTTGCGGATCGTCCGCGAGCAGCCAGCTCTCAAGATGCTGGCCCATCATCGCGGTGGTGATCGTGAAGTGCAGCGCGGGAACGCCGCCCGTCGTCACGGCTTTCGGATTGAGCTTCGCATCGACCGCCGTCGCATATCCAACAAGACTCAAATGCGCGCCTGACGCGAGCAAACCAAGATCGCGCGGCTTTTGTGGTGTCGGCGGATGATGAATGAATTCAGCGGGATAACCTTTGATGATTCCATCCGTGTCGCGAACGCGCAGCTGATGTTGATCGACCAGTAGCCGATTGCTCGGCGCATCGCCTTTGAACAGCGTGATGGTGCCCTCGATTCCCCAAATGCGGCCGATAAGCGAGCCCGCGAGAAGTGTGATGATACCAAGATGGGTGATGAGAAATGCGACGTGATGCTTTTTCCATGGCCAGCGCGAGAGCGCGGAGACGGTGAGGTTCGCGGCGAGCAGAACGAGCCAGAGATTAAACCACGGTGCGCCATACACGTAAGCGCGCGCCACTTTTGCATCGAAGCTCGATTCGTAAATCGTTCCGGCAATCGCGCCGATAATCAAAACCGCCAGCAACACCACCGCGAGTTTGAGCGAGGCAAAAAAGCGAAAAATGGGATTACGTTGCCAGCTCGGACGAGCGGCAGAGGAGGTCGCGGCCATTGGTGAATCGCTATTTTCCGCGAGATAGACAGCGGTTCAATGCCAGATTTGCGCTGGACTTGCCGGAGAAAACTTGTTCGGTGACTTTACCAAGCGAAAATAACACCGTGAACAAACTTCTCATTACCGCGCTTCTGCTCGTCGCCGTTCTTCCAATTTCGGGCCAAACCCCGCCGCCTTCTTCTCCGTCCAGCGCGGAAGCAGCTGTGCTCCGTCAGCGTCGCCCACGCCTTCGGTGTCTGCGACGAAGGTTGATCCTGAGAAAGAAAGATTAATTCGACAGGTGATCGATCGCTCCAAAGAAGCGGAGATGGCGCAGGTGCGCATTCTCCAGGCGCTGGAAGCGATGAAGCTCGCGATGCCGCGCGTGCCGGAAAAATTCTGGGACAAGTATCGGCAACTCATCAGCATCGACGAATTGCAAAACCGGCTGGTTCAGGTTTACGACAAGCACTATACGTCGGACGAATTGAACGATCTGCTCAAGTTTTATGATTCGCCTTTCAGGAAAAAAGATGAGTGCCGAAGCCGTACCGATTTTGCGAGAGTCAATGGAGATCATCGCAGGATCTGTCGAAGCAGGCCGCCCAATCTGTGGCGAGCGATGTCCAGGCGGAACAACTGCTCAAACAACCGCAGTCGCTTGGCACGTTTAAACCTCCGACGCTTCCTTCGGGCAATCCGACCCTCTCAGATACGCCAACGCCGACCCCGGCAGCTCCTGCGCCGTAGTTTTCTTCGCACGCCTCGCGGCGATCAGTTTGCCCAGGCTTTCCAGCGCTTGCGCAGTGGCTTCACGTAACGGTCGACGTCAATGTCTTTAACGCGATCGATTCCTTCTTTCACTGCGTCGGCCGAATCCTCATATTTCCTCTTCACCGTTTTGAAAAACGGCCAGAGAAGAGGAAGTGACATTGCGCCCCAGTTGATGTTTCCCAGTGGCGATTTCACTTCGATTTCCTTTTCTTCGGAACTCGACGCGTAGCGAATAGCCAGCCCGATCGCCAACCCTACGACGAGCGCTCCCAAAATGGTCGGCACCGGATTTTCGCGCAGAAAAAATTCCGTCCGCTCGCGCGCCGTGCCGACTGTCTGTCGTGTGCGCTCCCATGTATCTCCAGCCGCCTGGCGCAGCTTTCCTTGTTCGTGCCGCGACGGCATTGATGCCGCCAGTGGATCGTCTTCCATAAATTCGTCCCCGTTATTAGTCATACTTATAAATCGTTTTTCAACATTTCCCTGCGTTCATTGCGATGAATCCCATCACAGCCTTTCCCATTGCGAGCCGCGAAGGACTAGCGAATATACTAAAGGAGCACATTATGGACGAGAAATCAGCAAACGATCCTGCAACGCAAAAAATCGATTGGCGGGAACATCACGAGGCGCAGCCATACGCCAGCGGCGAACGGAGTTATGAGGATTTTGTTCCAGCCTATCACACCGCCCAGGCAGTATTTGCCAAGCACGGCGGTAAGAAGTTTGAAGAAGTCGAAGACGATGTGGCGTTGGATTACGGGAAACATCATCCGGGGTCCGCGTTGCCGTGGGATGAAGCGCGGGCGGCGGTGCGATCTGCCTGGGACAAACTGGGCGGCGTAATTTCGCCGCGCGACCCGAGCCGCGGCATTCGCAGCGGATTTTGATTTGCTTCTGTAGCGGCAGTCTGTGACCGCCGCTACAGGTCAACGCCATTCGTGCTTCGGATATTTGCGCTGCAATTCTTTTTTGATTTTTGGATACGTTTCGCGCCAGAAATTCTCGAGATCGTCGGTAATCTGAATCGGGCGATGATTCGGCGCGAGGACTTGGATACGAAGCGGAATTTTGCCGCGCCCGATGGCAAGATTCTTTTTCACGCCGTAGAGATCCTGAATACGCGCTGCAATTGTGGGCGGATTTGATTCGCTGTAGGTGATCTTCACGGACTTGCCGGCCGGAAGCTTGATTCGTTCCGGCGCGAGTTCATCGAGCGCCTGTTGCTGTGCCGAGCTCAGCCAGGATTTCACCACTGGCCAGACTGGACGCTCCTTGATTTCTTTGTAGCTGAATGCGCCCAGGCAAATTTGTTCGAGCAGCGACAATTTTTCTGCATCGCCGATCTGCGGCAATTCCAATTCCGGAAACCAATCTGCAACGCAGTGCACGCGCGCAATCCATTGCTCGATGGAATTGTCCCAATTTTTCAGCACAAGATTCCCGTCTGCAAACTTCGCGCGCCAGAATCGTCGCGGCTGATTCAGCTGAAACCTCGCCCGCTGTCTCACTTTGCAATGCGAGATCGTGAAATCGCGTCTCGCGCCGACCAATCACCCTGCGTTGCGTCGGATCGAATGCGACGATGGTTTCTTCGCGGAATGCTTCCGGAAACAATTCGCGCAGCCATTCCTCCTCGATCTTCGTCGCGAGCGTAAGCAAAACCTGCCTTTCTTTGTCACTGCTCTCGATCTCACGGATTTCCGAAGCGACAATAAGATGCGCTTCGTGCACGGCGCTCTCGCGCGCGAGTAAACCGTGGCGGTTGTGTACCAATGCGCAGCGCAGAGTTCCCTTGTCGAGACGGACCGCAACTTGATCGGGGAAGCCAGCGAGAATGCATCGCTGGATCGCGCCGGGTTTCGACTCACCCGATTCGATATTGAGACCTTCTGCGCGCGCGATGCCAAGAAATTGGTCGCACAATTGTTCCGCTTCCCGTGCGGCCTGCGCATTTACTCCCAGTCGCCCGCATCGTCGCGGATCGAATTGATTTTTTTGCGCAAAACGAAACGCTCGCACCAAAACAAAGAGGTCGGATTCCGTTTCGCCGCCGAAAAGGTCGTCGCGATCTTCGCGCATCTGCTTTCCTTCAGCGCGGCGTAACAGGTTGCGGCCCTGGGTTAAGGCCGCAATCAGTGCAATGGCGCGCACGCAACCATACGTCTGCGCCGCCAGAAACATGCGCGCATACCGCGGATGCACGGGGAAGGCGAGCATTTGGCGACCGAGCGGAGTGATAGCGTCGGAGTCGAGAGCGCCAAGATCGACGAGCAATTGCTCGGCTCTCTCCAGCGCTTTTGCATCCGGCGGTTCGAGCCAGTGAAAGTTCGCGACATCCTCAACGCCGCTCGCCTTCAGCGTGAGCACGACCTCAGCGAGATCGAGTCGCTTCACTTCCGGCAATTCCTGCGCCGGACGTTCCAGATGTTCCCGTTCCGTCCAAAGCCGAAGGCAATGTCCGGGCGCAGTGCGGCCGGCGCGACCGGCGCGTTGCTCGGCCGAGGCGCGACTGATCTTTTCGATGAGCAATGTATTGATGCCGCGCCGCGGATCGTAGCGCGCGATTCGCGCCAGGCCGCCGTCAATCACAACCTGCACGCCTTCAATCGTGAGAGACGTTTCCGCGACATTAGTAGCCACAATCGCTTTGCGCTTTTCGTAACGCGCCAACGCCGCATCCTGCTCCCGCGGCGGCAATTCACCGTAAAGCGGCAACGCGACGAACCGATCGCTTACGCGCGAAGCACGGATCGCTGAAATTGTGCGATCAATTTCATATTTGCCCGGCATGAAAACAAGAACGTCGCCTTCTGTTTTTGGCGCGAGTCGATCGAGTTCGTCCGCCGCCAAATCCCAGACCGAATAATTTTCTGCGCGGACCGGTTTCTCCAGATATTCGATGGCAACCGGATAAACGCGCCCGGCAGAAGTCAGCAGGCGCACAGGCGCCAAATACTTTTCGAGATTGGGAACGTCGAGCGTCGCCGACATCACACCGATCTTCAGATCAGGCCGGCTCGTTTGCTGCAACTGAACGGCGCGCGCCAATGTGATGTCGCCATAAAGATGACGCTCGTGAAATTCATCGAAGAGAATTGCAGAGACATCGCGTAGTTGCGGATCGTCGATCAATTGGCGCAGCAAAATGCCTTCGGTAACAAAGCGGATTCGTGTTTCCTTCGAGGTAACGTTCTCGAATCGGATTTGATAGCCAACTTCGCGACCGAGTTGAACACCTCGTTCTTGCGCCACGCGCGCAGCGAGCAACCGCGCGGCCAGCCGGCGCGGTTGCAGAACCACAACCTGCCCGCGACCGAGCAATCCGTGATCGAGCAAAATCTGCGGAACCTGCGTCGATTTTCCCGAACCGGTCGGCGCCTGCACGATAAGACGGGAATTCTTTTGCAATGCCTCGACGATCTCGGACTCGAGCTCGAAGATCGGGAGCGTGCGACGATCCGGCACAGTCACATCAAACGCCGGTAAGCTTCTTCGATTTCTTCTGTCGCGGCAATAAAGGTGACGTTCTCGATCGTCTGATCTTCTTCCAAGAATGCCGTCGTTGTTTCGACTGCGATGCCGGCAGCTTCGTCGATTGGATATCGATATGCTCCGCAACTGATGGCAGGAAACGCGATCGTTTTGACGTTATTGGCTACCGCGATACCTAACGAGTTCCGATAACAGTTCGTTAGCGTTTCTGCCTCACCGCGATGACCGCCCGACCAGACAGGTCCCACGGTATGAATGACAAAACGCGCAGGCAATTGATACCCGCGTGTGATTTTCGCCTGGCCCGCGGGACAGCCGCCTAACGAGCGGCATTCCACCAGCAATTCCGGACCCGCGGCGCGATGAATCGCGCCGTCGACGCCACCGCCGCCCAGAAGTGTCGAGTTAGCAGCATTTACAATCGCGTCGACGGTGAGTTTTGTGATGTCCCCGCGTCGCAACTCCATCCGCGGATTCATTGCTCAGAAATTTGCGACTTGTGAATTAGCCCGATGCCGCATGCATCTTTATAAAACGGTCGCGGCAAATCCATCGATCGCGATTCGCTATTCAAAGAAAACGTTTCTACATCTGGGTGCGCCTTCCGCCATTCGCTAAATGCGCGACGAACACCGCCGCTCTTGGTGACATCGAAACTCGCCGCGAAATGGCTTACATCGTGCAGCGCCATTAGTCCCCCGGGCGCAAGCGCCGGGTACCAAAGATTCAACTCGAGCAGAGTCGATTCATACTCATGCGAGCTATCGATAATGATTAATTCCGGATCGCCTCCGAGAAAGTCATTCGCCACTTGCGGCGTTTTTGCATCGATGGCATCGAGCTGCGCGATGTGCACATAGGGACCGAGGCCGGCCCGCTCGATCCACTGTCGCGACGTAGCGCACATTTGCGGATCGATATCGATGCTGAAAAGACCGCGTCCGACATTCATGCGTCGCAGCATGAATCCGAGCAGGAGTGCGGAGTATCCGGAGCATGTTCCAAGCTGCACGATGCGCGCCGCGCGATTTCCCATGACAAGACCGTGCAGAAGCGAAATGAACGGCACGGCGCATTCGCCTATCAAGCCGCTCTTATCGGTTTCCTCATACCATTTGTGCAGGATGGTCCATTCCTCTTCCGCCAAATCTGCGTAGATCGGGGGAACGAAATTCATTCCCGGGAGCCGATGCCACCAATAGCGATCAGCCGGGTTATTTTCCCATTGGCGAGACCGTGGGAGCGATTCGTTAGGCATCGAATTGTCGCCTAACGAGTTAAGGCGCGAGTCTTTCGATCGACCAGCCGCCTTCGCTCTGGCGCGTGTAACGGAACCGGTCGTGCAGACGATTCGTCCGGCCCTGCCAAAACTCGATGGTCTCCGGCTTTACGCGATAACCACCCCAGTGCGGCGGCAAAGGAATTTTCCCGTCGGCGTATCGCTCGCTGATCTTCGCGAGTCTGGCGTCGAGTATCTTCCGTGAGTCGATGACTTGGCTTTGTCGGGAAACCCACGCTCCGAGCTGGCTGCCGGGCGGACGCGAATGAAAGTAACGCTCCGATTCGTCACGCGATGTTTGTTCCACGGCCCCGGCTATTCGTATTTGGCGTTCCAGTTGCACCCAGTAGAGCGCAAGTGCCGCGCGCGGATTCGCCTTAAGCTGTTTCCCTTTCTCACTCGCGTGATTGGTAAAGAAAACAAAGCCGCGTTCGTCGAAACCTTTGAGCAGAACGATGCGCACAGATGGTTCGCCAGTTGGCGTCGCCGTGGCCAGACTCATCGCATTCACATCGCGAATGCCAGCATTCGCCGCGTCGGTAAACCACAAGGTAAACTGCCGGATGGGATCCGGATCAAGGTTGGCACGGCGCAGCCCTTGACCGGCGTAGTCGTGACGCAACCCTTCAACATCAAGCGGTGACGTTTCCATCTTGAGCAACCCTAATCTTCAGAGTTGCGAGCGAAAAGGCAACATCAGCCATTCCGTCGTGCGCTCCCAGAGCGAGCGGTTTTGGAATTGTTGCAGGGTGTACTCCACCGAATGTTTCAAATCCTCTTTGAAAACGTTTTCCATCGTCTGGCCGAAGTCACGATCGTAAACGGCGACATCAAGCTCTTCGTTAATTTCCGACGAGCGCGCATCGAGATTGGAAGAACCGACGAGCGAAAAGAGACCGTCGATCACCATCGTCTTTTCGTGAATCATCGTTGGCTGATACTCGAAAATTTTCACGCCGCCTTCGAGCATGCGGCCATACGCAGCGCGACCAGCGGACTTCGTTAACGGTTGATCGTCGTTCTTTCCGGGAAGAATCAATCTCACGTCAACGTGGCGGTTGACCGCTTTGACGAGCAAATCGACCTGATCGTCCGTCGGCGTGCAATAAGCGTTGGTGATCCAGATTCGTTTTTCCGCTGCGGAAAAGGCGACTGCTTGCAGGAGCGGAATGGGCGCCATCGAAAACGAGCGCGATAAGACTACCTGCGCTTTGAGATCGCCCGCTTCGGTAAGCGCGGGAAATTGTCCCGCGCCGCTAAGCGATTCGCCAAAAGTTTTCACCCAATGTTCTTGAAAGGCCGCTTGTAGTCGCGCCACGAGCGGACCTTCAATACGAGCCTGCACATCGCGCCAATGTTTCTCATCCTGCGCGTGACCGGACCAATACCGCGCAAATCCAACTGCGCCCGTGAACGCAACCTTCCCATCGATGACAAGAATGCGGCGATGCGAGCGGCGATTCGTGCGATCGATGCGCCAGGAATGCGTCGGATGGTAATAGGCGAACTTGCAGCCTCCCTGTTTCATCATCTGCACATCGGAGTTCTTCAGGCTCCAGCCTGAACCAATGCCATCGAGCAAAACGCGCACTTCGATTCCGGATTTCGCGCGTTCGATCAGCGCATCGCGAAACTGCCGACCGATCTCGTCCGAATAAACGATGTAGGCTTCGAAGTTGATTGTTTTTTTCGCGGAGCGAATCGCCGCCAGCATTGCCGGAAAATATTCGTCGCCGTTTTGGAGCAGTTCGATTTTGTTTCCCGGGACTAGAATTGGGTCGCTCAGTGCGAGTGCGGAGCCGATGAACTCCGGGTCGCTAACCGCAAAGCTGTGTTCCATGTGGTACGGGAGAGTGTGGCGCCGGATGAAAAAGAGGCAGAAGATCAAGACGATGGCGAGAAAGGCGAGCGTGAGAGCGATCCATTCGCCAATCGCGAGTCTCCACCAGCGATTGTTCAGCCAGTGCGAAGAACCTTTGCGCGCCACATTGCGATGCTGAGGCCAGTCGCGCGAGGAAGCAAACTTTCCGGGGAGCGCACGCGCCTCGCGTGTCTCGGCTCGCCGAAACGCGCTTTGATGCGAGACCTAAAGAAATCGCGATGGCGGGTCGCCATCGCCAGCACGCGAGGCGCGTGCGCGGGTTGTACTGAACTGAGAAAGACCGGAGTTTCTCGATCACCGACGGAATTATTTCGAGCACCTTGTCGATTTCCGCTGCCGTATTGCAACGGCCGAGCGAAAATCGAACGCTGCCGCGCGCTCTTTCTTCATCGAGCTTCATCGCGCGAAGCACGTGAGACGATTGCAATGAGCCGGTCAGACAGGCCGAACCAATCGAGGAGCAAATTCCTTTCTGGTCGAACATCAGCAAAAGCGCCTGCGCGTCGATTCCGCGGAAGGAGAGATTCGACGTATTGCCCAAACGATTTTCCGGATTGCCGTTGATCATCAGGTCCGGAATTTTTTGCAGAAGCTCCGATTCAAAACGGTCGCGCAGTTTACGCAATCGGTCCTGCTCTTGTTCCAAACCCGACAGTGCAATCTCCGCGGCTTTCCCCAAGCCAACGATCGAAGCCACATTCTCCGTTCCGGCCCGCCGCTTATTTTCCTGGCTGCCGCCGAAGATCATCGGCGAAAAGCGCGCGTTGCGATTTACATAGAGGGCGCCGACCCCTTTCGGGCCATAAAGTTTATGGGCCGATAGAGAAAGAAAACTGATCCCGCGTTCCGACAATTTGAGAGGAACTTTTCCGGCTGCCTGTACCGCATCAGTGTGAAAGAGCACGCGTTTGCGTCGCGCAATTTCGGCGATGACATCGATTGGATAAACCACGCCGGTTTCGTTGTTCGCCCACATCACCGAGATGACGGCGGTCTCCGGACGGATGGCGCGTTCGAGTTCATCGAGATCGAGGTCGCCCTCTTGAGTCACACCGAGGAATGTCACATCGCAACCGCGCTTGGCCCGGTCTTCGCAGTAGCGAAGGACCGCGCTGTGCTCGACCCCGGTTGTGACAACGTGTTGCCGGCTGGGATCAATGCGAAGCGCGGCGTTAATCGCCGTGTTGTTCGATTCCGTCCCACCGCTCGTAAAAACCACTTCCGACGGCTCGCAGCCGAGCAACGCCGCCACGCGTTCCCGCGCAAGATCGACCGCCTTTCGCACCTGCGCCCCGAACGAATAGCCGCTGGATGGGTTCCCCCAGTACTTCGTCAGATACGGCACCATCTCGTCCACAACCGCTGGATCGACCTGCGTCGTGGCGTTGTTATCGAGATAGATAATTTTGTCGGTCTCGATCATCGGCAAAAATTTATGCGCTAAGATTACTCCTCGGGACGGGGCTCGGCGCCCGCGTGTTTCGGAGCATGATGCGTATAGCGAAAATAGAGGTTCCGCAGGTAAATTGGAAGCGGCAAGATGCTCTGCAAAACGCCGACGGAATCACGCCGGTAAATCGCAAAGTAAGCCAGCAAAAGCAGCGACCCGATCGCGCTGCATTCCCAAAAACCGAACGGGATCACACTTTTGCGCGCGCGCTCCGAGGCGAGCCATTGAATGAGGAAGCGCACACCGAAGATGATGCTTCCGCTTAACCCGACGATTTTCCAGAAATTAATCGCGATCCCGAAAACCTTCGCGTCGGCGAGAATATGCAGCCAGTTCATAAGGCCGAAACGTTCCGACAGATCGCTAAACCTGAACAGCGTTTTTTGTTAGGCTGCGCGAGCGTTGCGTTTCCTGTTCAAGGCGAAAAATCCGTTTACAATTCCCCGTCATGTCTTCGATCTCGGATTATGCGAATCCAGCCCTGCGCGATTTCAAAGTTTACCAGCCTGGCAAACCTATCGAGGAAACCGCGCGCGAGCTCGGCACCAACGCCGACGACATTATCAAACTCGCGTCGAACGAAAATCCGTTTGGTCCGTCGCCAAAGGCGCTCTCCGCAATGCGCGCTGCACTCGAATCGCGCGCATCTCTATCCGGACGGCGGCGCGTATTATTTAGGCGAAGCTCTCTCAAAGAAACTGGGCGTCCCGCGCGACCATCTGATTTTCGGCAATGGCTCGAATGAAGTGATCGAATTTCTAGGTCACGCCTTTCTGCGCGAAGGCGATGAGATCATTACTTCCGAGCATGCTTTCGTCGTCTACAGATTGGTCGCGGCCGTTTTTGGCGCGAAGACAATCGAATCGCCGAGTCCCGATCACCATCACCACTTGGACGCGATGTTGGAGGCGATCACACCGCGCACGCGTCTTATTTTCATTGCCAATCCGAACAATCCGACCGGGACGCTTTTGTCTCAGGCGGAGATCGACGATTTCATGTCGCGTTTGCCGGAAAACGTTATCGCCGTTTTCGATGAAGCGTATTTCGAATATGTGGACAATCCGCCGAACACACTCCGTTTTGTGCGGGACGGGCGTAACATCGTAACGCTGCGGACATTCTCAAAGATCGCTGGTCTGGCCGGTCTGCGAATTGGCTATGGCATCGCTCATCCAGAGCTGACTGGGATTTTACAAAAAACGCGCCAGCCATTTAACACGAGCAGTATTGCACAGGCTGCGGCTCTCGCTGCCATCGCCGATGACGAATATATTAGCGCGACCCGATGCCTAACGAGCGAAGGGCGCGATTATTTCCAGCAACAATTCGCGGAGATGAAGCTTCGCTTCGTGCCGAGCGCGGCGAATTTCGTTCTCGTCAATGTCGGCGACGGCCAAACGGTCTTTAAAGCGCTCCTGAAAAAGAAAATCATCGTGCGCGAATTGAAGGGATACAGATTGCCGGAATGGATTCGCATCTCCATCGGCACGATGGAGCAAAACCGAAAATGCATCGCAGCGTTACAGGAAATCCTGGTCAAACGTTAACTCACATCCGAACGACAAGATAATGGTACCAACGATTCCATCGCCGCGATCTCGACGCCGTCCGGGGGAAGGCGCAATCGCTTTAGTCCGCATTTCCGGGCACGACGCGATCGAAATCGCAGACAAAATCTTTCGCGGCAAAGAACAGCCGTCCGAATTTCCTTCGCACGTGCAACGTCGTGGGCGAGATCGTTGATCACGATCAATTTGTCGATCAGGTCATGCTCTCGGTGCATCGCGCCCCGTCGAGTTACACGGGCGAGAATTTGATCGAGATCAGTTGTCACGGCGGCGCATTGGTAAGTGCGCGCGTCCTCGAAACTTGTTTGCGCGCCGGGGCGCGCGCTGCGGAGCCCGGGGAATTCACGGAACGCGCGTTTCACAACGGGAAGATGGATCTCACGCAGGCGGAAGCCGTGATCGATCTCATCCGCGCGCAAACCGATCTCGCTTTGCGTTCTGCCAGCGAACAATTGCAGGGCCGCCTGGGCGAAAAAATCCGTGCGATTCGGGACGAACTGATAGCGCTTCTCGCCAACGTGAATGCATCCATCGATTTTCCCGATGAAGGAATCGCGCCGGACGAAGGTGAAAATCTTCGCGCCCGCTTCGATTCCTTGCAGGAAAAAATCGAGGAGTTGCTGGCGACTGCGGCCCAGGGTCGAATTCTGCGTGAAGGCGTGCGCGTCGTGATTTACGGAGCGACTAATGCCGGCAAGTCGAGTCTTCTCAATCGAATGCTTGGCTACGATCGCGCGATTGTGAGCAATGTTCCTGGAACCACGCGTGACACGATCGAAGAAGCCGTCAATCTGCGCGGCATTCCGATTCGTATTACGGATACTGCGGGCCTGCGCCCTTCCGTTGATCCGATCGAGCGCGAAGGAATAGGCCGGACGGAAAAATCATTGGAACTCGGAGACCTGTTGTTACACATCGTCGATCGCAACGCGCCGAAGCCCGCGGATTTTGCCCAGCGCCCCACCGAACAAACAGAGATCCTTTTGCTGAACAAAAGCGATCTGCCGGAACATGCTGATTGGTCGGGCTGTGATGCGCTGCGAATCTCGTGCGTGACAGACGAAGGTTTGCTCGATCTGGAAGAGAAAATTATCGAGCGAATCACGGCGAAAAACCTGCGAGCGCAAAGCACGCTCGCAATCAATACTCGGCACCGCGATTGCCTTCGCCGCGCGCGCGAGGCGCTCGATCACGCGCGCAGGGAATTTGAAGAAGGGGCTTCCGGGGAATATTTCGCGATCGATCTGAACACTGCGCTTGCTGCTATCGGCGAAGTAATTGGGACCGTCGATACCGAAGAAATTCTCGATTCGGTTTTCAGTCAGTTCTGCATTGGCAAATGAAGCGGGCCGGCGCCTACGAACGATTCGTTAGGCCCTGGCTCTTCGCGTTGGATCCGGAAACAGCGCATCATCTCGCGCTGAAGTTTTTGCGCAATGCCGGAAATCTACCGTGGTTATTCGGCGGCTTTCGACCTCCGCCCAAGATTACTAATGTTTTTGGAATCACATTTCCCAATCCCGTGGGACTCGCCGCGGGTTTTGATAAAAACGGCGTCGCCCTGCGCGCATGGGCTGCGCTTGGCTTCGGTTTTGTAGAAATCGGGACGGTGACGGCGAAGCCGCAGCCGGGAAATCCGCGGCCGCGCATTTTCCGTTTTCCGGAAGAATCGGCTCTCATCAATCGTCTCGGATTTAACAACGACGGCGCCGATGTCGTATCGGAACGACTACAAAAACAGCGCGACCAGGCGCGGTGGCCGCATATTCCGATAGGGATCAACATCGGAAAATCGAAGGTGACGCCGCTCGAGGGCGCGGTGGAGGATTATGTTTATTCGTTCCGAAAACTTGCGCCGTTAGCGGATTACATTGCGCTCAATGTCAGTTCCCCGAACACGCCGGGGCTGCGATCACTTCAAGAAAGTGAGGCCCTTTCGAGTCTGTTGCGCGCGATTCACGAAGAGAATCAGTCCGCGAAAAAGCCGGTTTTGTTAAAGATCGCGCCCGACCTTTCACCGGCGGAGCTTCACGACGTGGTCGCGACGTGCGAGGAGAATGACATTGCTGGGATCATCGCGACCAACACAACGATCGATCACACAGGTATTCCAAAAGACCTGGATCAAATCGGCGGATTAAGCGGAAGTCCTTTGCGTGGAAAATCGACGGCGATCGTCCACGCGATTCGGGCGCAGACGCAGTTACCGATTATCGCGAGCGGCGGAATTTGCGATGCGGAATCTGCTCGCGAAAAAATGTCGGCTGGCGCGCAGCTTCTCCAGGTTTACACGGGCTACATTTATCGCGGGCCCGGTCTTCTGCGCGAAATTGTGGATGAGATCAGCGTGGACTGAGTTCAAGTGCCCGTCGCGGATCGCGCGCAAATTTGAAGCCTTTGAGCTGGCTGGCGCCGGGCAGATTTTTTGAGAGCGCGACAAATTGATACGTTCGTCCGAGTAATCCGGGATGCAGGAGAGTTTGCAACGCTCGTCGATCGCGGGCGTCTAACTCGTTAGGCAACGGAGTTGTCGCTAACGCGGTGATGAAGTGGTGCTGATCGGTAAAGCCCGCAATTCGCAGGCCGCATTCTTCCGCGCGCTCCGCCAGGCTAGTCCAATCGACATGAGCAGTAATATCGGTTTGGCCGGCGTTCGAAAGTGGCGAAGGCACAATGCGGTGATTCGCGAAGCACTGTAGTGTTCCGGTGGTTCGTTCGGGCGCGAAAAATTCTTCGCGCGAATAGCCGTAATCGACGGCGAGAACGAAGCCGCGCTCGAGTTTGCTTGAAAGGATTTCGATCCAATTCAGCGCGTCAAGATTCACCTCCGTTTCATAATTCGACCCCGCGGGCGCCGGCAGTTTTTTGAGTCGCTCGCGCAATTCGCTTGTTGAAAGCGGACCGCTGACAAATTCGAAATGCTCGTCAACGGACGCGACGTATTTTTCCTGCCAATCACCATCCGATGCCGCAATCAGATGCACCGGCATCGCGTCGATGAGCTCGTTTGAAAAGTGAACCCCGGTAAATGGTTCCGCCTCTTCGAGTGATTTCCGCCATTCGATCTTCTTGCGAAACATTTCGAGCGTCGCTTCCTGGCGGCTCTGCAGTTTTGGAAATGGTTCAATGATTTGATAGCGGAGAGCGGCGAAGAATTCCGGCCGGTTTGCTTGAGTCGCATCAAGCACATCCTTCGCAAAATCTCCATTATGCGCCCCTTGCTCTACGATCGTGAATTCGTTAGGCCGTCCGAGCAATTCCCATATCTCCGTGAATTGCTCGCTCATTAAACGCCCGAAGAGCGATCCAACGCTAACATTGGTGAAATAGTCGCCGTGGCGACCGATAACGCATCGTCCTGAGCTATAGAAACCGTGCTCGGGATGATACAGGGCTTGTTCCATGAACCAGCGAAAAGTCACCGGACCGCGCTCACGAATCGTATCGTGGATGAATATCGCCAGTGCGTTCTCGACGTTCGTTGTCACGTTTGTGTTTTGGATTTTACCGCTAATTGCACCTAGGTTGCGCACGATAGCCTATTAGCCTTTTCGACGGCATGCCTGTTTCTTATCTCGCGCAAAGCCCGCTTAATCGTTTTCGGCCGCCTTGGTACGCGAGGCCGCGCTTTTACATTCCCGTGGGGATTTGCGTTGTCCTGTTCATTGTTGGCGTCATTTTCGCTTTTGCTGTCGCGAACGATCTCGATACCCAGGCCGGCACGTACGATCTGAACAGGCTCGAAGACATGGAATCGGCCAGTGTGATCGTGGATCGAAACGACAAAATCTTCGGCCAGATCTATGTCGAAAATCGCGAGACCATTCCCTACGAGCAATTGCCGCGCGATCTCGTCAATGCGGTCGTCGCAGTCGAAGACAACAAGTTTTACCAGCATGGCGGTTACGATTTGTCCGGGATTGTGCGAGCGAGTTTGAAGAACCTGATCGCTGGTCATGTGCGCCAGGGAGCGAGCACGATCACGCAACAACTGGCGCGCAACAGCTTTTCCCTCAAGGCGCGAACTTTCCGTCGTAAACTGCTCGAGATTTTTCTCGCACGGCGAATCGAGCATCGGTTCGGCAAACAGAAGATCATGGAGTTGTATCTTAACCGGATTTATTTCGGCGGCGGATTGTACGGGGCGGAGGCGGCGGCGCGCGGATATTTTGGAAAACACGCGCGTGAACTCTCACTCGCGGAATCGGCGACCCTTGCCGGCCTGATCAAGGCTCCGAACAAACTTTCTCCCTGGAGCGATCGCGATGCCTCGCGCGACGCGCGCAACTTCGTGCTCACGCGCATGCGCGATCTCGGTTTTATCAACGCGCAGACCTGTGCGAGCGCCCAGGCGGAAGCCTTGACGACCGGTGATCGCCAGAGCGCGCGCGGTCAGACGTACGCGGTTGATTACATTCGGCAGCAAGTGATCAACGCGGTCGGCTGGGATCGTGCGATGAACGAAGGATTCCGCATTCACACCACGATCGACGCCGACATGCAAAAAGTGGCCGAGGAATCTTTGCGCGCGCATCTTGATCAGGCGGAAAAGCATCCCGGTTACAATCACCAAACCTACGCCGAGTACGCCGCGACATTTCGAAAGGGCAGCACAAGCTTTCCGCCGCCGGAATATCTGCAAGGCGCGGTCATCGCCCTCGACAATTCGACGGGCGGAATTCTTGCGCTCGTTGGCGGACGCGATTTCGAGCACAACCAATACGATCGCGCGCTGCAGGCAAAGCGGCCCGCTGGAACGGCGATGACGCCTTTTGTGTTCGCCGCTGCTTTCGAAAAGGGACTTTTCCCGGGCTCGATCGTGGAAGATTCCGCGCTCGATAATCGTGCGGTAATGATCGGCGGCACGACGGGAATTCTGGGCGAATGGGGCCCGGAACGCGCGGACAATCGTTATGAAGGTCCGATCACTGCGCGCATGGCTCTCGCGAAAGGAAAGAACGGCGCAACGGTCCGTCTCGGGATGAATCCGGGCGTCGATGCCGTGATTCAACTTTGCCATGATGCCGGAATAAAATCGCAACTGCGTCCGTTTCCGGCGACATTCCTGGGGACCAGCGAGGTTACTCTGGCTGAGCTGGCGCTAGCCTACACGATTTTTCCCAATGGCGGATGGCGCGTAAACGCTCCGCACATTCTCGATCGAATCGAAGACAAGGACGGCTCGATTGTTTGGCAATCGGAGGAAGACCGTTCGCGCAAGACCGTGTTGAAGCCGGAGATCGCGTACGAAGTGCATTCTTGTTTGGTCGATGCTTTGGAATCCGGGACTGGTCAGGCGGCGTATAAGGAATTTGGGTTGAAAAAATTTCCCGCCGCCGGCAAGACCGGAACAGCCTACGATTTCACAGACGCGCTTTTCGCGGGGTACGACAGCGCATTGACGTGTGTCGTTTGGGCTGGATTCGATAAGCCACAAAAAATTTATCGTGGCGCGTTCGGAAGCGAAATCGCCCTGCCGGTTTGGGTCGATATCATGAACACGTCGATCCCGAGGCATCCGCCGCGTGAAATCACGAAGCCACCAGGTTTGCAAACCGTGGAAATTTGCGCGCGCTCGGGTTTGCTGGCGACGGATAAATGTTATGACGCCGTCACGAATGAAGCGGGCGAAACGGTACAGCGCCGCACAACCTACCGCGAACTCGCCACAAAAGCCCAGATGCCAACCGAGCCGTGCGACGTGCATGGCGACGCGAGCGGGCGCATCGTGCGCGATCTTCCGGAGGCCGAGTGGCCGCGCGCGGCTCTCGCGGTGGATACCACGCAGGTTTCGCCGATTATCGCGAAAGGGCCGACGCTAATCGCAGATGACGATCCGTACAACGCCGTTCGTTCCACTGCAAAACCGGCGCCTGAAGTTCCGGTTGCAGAAAATCATCCTGAAGCCGTTGCGCCCGCGCAATCCAGCGGGACCGCAGCGGAGAATGGTTTGCCCGATCCGACAAAGCCCGTTTTGAAAGCGGAAGCAGTAGTACCGGCGGCGACGCCTGCCCCGGAAGAAACACCCGTGGAAATTCGACGCGCTCAACCGGTACGACCGATGGATCAGGTGCCCGATTCCGACATCCTGAAGTCCACTCCGCCACCGTCGCTCGATTTGGGTGGAACTCCGTGATGTCGCCTAACGAGTCGCACGGTTTTCATCTGACTGTGCTCAATCCCGGTGGAAGTGACCGCGAACAATCTTTCGTCGACGGCGCTGGCGAACCTGGCAGTGAGCACGCGCCCGTGAACTTTCACGCTTTCGCTGCGTGTACTGGCGGCAGTTTTCAGCGTGAGACTTTGCGAGCGATTGCGAAAAACAGTCCGGTGCTGCTCCTGTTGCGCGGCGATTTCCGCGCGGCGCAGCGCGCACTTGTTTCATTAAAGAAAAGCAAGCGAACGGTTGTGGTTTCGCTTAAGGAAACGGGACTCCATCAAATTGCTCAGCAGCTCCGCGATCCGGCAAGATTATTGCGTTTCCAAAATATCGTTGTGGCAGCGGACGGATGTTTAGCGGCTACGGAAGAAGCAGCAGGAGTCTATCGCGCCTTCCGTGATCGCGCCGATGACAACAGCGTCGCCTTCATTCCAACGCCTTATCCGGTTGGCGATACGCGATGGGATTTTTCGCGTGCGAATGACGAGCGTTCGGGAATTTTTGTCGGCACACGCGAAATGGAATGTGCCGACGCGGAATCATCTGGCGGCGTTGCTGCTCGCGCGCGAACTGGGTGAGACAACGAATGAATGCGTCACTGTTTTCAACGGCGACGGCCGCCGCGGCGCGAAACTTCTCGGGATGCTGAACTTTCGCGCGAACCGCTTGCGTGTGCTCGAAAAGCGGTTGGCTTATCCCGATTACCTTCGCGAGGTCAGCCGGCACCGCATTGTGCTCCAACTCGATACAAGCTGCGTTCCCGGGCAGGTTGCGGGCGACGCGTTGCTTTGCCGAATGCCCTGCGTAGGCGGGAACGGTGCAATCGATCGCATCGCATTTTCGGAGACGTGCGGATTTTGCCGATCGTTTTCCGAAATCAAAGAGATGGCCACGCGACTTCTGACGGATAAGGCACTCTATGAACAAACAATTCTGACCTCGCAGACGCGTGCAAAGAAGCAGATTGGTTTTGAAGCGATTGCCGAACAGCTACGCGATTTTTTCCCCGGCTTGGGGAAGTTGTAGCCGCCCCGCTCTGTCGGGGCGCGGCGACGAGAGCGCCGCAGCTACAACGAGTCGAGAGAGAGAGCTTCGAAATAGTAGTCTTCTAATTTCCGGACCTGCGTCTCTTGTTCGAATTTTTCAGTAACGGCTATCGCACCCGCTTGCCCGATTTCAGAGAGACGCTGCGGCACCGATGTCAGCTCAAACAACTTTACCGCGAGAGCCGCGTGATCTTTTTCGGAAACCAGGATGCCGCTGCGATTATTTTCGATGGCTTCCGGGATTCCACCATGAATGGTCGCGAACACTGGCAGTCCGCTCGCCATTGCTTCCAACATGGAATTGGGAACACCTTCCTGATTCCCATCCACGCCTGTCTCGCTCGGATGCAGAAAAATGTGCGAAGAATAAAAAAGTTCGCGCAGCTCCTTTTGCGAAATAAATCCGCGAAAGAAAACCTTATCGCCGATGCCGAGTTCGCGGGCTTGTGTTTCAAGTTCGCTTTGCAGTGGACCTTCGCCGGCGATAGTGAGTGTTGCCTTTGGGTAACGCGCCGCGAATTCAGCAAACGCGCGCAGACTTGTCCCGAATCCCTTCTTTTCGATTAGGCGACCGGCTTGAATGAACCGCCAATCTCCCTCCGTCGGCCAACTGCGCGCAACAAAAGGCGTTTCTGCGATCGGAATTCCCGTCCGGTGAATCCGGATCTTATTTTCCGGGCAACCGATGCGAAGAACCGCGTCTCGCAATGAATGAGAGCGCACAAGAACAAGGCGCACCGCGTTCAACATTCGCTCAGTCGCCGCGCGATGAGCGGGCTTGTCCATATCGACCATGACATCCGCGCCATGAAAGGAAACAACAGTGGGTTGCTGCCAGCGCAAAATGAGCGGCAGTAAATGCACAGCAATGTGCCCGAAATAAATATGAAGCAGCTGAGCATCTCGCCGATCGAGAACCGCAAGCAGCTTGTTCAATTCTCCCGCCGATATTTGCCATGGCGCCTTGCGAACCTGCTTAAACCAAAAGCGTCGCAGAAAGTGCGTTGCGGGTTTTCCGACAATGTCGATGGGCGAAAAAGGAAATCGTTCTGCCTCCTCGCGCTTTTGCGCGATGACGATCGGGCTGAAACGTTCGAGCGCCGTGATTTGCCGGTAGATGTGCAGCATCTCCGGCTTCAGAAACGTCGCGCAATAACTGGCGACGACCGGTCGCTCCGTCACTGCGCCGGAACGATCTGTCTCGCTCGTCAAAACAGGAGGGTAAAGAACTTAATCCCTCTCCACTTGCCCGGATAATTTGGATCGTTGATCACACTCCTGCGCGGATAGCTCGGCTCAAAGAGGACGCTTTCCTCCGCTTTGCCGTACCGGGCAGGCGCGCGCGGGTTAAGCATTTGCAATGGATTGCCGCCGCGAATTGCGCGGGGAAGCACGCCGGTAACATCGCGACGAGAAATCGGCCGCGGAGTTTTTTTCCGCTGTACTTGCTGGCTGTGCGCCGGCGCGGCGAAATTTTGCGCCGAGACGGACGCCGTCGTTGCTGCGAGGAGAAATCCCAGAATCAAAAGCGTTTTCATAATTTGCCCCTATTAAAGTAATCGTTTGTCACGCTATTTCTTGCCGCCTTTGAATGCGAGGCCCAAATTACGCCTAATGGATTATCTGGAAAAGGCTGGACGCGTGCTCGATCTGGAAATTTTCGAGCTGCAGCGGTTGCGCAAACGGCTGGATGAAAATTTCACGCGCGCGGTGGATGCGATCAAGAGTGCGCTGGAAGCGCGCGGCAAAGTGGTTGTCGTCGGCGTAGGCAAGTCCGGCCATATCGGAAGCAAGATTGCGGCGACGCTTACCAGCACCGGCTCGCCTGCCGTCGTGCTCGATTCGCTTAACGCGCTGCACGGCGACCTCGGCATGGTCGGGGATGGCGATGTTGTTCTCGTGCTGAGCTCGAGCGGCGAGACAGAGGAAATGCTGCGCATTTTGCCGGCGATCGCGCGCTTTGATGTTCGCATCATCGCGATGTGCGGCGATCCGGCGTCCACGCTGGCGCAACAAGCCCACATTGTTCTCGATGCCAATGTCGAACAGGAAGCTTGCCCATTAAATCTCGCGCCGACTTCGAGCACCACTGTGATGCTCGCGCTGGGTGATGCCCTGGCGATGGTGCTTCTCGAGGCGCGAGGGTTCGCTAAAGAGGACTTCGCCAAGTTTCATCCGGCGGGAATGGTCGGGCGCAGCTTGTTGATGCGCGTGCATCAGATCATGCGACCGCGCGCTTCGCTCGCTCTCGTCACATCGGACGCAAAAATTCGTGACGTATTGAAAGCAATGACCGATGTCCGCGCCGGCGCTGCTGTGGTCGCGGACGCGGACGGTCATCTTGCCGGAATTTTTACGCACGGAGATTTCGCCCGGCATTTTCAATCCGACTCGAAGGTGGGCGACCGCGTTGTCGCCGATTTAATGACGCTCAATCCCGTCACCGTCCATCAGGACAAACTCGCGGTGGAGGTCCTAAATCTCCTCGAACGCCATCGCATCGACGACCTGGTGGTGGTGGACGATGAGAAGAAGCCCGTCGGGATGGTCGATTCGCAGGATTTGACACGCTTGAAGTTACTCTGAGTGCGTGGCAGACTCGGCGGCTCTCAACCTCTACCCGAACTGATTTTCCATGGCCGCAGCAAACGATCTCCGCAAAGGAATGGCGATAAAATACAATGGCAATACCGCCATTGTCCTCGATGTGCAGCACCGCACACCGGGGAACCTGCGCGCGTTCGTGCAAGCCATCATTCGCTACATCAGCACGGGCAAGAGCGCGGATGTTCGCTTCGGTTCTACCGATAAGGTCGAGCTGGTTGATATCAACCGCACGACTCTGGAGTTCAGTTACAAAGACAATAGCGGATTCCATTTCATGGATCCGAGCACCTACGAGACGATTACGCTCCAGGAAAATCTGCTGACCGAGGCGAAAGACTATCTTGTCGAGAATCTCGCGGTTGAGGTGCTCTATACAGAAGGCAGGCCGGTGCAGGTGGAACTTCCTTCCTCCGTGAATCTCAAAGTCGTGGAGTCGCCTGAGGGCGTGCGTGGAGATACCGCAAGTAATGTGACCAAACCCGCGGTGCTCGAAACCGGCAAGACGGTTTACGTCCCCCTTTTCATTAGCGAAGGGGAGACGATCAAGATCGACACGCGTACCGGCAACTACATGGGTCGCTCCTAAGCGAGTCGAAAATGGAACAACGACGCCGGAAACGCAGGACTACACTTCGTCCTGGCTCTCGATCACCTCGGCCCCAGCCTGCTACTGCCGCCGTGGTCGCGCGGCGATTGGTATCGCCGCTCACAGTTCCCACCACCCGTAAAGCGCCGCCTCCGCAACCGATCATGGTGCCGACCCGCTGGGTCAAATTCATCGTCGCGCTTTTTCTTATCCCGATTTGCGCAGTCTTAAGCCAGACGTTCTTTACAGTGTTCGCCCGCGCTACGGTCGCGCAACGACTCTGGGCCGCCGAGGAATTCTGGTTCTTCTCGTTAGGCGTAGTTTTGTGGCTGATTGCATTCTTCGGTCTGCCACGACCCATTTTGCTCTACGTCTTCGGCCACGAATTAACACACGCGCTCTGGGTATATTTGATGGGCGGCCGCGTCAGCCGTTTTCGTGTCGGCCGCGATGGCGGACACATCATGACCGATCGCAATAATTTTTGGATCGCGCTCGCGCCTTATTTTTTCCCGCTCTACAGCCTGATTACGATCGGTCTTTACGGGTTACTCAGCTTGTTTTTTAACATGCAACCGTACGGTCGGTTGCTCTATGCGCTCATTGGTGTGACCTGGGCGTTTCATTTCACGTTTACCTGTTGGATGATCCTGAAAAACCAGAGCGACCTTGCTGATCAAGGAACGTTCTTTTCGCTGGTCGTTATCTATTTGCTGAACCTGGTTGTGCTTAGCATCATGCTCGTCGTCGCTTCACCGGAGATTTCATTCGCCGGTTTTGGCGCCGATATCTTGACCAACATCGGCAACTTTTCTCATGGGGTTGTCACACTCGTCGACCGTTTCAATCGCGGCGCGCAATATCGGCCGTAGATTTCGTTTGTAGCGGCGGTCTATGACCGTCGCACTTATTTTGTAGCTGCCGCTGTCCCCAGCGGCAGAAGTGGGCAGGTCACATGGTCTGCCGATGAGGACAGCCGCAGCTATCGCAAGTAGTGCGACGGTCATAGACCGCCGCTACAGAAGATTGGTGTAAACCGCGAAGGGCAGAGCAGCCATCGCCTCGGCTAGATTCAGCGAGCCATCGATTAATCGAAGCTTTTGCTTCGTGAAGACCTCGCTCATCGGATTTGCTCGCAACGAGTCGGGAAGCTGAATCGCCGTATCTTTCCAACGTTCTCCAGTCGCTGGAAAACCGAGACGCGATGAAAGTCGTGTTGCGAGCACGAGCAAACATTTCTCTCCGTCCTGGCGCGCGAAGGCCACGACACAATCGGCAAAGGTGCCACTCGCCGGCAGCGGAACGTAACTGCTGTCCCGAAAGAATTTCGCATGGTCACGACGCAGATGGAGCAAGCGCTGCGTTGCGAGAAGTTTAATTCGCCCGTCCGGCCAGCATTGCATCAGGTCTTCCGCCCTCGCGTTCTTGAGTCCACACAAAGCCTTCCGTCGAAGATCGTAATCAACTGGTCGCCGATTATCGGGATCAACGAGGCTGTAATCCCAGATCTCATTTCCCTGATAAGTGTCGGGCACTCCGGGACTCGTGAACTTCAGAACTGTTTGAGTGAGGGCGTTGATTACGCCGATGCGCGCGATCTCTTCCGCTATCGGAATAAATGCCGGCAGAAATCTGTTGCGTGGCGACGAGTCCAAGATCGCCGCGACAAAGTCATGCATTGCCTTATCCCACGGCTCGTTAGGCTGAATCCAGCTCGTATTGAGCTTGGCTTCTTTTATAGCCTTGGCCATGTAAGCTTGAATGCGCGCAACAAATTCCGGCGTTACATTCCGCGCCGCTTCTCCGGAAGGTTCCGTCGGCCAAACGCCGAGTAGCGTTTCGTAAAGCAAATATTCTTCGGCAGCGTCGGGAGCTTCGATTTCATCCACCTTTCGCTTCCATCGGCGATTGACCGCACGCCAGCGTTGCAGCGAACGACGCCACAATTGCGGCATTTCCGAAATCGCGACCATGCGAGCCCGCACATCTTCACTACGCTTCGTGTCGTGAGTAGAAGTGGCCAGCATGGCCGCCGGCCAATCGCGTTGCCGGACCGTGTTACGCTGATGAAATCCTTCGATCGTTAGGCCAAATTGTTGCGGTTCGCCGCCAACCTCGTTCAGGGCAGCAAGGCGGTTATAGATGTAAAATGCAGTGTCCTCGATACCCTTGGCCATGATCGGCCCGGTGCTTTGCTGGAATTTGAGAACAAAATGCTCGTGCGCCGCGCGCGCCTGTTCGTCCAAATTTTCCGGGAATCGGAAAAGCAGAACGTCGCGCAAGTAATTGAAGACCGATTCTTCGATCGCAGGGTTGCGTCGTTTCGCCGAATTCACCGCACGCTCGATGACAGCACGGTCCTCTTCGCTTACCGGATGGCCGGGGGCGAGATAGGTCCGGTAAACCGGGAAACACGCGATCGTTTCGCGCACAGCGCGGCCGAGTGCGTCGAGGGTAAAATCGCGATACCAGCGATTTTGTTCGGATAAACGATCGAGCATGTTGCCGAGGACATTGACGTCGTTCGCAAGGGAAAGCCGCATAACGAGCCGCTTCTTTGCATAAACCAGATGCCCGAAATTAACGGAATGACCGATGAAGCGGTGAAATGTCTTTGTGATTTCGGTTTCCGCGGAGTGATCCACGAGTAATTGCGCAACTTCGTTGGCAAAATCGTATCCGGTCGTTCCATGGACCGGCCACTCTTTGCGCAACGGTTCCGTTCCGGTAAGAATTTTCTCCAGTACAAGATAGATCGCGCGCTTATCTTTAGACGAAACAGAGTGCAAAACCTTTGCGCACCGCCTTTGCAATTTATCGAAATACTCGTTAGGCAAATAAAGGCCGTCGGGATGATCGATGCGCAATCCTGTCACCTCGCGTTTCGCAACCAATTCAAGCAACAAGCCGTGCGTATCTTCGAATACTTCCGGCAATTCCATCCGGATCGCAGCGAGATCGTTGATATCGAAAAAGCGCCTGTAATTAATTTCCTCTGCCGCCACGCGCCAGAACGCCAGCCGATATGACTGGTCGTTCAGCAGTTGATCGAGCGCATCGAAGCTCCGCGGATCGCCCGGCGTGCCGTTGATTTGTTTGAGCGCGGCATCGATTGCTTCCCGGACCTCGGGCGCTTCCTGGCAGCGCCGATCCAGGCGTCGCTTGATAATTTCCTTTTCTCTCGCTCGCTCCGCGATTCGTTCTGGATCGAGTTCGGTGCGACGCGGCAAATACTCCAGCGCCGTCAGAATACTTTGCAGCTCGGCGTAAAAATCCTTGTCCTTGTCGTGCTCCAGATTCCTCAGCGCGACATCGAGAATGTATCGGTAGGTTCCCGGCGCGATTGGAAATCTGTGCTCGTAATACGAAAGGTAAAACGTGCCCTCGTCGTAATGCACCTGCAGCTCGCCGCGTTCGAGGACGCGGCCGTATTGGTCGCCAAGAATTGGCAGCAATACTTTGCCGTGCAGTTCCGGCTTGAGCGGCTCCCAATCGATATCGAAATAAGGCGCATACTTTGCGCTCGGCCCGTTTTCGAGCACATCCATCCACCACTGATTGCGCGACTCGCCAATGCCCATGTGGTTAGGCACGAAGTCGAGAATTTGTCCCATTTTGTGCGCGTGCAACTCCGCGACCCAGGCGTCGTAGTCCTCACGCGAACCGATGGCGTCATTCAGCTTGTTGTGATCGGTAATGTCGTAACCGTGCAGACTTTCCGCGCGCGCTTGAAAATACGGCGACGCATAACAGTCCGTGATGCCGAGCTCGTGCAAATACGGCACAATTTCGCGCGCCTGTTGAAAAGTGAACTGGCGATTGAATTGCAGCCGGTAAGTGGAAACCGGTATGCGCGGATGATCGTTGGTCACGGTTCGGTCGTTACGGTCGGTATCGAGACGTCGGGTGGCGTCAGGTCTATCGGTGCGAAATCATTCGCCTTTGCCTCTGGTATTGCGCTGGTCGATTCGAGGAAACTTTGTTCGCACAGATGCGCGTACTTCCCGCCTAACGAGAGCAGTTCCTCATGCGTGCCGCGCTCGATGATTCGTCCGTGTTCGAGCACGATGATTTGATCGGCATGGACCACCGTCGACAGGCGATGGGCAATAACGATCGACGTTCGCTGAAACATCAAATGCTCGAGGGCTTCCTGAATCAATCGCTCTGTCGTCGTGTCCACACTCGCCGTCGCTTCATCGAGAATCAGAATTGGCGGATCCTTCAAGAAGCGCGCGGGCAATCGAGAGGCGTTGTTTCTCGCCGACGCTCAGTTTTACGCCGCGTTCGCCTACGACACTGCCTAATCCGTCGGGCAATCGATCGATAAATGGGCGCGCATTTGCAGCCTGAGCTGCACCCAACAGTTCTTCATCGGTCGCATCCGGTTTTCCCATGAGCAGGTTTTCCCGAATCGTGCCGTTAAAGAGAAAACTCTCCTGCGTCACCATCCCGATCATTTCCCGCAACGCGCGCACTCCGTAGTCACGGATCGGTTTGCCATCGATCAGAATCTCGCCGCTCGTGTATTCGTAAAAACGCGCGAGCAGATTGACCAGCGTGGACTTGCCTGCGCCCGTCGTCCCAACGAGCGCAATCGTCGCTCCAGGTTTTGCATGCAAGGAAATGTTGCTCAATGCCGGCAAACCTTCCGCATAGGCAAAAGTTACGTCCTTAAATTGAATATCCCCCGCGATTCGTGACGGCGTCTCACCATCACGCCAGCCTGGTTCAATCTCTTCGTCGAGAATCTCGAAGACGCGCTCGCCGGCGGCCCGTCCTGCCTGCAAGAGTTGGTTCAGTTGGTGCAGGCGCGTTACGGGCTCATACAGATATCGTGTGAGCGTAATGAACGCCACGAGTGCGCCGAGCTGCATCTTTCCGTGCAGGACCGCGCCGCCGCCGAAGCCGATTGCGAGAACCAAACCTAACGAGTTCAAAAAATCCATCGACGGACTATAAACAGCCCAGGCCTTCATCACGCGCAGCGTCGCTTTTCGCAAAACGTCGCTCGCGCGATTAAAGCGCGCGTGTTCCTGTTCTTCGCGCACGAACGACTTGATCTGGCGAATACCGGCAAGATCGTCGAGCAACAGCGCATTCAAGGCCGAGGCGGCGCGACGTTGCGGCCGGTAGCGGCTTGAACCGGTGAGCGTGTAAAAGAGCGCGCCGCCGGCAAGCAAGGGCACCGGCGCAAGCACACAAAGAGCGAGCGTTGTATTGAGATAAAACAGAGTCGCGATCACGATTAGCACCTGCAAAACCGCGACGACACCCTGCTCGATGCCATCGATCAGAACACGCTCCACGGAATTCACATCTTCGACCACGCGCGTGATGAGATCGCCGGTCGCGCGATTATCGAACCAGCGCAGCGGCAAAAATTCGATGTGACGAAACAAATCGCTGCGCAAATCGAAGATGACCTTTTGCTCGAAAGTGTTGTTGAGCAGAATGCGCAGTGCGTCGAAAACGTTCTGAAGCAGGAACGCCAGCAGCGCGATTCCCACCATTGGCCATAGCAGCTCGACGCGGTGGCCGCGGATGACATCGTCGACGATGAATTTCGTGACCGCCGGAAAGACGACGATCATGACCGTGCTGAGAACCGCGCATGCGAGCGTGCCGCCAGCCAGCCACGGATAACGCTTAAGGTATCTAAATACTCGCCAGACTGTTTTCATGCGGCGTATTCACAGTGACTCCCCGCGTCCGAATCGCAAGTCTGGGGAGCGCACGCGCCCTCGACAGGTCGCCGCGGCGACCGCTCCTCAGACGTCTCCCCTCGTTTACACCGCTGTGAGTGCGTCGTAATCTAACGGGTGATCATTCGACAAATCTTCACTTCGCCCGGTCACAACTATTTTGGCCATCATGGAAAGCCGCCGGACGATTTTCCGCTCGTCGAACAGCAAGGCGATCGAGTGTGTCGCAGGTCATGGCATTCGAGGCGATCGGTTCTACGATCATCGCGACGACTACGTTGGGCCAGATCACATTTTTTTCCGCAGATGTTTTCGAGAAACTGTGTCAGGCATTTGGCCTAACGAATAAATCGCCGGGCGCTTTGCGACGGAACATCATCGTATCAGATGTCGATTTGAATTCGCTTATCGGGATCGATTTCGAAATTCAAGGCGTCCAATTTCGCGGAACAAAGCACTGCGCTCCGTGTTATTGGATGAATCAGGCGGTTGCATCTGGGCGCTGAGAAGTGGCTGGCCGGCAACGGCGGATTGCGCGCACAAATTTTGAGCGACGGCTTTATCGAAGTTGGCGATGCGCGACTCGTCAGGCACGAGAAGCAGTCGATGCTTCTGGAATCAAATTAGCCGTGGATTTCACCGCGGCACTTCTCGCTGGCGGACGCTCTTCGCGCATGGGTTGCGACAAAGCGTTCCTCGAAGTCGATGGTCTCCCGCTCTGGCAACGGCAGCTGCGAATTCTGCAAGCGCTGGATCCATCCGAAATTTTGATCGCAGGACCGGCGCGACCCGAATGGATGGATCGCGACTTGGAAATCGTAGCCGACGCCGCCGAAAATTCCGGGCCGCTGGGTGGACTCGTCGCCGCTTTGCGTCGCTGCAAAAGTGCGCGGTTGCTCATTCTTGCCATCGATCTCCCAAACATGACATCCGCGTTTCTCGAAGAGCTGCTTTCGCTATGTCCCGATAACGGTGGCGTCGTCCCGAAAAGGAACGACCGATTCGAACCGCTCGCGGCCGTTTATCCCGCGCGTTGCCTTCCGCTCGCAGAAAGTTGCCTGCGCTCAGGTGAACATTCTCTGCAAAATCTTGTGCGCCGTGCCATAAAAGCAGAGCTGATGATAACGAGAGAGATAGCGGCCGGTGAAGAACCGCTTTTTTTCAATCTCAACACGCCTGCCGATTTCGCATCGATCGGGAAAGAATGAAACCCGCGCTGCAAGCCAGGATCACGCGATACTCGAACGGCGCATTAGCAGAAAAGACCGATGATCTTGCGGCGGAAGAACCGCTCGAGATCCGGATCGAAGGTCACAGCATTGCGGTGCTGATGCGCACACCGGGAAACGATCGTGATCTGGCGGCGGGATTTCTCGTCAGTGAAGGCATTGTTCAAGGTGCGAACGACATTTTTGAGATTGCGGTATGCGGTGAAACTGCTGCGGACTCCGATGAGACGAATGTCGTTAACGTTACGTTGAAGAATCCATCTCGTTTCGACCCGAAAAAGTTTTCTCGAAATCTCTTTGCTTCCTCGAGCTGCGGAATTTGCGGGAAGACGTCGATCGAATCGATCACTAAGCAGTTCGCGCCGATCAATTCGGAATTGAAGATTCCCGCCAGCCTCCTTCTCGATCTGCCGATGCGTCTTTCCGCAGCGCAGAAAACATTTCGACTTACCGGTGGCCTGCATGCCTGCGCGCTATTTGAACAGGACGGAACCTTGCTCGCATTACGCGAAGACGTCGGGCGACATAACGCGCTCGATAAATTGATCGGCGACGCGCTATTTCAAAATCGCCTGCCACTGAATCGTCAGATTCTGTTGCTGAGCGGACGCGTTTCTTTCGAGATGGTGCAGAAGGCGCTCGCTGCCGGCATTGCGATGATCGCTGCGATTTCCGCGCCGACGAGTCTGGCCGTCGAATTTGCCCGGGCCAACAACCAGACACTCGTGGGTTTCCTGCGCGGTAGTGAAATGAACGTTTATGCGGGAAGCGAGCGAATCCTCGCCTAGCGTTCAGTGTTCGGTTTTGCGGGTGTAAACGATTTCGTCCTTGTTGAAGAGATGCGGATCCTTCAGATGGTCGCGCACTTTCTTCTGAAGCTCAGAGGTAGTTCGCAAGGTATCGGGAACAACGTCTCTGTTTACTGCGCGCGCCCGTACTCGATCCGGCGTCTCGAGACGATAATCAATGAAAGCGAACTTGCGTGCCGAACTGCCTTTGGTCTCGAGATTTTGCAGACTCAAGAAATTAATGCCTTCAATGTCCGAGTGAAAAACGCGGTAAACAGTTTCGCCATCAATCAAAACGAAATTCGAATCATCGAATTTCCTGATCTGGATGACGCTCGGCTTTTCCTCCACCGAAACCCAGTCGCCAATCAATCGTTCGTCGATCTTGCGCGTCGGCGATTCTGTGAGCGGTGCTTCGTAGATGCACGAACCGAGAAGAAGAAAGATCAGGGCCGCGAAAATGCGCATCGCTCAAACGTGGTCGCCACGATGTTTGTGACGATTCTTGAAGGTCAGCTCGGCGATGCCTGATTTGTCGAGTTCGCCCAAACCCTCCGCGATCATTGCGTCATATTGTTCTTTCGTCGCGCGCGCGAGCGGGAAATCGAGACCGAGATCTTTGGCGAGTTGCAGCGCGATGCCGCTGTCCTTTGCCGCATGCGCAGCGGAAAAGAAACAACTGTGGTCGCGGTTCTGCATATCTTCGCCGTCCGTTTGCAAAACGCGTGACGCCGCGCCGGTCTGGCCAAAAACTTCGCGCAACGTTGTGAGATCCAGCCCGAGTGCGTCGCCGAGACCGAGGCCTTCCGCCAATCCGGCGGTGTTGATGTTCATCACCATATTGACGAGCGCTTTCACTTTCGCCGCTTCGCCCGATTTGCCGATGTAACGGATCGAGGAAGCGAGTTCTTTGAGGATCGGCTCCGCGCGCTCAAAGTTTTCCTGGCGACCGCCGCACATCAAATACAGCGAACCTTCCCGCGCCTGCGTGATGCTCGATGCCATGCATGCTTCGAGAGTTGCCGCGCCAGCTCGCTCGGCGCGCTTTTCCACTTCGACGTGAACTCCGGGCGAAATGGTCGCGCAATTAATGAAGAGTTTCCCTCGTGCATTCACGAGCAGACTGTCGCCACTCTCTGCAAATACCTGTCGCATCGCGGCATCATCGGTAACGACGGTGATAATAACGTCGGATTCCGCCGTGACCTGCGACAAGTCCTGACACGCCGCGCAGCCGAGTTCCGTCGCCAACGCCGTTGCGGACGCGCGGTTGACGTCATAAACCGCCGTCACGTGAAATCCGCGCTCCTTTAGTCGGCGCGCCATGTTCGCGCCCATTCTGCCAACACCAACGAAACCGATATTCATACTCTTATGGTCATCCTGAGCGAAGCGAAGGACCCCGCAAATAATTTTCGTCGTAACTCGCGAGATTCTTCACTGCGTTCAGAATGACGATGCAAAAAACGGATTGTGCTTCTTTTCTTCACCAACCGTCGTCATCGGTCCATGACCGGGACAAATTATCGTGTCGTCCGGCAGAGTCAGAATTTTTTCGAGATTATTTTTGACCGCGTCCGCGTAGGAAACACCGCCGCCGCCCATCGACCCGGCGAAAAGCGAATCGCCGACGATCGCGACCGGATGCGCGAGGCCATTCACAACGAACGTCGTGCCGCCGCGTGAATGTCCCCAGGTTAGACGTGTTTCGATGTCCAATTTGCCAGCCTGAAAATGTTTTCCTTCGGCAAACGATTGTGCGCCGGGCGCAGATTCGCGCTCGGAAATGAAAACCGGCGCGCCGGTTTTTTTCGCAAACGATCAAGATCCTCGATGTGGTCGGGATGTGCATGCGTGAGGAAAATAAATTCGACCTTCAGGTTTTCGTGTCTCGATTTGCTTGAGCATTTCGCTGCAATCGGCGCCAGTGTCGAATGCGACCGCCGTCGCGCTTTGCAGGATCCCAGACAAGATAAGCGTTTACCGTCATGTCGCTGTAACGCGTGTTGAATTGAGCGAGGCCTTTGGCTTCCACGGGCTGCGGTTTCCATTGTCCGCGTGGGCGGATTCTCGCAGGGCAGACGGGATCGAGATTGAAGAACCGGCGCGACACGGGACAATGCGTCTTCATCGACTTTGCCATCGCGCAACTGCCGAATTTTATCGACCGGAACCTTCGATTTTTCCGCTAGTTGGCTATCGGAAATTTCGAGACCGCGCTGCGCTTTGCCGATGATGTCGGTGAAATTGTCTTCGAGTGGAATTGCCATGTTGTGTTGAAGATGTTGCGGTGACCAGAGCGCGGCAAGAATTTTTCTGGGGAGCGCACGCGCCTCGCGTGCTGATTTCGGCGCCTCGCCGAAATCCTCTTTAAGCGCTGGCAAAAGTTCGCGATGGCGAGGCGCCATCGCCAGCACGCGAGGCGCGTGCGCTCCCCAGAATCTTGGCGCAACGCTTGGCGAGATCCTGAACCGAGTACGGCATGTTCGATTCCTTCTCCATCGACGTCATCGTTACCCCGGCGATGCCGCATGGCGTGATCTGATCGAATGGAGACAGATCGCCGCAAACGTTCAGGGCGAAACCGTGCATCGCTGATCCAATGACGCACGCCAACGCCGATCGATGCAATCTTCTTGCGATCATCAATCCAGACGCCAGTAAGCCCATCACGCGTCGTTCGCTGCGATTCCATAAAGCGCGAGTAACTCGACGAGCAAATCTTCGATCCAGCGCAGATAGCGGTGCAAATCCCCTCCGCAACGGCGCAGATCAATAATGGGATAGCCGACAAGTTGCCCCGGTCCGTGATACGTTGCCTGTCCGCCGCGATTGATGGGGAAAAGTGGGAATGGCAGATGAGTCGCGCCGCGCAGACTGGTTTGATCGGGATTACGACCAATCGTGTAAACCGGATCGTGTTCGAGGAGAAGAAGCTCGTCGCCTAACGAGCGATCGTTTTGTCTCTTTGCGACCAGTTCTTCCTGCAACTTGAGTGCACTCTCAAAATCTACGCGACCCAGCCAGCGCACTTTCATATCTGCACTCCGGATGGAACACCCAGCCGCACTGCTTCCTGCGCGCGCAAGTGCGCGAGACCAATGGCAAGCGCATCGGCCGCGTCGGCCGTCGGAGTTACCGTGAGGCCGAGGACCGCTCGCACCATGAACGCGACCTGATCTTTTCCCGCGTGGCCGCGGCCGACTGCCGCTTGTTTGATTCGCGTCGGCGCATATTCAAAAACAGGTAATCCATGTTCCGTCGCGGCGAGAATGGCTGCGCCACGCGCTGCTCCGAGAAGAATGGCGACTTTGTGGCTCTGGACATAAATGACCGATTCGAGCGCGCAACAATCCGGTTCGTGTTCCCGTATCAAATCGGCCAGTCGATCGCGAATCGCAACGAGGCAGGAAGACGAACGCAGCGAGCTCGCATTATGAATGATTCCGAAATAAAGCGCGCGAGGTTGGCGGCCGTTGCTGTCTATCACGGCCACGCCAGTGTTACGCAGAGAAGCGTCAATCGCGAGAACACGCATCGCTCAAAGGCTTTCCGCTTCCTCCATCATCGCAGCTTAGGTTTGCTCATCTTTCCTTCAAGAATGAATCGACTGAAGGAAAATGCACTTCTTCGCGAGAAGTAAGGAACTTATTAGATCGCCGACTTTGCTTTCGCCTGCGCCGCCGCGATCAACAACGCTAGATAGCCTAACGGCCGGGGTTACCGAGGAACGCTCCCTTTCCGCAGCTCAAACCGCGACTTTTGCCAGCTCCTGAATAGCCGCATCCAGCGCTTTCGCGTCGATCGGCTTGATCAGGTGCTTCAGAAAACCAGCTGCCTTGCTCTGTGCCAGATCGGTATCCGAACCGAAGCCGCTCATCGCGATGCCATGCAGTCCATACCTGGCGCTCAACTCTTCGAGTAACTCGCAGCCCGTAGCATCCGGCAGGGCGATGTCACTTATGAGAAGATCGAAGATTTTTTCGCTGGAAAACTTGCGCGCCTCCTGGGCGCTGCGGGCAGCCGCGACATCGTATCCTCGCCTGCGCAACAAGCGCGCGAGAACTTCACGCGTGTCGTCATGATCTTCTACAAGAAGTAAGCGCAGATTTTCGCGTCGCGCGGGAGTTGCGGTGTCGATAAGTTCGCTGAGTCCCGAACGAGGCTCGGCAATGGTGGGCAGTTCAAGACGAAAGGTCGTGCCTTTTCCGGGCCCAGCACTTGCGACACTGAGCGTGCCGCCGTGCGCTTCGGCAATCGCTTTGCAAATAGCCAACCCGAGCCCTAAACCTCCGACTCGGTGCTTGAGCGAGTTCTGGGCCTGGAAGAACGGATCGAAGATGTGGCCGAGCGGGAATGGATCGATTCCAATGCCGGTATCGCAGAATTCGTAAGTGATATGGGCCGCGTCGTCGCAGCACGTTTTGATGGAAATACGCCCGCCCGATGGCGTGAACTTGACGGCATTCTTGATCAAATTCCAAAACAGCTGCTGGAGCCGGCTGGCGTCTCCATTCACGAAATGCCACGAGGCGACGGGTTCGAACAAGAGCTGGAGTCCCTTGCCATCGATCTCCGTCCGGCAGATTCCGATCGCCTCCTGGAGGCACCGGTTCGCATCGATCGGTTCGAGATGCAGCTGGAACTTTCCACTGCCGATGCGCGTGACATCCAGAAGGTCATCGATGAGATGCGTTTCCAAATCGAGATTACGGCGCATGATCGCGAATGCGGCAAGGTCATCAGTCGAGCGCTGTCCCTGCGCGGCAAGGTCTTCGAGGAGCGCAACCAGGGGCGTGAGTGGAGTGCGCAGCTCATGGGAAAGAGTCGCCAGGAAAAGTTCTTTAGAGGTGACCGCAGCTTCGGCGAGAATTTTTTGTTCCTCGAGTTTTCGCTCGATCTTGCGGTGTTCTGTGAGGTCGGTAAGCGTGATATAGAAATCCGGCCGTTCCGTTTCGCCACGGCTGATGACGCTCTGCATGCGCACAAAAGTCCCGTGGCCGCCGGTGCCGCGGAGCAGTAGCTCGCACATTTCCATCTTGCCGGAAGAGAGCGCGGACTCCAGATGCTGTTCGAACACTGTGAGTGACTCGGGCGCGACATGGCCGAGGAAAAGATGCGGACCATCGTGGAGCCGCGCGCGATTCATATTAATCATCTGCGCTGCCAGCATATTGGCTTCGAGAATTACGCCGGTGTGGTCCAACCGGATCAGACCAACGGGCGCCAAATCGAAATGACGAAAATATTTCCTCTGCGATTCTTCGATTTGCGCTCGGCTGGCGAGCAGCTCTTCGTTTTGAATCCGCAGTTCGGCATCATAAACACGCAATTCCTCTACAGCGGATCGCAGGTTTTTTATCTTCGGTGACACGGCCGCTGGCGCGGCGCGCAAGCGTAGCTCGGCATTTTGACGCAGAGTTGCGCTGTGAGGGAATTCTAACGCGGTGGCCTTCATGGGGACTTATTTGTGCGCGCCCGCTTCAAGGAAGTCGATTCAAACTTGGCCAGAGTCTTCAGCAACGGCCAAGCCCGGCCCGAACCTCAAAAAAACAGACGCATGCTCCATTGACAGCAATTCTCGTGCACCCTAACGAATTAACAGGCATATTAAGGTGTGGTTGCCGATCCCGCCGGCCAGGAAAAGCTGTCAGCGATTCTGACCTTCTTACGCTTCCACAAGCGCACCAGCGTCTTTCATTTTGTGGGAAGCTTGAATTCGGTCCTATCCGGTCTCCGTCTGTTTGAGCGTGCTAATATCGAGGATTGTAACTACGAGGCCGCGATCACTCGTGCCTTCGCGACGATAGGGCGTGACGCGCACAAGATGCCAGACGCCAGGGCGTGTCTCGACAGTCTTCATGATCGCTTCGCCGCCTGCGGCGACACGCGGTAAATCCTTCGCGATTGTTGTAATGAGGGGATGCGAGAACTCGGTAAGAAGCCGTCCGAGATCGTGCTGATGGAGCGGAATCTCACGGGTCATCGCAGGAGTGAATCGGCGCAAACGCAGGGCATCGTCGAGAAAAATCGTGGCGACGTCCGATGTGCGCAGGAAATTTTCGAGGTCGTTGTTTGAAACGATCAGTTCGGAAATCTTCTGCTGGTACTCAGCGTTAAGTGTGGTCAACTCTTCATTGACCGATTCGAGTTCCTCGTTGCTGCTTTGCAATTCTTCGTTTCCGGCGAGCAACTCCTCGTTGGAAGCCTGAAGTTCCTCTTGTGCAGTTTCCTTGTCTTCGGTCGCCACCTGCAGCTTTTCTTGCATGCTCGACAGGTCATCTTCCAGATCGGTAATGCGACCGATGGATTCGCTGGAGGGATTGAACTTCTCGCTCTCCTCGGTAGCTGCGGTAGCTTTTGTTTCCTGAAAAAAGACGAGAGCCGTCCCGCCAAGACTAGACTCGACGTCCAGCGGTTGAACTTTGAGATCGATGGTTGCAGCCCCGCCGTTGCCCGATAGTCGCACACCGGAATAGCGGACGGTTTTGTGTTCCTTCGCCAGCCGCCGGAGAGCGCCGGAGAGCGCCACCGACAATGCGTGGGGCAGCAGCTTGAGCACGCTGAGACTAGCCTTGCCCGGTTGCACCGCAAGAAAGCGCTGGGGCTCGCCGAAGCTGCGCAGAACTTCGTTGTTCGCATTGAGCACAAGGCACGTCGTGTGAAATTCCGTCATCAGCTGCGCGCCGATTGCTTCCCAAATTTTTTCCTGCTCCTTGTCCGGGAGAACACGTTTGAGCGGCACGAGTTCGTGAGCGCCGCCGTCCAAAAGGCCAGCGACCGTAGGCGCGCCGCTAAACACCTTACCGACTGCGGAGATCGAGTCGGCGCGCTTTTTGAAGATGCGCATCTTGGAGTTTACGGTATCAAACGCATCCTCTCGATCGCCGATCGTCTCACTCGTCCCAAGCAGCAAATAGCCGCCCGGCCGCAGCGCGAAATGAAACAGCGCCATCGCCTTCCGCTGCGATTCCGCCTGCAAATAAATGAGCATGTTGCGGCACGAAATCAGGTCGACTTTGGTGAACGGCGGATCACGCAGAATATTTTGCCGCGCAAAGACGATCTGCTCGCGTATCTGCCGCGAGATTCGCAAATGGCCGTTTTCCTCGATGAAAAAACGCGTCAGCAACTCAGGCGCGACATCCACGGCTATGCTCTTGGGATAGAGCCCGCGACCGGCGGTTTCGAGGGAATCTTTGTCCACATCCGTCGCGAAAATCTTGATGTCCCACTTTTCGCGCCGAGCCGTCACGAATTCCTGAACGAGCATGGCGATCGAGTACGCTTCTTCTCCAGTCGCGCAACCTGGAACCCAGGCGCGAAACGTTCTCCGCTCCGCCGTCTGCTTCATGAGTACCGGCAGGATCTCGTCGCGCAAAGCAGCAAATACTTCGCCATCGCGAAAGAACCTCGTCACGTTGATCAGCAGGTCGCGCCCGAGCGCGGCGATTTCCTGCTCCGATTGTTGGAGGAATTGCAGATAGTCGTTTGGATTGGCGAGCTGCGCGATACCAATGCGCCGCCCGATGCGGCGGATCACAGTGCTTTGCTTGTAGCCGGTGAAGTCGACGCCGGTTTCTGCGCGAACGAGGCTGAGGATTTTCTGCAAATTGGTCTCGCTGATTTTGAGCGCCGAGTCCTTCGCCCGCGCGATAAGCGGATGCCGGATGAATTTTAATAGTTCGCGCGCCATCTCGGCCGGCGGCAGGACGTAATCGGCCACTCCCGTGGAGCCCGCGCTGTCCGGCATCCCGCTAAACTTCGCGGACGCTTCGTCCTGCACCATCACCGTGCCGCCCGCTTCCTTGATCGCACGAACGCCGAGCGTGCCGTCGCTTCCCGTTCCGGAAAGCGCAATACCGATCGCCAGCTCACCGCAATTCTCGGCCAGCGAGCGGAAGAATTGATCGATGGGCAAATGCGGTACTTTCTTTTCGGGATCGAACAGCAGGAGTTTGCTGTGAAAAATCTTCACGTACTTGCCCGGCGGGATTACATAGACGTGGTCGGCCACGATCGTCATTCCATCCTCGATCTGGCAGACTTGCGCTCGCGTATGCGTCGCGAGCAACTCCACCATTGAACTGGGATGGTGTGGCGCGAGGTGCTGAATGACCACGAAGGCCGCGCCGCTATTTGCAGGCACGGCCGCAAAAAAACTGCGCAATGCCTCCAGGCCACCGGCTGAAGCCCCAAGCCCTACAATGTAAAAGCTGGACGCCGGCCCACGTTTTTTAGACGAAGCAATTACCCTCGATTTCCGCGCTCTCGCCTTCGCTTTGGGAGCGGCGGAAGATCTTAATTTCTTTTTGGGGGCTACAGACCGCATGAGCGGGCACCTGGCTGCGACTATGCTCCAATTTTCCAAATCTAAAAGTAAAGAAAAAATTGAAAGCTAAAGCGTTGGGAGTTTTGAAGTTGCCGATGCGGCGCAAACGCAGAGAGATCAATCACCGGCGATCGGTTAATCGCTCGAAAATGATGGACCTTCGATTGTAATCACGCGGCGTCGTGCACGCCGCTCGATAAAACGTGACTCAACTTGAGCAACATGTTGTGACTGTGAGAGTCGTCAGTGCACCCGGTGGAGACGAATCGCACGAACCGGTGGCTCCACGCGCCCAACACTGCGATCAAAATTTCCCTTTCGCTCAAGGCGTCTTATTCCGACTGCACGCTTAGGGAACCGTCCACTCGTTAGGCGATTGGATAGCCAGCGTTTGCTCGTCAATTCCGAGTGAAATCATCGGTGGGAAATGAAAGTTTTTCCGGCAGAGGAAAGGCCAGCCTGGGGTATGTCCCATGCTGCTAAAGGACGCGCGTCCGCTTTCATCTCCACCAGCTTAGCGCCCAGACCCGTCGATGGAGCCGAGAACGTTTGCCCGGGGGACTGTTATGAAAAAATCGAAAGCATTATCCGCTCCGAAAAGTTTGAGGAAATCGTCGACGGGCATTCGCGGGCTCGATGAAATCACCGGCGGCGGTTTGCCCACGGGCCGTCCTACGCTGGTCTGCGGCGGCGCGGGCTGCGGCAAGACCTTGCTGGCGATGGAATTTCTCGTGCACGGCGCAACTGAATATAACGAGCCGGGCGTCTTCATGGCGTTTGAAGAAACGAGCGAGGAACTGACTGAAAACGTGGCGTCGCTTGGCTTCGATTTGGAGGCGCTTATCGCGCGCAAGAAGCTGGTGCTCGATTACGTTTTCGTCGATCGCAACGAATTCCAGGAGACGGGCGAATACGACCTCGAAGGACTTTTCATCCGCCTTGGTTACGCGATCGATTCCATCAAGGCGAAGCGCGTCGTGCTCGACACGAGTCGAAGTTCTTTTCGGCGCTCTCCCCAATCAAAGCATCGTGCGCGCAGAACTTCGTCGGCTCTTTCGCTTCCTCAAAGAAAAAGGCGTCACGGTCATCATGACGGGCGAACGCGGCGACGGCACGCTGACTCGTTTCGGACTCGAGGAATACGTTTCGGATTGCGTAATCTCACTCGATCATCGCGTTGTCGATCAAGTAACGACCCGCCGAATCCGCGTCGTAAAATATCGCGGCACGACACATGGCACGAACGAGTATCCATTCCTCATTGAGACGGATGGGATTTCAATCTGGCCGATCACTTCTGTGCTGCTCGAACATACCGCAACACACGAGCGCATTCCGACTGGCATCGAGCGACTCGACACCATGCTCGACGGCAAAGGATTTTATCGCGGAAGCAGCATTCTTTTATCGGGCACTGCGGGAACGGGCAAGACAAGCATGGCGGCGACTTTTGCCGACGCGACTTGTAAGCGCGGCGAGCGATGCATTTACTTTTCCTTCGAGGAATCTCCCAGTCAGATCATGCGCAACATGGGCACGATCGGACTCGATTTATTGCGATGGGTAAAAAAGGGACGTCTCCAGTTTCAGGCTTTGCGACCGTTTCATCACGGCTTGGAAATGCACCTCGCGCGCACGATCAAGTTCATCAGCGAATTCGCGCCGAATGTCGTGATCATCGATCCGATCTCGGGTTTGGATACGACCGGCACACCATTGGAAATCAAATCGGCGCTGATGCGGTTGATCGATTTTCTGAAATTGAAAGGGATCACTGCGATGCTCACGGATCTGACGCTGGGCAATAACCCGCTCGAACGCTCGGACGGGGCGATTTCCTCACTCGTAGACACCTGGCTCGTGGTGCGCGATCTGGAAACCAACGGCGAACGCAACCGCGGTCTGCACATCTTGAAATCGCGGGGCATGGGGCATTCGAACCAGGTCCGCGAATTCGTGGTGACTAGCACCGGCATCCAGCTTACCGATGTTTACATCGGCCCGAGCGGAATGCTCACCGGATCGGCGCGTGTTTCACAGGAAGCGCGCGAACGGGCTGAACGCGTAAGCTTGGACGAAGAAACCGAGCGGCAACAATTAGCGCTGGAATGCAAACGAGCCGCGCTCGAAGCACAGATCGCTGCATTGCGCGCCGAGTTTTCGGCCGAGGAAACCATCATCGCGCGCAGCGTTGGGCAGGACAAACAACGCGGAGCGGCGCTCGCCTTGGACGAAGTAGAAATGGGTCGCAGCCGTCAAAGCGATGTCAAAACCAACGGGAGCCGAACTCGCCGGCATGTCAACGGACACTAACAATCGCTGAAACCGCATGTCTAAGAAAGACAGTCACAAGAACGATAAATATGTCTTACGCCTGTACATCACTGGCAACACTCCACAATCGCTCGCGGCTTTGCGCAATCTGAAGGAACTCTGCGAAGAGCATCTCACTGGCCGTTATCAGATCGAGGTCATCGATCTGCTAAAAAACCCGGAGCGCGCCAAGGATGACCAGATCCTGGCTGTGCCCACGCTCGTGCGGAAACTGCCTTCGCCCATCCGGAAGTTCATCGGCACCCTGTCCAATCCCGAGCGGATCCTTGTCGATTTCGATCTCCGCCCAAACGAAGCGGTGGCGGAGGCCATTTCGTAAAGGGTAACGCATGTCTAAATCTAACGACCAAAAGAACGGCAAATGCGTCCTGCGTCTCTACGTTGCCGGCAGCACTCCGCAGTCGAGCCGAGCCATCGCGAATATCAAAACGATTTGCGAGACCAATCTGAAAAACCACTACGCGCTCACGGTCGTAGACCTCTACGAGCACAGGGAGCGCGCCCAGGAAGACCAGGTCAGAGTGGCCCCGACGCTAATTCGGTTATCCCCGCTGCCCCTGCGCCGGCTCATCGGCGACTTGTCGCAGACCGAGCGTGTTCTCGCGGCTCTGGATTTGCCGGCGACACCAATTCCCGAATGAATCCTACGATTCAAACCCACGAGTGGATATTAGTAGAAGAAGTCGCTGATCTGCGCGCTCGTCTCGCTGAGGCCGATGAGACCCTGGACGCTATTCGCAACGGCGAAGTGGATGCCGTGGTCGTGCCCGGGCCGCAGGGCGACCAGCTCTTCACGCTCAAAGGCGCCGACAATCCCTACCGTGTCCTCATCGAGGAAATGAACCAGGGCGCAGTGACTCTTTCAGTCGACGGCACCATTCTTTATTGCAATCGCCGATTTGGCGAGCTCTTGAAAAGGTCGCCCGAAGAGATTGTCGGCCGCGCTTTCGTGTCATTTATCGCGCCGGCAGAGCAGGCCGCGTTTGGCGGTATGCTGGAAGCCGGCTTGATTGGTTACAGTGCCGGGGAATTTTCCCTTACTGCCTCGGACGACAGCGCCGTTCCTATGCAATTAGCACTCAACCGGCTCCCGCCAGGTTCGGCCTCGGCGATCTGCCTTGTCGCTACCGACATGTGCGAGCACAAACGCGTGGAAGAGCAAAAAGCGAAAGCGCTGCGTGAACTGAACGAGGTCAAGGCGGCACTCGATGAGCACGCCGACGTCACCATTACCGATCGTAACGGTAAGATTACCTACGCGAACGACAAGTTCTGCACCCTGTCGAAATATTCGCGCGACGAATTGATCGGCCACGAACATCGCATTATGAATTCAGGATATCACGAGAAGGAGTTCTTTCGTGTCCTGTGGCAAACGATCAACTCGGGGCAAGTGTGGAAGGGTGAAATTAAGAATAGGGCCAAAGACGGCACCTTCTACTGGGTAGACTCCACCATCGTGCCTCAGCTCGGCGAAGATGGAAAACTGGTCGAATTCATCGCCATCCGCACGGATATCACGTCGCGCAAAGAAAAAGAGTCGCGTCTCGAGGAGACACTCGCAGACTTGGTTGAGGCGGAGCGGAAATCGCGCAGCGCTCAGTCGGAGGCACGCGACGCCCGGGAAAATGCGGAGCAAGCTAACCGCGCAAAAGATAACTTTCTGGCGAACCTCTCACACGAGCTGAGGACGCCTCTGACTCCCGTCCTGATGTGTGTTGCCGACTTGGAAAAAGAAGGCGCGATTCCACCTGAGTTTCGGCAGCAATTGACCATGATGCGGCGCAACATCGAGCTCGAGGCTCGACTCATCGACGACTTACTCGATCTCACCATGGTCGTCCACGGCAAACTCCAACTCGTCCAATCCGGACCAATCGATATTCATGATTTACTCATGCATACGGAGCAGATCGTTCACACCGATGCTCAGGCAAAGTCGGTTCATCTTCAGTTCGACTTGAAAGCCGCCGAATACCATGTCGGTGGCGACTCCGCTCGGCTGCATCAGGTATTTTGGAACCTTTTCAATAACGCAATCAAGTTCGCTCCCGCGGATGGGAAAGTCACGGTGACTACAAATAATCCCGGACCCGGCAGGATTGTTCTTAGCATTCACGACACCGGCATCGGTATCGACGCGAAAACATTACCCTTTGTTTTTCAAGCTTTCGAGCAGGGAGAAGCGCGCAAACTGCAACACTCTGGAGGACTGGGACTTGGTTTGTCGATCTCCAAAGCGATCGTGGATCTGCATGGAGGAACTATCCGCGCGGAGAGCGCTGGCGCAGGACTTGGTGCAACGTTCACCGTCGAACTCGCGACTATATTACCTTTTCCCGTAACTCAGCTAACAGAACCGGAGCTTTCGTCTCTGCCGGGCTCGAATAGCCTTCGCCTGCTCCTAGTCGAGGACCATGAGCCCACTCTGATGATCCTCGCCCGCCTTCTTCGTCGCCGTGGTCATGATGTAGTGACTGCATCCACTGTTGCGAGCGCTCTTTCGCTGGCATCCACTCAATCCTTTGACTTGGTCATCACCGATATAGGTCTTCCGGACGGAAATGGGATCGATTTAATGCGGCAACTGACTAAAGATTATGGTCTGCGCGGGATCGCCCTAAGCGGCTATGGAATGGCAGCAGATCGTGCCAAGACACAACAAGCCGGTTTTTTGGCGCATCTGGTAAAACCAATCAACTTTGACCAGCTTCACCATGTCCTCCAAGGAATTACTCCCGCCGCAGGCGTGAAGCCCATTTTGAACATGGCGGGATAGCTCGTGTTCCCGCCATCGCAGAAGAAAATCCAGCAGGTTGACTTGGGATCGTTTCTACGAAAATAGAATCTCCTAATTGAATCAGCTTTTTGTTAGAATCCGCAGTTAACCGCTCGCGGGCGTGCTCTCTTCGACGATCTGGCGCAGCACCGGCCCTTGTGCCAATGTTCCGCTCTCTTCAATGCCCAAATTCTTCATCAAAACTTACGGATGCCAGATGAACGAACGCGATTCGGAGCAGGTCGCGCATTCGTTAATTGCACGCGGATACGAAGCGACCGCGAATGAAGCGGAAGCGGACGTGGTTTTGTTGAATACGTGCAGCGTGCGCGACATGGCGGACCAAAAGGCGCTTGGCAAAATGGGAATGCTTGGTCATTTGGCGAAGAAGCGTCCGGAAGTGGTATTCGGTTTTCTCGGCTGCATGGCGCAGGCGCGAGGGGAATCTTTGCTGCGCGGAATGCCGCATGTGGACCTCGTTGTCGGGACACAAAAATTCCATCGCGTCGCTGATTACGTCGATGATTTGGTTGCTCACAAGACTGGTAAGGCGCGACGACGCCAGTCCGGCTCGGACCCGATCGCGCCGACCAATCGCGGGATGGATGATCTGCGCCTTTCCATTGTCGATGTCGGGGAAGAATCCGAATCGCAGGAGACAATTCGCGATCATACGGTCACGCCGCACCAGGCAACCGCGTTTGTCTCCATCATGCAGGGCTGCAATATGCATTGCACATTCTGCATCGTGCCGCAGACGCGAGGCGCGGAGCGCAGCCGGTCGATTGCTGCAATAGTGGGTGAAGTCCAGGAACTCGTTAGGCGCGGCGTGAAAGAAGTGACCTTACTTGGCCAGATCGTCAATCTCTACGGCCGGCACGAATTTCCGAAAGTGAATGGCAAGAGCCCGTTTGTGCAATTGCTCGAAGCGGTTCACCAGATCGATGGTTTGGAACGCATTCGTTTCACTTCGCCCCATCCGATCGGATTTCGCGACGACTTGTTAGGCGCACTAGACCGATCTGCCGAAACTGGTGGAGCACGTGCACTTGCCGCTGCAATCCGGTTCGAATCGAATTCTCAAAGCGATGCATCGCACCTACACGGCCGAGAAATATCTTGAGACTGGTCGATCGCATTCGCGCGGCGCGTTCAGGAATTGCAGTCACAACGGATGTCATCGTGGGTTTTCCCGGCGAAGACGATAACGACTATGCGCAAACGCGGGCGCTCGTTGAGCGCGTGCAGTTCGATAACGCGTTTATCTTTCGTTATTCGACGCGGCAGGATACGCCGGCTGCTGTGATGAGCGATCAGGTCCCGGAAAAAATCAAAGAGGAGCGCAACCAGGATTTGCTCGAAGTTGTGAACGCATCGGTGAAGCAGGCGAATGATCGTCTTGTAGGGCGCGACGTTGAAATTTTGTGCGAAGGCCCAAGCCGGACAAATGCCTCACGTTTGATGGGTCGAACGCGGACGAACAAAGTGGTGGTGTTCGAAGGCGAAGCAGATCACGTCGGTCAGATTTTCAATGTTCGTGTGCAACGGGCGAATGGTTTCAGCTTGTATGGCACGCCTGTCGTGCAAAGCTGACGCGCGTTTCACGGAATGATTTATCACCTTTCACTTCACGCCGCCGGCATTATCGCGGGTATCTTGCTTCTTATTCTCGCGGTGCCGGGATTGGTAAAGCCCGACTTCATGCGCGATTTCGCTTCGCGGTTTCCGCGTTCGCGCACGTTCGGCGTTGCCTTGCTCACGGTGGATTTGGTCTGGACTCTTTGGCTGCTTTCCACCATGGAGATGGGCGAGTTTTCCGCTTTTCGGCGGCCGCTACTGATCGCTTTGCCGATCGGCTATCTACTCGCCATTCGTTTTGTGGGTGAACTTCTCGCGGTGCGCGCGCTCGGCATTCTTTGTCTGCTTGCCGCCGAGCCGTTGCTCGACGCCGCCTTCTTCCGATATGAACCGAGCCGATTGCTCGTGACGGTCTTCGCCTATCTTATGGTGGTAGCCGGATTGCTTTGGGTCATGATGCCCTATCTGTTGCGCGATCAACTGCAATGGAGCACGCGAAACGCGGGGCGCTGCCGGTTTCTACATGGTTTGGTGTTGCTGTACGGGGCGGCGATTCTCGCCTTCGCGGTAATCCGATATTGACCCCTTCTGTAGCGGCGCTCTATGAGCGTGCGCATGATTTTGCGACGGTCGGAGACCGCCGCTACAGCATTAGAGTGCAACGCATTCTTGTCATTCGGGGCGGCGCGATTGGAGATTTCATTCTCACGTTGCCGGCGTTGAAATTGTTGCGCGACAAATTCCCAAGCGCGCACATCGAGATTCTTGGTTACAAGCACATCGTTGCGTTGGCTGAAAATCGTTTTTACGCGAATGCCACTCGTTCGATCGACTACGCTCCGCTCTCGCGCTTCTTCGCGCGCGATGCTGAGTTGCCCGAGGATCTCGTCGAATATTTCAGCGGCTTTGACCTCATTGTTAGTTATCTCTTTGATCCCGACGAAGTCTTTGCCGCGAATCTGCGGCGTTGCAATGCAGCGCGTTTGATTTCTGGCTCGCCGAAGTTTCACGAGCGCGAACATGCTGCGCGTCAATTGGCCGTGCCGCTGGCAGATCTTGGGCTGCATCTGCGCTGATGCGTCGGCGTTTCTTTTTCCGAACGCCGAGGACCGAAACGCCGCGATTCGCTTCCTCCAAGGCATGGATTCGCCGGTGATCGCGCTTCATCCCGGCAGTGGAAGTGAAAAGAAGAATTGGCCGATCCAGAACTGGATCGACCTCGGAAACTATTTGTTAGGCGAGAAGCCATCAAGGAGCGGCGACTTCCCAGTCGCCGAACTACCCAGCCGGCGCTTTGGAAAGCGCCGCTCCTTGGTGGTCGTATCTGGTGAAGCTGACGAGAGACGGACTACGCGAGTTGCGCTCGGTGTGGAAAAACAAACCGGTTCGTTTCGCCACGAATCTTCCGTTGCCGCATTTGGCCGGCATCTTGGAGAACGCGATCTTCATTGGACACGATAGCGGCATCTCGCATCTCGCCGCGGCCGCCGGAGCAAAATGCATTTTACTTTTTGGCCCGACTAATCCCGCGATTTGGGCGCCGGCAAATGAAAACGTAAAAGTGCTTCGTGCGTCCGCAGGGGATTTGAAGGCGCTCGATTTTGTAACTGTGCGAGATGCCGTTACAACAATGAATCAGGAACTGATGCGCATCGGCATCAGGACGTAGAGAAACGGCGTTTGAATCTTCAAGACACCGGGACTCATCTCATCGATGAGATCGAGAAAAACTTCGTCCTCAGTCAAATTACGCAGCGGCGCCATCAAAAATTCTGGATTAAACGCGATCGAAAATTCGCGTCCCTTGTATGTCACCGGCAAAGACTCCTTCGCTTCGCCCACTTCCGGCGTGTTCGCGGTGATCTCGATGTTGTTCTTGCTGAAGTTGAGTTTGATTGAATTCGACTTGTCGCTCGCCAGCAACGAAACGCGGCGGAGCGAATTCAACAAAGTTTCGCGTTCGAGAGTGACCCGTTCTTTCGTTTCGCCCGGAATGACCTGACGGTAGTTGGGGTAATTCCCCTCAATTAATTTCGAAACGAGCAACGTGTTATTCAGATCAAAGGCGATCTGTCCGCTCCCGACGCTCACTTTCACTTCGCCATCGTCGGCGAGGAGACGTTGCAATTCGGTGACGGCCTTTGTCGGCACGATGATGTCCGCTTCGTGACTGCGCGGAAATTCGAGTTCGATATCCACCATCGCGAGCCGTCGGCCATCCGTTGCCACGAGTGTGAGTTTATTTTCCTTAAAGCTAAAGAGGACGCCGTTGAGGACATACCGCGTTTCGTCGGTGGAAATGGCGTAGGAAGTCTTTCGCAAGCCATCCCGCAACGCTTTTTGAGGAATGGTAACCACTTTTGCGTTTTCAAATTTCGGCAGTGGCGGGAACTCTTCCTCAGGCAATCCCAGGATCTTGAAGAAACTGTTGCCGCTGCGAATGGACGCCGCGTTTTTTCCATCGACATCAAATTGAATTTCGCTTGAAGGCAACTCGCGAATGATGGTGAAAAGCCGGCGCGCTGGAAGCGTAGTTGCGCCTTCTTTTTCTACTTGTGCTTCAAAACTTCCGCGGACGCCGACATCCAGATCGGTCGTGGTGAGACGCACTTCGTTATCGCTCGCCTGCAGCAAGACGTTCGAGAGGATCGGCAGAGTCGTGCGTGTGCTGACGACGTTCTGGACTTGCTGCAAACCTTCCAGGAGTTTTTCCTTTGTGACGCTAAATTTCATATCGAGACCGACGCGCTAAGATGTAAGGCTTCCGTTTTTGTTCGGCAACCGTATTCTCGCGCACCGCGCCGGCGAATTAACATCGACAATTTCTCGTTAACGCTGAAGAGAACTGTCGATAAAGGAAATCGTCTGCCGGAGATTGTCCTGCTCGCTCATGCGCTTCTTCACCAGCTTGCACGCGTGCAGGACGGTCCCGTGATCGCGGCCGCCAAATGCATCACCGATCTCGTTAAGTGAAGCCTTCGTTAATTCGCGTGCCAGATACATCGCGACCTGTCTTGGAAAAGCGATATTCGCCGGACGGCGCTTGCTCGTCATGTCCGCGAGTCGAATATCGAAATGGTCCGCCACGCGCCGCTGAATTTGCTCGATCGTGACCGCGTGCCGCGCTTCTTCCTGCAGAATATCCTTGAGCAAATGCTCGACGACTTCCTGCGTGAGCTCTTTGCCGCTCAGCGAAGCGAAGGAGGCAACGCGCATGAGCGCGCCTTCGAGCCGTCGCACATTTGTGCGGATGCGGTTGGCGAGAAATTCAAAAATCTCGTCGCGCAATTTGATGTGCAACGCCTTTGCCTTCTTCCGCAGAATCGCCATGCGCGTTTCGACGTCCGGAGGTTGCAATTCCGCGGTGAGTCCCCATTCGAAGCGCGAAACGAGACGGTGCTCGAGATTCGCGATCTCGGACGCGGGGCGATCGCTCGAAAGCACAATTTGTTTATGCCCGTCAAAGAGCGTGTTGAACGTGTGAAAGAATTCTTCCTGCGAACGTTCTTTGCCGCCAAGGAATTGGATGTCGTCGATCAAGAGCAGGTCGGTCTGGCGATATCGCTTCCGAAATTTAACGAGCGTGCTGTGCTGGATGGCGTCGATGAACTCGTTGATGAAAAGTTCGCTCGAAAGATACATCACCTTCGCGCCCTTCTTTTTCGCCCAGACATATTGGCCGATCGCCTGCATCAGATGCGTCTTGCCCAACCCCACGCCGCCATAAACGAAAAGCGGGTTGTAGGTTTTGGCCGGAGATTGCGCCACAGCGAGACTCGCGGCGTGTGCGATTTCGTTATTCGGCCCGACGACGAACGATTCGAAAGTATTGCGTGGATTAAGTCCAAGCGCGCCGCCGGTTCGTTTCGTGTCGCGACTTGTTTCCGCGACCGAATCTTCAACCACCGTCGGATTGAGGATTACATCTTCTTCGCCCGAAGCATTTCCCGCGGGCGACAAAAATTTTACCGTGCGCGGTCCTCCGCACGTCGCAATAATCGCCGCCTGGAGCGCCGGCATGTGATTACTCTCGATCCAAAATTGATAGATGTTGTTGGGAACGCGGAACGTGAAGGCATCGTTTGTGAACTCGACGAGCTGAACGGCGGAAAACCAACGCTTAAAAGTATCGGCACTGACGTGCGGTTTTAGAGCGGCCGACAATTTCTGCCATAGCTGAGAACACTTCTCGTCCATCCGACTTGTTAACAGGGTTAAACGTTCCAATTGGAACGAGATACTGGGGGAAATTCGATCGGCGAAACCGACATCGAAAACGAGGTCGCAATTGCGAGGCAACGCGAGCGCGCGAAAGAAATTCCTGTAAATTTCGAAAAATACGAGGGAAAAACAGAAAGAGGACGCGAGTGAGGCATCGATGCATCCGCTGGTTCTGCGAGGGAAATTAGAAATTTGATCGGTGAGTTGATTATCATAATTTTCTTCCTCCGCAAAAGTTTCTCAGAACTGTCCACATCTTATTAACAACCACCGTTTTTCCTCCCGGACAGCGGGCTTGAGATTAAGAACCGTGTCCAACTTCGACAAGAAAAAATCTGAAATTTTATTTTTGAAAGTTCACGAAAAAAACTTGACGAAAAACTCACGCGCGAATCTCCCTCGGAAAAACGTTCGCAAAGTTTTCGCGCGCGTGTTGACCTGCGTGTCCGCACACGCAACTTTGCAGCCTGTTCGCGTCATCGGGTCGAATCGCGAAGCATTGTGAAGATGCAAAAACCACAGCGGCGCGTGGAAATTTTTCGAAGAAGAGCATGAAACGTTTAATTTGGTGCGGACTCGCGCTCAGCTTTTTCCTCGTGTCGCAATCAACGAAGGCGCTCGATGAGATTCCTCCGCCATTCGGTTTCAAGTGGAACGATTTAACCGGTCGCGTGGAAACACTGCTCAAGGGAGCGAACGCGAAAATCGTGACGCGCGAGAAAAAACAGCACAACGAAGTGTGGACGGTGGAAGGTCTCGTGCAGCCCGGCTTGAAGCGCACGCTCTTTACTTTTCGCGAGGGATTTCTGGTCGAGATCGAGCTGCAATATGAATACGAAGACTGGACGATCGAGCGTTACAACGATCGGATGGGAGAAATCCGGCGTTATTTCGACGCGAAATTCGGCGTTGGGAAATTGGTATCGCGCTCGCGTGACACCGATACCGACGTGATTCAGACGCTGGTCGGTTATCAATGGATGATCGGCAGCACGATGCTCGAGCTTTTTTATTTTTCCGCGCAGCGGAATGCGCTGCTCTTCCGCACCATCACCGTCGATTACAAAATGATCTGATGTAGCTGCCGCCGTCACCGGCGGCAGAGAGAGGAACAATAAGAAGAACTGCCGCCAGTGACGGCGGCAGCTACAACGCAGCCAGAACTAAATCCGATTCTCTTTTTGCATTCGCTTCAATCGACTCGCCAGGCTTGCCTTCGCCGCCGAACTGATGCGATCGATGAAAAGAATGCCGTTAAGATGATCGACTTCGTGTTGCAGCGCGCGAGCGAGCAGGCCACTTGCTTCGACTTCGATTTCTTCTTCATCTAAAGTTTGCGCGCGCGCGGTCACGTTCAGGGATCGCATTACGTCGGCGTTGATGTCCGGAATGCTGAGGCAACCTTCCGACCCGAGAATCTGCTCTTCGCCCATCTCGAGTTCCGGATTGATCAAGATCAACGGCATCGAGGCGATCGGATCGACTTCCTTCCCATTCAACTTCATCGTGCTCGGGCGGTCCTCCACTTGTGAGACATCGAGCACGGTTAACTGCAACGCTCGACCGATTTGTTGCGCGGCGAGGCCAACGCCGTTGGCCGCGTGCATTGTCTCCAGCATGTTGAACGCAAGCTCGCGTATCTCGTCGTCGATTTTCTCAACCCGGCTGCCTTTGGCGCGCAGGATTGGATTACCGTATTTCGTTATCGCCAACTTCATTCTTCGCCGCGCGTAAATGCCGGAAGATTTCTCACCCCCGCCAGCTTCAATGCATCCATCACTTTAATAATAATGCCGAACGAAGCTTTCTTGTCCGCTTGCAGGACCAGCGTTGCTCGGCGTTCCGCAGGCAAATCTCGCACGGCCGCTTCGAGTCGGTCGATGTTGATTGGATTGTTATCAAGACTGATCTGGTCGCTTTGATCGACCGTCACGATCGCGTGTTCTGCTTCCGCCGGAGCTTTCGTGGCCGTCTTCGATTCCGGCAAGTTAATCTGCACTTCCGGCTGATCTTTCTTAAATGTGGTCGAGACGACAAAGAAGATCAGCAAAATCGTCAGGATATCGACGAGCGAAACAATGATGATGGAAGGCGCCCGCCGTTTGCGTACCGCGAACTTCATGAACGGATCTCTGCGCTACGCTTCAAGCCGCTGGCGTCCGAACAATTGGTGTCGGTTTTATGGGAGCGTGCGCGGGAGCAGGTGACGGCGTTGGTTGCGCGCCAGTTCCAATGCGGCCGTAATAACATTTTGTGATCAGCTCCACGACGAGGGTTTCCATCTCTACCGACATCACTTCGACTTTTCTCGAGAAATAGCTGAATGCGATTAGCGCCGGCACGGCAATCGAAAGACCGAAAACGGTTGCGTTCAATGCTTCGGCGATCCCGAGTGCGATGGCCTTCGTGTCGGCCGTTCCATTGCTCAGGCCGAGATGGGAAAAAACGTGCACTAATCCGGAAACCGCACCGATAAGACCAAGCAACGGCGCGATGCCCGTGATAATTTCCAGCACGATCAATCCGCGCTCGAGCACGACCATTTCATGTCGGGCGCGCGTTTCCACCGCCTCGATATTTTCCGCGCGCGGCGCACGTAGATGTTGCAGGGCAACGCGGACGATGCGCGCGAGCGACGAGTCGTCGTGATGCACAATGCGCGTGAGGCGCTCCGCGCTGCCGCCCGGCACGAGACGCTCAATTTCGCTTTCGATCACGAGCGGCAAAACATTTTTTCGACGCAACGCGAATCCGCGCAGGATCATGGTTGTAACTGCGAACATCGAACAAATCAGAAGCGGCCACATGAACAAACCGCCCTTGCTGAAAAAGCTGAGCACGCTTTGCGCTGCTTCCGGAGCGGCTGCGAGGATCGAAATTGTCATGTTCAGTTGGCGAACATCGTGAAACTAATGTCGAACTCAAGGCCTTCGGGTGGCAAAACTTCGAAGACGTCCTCAGGAATGGGCGGCGCCTTGGCCTGCTGAATCGATTCGAGACAGACGTTGGCGAATGCTTCGTTCGAGCTGTTCGATGTCATCTTGAGATTCTTGATGTGGCCATCGCGATCGACGGAAAACGTAACGTGCGCTGTGCCGATCGCGATCAGATCGCCCTGTTTTCTTGTATAATAAAGCCAGCGCGATCCGATGGAATCGTAGATCATTTTTTGGTATCGGCCTAACGGCGTTCCGACCGCGTTGACGGCCGATGCGCCGCGATTTGTGATGCTGCCGCGCGTCCGCGTTTGTTCCAGATAGGGCCGGTAAGAGGACGCCGGTTGTTCCGTGGCTTGCGGTGTTGGTGTCGGCATCGTGTCTTCCGGTGTGGGCGAAGTGGCGAGTTCTTCGGAAGGCGTTAACGCAGGCGGCGGCGTCGCTCTTAACATCGCAAGCTGATCGGGTGGCGGAGTTGCTTCCGGCGGCGGAGTCGGTGTTATCGGAAGCGGCGTTGGCGTCGAGGCAGGCGGAGTCGACGTTGAGACGGGCGATGGCGAAGGCGGCGGAGTGGGGCTTGCGGAAGGAGCGGGCGTCGTTGTCGGCTGCGGCGGTTGCGCTTCCAAACCGATGGAAGAAGCCTGCGTTTCCAGATTGGGAAACGACCGATCTTTTCCTTCTTGCGTGGGCATGACGCTGTTGCCACTGGCTGGAAGCTGACTAGCGGCGATGGAATTGGCATTCGATTCGAATGTTTTGTCCTTCGGTTGTTCCGCCGATTTTTTCGATTCCTGAGTCTCCATGAATCGCGTGTTCTTCGGAATCGGCGCCGGCGTCGGCATGACGTTTACAATTGTGAGCTCGGCCGGTTTGTCTTCGACTTCAGGTAACGGCGCGAGTTTTCCGCTGAACGTTGCGAGCGAAAACGCCACCAGAAGATGGATGAAAATCGACGCCAGGACCGCCCAAAGAATTTTCCGGCTTTCGCTATTACGGTCTAAGACGTTGATCGCGATCGACATGAACGAAGCGAGACTGGCGGAAGATGATGCACGGAAAAATAACCAAGAGATTGAAGCAAATTACGCTCCCCCGGAGAGGGATGAATGATATCGCACGTCCGTTACGCTGACAAATTCACCTGCGCCGTGTTTCGACATTGGAGGGACACGCGCTGTCGTGTTCTCGCTCGCCTTGGGCGCCGATAGCGCGGCGCCCTCCTTGGAGCTTCGTCATGCGCGCGTGATGAAACAGATACTGCTGCGCGTAACCGCCGTGTTCGCCGAAATAGCTTTGCGCAAACGCGCGTAACTTTCCCGACGTCGTTTTTCTTTTTCGCGCAAAATACTTTTCCCTCAGCACGCGTTCGATCCAGACATCGATGGGAAACGCGCGCAATCGTTCATAGGCGAAGAGCAAAACGCAATTCGCAACCTTCGCTCCAACGCCCGGTAGCTCGCAAAGTCGCGCGCGTAGTTCATCATCCGAAAGCGCCGCCCAATTTTCGAGATTTACCTCGCCCGACGCGACGAGACGTGCTGTTGCGAGCAAATTTTTCGCGCGATAGCCAAGCGCGCATTTGCGCAGCTCCGCTTCCGATGTCTTCGCGATTCGTTCCGGGGTTGGAAATGTGTGCAAGCGAAGATCGAAGAGTTTGCGCGACTTTCCGAATTGCCGTCGAAGCGCGTGCGAGATTTGTCGAATGTGAGCGACCTGCTTCATCGACGAACAAATGAAAGTGGCAAGACATTCCCATTTCGGCTGCCGAATGATGCGAAGCCCACGGCAGAAATCGCGCGCCTCGTCCATGATCTCATCTCGCGGAAACGACGCGCAGATTGTCTCAAGGGGATGATCCAAGGCGAAGTAACGCGCGACAACTCCGGGTAGCGGTCGCCGCGGCGACTTGGTTCGCGTCTCGCCGCAACGGACTTTCAGGAAATTCCCGCCCTGCTCCACGTAAAGCGCCTCGTCAGCCAATCGCGCCCACGAATCCCTTCCCGCATTTCTCCCAATGGAACACCTGCCCCGAGCTCAATGTCTTCTCGAGATCAAAATTTGGCGCTCGAATTTCCTGGAGAAGTTGCATGACAAACCGTTGTAGCTGCCGCCGTCATCGGCGGCAGAAATGTAGCGCAATTTGAAATTCGTTCTGCCGCCGGCGACGGCGACAGCTACATAAAGGAAAAAATCCACTTTGCGGTCGCGCGATTTTCTGCCAGCTAAAGCACCGTGGATTCACGCCTCGTCGTCGATAGCGGCGTTCTTCTTCTCTATTTTTTCATCATCATCTTCATCGGCCTGCGCATGGGCCGAAAGGAAGACAATCTCGAGGACTTCGCGCTCGGTGGCCGGCGCATTCCGTGGTGGGCGGTGCTTGCATCCATCATCGCCGCGGAGACGAGCGCGGGAACTTTCTTCGGCACTCCGGGCGAAGGCTACGCGCTGCGCAACTTCACCTACATCCAGCTCGCCTTCGGCACGATCCTCGCGCGCATTCTCGTCAGTTACATTTTCATCAAGCCGTACTACGACTACAAAGTTTACTCGATCTACGAATACCTGACGCTGCGTTTCGGTGTCGGGACGAAGAACGCCGCGTCCGCGGTTTTCATGTTCACGCGCGTGCTCGCGTCCGGCGCACGTCTCTATGTCGCAGCCATCGCGCTCGCGCTCGCGTATGAAATGATTCGCGGCGTCCGTCCCGGCCAAAGCGAGACGCTTCTCATTTACGTCGGCGCGATCGTGGTCATCGTCATTCTCACCGCGATCTACACGACGCTCGGCGGAATCAAAGCCGTCGTCTGGACCGATTTCATCCAGGCTTCAATCATGATCGGCAGCGCGCTCGCTGCGGTCGCGTTGCTTTATTCAGCAATACCCGGTGGCTGGCACGAGATCGTCGCGCGCAAAGGCGGATTTCATCTCGACGATTTCATCACCACCGGACTCGATCCGGCGAGGCATGGCTGGGACAAAATCAAAGGCATGTTCGAGGTCGAGTACACGATTTTCGCCGGCCTCATCGGCTCGACCTTCATCACCATGGCGACACACGGCACCGATCAGGACATGGTGCAGCGCATGTTGACCGCGGTGGACATCCGCCGCAGCCGCCGCTCGCTCATCCTTTCCGGTCTCGCCGACATTCCAATCGCCATGACATTTCTGACGATTGGTTTGCTCCTGTGGGTCTACTATCAATCGCACTTCGATCCGAATCTGCCGAAAACGCCTAACGAGACATTCTGTCATTTCATTTTGTATGAAATGCCGATCGGACTGCGCGGATTATTGATCGCCGGAATTTTCGCGACCGCGATGGGCTCGCTGAGCACGGCACTGAATGCGCTTGGCTACGAGCTTCACGCGCGATTGGTACGAAACCTACATCAACCGCAACGCCACAAGCGCAGAGAGCCTGCGTGCCGTTCGTCGCGCCACCGTCGGGTTCGCGATTCTGATGATCGTTGTCGCCTCGGCCACATCGTATTTCGTCATCGTGTTGCCGAATGTGCGCATCATTCCGATCGTGCTCGGCATTTATGGTTACACCTATGGCTCGGTGCTCGGCGTTTTTCTCGCCGGCATGCTCACAAAATCGCGCGGCAACGATCGCGGAAATTTTATCGCCATGATCGCCGGCTTTATCGTCGTCACGATTCTGAGCGATTTGCCAAACAGCCTCGCGAAGATCTTCGGAACGGTCGCTTACAAACTGCCGGATTGGCTGCCGAGAATGGAATTTCCCTGGTGGATTTGTTTCGGAACGATCGTCACGTTTTTGGTGGCGGTTTCGTTCCGGACTGGCCGCGCGCATCACCCGCCAGCTTAATTTCCAATTCGCGCAATTGCCGTTGATCGACTTCCGCCGGCGATTGCGACATCAAATCCTGGCCGCGATTGTTTTTCGGAAACGCCATGACGTCGCGGATGGAATCTTCGCCGCAAATGAGCATAACGAGACGATCAAGACCCATCGCGATTCCGCCGTGTGGCGGCGCGCCGAGACGAAACGCGCGCAGCAGATGCCCGAACATCTTTTCCTGCTCTTCTTCGGTCACACCGAGTGCAGTAAACATTTTCTTCTGCAACTCGGGCTCGTGAATACGAATGCTGCCGCCGCCGATCTCAACGCCGTTTAGAACGACGTCGTACGCATCCGCGCGCATCTCGCCGAATTTTTTCTCGTCGAGCAACGGCAGATCTTCCGCTTTCGGTCGCGTGAAAGGATGATGGACTGCGTTCCATTTATTTTCATCGGCGCTCCATTGCAGGAGAGGGAAATCGGTAACCCAGAGGAAATCGAGCTGCTGTGACTCTTTCGTGAGATTTTGAATCTCGGAGATGCGCAATCGGATGCGCCCGAGCACTTCGCACGCAATTTCCCATTTGTCGGCGGCAAAGAAAACGCAATCGCCTTCCTCGATCTCCAATTTGGAGCGAAGCGCTTCCTTCTCCGCGTCGGAGAAGAATTTTACGATCGGCGATTTCCATTCGCCGTTTTCGATTTTGATGAAGGCGAGTCCTTTCGCGCCGAATGTTTTCGCAATGGCGGTCAGTTCATCAACCTGACCAATGGTGATGCCGGCAAATCCTTTCGCGTTGATTGCCTTTACCACGCCGCCGGCGTCGAGTGCGCCGCGAAACATCTTGAATCCGCTCGATGCGAAGACTTCGGCGAGATCGACCAGTCGCATTCCGAAACGGCGATCTGGTTTGTCGCTTCCGAATGTGCCGACCGCTTCGCGATAGGTCAGACGATCGAATGGCGTTTTGATTTTGATATCGCGCGCGCTTTGAAAATTGCCGTGAGCATTCCTTCCGTCAGCGCAAAAATATCCTCCGGCCTAACGAATGATGCTTCGATATCGATCTGCGTGAACTCCGGTTGGCGATCGGCGCGCAGATCTTCGTCGCGGAAACATTTGGCGATCTGGAAATATTTTTCCATGCCGGCGACCATGAGCAGTTGCTTGTATTGCTGCGGCGCCTGAGGCAACGCGTAGAATTTTCCAGGCATCAAACGGCTTGGAACAAGGAAATCGCGCGCGCCTTCCGGCGTGCTCTTCGACAGAATCGGCGTTTCGATTTCGATGAAACCCTTGCGCATCGAGATACTCTCGCGTCGCCTGCGTGACGCGATGGCGCGTGCGAATATTCTGCGATAACCGCGGGCGACGCAGATCGAAATAGCGATAGGTGAGTTCGAGATCTTCGTTGCTCAGTTCGGCGTCGAGCTGGAACGGCAAGATTTTCAGCACGATTGAGAACGGTAAGTGAATCGGGCAGCACTTCGATGTCGCCGGTGGCTAGCTTCGGATTTTCTGTTCCGGGCAAACGCGGCGCGACTTTCCCAGTGACTTGAATCACATCTTCGGGACGCAACGCGTGCGATTGCTTTGCAACTTCCGCATTTTCTTCCGGGCGGAAGACGACCTGCGTGAGACCTTCGCGGTCGCGCAGATCGATAAAGATGACGCCGCCATGATCGCGGCGCACGGCAACCCAGCCAGCGAGTTTTACCTCGCGACCGATGTCGGTTTTGCGCAGCTCGTTGCAGTGGTGGGTGCGATAAGTCACGGGCAAAAAGTAGCGCGTCATTCTGAGCGAAGCGAAGAATCTCGCAAGTGCGTTCGAATTGGGTCGGGGAGCGCAGGCTGCCAGCCTGCAGTCATCGGCAGCCTGCCGATGACATCTTCGCGGAGCGAACCGAAATGGAAGAAAGCCGGCAGGCTGCCGGCTAACGCAGGCTGGCAGCCTGCGCTCCCCAGATTCGATCGAGATGCGCGAGGAGTTCGTCGTGCGGAAGCGAAACCTGCTCACCGGTCGCAAGTGTCTTCATTTTCACCTCAGGCCATTCGTCTCCAAAAAGAATCGCGACACGTGCACCGAGCTGTTCGGCCGTTTGAAATTGCTTGCCGACTTTGGCAGGGGCCATCGAAAAATCGACGCGGTAATTGTGATCGCGCAGCGTCTGAATCTGCGCGAGCGCATCGCCACGGCGTTCTTCTTTCGCAACAACGACGTAGATCTCGATGTTTTTCTCCTGCGCATTTGCTGCTTCCGCGCGTTCGCACGCGGCTGGCGTGGCTGCGATCAATTCACCCAGGACAACATCCCCCATGGCGAATCCGACCGCGGGAATCGAGACGGCGCCGTCACTCAATTGCGCGATCAAATTGTCGTAGCGTCCGCCCCCGGCGAGCGCGCGAAATTTTCCGGCACGATCGAAAGCCTCAAAGACGACACCGGTGTAATAAGCGAGGCCGCGGACAATCCCGAGATCGACTTTGACGAATCCACCCAGCCCTCGCTCGCGCAAACCTTCGACGATGCGTTCGAGTTTTTCACTCTTGCCGCCGCCGTCCAGAATCGCAAAAACGGACTTGCCTAACGAGCCAAGTTTTTCGGCTGTTTTTTCACGTGGTTCGCGTTCGCTCTTGTCGATTGCCTGCAGAATTTCGTCCCAGCGATCTTCGGCAATGTTTTCCTTTCTCAGCAAATCGATCCAAAACTCCCGATCGCTGATGCGGACAACAAAGTCGTTTTCGTCCAATCCAAACGCGCGCAACAAATCAATGTTGAGTGCGATAGTTTCGATATCCGCGCCTAACGAATCGTCACCGACGACATCGCAGTTTATCTGGAAATGTTCGCGCAACCGGCCGCGCTGTTGTTTCTCGTAACGAAAACATTGTGGAATGGAAAACCACTTGAGCGGCTTGCGTGAATTCGCGCTCATGCGCGGCGACGACGCGGGCCAGAGTCGGAGTCATCTCAGGTCGCATCGCCACTTCGCGTTCGCCTTTGTCGGTAAAATTGAAGAGCTGCGAGACAATTTCGGGGCCACTCTTCTTCTTGTAGAGCTCGGTCGGTTCCAAAATCGGGCCGTCCCATTCGACGAAGCCATATCGGCGCGCCGTTTCGCGCCAGCGCGCAAAGATGTAATTTCGGAACGCACAATCGTTCGGCAAAAAATCGCGAAAACCGGGAAGAGCTTGCATCAGAAGAAATTACGTTTTTGAAAGGTGCCAGCGTCGATGCAACCGAGAGAGATGCAAACTACGAACCTTTGTTGCGGTTGAATAAATTCCGTCATATCGAAGTCGGACTAATTCACGACGGAAGCATCCGTTTAACAACAGCAAAGGACAATTATGAAACAAACTACACTAGTGAAATTATTGGCTGGCGGAACGGCTTGCGCGTTGGCGCTGAGCACGGCTTTCGCGCAGGAAGGGGCCCCAACGGCTGCGACTGGGGCAGGAACCGGAACGACTCGTATTGTGACAACCACAACTTCGACCACGCTAAACGGCACGGGAACGATCGCGGCCTACACGCCGGGCACCGACTACATCACGTTTCTCACGGAGGCGAGCGGTGACCCGATAAAATATTATTACACAGAGAGCACGACGGTTGTTGATCCGACAGGGAAGGCAGTCGAGTGGACGATGCTCAAGCCGAACATGCCGGTGACCTACACCTACGTTCAGGCTGGCGATCGCAGAGTCATCACCAATCTTAGACTGACTCTTCCGATTACGTCTTACAAAAAAGAAACAACTACGACGACAACGACGACGGCGCCCTGACGGCGGTCATTGTTTCCAAGAATTGAAGCGCTCGTGGAACGGGTTTCCGCGAGCGCTTTTGTTTTCTGATTCTCTTCCTCTACTTCTGCGTTCTAGACACGAGAGAAGAAGAGGAAGAGTTTAATCTTCGTAACCGCGCGGGAATTTCTGGTGCCAGTTCCAGGCGCTCTCGATGATTGCATCGAGCGATTGAAATTTCGGCTGCCAGCCCAGTTCGCGTTTTATTTTTTCCGAAGCAGCGATAAGTCGCGGCGGGTCGCCGGGACGACGTGGCATTTCTTTTATTGGAATTTCTTTACCGGTAATTTTCCGGCAGCAATCAACGACTTCGCGCACACTCGCGCCGCCGCCCGTGCCCAGGTTGTAATAAGCGCTTTGTTTAGCTTCGAGCGCCAGAATGTGAGCACGCGATAAGTCCAGGATATGAATGTAATCGCGAATACACGTGCCATCCGGCGTGTCGTAGTCGGTCCCGTAAATCTCAAGGTGCGGCTTTTCGCCAAGAGCGACCTTCAACACGTTCGGAATGAGATGCGTTTCGTGCCGATGATCTTCGCCAAACTTTTCCGAAGCGCCGGCGGCATTGAAGTAGCGCAACGAGACGAAGCGCAATCCGTGAATCTCATCGTACCAACGCAAGATTTTCTCGAACGCGAGTTTTGATTCGCCATACGGATTGACGGGCCGTTGCGGCGCGGTTTCATCGATCGGAACGCGATCGGGCAATCCAAACGTGGCGCAGGTGGAGGAGAAAACGAAGCGATCGACGCCAGTCTCGATCATCGCATCAAGCAGATTCACGCCGTTGCCGATGTTGTTGCGAAAATATTTCGACGGGTTCTGCATCGACTCGCCGACGAGCGCGTTGGCCGCAAAATGCATCACCGCATCCGGTCGTGCTTCGCGGAGTGCATCCGCAATGCTGCTGCGGTCGGCCATGTCGGCCTGGAAAAATCGCGCGCGCTGATCGACCGCGCGGCGATGCCCTTCGCTCAAATTATCGAAGACGCAGACTTCGTGGCCCTCGTCGAGCAGCAATTCCGTGCAAACGCTTCCGATGTAACCCGCGCCGCCGACCACGAAAATCTTCATGCGCGGGAGAATGCGCCGATTAGCGAGCGGATGTCAAAAAGTTCGCAACACTTGCTGCGTCGCCTGTGTGCCTCTCTTTTCCTCCAGAGCGAGAATCATGCGGCGACAAGTGCGATTGCGTGCACGCGGCGCGAGGACTTGCAGGCTTTGCTGTTCTGAACCCCACCGCAAAATGTCGATGTCGACATGTCGGACTCCCCATTTGCGCATCGCGAGGCGAGACGGCTTGTAAAGATCGATCGTGTCGGTCCCGATTAATGCTGTGCCATAATCGTCGATCTGAAAAACTTCGTTCGTGTCGACGATGCGGAATATCGTCCCGAGCGGGAAATGCGACCAATCCGCAGCGGCGCTTTGCACGTCGTGACTGGAAAGGCGCTGGCCGATGGCGTTGCGGCGGCCTCCTTTTTCAGTGTGCGTGTACGCGGTCGTGCGCACCTTGGACATGTGGCGCGAAACAGACGCGCCGCGACCAGATGTTTTAGTGTTCGTTTGCGTGGCGCAGCTGGCCAGGAGGGCGGCCAAACCCACTGCAAACGCAAGTCTCAAGAATTGGGACATTTGCGATCAGCAACCGTTATAGCAATTGAAGCCGTTTTAGGCAAGGGATAGTTTCGATCGCTCCGGTTTGTTTTCTCATGTCGCTCGTTTCATCTGGTCAAACGCGTATAGCAGATAATGTGCTGCTGGACGGACGGCTCGCACTTTTTCACGAACAGGAAAAATGGCTCGCCATTGCCGATTTGCATTTTGGCTACGAGCTAAGCCGGCGCGCGGCAGGATGGCTCATCCCCTTTTGGGGCATGGATTCCATCACGGAGAGATTGCTGCAATTGGTGGCCGACTACGAACCGGCGCGTCTTATCATCCTCGGCGATCTTGTGCAGGATCACGCGGCGCGCTTTGAGGCTCGCGAACTTGTCGAGCAGATCCGCGAACGCTGTGAAGTGATTGTTATCGGTGGGAACCATGATCGGCAATTGAATGGCTCGGTTGAGCTGTTCGATTCATGGTCGACGGATGAGTTTCATTTTCATCACGGTCATTGTGCCGTCCAGGAATCGAAATTGATCCAGATTATCGGGCATCATCATCCAGCTGGAAGAGTCAGTGACGGCGCGGGTTTGCATTTGAAATTGCCGGCGTTTGTTCAACAGGACGACTGCTGGATCATGCCCGCATTTTCACCATGGGCAGCCGGAACTGTTTGGCCACGAGACGACGAAAGCCGCGTCTGGGTTTGCACACCCCAGCGAGTTCTGCAGCTAAACGGCGACTAGACTGCCTGCGTTCGCGTTGCTAATTCCGTCGTGCAATGCGGGCAGCGCGTCGCCTTGATGGGAATAGACATCGCGCAAGCCGGACAATCCTTCACAACCGGATCCTCCGTAGCGGACGGTCGTTTCATTTTGTTGATCGCCTTCACCACAAGAAATATGCAGAAGGCGACGATGAGGAAATTGATCAGAAGCGTGATGAAGTTGCCGTAGTTCCATGTAATCGCGCCGGCTTTCAGCGCATCAGCCGTGGTGTGGAACGGTCCGCCGGGCGCATCTTTAAGAATGATGAACTTATTCGAGAAATCGAGTCCGCCCGTGAGCAGGCCAATGGGCGGCATCAAGATGTCTTTGACGAGTGAACTCACGATGCCACCGAAGGCCGCGCCAATTATGACGCCGACGGCGAGATCGATCGCGTTCCCCTTGACGGCGAATTCTTTAAATTCCTTCCACATGCCACTGCTCTAGTTAGGCGAGGACGATGTTGACAAGCTTTTTCGGCACCACCACGACCTTGCGCACAGTCTTGCCCGCGACGAGGGCGAGGATTTTCGGCAAGGCGAGCGCAGCCGCTTCGATTTCCGAATCGGTTGCGGCGAGCGGCACAGTCAGCTTGTCGCGCAACTTTCCATTTATCTGCACGATGATTTCGATTTCATCTTCGACCAGAAGCTGTTCGTCGTAATCCGGCCAGGCTTGTTCGGTAATGTCGCCACGCAGGTCGTTAAACTTCGAACTTAAGGTTTCCCACAATTCCGAAGAAACATGCGGAGCGAAGGGATTGAGTAGTAACAACAGCGTCCGCATGGCGCCCAAAGGTTTAGTTTCGGCATTGGTGAACGCATTCACGAAAACCATCATCTGGGAGATCGCGGTGTTGAACGACAATGTCTCGATATCGCCGGTGACTTTCTTGATCGTCGCGTGAATTACTTTTGTTTGCGATTTGGTGGGCGTGACTTCGCATACCTCGCTTGAGAGAATCCATTCCCCGGCCTGATTTTCTTCCATGACCAAGCGCCAGACGCGCGCGAGAAATCGTGAGACGCCTTCCACGCCCTTCATGCTCCACGGTTTCATCTGTTCGAGCGGGCCCATGAACATTTCGTAAAGGCGAAACGCGTCTGCGCCGTATTGCGCGATGACATCGACTGGATCGATGACATTTGCCCCAGCGCTTCGACATCTTGCGACTGTCTTCGCCCAGGATCATCCCCTGATTCACCAGGCGTTGAAACGGCTCCGGCTTGGAAAGATAGCCGAGATCGAACAGCACCTTGTGCCAGAACCGCGCATACAAGAGATGCAGAACGGCGTGCTCGGTTCCGCCAATGTAGAGATCCACTCCGGCTGGTTTGGGTCCACCCATCCAGTAATGTTCGGCCTCTTCGCCGACGAAACGCTGATCGTTTCCTGGATCGCAGAATCGCAGGTAATACCAACAGGAACCGGCCCATTGGGGCATGGTGTTGGTCTCGCGTTGCGTTTTCTCGGAATAACGAATCCACTCTTGCGCTTTCGCCAACGGCGGTTCGCCGGTGCCGCTTGGCTTGTAATCGTCCAGGTTTGGAGGAATGAGAGGCAATTCGTTCTCGCCTAACGAACGATGTTTCAGACGCCCGTCCGGCTCGGACTTTTCCCAAACGATCGGGAACGGTTCGCCCCAATAGCGTTGACGCGAGAACAGCCAGTCGCGCAATTTGTAGTTGATGGCCGATTTCGCCTGACCATGCTGTTGAAGCCAGGCGATCATTTTCTTTTTTGCTTCCGGCGTCCGCAGGCCATCGATGATGGGCGAGTTGATCGCGATTCCTTCGCCGGTAAAACCCATTGCCGGCCCGCCATCCGCTGGCTGAACAACTTCGACAAAAGGGAGATCGAATTTCTGCGCAAACTCGAGGTCGCGTTCGTCATGCGCCGGGACTCCGCCGATGGCGCCCGTTCCATATCCGATCAATACATAATCCGCGATCCAGATTGGAATTCTCGCGTTGGTCGCTGGATTGATCGCATAGGCACCGCTAAACACGCCGGTTTTTTCTTTCGATAATTCCGTGCGCTCCAAGTCGCTTTTGCGTGCGGTGCGGTCGCGATATTCAAGCACGGCCGGTCGTTGCTCCGCGCTCACAATCAGATCGATCAACGGATGCTCAGGCGCGAGCACGAGGTATGTCCCGCCGTAAAGTGTGTCCGGGCGTGTCGTGAAGACGCGGATCGTATCCACGCGATTTTCGATTTTGAATTCGATCTCCGCGCCTTCGCTTTTTCCGATCCAGTTGCGTTGCAGCAATTTGATTCCCTCCGGCCAATCGAGTCCCGCGAGTTCGTCGACCAATCGCTCGGCGTAGGCGGTAATGCGCAACATCCACTGGCGCATCGGTCGCCTAACGACTGGAAATCCGCCCACCTCGCTTTTGCCATCGATCACTTCCTCATTGGCCAGCACCGTTCCCAAATCCGGACACCAATTGACCGGAACTTCCGCGACATAAGCCAATCGAACGCTATCCGGATCGTTCCCACGGTAGGTTGCGATTGGCTCGGCCTTGTTTGTTTCGGGATTGAACCAGGAATTATAGATCTGAAGAAAAATCCATTGCGTCCAGCGATAGAATTTCGGATCGGCCGTGCTGACCTCGCGTTCCCAATCATAAGAAAACCCGATTTGCTTCAGCTGGCTCTTGAATTTGGCGATATTCTCACGCGTCGTGATGGCGGGATGTTGACCGGTCTTGATCGCATATTGTTCCGCGGGCAGTCCAAACGCATCCCAGCCCATGGGATGGAGGACGTTGAAACCGCGCAACCGTTTGTAGCGCGCAACGATGTCGGTGGCGGTGTATCCTTCGGGATGGCCCACATGCAATCCCGCGCCGCTCGGATAGGGAAACATATCGAGCACATAAAATTTCGGTTTCGCGGGATCGAAATTCTCTTCACCCGGATTCGATGCATGAAAAGCGCGCCGTTTTTCCCAGATCGATTGCCACTTTGGATCGATCCGATCGAATGGATAGGGTTTGCGCCGTTCGCTCATGCAGAAGACAGGATTCGTTTGAATTCGTTTCCGCTCAAGCTAATCGAGTTAAATTCCTGTCAAACATGCAGCATTTAGTCATCGCTACGCGTAACGCACACAAGACGCGCGAGTTTGCGCAGTTGTTGGGCGAGGAGTTTAAGGTGGCTGATCTCTGCGCGCATCCGGAGATTCCATTTCGAGCCGAGAATGGTGAGACGTTTGCTGAAAACGCGATCGCGAAAGCGATTAACGCATCGCAACACATGAGCGGCCTGGTGATTGCAGACGATTCCGGACTGGAAGTTCACGCATTGGGAGGCGCACCGGGAATTTTCTCGGCTCGTTACGCAGGCAATGATGCAGCGGACGGTCAGAACGTTGAAAAATTGCTGCGCGAATTAGCGGCGCTTCCTCCGAGATCGTCGCGTCGTGCGCGCTTTCGTTGTGTTCTCGCCATCGCACGCGGCGGAAAATTGATCGATACAGTGGAAGGTTTCGTTGAAGGAAATATTACGGAAGAGCCGCGAGGAGCAGATGGTTTCGGTTATGATCCGGTGTTCGTTCCAGCTGGGTTCGATCACACCTTTGCCGAGATGCCGGCAGAACTAAAAAACCAGCTGAGCCATCGTGCGAGAGCGGTAGTGGCGTTACGCGAACGGCTGCGGCGGATGCAACCGTATTTGCCTGACGACTCGATCAGTGTGGAGCCGCCGCTTTGATTTGATAGCCGATTTTAGTGATTCCGGCTGAGCGAATGTGATCGAGCACGGCAATTACGTCACCGTGCAACGCCTGCTCTTCTGCGCTGAGAGATACTTTGATGTTTGGGTTGGCCTGGGCCAGCTGGTAAAGACGCGGGAGCACTTCGCCTTCTGGAACAAACGCCCCGTCAAAGTAGACGTTGTTACCCGCGCTCACGCGAATCGCCACGTAATCCTTCAACGGATTTTGCACTGGAGCGGTTGGCGCCGGGAGATTGACGCGGATGCCTTTCATGTGGGTCTGGCTCAAACTCACCATCATGAAGCTCGCGAGCAAAAAGAACATGATGTCGATCAAGGGAATGATCTCGATGCGGGCGTGTTTTTTGGGAATTGGTGAAGAGACTCTCATAACGTATCTAGAATTGCGCGCCGGTAAGCGTATAGGTAATCGGGACTCGCACCCTGGTGAAGGCGCCCGCTTTGAAGCGCCAGCGTTTAAATGCAGACATCGTGGCGTTGTCGAGAATGTCGCTGCCGGTACTTGATGCCATGGAGGCATCGCTCACGGTCCCGCTCGGATCGATTGTCAGTACGCAAACGCCGCTGCCGGTCTTATGCTGGCGGCGTGCTTCGTAGGGGTATTCAGGTCGCGGAGAGAATAGAGCCTGCGCTTTGGCTGAAGACATGGAGACAGGTCCGACCGCGCCGGAAGTCTGCCGGCGAATCGGCTGTTGAGTCACAGGTTTTGTCCTTGGCCGATTAGGAGGCGGTGTTGGTTGTTCCTCGTGAAATTCGGGTTGGGCCTCAGGCGGCGGCGGCGGCGGCGGAAAATCGGGCTCCTCCGGTGGAGGCGTCGGTTCGGGTGGCGCTGGTTCCTGTTCCAGCACTGCGGTCACCGCTTCTGGAATTTGCGACAGATCTTCCACCGGAGGCGGCTCTGGATGAATTCCAGCGAGAACCACGGAGATGGACATGATCGCAATCGCCCCACCAAAAGCAGCCCATATCTGCCAGGTCGGCGGCGGACGATACATTTGCGGCTTAGGCATGTTTATTGACCTCCCGGCACGCCTGACGCGGCCTGGCTCTTAATTTCAAACGCCATTTTATAAAAACCGGCGGAACGAATCACATTGAGAAGCCGAATAACATTGCCGTGAAGCGCCTCGGTATCGCCGCGGACAAACACCTTGGCGTCGGGGCTGGATAGATGCACCTGCTGCATCGTCTGCGTTAGCTTCTCGATATCCATCTTCTCCTTGTCGAAATAGAAATATCCATCTCGATCCACGGAAAGACTGATGTAGTCGCGCTTGTTTTGCGTTTCGCCAGAAACACCCGTGGGCAGATTCACTTTCATGCCCTTCATGTGGACCTGGCTCAAGCTCACCATCATGAAGCTCGCGAGCAGAAAGAACATGATGTCGATCAACGGAATGATCTCAATCCGCGCTTTCTTGTGCGGGATGGGTGAGGCGAACTTCATGGTTCCTTTATGGGCGCGTTGGCGTCGTTGCCATCTCGGCTTCTTGTTTCGCTGTCGCGTTGGCGTCTAACATCACTTCCAGGTTGGTGGCTGCGGTTTGCAGTTCGAACTCCAAGTTAGACACTCGGGAAGTGAAAAAATTAAACGGAATTAGTGCGAAAATGGCGATACCGAGACCGCACGCCGTCGCAATAAGCGCTTCGGCGATACCGCCGGTCACCGCTTGCACCGCCAACTCTTCGTTTCCGAGGAAGCTGAACGAACGGATCAGACCGGTGATCGTTCCTAACAGACCGAGCAACGGAGCCAGTGTAACCAACGTGTCCATGACGACGAGGAAACGTCCGGCCCGCTTGATCTCGATACCCGCAGCCACCTGCAACGCGCCCTGCAGAGAAGCGTGCTGATGGTTAAGTCCATTCCACATCATGCGCAGCACAGGATCGCGCGAGCTGCGCGACAGACGCGATGCTTCCGCGACATCGCCATTCTCGATCGCGGTGAAAACTTTTTCGATACGCTTCGGATCGCGTTTCATCCAGCGACCGAACCACCAGAAGATTCGCTCGAGCACGACGGTGAGAGCGACGATTGTCGTGATCAAAATCGGCCACATGATCGGGCCGCCTTTTTTGAAATTATCGATCAGGAAATTGGAGCTGAATATTCCCGGTTTTGGGGTAGGCGCCGGCGTCGCCGTCGCTGCCACCGTTGGAGCGGGAGTCATCGCCGGAGAGGGCGATTCCAGCGTTACTGGAACCGATGCCCCCGGACTCGGCATTCCCGGAGATTGTAATCCTGTTGCGTCCGGTGGCGGAGGCACAGCCGGATTCAGGGGTGCGGCTGGGTTGGTCGTCGTCGGCAAAGTCGACGCCGGACTTTCTGTCGCCGGAGCGGCTGGCGTCATCGCTGGAGGCGGCGCGAGTTGGGACGGTGGTGCAGACGCAGCGGGTTCTTGACCAAAAGCAACTAGTGCGAATGCGGTGGAACAGAGGCAGGCGGTTATCAGTGTTTTCATATGTGGGTTCATTTACCGGCTCGAGTTCCGGTGACAGGTTTCTAAACTCTTTATCCCAAAGAGGATTGTGTTGAGTCCAGCAAAACTTTTCACCTTTCTCCGGGCGGCGCAGCTTTCTTTAGAACGCCGCGTAATTAGTTCGGATTGAGCGCAGCTGAGGGATGTAGGGGAATCCATGGAATTTTTAAACATAATCCATCACGGTGCGGTCGCATTTAATACTCTGTTCCGCAGCGGCGGCCAATCGCCAATTGTCGCCTGTAATTGGTCGCCTGCGCGAATCGGGCCGACGCCCGATGGTGTTCCGGTCAAAATCAAATCGCCCGGGAGGAGCGTAAGTCCGCGGCTCGCAAACGAAACGATTTCCGCCACCGGATAAATCATCTGACTGGTGCGAGCGCTTTGTTTCACCTCGCCATTTTGCTGCATCTCGATGCCCAAATCGGTTACGTCGACATCCGTGTAAACGAACGGCCCGACCGGCGTATAGGTGTCGAACGATTTGGCGCGTCCAAATTGCTTCTCGCTCTTCTGCAGATCGCGATCGCTGATGTCTTCGCCAATCGTGTAACCGAAAACATAATCGAGTGCATTTTCGAGGCTGACATTTTTCGCCCGCTTTCCGATGACGACCGCGAGCTCCGTTTCGAAATCAGTTTGATGTTCGGGAAATGCGATCTCGATTGTGCCGTTGTGCGGCAGCAACGACGTGGGCGCCTTAAACCAGATCAACGGCGTGCCGAGCGGCGTGCGTTTCATTTCGGCGATGTGATCTGCGTAGTTCAAACCGACAGCGAGCAATTTGGATGGTGCGACCGGCACGTCGATTTGCAGATCACCTAACGAGTGCACATCGCCGGTGAAATCCACTCCCAGCCAGTAAGGTTGCGCGAGGACATGGACTTCGTCTCCGCGCACTTCGCCGTAAAATCGTTCGATCACCTTTACTAGAATCCACCAAATGTGCGCATCGGCGTATCTTTAACATGACTCACCAGCTGGAGAACACGCAAGAGCGAATGCAATCATCATCTTATTGTGAGGTCCCTTATTTGGGATGACCCCTGGGAGCGGGATTTCCCAGTTATTTCGCTATCGCTGCAACAAAATCGCGCACGGTTTTTCGCTCCGGAATTGAAAACGGTTCGTCTCCGTCTCGAAACCAAAAGGCGCTGGAAGATCCGCCGTCGAGATTAAGCGCGCGATCGATTCTGAAATCCTTCGTGATTTTCCCGGACGTGAGAACTTGCGAAAGTTGCGCTAGCGAGAGCGACGAACAATAACCAAGCACAATCGCATTTTCCTTTCCGATTGCGACGAATGTTCGGCGCGCGCTCGCCGAATCGTCCAGGCCCATCACCGGTCGCGCGTGATCGACGAGAAACGGCCCGCATTGCACGGCTTCGCTGATCTTTGCCTTCATCGAAAATTCTGAGACGCGTTGCAATCGCACGCGTCCGTTTGCCACGCTCAAAACTCCGGAAAGAAGTTTCGCTCGACGATATGGCGCGATCGTTCGACCGCCGCTGATGAGCAATCCCACCGGTTTATATTCCGGATCGAAGTAGCCGCCGTTTACGCCGGCCAGGCAATGTTCTCCTGACATCACGCTCGCGAGATCGCCGCGCGACTCGTTAGGCTGATCGATCACGCGCAACGAGACTTTGCGCGCGTCGAAAATAGCCAGATGCAATTCCGCCTGCTCGTTCGAATCGGTTTCCTTCGCCATGACGCGAACATGCCGGCCGAAAGTTGTGGTGCCTTCGTCGGTCGAAGAAATCCTCCAAGCGCCTTTCGCTTGAAGAGCGCACGCACTAATCAACAAAATAAGTAATAGTTGATGGATTCTCATTTCGTTTGCGCCGCACCATGTTTGGCGAGCATTTGCTGGAAGCGCGGATTTTTACGCAGCGGGTCCCAGGTTGGGTCGAACTGAAGTTCTGGAACTCGTGATGCCTGCCGGAATTTCGAGTGAATGCTCAAGAATACCGAGTGCAGTATTCGCATCGCCACACTTCACGCTGATCCGCGCGCGGGTTACGGTCAGGATCGGACCATCAAACGCGTCCTTTGTTTCCGGAAGCAACTCTGTCGCCCGTTTGCCTTCGACCGCAGCGTCTTCGCATCGTCCCAGTCCAGCGTAGATTAATCCGAGCAGCGCATGCCGCGGCGCATCCGCCGGATTCTCCTGCACTTTAGCTTCCACGATCACCCGCGCCTCTTCGTATTTCGCCCTGGCCTTCGCATCATCTTTCATCGCTGCGTAAACATTTGCCTGCAAAAACGATTTTGGAATTGGCGCGCTGGTTTCGCCGCGAGATGTAATCGCGGAACTGCGTTCCAGGATTGCAAGCAGTTGCGCAAAATTTCTTCGGAACATCTCGTAATTGTAACGCGTCAACAGAATCGTCCCGTTCGGATCCGGCGTTTCCGGCGTAGTATCGAGCACGTGGCCTAACGGATCGAGGTCCCCTTTCGCGTAGAAATCGACACGCGCCCGCAATCCCAAATCGGAAAAATCGTCGCGCAAAATTGAATGAGGAACCAGGCGACTACTCCGTATCCAGCGGCAACCTGATAGACTTTTCGCCTGCGCAACTCGGTGAAAAAGTTTTTCACCGCACACGATTCGATTTGTCGCGCGCACAACGCAAGCGCGATCGCTCCACCGGAGCCGATTTCAGTCGCCTATTTCGCGACTAATTTCTGAAAGCGCGGATCGCTCCGCAGTGGATCCCATTCCGGATCGAGCTTTAGGATTTCCACCGTGAGCGCGGCAGGCCGCTGGAGCAATTCGGTGATGAGATTGATCGCGCGATCTGCATCGCCGATGGCAGCATAAATCTTCGCCGCCGCCTCCGCCACGTCGGGTCCATTAAATGCATCCTTGCTCATTGGCAATATTTGCATGGCTCGTTCGGCTTCTGCTGCCGCGCCGGCTTTGTCGCCCAAAGCGGCGAGAGCGTAACCGCGATGGAGGTGCGCATCAGGCAAATTCGGATTCTCCTTCAACTCGGCATCCGCAAGTTCCCTGGCGCGGGTCAGGGCAACATTTGCAGCGGGTTCGTTTTTCAGACAGCGATTCGCGATGCCGACGAGCAGATACTTGCCGCAGAGAAGACCTGTCTTGGAGCTCAATTTATCGTCTGGGATTTTTTCCGCAGTGCGCAGCGCTTCCTCAAATTTTCTTTGTAAGACGAGGAAACCAATTTTTCCGGTCGCCAGCGCTTCGATCTTACTCTCGCTGACCGGCATCTTCTCCAATGCTTCCAAAGCACGCGTCCCCACCGAGAGATCGCCGTTTTGTGCGATCGCGACTTTCGCTTGAAGACCTACGAGAGCGACATTTTGCGGATCGATTTTCAAGGCGCGATCGATCGTTTTGTTGGCGGAATCGAAATCGCGCAACATCTCGTAATTGAAGGCGAGATTTTGCAGCGGCCAGCTGGCGTTCGGGTTCAATTCGGCCGCTTTTTTCAGATTGGCCGTTGATTCAGGCCAGCGACCCTGCCGCCGCTGGATCGCCCCGAGAGCGAGATAAACGTCCGATTCGTTAGGCAAACCCTGCTGCGCGATATTAAATTCTTTCTCGGCCGCTTCGAAATTGCTGTCGCCATAATAGTAGGAAAAACCGAGGGCGAGATGTCCTTCCGGCAAACCCGGCTGCAACTGCAAAGCATGTTCCGCGAGCGACCGAGCGCGATCTCGGCGCGCCGGTGCGGGCTCGAAGGTGTGATAGATCCAGCTCTCCAATCGGGAAAGACCGGCGGTGGCCAGGGCAAAATTGGGATCCAGCTCCAGCGCGCGTTCGTAGAGTTGCTCGGCTTGCTTGATCTTCTCGTAATCTTCCGGCACGAAAAAATTGCGCGCCTGCACGAAGGCGAAATAAGCCTCGCCGTTCTCGGTCGGCTTGCGTGTCAGTTGCGCTTTCTCTGTCGGCGAAAGTTTCGCCTGCAATTCCTTTGCGATCTTCTGCGCCAGATCGCTCTGGATCGCGAACATGTCGGTTAAATCGCGATCGTATTCGTTCGCCCAGATGTGTTCGTCAGTTTCCGCGTTGATCAACTGCACGTTCACCCGCACGCGATTATTATCTTTGCGAACGCTTCCTTCCAAAATTGCTGAAGCCCCGAGCGCTTTACCGATGTCGCGCACATTATGTTTGCCGCCGCGGTAACCCATTACCGAGGTCCGCGAGATAACCTTCAGATCGCTGATCCTGGCCAGGCTCGTGAGGATGTCGTCCTGAATCCCATCTGCAAAATACGCGTTGTCTTTATCGTCGCTGTAGTTTTCGAACGGCAACACCGCGATCGACTTCTCGACCTTGTTTGCCGAAAGATGTGGCAGCAGGAAAAAGCCGGCAGTCGCCGCTACCACCAGACCAAAAAGCGCGAGCAGAAAAATATTGCGACGCCGATGCCCGAAAGCTCCGCTCGCCACCGGCTCCAGTTTCGACGTTGCCTGAATGCCTGAAGGCGTCACATCGAAAGCCCAGGCCAGAAGCAACGCCACCGGGAACCCGAGCAGAAGCAACACGATGACCAAACGCAACGTCCAGTTCGGCAGCTCCCAGGCCGGAAACACAGCGGACGCGAGCTGAATCAAGCCTCCCGCCACGACGACATAACCAACGGCGACGCGATAGACCTTTCTCCGTTTTAGTTCCTCGAAGAAACCGTTCACGGCGAGAACGTTCAGGGCCAGCGCGCGAAAGGCAAGCCCGCTCTGGCGCTTTCAGAAAATCGGCCGCTGCGCGCGTGCACGGTTACTTTATCCCGCTCGCGAATACCGTTTGAAAATGCGGACTCTGCGTTTCGCGCGCCACAACGCGCACATCGATTTCTTTAAACCCAGCGCTCTTCCAAAAAGCGGTGCAATGTGACTTCGCTAAAACCGAGCCAGTGATCGGCGTAAAGTTCGCGCGCTCGTTCGAACTGGTGGCTGAGCAAATCGAGAATCACGAGGCGACCGCCGCGTTTCAAAATCCGATGCGCCGCTGCGATCGCCTTCTTCGGATGAATCGCGTGATGCAATGCCTGACTGAAAATTGCGAGATCGACGCTGTTATCCTTGATCGGCGGATCCTCGATATCGCCGAGACGGTATTCGAGATTTTTGTAGCCGTGCTCTTTCGCAAGTCGCGAACCGAACTCGACCATCTTCGGCGAATTATCGATGGCGATGACTTTCCGCGCGTTTTTCGCGAGTAATTGCGAGAGCGTTCCTTCGCCGGCTCCGAGATCTGCGACGGTCAGTGGCGGCAGCAATGTAATCAACGTGTGCGCGAGCGCCCGCCAGGAACGGCCGGGACAATGATCGCGTCCAAATTTTCCCGCGAGCTGATCGAAATATTCGCGCGCTTTGTCCTGGCGTTTGCGCAATGTCAGTTTAAGCGCCGTGCGATCGCGCTGCGCTTCTGGAATCTCGTGCGCGAGTGTTCGTATCATTTCGCGCACGAGCGTTTGCGCGGGGGTTCGTTCCGCTTTGTTCGTTAGGCCGTAGTAAACATTCTTGCCCGCGCGCCGATCTTCCACCACGCCGGCGCGCTTCAATTGCGCGAGATGGCTGGAAATACGCGATTGTCCCATGCCGCAAATTTCCTGCAGCTCCGCGACGGAAAGTTCCTCCTGTTCGAGTAACAAGAGCAAACGCAGCCGGGTCGGATCGGCCAGAAGACGGAGCAAATTAATTGTTGACGGCATGCCGTAAAGATTCGATATATCTACGTATCATGATTGATCAATATGATCAACCGTGACGCGATTCTCGCTTAACGCCAAACCTCAAATTCCTTTCACATGCTCCGCCGTTTTATCTTTGCGTCCGAATCCGTTGGTGAAGGTCACCCCGACAAAGTTTGCGATACCATTTCCGATGCCGTGCTCGATGCCTGCCTCCGACGCGACCGCACTAGCCGGGTCGCCTGCGAGACGTACGCGAAAAGCAACGTAGTGATCGTCGGCGGCGAGATCACCATTCCGAATTTGCCGAAGGGGGCGCATTTGGAAGACGTCATTCCGATCAACCAGATCGTGCGCGAGACGGTGCGCGACATTGGTTACGTCCACGATGACGACGTATTTCACGCGAAGAAGATTTTTGTTAATACCGTCATCACCGACCAATCACACGACATCTCGCAGGGCGTGGATGCGAAGAAGGCGAAGGGCAAGAAAGGCTCCCAACAAGGCGCGGGCGATCAGGGTCTCATGTTTGGATTTGCGTGCGATGACACGGAAGAACTGATGCCGGCACCGATCATGTTCGCGCATCGGCTGGGCCGGGAATTGACTCGCATTCGCAAGAGCGGCAAAGCGGAGTGGCTGCGTCCGGACGCGAAGTCACAGGTCTCCGTCATTTACGATAACGGGAAACCAGTCGGCATTGCCAACGTCGTCATCTCGACGCAGCACACCGAGGACATCGAGCACGCCGAGATCGAAAAGTTCTGCATCGAAAAGGTCATCCGCAAAATGCTGCCGAAATCCATGCTCAACGGCACGACCCAATTTCTCGTCAACCCGACCGGCCGTTTCGTCATCGGCGGACCGCAAGGCGACACCGGACTGACCGGCCGAAAAATCATCGTGGACAGCTACGGCGGCTGGGGCCGGCACGGCGGCGGCGCATTTTCCGGAAAAGATCCGAGCAAAGTCGATCGCAGCGCGGCTTATATGGGACGTTGGGTGGCGAAGAATGTGGTCGCGGCTGGTTTGGCGTCGCGTTGCGAAATTCAATTCGCTTACGCCATCGGATTTCCCGATCCGGTGAGCATGAACATCAACACCTTCGAAACGAATCGCGTTCCCGAGGAGGCGATCGAGCGCGCCATCAATCGCGTCTTTTCATTCAAACCGGCCGACATCATCGACCAACTCAATTTGCTGCGACCGATTTATTCGAAGACGACGAACTACGGACATTTCGGCAAAGACGATCCCGATATCACCTGGGAAAAAACCGATAAAGCTGCGGCGCTGAAAAAGGCAGCCAGATAAGTCGTCCACAGATTTCGCAGATTTACACAGATTTTTTGTGGAGAAAGACACTGAGACTTTCGCGATTATCGGGGCTGCGATGGAAGTGCATCGCGAGCTTGGTCGCGGATTTCTCGAACTCGTTTACCAGACCGCGCTTGCTCTCGAATTCCAAGAGCGGGGCATCCCTTTCAAAGTAGAAGTGGCTTTGCCAATTCGTTACAAAAGCAAGCTTCTCACCTGCTCCTATCGCGCTGACTTTATTTGTTTCGAGAACGTTCTCGTTGAGACCAAGGCAATCTCCAAGCTGAGCGCTGCGGATGACGCGCAATTGATCAATGAGCTGAAAGCGACCGGCCTGCATCGCGGTTTGCTTTTGAATTTCGGCGGACCAAGTCTGGAACACAAACGCCTCGTCTTCGGTCCCTCCGAAAATCTGTGTAAATCTGTGAAATCTGTGGACGAAATCTATTTGTAAAAAAATTATGAGCACGACAACCACCGAACCGAAAACGAAACAAGATTACAAAATCCGCGACATCACTCTGGCGGATTGGGGACGCAAAGAAATTTCCATCGCGGAAAAGGAAATGCCGGGACTGATGGCGATCCGCGAGAAATACGCGAAGACGAAACCGCTCGCGGGTGTACGCGTCACGGGTTCGCTGCACATGACGATTCAGACGGCGGTGTTGATTGAAACGCTGACCGATCTTGGCGCGCAGTTGCGCTGGGCGAGTTGCAATATTTTTTCGACGCAAGATCACGCGGCTGCGGCGATTGCGAAGGCGGGCATCCCGGTTTTCGCCTGGAAGGGCGAAAGTCTCGAAGAATATTGGTGGTGCACTTATCAGGCGCTCTCGCATCCGGACGGCAAAGGCCCGCAGCTGATCGTTGACGATGGCGGTGACGCGACGCTGCTCATCCACAAAGGTTACGAACTCGAAGAAGGCAGCGATTGGGCGAAATCAAAATCCGCCAACAAGGAAGAGCAGGTCATCAAGGATCTGTTGCTCGAAGTGAAGAGCGAGAATCCGTATCGCTGGCACGAGATGGTGAAAGATTGGCGCGGCGTTTCGGAAGAGACGACGACGGGTGTGCATCGTCTCTACAAGATGCACCAGGAAAACAAGCTGCTCGTTCCCGCGATCAACGTGAACGATTCGGTCACGAAATCGAAGTTCGATAATCTCTACGGCTGCCGTCACTCGTTAGTCGACGGATTGAATCGCGCGCTCGATGTCATGATCGCGGGCAAAGTCGCGGTCGTGTGCGGTTACGGCGATGTCGGCAAAGGCTGCGCGCAATCGTTACGCGGCCAGGGCGCGCGCGTCGTCATCACCGAGATCGATCCGATCAACGCATTGCAGGCGGCGATGGAAGGTTACGAAGTCACGACGATCGAAGACACGCTCGGTCGCGGCGACATTTATGTTTCAGCACGACCGGCAACATCGACGTCATCACGTTCGATCACATGTCGCGCATGAAAGACCAGGCCGTCGTTGCAAACATCGGCCATTTCGATAACGAAATTCAGGTCGATCGCTTAAACGAAGCGAAAGACGTCAAGCGGACGAACATCAAACCGCAGGTGGACAAGTACACGTTCTCAGACGGCCACGAGATTTTCATGCTCGCAGAAGGCCGTCTGGTGAATCTCGGTTGCGCCACCGGTCATCCGAGCTTCGTCATGTCGAATTCGTTTTCGAATCAGGTGCTCGCGCAGCTCGATCTTTGGAAGAACAAAGACACCTACAAAGTCGGCGTTTACGTTTTGTCGAAGAAACTCGACGAAGAAGTCGCGCGCCTGCACTTGAACAAAATCGGCGTGAAACTGACGAAGCTGAATGAGAAGCAGGCTGACTATCTCGGCGTGCCTGTCGAAGGCCCGTATAAGTCAGAACACTATCGCTATTAGGTCTCGGGCGTAGCGAGCGAATCGGTGACGCGTAGACGGCGGACGACGAGTTCGTCGATTTCAAGTCGTCTGATTTTCGCGCGACCGATAACGAGCCGCCCGATCGCGACCACTCCTATCGCGAGTGTGCCAATGGCCAGAGCCCCGAGTGCCATTGCGCCCACGGATTGCGCTCCGATCGCGAGGGCGCGAATGCGCATCGGTTCCAGGTCCTTCATTGTTTCGCTCAACGTATCGCTTCTCATAATCAAATCATCTCAAATAGCTCATCGCGGGCGGAGGGATCGAGTGCGTTCCATTCGGTTTTGTCGACGATGACGATCTCACGCGGGAATCCTTTGATCCGGGTGGCAACAACTCGAAGATAGCCGTGTTTTTCCAAACGCTCTTGCGCCAGACCGATCCGTGCCGAGGCGATGAAGTCGAGAGCCGGACAATATTTCTGCAGGCGGCTGGCGAGATTCATGCAGAAGCCGATGTATTCGGAGGCGTCTGAATCTTTGCGCGAGAGTTTGTAGATTGTTCCGCGTGCGATGCCGAAACGAACGCGCCTCGGAAGATCGACCACCGGCAACTGGTCGAACGCCCTATTCAGTAGCGTCGGGAAAAACTTCTTTAAGTTCCACAAACGATTGCAAAGCGTCGTGACAAAACTCGTGCTTAGCGGCTCGCTGTCCGACTCGAGCCAAATAAACATCGCACCATCCCCCAGGAATTTTTCGTGAACTGGCGCGGCCTTGAGCGCATCGAGATTTTCAGCGTTGGGCAGCCAATAAGCCCGTCCGCCATAAATCACGATCGATAACGCTTCACTGACGAGATTCAGAAACTTCGGTACGTAATCCTGAACATCCGGCTGATTGAAGAAGCGCGAAAATCCTTCCAGATCGTAAATCATGGCAATGCCATGCTTCGGATGACTCGCGGTCGAGTCGAACTGAACTGTTCTAGTCGTCGTCATTGCTAATTTCCGGGGAGCGCAGGCTGCCAGCCTGCCCGGCTCGGCAGCTTGCCGAGCCGAATCACTCGAGACGTGCCGCGCAGAACTAAATGAACCTTCGGTGTTGCCGGCAAGCTGCCGGCAACTGCAGGCTGGCAGCCTGCGCTCCCCGGATTACTCGCAGCGATGCACATCGACAAATACTGGATCAAGAAGAGACAGCGTTCACTAGCGCAATTTTCTTAGCAAGATAAGCGGAGAAATAACCGGCGTAACGTTTCTGCAATTCCGGTCGCTGCCAATCTTTTCCCGTGAGGGTGTGGCGGCATTTCGGGGAACCGCAGTTGCATTTCATCGAGTAATCATCGTCGTCGGTGATGCACCAATCGTGAGTAAGCTCTTCGCCGGCGCGAATGGCGCGCAGTGCGACGAAAGTAATCTCGCCGCGCATGCCGAGATTCGCATCGCAAGAATGATTGCTGTAAAGCATGGACGCTTCACGTTCTTCCAGCGTGACCGGCGCAACGAAAAGATCGTCGCCAATCTGAATTTCGACCGATCCGAGTTCCGGCGTGATTTCGCGCAGTTGTTCGCGAGTGATGATGTGGCCACCTTTTATTACAACGACTTCGCCCCTGGCGATCGGCGCGCTGGCAAAAAGTCCACGACCATGGATCGGACTCTCGCGCACTTCGGTTTTCTGAGAAAGATATGACAATCGTTGCATCGCCTAACGAGGGAACTATTCTTCGCCATCGTAGTAATCCCCCTCCGATCCTTTGACAACGATCATGCCTTTGGGTGGAGTATTGACCATCCACTTCTTGCTGTCGGGATAGTAGCACGAATCGTTCATCGGATTATCGGCGATGACGTAGTAAACAAAATCTTCGCTGCCTTCGTTGCTTAACTGATGCGCTTCGCCGGGAGGGAAGTAAAAGGCATCGCCTGTTTTGACTTCGTGCACGCCTTTTTCGTCGCGCACTTTGCCGCGGCCGGAAATGACTATGTAAAATTCGAACTGCGCCGATTCGACATGATAGGGGCAGTAGGATTTCCCAGGCGGAATGCGCGTCAGCGCGATATCAAAGGGATGACGTTTGAAAAGATCGAAAGAATCGGGATCGCGTCCGAGCGCGATGGAGATGTCCTTAACGAACTTATGGTATTTCCCCTTTGGGGATTTCCGTTCTTCTTCTTTGATCTCGTTGAGATTAATTTTTTGCATGGTTGTGACTTGTTAGGGCTTCGATTAATCAAACGGCTGTGCAGAACTGTCAGCGCTTAATCCAAGGAACTGATAACCCAACGCTCTGGTCATTTCGAGTGAGCTCGAAGAGACCTTGTTATCTTTCTGCCGGCGCAGCCGATGTCCGCTATTCTTTTCCGGCGGAAGGTACGAACGGTTGGTGCCGAATGTCTTCCGCCGCCGCGGCGTAAACGGCGTCTTCGGCAATATTCGTGGCGTGATCGCCGACGCGTTCGAGATGGCGGCCAATGAACATCAGGTTCAAGTAACCACGAAGCTGCTCCGGGTCCTGTGCCATGCGCTCGATCAGGCGGCGGCTCGCGACGCGATTTAGTTCGTCGAGTTTTTCATCGCGCGGAACAATACTGCGGCCTAGTTGCACGTCTTCGCGCACATAGGCGTCAACGGCGTCCTTGAACATGGAGAGCGCCTGCTCGTACATCGGCGTAATTAATTCCACCTCCGGGAGCGGGGGGTGTTGATTCAACTTTCTCGCTTTGCGCGCAATGTTCACGGCCTGATCTGCTATGCGTTCGAGATTCGACGAAAGTTTCATCGCCGAGACGACCCGCCGCAGATCGGAAGCGACCGGCTGAAAGCGAAGCAGGATATCGACGCCATCCTTGTCGATTTGTTTTTCCAGTTGATCGATCTCTTCGTCATCCGCGATCGCGTTTGCGCAAAGGTTGTCGTTGCGATCGAACAAACCTTTCATGGCGCGGTCGAGGCTGCGCTCGGCCAGGCTCGACATCATGAGGACGTTGTCGCGTAGCGAAGCAAGCGCTTCGTCGAAGGTTCCGAGAATATGTTTGGGTGCGATCATGATTAACCAAATCGGCCGGTGATGTAATCTTCTGTCTTTTTTTCTATCGGATTCGAGAAAATCTTTGACGTAGGACCGACCTCGATGAGCCGGCCAAGATAAAAGAAAGCGGTGTTATCGGAACAGCGGCCAGCCTGCTGCATGTTATGCGTGACGATCACGATCGTGTAATTCGTTTTTAGTTCGTAAATCAGTTCTTCGACTTTTGCCGTCGCGATGGGATCGAGCGCGGAACAAGGTTCGTCCATCAAAACAATCTGCGGCTCGACCGCGAGCGCGCGCGCAATGCAAAGGCGTTGCTGCTGCCCGCCGGAAAGTCCATAGCCGCTGACATGCAGACGGTCTTTCACTTCGTCCCACAAGGCGGCTGAGCGCAAACTTTTTTCCACGGCTTCATCGATTTTGGCGCGCTGTGTTATCCCAGCAATACGCAGACCGTAGGCGATGTTGTCGTAGATCGATTTCGGGAACGGATTCGACTTTTGGAAAACCATTCCGACGCGACGACGTAGTTCGACCACGTCCACGCCGGGTTCGTTGATGTCCGCGCCCTCGATATGAATGGTGCCGCGCAAAATGCGCGAGCTGTCGATCAGATCGTTCATGCGGTTGAGGCAGCGCAGCAATGTCGTCTTGCCGCAACCGGATGGACCGATGAATGCGGTCACCGCGCGCGGGCGGATGTTTAACGTCACATCGTGCAGGACGTGGTTTGCGCCATAGGCGAAATCGAGATCGTCGACCTCAATGATACCGGGCGCAGCGATTGGCGCCGGCTCGGTCATTCTATCATTGATTTCGGGTTTGGATGCGACTTGCGGCATGTCAATCAAGCTTACCATGATAAGCGGCTCCTGGTTCGTTCTCTCAATAAAATGGAAGTCAAAGCGATCAGCATAACGAGGACGAGAAAGACGAGCGCGGCGCCGTACTGCACGCGCTCAGTGTATTCGTTCTGCGGAATTTTCGAGCTGACGACGTAGATGTGATAGGGCAACGCCATCACGCCCTGGAAAAAGAAATCGGTCCAGTGCGAGACTTGCCAGGGCATTTCATCGCGCATGGCATACGCCGCGGTAAACATGATCGGCGCGGTCTCGCCTGCTACGCGCGCGATACCGAGGATGGATGAAGTCAGAATTCCGGGAAGCGCGTAAGGCAACACGTTCTTGCGAATGGTTTGCCATTTGCTCGCGCCAAGCGCGAGCGAGCCTTCGCGCAATCCTTGCGGCACAGCGCGCAACGATTCTTCACTCGCGGTGATGATCGCGGGCAGAATCATCAGTCCAAGGGTAAACCAGCCGGCGATGAGTGAAACATTCCAGCCGAAAAAGATGACGAATAATCCAAATCCGAAAAGTCCGAAGACGATGGAAGGAACGCCCGCAAGATTAAGGATGGCGATACGAATGAGCCGGATCATTGGCCCGTTGCGACTGTATTCGCTCAGGTAAATCGCGCTGCTAATGCCGATGATCAACGCGATCACCATCGAGCCAATCACGAGCAACGCTGTGCCGACAATGCACGGCCAGATTCCGCCGGCAGAGTAGGCGATGCTCTCCGCCTGCACTTCCACGCCGGGATGCGCCGCTTTCCATTGCCGAAATTCGCGATCGCTTAGCGTCCATTTTTTTCCTTCGAAATCGAAAACGTAAAGTGTCTGTGGCGGCTGGGTCAGGAATTCGAGATTCACGAATGGCGGCTTGCTCGTGAAGACGGTGCGGCTGCCTTTGATCGCGATGTCGAGAAAGATGTAACCGGCGCAGGCGATGACGAAATAAGTCGTTAGGCGAAATATCCAGAACGAGACCTTCTCGATCCTGCGGCTGCGGCGTTTTTTTACCGCCGAGGCCGCAGAGGTCGCGGAGACTTGGTCCTGTTGAATTTGATTATTCATCCTCTGCGATCTCCGTGTGCTCCGCGGTTTATCCAATGCTCATGCGGTAACGCGTGACCAGTTTTTGCGCGAGATAGTTGATACCGAGCGTGATGGTAAAGAGAACGAGCCCGACCATGAAGAGCGCGCGGTAATGAATGCTGCCGCGCACCACTTCGCCCATTTCCTGTGCGATGATGCCGGTCATGGTGTGGACCGGTTGGAAAAATGCGCCGAGTCCCTGGGTGAAATCGGGAATGGCAATGCGATTTCCAGCGCAGAGTAAAACCACCATCGTTTCGCCGATGACGCGTCCGAGTCCGAGTAAAATCGCGGAAACAATTCCGGATAACGAAGCCGGCACGAGGACGCGCGCGATTGTTTGCAGCCGATTCGCGCCGAGTGCGTAGGAGGCTTCCTTGAAACCGCGCGGCACATTTCGCAGCGCATCTTCTGAGAGGGTAAAAATGGTCGGTACCGCCATGAGCGCGAGCAGCGAGCCTGCAGTGAAAACGTTGAGCCGTTCGCTGATCGGAAAAAATGAGATCCACGAAAACCAGTGCGATTGCGAGGCAGCGCGAATCGCCTGTCCGACAACGGCAATTCCGAAAAAGCCGAGCACGACAGACGGAATAGCGGAGAAAAATTCGATGTAGGGCTTGATGAATTTCTTCTCGTTAGGCGAAGCAACCTCGCTCACATAAATCGCCGAGGCCACGCCGAGTGGAACGGCAATGACCAGTGCGACGATCGCGACCATGATCGATCCGACGAGCAACGGAATGATTCCATACCAATCCTGCCAGAAACTTGCCGTGATCCATTCGCGCCCGAAAAGGAATGACGTGATGCAGCGATACCATTTCACCGGACGATCCGGCGACCAGGCACGCAACTTTTTTGCGGCGTTCGGCAGATCATCTCGATACGCGCGAACTCGAGCCTGCCACTTTTCAAAAAGTTTCTGCGTCGTCTTGTCGGAAAATCGCGGCGCGGACGCAAGCAGTGGATCAATCTTCGCGCGCAGATCGGCGCTGACCTGCTCGAAAGCCGGCGTTCCTTCGCGCAATTTCGCGAGCGCTCCTGCTTGATCGACATTGGGAACGGTTATTTTCGCCGCCCCCGCGTAGTCGTGTCGCCGTTCCAGACCGGCCTTTTGTTCCGCGATCTCGGTGCGGACGATCATCTGCTCTTTCAACGCGCTGGCCTCGTCGGTTAAATCGGAAACGAGGCCGTGCAAATTTTCCGCAGCATCCCCGAACGCAGCGCTGAATCGATCGAAGGGCGCAAGTTCCGCCGCGATTTTTGCGGCCGGAATATTCTTCTCGGCCGAGACAAGCGCCTGCCGTTGCCGAAAATCATTCAGCGCGCGAGAAAGAGCGGAGTATTGCTCCGCTTCGGTGCGAATAATATCGACATATTCAAGACCTGCCTGCCGATAAATCCGAAGATTTCTTAGATTTTCTCCGAAGAAACCGGCGCCTTCGCGGAAAAGAAAAATCGTGATGAGGGCAAGAACGAGAATGGCGACAAAAGCGTTGCCGCCGAAATAAAGCTTGATCGCTTTTTCGGCAGTAAACTTTCCCACCCGCGACGGCGTCCAACTCGGAGCAACGGGCGGCATTTCAGCGACGGCATCCACTGCCGGCAACGATGCGGGACAGGGTTGCGACCGGGCAATTAATTTAGTGTTACGTTTCTGTGACAGACTCGCCGTCGCGCGGTTGAATCGGCAAGATCGCGCTGATCGTTGTTCCAAAGCCGAGCGCACTCTCGGCTTCGACACGTCCGCCATGCAGCTCGACGATATGTTTCACGATGGACAATCCAAGGCCGGTGCCGCCGAGTTCGCGGCTGCGCGCTTTGTCCGCGCGATAAAACCGCTCGAAAATCCGCGGCAAATCTCGCGAAGGCACTCCGATTCCCTTATCGGAAATGGCGAGGCGAACGTAGTCGCCAGTGCGTGTCGCGCGCAGGTCGATTTTGCCTTCTGGTTGCGAATACTTCACGGCGTTATCGAGCAAATTGTAGATGACCTCCTGCAAACGATGTTCATCGGCGGAGATGACCGGCAAATCCTCCGGCGCCTCGAGCGATGAGTGCAGCAATTTCGCATCGAAACGCTTTTGCCAATCTCGCAAAATCGACGCCAGAAAATCCGGAAGATAAATCTCCGTGAAGGTGAGACGCGTTTTTGGTTCCTCCAGTTGCGCCAGGCTCAAAACGTCTTCGACGAGCAGATTCAAACGGTTGGAATGTTTCTCCATCACTTCAAAAATGCGCCGCAGTTCTGCCGGCGGCTGCTTCGGATCTTCGAGAAGTGTCTCGAGATAGCCGCGGAAAATTGAGAGCGGCGTGCGCAATTCGTGCGAGACGTTAGCGACAAAATCGCGTCGCACTTCTTCGACCCGTCGCAACTGGGTGATATCGCGGAAGAGAAGAACGACGCCGCGCACACGATTCGATTTCTTGTGCAGCGCGACGGCGCTGACCTCCACTTCGATCGCGTCGCCGGAACGACGCGTCATGCGCAAGGTGTGTTGACGAGGTTCTCCCGTGCGAATCGTTTCCGTGACCGCATGTTCTACCGTTGCGTCACGCAAGGTTTCAAACAAAGGCGTGCCTGGAGCGATGTCGTCGCGTTCAACCAGCCGTGCGAACGCCGCGTTCGCCATCTGAATGCGCCGGTTGTCGTCGATTACGACCAAACCGTCCAGCATCGCGCCGAGAATCGCTTCGAAGCTGAATTCTCTCTCGTGCGCGCGCTCGGTTAATTCACGCTGCCGATCCGAAATCTTTTCCAGCGCGAGACCGAGAGCGTGCGCGGGCGGATTGGCAGTCAGCAAAAAGCTTGTTGGCTGTTGATCGCTCGCGATCGTTTCGACCAATTTTTGAACCTGATGCCACGGCGCGATCCAGCGTCGCCACATCCGAAACAGCACAAGGGCAAATGCGACAAGGAGAAGAGCGAGTGGAAGCCACCACATGCGCGGTCAACTTTCCCGAACGCGATAACCGAAACCGCGGACGGTCTCGATGGTATCGGCCGCCTTCCCGAGTTTTTCACGAAGCCGTCTCACGTGCGTGTCCACTGTGCGCGTATCGATCACGCTTTCATAGCCCCAAACTTCGTTGAGCAATCGATCGCGCGTTTGCACACGTCCGGGCCGGCGCAGCAACATGGTCAGGAGTTTGAATTCTACACTCGTTAGGCGAATTGGTTTTCCCGCAACAGCGACGTGATGGCGTGAAGGATCGACGGTAATGAGGCCGGAGCTCAATTTTTCCTCGGCCGATTCGCCTGCGCGGCGACGTATTATCGCTTTGATGCGCAGAAGAATTTCGCGCGGGCTAAACGGTTTCGTTACGTAATCGTCTGCGCCGAACTCAAGGCCGACGATGCGGTCGATTTCCTCCGCTTTCGCGGTCAACATGATGATCGGGATGTCGCGTGTGGCCGGATCGGACTTGAGGATTTTGCACACCTCCAGTCCCGGCATCTTCGGCAGCATGAGGTCGAGAATGATAAGCGCGGGCGCTTCTTCGCGCGCCTTGCGAACGCCGGTCGCGCCGTCCGTCGCCGTGGCCACACCGAATTCGCCGGACTTCCGCAATTGCAGAGTGAGCAGGTCGATCACATCGGGCTCGTCCTCGATGATCAGGATTTTTTTGGTTGGAGTCGACTTCATGCGCTAAAGAGATTTGTATGCGAGGCGCGAACGGAATGATGGCGGAAGTCATCGCGGCTGACAATTTGCGAATGTAATTTTGTCACGCGTTGTCACGTAAATGTAACATGCGGCAATATCACGATCTTCTTCGGTTGGTGCTCGAACACGGAACGCCTCGCGGCGATCGCACCGGAACCGGGACATTGTCGATCTTCGGGGCGCAGGCGCGTTTCGATTTGCGAGAAGGGTTTCCGCTCCTGACAACGAAGAAATTGCATCTCAAATCGATCATCTACGAGCTGCTCTGGTTTTTGCGTGGCGAAACGAATATTCGTTATCTGAAAGAACACGGCGTGACGATTTGGGATGAATGGGCGGATGAGAATGGTGAGCTCGGACCGGTTTACGGCGCGCAATGGTGCGCCTGGCGCGGAGCAAACGGCGAGCGCATTAATCAAATCGATCGCGTCATCGAACAGATCAAAACGAATCCGGAAAGCCGGCGACTAATCGTGAGCGCGTGGAACGTCGCGGAAATCGAGAAGATGGCGTTGCCGCCGTGTCATGTGCTCTTCCAGTTTTACGTGCAGGATGGCGGATTGAGTTGCCAACTTTACCAGCGCAGCGCCGATCTTTTTCTCGGTGTGCCGTTCAACATTGCTTCCTATGCGTTGCTCACGATGATGGTCGCGCAGGTCTGCGATTTGGAACCAGCCGAATTCATTCACACTTTCGGCGATTTGCATCTCTATCAAAACCACCTCGAACAGGCGCGCGAACAACTTTCCCGTGAGTGCCGTCCGCTACCGCGAATGGAAATTAATTCGGCCGTGAAGGACATTCACGAATTCCGTTTCGAAGATTTCAAACTCGTCGGCTACGACCCTCATCCCGCGATCAAAGCGCCGATCGCAGTCTGAATTTCCCTTTCTGGAGTCATTCGTGAAAGAACGATATCTGGAAGACCTCAAAGTTGGCGATCGTTTCGAATCGGGCTCCTACGAAGTGACCGAGAGCGCGATTATGCAATTCGCGCGTGAGTTTGATCCGCAGCCGTTTCATCTCGATCACGCCGCGGCGAAGAAAAGTGTCTTTGGCGGATTGGTCGCAAGCGGCTGGCACACGGCTGCGATCACGATGCGTTTGCTCGTGACGAGCGATTTGAATCTGGCCGGCGGGGCGATTGGTCTTGGTGTGGACGAAATGCGTTTTCCAAGGCCGGTCCGGCCGGGCGACACATTGCGGTTGCAGCTTGAGATCGTTGATGTTCGCCAATCGCAATCAAAGCCAGACCGCGGAACGGCGAGGATTCGTTATGCAACGCGCAATCAGAAAGACGAGATCGTCTTCACGCAAACTGCCACGGTGCTCGTGCCGAAGCGCGGCTTCATTCTGTAGCGGCGGTCTGTGACCGTCGCTCGAAATCTTCTCGGGAGACGCAGCGTTAGCCGGGAAAAGTGCGACGGTCACAGACCGCCGCTACAAATTTACGGTTTCGTCGTGCTGGCGGTCTTCGGTCCCGCCGTCAAATTCACCAGGTCGGTCAGAATATTGAGTGTCTCGTCGCGCTCGGGATCGATCGCCGGTTCTTTTGTGTCGTCATCGCCACCGATAAGACCATCGTCATCTGAATCGCTGTCGGGCGCGGCTTCCGGCGCAACTTTGAGTGACGAGCCGTTCTTCTTCGCCGAAGCCATCTTTCCCGGGAACATGATCAATTGCAGATTCGGTTGATCGACGGTCTCCAGCGTGAGCCGATAAATGCGCGGCTCTTCAACGTTGCGAGCGAGTCGCTCTTTCGCGCGCGTTTCTTTGCGGAGCTTGTCTTCAGTCAGCTCTTTGCGGCGAAAATCTTCGTTCAACGAAATCTTGTTCTCGTCGAGCTTGTGACGGAGCCGCTCCATGTCCTCAGTGACATAATGAAAATCCGGATCCGCCTGGACGCGCTCGGCATCGCGCCGCTTCAATTCATCGAGGAAGAGCGAATGCGTATCCGACCATTTTGTGAACTTCGCCTTTGGCACTTCGTCGTAGGCCAAACAATTCTTGAGCGCGCCTTCGCCGTATTCGGGAAGATCGGTCAGCGTTGGCAGAACAATGTCGGACGTTACGCCGTGAAGCTGTGTCGAACCGCCCGCCACGCGATAGAATTTTTGAATGGTTAATTTCAGCGCGCCGTCATCCTGCGAACGGCTCCCGAGAAGCGACGTGAACCGGCCGATCTCGAGAATCGTCTGCACCGTGCCTTTGCCGAACGTGCTCTTATCGCCAACGATCACGGCGCGTCCATAATCCTGCAGTGCTGCGGCAAAGATTTCGCTCGCCGAAGCACTTTGCCGGCTGGTCAGGACAACAAGCGGACCGGCATACTCAATTCCAGGATCCGGATCGTTCGAAACGGAGATGTGGTCGTGCGAATCTTTCGTCTGCACGATTGGTCCCGATTTCAAAAACAAACCGGTCAGCGCAATCGCTTCCTCGAGCGAACCGCCGCCATTGCGCCGCAGATCGATGACCAGCCCGGCGATGTTTTCTTTTCGCAAACGTTTGAGCAACGCCTGCACGTCTCTGGTTGTGCTCTTGGCATGGTGATCCATGTCCGCATAGAACGATGGCAAAGTCAGCCAACCCAGTTTCACCGGGTTTCCGTCGGCGTCCTTCTTAATAATAATGTCGGCGCGCGCCTCCTGGTCTTTCAGTTTAATTTCCGCGCGCACGAGATCGATTGTCTTGCGTCGCGACGGATCAGGTGCTGACGCCGGAATAATGAGCAGGCGAACCTTCGTGCCTTTTTTCCCGCGAATCATCTCGACGACTTTGTCTAAACGCATGTCCCGAACGTCGACGAAGTCCGCCGATCCTTGCGCGACTGCGGTAATACGATCGCCGACCTTAATGCGGCCATCTGTCTGTGCCGGACCGCCGGGAACCAGGCTCTCGATTTTCGCATAGCCATCTTCCGAGCGGAGCATCGCGCCGATGCCGACCAGCGACAGGCCCATGTTAATGCTGAAATTCTTGAGATCGGCCTTGCTCAGATATTCCGAATGCGGATCGTAAGTTTGCGCGAGCGCATCGAGGAACAGCTTCATTTGTTCGTCGCGGTCTTCTTCGTGCACGTTACGCGCGAGACGATCGTAACGCCGCGCTACCAATTTCGGCCCGGGCTCGATCGGATGTTCGCTCAGTTTTTCCTGAAGCAGCTCATTCTCAATCCGCGCGGTCCAGATTTGATCGGCTTCCGCGTCGTCCTTCGGCCACGGCGCTTTCTGGCGAGAGAGCGTAACGGAGCCGTCGCCTTTGAATTCGGTCGGCGGATTTTTCAGGTAATCCTTGATCTTGGCCACTCGGTCATCAACGCGCTTTTGGTAGAGATCAAAAATCTCGTAAGCCGGTTTCAGATTTCCCAGAAGAACATCGTCGTCCAGCGCCGTGCCGTATTTTGCGTTCAGCGCATCGACATCTTTTTGCGTGAAAAACAGATGGCTGAAATCCAGCAACTCGAGATAGGTTTTGAGAAATTTCTTGGAAACTTCGTCGTTGAGCGGCTGATGCGTGTAATGCCCTTCCTCGAGAAGCCGCCCGACCGAAACCGCGACTTGCTCGGAGTCTGTTTTCGCATGGAGCGGGGACACCGCCAGCGCAGTCGCGAGCGAAATTGCAGTGAGTGTGATTGAAGGACGAATAAGAGACTTCATTCGAGAAAAAAGGTTATCCAAGGTGCCAGAGTTCAAATGGAACGCAAACAAACGGGCGGCTGCATCGGTGTTGGTGAGTGAGACAATCGTGCAGCCGGAAAATTCAAACGTGACCGCAAATAAATCTGTAAGATGCAGGTTTTGTTCCGAATGGACGGGAAATGCGTAGTGATGGTTTGATGCTACCATTTTCCGGCTCCAAAATGCATTACGAAACTTTTTGCGGCGGAATTTTTGAAACGAATTGCTATCTGCTACAGGCGCCGCAGGGACCGATTCTATTCGACGCCCCCGATGGCGCTTGTGACTGGCTCGTTTCGCGCGGCGTCGAGCTTAAGCTCTTGCTGCTAACGCACGGTCACATCGACCACATCCCGGACGTTGCGAAAATCAAACGACGCTTCGGCTGTCCGGTTGGCTGCCATCCGGACACTGTGCCGATGATATCGGACCCGGATTTTTTCCGGAAGTTCGGTTTCGGATTCGATGTCGAACCGGCCCAACCCGATCTTCTGATTGAGGAAACACCCGGGCGCGAATTTCTCGGACTTAAGTTTGAGATCTACGAAGTGCCCGGCCATTCCCCGGGCAGTCTTTGCTTCTTTCTGCGCGAAGAGGAACTGCTCATTGGCGGCGACGTGCTTTTTGCCGGCGGAGTGGGGCGTTGGGATTTGCCGGGCGGCGATGCGGATGTGCTTTTCGATGGAATCAAAAGAGAAATTATTTCCGCTCGGAGATAATGTCACCGTCCTGCCTGGTCATGGACCGCCCACGACGATCGGAGAGGAAAGGCGTTCGAATCCTTTTCTGACGAACTAAATTACTCGTTAGGCTGGCGTCATTGCCAGAAACGCAAAGATGACGATGTCCTGGACGATGTGAATGGAAAGAGCCCAGGTCCATCCGCGTGTCTCGATCATGCTCTTGCCCCACAGCCAGCCTGCAATCCCGGCAAGCACCACGCCAAATGGCCCTGACGGTTGGCCATAGTAATGGGCCAGTCCGAAGAAACAGGCGGTGATCCAGACGGTTTCGTTTTCCGGGAGCAAATGTTTGAGCCGAGCCAGCAATACACAGCGGAATTGAAATTCCTCATTCGCCGCATTCACAATCGCCGTCGCGATTCCCCATGGGAGAAATTGCCAGATGCGCCCGGCGAGCGAAGCATCTGGACGCATTGAAAAATACAGGAACAGCGGCAGGACTACGCCGAATACGAGCAACAGCAACGGCCCGAATCGCGTCCATGGCATGGAGCGGCGGATCCAGAGAATAGGCCGTGCCGGTGCGCTCGGATCGCCCCAACGCAAAAATAAATCCCGCCGAGTTAACCCGCTGCCAATTAACGTTAGACCGATAAGGACCGCCCCACTTACGGCGAGGACTCGTGCAACAAGCAAGCGCTGGCCCCAGTTGAGATGTTGTGTCCACACAGTGAGGCCATCGCTCCATGCGAATGTCGGCATGATGACCGACCAACCGAGACGCAATGCCGCGAGCGCGAGGATGAATCCAGACATCCCTCGCCAGCTGGGCGAACACGCGCACGCGATCGTGCCGGCAAGCAGCACACCGATTTGCGCAAGCGGTACCCACGCCGGTGAATCAACGGCAAATTGCCGGAAGATGATATCCGGCAGCGGACTCGCCACGAGCATCGCGCCCCAGGCGACGCCGCGCAGCATGTTCTTGTCGCGATGACCAGCGTTCTCCACCTGATTATCCCAGCATCATTCCGCAGGCCGAACAAGAACAGAGTTCATCTGAACATAACCCTAACGAGTCTGCGCACTTGGCGACAGCGTAGCGAGAGTCCGCTCGAGTTTCTTGAGGCCTGGTTGGTTCGTGATCAATGAGTGCAGCGACTCCATCGCCGGCGCAATATGTTTGAGAAATGACTTGGAACCTTTGACCAGACCAAGGAACCCGTAGGCGCCGAGTGCCTGCATCAAACGTTGCATCGCACAGTGCTCGAAAATTTGCGGCGAGGGCGACTCTTTTTCGCCACGCACAGTCCAGTAGTATTCGAGTAACTGCGCCCGTTCGTCCGAGGAAAATGTGACATACGGATCGTAAAGTAACGATGCGAGATCGTATTCCGCCAGGCCCGGCCGCATTCCCTGAAAATCGATCAGGCAGGCCTGGCCGTTGCGAACGATGATATTCTGCGATTGAAAATCGCGATGCACTAAAACGCGCGGCAGATCTCCCAAGCGCTTGCGCGATTTCATGCAGCGCAGGCAGATCCGCCAACTCGGCAATCTGCTGTCCCGACAAACCGAAATAGCGGCCGAGGCAATTCTCGAAAAAATAATTTTGCTCCCAATGATAGAGCGCGGCGTTGAATTCCGGGGCGAGATGCGGACGGATATCCTGCGCGCTGTCCAGCGGCAGGCGATGCAGACGGGCGGCTTGATCGAGTGCGGACTCATAGAGCGATTGACGCACAAGCCAACTCTCCTCGCGATGACTCCACAAATCGATTTCGCCCAGATCTTCGATCCAGATGAGACCTTCCTCCGGATCATGAAAGTAAACTTTCGGCACGCGAATTTTGTGTTCTGCCAAAAACTCCGCGATCTGGACGTAAAGCCGGTTCTCCTCCCGCTCGAGATTATATTTTACGAGAATGATTGTTTGCTCGGGGGAAAAACGAACCCGATAAAATCTGCGATCCGATCCGCCTTTTTCGATCGGCGCGATATTGACCTTCGCATCGCTGAACGCGGGAAAGCGTATGCGTGTCTGATGCAGCAATAAATCCGAGCTAGATATCGAGGTCATGGAGGGCGCCTTGCGCTTTTCGATGGGAGCGGACAATACAGTTCTGGAGGCGACTTCGGGAAGCAATTTGTGCACCGGGCCAAAGAATGCTGTTTTCGAGCATTACGTCGTTACCGACCGAACACCCTGTTCCGATGGAATAAAAGCCGCCGAGCTTTGCGGTTGGCGACACTGTTGCGTCGGACGCAACCCAATTGGGCCATTGTGTTTCCGTCACGTAAGCAGGCTTCCAACGTTCCTGAGCGATTGTGCGATGGACTTCCAAATAATCTGCGCGCGTTCCGATGTTGAACCATTTTCTTTCGCCGAGGACCACACCGCCGATGCGCCCACCCTGTCGAATCCAATCCACGAGAATCGGGATGAACGAAATTTTCGTCGCTGGCGGGATGCGATCGAAAATTCCCGCGTTCCAAATGGAAATGCCGGCGAAATCGTAATCCCCCGGTGGTTCGCCTTTTTTTCTGATCGCAACGATCTGGCTGTCGCGCAGCACCACACCTTCGTCGAGTCCCGTCTTGCGCAGGCCGAGCGTGACATCGTTTTTCCGGTGGAAATGTTCGTCGATCAACGGCGCCAGATCGACGTCCGTAAGAATATCGCCGCTATAAACAATGAACGGTTCCGTGCCTAACAAGTCCTGAATGTTCTTGATACCTCCACCTGTCTCAAGCAACACCGGTTCGTGCCGAAATCCGATCGGACGATCTCGATAAACCGCACCAGGGAAAACATTCCGCGAACCGTTCCGGTTGACGATGGGTGTTCACGAAGAATTTCGTGATTCCCACGTCGATCAGATGATCGAAGGCAAAAGTGATGAGCGGCTTTTGGAAAATCGGCACGAGCGGTTTCGGCAAATCATCCGTTAACGGCCGCAAGCGCGTCCCGAGTCCAGCCCCGAGCACGAAAGCCTGCGTAATCATGTTTGCGATTCTCGTCCTTGCAGCTACCGCGTCACTGGCGCCGATGTAGCGGCGTCTCTGCGCGGTGCGTGTAGTTCTGCCGCCGTGACGGCGGCAGCTCATCGTCTTGTCGCCATCATCCGACCTTCATCGCATTCGCGCACAGGATGCGCAATCAAGTGGAAGCCGTGCGCTATGCAAAAAGGCGTGCGCGAAATCGACATCGAATAGTAAAACTAGCCGCTGCATGCAGACGGTCGTCGAGAACAAAGCAATTTCTGAAACGGTGAGCCCGCCGCGTTTGATGCGTGGTTTGGAGGCGCTGCCGTACTACATCAGATTTTTCCGCGACTCCATTGGTTGCATGCGCGACGCCTACCGGAAAAATGGCGAGCTCACCGTTCTCGGCCACGTTTTGCCTCATGAAAAAAACCGGCTGAACGTTTTGATTTCCGGTCCCGCATACATCCGGCAGGTCCTGGGCGATCCGGAATTGTTTCGCACGATGGGACAGACATTGCCCGGACCGGAAAACTCCGCGCAGCGAAGATTGCGTTTCGGGCTCACGCGCATGCAAGGCGCGCAACATAAACAGCAGCGCAAACTCGTCATGCCGCCATTTCATAAGAAGGCGGTCGAGGGTTACCACCAGATCATGGTGAAGACCGCGGACGATATCCTGAACGATTGGCGGCCGGAACCGTTCGCAATCTCTATCGCGAAATGCGCAACATCGCGCTTCGTCTCGCCAGCACTGTCTTGTTCAGTCCGGATCCGCGCGAGGCTCTAAGAATTGGAAGCATGATTGAAAAATGGCTGCACGGGAATTTTTCTGCCTCCGTGGGTCTCTTCCCCTTCGATCTTCCGGGAACGCCTTACCGCCGCATACTTAGACACGCGGAGAAACTCGAACGCGTAATTCTTTCCATGATCGATCAGCGCCGGAAAAATCCCGAGGGGCGGACCGATGTTCTTCCATCCTCACGCAAGCGCGCGACGACGAAAACCACGGAATGACTGATACCGAACTGGTGGGACAGGCGACGATCCTTTTCGGCGCCAGCTACGAGACGACCGCGAGCACATTGACGTGGACCCTCTTTCTTCTCGCGCAACATCCGAAGATTTTGCACGAGCTGATGGACGAATTGGATGCTGTCTTGTGCGGTGCGCCGCCGCGAAGCGAACAACTGTCGCAGTTGCCGGCTGCTCGAGCGCGTGATCAAAGAAAGCATGCGCATTCTTCCGCCGGTTCCATGGACCGTTCGTACCGACCATGACCGATGTGAAGATGGGTGGTCATCAACATTCCGAAAAACTCGCGCGTTATTTGCGGCATCTTCCTTACCCATCACCAACCGGATCTTTACCCGGAGCCGGAAAAGTTTTGTGCCGGATCGATGGTTAACGATCGATCCGTCTCATTACGAATACATGCCGTTCAGCGCCGGACCGCGCGCATGCATCGGCGCCATCTTCGCCATGCAGGCGATGAAAATTTCCATCTCGATGATTCTGCAACGCTTCCGTCTTCAGGTCGTCCGCGGCGCAAAGATTGAGAGCGCCGTGCGCGTGACGATGAGTCCGCGCTACGACATTCCGGTGCGCATTTTCCCGCAGGATCGAAAGTTCACGCGCAGCGATGTGCGCGGAAATGTCTGCGAGATGGTGGAAATGAAGTAGCTCCGGGCGTCCGTCCTCGCTCCGTTCGATTTCACAAAATTGTGACGTGATCTCCATTTTGCTCGTCACAATTCGCCGGCAGGTTTCAGCGAATGAAAAACTCCGTTTCACTTCTTGCCGACTTCATCAAGTCTTCGTCCAAGTCCAACGGCGCTCAATTTCAGCCGAGCCTGCGCGCCCGCATCAGATACGGCGCGCGGCTCAAACGCGTGGTTCGATTCGAGGAGGAAGAACATAATCCGTCATTTCGCCTAACGAGTAAAAAGCGCAACGGCATCTGTTCGCGTTGCATGGAATAGAAAATCCGCAGATTGACTCCACCGTGGGCGGTGCGAGACAATCCGGGATGGAGTGTCCGTTCAATCAGTATTACGGGACTTATCTCGGCGTCGACGAACTGCTCGCGTTGCAGAAGCCGCTTAGTCTGAAAGACGGCAAGGTTCAGGCGCATGATGAAATGCTCTTCATCATCGTGCACCAGACCTACGAGCTTTGGTTCAAGCAAATCCTGCATGAGCTGCGTGCCTGCTGCGATGTTTTGCGCCAGCCGACAGCGGACGATAACGGCCCCGACATGAACGTCGTCGCGCATCGTCTCAAGCGTGTCGTCGAGATTTGGAAGCTGCTCAATCAACAAGTCGACGTGCTCGAAACGATGACACCGCTCGACTTCCTCGATTTCCGTTCAAACCTTGAAGGCGCGTCGGGTTTTCAAAGCAAGCAATTCCGCCAGATCGAATCGACGCTCGGTCTGCGCATGGAGAACCGTTTCCGCCCCGATTATTACAAACACACCGACGTCGGCGGTTTCAACGAGCAGGATTACAAAGACATCACCGAAGCGGAGAAATTGCCTTCGCTCTTAAAACTCGTCGAGCAATGGCTCGAGCGAATGCCATTTTTCGACGATTCGTTTTGGAAGGATTGGAGCGAAGAAAAAGGCGACGCCGATCGGCCGAAATTCTGGCGACGTTATCGCAAATTGTACGGCGAAAGTCTTTCCGCGCGCGACGACAAACCGGATCTTCTCGGGAAATTCGACGACATGTTTTTCAAAACCGGCGCCGGCGATCTTTCACCGGGCTCATTGCGCGCCGCGCTCTTCATCATGCTTTATCGCGATGAGCCGCTGTTCCGTTTGCCCTTCGCATTACTCAATGCCTTGATCGAAATCGACGAGCAGCTCGCCAACTTTCGTTACCGACATCTGCAAATGGTGCGGCGCATGATCGGGACGCGCGTCGGCACGGGCGGCAGCAGCGGCGAGCAATATCTCCAGGGCGCCGTGAACAAGAACTACATCTACAAAGAGCTCGCCGGCATCATCACATTTCTGATCGAACGTCGAAGTCTGCCGGAATTGCCCGTGCAATTACGCAAGGCGTTGCGCTTCAGTTCTGCGACTGAATAAGGTGGATCGAGCAGTCCCTTGCTCGATGTTGAAAACAATGCGCCTTCGGCGCCATCATTAGCATCGCGCGCGGAGCGCACGATCCACCAGCATCGCAACGCGATTACTGCGTTGGAATCCCGCGCTTGGTCGTCAGGTAAACCGCAAAACTGCCGAGCCAATGTCCGCCTTCATAATGCTCGCCGGTGACAGCGGCGAGACCCGCGCGAGCGTGCGCGTCGGCTGCAGCTTGAAGTGCAGACCGGCGGGAATCATCACGCGGCAGCGCCGAAAGAATTCCTTCGAGCATCCACGCGCGGCTAAGATTCAATCCATCGAGATGCGCCAGTTTCGGATCGCTCGGATCGGGCGAGACGGCGACTCGAAGCCATTCGGTGTTGTAGCTGCCGCCGTCTCTGGCGGCAGGAATTTGCGGCATGAACGCTCTCAACCATTTCGCGAATTCTTTTTGCGGAAGCACGCGCCGCATCACGTCGGCCTCGCCCAGGCAAGGCGAAAGAAAATCCTCTCCCGACGGTTCGTAATTAAGCGGACAATTCTTGTCGTTCAGGAAAAATTTCCGCGCCGAATCGACGAGAAGTTTGACGAAGGCATCGTCATGCTTGCTTCGCGCATAGTCGAGCATCAGCCCGAGACCAAACGCAGTCTGATCGTGTTCGCCAATCCGCACCGGATGTTCCAACTTCGGCAACCACGTTTTCAAGCGCTCCACCGCCGCTTCTTCCAGCGGCCGCAGATTCGCCAGCATCTCGCGCGCTTGCGGATCGTCCCATTCGCGCAGTTCCGCGCATAACTGCAGCAGCCACGACAACCCATACGGTCGCTCGAAACTGGCGCGGCCCTTTCCGTTCAGATACGCGGCTTCCTGCTTCAGATTTTCCGCCGTCAAACTTTTGCGTAATGCTTCGCGCGCCGGCGCAGCAAACGACGCATCGGGAAATGTCCGGATTAGCCTAACGAGTAGCCAGTGGCCGTGCACCGATGAATGCCAGTCATAGCAACCGCAAAACGCCGGTGTCAGTTTGTGCGGCGGCGCCACGTCCGCGTCGCTGTTCAAGACGTGGCTGATCTTGTTTGGATATTCTTTATCTACGCAAGCCAAAGCCAGCTTCGCAAAACGTTCCGCGGCTGCGGCGTCGAAATTCGGCGGGCTGCTTTCCGCTCCCAGACGAGTCAACGAAAACAGAAGCAAACAGGCAGCCAGAATTTTCGACTTAGTTCGAGTTACCATTTGATGACGAGCAGAGCGCGAAAATCCGGGGAGCGCACGCGCCTCGCGTGCTGGCGATGGCGCCCTCGCCATCGCGCACTTGATTTCCCGTATGAAACGATACCAGGCTCCGAAGAATTTGTTTCGGCGAGGCGCCGAAACGGGCACGCGAGGCGCGTGCGCTCCCCAGACTGTCGCTGCGCGCTAAGATGAACTTCGACGTCATTGCGGAACTGAGGTTGCATCCACTTCGATCGGCGCTTCACCGCCCATTTTCGCCGTTCCGACAATGCGCGCCGGCATTTGCTGCTGATTCGCGGGGGCGGATTCGTTAGGCGCCTGCGCTGCGTTGGCATGGCGATGTAGTTGCCTTCGAAAGACGATCGGTTTTTTTAGACTGCTGTTGTATCCCGTCGCGCGAAACGAAAATTGATTGCTGTTTTCCTGCTCCGGCAGCGCCCGCTTCGATTGCAGCGCATCCTGCGTAATCGGTTCGATTTTGCCCGTGTAAGTCGAACCGTCCGCATCCACCACGCGAATTTGATCGCCGGTTTGCTGAATCTGAAACGTGTTCAATACATTGATCGCATCTTTTGGCTTTGAAGCCCGCGCCGCAACGCGTGGCAGATTTCGCGAAAATTGCTGATTGATATTGATCTGAGTTTTCTGACCCTGTTGAACGAAGAACGCCGAGGACGAGCCAGGACTCTCCAGCCTCGGTTCCGCAGCCGGCATTTCCTGTCTCGGTGCTGCGGCGACATCGGCAAAGCTTCCCGAAGCATTCGATTTTTCTTCGTCTGCTTTCCCAAGATCGGTGGATTCCGTCGTGCTCCGGGCGGCCGCTTTGGCCGCAACCTGTGGCGCGGCCCGCCGCAGTAGCCCCTTCCCGCGCGCATGCGGATTTGCTGCCGATTGTCGGCTCTCGTTAGGCGGTTGCAGTTCGTGCGAACGCGACATCACAAACGCAACCACCAGAACCGCAGCGGCCACGGTTCCGACCGGCCACGAAATCGCGAACCAATTCCAGCTGCGCCGCGGTTTCGGCTCATCTTCTCGCGCCATGCGCCTGATCTCGTCGTGCAATTGCGCCCGCATCGGATTCGGCATTTTCGGATCGGAGCCAAACTCAGCGCGCCGCGCTTTAGCGGATGCCTGTAGAAGCTCTTCGATCGGTTTTTTGGGTTCGTCTGGCATGACCTTATTAATTAGACGGCAAATAAATGTTCCGGCGGAAAAATTTCTTTCGCGATGACGCCCAGCTGATCGAGACACTTGCTTAATCGCGAGCTCACGGTCTTTGGATTTAATCGCAGCTCTGCCGCGATCTCGTCGTAGCTCAGATCGCCGTAATAACGCAATTCGATGATCTCACGACACGTCTCGCCGAGCCGGTCGAGACTTTGCCTAACGAGCAGGCATGTTTCCGTGTTCAACAGCAATGTATCCGGTCCGGGACGCGAAGAAGGAGGATCGATTGGCGGATCGTCGCTGTCGCGCGCGCCATCGAGAGAAACATGAATCGCATTTCCGCCGCGTTTCGCCGCCTTTGTTTTCTGCCGATAATCCATCGCCTTGTTCGCTGCGATCCGCAGCAGCCAGGTTTGAAACGCACTCTTTGCCTGAAAAGATTTGAGGCTGCGCACGACCGAAAGAAATGTCTCCTGGCAAATCTCCTCCGTGTCTTCGTGACTGAACTCCGCCGACAATTGGAAAACAAACCGCGCGACCACGCCGTAATATTTGTCGAACAAAGCATCCCACGCTTCGCTGTCACCGCGACGACACGCGTCGATTAGATCAACTTCACGAACATCAGCGTTCATCGCACCACTGAAGGCGAATAAGCTTTCGGCAGAAACATGGCAGGCGTGCCCGTGCCGGCGGCATCAGCTTTCCAGACGTTGGTCGTCCCGCTCGAGCCGCCGGGATTATCGGAAACGGTGTAGAGAACGTGATCGTTATCGAGCCACTCGATCTGGTCGTCGAGGCTGCGCTTCTCGGCGAGCGGCGTTTCGCGCTGCGTAGCGAGATCGAGGACATACAGTTGCCAGATAAGCCGGCGGTCGATGATGAAGCGCTTCTTGTAAGCGACACGTGTGCCATCAGGCGAAAGCGACGGACATTCGACGTTGTCGTGCACGACGACTGCGGTCCGCGCCGCAATGTCTCCCTTTATTAAATGATGAGCGCCGGCGCTGGAGAGAGTGCAGTAGAAATGTTTTGAATCGGACGTGAACGTTACGCCCCAGAAATTAAAATCCTTCGCCTGAAACGGCTTCCCGTCTCGCGTCACTTTCAAATCCTTTTCCAGCGAGATGATCACTTTGCCTGTCGTAGTGTCGACAAGCAGCGTTTCGGTAGAGAAATCCAGCGAGGCATAGCCGTGACCGCTCAGGAAAACGGTGAACGCAGCAATTTTCCCATCGGGAGAAACGCGCGCCCGGCTCGGCCCGCCATGCAGAGGGAAAGTCGCGCGAGTGGCGAACTTCGAATCAAACAGTGTCGCCGCGTAAGTCGTAAACATGCCGCGATCGGCCTGCAAACAAATGCCGCTGCCGTTCGCGAAATAGACGACCTCGCAGGAAAGCCCATTGACGAATTGCGGCGCGTTAAGATTCGTTAGGCTAACGAAGGCGAGTTTGCCGTAGTTTTCGTCCACACCGGTGTAGCGAAAGTAAATTCGCGAAGCCGCACTGCTGACGAACGGCGTTCGTGCGGTCGCGGACGAAGCCGTTCGTGTTTTGATGTGATAAAAGTAAGCGCCCACTCCGACGACGCAGAGAAGCACGATCGCGAGAAAAATGATGAGTCGCTTAGGCATGACGAGATTGTCGCAGCCAATATACCGCGATGCTGAGACTTCCGGCCAAGCCTAACGACATGCTGATGAGAGCAGTGTGCATCCCCCACGTTTGCCAGAGCCAGCCGAACAAAAGCGATGAACAAAACTTCCCGGTGCTGACCGTCGTCGCGAGGACGGCGAGGCCTCGCGTTCGATATTCTGCGGGAATAATGCTGCTGGCCATGGCGGCGAGCACACCTTCGGTCCCGGCATAGTAAAGACCCAGGAAAAAGAGACAGAGAAGGCCGGCGACGATGCTGAGCGTGTTTGTGGTCAGCAGAAAAAGATAAATCAGACCAACGGTGAGATAACCTGCCAGCAAAATCGGTCCGCGACCGAAACGATCCGCGATCGTGCCGACCGGAATCGAAAGCAGCATGTATGAGCAAGCCGTTATGACGTAGAAGAGCGGGAAAAATCCGATCGCCAAACCGGTGCGCCGTTGCAGGAGCAAATAGAGAAAGCCATCGCTCACGGTCATCAGCGCAAGAAGCCCGCCCACGCCGGCCAGTTTCCAAAAACGACCCTCGGCAATTTTTCGCCACGAGAAATCCAGACGCGTCGACGGCGCGACATTTGTCGGATTTTGCACGAAGAGCCAGAGCACGGCGAGCCCGAGCACGGCGAAGGCGAAGCTCGTGACCCAGACCGCATCGAACGCATTCGGCATGCGCCAGAGGATGAGAAATGCAACGACCGGACCGAGCAACGCGCCGCCCGCATCGAGCCCGCGATGTACCGCGAAAGCGAGAGCGAGCGATTGCGGCGGCGTGGCAAGTGAGATCATCGCATCGCGTGGCGCGGTGCGCGCGCCTTTGCCGGTGCGATCGAGCGCGATGATGGCGGCGATTCCGCTCCAGGCCGAGCCGAGGAGCAGAAGCAATTTGGAAACGGCGGAAATGCCGTAACCGGCAAACGCCACTTCCTTGGGCCGTCGCGTGCGATCGGCGATAAAACCGGCGACCAGACTTAGCAGCGCGATGGCCACGCCGTTGTAAATACCGTCGATCGCTCCGAACTGAAGCGGACTCATGTGCAGATGAAGCACGACGTAAACCGGCAACAAGCTGTTCACCATTTCGCTCGAGATATCGGTAAACAAACTGGTGAAGCCGAGTTTCCAGACGGTCGGGCTGACGTCGCGAATCGAGCCGGCCGTGTGCGCCTCGCCTTTGCGTAATTTGAGTGACTCAATCCAATCCAGGCGATACATGACTCGTTAGGCGCGCGGCCTTCAGGCCGGCCGATGGCGTAGACGTTCCTTTAACACGCTTCTTCTGTCGAGCGAAGCGTATGCCGCGCAAAAAGTCGGGAGCATTTTTTCGCCGCTGCCGACTAACTCTCCATGAACGCAAAATCGCTCCTCGTCCTGGCCGGTTGTTTATTGGGCCTTTGCTCTGCCGCTCACGGCGACGGCTTCATCGTTGTCGAGCGGCCGATCTTTGTCCCGCCCGGCCATTATCCCTTCGCGCCGCTCGAAGTGACCAGCCATCACGTGGACGTGAAGATCGACGGCCAGGTCGCCGTCACCTCCATCGATCAGGAATTCTACAACCCGAACGATGCGCGGCTCGAAGGCATCTACATGTTTCCGGTTCCGAAGGGCGCGCACATCGACAAATTCAGCATGGAGATCGGCGGGAAAATGATGGACGCCGAATTGCTTCCCGCGGACAAGGCGCGCCGCATTTATGAAGATATCGTGCGCAAGATGCGCGATCCCGCGCTTCTCGAGTACGCGGGCCGCGACTTGTTCAAGGTGCGCATCTTTCCGATCGAGCCGCACAGTCGCAAGCCGATCAAGATTTCCTACACCGAGCTGCTGCGCTCCGACACCGGCGCGATCACTTATCTGTATCCGCTGAGCACGGAGAAGTTTTCCGCGCGGCCAATCAAGGACTTGAGCGTGAAGGTTGAAGTGAAAACGGCGCAGCCGCTCGCGTCGATTTATTCGCCGAGTCACAAAGTTGAGATCAAACGCGATGGCGCGAACCGCGCGGTCGTTGGTTACGAAGCGAAGGAAGAAAAACCGGATACCGATTTCCAACTCGTCTTCAGCACGGAAGCGCGCGACGTCGGCTTGAGCGTCATCACGCACAAGGCTGATAGCGAAGACGGATATTTCCTGCTGCTGGCAGCGCCGACGGTGGCGAAAGAATCGAAGGTCGCGCCGAAGGATGTCGTTTTCGTTGTCGATACTTCCGGTTCGATGGCCGGCGCAAAGCTGGAGCAGGCGAAGAAGGCGCTCGCCTTCTGCGTGGAAAATCTAAATGCAGAAGATCGTTTCGATATCGTGCGTTTCTCGACCGAAGCCGAACCGCTCTTCGGCAAACTGGTCGACGCCGATTCCGATCATCGCAAGCGCGCGTCCGATTTCGTGAGCGAACTGAAACCGATCGGCGGCACCGCGATCGCCGATGCGCTCCAGGCAGCATTGAAAGCGCGCACCGAAAAAAGCGATCGGCCGTTCGTCGTCATTTTCCTTACTGACGGATTACCCACGGTCGGGACGCGCAATCCCGATGAGATCGTGGCTGCGGTCAAGAAAGCCGGCAACGTCCGCATCTTTTCGTTCGGCATCGGATCGGATGTGAATACGCAACTCCTCGATCAAATCGCCGAAGGCACGCGCGCGTTCAGTCAGTACGTGCTCGCGAACGAAGATCTCGAAGTAAAAGTTTCGAACTTTTACACGCGCATCAAGGAACCGGCCCTAACGAATGTGCGATCTGGAATTCAGTGGCGGCGTGCGCACGAGCAAGATGTATCCGGCGGAATTGCCCGATTTGTTCAAAGGCGACCAGCTCGTTTTGACCGGGCGCTACAGCGGTTCCGGCGAAGTGGAAGCCAAACTCACCGGAATGGCGGCCGGCCGCGAACAGACTTTCACCTACAAGGTCAAATTCGATGATCGCAATTCATCGAATGATTATGTCGCGCGCTTGTGGGCGACGCGACGCGTCGGATTTCTTGCTCGATGAAATCCGGATTCACGGCGAGACATCGGAGCTGCGCGATGAAGCGACCGATCTCGCGCGTCGCTACGGCATCGTCACGCCGTACACCGCTTATCTGATTGTTGAAGACGAAGATCGCCGCCGCGTGCCGATGGCCGATCGATCGCTGCAGGGAATGAGCACGGACGCAGCGGCGCGCGATCACGTCGCCCAAGCCTGGAACGGTTTCAAAGAAAAGAAGGACGGCGCAGACGCAGTCGCGAACGCGCGCAGTCAGAACACATTCAAATTCGCGGAGCAACCAGGTGCGTCGATTGACTCTGGCGCGTCGGAATCGTTGCGCGGATTCGCCATCGCCGCGCCGACGGCCAAAGCGGAATCAGAGCGCATCACGCGTTACACGCAGCAGGCGAAGTTCGTGAACGGCCGCGCCTTTTTCCAGAACGGCACGCAATGGGTCGATGCAAACGCGCAGAACGCGACCAATCACCAGCGCGTGCAGTTCAACTCCGACGCTTACTTCGATCTTCTCAAGAAACATCCCGAAGCCGCGCCTTGGATGGCGCTCGGCCAGAACGTCCTGCTCGCGCTCGACAACACCGTTTACGAAATCACCGAATAGAAAACTCAAACATGAAAATCACATCGAAAATCCTCGCCATACTGTTCGCTTGCTCGCAAGCGCTCCTCGCCAAAGAAACAACGCCTGAAATAAAGCCGACCAAGCCGCGCATCGAAGTTTGTTTCGTTCTCGATACCACCGGCTCGATGAGCGGTTTGATCGAAGGCGCGAAACAAAAAATCTGGTCGATCGCCAACGAAATGATCAGCGCCAAGCCGACGCCGGAATTGAAGATCGGGCTGATCGGCTATCGCGACCGTGGCGACGAATATGTCGTGAAGTCGTTCAAGCTGACCGACGACATCGATTCGATCTACGCGCACTTGCGCGCATTCGAAGCGGGCGGCGGCGGCGACACGCCGGAAAGCGTGAACGAAGCGCTGGCCGAGGCGATCGACAAAATGCCGTGGAGTCAGGATCGCAAAGTTCTGAAGATTGTCTTCCTCGTCGGCGATGCGCCGCCGCACATGGATTACGCCGATGGCCCGAAATATCCGGACCTCTGCCGCGCCGCCGCGAAAAAAGATCTCATTATCAATACCGTGCAATGCGGCGGCATGGCTGAGACGACGCCGATCTGGCAGGAGATCGCAAAAATGTCGGAAGGAAGTTACGTCGCCATCGCGCAATCAGGCAACATGGCCGTGGTCTCGACGCCGATGGACGACGACCTGGCGAAATTGAACAAGCGCATGGGCGGGACATTGATTCCGTACGGCGACGCCGAAGTGCGTCGCGAGGTTGGTGCGAAACAGGCGTTCGCCGAAAGTGCGCCTGCCGCCGCTGCGGCCGATCGGCTCAGCTACAACGCTCACACGAAAAAATCGGTACAAGGCGCGGGCGAATTACTCGACGCACTCGCACACAACGAACTGAAGCTCGAATCCATCGATAAGAAAAATCTTCCGGCGGAATTCCAAAAGTTGTCGCGTGAAGAAATTGAAGCGCGCATCGCGAAGACGCAGGAAGAACGCGCCGCCGTGCAAAAGGAAATCGATGAAGTTTCAAAAAAGCGCGATGCCTACATCCAGGCCGAGAACAAACGCCTCGCCGCCGAAGGCAAAGGCGACAGCTTCGATGAAAAGATCGCGGAGACCATTCGCAAACAGGCCGAAGAAAAAGGCATCACCTACGATCGATAAGCGATCCTAATTCTTTCCGGGGAGCGCACTGCCTGTCCGCCTGTGTGCGGACGCCCTCGCGTGCTCTCTTCGGCGCCCACGCCGAAGAACTTTTCTTCTATCCCGCTCAGGAATAATGCCTGCTGGATTCATCCCGCACTTTTGTTAAGTTGCTGACTGCATCATGGGCGATTCTGTAACTCCAAGTAATAATCAAGTTCAAACCGCGGGCACACCGAAGGGCGCACCTCCGTCGGAGCGCGCCGACCTGCGTCCCGAGAACATCAACGACGCAGTGATCCGGCTTGCGGGCAATTCGCAGGACGGCATTCAATCCGCCGGCGCATTTCTCGCCCGGCTCGCCGGACGCAGCGACCAGGACGTCATGACTTACATGACGATTCCCGCCACCATTTCCGGCGGCCCGTCCATTTTCCAGGTCCGCATCGGCACGGGCGAAGTCCTTTCTGCCGGCGACGAAGCCGATTTTCTCGTCGCGTTTTACCAGCACAGTTATCAGGACCACCTCGATTTTCTGAAAGAAGGCGGCGTCTTGCTTTACGATTCGGATAACGTCGAGCCGAATCTCGACGACAAACGTTTCGTTTACGTCGGCGTTCCGATCACTGGCCTCACCGTCGAAGCGCTCGGCGGCACTGCCAAAGACAAGGGCAAAAACATTTTCGTCCTCGGCCTCATCTGCAAAATTTTCCATCTCGATGTCGAGAAGATGCGGAGAATCATCACCGAAAAATTTTCGGGCAAGGACGAGAGCGTCGTCAACACCGCGCTCATGGCATTCCAGGCCGGTTACGGCTACCCGGTCGGCAAGGTTCTTTCGCACCAATATCAATTTGAGAAAATCGAACGAAAACCCGGCGCGCGCCCGCAGATCACGATGGATGGCAACAGCGCGCTTGCTTATGGATTAATCGCTGCCGGTGTGCGCTACGGCGCCGGTTATCCGATCACGCCGTGGTCGTCGGTCATGGAAATATTGCGCGGCGAATTGCCGAAATACGGCGGAATTTTCGTGCAGGCCGAAGACGAGCTGGGCGCGGTTTCTCTCGCACTTGGTTTTTCCTTTTCCGGATATCTCGCCGTCACCGGAAGCGCCGGCCCCGGCATTTCGTTGAAAACGGAAGCGATCGGCTGGGCGTCGATGGCGGAGATTCCGCTCATCATTTGCAACATCCAACGTGGCGGACCGAGCACAGGTCTGCCGACCAACGTCGAGCAGAGCGATTTGCATCAGGCGATCTACGGCAGTCACGGCGACAGCCCGCGCGTCGTGCTTGCCGCGAAAACGGTTGAGGATTGTTTCTACATCGCGATCGAAGCCGCGCGCATCGCGCGCAAATACAGCACGCCGGTTTTCATTTTGAGCGACACTTCGCTCGCGACGCGCATCGAAGCGTTCGACGAACCCGATCTTTCAAAGTTGATGGTCGATCCGAAACCGGATCTCACGCCGCGCCAGACCTTCAAGCCGTATCCGATCGATCAGATCACGCAACATCTCGCGCCCGGCACGCGCATTCTCGATGGGAAATATCCGCTCATCGGCGGGCTCGAACACGACGAGATGGGACATCCGACCGGCAGCCCGAAATTGCACATGGCGATGACGGCAAAACGCCGCAACAAATTGCGCAAGCTCGCCGAAGAAATTCCGGTGCCCGAAGTTTATGGCGATCAACAGGGCGACATGCTTCTCGTCGGCTGGGGCTCGACTTACGGCCCGATCCACGACGCCGCGAAACTCGCGCGCGAAAATGGCGAAAAAGCCGGTGCGCTGCATCTGCGCCACCTCCATCCGTTGCCTAACGGATTGGAAAAAATCTTCAAAAACTTCAAGCGCATCGTCGTCGTCGAAATGAACGACCAGGGCCTCTACGGTTTCGGCCAGCTCGCCACGATTCTGCGGGCGCGTTACTGCGAGAGTAAGATCGAGAGCTTTACCAAGACCGACGGTCTAACGTTCCGCGTCAAAGAAATCCTGGAAGGCGTTTTCCAGGGCCGCTCCTTTGCGGCCAGAAAAATTCCGCGGGAAGGCGCCGCTACTGTTCACACCGGCACCGCCCCCGAGAACGTGAAGTCTCTGAGAGAAGTCGTTCCGCAGGGAGTGGGGTAATATGAAATGCGGAATGCGGATTTCGGATTGCGGAATGAAGGGCGCGGTGCGCAGTGGATCACGACTCTCCGAACACTCAACTCTCTGAATCCCCTAACGAATTTTAAACATGAGCACTGAAACACAAACAGCCCCGACACCAATCACCGAGATTCCGCCCCGCGAGAAACTCACCAAAAAAGCAATCACCGCCGATCACCCCACATGGTGTCCCGGTTGCGGCGACTTCGCCGTCCTCGCTTCCTTCTACAAAGTTCTCGAGAAACGCCAGCTCGATCACGAGAAGATCGTCACCCTCGCCGGCATCGGTTGTTCATCGCGCTTTCCCTATTTCGTCAACGGCTTCGGCGCGCATTACATCCATGGCCGCGCCGTCCCGCTCGCGTCCGGCATCAGCCTCGCCCGGCCCGACCTGAACGTCTTCCTCTTTGGCGGCGACGGCGACGGTTTCTCCATCGGCGGCAACCATCTCAATCACGGCGCGCGCAAGAACATCAACATGGTCTACTTCATCATGGACAACTTCGTCTATGGCCTGACCAAGAAGCAGACCTCGCCCACCTCGCCCATCGGTTTCAAATCCAAGACCGACCCGACCGGCGCGATCGATCAGCCGGTCAATCCGATGAAACAACTCATCAGCGCCGGGGCCACCTTCATCGCGCGCACGCACGCCACGCAGGTCAATCACATGATCCAGATGATCGAGCGCGCCATGGATCATCCCGGCTTCAGCGTCATCGAATGCTTGAGTGAATGCGTCGAATTTTATCCCGGCGCCTTCGATCCGGGCAATCCGCGCAAAGGCGGCCACTTCTCGTTGATCGAGGAAAAGAAATGGGACAATTCACCGGAGGACGAGCTGCGCCATGACGTCACCGACGAGCTCGCCGCCTACAAACTCGCGCAACTACCTTTCCCCGGCGTCTTCGGCGTCTTCTTCCAGAGCGATCGTCCGACCAAGAATGCGTTGGAGAAAAAATGGATTGATCAGAGTCGCGAGAAGAACGGTAACGCTACGGATATCCAACTTCTCCAGAAAACCTTCGACCGAATGAAATGAGGTCGATCTTGTTCCCCTCTCAACTCATCAACCCTCAACTCAACACGGTGCAAGTTCGCGTTAGAGATCCTGAGAAAAGCATTAAGGGTTACTTTCGTCCTTTAGTCCAACGTTAGGCAATTCGCCGGCGCCGACTTTAGGTTTAGGGAGATGGGACGGTCTGCAGGAGTTCGAGTTCATGCCACCGTGCGTAAAGGTGCGCGACTTTGTCGCGTGCTGTTTTCAATTGAGTCTCCAAATCGAAAATCTCGGCGCGCGGTTTCGCATAAAAATCCGGGGCGGCAAAGATGGCCTCTAAATCCGACACTTCGTTTTCCGCAGAGAGAATGTTCGCCTCCATTGATTCCCATTCGCGTTCTTCTTTATATTTGAGCTTTCTCGGTTTTTCTTTGCTTTTCTTCGGCTCGGCGACGGCGCTGGCCGGCGCGGGGTTTGAAGCGTGAGCGGAGACGGACGCGGTGCGTTTTTCCAAGTAGTAATCGTAGTTGCCGACGCGATAGACGACGTGGCCTTCGCCTTCGAAAGCGAGGATCGAGGTACAAACGCGATTCAGGAAATAGCGATCGTGACTGACCACGATGACGCAGCCGCCGAAGGCGACGAGCGCTTCCTCGAGCAAGCGCAACGTTCCGAGATCGAGATCGTTCGTCGGTTCGTCGAGCATCAAGACGTTGCCGCCGCGCTTCAGGATTTTGGCGAGCAGCACCCGGCTGCGTTCGCCGCCGCTGAGCTGCGAGATCTTGGTGTTGATGCGGTCTTCGCTGAAAAGAAATCGTCGGAGATAAGCGCGCAAGGTGATGCTCTGCTCGCCGAGCGTGACGTGTTCTCCGCCGCTTCCGACTTCTTCCCAAACCGTTTTTGCATCGTCGAGGAGGAGCCGATTTTGATCGACGTAGTTGATCTGGGTGCGCGCACCGATCTCCACAGCACCATTCGCGGTGGGCAGTTCCTGCAGAATCACTTTGAGGAGCGAAGATTTGCCGAGTCCGTTACGACCGACAATACCGAGGCGTTCCCCGGCCGCGAGATTGAGATTCACATGCTGAAAGAGAGTGCGGCCGCCCAGCTCCACGCTGACGTCGCGCAATTCGATGATGCGATTCGCGAGCTTCGGCGGCGTGGGGATGATCAACTCGACGTCGAGCTCGGTCTCCGGCGCTTCGTGCGAGGCCATCTCGAAATAACGTTCCACGCGGTCGACCGATTTCGTGCGGCGCGCGCGGGGCGCCCGGCGCACCCATTGCAGTTCGCGTTTCAGAAACTTCTGCCGTTGATGTTCCTGCGCTTCCTCGACCGCTTGCCGCTGCGCGCGTGCTAGCAGGTAATCGGTGTAGTTGCCGTCGTAGCTGATGAACTGGCCGCGCGACAACTCGACGATCCGCGTCGCCACCCGATCGAGAAAATAGCGATCGTGCGTGACGAACAAACAGGTGCCGGCATAACGCGCGAGAAAATCCTCCAGCCATTCGATCGAGCCGGTGTCGAGATGATTGGTTGGTTCGTCGAGAATCAGAAAATCGGGACGCGCGAGCAGCGCGCGGCAAAGCGCGACGCGGCGTTTTTCGCCGCCGGAGAGCGTCCCCACGACGCGATCGGATTCTGGCGCGTGCAGATTCGTGATGAGCGACTTGATGCGGTGTTCCAAATTCCAGCCGTCGGCCTCGCCGATTTGATCAAGGAGCGTGGCGCTGAGCGGGCTGTCGCCCGGCACGCGTTCGTATTCGGTGATGAGATCGAGAATCCGCTGCGCGCCGCTAAGAATGTTCGCATGGACCGTCGCCGCGTCGTCCAAGCCGGAAACTTGCGGCATGTAGCCGGTGACGAGATCGCGCCGGCAACTGAATTCACCGGAATCGGCCTGGGCCACGCCAGCGGCGATCTGGAGGAAGGTCGATTTGCCCGAGCCGTTGCGGCCGACGAGCCCAATGTGTTCGCCCTCGGTGAAGGCAATCGTCGCGCCATCGAGGACGACCTGGGCGCCGTATTTGACGGAAAGATTGTTCGCGCTCGCGATGACTGCGGTTGATGTCTCTGCCATGGGAACGTGGAACGTCGAATGTGCAACCCACCTCCGCAAGGCTTCCGGCGACATATCGCGATTGGAAATACGTCACGTTGCGCCGCGACTTCGCGTATCGCGAAGCGTTGATCGCTTAAGGAACGATGTGGGCGATCTTTCCACCTAACGACAAACTGCCCGATGCGCGTCCCACTCGTTAGTCATTCGCGTGCTATTGCAAACGCAATAGCCTTCTAGAATTTATAAATGAAATGTGCCGGCAACCTGGAACCATCGATTAACGCGGGCCTTCTACTACACCATTCTTTGATGTTGCAATCGTTTGATTACGGACTCAAAGTCGAAAAGGATTAGCTTGATGATGCTTGGGACATTTTTTAGAGCTTGCCAACCGACCCCCAGCTGCCGATGAAATGATTGCGAACTTCAACGTCAGCTTTTGCAACAAGACGAATAACCTTGACCCTTATGGTAGAAGTAAAGCTCCCCGCCGAGAGTAAGTAGTTGGTCATGTTTGCCCCCAAATGAAAGCGGACAATTCAAAATCCACATCCGCTGAATTACTCCGCCGAAGCGCCAAGCAACGCTTGCGCGCCGCGCCTCCTGCCGAAGTTCCCTCTAAAGTAAGAGATCTGGAGTCCGCCGTTCAAGAACTGCATGTTTACGATGCCGAGCTGGAGATTCAAAACGAAGAGCTGCTGGCCAGTCGCGCGCAGATCGAAGAATCACAGCAGAAATATTTCCGCCACTTTGATCTGGCACCTGTCGGCTTGGTCCGACTGAACAACGCGGGCGTTATTCTTGAAGCCAATATGCTCGGAGCGCAGATGCTGGACGTGAATCGCGCCCGGCTCCACAACGCTCCGCACCATTTTATTACTCATGTTGCTCCGGAATCGCTTACCGTGTTCGAACAACATCTCGAATCCGCACGTTCTTCGGGCAGAATGGAAATGTGCGAATTGCCGCTCCGCGGCGCCGGCGGTTGCACGACGTTTGTGCGCTTGCAAAGCGTGCTCAGTCGCGGCGAGGGTAATCAACCGGATTTCTATATCACAATCACCGACCTCACCGAACATCGGGAGATCGAGAAAAAGCTCGAGACACAATTGCTTCGAGCGCAGCGGCTGGAAGCCATTGGTTCGCTCGCTAGCGGTGTGGCGCATGACCTAAACAACACTCTTGTTCCGATCCTGATAGCGGCGCCAGTTCTGCGAGATGAGCTATCGAAGGAGGATAGGCTTAAATTCCTGGACATCGTTGAGCTGAGCGCGAAGCGAGGCGCTCAGATCGTGCGGCAGGTGCTAGGCTTTGCTCGCGGCGTCGAGAGCGATCGCCTTCTCCTGCAACCAAATCATGTATTCGCGGAGATAACGGAGATCATGGGAGAAACTTTCCCCAAGGCAATTCACGTGCGAACGAGTTGTCCCGAAAATTTGCGGCTGATAGAAGGCGATCCGACGCAACTGCACCAAGTGCTACTCAACCTATGCGTCAATGCCCGGGATGCCATGCCGGAGGGAGGAAATCTGTCTCTAACAGCTGAGAATTTCGACGTTGACGAGCAGTATGCGACCATGACGCCCGGTCTTAAACCCGGCCCCCATGTCCTCATCAATGTCATTGATACGGGAAGCGGCATTTCCCCGAATATAATCGACAAGGTTTTCAGCCCCTTCTTTACGACGAAGGAACATGGCAGAGGCACGGGCTTGGGATTATCAACAGTTCTCGACATCGTGAAGGGCCATGGAGGTACGGTGAATGTCCACAGTGGTCCTCACGGCACTACCTTTCGAGTTCTCTTACCAGCAGCGCCTGGCGCTCATCCGCTCGCCGAACACGAAGAGCAGCCGGAAGTTCCCACCGGTCACGGGGAGACGATCCTCCTTATCGATGACGAGAGTGCAATCCGGGCGGTGGGAAAAGCCGTTCTCTCCCAAAGCGGGTTTAACGTGCTAACCGCGGATGACGGGCCTTCAGCGCTCGCCATTTTTGCACATCAGTCGAAGGAGATCGCCGTCGTTCTGACCGATTCAGAAATGCCGATCATGAGCGGTACAATTCTCTCACGAACCCTGCGCAAGATGGATAGCGAAGCAAAGATCATTCTCTCCACGGCTCGGGACGACGACTTCAGTGATGCCGAGTTGAGCAATATTGGAGCGCAAGCGTGTCTGAACAAGCCTTATACACGCGAGACTTTACTGCGCACGATTGACCGAGTGCTCACAACAACGCTGAAATAACAAAAGGGGTTACCGCGCCGTTCGTCGAACGAAGCTCCTTCTTCCTTCGAGTTGCGGATGATCGCTGCGCGGAATATTCGCCGCCTGGGGCTTCTGCATTTCCTCAGATGTGGCGCTAGGTCTTCGGCAAAGCCGGCTCACCGATTGCCGCCACCAGTCCCGGTCCAACTTCTCATATTTTGCCTAACGAAAGCATCTCGTTATTTTCGCCCGCGCTTCGGCAGCTCGAATAAGATTGACGCGCGCCGTGCGTGTTCTGGGGAGCACAGGCTGCTAGCCTGTTGGTTTCGGCTGCCAGCCGAAACATCTTTCTTCTGCAGCGGCGGCGCGATCGTGTCGCACACTCGGCGTTCCTAGGCCACCGGCACAACAGTAGCCGTTTCCATTTCCTCAGGCGTTATCTCGGCCTTGTCGGTGATTAGCTTGCGCAGAAACGGAATCAGCACGACAAGCGCGACGCCGACCACGAGGCTGCCCGCGCCGAGCGCGGCGAAGAGCTTCACATACTCGGGGTTGGTCGCTACCGCCGTGGTGCCGGTTGGCTCGGGGATCATGCCCGAGAAGTCGCCCGCGAAGAGTGATGCGAGGCCTGTCATCAGCATCCAGCTGCCCATCATCACGCCCTGGTATTGCCTCGGCGCGAGCTTGCCGATCATCGCGTAGCCGATGGGAGAGATGAGCAACTCACCCACGCTCTGCAGCACATAACTCATGAACAACCACACGAACGCACTCTTGCCGTCCACGCCGGCCAGCTTGATGCCCACCGGGAGAATGAGAAAGCCGATCGCCATCAAGATCAGCGACGTGGCAAACTGCTTCGGTATGTCGATCCTCCATCCCCGCGCGCGCATCCGGGTAAACAACGCCGCGAGCAGCGGTCCGCCGACCACGATGCAGACGGTGTTAATGTTCTGAATCCACTGCGGCTGAATCGCCACTTTACCGATCATCAGGTTCACGTTGTGGACCGCGAACAGCATCAGGCCGCTCGGTGCCATCTGATACAACGACCAGAAGGCCAGCGAGCCGGACGTCAGAATCAGATACGCCGTCATGTTCCGCCGCTCGCGGCGATCCGGGTGACGGATCGTGAGATAGATCAGCGTGAGCGCGACCGCGACGCAGATGCTCTTGACGATCGTCTCGGTCCCGCCGGGCCGCTGGAGCATGAACCACACGACTGGTATGAGTCCGAGGAGAATGCCAATGCCGGCCAGCAGGCGTATCCGGAACTGGTTCGACGTCACCTCGAGCAGCGGCGTGTTGCGATCGGTCAGCGTCTTCCAGTTGAACAGGGCGAGGACAATCGAGACAAAGTTGCCGAGCGTCGCGAAGATGAAAAGGCTCGCGTAGCTCTCGGTCGCCTGGAAATAACCGGCCACGGCGAACCCGACGAAGAACCCGACATTCATGCCGGCGTAATTCCAGAGGAAAGCTCCTTCGCGGCGCGGGTCCTCCGGGGTAAAGCGCTGCGTCAGCATCATGTTGATGCAGGTGACGTTGAGGCCGCTGCCGGTGAGGAAAAAGGCGAGGCCGACGTAGAACATCGCGAGCGAGCCGGTCGCAATGCACGCGCACCCGACGACCTGCGACGCCATGCCTCCGACAAAAAGATTCCGGTTCGAGAGGAAACGGCCACCCAGGTAACCGCCGAAGAGGTGCAGGCCGTAGTTAAACGCGCCAAACACGCCCATCAACGTCGTGGCCACTTTCACCGAGAGCTGCAGATGTTTCGTCGCGTAGAGCACCAGCGTCGAGTAAAGGACGGCGAAGCCGAGCGTCGCAAAGATCTGAATGAAGAACAGCGTGGCCGTTCCCGGGACCGCGGAGAAACGGCGTTTGAAAGATTTCATCCGGCGCTCCATTTCGCCCGCAACGGCGGGCAATGTCAAGACTCTCTACCCTCTGACCTCTGGTCGGGTAGCATACGCGCCTCGCGTGTCGTGTTCGACGCCTCGCCGAACACCTCCTCTGTAGCGGCGGTCTGTGACCGTCGCATCAAGTCACCTCTTCCCCCGTCGGAATCTGTCCCGACCGCAGAAATGTCTTAACGAGCTCACCGTCTCCGCAAACGATCAGCTCAGGAAATTGTTTGAACCACTGACCCTCCGGAACCTCTGGTTCGGTAGCGAGCCAGTCGGCAAATCGACCCAGTTGATCGGCTGAAATCTCGCGGTCGGTAACTCGATCGAGCAAATGATTCAACAAAGACGGCGGAAGGTTCTGCCGCCGAATTTTAGGCATGCTGTCGCTGACCGTAAAAGCCGCGAATAATCTCTGCGCGCAGGCTGGCCTGTTTTGCGGGGTCTGTAGCGTTCACCATTTGTTCTGCGAGGCGCGATAATTCGTCCCCGGTCAATCGCCGTTCCGCGTCGAGTTGATAAGCAAAGCGGATAACGCCCAACTGTTCTTCCGGGTCGAGCCGCTCGATTTCGCGGATAATTTCAGCAGCAGTCACAAAGCAAACTTACCGCAAACGCAGACTCGCTTCAATGATGGAAGAGCGTCGAGAAGATCTGAATGAAGAACAGCGTGGCTGTTCCCTCCGGCGCCTCTGACCTCCTTGGCTCGACGTAGCCTCGTGCGTAGGCGGCTGATTCCGATTTCAGTTTCAGCTTTCAGAATTTCAGCTTTTGGTTCAAGCCGCTGTTGCTTAGACAAAAATAAGGTTGGGTGGCGTTATGGAGATATGAACAGAAGGAGTTTTCTGACACGGTCGGCCGCTTTCGGGGCGATGGCCGCCTGGCCGACCCTGGCGCGAGCCGAACAAAAACATCTTAGCGACGGTAAGGGAGTCGTCGTTTCGACGAGTAAGTTGATTCCACCGGCGAAGGGCCGGATTCCTGTGGCTGTTCCGATTTCGAACGGAGCGACGGTGATTGATTTCGCGGGACCGTGGGATGTCTTCGTCAGTGTGATGATCCCTGAGCGCGGCGAAACAATGGACGAGCAGATGCCTTTCGATCTCTTTACCGTGTCGGAAAAGCTGGATGCAATCACGGTCGAAGGAGGGATGAAGATCGTTCCCAATTACACTTTCGAGAACGCGCCGGCCTGCAAGGTAGCGGTCATCGGCGCCCAGGCCGGATCGAAGGCCATGCAGGAGTGGTTGCGCAAGATCGTGCCGACGGCGGACGTAACGATGTCGGTCTGTACCGGTGTCACGCAATTGGCCAGGGCTGGGTTGTTAGCGGGAAAGTCGGCCACGATTCACCACGACTTTTACAACGCCTTCGCGAAAGATTATCCGGACATCGATGTCCGGCGCTGGGTCCGATTTGTCGAGAACGAGAAAATATCCACCTCCGGAGGAGAAACCTGCGGGATCGATCTGGCGTTACGGGTGGTGGACCGCTATTTCGGCCGGAAGGTGGCCGAAACAACTGCGGCCTTCGTGGAGCACCAGGGGAAAGGCTGGATCGTCTAGCGACGCGGCCGCCCCGCTGCAATGTCAAGCCGCTCTCTGTCCTCTGATTTCAGCGTTTCAGTTTTCAGCTTTTCCGCATTGATGCCGGAAGGAAAAACCGTCGCCCGATCTCTTACTTTGGCCTCTGCTCGCGAAAGCTTTTGGAGTTCAATCTCGAATTTCTCCGCCAGGACTTTCGACCGGACGAAGTAGCGTCCCATTTTCACGAGTATTCGTTAGGGTCTGAGAACAAAAACGCTTGGCAACGGCAGTCTAATTGCTATCTTTTACTACATATCCCCCCCGAGCCTTCGGGCGAGGGGCGCGAGGCCGCTGGAGAAATCCTGCGGCTTCTGCTTTTAATGGCCCTAAAAAGAACGTCTACATCGACGCTTTCAATCTTTACTACGGTTGCTTGCGCAAGACACCTTATCGGTGGCTCGACCTTGGCGCATTCTGCTCAAGAATGCTGACAAACAATCAAATAAACCGCATCCGCTACTTCACAGCGCTTCTCACGCCGCGAGCGGGCGATGCTCAACAACGCAACCGGCAGGAAATTTATCTTCGTGCTCTTCGGACCATTCCAAATCTAACGATCCATGCCGGACGATACCTTTCGAGCAAGATTTGGATGATGCGCACGACTTGATTGCGGATCACATCGATTTCCGCTAATCTTCACTCGTGAGCGATCCCAAGTACATCACCGATGATCGCGGTGAACGCACCGCCGTTGTCCTTCCTATCTCCGATTACGAGAAACTATTGGAGGACCTGGAAGATTTGGCGGTCGTAGCAGAGCGCCGGGGAGACCCCACCATTTCGCACGAGCAATTCGTTTCCGAGCTTGGGTAGCGCACGCGTCTCGCGTGCTGGTTTGCGTGTTCCGCGCAAACGAACTTTTGATCTGTCGGAATGAGTACCGCGCCGCTAGAATTCGGCGCGCATGCCAGAAATTCTCCGTGTTCGCGGCTATCGTTTTTTCTTTTTTAGCCGCGAAGGTCACGAGCCGCGCCACATTCACGTAGAGCAAGCAGAGCGGTACGCGAAATTCTGGCTTGAGCCGATTGAGCTTGCTGAGGCGCGCGGCTTCCGCGGTCCTGAATTACGCGAGCTCAACGCAATCATTGAAGAAAACCGCGAAAAGTTTATCATTTCCTGGGATGAGCACTTTGGCCAATAAACCAGTCGCCGATGCTGTCGATGTGAAGTGCACCGATGATGAGTTGATCGTCAGCCTGGTTGACGGTCGCCGCGTTTCCGCGCCGCTCGCATGGTTCCCGCGCCTGTTAAAAGCGACGCCCAAGCAACGCGCGAACTGGCGGCTTATCGGTCGCGGAGTTGGAATTCATTGGGACGATATCGACGAAGATATTTCTGTTCGCACGCTTCTCGTTTCTTGATGAAAATCAGTTACGACCCGGAAGTGGACGCGTTGAGCATCACGTTCCGCGAAACCACTGTCACGACCAGGCATTTGGCCGAAGGCATCGCTGCCGACTACGACAGCGAAGGCCGACTAGCCGGCTTGGAAATTCTGGACGCGCAAAAACGTTTCGGGGGAGCTGAAACCATGCGCCGAGTTGAGCTCGAAGGCGTTGGTTCGTAACTTCGCTCAACAATTTGCTCTCAACCCTCCGCTCATCTTCGGATGCTTTCTACTTTAGCCTTCTTGTCGCGCCGGAGCCTTGGCGAAGGTGGATGACTTTCAAATTTCTTGATAACGACGTTTGATCGGATGAAATAGGCTAGAACCTTGCTGGAGTTAAATATTGTGTTGACGCAATTCGCCTATACTGCTCTAAATTCAGAATGCTGGCAGCGCCGCCCACTAAATGTGGGACTCCATCGCAACGGTTAACACACTATGTTGTGAAGCCACCAAGCCCTAAAGGAAAGCTGCTCGAAATCCTTAAAGAGAAATCCGTTTGCCACGGTACCTTCACCCTGGCTTCTGGAGGAAAGAGTGATCTTTACGTGGACGCAAAGCTGACTACTTCGGATCCTCGAGCAGCGCTTCTTGTGGGACGTGTCGGATGGGAAATCGTCAAGGAAACAGCGATGGCAAATAATGTCCGTGTAGACGGAATTGGCGGACTGACGATGGGCGCTGACTGGATGGCTCTGAGTATTGGAATCGCAGCGCACCTCGACAACCCAGAAGGGACTCTCAAGACCTTTAGTGTCAGGAAATCCCCCAAAAAGCATGGGCGACACAAGTTGATTGAAGGCAATTTTTCAAAAGGGAACTCGGTTGTCATCGTGGATGACGTCATCACAACCGGCGGCTCAACATTACAAGCAATTGACGCGATTGAAGCAGAAGGCGGCGAAGTGGCGTTCGTAATCGTTCTCGTCGACCGGCAAGAGGGTGGCCGCGAAAACATCGAGAAGCGTGGCTACCGGGTGTTCCCAATCTTTACGCGCGAGGATCTCGTTGGCGCCCATGCCCCCGAACGATCGCATATCGCGATTGCTTGACGCGTTGTCTGGCGATCTTAGCCAGGAAAAACTCGAATCGCTTGCCTGCGAATTCAATTCGCTGGCGCAAGATCGGGCAGAAACGCTTCCCTTCTTCGTATTAGCGAATGTTTGCCAGCGTCTCGAATCAGCTTTGGCCGGCGAAGCCGTTTCCATTGAGCGCTTCCACGAACTGACCGCCGGAATCGCGGATCAGATTAGGGATATACTTCGCGATCTCACGCAAGGAAATCGCGATGCCGCTAAACTCGAACGTTTGGTTAGCACGCTATTCAGAAATTTAGGATTATACAGATCATGAAAGCGCTTCTCGCTTCGTACCTGATTCAATCAAAGTCCCTCCGCCGGAAAGCCTGAATTCTCAACGTTCCTCTAAAGCGTTTTCTAAATCGGCCTCTCTACTTTCTTCGTGAAGATTTTTCAGCGGCTCAGGCAATCACTTTCAATTCGTTAGGGCGGCTTGCAAACGCCGGAGAACGCGACGTTGGCGTTTGGGCGAAAGATCGCACTCCCAAATCCTGACGACCCGCCAGCCGGCTCTGCGCAAGGTGCGCGTGACTAACCGGTCCCGAGCGACATTTCGCTCAAGCTTGGGCGCCAGAATTCGGCGCGACTCTTCGGGTGTATTTCCCTCTTGATCGCCTTTCGGTTCCAATCAGCTCAATTCAGGAATCCCAAGTTCTTTCAGATACCTGAACGTCGAATTGTAAAAGTCGGGAGCGCGAGTTGGATCGCGCTCATTACCCGGCGGGACGAAAACGATCATTCCTTGCCGTGCCCGCGTTAATGGTACGCGATACGCATTCTTGAGATACGCCCGATTATCGGCATTCGAAACGTTTGTCCACCGTTTACCGCGAAAGTCATGGTGACTCCAGCCGTCGCCTCTAAAACGAAAGTCCGCATCCCAATTCACACAGACCCAGTCCAATTCAAGTCCCTGCACCTGAAATTCTGTCGCTGCATCTTCAAGGTACCAACTCGATCTCGTGTCGTCTTTCTCGTTCAGAAAGTAATGCACCGGATCGACTGACACGCGAATGTCGATTGCGTGTGGTTTCAACCGCATAGCTTTTGATGATGCGACTAGTCCGTAACGCTCAGTTCCCCGCGCTCGCTCGCAAATCCATCGCTTCGCTGCATCCAAGTCGCGCGTGATTGCGATTGGAAAACGTCGCGCAAGTGTCGCGAATGCTTCTTTCGCCTGCACGATATCGCAGTCGAGCAGCGCTTTGACGAATGCGGAAACATTTTCCGCGCGAAAAGATCGCATCGAGACCGCCAGGTGCAGCGAATCATCGAATTTTGTACGCGCCCGCTCGCGCACTATGTCGAGTGCGCGACCAGCAGCGTATTCGCTGTCCGTGAGCCGTGACGAAATAAACATTTCCCATTCAGGAAATGCGCGATTTACCGCGTCGAGCCATGCATCGATCCCAGCTTCGCCGGTATTTATTTCCTGCCCGCCACCAACCAGACATACGATCACCGCCCAATCTTTGTGTCGATCCATGTACGAGATCAGAAACTCCGGCTCGGAATGCGCAAAACCGGCTCGCCGTTTCTTTCGCAACATGAAGTTCGCCGTCTGCTTCAAATTCCACGCACGCTGCGCCTCGTCGAAAATCACGACGTGCTCAATCGGCGGGCCAACGTCGATCAGCGCATCGTCGCGAAAATGATGAACGTTTTGGATGAAGGCCTTAACGCTTTCACCAACTTTCCCTTTGCGCACCTTCTCACCTTGTTTCTTTCGCCGTGCGACTTCGTCGCGCGTCAGGGCTTCACGAAGCACCGCAACCAAAGGTCCGTTTCCCGAAAGAAACACGGCATGCGTCGGCTCGTTTTTTTCACGTCGCGTCGCCAAATTCAAGCCGACCAAAGTTTTCCCGGCACCCGGCACTCCAGTGACGAAACAAATCCGCTTGCACCTTTTCGCACAAGCTTCGTCGACCAGCTCCTCGATGCGTCGCGACGTGACGTGAAGATTTTGCGCACCGGCATCGAAACGAGCGATCGCTTCGACGGAATGCTGTGCGTATAGAGCTCGCGCAGCTTCGACAATCGTCGGCGTCGGATGGTACGAAGCGCGCGACCAAACGTCTGCATCCAGAGCGTCGCCGCTGACAGAGCGAAGGGCTGACTCCAGTACGCCGCGAAAGCTAGGTGGATCGACAATGATTGGCCGATAGAGCTCGTCCACGTCCGCGTGAAAATCGATCGGCGGACATTCCACTGCTTCTGTTGCGATCAGAATTGGAATGATCGAAGCGTTGTGACTCGCCCTATGAAAATTTTTTAGGTCGAGCCCATAATCCCAAACCTGATCAATCGACGAACGATCGAAGGTCATCTCGCCGACTTTAAATTCCAGCGCGAATATCACGGCGCCGATAATCAGCACGACATCGAGGCGTCGTCCCATTCGCGGAATGTTGAACTCGAAGAAGACCGATCCAGATAGACCTTTGAGCTGCAACCGAAGAAATTCGATCTGGGCTAACCACGCGTCTCGCTGTGTTGGAATCAGAGCAAACTCGCAATTTGCTGTTAGCTCACCCAACACCGCTTGGGGATTCGCCTCGACAAAATCTGCAATCGAAGCGCCATACCAAAACCGCAGCGACGAAGGCCGCGTTAATGTCACAACGTTGGATCCTTCCACGTTTCAACGCTAACCGGCAGTCCGTTCTTGGACGAGAAAAGACTTGGCATCCGCCGCGAACCTGGCCAGGTAATTGTGCCCATCATGGGCAAAGAGTATCACTTCAAACTCGACAGTTTAGATCTCGGGCAGGTGCTCGACGGGTTGCGATGTCGGCGACAATCGTGGGCGAATACGGCAATTTACCTGCACGACGGATATTTCCCCGACGATTCGTTCGTGTGCGAAGAATGCAGTGACGCCAGTGAAGCGCAAAAGATCGCAGACATGTATCAGCGGATCATTACGACAATTGAAAGTCAGATCGCCGAACAAGGTGGTCAATAGACCGTGCTTAATCCCGCTGATGTAAGTGCGATTGAGATCCGCTTTCTCCACAAGTTGCTCTTGCGACAGCCTGACCGCCCACACGCTGGCGTCGAACGGTGGATCCAAATCCTACAAGCGTTTGATGTCGAACTGACACACACTTCATCCGAATGTTGCCTTTGAATCTACGGACTATGAGTCACATCGTCAGTAGCTTCTCGACTGAGAACCTTGCATCGGTATCTGGCGAGACTCGCTCTCATTTCATCACTGACGAAAAATTTCGGGACATTGCAAACGGTAGCCATCTCTTGCGAGTTTGATTCAAGAAGTGACCATACCTTCTCTACCCACCGAGCGTCAGTGTAACCGCGGCCGTACATGGAATAATGCGGGCAGCTAATTCGATTTGGATACGTTTCCGCGAGGTGTGTGTTGAAAAGTTTTGTGACCTGACCTCCGAACAAGATGAATAAAGTGTGATTGTTCGTGCCGAGATTTTTCATCTCATCGTAAAACGTTTCAACGTGCGAAAGTATGTGTAGCTCTCCGCTTAAGAGCTCCTTCTGTAATCGTGCTGAGCTTGGTTCGACGTACCCTTTAATTAGATCGGTCATGTACGCACCGCGATACGGACTTTGATTGAATGCATACATAAGTTTCCTTGCATGATCGCGACTGTGAAAGTTTTGCCACTGACGAGATAACGCGCGGGATATATTCAGCGCTACCATCACCACTGAAGTTTTCAGGTCCGCGAGGTTTTCGCGAATGACAGTCGTGTCCTCCGGATCGCCACTATTCCAGACCGCCCAGCTGCCATGCTGCGCATATTTCATTTCGAGCTGTTCGAAAAGGGATTGATCCATTTGTCCGCGCGATTGCCTGTGATTGAGGCACTTCAATTGCTCACGATGAAAGCATGGGTTCCCTTTTCGTCTTTGCCATCATAATCGGACTCATCGGTGGCTTGGGCAGTGCGGTTCAAATACTTCTCAAGAACACACGGAAAAGTCGGTCCCGTTCTGGTTCGGGTTCGACTGAACCAAATTGGCAGCCACCGAAATGTGACCCGCTGCCATACGCTAAAAAGAAATACGTTTTCTCGGCGGCCGAACGTTCCCTCTATGAGATCCTTCGCCGATTAGTTGCCGATCATGTCGTGTTCGCCAAGATGCGCTTGTGCGATCTCGTCTATGTCAAAAAAGAGAGCGGTGCGTGGCAAACAAACTTCAATCGCATCAACCGCAAGCATCTTGATTTTGTGATTTGCAACAACGACCTCGCGCCGGTGGTTGCAATCGAACTGGATGACGCTTCTCACGATGCCGAAGACCGGGAGGAACGTGATGACTTTGTCGACGCTGTCTTGCGGGCAGCGAGTTTTCCGCTCGTTCGCATTCGCGCGAAGCGCGGTTACGTGCTTGATGAGCTGCGCGAGCTTCTTAAGCCGCATCTCGACGTCGCGGCAAAGTCTTCGGCCGAGGTGCCGAATCCCGACGAACGTTTCGCGCCACCGAAAGGTTGGCGTCCGGCGATCTAGGCGATCAACCGTTGGTTTCCGTTTCCTTGCCGTCGCAAACGCTCCCGAAAACTCGACTGGTTAAACCAGTCAAGTTCCCACGCGCTCTGTTTAACCCATCGTCTTTGTTGGCGAATGGCGAGTGAAAGACGATTGGCGCGACACAGATGTCCGTGTCTTCACACCGGATCGATTAGGGCACTACATTCGAAATCAACAGCCAATACTCAAGCGTAGCGAAATCGAGTTGATCGCTTCGCATCTCGAGCGATCGGCACGCACCTAACAACTGCGCACAATACCCGAAAGAGCCCTCGCAATTTAAAGCTTACGCGTCTGATAAACTTGACTGCTTTAAGCAGTCAAGTTTCCAGCAGGATGTTCACGCATCGTTTAACCCATCCGCAGATGAACTGGCCGAAGCCAGTCGCCGCACGAGAATCCTCAGAATCCTTGAAGGTAAACGTTGAACATCGTCCGATAATCTTGACCGCTTTAAGCGGTCAAGTTCCATGCGGCCGGATTCGTAATTTCATGCATCGTAGCCCCCTTCGCAGAGCAAGCTACGGCGCGCCGAGACCGGCTTACGATAAGTGTCAGCATCGGGAAAATTCTCACGCCCAAAACCAAAAGTTCACCGCTGCCCGGCAAACTCGACTGGTTTAACCAGTCAAGTTCCCAAGGCGTTCTGTTTAACCCATCATAAGCGGCTTGCGATAGATAGTCGGACGGTTCTGATCGCTTTACCGAAGCGTGATTGGCAGGGTTGGGACCAAGACGCTCCATTTTTCTTGCATCGTGCGCGGCTCATGATGCCGCAACGATTCAGCCCAAGATCGACAACGCGGCTGATTGAATTTTGATTAGTGCGATGGAAATACGCGTCGACGACTTGACGGGGCCGGAGATTATCACGTTGCTGGAGGAACATCTCTCGAATATGCGGGCGATTACTCCGCCGGAGAGTGTGCATGCTTTGCCGATGGAAGGTTTGCGCAGGGCGGAGGTGACGTTCTGGAGCGTGTGGGAGAATGGCGAGCTGCTCGGCTGTGGCGCGTTGAAGGAACTGGATCGGCAGCACGGCGAGATCAAGTCGATGCGCACGGTCGCGAAACATCTGCGCAAAGGTGTGGCGCGCGCCGTCCTCAATCACATCATGAGTGAAGCGAAACGACGCGGGTATCGGCGATTGAGTCTGGAGACCGGCGCGATGCCGGAGTTTGAGCCGGCGCGTCAGTTGTATGCACGAGCCGGTTTTAAGCTTTGCGAACCGTTCGCGGATTACACCGAAGATCCGAACAGCGTGTTCATGACAATGGAGCTGTAAGCGCGTCGCAATCTCGACTGGTTTAACCAGTCGAGATTACGGTTCGTTAACGACTTTCATGGATTGTAACCGGCTTGTGATGCCGGTTTGTCAGAGCAGATCTTTGAATTGTTCGACGGTTAACCCTGCGTCTTCACAATTCCGCCCAGGGTGAGCGCATTTACAGGATTGTGTCGCGGGATGGTAATGAAATGTGTGCCGTCTGTCATAACGACGTGCTTGCCTTGACGCACAATCCTGAAGCCGGTCTTCTCAAACGCTCGAATTGCCCGGAGATGGTTGACACCGGGAATTTTCGGCATCGCTAAACGGTAACTTCCACCTCGCGCACGTCCGCAGCAGGAAAAGCTTCCTTGATCGCGGCTAGATATTCGCGGATCGCATCGCGAATATTCTCCAAGGCTTCCTTCTCAGTCCCGCCCTGAGACCAGCATCCCGGCAGGGCCGGACAACTGACAGCGTAACCTTCTTTGGATTTATGCAGGACAATTGAATACCGCAAGCTCACAAAGCGATTATTGCATAGCCCCAGGCGAAAAGCAGCGTCAATTTCCACGATCATCCCAGATTGGTCGGCGCGATCGGCGGGCTCTACCACTTTGAGTTTGCGGCGATCGTTTAAGGAGACGAGGCGCTTTGCAGTAGCTCGAGTTCGTGCCAGCGCGCGTAGAGGTGCGCGACTTTGTCTCGCGCCGTTTTCAGTTGTGTTTCCAAATGTATCTCGGATGCCTCCCGCATCGCTCGACCGCTACCCGTCGCGGCTGTTCCGGACATGTCGCTTATCCCATTCGCTCCATTCGAAATCTCCGCGCGCGGTCTCGCATGCTTAAAAGATTGAGGAGTGTAAGGACGCAACCATACTAGATTGGGCTATGGGCGATAGATCTCCGAAATCAGTGCAGAAACAGGCGACGCAGAAGCAGGCGAAAAACAGGGCGGCCAACCAGCAAAAACGACAGGCCGTAACCGCGAAACAAACCGGTAATAATCCGAAGCGCGGTAAGTGATCCCGAAGATCTCGCGTGAAGCGCTCGAGCTATAACTAGTGTTGGCACATCTGCTGCTAAACAGTAGTCAAAGCTCGGAAGTCACTTAAAACACTTAAACTTTACGCTCCCTTTCGTCAGCTTTCACAGCGGGATCAGAAATGATCCCGCTTTTTTTCTTGGCCAAGATTCGCGGCACTAAGGCCGCTCCCACATTTCGTCGTGCCGTTTTTAATTGTGTTTCCAAATTGAAAATCTCCGCACGCGGTTTCGCATAAAAATCCAGCGCGGCAACATCGCCTTCGAATCCGACACTGAAGCCCGTCCAAAATCAAAAACCCCTGACCGCGTTCGGTAATCTTGACCGCTTAAAGCGGTCAAGTTCTTAAGCGCACGTTCACGGAGATGAACTGGTCGAAGCCAACCACCGCGCGAGGATCCTCAGAATCCTTGAAGGTAAATGTTGAACCGCGTTTCGTAATCTTGACTGCTTTAAGCAGTCAAGTTCCATGCGGCCGGTTCGTAATTTCATGCATTGCAGCCCCCTTCGCAGAGCAAGCTACGGCGCGCCGAGACCCGCTTACGATAGGAGGACTGGAGTGTGTCGTTAGGCAACCCTGCAGCTATTTGAACACGAGGTGAGCTACAGCGGCTTCGAGATTCCAATAGATTATGGCGACCGCCGTTAGATCGAACGCGGCATGCGCGCACATCACCATCCAGATCCGGCCCGTGACGGCGAAGATCGTCCCGAAGACGAGACCCGTGATCATCGCCTGTTCGACGCCGGGAAGCCCCAGGTTGGCGTAATGGCCAAGGGCAAAGACCGCGGAAGTGAGCAACACGATTAATACTTTTGCGCCGGCGCCGGTCCCAAAAAGTTTGCCAAGACGTTCGAACAGGAACCCTCGGAAAATGGTCTCTTCTCCGAAGCCCGCGCCGACGATCATCGTGAACACCAGTCCGGGAAGTGCAGCCCGGTTTCCTATTACGTAATGGTATGCGGAATTGATTTCGGGGGCGCCCAGCAGCGGCATCACGATCGCCTTCATCAGGAGTTTAAACACGCAGCCGAAAATGACGCCGACGGCCAGAGTGCCAATCCAGCTCCTGGGTCGCACGTAACCGATCTCGCGCCATGGCGTATGCGATCGCCAGGCCCACAGGAGCACGAGAAGGGCGCTGAGAGGTTTAACGACGGATGTCAGGACGATGATGAGAATCGCGAGAAGCCCGAGCGGCCCGAATCCGCGCAGTTGCGCGGCGACGGGATCGTCAGGCGGCGGTGCAGCTCGCGCTTCGAGCGGGAGCGCAGGAACGTGCTCTGGCAAATTCGGGACGTCGCTTGTCATGGCCGTGCTCTGTCCGGTTGTTACTTATGTGATGGAGCGCATCGCCGGTTTGGATTCAAGAACAATCACACGCCGGAGCTAGTCTGCGTCGTCCTCGGGACGCTTGGGAACACCTCGAGTTCGTGCCGGGCGCGCCGAGGCACGCGACTTTGTCGCGCGCGGTTTCGCGTAAAAGTCCGGCGCGGCAAACGTGGCCTCCAAATCCCATACAGAATCCGTCCGAATTAAGAAACCAACCGCCGCCGATAATCTTGACCGCTTTAAGCGGTCAAGTCTTAAGGCTCTGCACGCATCGCCAGCCGCGGCTCCTTCTCGATCCGCAAAACACGCAACCCCACATTGACGTCGGAACTTGAATACTGAGGTTGCCCTACAATGTTGACCGCTTTAAGCGGTCAAGCGCCTAACCACACGCCGCCGTTTGTCGCTCACCCAATATCTGTATGAGCCTGCGACGCGCCTGCATCAACTGAACCAACTCGTCCAGGCAGAAACGGTCTACCGTCGATCCCATCTTGCCTAACCAGTCGATGCGCGTTAATCCCGAAGACTTTTGCGATAGCGAGCTGATTTTTCGCGAACGACCGCCTTCGCTCGGTTTCGGCGTGGCAGGCTGCGCGGCGGTCAGCTCTTTTTATTTCGTCGAAGAAGAACCAGGCCAGCGCCGGTGACACCGAGCACGGTCAGGACTAACGAAGATGGTTCCGGGACAGGGAGGTAAACGAGGCCGAGAAGGTTTCCGCTTCCGGTGGAGCCGATCAGCGTGGCCGCGCCGGTAGTCATATTGATCGTGTAAAGATTGTCGGTGCTGTTATCGACCATGTAGAGCAGGCCGTTGTCGCGGTCGTAGGCGACACCGTTTGGGTTGGTGGGACCGTTCAATGGCCCGATGAGAGTGGTGGCGCCGGTCGCGCGATTCATCGAGTAAAAACTGTCGGCGCCGCTGTTGGTGGCGAACATCTGGTCGGTATCGGAGTTGTAACCGAGATTGGTAAAGGAAGTGAGCCCCGAGGTGCCGACCAACGTAGCGAAACCGGTCGTGGTGTTAATAGTGTAGAGGCCGTTGTTGTGGGAAGAAACGCCATAGAGGATGCCGGTGCTGGTGTCGAATTCCAGGCCGTGCATCACGACGTTGGAATCGCCGTAGAAACCAATCAGCGTCGCCGTCCCGGTGGCGAGGTCGAGAGTGTAGAGCGAATCGTTGCCGGTGGAGCTGAGGTAAATAGTGTTGTTGAACGGATCGAGGGTCAGCTCCGCGGTTGTACTCGCGTTAGCGCTGACGGTGCCGATAAGGGTCTTGGCGCCGGTGGTCATGTTGATCGAGTACAAGGAGCGGTTCGAATCGACGGCGATGAGATCGGCGCGGATGCTGCCAGCGACAAAGGTGGTAACCAGCAACAGGAAAATAAGGACAACCTTGAAGGACACAGTGCGGTAAGGGCTCATGTACAATTCTTACCGAGCCCGGACCCGTCGGGTCAAGACTAATGCGAGTTGGAAAGGAAGGAGTCAGAGATCAGAAGTCAGAGATCAGAGGTCAGAGGTCAGAGGTCAGAGATCCGAAGTCAGAGATCAGCGGTTAGAGGTCAGAAAACAGAGATAGGCGCGAGGCGCAGTCAGAACATCGGTAACACTTTTGGTTCAGAACATGGGTAACACTTGGTTGTTCATTGGTTACACATTTTGCTCTTCATTTGCAGGTTTTTTCGGGCGGATATCCGCCCGAATAAAATTGCTCGCGGCCAGATCGATCTCTCCCAGCAGCAAGCGGCCGAACCAAACTTCGCAATCGGTCCTGGGCCAATGGTTTGAGGCCGACATTCCATCCGGCCAGCGCCGTACTGAGGAAGAAGAGTTGGTTATCAACTTTGATTGCTCCTTTGGCGCCAACTCGTCGAGCGCACATTTGTGGATAGTCCAATTCATCAGGCGTGCCTTCATATTTTCGCTCCGAAGAGCGATAGAGCTCAGCTGGACAACGCATCCCGAGCGCTTCATGCGGCCGCTCGTAATTAAAAGTTTGCCGCCACAAATCCAAGGCGGCTTGATCCGACTGGCCCAGCGCTTCAATCTCACGGCTAATGTCCAGGTGCATTCGCTCGTGGGCTCCATTGTCCTGAGGATGACCGGGCCGGCCCCGCTCCAAATCGATTCCCAAAGCAACCCACCAGGCCGAGAGTCGGCTCAAGCCAAAGAGAGCTTGCACGCTGGCAAAAGGCGAACCGTTATCGCTGCGGATGGCTTGCGGTAAACCCTTGCCGGCAAAGAGATGCTCAAAACGGCGGCGCACGCTCTGAGTGCACCCGCTATCCATGGCCTGCAGTTCCAAAATATAGCGACTATATTCGTCGCGCACCGTTAAGGGTTCACAGCGCCTGCCGCCCTTTCTCCACCAGCCTTTGAAGTCCACTGTCCATACTTGGTTGGGAGCACGACCTTCTCTTCCCGCACTCAGTCGCCCTGCCTGCGTGGCCTGGCGTCGAGCTCTCTTGTGGGTTAAGCCAGCTCGCTCCAGAATGCGCTTAAAGCTGCTCTCGCTGGCTACCTCTCCATGACGGCGCCGATAAAGTTCCCGGATCTTGCGCGGTCCCCAGCTTTCATGAGCCAGCTTCAAACGGATGATCTCGCAGACGCTCTCCTCGGCCAGCTGCTCGGCATGGCTCTTCGGTCGACGCGATCGCTCTGCCATCCCCCTAATCCCGTCGCGCAAAAAGCGCTCCTTCCATTTATAACCCGTCTTGGTGCTAATCCCGTATTCCTGGCACAAAGCCCGGAAGTTCACCGAGCCAAGCGCCTTTAATCCAAACTCAATTCGCTCTTGCATAGGTTCACTCTTTTTCCAAGGCATGCAGTGGCTTTTACACCAACCGCAGCCCCTAAAGTGTTACCTATGTATTGAACCTATTGTGTTACCTATGTTCTGAACCTGCACCCTTCGAATAACTCGTGTTCATGCATCGCCCTTAGAGATGCGCGGGTTTGTCGCCTGACGTTTTCAATCGCGTTTCCCGATGTATATCGGTTCCTTTTGCGGCTCGACGTGCGGGACAGAGCCTTTGCACAGCGGTCGCGGATCGCTGGTCATTCTCGATCCGCAAAACACCCAACTGCCGCGTTACGTCGGAACTTGAATGCTGAGTGTTGCCCGACAATGTTGACCGCTTTAAGCGGTCAAACGCCTAACCACATGCCGCCGTTCAAACCATTGTAAGTGGCTTACGATAAATCCAGATGGCGTGATCCTCTGGATGAGACACAGCGAGTGGGAGGCGGTCTGTACGGACTGTCGGAGTAGCCGGGGGGTGTGCACCTGTTGAACTTGCTCGACACGGCAGGCTTGCGCTGTTAAATCGCGGACCAGGGAGCAGGCGGGCGCGGTTTGAGAAAAACTTATGCCTCTCACGACTGAGACGACGAAGGATTGCCGTGGAATTATTCACATCGGCACCGGTACGGTCACGGGAGATGAACTGGTCGAAGGCAGTCGCAACGCACTTCAGTTAGTGCAAAACACGCAGAATTTCGACTACGAGATTGTCGATCTCACCAGCGCGACCGGGCTCGAAAAGGTCGGCGACGAACAGCTCGAGCAAATCACCGCGCAAGACAGGCTGGCCGCGATTTTTCGGCCGAATGCGATCGTGGTGATCATTGCGCCGCGCGACGAATTTTTTGAGCTGGGAAAAAGATGGGAACAGCGCGTGCATGATCTCGGCTGGACCACGCACGTTACGCGCGATCGGGCCGAGGCGGTGCAATGGCTCAGCCAAAATTATCATCCATCGGTCGTGAGCTAGCCGGCGCTTGCCTAACGAAAGCGGTGATTCCAGACAGAATGACTGCCGCAAACTCGACTGGTTTACCCAGTCAAGATTTGCTTCGAAAGCTGCGCCGCGAGTCCAGCCGCACTTGATTGCCCATGAATAGATCCGATACGCGGATTTCGCGGGGACAGGGCGTGCTCAGTGCCCATGTGCGAGGACACGTTCTCCTTTTCGACAAGAGGTCCGCGCCAACGTTCGATGCCGCGATCGGGGTTCGTCTGTTGTTGATCGCGGTTGGTGTCGAGGCGCTCAGAGTCGCCGTCGTAAGATGGCTGCATCCGACGCTGCTGCTGCTGATTCTGGTCCTGCTTTTGCTCGCCGCTGTGTTGCTGCTGGTTCGTTTCGCGGCGCCGCTGAAGTTTTCGCAGATCGGATTGTATCCGTGGCGGGAGTGGACTCCGGTCGAAAAATCTTATTTTGTTCAGCTGCTGATCATCGCGAACATCGTTTTTCCGTTGGTGTTCGCGAGCCGGTTGCAAGTGATCTTCGCGCAGCCTTCGGCGCTATTGACGGTTTGGACGTGTTCGTTCCCTACCTTTTCTTCGGCTTTTATCAGGAGGTTGTGTATCGCGGGATTTTGCAGACGGAACTCGTTAGGCGATGGGGAGCGTTTATCGGGATTTTAATAGCGAATATTTTCTACACTTTTGGTCCGCTGCACTGGAACTACTTCTCAGCGCGAAGCTCGCTAGGCATTCCAATGTTCGCGGCGATCTTCGCCATCGGTTTGTTTTTTGGCGCGCTATTCCGGAGATCCGGCAATCTTTGGATCGTGGCGGTCATCCACGGAATCGGGAACGCTTACATTGTTGGGAGCCTCTCGCCTGTGCGCTAAGTTGGCGGATAGTCGTCAAGGAGGCGCATTGCCATGAAGACTCTCGGAATCGTGGGCGGGATCGGGCCGGAATCGACCATCGAATATTACCGGTTCATCCTCGACGGCTATCGCGCGCGGCTGACCGATGGCAGTGCGCCGCACATCATCATTGACAGCATCGATGTGAACCGTGGCATCGCGATGCTGGATGCGAACGATCTTGATGGCCTAACGAATTATGTTTCCGCATCCGTCGATCGGCTGACGCGGGCCGGCGCGGAGATCGCGCTCATCGCGGCGAACACGCCGCATCTTGTCTTCGACGATGTGCAGCGGCGCGCGACGATTCCAATGATCAGCATTGTGCAGACGACGTGCGATCATGCGCGCGGGCTCGGGTTGAAGCGGCTTGGATTGCTCGGAACCGGTTTCACCATGCGCGCGCGCTTTTATCAGGACGTCTTTGCTCCCGTCGGCCTTGAGCTGATCGCGCCGACCGCACCCGAGCAGGCGCTCATTCATGAGAAATACATCAACGAATTACTGAAGAATAATTTTCTGCCCGAAACACGGGAGAAAATCATCAGCGTCATCGAACGAATGCGAAAGGACGAGCGTATCGAAGCGATTATCCTTGCTGGAACGGAACTCCCGCTCCTTCTTCGCGGCGCGGAACCGGAAGGATTGCCGTTTCTCGACACGACGTTGATTCACGTCAGCGCTGCGGTCGACGCGATCCTGGCGTAGGTAGTCGTTAGGCAAACCGCCGACTTACTTTTTCGGTGCGTCGGCCACTTTCAGCACGATCTTGCCGCGGGTGTGATGCGTTTCGATTTGTTGATGCGCTTTGGCGGCTTCGGCTAACGGAAAAACTTGCGAGACGATTGGCATGAGTTTTTTGGCTTCGATCAATTTAGTCAGTTTCTCCAACACGTTCGCATCCGGATGTGCCGAGAGGGAAGTGCCGCGGAGACCGTGCTGGTCGAGCTGAGCCTGATCAGGCGGGCCGGTGATGGAAACGATGAAGCCACCTTTTTTCACGATGCCATACGAGCGCGACATCGAGTCGGAGCGCGTGGCTTCCAGGACGACGTCCACGTCCTTTACGACATCTTCGAATTTTGTTTTCGTGTAATCGATTGCCTGGTCGACGCCAAGTTGTTTGAGCAAAGCTTGATGTTCGGTCGATGCGGTGGCGATGACTTTGGCGCCGCGCGCTTTCGCGATTTGAATAGCAAAGTGTCCGACGCCGCCCGATCCGCCGAAGATCAAAACGGTCTGCCCGGCTTTCAGTCCGGCGGCGTCCAACGCCTGCCACGCGGTGGTGGCGGCGAGCGGAACGGCGGCAGCTTGCTCGAAGTCGATATTCTTTGGCTTGATCGCGGCTTCGCTTTCTTTCGCGATCGTAAACTCCGCGTACCCGCCTTGTTCCCGGACACTGAGATACGCGTAGACGGGATCGCCGGTTTTGAATCTCGTCACTTTGGCGCCGACCTTTTCCACGACGCCGGCGACATCCATCCCAGGAATGAATGGAATCGAGCCGCTCCCGAAACGTCCGGCCCGAATGTAAGCGTCAACCGGATTCACTCCTGCAGCCATCGTGCGAATCAGGATCTCGTCCTGCTTCGGTTCCGGACGCGGCGCATCTTCATATTTCAATACTTCCAGCCCGCCCGGCTGATGCACGACGATCGCCTTCATGGTCGGCGATGCGGATTGCGCGAGGAGCGTCATTGAGACTAACGAGTTGAGCGCGGCGACAAGCAACAATTTCATCCCGCACTTTTCTCCCATTTCGCGCAGTCAGCAACGGCAGTGAGATTGTCGGTCAGAGTTATTGCTCTTCGACATGATCGCGGACACGCAAATTTTCACACTTCGCGTTCCATTTGCCATTGCGTGAGCGGGCTTCGCGGCAGGCCGCTTTTGCTGATGATGTTGCCCAATTCTTCGGGCCAGACTGCACTGAATCGCCATTCTTTTCTTCCTGGATGTTTCAACATCACCGCGCGCAACAATCCCGCTTCGCGGTCGAGTCCAGATGGAGATTTGTCGGCAACCAATGCGCGCACAGTGACGCTCGGCGCGATCGGATCGGTCAGCACGACCCATCCGCCATTCAAACAATAAGCGACATGCGGTGGCGTCAGTTGCGCGATCGTTTCGCCCGATAGTTGCCACGGCAAGTCTGGCAGTCCATAACGAGTCACAGCTTGCGCGACTTCACGCAGATCGACTTCGACGAGGTCTGATGCGATGTCGTCATTCGTTAGGCTTGGAATATCCGACGCGACATCGCTCGGCGGACCGGCAAACCCAATCAGTCGTCGGATTTCCTGAAAGCCGACAGCGCGGTAAAGCTCCACCGCGGCCGTGTTCTGCTCGATCACTTCCAAAACCATGCGGCGATCTTTTCTCGCTTTTGCTTCGCCTAACAAGTGATTCATGACCGCGCGACCCACTCCGCTGCGTCGCGCCTCAGGCACTATGGCCATCCCAGCCAGACGCGACGTCCAGCCTCGACGAGCGATGAGCGCGCCACCCACGGCAGTCCCGTCGCGGACAAAAATGCAGCTCGAAGCGAGATCGACGCTGTCCACACGCGTCATGTCCAGGAGCACTGCCGCGTCCGCGGTGATCGTGACGAAGTAGTCCGCGAACGCCCGGGTCATCACCTCGGCAGCGCGATCCAATCCGAAATCAACGATCGATGGGAAATCGAGTTTCATGCGAGCAAGGCAACCTGACGAGAGACGAGGGTCAAGTTCGGAGCGGGTCACGTTTACGTATCGCTAGCGCCGCCGCCAATGAGGATGGTATTTCCTTATTTCGGGACGCCGCTGCCGCGCGCGGTGCCGATCGCTGCAATGACAAAGCAGATGCAGGCGAAAACCAGGATCACCGGGATCACGATTCGTCCGCTGCGATATGCAACAAAGGCGAAGATAATGTCGGCGATCGCAGCCAGCGAATAGAGAAGTGTTTTGGACATCGGGCGAGCATTCCCAGGCGGAGCGCCGGTTGTCGATGGCAAAAATTCCAGCGGCGTAAAGCTCTGGAGTGACTACACGCTCGGAACCGAAACGGGCTTTCGCGATGCTTCTGCTTGGGCGAGGCCCGCCGGCCTTCTGCGCAAGAACCGCACAGCAAAACGCAACGGATGTGCATCGCGTTTGTGCGCTAGTGTGGTTAGGTTTCGTTCGTTGTGAAAGCGGAAATTCAAGCATCTCGAAAAGGGAACGGATTAGAGGATCAGCCAAAGCGTTTGTCGCGTCGCCGATCGCGAAGCGGTGGCGGAAAAACAAACGATAAGACATTGGACGCGAACGAAGCGGTCGCCCGCGTCGCTTACGCGCTCAATGAGGTGATCGCGATTTACCCGATCACGCCGGCGTCGCCGATGGGCGAATGGGCCGATGCGTGGTCGGCGGGTAAAGGGAAAAATCTGTGGGGCACGGTGCCGGCGGTGATCGAGATGCAGAGCGAAGGAGGCGCGGCCGGAGCGATCCACGGTGCGCTGCAAACCGGTGCGCTCAGCTGCACGTTCACGTCGTCGCAGGGATTGCTCCTGATGATTCCGAATATGTATAAGATCGCGGGCGAACTGACGCCGACGGTATTCCATATCGCGGCGCGATCGCTCGCGGCGCAGGCGTTGTCGATTTTCGGCGATCACAGCGACGTGATGGCGGCGCGCGCGACCGGTTGGGCGATGCTCTGCTCGGCTTCGGTGCAGGAAGCGCAGGACATGGCGGTGATCGCCCACGCCGCGACGCTCGAAGCGCGGATTCCGTTTCTGCATTTTTTCGATGGCTTCCGCACCTCGCACGAAATTTCCAAGATTGAGATGGTGTCTGAGGACGTGATGCGCGCGATGATCGAGGAGGAGCGCGTGATCGAGCATCGGGCTCGCGCACTTTCGCCGGATCATCCGGTCATTCGCGGCACGGCGCAAAATCCGGACGTTTACTTTCAAGCGCGCGAAACGGTGAATCCATTTTACGCCGCCTGTCCGCAGATTGTGCAGCGGATGATGGATCGGTTCGCCGAATTAACCGGCCGGCAGTACGCGCTTTTCGAATATCACGGCGCGGCCGATGCCGAACGCGTGATGGTGTTGATGGGCTCCGGCTGCGAAGCGGCGCATGAGACGGTCGATTTTCTGAATGCGCAAAAAGAAAAAGTCGGCCTGCTCAAGGTGCGATTGTATCGGCCGTTTGATGCGAAGGCGTTTGTCGAAGCGCTGCCGAAGACGGTGCGCCGGATCGCGGTGCTCGATCGGACGAAAGAGCCGGGCGCAGGCGGCGAGCCGCTTTATCTCGATTGCGTGAACGCGCTCTATGAGCAGGACCGGAGCGACGTGCGCGTCATTGGTGGGCGCTACGGTTTGTCATCAAAGGAATTTACGCCGGCGATGATCAAAGCGGTGTTTGAGAATCTCGAGAAAACTTCGCCAAAAAATCATTTCACGGTCGGCATCGACGATGATCTTTCGCACACCAGTCTCGAGGTCGATCCCGATTTTTCGATCGAACCGGACGATGTAGTGCGCGCGCAATTTTACGGGCTCGGCTCGGACGGAACAGTGGGCGCAAACAAGGAATCGATCAAAATCATCGGCGAGAACACCGATTATTTTGCGCAGGGCTATTTCGTTTACGATTCGAAAAAAGCCGGCGCGATAACGATCTCGCATCTCCGCTTTGGTCCACGCCCGATTCGATCGACCTATCTCATCAGCAAAGCCAACTTCGTGGCCTGCCATCAGCCTTACCTGCTCGAAACCCACGACGTGCTCAGGGATCTCGCACCCGGCGGCATCTTTCTCCTGAATTCGCCATTCGATCGGGAACGCGTGTGGGAACATCTGCCGGAAAATGCGCAGCGCCGATTGATCGAACAAGGCGCGCACTTCTTTGCGATCGATGCGGGCAAAGTCGCGCAGGAGTCGGGAATGGGCGGACGAATTAACACCGTGATGCAAACCTGCTTCTTTGCGATCTCAAACGTGTTGCCGGCGCAGGAAGCGATCGAAGCAATCAAGAATTCGATTCGCAAAACCTATGCGAAGAAAGGCGACGAAATCGTGGAGATGAACCTGCACGCTGTCGATCAAACGCTGGCGCACTTGTACGAGATTGAAGTGCCGAAGACGACGACGCCTCGACCAGCCGGCGGCAACGGACATCTCGAGCACGCGCCTGAGTTTGTGCGCAACGTGCTCGGCGAAATCATCGCGGGGCGCGGCGATCGCGTCCCGGTGAGCGCCTTGCCTAACGACGGCACGTTTCCGACCGGAACGACGCAATTCGAAAAGCGAAATCTCGCGAGCGAAGTGCCGGTGTGGGATCCGGCAGTCTGCATTCAGTGCGGCAAATGCGTGATGGTTTGCCCGCACGCGGTCATTCGAAGCAAAGTTTACGAAGCGACGGTGTTGCACAGCGCGCCCACGACGTTCAAATCGCGTGAGGCGCGTCTGCCGGAGTGGAAGGATCTGCATTACACGCTGCAGATTGCGGTCGAAGATTGCACCGGCTGCGGGATCTGCGTCGATGTTTGTCCGGCGCGCAACAAATCGGAGGCGCGACTGAAGGCAATCAACATGCAGCCGCAAGTGCCGCTGCGCGAAACCGAGCGCGCGAATTGGAATTTCTTCCTTTCCATTCCGGAACGCGATCGGACACAGATTTCGGATGCAAGCGTGCGAGGAATGCAGGTGCGCCAGCCGCTCTTCGAGTTTTCCGGCGCGTGCGCCGGTTGCGGCGAGACGCCCTATATCAAATTGCTCACGCAGTTGTTCGGCGACCGGCTGATTATCGCAAACGCGACCGGTTGTTCGTCCATCTACGGCGGGAATCTGCCGACGACGCCGTATGCGAAAGATCGAGATGGGCGCGGACCAGCCTGGGCGAATTCGCTTTTTGAGGACAATGCGGAGTTCGGTCTTGGATTTCGCGTTTCGCTCGACAAGCAACAGGAGTTCGCGGGCGAATTGCTTCAGCAGATGTCGCCGCAGATTGGCCGCGGATTAACGACGGACATTCTAAATGCCCGGCAGCGCGACGAAGCTGATATCGCGGATCAGCGCGCGCGCGTGGCCGAGCTGAAGCGCAAACTGAACTCGTTAGGCAATGCGCCGGCGAAACGGTTGCTGGCATTGGCCGATACTCTCGTGCGCAAGAGCGTCTGGATTGTCGGCGGTGACGGCTGGGGTTACGACATCGGCTACGGCGGGCTCGACCACGTGCTGGCCAGCGGGCGAAACGTAAAAGTGTTGCTGCTCGATACCGAAGTTTATTCGAACACGGGCGGGCAATGTTCGAAAGCGACGCCGCGCGGCGCGGTGGCGAAGTTCGCATCCGGGGGCAAGCGCGCGGCGAAGAAAGATCTCGGACTGATCGCGATGACGTATCGCAACATTTATGTCGCGTCCGTCGCGATGGGCGCAAAGGACGAGCACACGTTGAAAGCGTTTCTGGAAGCGGAAGCGTATGACGGCCCGGCAATCATCATCGCCTACAGCCATTGCATCGCGCACGGCATCAACATGACGACGGCGATGCAAAATCAAAAGGCGGCCGTGAACTCGGCGCAATGGCTCCTTTACCGTTACAATCCCGAGCGCGTGAGGCTGGGAGAAAATCCGCTCCAGTTCGATTCGCCCGTGCCGCGCATCCAGGTGGCGGATTATTTCAAACTCGAGAATCGATTCAAGATGCTCGAAAAAAGCGAGCCGCGCGCTGCAAGGGAATTGCTGACGCAGGCCCAGACCGACGCGAATGAGCGGCGCGCGTTCTACGAATTTCTCGCTGCCGGAAAATTTAATGGAGGATCAACCCCATGAACCTAACGACACATTATCTCGGATTCAAACTGCGCACGCCGCTTGTGCCCTCGGCGTCGCCGTTATCGGAAAAGATCGACAATATCAAGCGCATGGAAGACGCCGGCGCTTCGGCCGTGGTGTTTCATTCGCTCTTTGAAGAGCAGCTGCGTCGCGATCGTCACGATCTGCAGTTTTACCTCGAGCAGGGCACGGAAAGTTATGCGGAATCCCTGTCGTTTTTTCCCAACCAAGATGAGTTCAAGGTGGGACCGGAAGCGTATCTCGAGCACATCGCCGAAGCGAAAGCGGCCGTGCACATCCCGATAATCGGCAGCCTCAACGGCGCGACCTTCGGCGGTTGGATGAAATATGCGCGCGCAATCGAGCAGGCCGGAGCCGATGCGCTGGAGTTGAACATTTACAACGTCCCGAGCGATCCGGATCGCAGCCCGGACGACATCGAAAATGAGTACCTGACTATTCTGACCTCGATCAAAGGACAGGTAAAAATACCGGTCGCGATGAAGCTCAGTCCGTTCTTCACCAACTTTGGGCAGTTCGCCCGGCGTCTGGACCGCAATGGCGCCAACGCGCTCGTGCTTTTCAATCGCTTTTACCAACCGGACATCGAACTGGAGACGCTGGAGATTTCGCCAAACGTCCTGTTGAGCACGCCGATGGCGATGCGTTTGCCGATGCGCTGGATCGCGATGCTTTATGGTCGCATCGGCGCCAATCTCGCGGCCACCAGTGGAATTCATCGCGCGACGGACGCGTTGAAAATGCTGATGGCCGGCGCCGATGTAACGATGCTCTGCTCGATTCTGCTCCGGCGCGGCATCGAGCACATCAAAGTCATCGAACGCGAAATGACGGAATGGATGGAAGAACACGAATACGAATCGGTCGAACAACTTAAAGGCAGCATGAGCCAGAAGAATTGTCCGGACCCGACCGCCTTCGAGCGCGCGCAATATATGCGGGCGCTGGCAACTTATCCGGCGAGGGACATGTAAGCCACGCGCCGTCGCGATGCCTCGAAAGGCGTGGCCAATAAATGGTCACCCTTTCGCAAACGATGCGCAGAGCTTCGCATCGATCGTGAGAGATTAAGTTGATGGAAACGGAGACCGGCAAATGGCCGAAAAAACATAACTGGCGTTACATCGCGCGGGAATCGCCGCCGCAACGCCCGCCGGACGAACGCATCTGCGACTTTGACGAGATCTACGGTTTGTTCGACGAAGCGACTGTGCGCGCGCAAGCCAGCCGCTGCATCGATTGTCCAGACCCTGCCTGCGCGAAAGCATGTCCGCTGGGCAATCGAATTCCGGAATGGCTCAGCCTCGCGGCCGACGGTTGCTTTCTGGAAGCGGCGGCCATTTCACGCTCGACCAGCAACATGCCCGAAATCTGCAGCCGCGTTTGTCCGCAGGAACGCTTGTGTGAAGGTTCGTGCATTCTAAACGCGCGCTCCGATCCGGTTGCGATCGGCGCGGTGGAAAAATTCATCAACGAATTCGCTTTCGCGCACGGTGGTGTTGATGCAGCCGTGCCGCCGCCTAACGGAATGAAGGTTGCGGTGGTTGGCAGCGGTCCCGGTGGAATGACGTGCGCCGATGAATTGGCGAAACTTGGTTATGCAGTCACCGTGTTTGAATCCTTAGATCGCCCGGGCGGACTTCTCGTTAACGGCATCCCCGGCTTCAAGCTCGAAAAGTCGATCGTGGAACGGCGGCTGGAACTATTGCGCAATCGCGGAGTGAAATTCCGATGCGGCGTCAAAGTTGGTCGCGATATTCCATTGCCGATTCTGCGCCAGGAGTTCGACGCCATTTACCTCGCGATCGGCGCGCAGAAACCGAAGGAGCTTGAAATTCCCGGCGCCGATTTGCAGGGCGTTTTTCACGCGCTGCCGTTTCTGATTCAAAAGAACCTTGGCGAAACAGCGGGGCACCCGCCGATCGAAATCGCCGGCAAACGCGTCGCGGTTTTGGGCGGAGGCGACACGGCGATGGATTGTTTACGCACAGCGATTCGGTGCCAGGCGCGCGAAGCGATCTGTGTTTATCGGCGCGACCTCGCGAACATGCCGGGCAGTCGTCGCGAATATCTCAACGCAATTGCCGAGGGCGCGCAGTTCCGGTTTCTCACAAATCCGGTGGCGTTGCTCGGCGACAACAGCGGTCATGTTGCGCAGGCTCGCTGCGTCCGCATGGAATTGGGCGAGCCGGACGCAAAGGGCCGACGCAAACCACAGGCAATTCCAGGCTCGGAATTCGAAATTCCCGTCGACGTCGTTCTGATTGCATTCGGTTTCGATCAGGTGCCGATGTTTGCCGCGGGGAATTCCGATAACATCGCGGTCAACAAATGGGGCGGCGTTATGGTTGACGAAAATCAGATGAGCAGCGTTCCCGGAGTTTTTGCTGGCGGAGACCTCGTGCGCGGCGCGGATCTGGTCGTGCGCGCGGTCCGCGATAGTCGCAAAGCCGCAGCGGGCATTCATAGATACTTGTCGCCAGTTCCATCAAGCTGATGACGACTGTGGCGGAATCAGTTTTCCACTTCGGTCGAAACAGTTGCCTGGCCGCTTTGTTGTTGTAACGCCTGTTCGATCGCGCGCCACGGCAGCATCGCGCATTTCACTCGCTGCGGAAATTTTCGTACGCCACGCAGTAGTCGAAGATCGCCGAGCGATTCCGACGTATCGTCGGCGTGACCCGTGACTAAATCTTGAAACGCGCGCAAGGTTAACATCGCCTCATCGCGACCTTTGCCTTTCAGCTTCGTTGTCATCATTGAAGCTGACGCCTGGCTGATCGCGCAACCGTGGCCGCTAAACTTGATTTCTTCAATTGCACCGTCGCGGCCGAGTCTGACCGCGAGATCGATCTCATCGCCGCACGCCGGGTTGTCGCCATGCACTCGCACGGTCGCATCCGGCAACTCGCCGAAGTTCCGCGGCCGGCGTGAATGATCGAGAATGACTTCCTGGTAAAGCTCCTCGAGTTCGGTATTCATGAGAAAAAGCGCACCGCTTCGCGCAGAATGTCGATCATGCGATCGACTTCTTCGATCGTGTTGTAAAAATAAAAGCTCGCGCGTGTCGTGCCCGGCAAACCAAATCTTCGCATCAAAGGTTGATTGCAATGATGACCGCCGCGCAAGGCCAGTCCGTGCTGGTCGGCAAAGGTGGTGAGATCGTGCGGATGCGCCGAGTCCATGACGAATCCGACCATCGCGCCTCGTTCATCCTGCGGGCCGAGAATCCGCATGCCGGGAAGCTCAGCGAAACGCTCGATTGCACGGCGCGTCAGTTGCGAATCGTGTTCGAAAATCGCAGCGCGTCCGATCGATTCGATGTAATCGATCGCTGCAGCCAAACCGATCGCGCCGGCGATGTTCGGCGTGCCCGCTTCGAATCGATGCGGAGCTTTCTTGAACGCGCTTTTTTCCAGCGTCACGCTGGTAATCATTTCGCCGCCGCCGTGCCATGGCGGCATGGTGTCGAGAATTTCCTCGCGTGCATAGAGCGCACCGATTCCGGTCGGCGCACACATCTTGTGACCGGAAAAGGCGGCGAAGTCGCATCCGAATTCGCGCACATTGAGCGGCATGTGCCCGGCGCTCTGGGCGAGATCGACGAGCGTGAGCGCACCCGCCTCGCGCGCCTTCGCACAAAGTTCCGCCACCGGATTAATCGTGCCTAACGAGTTCGATACATGCGTAAACGCAAACAGCTTTACCTCTTGCGTGAGCAACTTTGAAATCTGCTCGAGCGCAAGCGTGCCGTCATCGCGCACGGGAACAAAGCGCAGCCGCGCGCCGATCTGTTCGGCGAGCAGTTGCCACGGCACGAGATTGCTGTGGTGTTCCATCTCCGTTAGCAAAATCACGTCGCCTTCGCGCAAAAATTGTCGGCCCCACGATTGGGCGACGAGATTGATGCTCTCGGTCGTGCCGCGAGTGAACACGATTTCATTCGCATTCGTCGCACCGATGTATTGCGCGACGCGCTCTCGCGCTTGCTCGTAGGCCGCAGTCGCGCGTGAGCTCAGCTCGTGCAGGCCACGATGCACATTGGCGTTGTCGTGTTCGTAAAACTGCCGGACGGCATCGAGAACAGCGCGCGGTTTCTGCGAAGTCGCCGCGTTATCGAAATAAATCAGCGGATGCCCGTGGACACGTTGATCGAGAATCGGGAAATCATCTCGAATGCGCTCCCAGTCTGTCCGCGCAACTTTGTGCACGAGGTAATCTGCGCGACCTGCGCCGGTATGTCATCTCAGTTACGAATGCCCATCTTGTCATCCCGATTTAGGAGGAGGAATTCGAAACGGGCCTTCGCAGATACTCTCGCTCAGTTTGCGGCGGTCGTTAGGGCTTTCCTTGGCGCGGAGTTTTTCGGGCAGCATTTCTTTCGCGCCGGGCTTGCCGACGGCGGCCATGGCTTCGATACGAAAGCCATCGGGAATTTTCAGCTCGGTTTTGGCGCGTTCGTAATCGAAGCCTTGCATGCCGTGGACAACGAGACCCTGGCTGAATCCTTGCAGTGCAAAATTTTCCCAGGCCGCTCCGCAATCATAGGAATGAGTGATCGATTCCTCGCCGTTATATTCGAAGGTGGTGCGCGAAATGAAGAGGACGAGGACAGCAGCGTGTTGTGCCCAGATTTTGTTTCCCTCCACGAGTAAGCTGAGGAATACCGGCCAATGCTCAGTCCCGCGGCGCGCATAGAGCGCGTGCCACTGTTGCGCGTTGAACGAGGAGGGCGCCCAACGGGCGGCTTCGAACATGCGCATCAGTTCGTCGATGGAAATTTCTTCGCCGGACATCGCGCGCGGCGACCAGCGGTCGAGCAACAATGGTTCGATCGGATGGTCGGCCTTTCGGATTTCGCTGCCTTTTATCATGCGAAAACGAAACGCCGGGGAATGTGATTAGGAAAGCAGGAAATCAGGAAGCGATCGCAGATCGCAAGTCTGACCGAACTGGTCGCTCAATAAATCAATCTTCGCGCGAATCTGAACCGTACGCGTGGACAATGTGCAATCCGACCAGACGCGCGATAAGCACGGTGAGAAAAATCTGCCCGGTGACTGCTTCGAGCGCGGCGAGTGTGCGCGCGGCATCCGAGTGTGGCACGATGTCGCCGTAGCCGACGGTGGTGAGCGTCATGAAGCTGAAGTAGCGCATTTGCAAAACGCGCGTGACGTAGTCGGTCGGCATGTCGATTGATGAGGTGACGAAGGAGCCGGGCCGGAGTTCGTCGACTAAAGCGTAAGCGAAAGTCCACGCGTATCCGATGAGCATATACACGCAGATTGCGGCGAAGATTTTGTCCATCGTGATCCGCGTGCCGTGCAAGACGTAGCTGAGAATCGCGATTGAGAGATAGATGGTGAGAACGATGACGCAACTGTGTGAGAGAATCGCCGCCCAAGTCTGTTGCGTGATGAGAAGCAGTCCGGTGGTGAGGATGGAGATTCCGGAGAGGGCAATGGCGATGACGAAGAGACGTTTGCGTTCGAAGAGCGCGTAAGAACCCGCGACGAGCACGAACGCGGCGACGGCATTGAGAACAAGGACGCCGTGACGAAAGAGGGCGACGACCGGCGTGATGACGAAGAGAAAGAGAATGGAAATGAGCAGCGCGAGGTGACGCCATTTGGTATCGGGCTTTGGCATGGTGCTCGATTTGATTTCGATGATCGCGGCAATGCTGCGCGCTGAGCATCCCGGTAGGCAATCATTTTCCGCGCAGTGGTGTTCCTATATCTTGCGGAGCGCCGCGCGGCGGAAGCGCCGTCTTTTCGCCAACTGGAAGCGGTACGAATTCACACAGGATCTACGATCGTTTCTCGTAAATCCCGACGAATGCACTCTGCCAAGTGTGGCCATCATCAGATGAGGTCGACCATTCCTGTTTCACCTTACCGCCAGACAGAGGCGTCCAGGTAATGCGATTCAGCGTTGTTCCCTTGGCGCTCGTGCTGTTTCCAGAAAGAACCATCGCGCCCTCTTTCAGACCTCCATGAAGATGGAGAATCGTTCCGTCGCCGCCAACCCAGTCCTGGTGCCACTCGTGATCGGCGGCATCATAATAGTTAATGCTCATTCCGCCTTTTCCGGATGCTGAAGTCCACTGTTCGCGGATCGCGCAACCTTCGGAGGCGCGACTGATTTCGCTGGTGCCCACTTGTTTGCCGGCCGGGTTTGTGACCTTCCAGCGGCCTAACCAAAAATCGAACTGATGGAACTCCGGCGCTGTGCATGCCGCCGGCGGTGGAGAAGGCGCCGGGGAAGGCGAGGCAGCTCGGACTAACGAACCGAAGGCGACTGTGAGTATTATCGGCAAGAACGCTTTCACGTGACGAATGTGATCGGTTCGAAGGCAAACGCAAAGCGAGAGTCTCGCGCATGTGCCTTCGCACGCGCTCACGACATTTCGCATCGCAGCTCTCAGATTAATTCAATCGTCGAATGTGCACCGCGATCTTTACGCTGACGGCTTCGGTTACCGCCAGTGAAGTAAGATCAATTCGCGGCAGCGGCTTTGGCGAGGGCGCGCGCATTCCACTCGGCACGCAAGACTTTCATCTCGACCTTTAGTGCCACCATGCGCGCGGCGACACCTTTGTATTTTTTCGTGATGCCGGAGACTGTTCTATTGACGGCGCCCTGGCTGACCAAGGCCTGCAGTTTCTCGTAGGCACGCAATCGCAGCATCTCTTCGCCGCCGCTCGCCGCGTTGCGATCGCGGAGCCGGCCCAGGATGATTTCGAACAGGGGTTTGAATTCGAACGAAGCCTTGGAGGAAAGCGCGGCGACCAACTCTTCGGTGATGCAATCGGGTGCGCGGCGCGTAAAAGAGGCAGTAGAACGTTTAGACATCGGCGATAATACCATATTTTTGCGCAATAGCGACCGGAGAGGTGAAAGGCGATTTCGCTCTGAGACATTTCGACGCGGCGTCCTGTTGCGTGCCAGTCATACTGGTCCACGTTTCTGTGTTAGCGTTCGTTCTCAAAGCACCAACAATCCTGGCAGAAAGGAACCGACAATGCGCTCAACCAAAAAGCGGAAACCCGCGAAGGCGAAGACGCCGATGCGTGTCAAAGATTTGCGGCCGATGAAAGATGCGAAAGCCGGCGCGCAAAAGAAAGAGGGACCGGAAATAATGACGGTGAACTCCCCTCTGTCATAACCGACCTCGATCATGTGGCGCCGATGGTTTTATGCCTTCGGCCTTGGTCCTTATGACCGCGCAACGAGATGTTGGAAATGGCACGGGCCGCCCTCACGTTGCGGCGAGGGCGGCCCGTGCTGAAACCTTAGCGCGCGTCTATTTCTTGCGCGTGTAATCGATCTCCATTGTCTTCGCTTCCTTGCCTCCACGGTCTTCATACCACTCGAAGATCATGTGGTCTTTGTCCGTGAGCTTTACGACTTCGCGAATTTTCTGTTTCATGCCGGGAACCATTTCGATTTCTCCGGTGTAAGTGAAGGTCTTGGTGGCCGGATCGTAATCGCCTTCCGATGTCATGATGCCGGTGCCCATGTTATCCATCCAGGTGCCGATGAATTTCTTCTTCACGTTGTCGTAGCCTTCGGTGCCCTGGCCCTTGAACGTCACGTCCTTCATTTTTCCGTCCGCGCCGGGCATCTCCATTTTGCCGGTCACGTTCATGACGACGTAGCGCCCGTCCATGATCGATTTTCTCACAGCGTTTCCTTTGGACTCTTCCGGTTTTTTACTGGTGTCGCCGTCCATCCACATCTTAACGATGTAACTCCAAGTGCCATCGAGACTGGCGAGCAACTTGTGGTTCTCGTTTAACTTTGCCATCTCCATCATCTGTTTCATCATCTCGGCCTCGTTAGGAGATGCGTTCGGCATCGCGGTGGCGGCAGCCGGAGCGGCCTCAGTTTTCGGCGAAGGCGGCGTTTCTTGCGCGAAGGTCGGCGGGACTATCAATGCCGCCGCAAAAACGATCGATAGTAGCAGGGTAATTTTCATGATGCCGATTCTTTTCAGGAGCGGCACGCAGCGTCAAGCTTATGAACAGGATTTAACGCTTTACGAAAGCGCAGCGAGAATTCGCGCCACGAGAAATTCTGGATTCACGCCGAGAAGGATTATGGTTACAGCGAGCACCGTCAGAGTGATGGCATTCAGGAAACCGAGAGGGGCTGAGCTCTTCAAGGATTGAGTTGTTGAGACAGCAGGCTCGTCCACGAAAATCTTTTTCAAGACGATCAGGTAATAATAGAGGGAGATGAAACTTCCCAGGAGCGCGAGCACAACGAGCCAGAGCAGACCGTGATTACCACCGGCGCGGAACGCGGTACTAAAAAGATAGAATTTTCCGAAAAATCCCGCTAGCGGCGGCAACCCCGCGAGCGAAAGCATGAAGACCGACATGCACGCGGCAAGCAGTGGCGAGCGCGCACTAAGGCCGGCGAAGTTTTCTAAATCATCGCCGCCAGTTTCGCGGCGCACCAAGGCAACCACACCGAACGCACCGACGAGTGTGAACGCGTAGATGGTTGTGTAAAACAATGTCGCGGAGAACCCATCGCGGCCGCCGGCGACGAGTCCGAGCAGGCTGTAACCGGCATGCGCAACGGCAGAGTAGGCAAGGAGGCGGCGCACATTTTTCTGCGCGAGGGCTACGAGATTGCCTAACAAAATCGACAACGCGGCGAGTGCGGCGATCATCGGCGACCAACCGACGACGAGGGCATGCCACGCGGCACTACCTGCAACCGGTGCAAAACCACCGAGGAGAATTTTTCCCAGCACAACGAACGAAGCCACCTTCGAGCCCGAAGCGATGAATGCGGCGCTCGGGACGGGCGCGCCCTGATAAGCATCGGGCGCCCAAAAGTGAAACGGCGCCGCCGCGATTTTGAAGGAGAAGCCAACGAGAGTCATGATGAGTCCGGCGAAGAGCAACGGCGAAACCGGTTGCGCGACCAGTTTTTGCGCAATCGCGCCAAGCCCGGTCGTGCCGGTCATTCCATAAACGAAGCTGAGCCCGAAAAGTGTGAATGCACTCGCGGTGCTGCCGAAAAGGAAATATTTCAGAGCGGCTTCGGCGGAGCGCACATCGTTCTTATCGAATGCGGTAAGCACATAAAGCGAAAGACCGAGAAGCTCGAGGCCGATGAAGATCATGAGCAGCTCTTCGCTGCCGACGAGAAGCATGAGTCCAATCGTGGCGAGCAATAGCAGCGCGAGATATTCGCCGCGATTTCGCAACGACCGATCGCCGCGGGCGAGAATCACCGTAAAAAATGCGAGGATGAGGCAGATGATCTTGAAAAGTTTCGTTAGCGGCGTGATGACCAGCATTCCGTGAAACAACTCGGCGTTTTGCGGGAGCGCGATCAACGCGGCGATAGCAAACAAGATTCCGGCCCCGGCGATTCCCGAACAGAGACCGGCCCCACGTTTGCTCGCGAGCCCCACGGCCAGAACGGCGAGCGCCGTTGCGACAACAATTACTTCCGGCAACGCCAGTTTGACGAGATCGAGGTAATTCATGTCGACCTTCCTTGCGCAGCGGAGCAACGCTTCTGGGGAGCGCGTGCGCCCTCCAAACAAGTCCGTTCGTTAGGCGTCCTCATTTTAGAAATCTCAACGCTTCGACTGCGGGCATAATGCGATCGAGCAACAACTTCGGATAAAGTCCAACCGCGAGTGTTGCGAACATGAGCAAGCCAGCGCCGAGTTTTTCGGCCAGCGTGATTCGGTCGGCGATCTCTTGTTGCTCGTCCCAGTCGGACTCAATCTGTGCGCGGCCTTGCTGCATCCGGACGGCGCGATAGCTGGCGCTGAAGAAACTTTTTTGAAGCGCCCGCAACGTAAATGCACCGACCAGCACCATCCCGGCGCCGGTAATCCAAACTGCGATCGGATATGTTTTCCACGCACCGATCAGGATTGTGATTTCTGCGGCGAATCCGCTGAATCCGGGAATGCCCATCGATGCGGCAGAGGCGATGACAAACGCAAACGCAGCAAACGGCATCATGCGGCTGAGATTCATCCGCGATAATTGATCCAGATCGCGCGTGTGCGTTCGCGGATAGATCATGCGTCCGGCAATGGCGAAGAGCAGGGCGCCGATTACGCCGTGCGAAAACATTTGCAGCACCGCGCCGGAAACGCCGAGAACATTCGCGGTGGCGAGTCCGAGCAGAACAAATCCCATGTGGCTGACACTGGAATAGCCGATGACGAATTTCAGATCGTTCTGGCGCAAGGCGACCGCCGCCGCATAAACAATTCCGATCACCGCCAGAATCGCGATCCATTTGCTCCACATGTGAAATCCTTGCGGAAAGAGATTCATGGCGACGCGCAATCCACCGTAAGCGCCGAGTTTCATGACGATGCCTGCGAGTAACATCGAACCCGCGGTGGGAGCGGCGACATGGCCGGTCGGCGCCCACGTGTGCAACGGCCAAATGCCGGCGAGCACACCGAAGCCGAGAAACAAGATTGGAAACGCCCACGCTTGCAGTTGCGGCGAAAATTGAAATTGCGCGAGATGGTTCAGATCCAGCGAACCGCCCGCAACGTACGTGGCGATGATTCCAAGGAAGATGAGCGCGCCACCGAAGAACGAATAAAGCGTAAGCTTCATCGCGCCGTATTCCTTGTTCGTCGATCCCCAGATCGCGATGAGAAAATATTTCGGCACGATCACGAGCTCGTAGAAAACGAAGAACAGAAAAAGATCGGCGCTGAGAAAAACGCCATAGGAACCGCCGACGACCAGAAGCAGCCAAAAGAAGAATTCGTTAGGCCGTCGGTCGATGTTCCACGAAAAAAGAACAGCGCTGACTGCGGTCAGGCCTGTGACGAGCACAAGCGTGAGACTGATGCCGTCGAACGCGAGGTGGTAATTCATCCCGAGCGCTGGCACCCACGGAATGCGCACGATTGTCGTGAATTTCGCGAGATCGGCGATTGGTGTCTGGCACAACGCGATCAGGCCGATTGCTAATCCGCCGAGCGTTGCCGCGAGTGCGATCCAGCGGGCGCAAACTCGCGGCAGAAAAAGCAGCAGCACCGCGCCGGCGAACGTGATGTAAATAGTCCAGGCGATCATCGGCGGATTGGGGAGCGCACGCGCCTCGCGTGCTCTTTTCGGCGCCTCGCCGAAAAGCTTCTTCTTGAGGGAGCGCCGAGAATGCGATTAGCACCGCGCAGAACAAGTTCGCGATGGCGAGGGCGCCATCGCCAGCACGCGAGGCGCGTGCGCTCCCCAATGCTTGAATCCAGCGTCTCGCGCAGTTTCACAAACGCGCGCATGATTGCGATGTCGCCTTTCACTGCGCGTTCGCTCGATAACATTGCCACGATTGGAGTGATTTCCCTGCTCATTCCAGGAGTAGTTAGGCAAACAACCGCGCCATTTGACGACGGTTGAGTTGAAGACGTTGAAAATAAATTGCGGTGCGATGCCGATGGCGAACATGAGCATTGTGACCGGAACGATGACGAGTTTTTCGCTTGTCAGCAGATCGGGAAATCCGCTGCAACTTTCCGCGAGTGGTCCGCTGAAAAGCGCCTGCATCATTCGCATGAAAACGATGGCAGTGAAGAGAAGGCCGAGGACAGCAACGGCGGTAAATGACGCGGCGACGGCAAACGAGCCTCTAAAGATCAGAAATTCACCGATGAATCCGTTTAATCCGGGCAAGCCTAACGAAGAAAACATCGCCACGCTCATCCAGCCGCAGAGCAAAGGCGTGCGTTGCATGAGGCCGCCGAAATTGTCGATGCCGCGCAGGCCGCGTCGTTCTTCGAGAAGGCCGACGTAATAGAACAAAGCGGCCGCGGTCACGCCGTGGTTAAAGATTTGCATGAAAACGCCACTGAGCGCCGCGTGCATGTCGATCGCTGATGCGGCAGATGTGGCAGTGACGGCGAAGAGGCCGAGCATGCAATAGCCGAGGTGGTTGATGGACAGGTAAGCCACCATGCGTTTGAGATCGGACTGCGCCCACGCGGCGAGCGATGCGAACACGATCGAACAAACGGCCAGCGCAAGAAGCCAGGGACCGACGATTTTGATTTCGTTAGGGAAAAGCGGAAGCAGCAACCTGATGAAACCGTAGACGCCCATTTTCGAGAGCAGTCCGGTGAGCACCATCGCGGCGCCCGTGGGCGCGCTTTCGTAGGCATCGGGCAACCAGGTATGAAATGGGAAAAGCGGAACCTTTACGGCGAGCCCGAGGAAAATTCCGGCAAAGGCGAGCCACGCGATGTTACCGTGGAGCACTCCGGTTTTTCCCAGCGCGGTAAGCTCGGCAAAATCGAAAGTGCCCCTAACGAGATAAATTCCGAGAAACGAGAGCAGCATCGCGACACTCCCGAGAAACGTGTAGAGGAAAAACTTTGTCGCGGCGCGGTCGCGATTTTCGCCGCCGTAGATTTTGATGAGCAGGAATCCCGGGATGAGGCTCATCTCGTAAAACAGGAACCAGAGAACAAAATTTTGCGCGGTAAACGTGCCGTAGAGCGCGGCTTGCGTGACGAGCATGAGCGCGCAGAATCCGCGATCCATTCGCTGCGCGAAAAGTGCGAACGGAAAGATGAGCGAGGTCAGCAGGAGGAGCAGCAAGCTCAGGCCGTCGATGCCGACGAGATATTCCGCGCCGATTGATGGAATCCACACGTGGCGCTCGACGAACTGCATCCCGGCAGCGGTGCTGTCGAAGTTTCGCCACAAAACCAACGCGATCGTTGCGGTGAGGAAGTTGAAGAAAAGTGCGATGCCGCGCGCGGCGTTCGTTCGCGCGGAAACGACGAAAAGCGCGCCGAGCAGCGGCACGACGATTAGCAATGTGATCAGATGAGCCATGCGTAGAGAAGCAAGAGCGCGAGCATGCCGATCGCGATGACGCTGAGGTAAGTTTGGATTTGACCGGAATGTCGCGCGGAGATGGCACGGCCGAATCCGCGCGTCCGGTGCGTCAATTCATCAGCGCCGGCATTGATTGCGTTTTCGTCGACACCTTTTGTGAAGATTCCAAAGAGCTGTCCGAGTCCGCCACCTAGCCTGACGAATCCATCCCAAACGTAGCGGTCCATCCAATCGGCGAAAAGCGAAGCAGTTTTTGCAAGGGCGATCGCGGTGCGATTGTAAAGTTCGTCCAACCAGAATTTATTCTCGAGAAGGCGAAACAGCCACGGCTGCGCACGCGCGAGAGGATCCTCTTCGTCGACCTTGCGATAAATAAGCCAGCCGATTGCGAAACCTGCGACAACGAGCGCGAGCGAAATGAAAATCATCGGCTGAATGAGAAGCGCGATGTTGAACTGGGCGCGCTCGCCGTTGAGATAGCTGTGGAACCAGGGCCACGCGGGCGTGACCACGCCGACGAGAAGAATCGAGCAGGCCGCGAGCACGATGAGCGGACGCGTCATCACCTTCGGACTTTCGTGCGCCTGCACGGAGGCAAGGTGTCTGCTTCCGAGAAAGACGTAGATGAACTGGCGCGTCATGTAGAGCGCGGTCAGCACGACGCCGGCAAGCATTAGATAATGCGGCAGCTGCGAAACGTGCCAGTGCGCAGTGTTATGTAGAATTTCCTCTTTCGTCCAACCGCCGGAAAAAAAGAACGGCACGCCGCTGAGATTCATCAGGCCGATCGCATATGTGATGAACGTGATCGGCATGACGAAACGCAGGCCGCCCATTTTTCGAATGTCCTGCTCGTGATGCAGTCCGTGAATGACGGACCCGGCGCCGAGAAACAAAAGCGCTTTGAAAAAACCGTGTGCGATCAGGTGCATGATCCCAGCCGCGACACCGCCGACGCCTAACGAGACCATCATCAGGCCAAGTTGCGAAACGGTGGAATAAGCGAGGATGCGTTTGATATCGAATTGTGCGAGCGCGATGAGCGCGGCCATCACTGCGGTGATCACGCCAATCGACACGACGACGGTGAGCGACGGCGTGACGCCATTGATTGCGCCAAAGGAAAAAAGCGGATAAACGCGTGCGACCAGAAAGACGCCGGCCGCGACCATGGTGGCGGCGTGGATCAGCGCACTAACCGGCGTTGGGCCCTCCATGGCATCGGGCAACCAGACGTGCAGTGGGAATTGTCCAGATTTGCCGACGGCGCCGCAGAAGATGAGCAGCGCGATGAAAGTGGCGCTCGCGCCTAACGAGACGAGCGCAGCGTTCTCGATGCAACCGTGTCCGCCATCATAAAAGAGTAGCGTGCCACTTTTTCCATAGAGCCAAAGAATGCCGAGGAAGAAGCCGAGATCGCCGATGCGGGTGGTGATGAATGCTTTTTTTGCGGCGGCTGCGGCGGCTCGGTCGGTCGATCCAAAATCCGATGAGCAGATACGACGCGAGCCCAACCAATTCCCAGCAGACGAACAGCAGCAGCAAACTATTTGAAACGACGACACCGAGCATTGCGGCGGAAAAAAATGAGAGATAGGCGAAGAAACGCGTGAAATTCTTGTCGCTCCGCATGTAACCGACGCTGAAAACAAAAATGCAGAGACTCACCAGCGTGACCATCACCAGCATCGCGGCGGCGAGCGGGTCGAGAACAAAGCCGATGCGCAGCGTTTGTTCGCCGAACGTAAACCAGGTGAAGTTTTGGAAAGTGCGATACGCGGGCGTTTGTAGCGTTTGCAGAAACAACGCGATCGAAAAGCCAAAGGCAGCTATTTGTCCGACGATCGCGAGCGAGGCAGCGGCTTTGCGATTGGTTCCCGAAATAAACAAAATCGACAACGCCGCCGTGAGCGGCAGCGCGGGAATCAACCAAACGTTACTGGCGATCCAGGGCATCATCATCCTTTGAGCTGGTCGAGTTCGTCGACGTTGATCGTGCGATAGCTTCGATAAACTGCGACGACGAGCGCGAGACCGACAGCGGCTTCCGCCGCGGCGATGGCGATGGCGAAAATCGCCACCATCACACCGGTCGGTTGTTGCGAGGGTGGACCGAAGCGCCAGAACGCGATGAAGTTCAACCCTGCGGCAGCGAGCATTATTTCGATGCCGATTAAAATGAAAATCGCATGTCGCCGGCTGAGCGCGGCGAGCAGGCCGATGCAAAAGAGCGCGGCGGAGATGATGAGAAAGAGTTGAAGCGTCGGAGTCATGAAGATGGCGTTCTCTTTCTGGGGAGCGCAGGCTGCCAGCCTGTGGCATTCGGCCGCTGCGCCGAATGTTTTTTTGAAGGGTCGAAGGTGGAAGGCAAACGCAATAGAGAAGAAGTTGTTCGCGGCAGGCTGCCGCGAACTGCAGGCTGGCAGCCTGCGCTCCCCAGAATCGCTGCGATCATTGCTTTTCCTCCATCACGAGAATCAACGCACCAATGAGGGCGGCGGTGAGAACAAGACCGACGCATTGCAGCGGCCAGATGTAATCGGTCATCAATGTTTCGCCGATGCGTTTCACCGTGAGCGGTTCGATTTGCGGCGCGACGATTGCGAGCGCCGGCGTTTTTAAAATCGACCAGAGCAATCCGACGAAGACCGCGAGCGCAACGACAACGCCGCTCCAGTTAAAGGCACGCTCCTTTTCCGCGTCGTGACGCGTAAGCAAAATCGTAAATACGATGAGAACCGCGACCGCTCCGATGTAGATGAAGACTTGAACCAACCCAACGAACTCGGCACCCAATAAGAAGTAAAACGCAGCGACTCCCACGAACGCGATCGCGAAACTGAGCGCGGCGTGAATTAGTTTCGACAAAGTCGCGGCGGCCAGCGCAGCCGCGAGAGTCAGGACGGCGATTATGATGAAGGCGGCAGCGTTCATTCGGCAAAGCGATAAGTTCGGGGTGCAAATTTTTTACGCGTGTCGAGCAAGCGTGAGAGCGCGAGGTAAACGACGGCGACAACGGCGAGCGACCAGAGCCAGCCGTGAAGCTGGCGTCCAGCATAATGCCAGACAGCGGCGGCGATGATGCAAGTGAATGCCATCGGCAGCACAAATTTCCAGGCGAATTTCATGACTTGATCGACGCGGATGCGGGGAAGCGTTCCGCGAATCCAGATAAAGACAAAAAGTAGCGCGGAGAGTTTTGCGAAAAACCAAACGTATGACGGGATGACTTCGAGCACTTTCAGCGGCGCGTGCCAGCCGCCGAGGAAAAGCGTTACCGCCAATCCGCTGACGGCGAACATGCCCAGATATTCCGCAAGGAAAAATGTCGCGTATTTGAAACCGGAATATTCGGTCATATGCCCGGCGACAATTTCCGATTCGCCTTCGGGGACGTCGAAAGGTGTACGGTTCGATTCAACAAGGCCGGAGACAAAAAACAAGATGAATGCGGCAGCGCCCCACGGAGTAAACGCGAACCAACGCGGCACGAAGCCTAACGAGTAGCCGCCCTGTGCGTTGACGATCGCATCCGGTGAAAGCGAACCGACGACCATGACCACCGGAAGCGTCGTGATGATGAGAGGCAATTCGTAGCTGACCATCTGCGCGATCGCACGCATGGCGCCGAGCATGGAGAATTTGTTGTTACTGCCCCAGCCGGCCATGAATACGGCGAGTTCCGTGCTCGAACCCACGGCAAAGAAAAAAAGAATGCCGCCATCAATCGCGAAAGGCGTCATGTTGCGGCCGTACGGAATAATGCCGAGCGCGAGAATTGCCGTCGCCGCAATCACGACCGGCGCGAGGAAATGCACAATCTTGTCCGCACGCGCGGGCACGATGTCTTCCTTGATCAGCATCTTGATTCCGTCGGCAACCGGTTGCAGAAGACCGAACGGACCGACGCGATTTGGTCCATAGCGATTCTGTATGCGTCCGAGAATCTTGCGTTCGAACACGGAGATCGCAGCGAAGAGCGTTAGGAAAAAACCGAGTAACATCACGATGTTGATCAAAGCCGACGCAAGCTGCGTTACCCAATCAGGCGCGCCCGCGAGGAATGAAAGCAACCATTGCTTCACAAACGGGAATATTTGGTCGACCGATTGCGCATTCATCCTCGATGAAGGAAAGCGGTGGGAGTTTCTTTAATCAAGGCCGTAATGCAGTGCCGGGAATCCCCGTTTGTCGTGCCTTGATCACTTGAAGAGTCACGAGCGCGATGATGATGCAGAAAAGGGCGGCGAGCGCTTCGGCTTGCAGCATCCATGCGGTGCCAAAGCGATCGTGCACCCAACCATCGAACGCCGTCATATATATAACAGGCAGATTCCCGAGTGAAGAAAGTGTGGCGTACTTCGTCGAGGCGGCGCCTCGACCGATGGCGAACAGCACGACCGCGGAAAATGCCGCGTAGGCGATTCCGCCAAAAAACGCGTAAGCAAGCACGCCACTCGAAAAGACGAGAGATGTTCGCGCCGTTGCCGCCATGATTAACGCCACGAGCGCCAGCGCTGTGCCCGAACCGAAATATGCCCACCAACGTCCGACACGATCGGCGATCCACCCACCGACCACGCAACCAACCGCGCTGACGACTCCATTCAACACGCCGGTGACGAGCGCGACCGTGTCTGCGTTCGCGTGCCAGTCGGGTGCAACGGCCGACCACAAATTATTCATGGCGCCCGAACCGATCGGCGAACAAACAAGAACGATCGTGAAGAGCGGGATCGCTGCTTTCATCATCGAGAAAAGATCGCGGCCGAGAAGTCGCAGGCGTTGACCAATCGTTTCTGTCGTCACGAGCCGCACATCGGCGACGAAAAAAAGTGCGGCCAGCGAAGCAAGGATCGCGACAGAAAGCGAAGTGCTCGCGATTTCTTTCGAAAAATGACTCGCCAGCCAAACGCCCGCGCCGCCGCCAACACCGGTCCCGCCCAGATTTCCCGCCTGATACCAACCAGCCGCGCGTCCCTTCGCTTCCTCGGCCACCGTATGCGCCATCAAGCCACCGACCGGTAAGACCACGAGTGTTGCCGCCACCTGCGAGATAAAAGCTGTGATTGTAAGGATGCCGATGGTGCTTGGGCGAAACGGCATTACGCCGAGCAAAAATAAAGTCGCCGCGGTCGTGATTAGTCCGAGCAAATACCAGCGCCGTGCGCTCAGCGTAAGATCCGCCACCGGTCCCCAAAGAAATCGCCACAGATTGGCGGACAATCCGATGGCGACGACTGACGCTGCTGTTGCTACGGAAAATCCAGCGCGCGTGAGAATAAATGGAAGCGTGATCGAAACGAAGCCGTTGCTGATCCCGTATGGCAGGACGAGAAAGAAGAACGTGCCAGGCCTGGTCGAATCGGGTTGGCGCACTTGATGAAACAAATTTATGGAAACTCTTTCCGAGCCGTTTCACCATGATTATGTTGTGATCCGCACGTGGTGAAGACCGACCCTTACTTTTTCATCGTTATTTTCTGTGGCGTGGCAATGATATTCCCGCTGATGCCGCTGGCGCTGGCGTGGATGTGGCGAAGATTTTTTCAGCCGCCAAAGCCAGGTCCAATGAAAAGCGCGACCTACGAGTGCGGCGTGGAATCCTTGGGCGAAGCGCACATTCAATTTCGATCGCAATATTATTTGTACGCGATCATTTTTTTGATCTTCGATGTCGAAGCGATTTTTCTGGTGCCGTTTGCGGTCGCATTTACCGGTTTACCGATTGGAGCGTTTGTCGCGATTTTGGTTTTCCTGCTCTTGCTGATCGAAGGTCTTGTTTGGGCGTGGGGCAAAGGTTGTTTAAATTGGGCGAAATGAGTCAAATCGACGAAGGGCTGCGTACAGAACTGCAACGACAGGGCATTTGGGTGACGTCGATGCAGGAGCTTTACAATTGGGGACGCAAGAATTCGATCTGGCCGCTGCAATTCGGTTTGGCGTGTTGCGCGATCGAGATGATCGCGGCGGCCGCATCGCGCTATGACATCGCGCGGTTTGGAGGCGAAGTGTTCCGGCCATCACCGCGGCAGGCGGATTTGATGATTGTCGCCGGAACGGTCACCAAGAAAATGGCGCCGCAAATCGTCAGGCTCTACAACCAGATGCCGGATCCGAAATACGTCATTTCGATGGGCGCTTGCGCGATTTCCGGCGGGCCATTCAAGCAAGGTTATAACGTTCTCAAGGGAATCGACCGTTACATTCCGGTCGATGTTTACATTCCCGGTTGTCCGCCGCGGCCGGAAGCGCTTCTGCATGCGTTCATGGAATTGCAGAAGAAGATCGACGAGCAGAAGCTGAGCGGCCGCGACAAGGCAAATTTTCTCAAAGCCGATCAACCGAGCGAATTTCCGGTGCCGGCGTTCGGCGCGCACGATTTGGAACCGCCGGCGAATCCGGAATTATTCCAGCCGCCAGAAATGGAAAGGCAGGGTTAAAAAGTTAAATGGGTTACAACGTTAAAAAGGAAAAGGAGGACGCGAGCGTCAAACGCGATCAGTTTCGGACATTTGAAGATTTAGAAGTTTATCAGGTTGCGCGGGAGTTTCGGAAAGAAATGTACGCGGTGAACGCGGCTGTTGCCGAATTTCGAAAAGTTTGAACTGGCAAGCCAGATTCGACAGGGCAGCCGTATCCCTGACAAACAATATTGCGGAAGGCCACGGACGTTATCATTTCGCTGACCAGGTCCGGTTTTTTCTTGGGTCGCGTGGCTCGCTGCAAGAATTGGTGGACGACCTCAACGTCTGCCGATGACGAGACGTATCTTCGAAAGCGACAAAGTAGCCAACCTGAAAGAACGAAGCGCTGGCGGGTCTTGGGTCTTGATCAACGGCTATCTTCGTTACTTGCGCGATCGGAAAGCGAATGATGGCTCAAATGTTCGTGAGGACCGATCAAATAGTCACAGCAGACAAAGACGCTGCCGTTAGCAGTTCTGAATGACGCACTCAACGACCCGGTACCGTTTTAACGATTTAACTTTTCAACAATTTAACGTTCCCATGGAATCTCTTGAACAGATCAAGGCGCGTGCAGAAGCGGCTGTGGCAGGCGCGAAGATCGAGATCATCGCGAATCCGGGCCCTGCAAGTCAGCCGTCGCTTTTGATCGATAACGATCACGCGGTCGCCGTCGCGCGGTTTCTGCGCGATGACCCGGCCCTGCGATTTGATCTTTGTTCAAACGTGACCGGAGTCGATTGGCTCGATCGAACGGTCAAGAAGACCTCGAAAGTAAAGCAACTTGTCGATGGCGTAGAGAAGGAGGTGAGCGAAACGACAGAGGAGTTTTTCCCTGGTTATCTCGAAGCGATCTATCACCTCTATTCGGTGGCGCTCAAACACGGGCCGGTTATCATTCGATTGCGGACGAACGATCGCGCCGAAAGCGCGCGGTTGCCGTCGCTCACTCCGATCTGGCGCAGCGCAGAATTTCAGGAGCGCGAAATTTTTGATCTCTACGGAATCCACTTTCGACGGCCATCCCGATCTGCGACGCATTTTGATGTGGGACGAATTCGAAGATTTCCCAATGCGGAAGGATTATCGCGAACCGGACGATTACGAATACGAACCGACGCCGCATGACGATGTGCTCGAAAGAGCAAAACAACATTACAGCGCACGGCCGCAACTTGACGGCGCTGAGAAACTACGACGATCGTAAAGTTACAGGGCAAAACGTTAAATACAGCGAGCGACCCTTTAACGATGTAACGCTTTAACCTTTCTTAATCTCATTTCGCATGCCGCAACCGATTCGAAGCACGAGCCGCCGCCGCGGAATGAGTTCGCGCCTCGAAGGCGAATTACTCGAAGTGTCGATGGGGCCGCAGCATCCATCGACCCACGGCGTTTTCCGCATGAACGTCGCGCTCGATGGCGAGATCGTGCGGAAGCTAAAGCCGGTCTTCGGCTACTTGCATCGCAATCACGAAAAGATCGGCGAGCACGCGAGCTACCTCGGTTCGATGCCGTACACCGATCGACTCGATTATTTTTGCTCGATGACGAACAACTGGGCCTACGCGCTCAGTGTCGAGAAACTTGCCGGCATCGAAGTTCCCGAGCGCGCGGAATATCTGCGCGTCATTCTAGCCGAGCTCACGCGGCTGCAAAATCACGCATCGCTGCTCGGATTCCTGCTCAGCGACATGGGCGCGTGGGGCACACCGCTCATGTATGCGTTTCGTGAACGCGAAAAAATTCTCGATTTGTTTGAGTCGCTCGCTGGCTCACGAATGATGTGCGATTACATGCGCTTCGGCGGATGCCGCGTTGATGCGAACGAGGATTGGTTAGGCCGGGCGAGAAAAGTTGTCGATGCTTTCCCGAAATTTCTCGATGAATTCGACCAGCTCATTCTTTCGAACGAGATCGTGATCGCGCGCACGCAGGAGATCGGAAAGCTTTCCGCCGATCTCGCGATCAGCGCCGGCATCACTGGTCCAATGTTGCGCGCGTCGGGTGTGAATTACGATATTCGCAAAGTTGACGGCTACGGAATTTATCCCCGCTTCAAGTTTCGCGTTCCGTTAGGCGACCATGGCGACACCTATGATCGCCTGATGATGCGCACGCTTGAGATGCGCGAGAGCATCGGAATTCTGAATCAGGCCCTCGCGCAGATTCCGGCCGGACCGATCGTTAATCCGAAAGTGAAAATCCGCGCCTTTAAGCCGCCGGTCGGCGAAGCATATGGGCGCATCGAAGGGCCAAAAGGAGAGCTCGGTTTCTATTTAATTAGTGATGGCGGCGCGAATCCGTACCGTTATCGCGTGCGTCCGCCGAGTTTCATCAATCTCACTATTCTGGAAGACATGTGTCTTGGTCACACCGTGGCCGATGTAATGGTGATCCTCGGCAGCATAGATATTGTGATGGGAGAGGTGGATCGATAATCGGGCTAGCGCACGACTAACGAGCATGCCCGCCGAGAGCGCCCGCTTGCCGATCAACTGCTGCGAAGAACCGTTTCGCATCTTTTTTCCGATCGGCGCGATCTTCGCGGTCCTGGGCGTTTCGCTCTGGCCGCTTTATTACGCCGGCGTGCTTGCGGAGTATCCAGCGATTTTGCACGCGCGCCTGATGATCGAAGCGTTCATGGCCTCGTTCATCATTGGCTTTCTCGGCACGGCCGGACCGCGCATTACCGGCGCGGCACATTTTTCCCGGGCTGAAGTGCTGACGCTGGTCACCCTCGATCTCTTCGCGGCTGGCCTGCACTTTGGCGGTTCGCACCGCGCCGCCGATTTCTTTTTTGCTCTTAGTCTTGTGACCTTCGCCTTCATTCTCGGCAAACGATTTGTTCGGCGCGTCGATTCTCCTCCGCCGAATTTTGCGCTCGTGGCGCTGGGCCTTCTAAACGGTGTAATTGGCGCGGTGCTCCTCGCATTCTATCAAAACGAACTCTACGCCGCGCCTTACCGAATCGGGGCGAGTCTGCTCGAGCAAGGCTTTGTCCTGTTGCCGATTCTCGGCGTCGGCCCCTATCTCCTCGCGCGTCTTCTCAACATCTCGCGCGCGGATGCGTTGCCGGAATCGCGCGTGCTGCCACCAGGATGGATGCCGCGCGCGGTGTTTGCCCTAACGATTGGCCTAACGATCGATGCGACATTCGTAGCGGAAACATTCGGTTGGTCAACGCCGGCTGCCTGGCTGCGCGCAGGCGCGGTCCTGATTTATCTCGCGCTTCGCACGCCGCGCCGCGGCCGCAGTTTCCTGGGTGATTGTTTGCGCGTCGGTCTGGCGGGCGTCGTCCTCGCGTTCGCGATCGAAGCGCTTTGGCCGCAATATCGAATCGGTGCGCTCCACATCCTGTTCATCAGCGGATTCAGTTTTATTGTCCTGACGGTCTCCATTCGCGTCATCTTCGGGCATAGCGGTAACTCGCATCTTTTCGAAAAGCGGCTGCCCTTCTTCATCGTCGCAGGCGTGTTTATTTTCCTGGCCATGATGTCCCGCTACGTGGCGGACGTCGCACCGGCTGCGCGCACCGTTCATCTCGTCGCAGCCGCGTTTTTCTGGATCGCCGCAGTCGTCATCTGGATGGTGAAAGTGCTGCCGAAGGTGACGGTCGCCGAACCGGAGGGTTAGCGGTGCCCAATTCGAATCGAATCACTGTCCGACTTATGCTGCCTTCTTCAGCTCGGCTTTCGGGTTTTGGGCTGGGGTTCGATTGTCATGCCGTTAGCCTCTTGTCCTTGTTGGTCTTGCGGTTGTTATACCCGAAACCGATTAACAAGAGGAGGATCATGGCCATCGGTGCGATGATTCCCTCGCGCGTCGGGAACAGCCCAAGGGTTGCGATCCTGGGAAAGCCCGCGAGCGGATGGATCGGCAGATAGCCGGCTTCCTGCAAGGCCGCCACGCCCTTGCCGATCAGAACGATAGCCAGCACCGCGATCAGCACGGAGCTGTAGGCGAAGAATTTGCCGATCGGCAGAGTGCTGCTGTAGCGCATCATTATCCAGGCGATGACGAGCAGGGCAACGGCTGCCGCAACTCCCCCGGCGAACACGGCGCCGCCGTTCCCCTGATTCCAGATCGCGGCGTAAAACAGAATCGTCTCGAACACCTCGCGATAGACAACGAGGAACGACAGACCGAAGAGGAGCCATGCCGAAGGGCCATTGAGCGCGTGAGTCAGCTTGTTATCGATATAGGATTGCCAAGCCTTCGCGTTGCTCCTGCCGTGCATCCAGATGCCCACCCAGAGAAGAACGATTGCGGCGAAGACCGAGCCGAAGCCTTCCGTCAGCTCCCGGCTGGCGCCGCTGATGCCGATGAAATAGGTGGCGACGATCCAGGTCAGGCCGCCCGTCACCAGTGCCGCGACCCATCCTCCATGCACATAGTACAACACGTCGCTTCGATTTGCTTTCCGCAGAAAGGCGAGCATCGCGACGACGATCAGGAGAGCTTCGAGTCCTTCACGGAGCAGGATCGTGAACGCGCCGATAAAGCTCGCCCACAGCAGACGCTTCGCTCGGAGTGAGCGCGAATTCTGCGTCGGTGAAGAGCACATCGAGCGTGCCGACGTGATTCCGCACTTCGTCGAGCGGCAGGCCCTTGGCAATGCCGGCGCGCAGCACGCCCATCGCGCCTTCGATCCGAACCATGAGGGCGCGATCGCGCGCCGACAGGATCGGTTCGACCGGCTCGAAACCATCGAGATAGGCCGATAGCGCAAGGTTGACCGCGGCTTTGCGGTCGCCTTTGGCGTAGGCGGTCAGCGCCTCGCCTCAAGCGGCTGCGAGCGAGCGTGAGGGAGCCGGTCGTTGGCCCGAGAACAGCAAGAGGGTTGCGGCGCAGATAGGCAGTGACGGCATCGGCCTTCGCTTCGCCGATTTCATGCGCAAGCGAAGCCGGCGTCATTCCGACAAGCTTCTCCATGTTGGTCCTGGCGCGCAGCGCGGCATCGCCCTTCCAGATCCGCTCGCCTTCGGCTGCGGCACTGGCTGGAAAAGCGAAGGCACTGGCATAGAGCGCCAGGTCCCAACGCTCCTGTGGCGGCAGCCCGGCGAAGCTGGCCATGCTGGTCCCATCAATGCCCTGTCCAATCACCTCGTACAATGCGAACACGCTTCGCTCGCGGGCGCGTTCCTTGTCGGTAAATGCGATTGGAGGCGGACGGAGGCCGATGGATGCCGGACCTTTGCCGTTCCCGTTCATGCCGTGGCAGCTCGCGCAATTTTGCGTGAACAAAGTCCGTCCGTGATCAAAAACGGGGGGCTTCGCGGGCGTGAGCGGCACCGGGTAGGCTTTGATGAGATCGGCCGCGAGCGAGCGAGCCGCCGCCGCCACGGTCGCGGCCGGAGCTTTGCCGGCGATGAGAGTTTGCAGCGCTGCAGCCCGGTGTTGCAGATCGGTCTTCGCGCTGGAGGCCGGCAGTTCACCGATTCGCTTGTGAGCAGACGCCGCGAACTCGGTCATTTCCGCGAACTCGGTCTCGCTGATCACCTTGCCTCCTTGAACAGCACCGTGATAGTCAACCGCGATATAGTCGAGCAGTCGCCAGGCAGTTTGAACCGATGCGGTATCGGCACGGGCTGGGGAGGCAACGAGCGCGGTAGCGAACAACGACAGGATCAGGATACGGTCAATCATGGACGGCGTTCGGTGCGCTCACGGGACTCACTTGCGGCCACGTGGTGCAGCCCGCCGTGGTCAGGCTTTCCTTAAAACCTCTTGCGGTTTCATGGCGTGACATACAGCTCGCCGGCGGCACCGATCATCATGTCGCGCATGCTGTGATCGACGATCGGATATTTGCCCGGGTGGGGTATAATCGCGTCGAAAACTATGCCTTCTCCGGGCGAGATAGGATAGGTCGAGACGCCCGTGAGTGCATGGCTTGCGTCCCCGTCGGGGTAAACCGCGGCAAATATTCCGCCGATGATGTGAAACGAAGTTGAAAGATTCGGGCCAGCGTCGATGACGTAAAGCCGAACGCGTTGGCCGACTTTCGCGGTCAGCGGATGATCGTTGTATTGAAATGCGACTCCGTTAAACACGACCAGGTCAGGAGTCCCGCTGAGCATCTTGTTGTAATCGCCGGTCATGAGTGTCCCTTCGGCTTGCTGCCGTGTACCATTCGCTTTGCACGAGCACGTAGCTCACGTCGGCCGGTGGCAGCGGCTCTATTGGGTCAACAATGATGGCGCCGTACATTCCATTGGCGATGTGCTGCAGCACCGGCGGCGTGCCGCAATGATAAATGAATACGCCCGGGACCTGCGCCACAAACGAGAACTCAACTTTCTGGCCGGGATTGACGGAGCGGTAGGCGACGTTCGGCGCGACCTGGGCCGCATGAAGATCGATCGAGTGCTGCATGGTGCCGTGGTTAACGAAGGTGACGTTCACCGTTTGCCCCTGCCGGACATGCAGAATCGGTCCGGGCACGGTGCCGTTGAAAGTCCAGGCCTGGTATTGCACCCCGCTCGCGATCTCAATCGTCGCGTCGCTCGACTCGAGGCTGACGGAGACAGCGTTGCCGTTCCCGATGAGTGGCGGCAAAACCGGCGAGTAGGCACGCGCGATCGGCGCGCCCGAGACGATGCTCAACGGCGCGACCGCGGCCGCGGCGTTTTGTGGAGTTGGAGGCAAAACAGTCCTGGCGCTGCCGAGCGTGGTTAGCGCAAAAGCAACGATGCACGATGATCGCGCCGATCACGGCGAGCTGATGATCCCAGTCGAGTGCTGGCAGGCGATTGCACGGAACGTTTCGGCGCCCATTCGACCAATGATGCCCATCTTCGGATAACCACGTCTCAATGTAGTAGTCGACACTGTAGGGATTGGGACCGAGCAGATGCTCAAACAGCGCCGCAGTGATGAACACAAGGCATAAACCAGAGCCGGGCCGACATTCGTTGCCCCAGAAGTATAAGGGCCGCCGAAGCCTTCAGCGGTGGACCAGATCAACAGACTAAACAGCGCGCCAGCGATATAAGTAATCCGCCGTGCCAAACCGAGCAGCAGGCCGAGCGCAATCGCCGTTTCAATCAATCGTGTGGCGGAAATGAAGAATCCGCGTGTGCATCGTGACCAGACGCAGCCACATGTGAAACCACGGCTGCAAACCAGTGCGGTTGTGCGTTCGCGGCATTTTGCAGATAGCCGACATAATGCGCGGCAAATCCCGGCTGCCATTTCAGGTAGGCATCGATCGCCATCAGAACGCCAAAAGCGGTGCGCACTCCCGCCGCGGCGACGATCAGCCAGGCTGTCGATGCGCTTTCGGCGTTTGACTTTGGCTCTGTTTGATTTGAGACGGCTTCCATCGTTTAGCTCCTGTCCAGTAATTGTTTCAAGACGATCGCTTCGTTATGCTCCTGGTCGCGCGCGCCGTAGAGAAGCGTCACCGTTCCTTCTTTCGCCTTGCTTTTGATAAGTCCCAGCTCATCGGGATGGCTCTTCAACTCCACCCGGTAACGGCGGCGAAAGCTCTTTCCATTTCTTCGGGTCGTGCCCAAACCATTTCCGCAGCTCGGTGCTGGGCGCGATTTCTTTCAACCAAAGATCAAGCGCCGCCTTTTGCTTCGTTAGGCCGCGCGGCCAGAGCCGGTCCACGAGAATGCGGGCGCCGTCGGCCTTCTCCGGTTTCTCGTACACTCTTTTAAGCTTTAGTTCGTGTTTCATTCCGAGCTCGACCTTAATAGCCTGTGAATTCCTCCGTGCGAATATTGTCATCGTTGACTCCTGATTCGCTCAATGTCTTACGCATCGCGCCTACCATTCCCCGCGGGCCCGCGATGTAGTAAATGGGAAGCGTCAAATCATCGATGTGTTTCGAAAGCATCGCTTTGGTGATGTATCCCGTCTCGCCATGCCACTCTCGTTTTGAATTTGGCATCGCGGTCATTGTGCCGACAAAGGTGTAATGCGGGTTCTTCTCGTGGGGCTTGTTTAAGTCGCTCAAGAAAGCTGCGTCCTCCGGCCTTTTGTTGGAATCGACCACGATAATCCGGCGCGCGACCTGGTCGTGAATAGCTTGCAGCACAATGCTCCGCACCGGTGTCACGCCGATACCGCCGGTCAGGAAAACGGCGGGGATCGCCGCATTGTTGTGCAGCGTGAAGGACCCATAGGGAGCATCGAGCGTGAGCTCGGTGTCGAGCGCCATTGTTTTCAATACCCGCTTGAACGCAGTGTCACGCATCCGTGTCGCCAGCATCAGATCCTCTTCGTAAGGCGCGCTCGCCAGAGAAAACCCTCGGGTGCTGCCTTCCGTGTCAGTTTCCGGGGGATTGATCAGCGTATAATCCGCGAATTGGCCCGCCTTATAGGCAAATCCTTCCGGCTTTTCAAAATGAAAGGCCATTGTCCCCGCGGCGATTTCCTCTCTGGCCTTCAATTTAACTTTATAGATCGGCATATTACAGGTCTCCAATCCGCGTGTTAGTCGGCCACTTCTTCGAGTAGGAATGCAACCGCATATTCGCGATACATCTTTGCCATGACACTCTCGCTGATGCCGGCCGGGCAGACTGCGACGCATTCGTAATGGTTGCTGCAGTTGCCCTAAGCCCCTGAGCGTCCATCGCGCGCACCATTCCGAGAACGCGACGATGGCGTTCCGGGTTCTCCCTGTGGCAGGTAGGCGAGATGCGAGACTTTCGCTCCCGTGAATAACATCGCGGAAGCATTCGGACACTGCGCCACGCAGGCGCCGCAACCGATGCAGGCAGCCGCTTCCATCGCCAGGTCGGCGTTCTTTTTCGGCACGGGAATCGAATTGGCTTCAGGCGCGGAGCCGGTCCGGGCAGAAATGAATCCGCCTGCCTGCACGATCCGATCGAGCGCGCTGCGATCGATCACAAGGTCCTTGATGATCGGGAAAGCCCGGGCGCGAAACGGTTCCACGTAAATGGTCTGGCGGTCTCGGAAAGAGCGCATGTAAAGCTCGCAAGCCGCCCCGGGATGGTTGGGTCCGTGCGCCTGGCCATTTATCGTCATTGCATCAGGTGCCGCAAATGCCTTCGCGGCAATCCGAATCGAAAGCGATCGGTTCTTCGCCGCGATGGAGGAGTTGCTCGTTCACGATGTCGAGCATTTCGAGGAAGGAAGTGTGGGGCGAAATATCCTTCGCCTGGTAATCGACCAACTTTCCTTTCGTCCTCGCATTCGGCTGCCGCCACACCTTGAGGAGAAAGTTCATGGTTAGGCAAAGCGCGCCTGGCGTCAGCTCATTCGCAGCCGGTCGCTCGGGAGAAATGGCGAACGGTCATCGTGATGGAGGTCATGTGCCGGGTAGTCGCTGTGCGACCGCCGTTCCGGACGTTTGATTCCGACGAGCATGATGGCCGCAAGATGCCGACGATATTTTTTGAAGATGTCGCGCATGGCGACGACCCGCCGGCGGGCATCGTTGTTCCGGCACAGATTCCAGGCAAACCGCGCTGCACCCGCCATACCTTCATCCTGGATGAGCCGGGTTGGTTTAAGCAAGTGCATCGGGCGAAAAACTTCCGTCCGCACGTCGAACCCTTCCGCGTCCAGGAGCGCTCGCCATTCCTTCGCCGTCAGCGGTCTCGCTCCAACATGAATGGTTTTGGAAAGAGCGTGCTGAATCTCGAGCTTAACCGCCTCATCCAGATCGTCCGGCATGAGACACAGTTCGTGAATGCCGTAGCGGCCGCCTCGTTTCAAAATCCGCGCAGCTTCCTGTGCTATCTCGGATTTTTGCGCTGTTCCCTGCATGGTCAGCATCGCTTCTCCAAAGACAACCGTGGCGGAATTATCCGGCAGCCCGGTGTGCGTCGCGCTGCCGGCAAAACATCTTTGGTTCGAGCCAGTAAGAAGATGTCGCACCCTGACGGCGGCTGCTTCATCTCCTTCAATCGCCGTATAAGAAGAAGGGCGAAGGTCCAAGACGAGTCTGGTTGTCACCCCAAGGCCGGGCGCAAACTCCACCACCGCATCGGAACGGCGAATGTCGAGAGCGCGCAACATGCATTTCGTCAGTTCCAGTCCACCGGGGCGCAACACGCGTTTACCCAGCCGAGCGAGCAACCAGTGTCCTGGCATTTTCTCGGCGGCCAGCTCGATTCCCGGGAGCGGAAGTGCAGTATCTGTTTTCATAGGACTAAATCAGATGGGCTGAGGTTCTTTCGAGAGACTCTTTGCTGGCGCGCAGTTTTAGATAGTTCCGGACCAGTAATGCCGCCCGATAAAAAACCTCTTCATCGAGACGGATGCGCAAAAGCAGACGCTCCGCAAAATCCAGCACTTCTGCGGTGCCTTCTGCGCGTGCGATGGCGAGAAGCTTTTCTCCGGCCCGAACGAGCTGGCGGTGCTCCAGGTGAAGCGCCGATTCATTGCTCTCCAGCTCATCCCATTCCGAATCGTCTTCCATCCACTCCGGGTCGAACTGGCCCGCCGCCAGCGGAGCGAGGAAGCCAAGGATGCGCAATACCTTCGCCTCTTCGTGCGCGACATGGGGCTTCAGGATTTGCGCGATGGTTTCAGCCACGACCTTCGTTTGCCCGCCCGCTCGGGAGACTCTCGTAAGCGCGGCGCTCAACTGCGCACGACTCAGTTGCAGTGCTTCCGGTAACTGTAGCTTTATCGGAGCGCGAGACGCCACTGAAGCGGGCGAAGACGGACAGTTGCCGAGATCCAGTCGCAGTTCCAGGTATTTGCCCATCAAAATTGCCAAAGGAGTGAAGACGGATTCATCGAGCCATGCGCGGAAAAGAAGACGCTCGGCCAAGTGGACTTGTTGCGATTTTCCTTCTTCGCGAGCGGCGGCGACGAAGCGTTTTATCGCTGAGAGAATCGCCGCGTGCTCGATCTGCAGCGCGTGCAAGTCATTCTTCAAATGGTCGATTTGCGGAAGAACTTCCGCCATGTCGGAAGTCACTTCTCTTCGCGCGAGCCGTGCAGGAGGCCAAGCGGTTCCAAAATGTCCACACTTTCCTTTGCGAGGTGGGGCAACAGGATCGCTTCCAGCATCCTCGGCGGCTCAGGCCCGTCTCACCGCCTTTCTCTCGACGGCTTGTCGGAGCGCCCTACAGATGGCTTCTTCGTCTCAGGTGCAGCGCTCTTCGAAATCTTCAGCTTCATTTCATACCGCTCCATCTCAGCATTCTGACTCAGACAATCGCGGCGGCGGAAGCCACCGCTTCCGGTCGCGCCATGGCACGCGCCTTAGGGAAGAGCACGTTGTTCTCCTCGTGCACATGCTGGTGCATGTCCTTCTCCAGATGCGCGAGCCCATCGTAGAGCGCGCGCATGGTGTTGCAGGCCCAATCCGGCGGCGTGTAACTGTCGGTCAACTCCTTGAACTGTCCGAGCGCGGCCCCGGTTTTCTCGTGCTCGGTTTCCAGCTTCTCAAATTCCTCTCGAAGCCAGGAAGCCGCGACGGTCTTATCGCCACCGGCCGTTTCCAGTTTCCGAATCGCCGGGAAAACGCTCTCGTCTTCTTCCTTTGTGTGAGCAGCTAATCATCGCATTGAAATTCTCGAAGACGCGCCGGAGCTCGACCAGCCGTGGTTCGCTATCCCCATGAACGGCGGCGACCTTTTGCGTCATGAAATCCAGCCGGGGCAACTCCTCCCGGAGATAGCCATGGTGAACCCGCTCGATGTGATCGCATAGCTCGCTCAAGGTCAGGGTGTCGGGATCAGGCTGGGTGATCGCCGACCCGCCATCGAGCGCGAAGAGCATCGCGACCACGGTTGCGGGATCGAGTCCCTTTTTCTGGCAAACTTCGGCGAGCGATTTCTTCCCGCCGCAGCAATAGTCGATTCCGAGATTTTCAAAAACGCGCGAGCGAGCCGGGAAGGCGCGCACGATTTCTCCAACGGTGGTGTCAGCGGTGATGTTTTTCATGATGTGGATTTGTTTAAGAAAGGCGTAACCCACCTAAAGCTGTATTTCAAATACATTTTTATTGAATCTTCTCTTTTTCGAACGTAATAATCTCGGCATGACGGAAACAACCCTGCTCGCGCACGATCACTCCGAACTCGACGCGGCAGTGGCCGGGCTCGTGTCCGCCCTTGCCAACGGTGATGCCGCACGGAGTCTGGAGCGGCTCGATTTTTTCTGGGCACGCCTCGCGATGCACATCCGCGCGGAGAACATCCATCTTTTTCCCACTCTCTTGCGCGCGGTGGAAGCCAGTCCGGGATCAAGCGCGCCCGCCGTGCCCGCGCCGGAAGACATCCGCGACATCGTCAGGCGGCTGCGCGAGGATCACGATTTCTTCATGAATGAATTGGCTGAGGCAATGAAACAATTGCGCGGACTCTCCCGGAATGATCATCCCGGCGACCTGCGCGAGGTGGTCGAAAGAGTCGGCGCTGTCAGCCGCCGGCTCGAGACGCACAACGCGCTGGAGGAATCGCAAGTTTATCACTGGGCCGCGCGGCTGCTCGATTTGCCGGAGCAGATGGCTTTGAACGACAACATTTGCCGGGAACTGGAAAACCTTCCCCCGCGTTTCCGTCAAACAGGCATAAGGCAGCTGACTGACTGATGCGAGTAAGCACCTATTCCGATTACGCTCTTCGCGTCTCATGCAGGCGGCGTTGCGCAGCCCGGAGCGGATCACGTGGATGAAGTGGCGGATGCGTTCGGCATCTCGCGCCATCATCTCGTTAAGATCGTGCACGATCTCGGCCGGCACGGCTATCTCGCGACGCGGCGCGGGATCGGTGGCGGATTTACCCTCGCTCTTCCACCAAAAAAAATCAGCGTCGGCGACATCGTTAGGCTCGGCGAGCAATCCGACACCGTGATCGACTGCAAGGACCGCGGGGATCGCCCCTGCCGGATTTTTCCTGCCTGTCGGTTGAGGGGCGTGCTGGATGAAGCGGCAGCCGCGTTTTTCGCGGTGCTGGATAGTTACACCCTGAATGACCTGCTCGGACAACGGTTCGCCTTGGCAGACCTCCTGCTCATTTCAACCAGGGGAGGATGACCCTCATCGCGTTCGCATCAGTCCCGAACAGCGCGAAAAGCACCGGCGACGCTGGCGAAAAGAACAGCGGCCTAATTTGAGCGCGCCAATTTGTAAGGCGTTGCGCGAAACGCGGAGAAACCTAGAGTTCGCCGAGATTCTTCTGCAGGAGCTGTTGCAAAGCACGCGGTCGGGTCAGCGTGATGTTGTTTCCTTTCACCTGCACCAGCTTTTGTTCGCGGAATTTTGCGAGGGTACGCGAGAGGGTTTCGCTCGTCGTCCCCATTTCGGCGGCGAGCACGCGCTTGGTGCGATCGAGTTGCACCGCCACTGGCTCGTTAGGCAAAGGTCGCGGACAATGTTTCAGGAGCCAGTTGGCGAGCCGCGTTTCCATGTCCTTGAGCGTCAGATCATCGAGCAAACCCACCAACACGCGGAGATGCTGGCTCATCGAGCCGAGCATTCGCAAGGCCAGCTCCGGACGGCGGCGCAACAGCTCGATGAAGTCGCGCTTCGGAATCAGCAGCACCGTGCTCTCCATCGTCGCGCGCGCATCCGCCGGGTAGCCGGTCTCGGTCGCCAGCGTCGCTTCGGCGAAAGATTCCATCGGCTGAAAGAGGTGGATTACCTGTTCCTTCCCCGCCGCACTGACGCGATGCACATTGATACCTCCGCGTTGCACGATGTAGAAGCCCTCCGAGGCCGAGCCTTCGCGGAAGAGATACTCGCCCTTGGCGATTTGCTTTGGAATCGCGCACGCGGCGATAGCCGCAATATCCGCGGCGGGCAGACCAATGAAGAGCGGGCAACTTCGCAGCGTGTTCTCGATGACAAGCTGCTTGAATTTTCCGTGCTCCAATGCCACGGCAAACAATTAGCGGGGCGCTCGTTATTCGTCCCGCCAAAAATTCACCGCCCAGGCGCCGTCCGGCTGATGCTGGACGCGGGAGCGAAATCCTTCGCTGCCCAATTTCTCAATCAGCGGAGAGGGAAGAAACGGCGCGATGACCGTCAGTCCTTCATCCGCTTTCAATGCAGCGATGCGCGCGCGGATGGCGCCAAGCGGCTCGGTGCCCTTCGCGATCAGGGGACGCACATCCAGTCTCTTGAATGTCAGCGGCATCGGCTATTCCTCCCAGCCCCCGAGCTTTCGTGCGGTCCAGGCGAGCAGCCCCATGATCCAGGCCATCGAGATCAGAACAAACCATAGGCCGCTGTGCGCGAGCCACCAACTCGTTAGGCCAATGTGACTCGCCGCTTCGGCCGGGATTCGTTCCATCGCAAAAAGCGCGTCGATCCGGAACGCATCGAGCGGATTCAACATCAGGAGTGCGGACCAAACGGCCGGCGCCTGTTGCAGAAACGACCAGCGCGCCAGAAGAAGAGCGACCAGATCCAGTCCGAAAAGCAGGAGCAGCCACGCGCTCACTCCGAGCACCAGTCCCTGCACGCGATCTCGCGCGAGGAAGCCGGCGCTCAGACCCAGCGCAACGAACATCGCCGCCAGGGTCAGCGTTCGTCCGTAGAGTCCGAGCAGGGTCGCATCGAACGGCCTAACGAAAAGTGTTGGTAGAAAAAGCAAAACCAGGAGCCCGGCGAACATCAGCGTAAGGGCGAGAAATTTTCCAAAAAGAAAAGCGGAGCGCGCAATCGGTTGGGCAAAGAGTAGCGGCCACTCCGAGCTCTCAGCGCGGGCGCTGCTTGTCCCGATGAGCAAGGCAAAAAGAGAAACAAAATAGAGTGCGATTTGCAGGATCAACATCGGCGCGGCATCGGCCGTGTCGGTCATGAGCGCAGCGCCAATCCCGCCGGCGAGCGCGAGCGCGCAGAAGACTTGCAGGTAGCGATTCAGAATCGCGGCCTGCAATTCACGTGCGATGATCGCGCCGGTGGCGCGCTGCTCAAACAGCGATGCGGAGTGGGTGAGCGAATCCATGAGTGTGCGGGGTTGGCGAGACATCGTCGAAATCATCGAAGTCATGCGGCAGATCCGAGGGATCGAGCTCGCGCCCGATCCGGCCACGGTGACAAAGCAGGCAGCGTTGTGCGACGCCGTTCCATTCCGCGATCAAGTGCGTGGTCATGAGCACGGTTTTGCCGCGCGCGGCTTCGGCATTGAGCATTTCCTGGAGGCGCTGGCGCCAGCCGGGATCGAGACTGAGCCCGGGTTCGTCCAGGAGGAGGACGGGTGCATCCGGTAAGAAGAGAAGCGCGATCCCGAGACGCTGGCGCATGCCGCCGGAAAGCGCGCCGGTGCGTTCGTGTGCGACGCTCGTTAGGCCGAGAAGATCGAGCATTTCTGCGTTGCGCGTCCGGTCCACGCCGCGGAGGCGGGCGTAGAAGTTGAGCACTTGCCGACACGTAAGCCGCGGATGGAAATCGGGATTTTGCGGGAGATAGCTGAGGGCTCGTTGCGCCTGCCGTTTCGCGCGGACGACATCCTCGCCGGCAATGAAAGCAGAACCGCTGTCCGCGGCGATGAGACCGGCGAGCAATTTCATGGTCGTGCTTTTACCCGCGCCGTTTGCTCCCACCAGCATGGTGATCTGACCGGGCTGCGCCTGCAGCGTAAGGCCGCGCAAGACTTCCTTGCGCGCAAAACTCTTGTGCAAATTTTCGGTCGCGATCATGGCCTGACGATCTTAACCGCGCGTTGCGCGCGGATGGTCCAGAAATTAGCGGTTAACGGCGCGGGGTCTTCGATCGCTGCCAGGCCGGGTAGCGCCGCACGTTCATTGGCGAACCGGAGCATCTTGACCGCGGGACTACCGGAGAGAAACGCGATTGCAGGGAAGTCGCGGCGCAACGGGCCGAAGGGATCGAGTTCGCGATGCGGCAGGTCGTTGATCCCGTCGACATTCAAATCCAACGTCTCATCCTCGCCCCAGTAATTGCCGACGCCGTTGACGGCCCAGCGATTGTTCGTTCCCGCACCATCGACATCGACCGGATGCAGATTCTGTGTGAAGCGGTTCTCGGTAAATGAGTTCTCATCCGAGTTCCCGTAAAAGCGAATGCCGATGTAGTTGTTGCTCACCTCGTTTGCCCTAACGAGAAAGCCGACCGCCTGTTGGAAGGAAAGCCCGACGGCGTTATTGCGGATGACATTGTTTTCGACCCGCACCTGTTCGTCGGATTGAAAGAGAATGCCGTAGGCGCGCGAGCCGCGGTTATCGACGAACTGATTGCCGCGGATGACGATGTCGCGCGAGAACATGACCGCAGCGCCGGCCGCGTTTTGCGCGAAGACGTTGTTCACGAAAACGTTGTTGTCCGAATACATGTAGTGCAGGCCGTAGCGGACGTTGTGCACCTGATTGTTCTCGGTGCGCGAGTGGTTGGTGAATGAAAAATAGATGCCGTCGCGGGTGTCGCTGATTTCATTGCCGGAGACGAAACTGTTCTCGCAACTCCATTGATGAATTCCGTTGCCGCGCTCGTTTTCGTTGATCGAAGTTTCGCAGAGTTCGCCGATGCCGGCGGTGAGGGTTTGTTCGATTGGTTTGGTGGAAGTGAGGAGGGTGGTTTTGCCGCGAATGCGATTTCCTGTGACGCGGCAATCGCGCACCTTCTTCAAGTAGATGCCGTGCAGCGAATTTTCGATGACGTTGCTGTCGATCTTCGCCCGATTCCCGGTGACGAAGACGGCGGCGTTGTCATCCGACAAACGCAAACCGGAGCCGGTGATTCGTAAACCGTGAATCGTTACATCGTCGGCGAAAATGGTGATCACATTTCCGATTCCATTGCCGCGAATCTCCGCGCCGCGCTCGCCGACTAACTGGAGCGGTTTGTTGATCGTGATCGGGCCGGGATGAACGCCGGATTCGATCTGAATGATCCCGTTAGGCGACGGCGGTATCGATTCGTTCGCTGCAGCGTTGCGCCAGAAACAGCGCTCGTTAGGGAAAGAAACGCGGCGACAATAATCCGGGGAGCACACGCGCCTCGCGTGGTGGCGATGGCGCCCTCGCCATCGCGAACTTTTCCCAGAAACGTGCGTCGATGGAAAAGATTGTTTCGGCGAGGGCGCCGAAACCAGCACGCGAGGGCGCGTGCGCTCCCCAGAAAGAAATCGCGCGCTTTCACGCCTGCACTTCCTCTTTGCGCGAGAACCAGATCGCCAGAATGAGCAACAGCATGAAAACCCAGAGCACATAGGTTCCCAACTCCGGATAACTTGATTGCGTGAAGTTGGCGATTTTTTGCGTGCCGAATACGAGCGGCGTAAACGGCTTGATATGCATCGGCGCGTGTGGGTCGAGATTATGCCCGTACCAGTAAAGCCGGTAATAAAACGCGCCGATCGAGAATGCGCCGAAGTATGACGCGAGCATGAAAAGATCAATCACTCCCTTCATTTCGCCAAAAACGACGGCGCGCAGAGCGAGGAGAATGAAAACGCCGAACATGAAGGGCATGATCTGCATCTCGGTGAAGTCGGCCTGCTGGATTTTTTTCATGCCGATGTAGTGATTGAGGTTGTTGATCTCGTTGATGTCGTTGCCGTTCAGGCCGCCGCCGACCAACTTGTAAGCGTAAATCTTCATCTCGAGCCCACCGGAATATTGCGGAGCGACCAGGCGCAGTTTCCAGAGAGGGAACATCACTGATGCGACAACAGTAACGGCCGCAACGAGCAGGAGCAGACGCGACCAAACGTTGAGCGACTTATGCAGGAAGCGGAATTCCCAATTGAGGAGTGACTTCATGATTGCTCTCGTTTGATGCGAGTTTATGGCGACGGCATTCGACCAGCTCGCGAGCAGATGCCGCGAGTGTCTAACGCTGGGCTGTCGTGATTGCGCCGGTCGGTTTTACCACCAGATAGCCCTGCATTTCCTGATGGAGAGCGGAGCAGAAATTCGTGCAATAAAACGGAAACACGCCGGGCTTGCTCAACTTGACCCTGATCGTTTTTGTTTCACCCGGGTCGACCGTGATGTTGATGTTATTTTCCACAATGCCGAAACCGTGAATCATGTCGCGAGTCTGTTCGATATTGGTCAGATAAATCGTGAGCGTGTCGCCGACCTGTGCGTCGATCCGGTCAGGAACGAAGCGGCTGCGGATGGCGGTCAGTTTGGCCACGACTTCGTTGCCATTGCGCGATAACGCCGGTTGCTTCTTTATCCCAGACCGCGTTTGGATCTTTGTTTTCGTCTTTCGGGTAAACTTCGATCGGATGAATTTTGCTCACCGGCAAAATCTGCGCGAAGTGCGGTTCCGGTTCCGTGTAGGCTTCGTAAACCATCTTCATCTTGTCGCCGCTAATGTCGATGAGCTGGCTGCATTCCGGTTGCGCCGGACCGACGTCGAAATGACGACCGGCCGATAACTTGTTCATCGCCACCAGCCATTTGCCGAATGGATGCATCGTGTCGCTGCCACCGGTCACGAGATGACCGATCGAGTAATGCACTTGAATTTTATCGAGCACGACTTTGGACAAGTCCTTCTTCTCTTCATCGGTCCAGGGCGGCAGTTTCCATTTCGCCACCTGCGAGTCGATGAAGAGCGACGTGTAGGCATTTCCTTTTCCGTCGTACTGCGTGTGCAGTGGACCCAAACCAACCGGGACTTCCCCTTCGACGACGCTCTCGTGTTTCAAAATCGGCACGCCGCGGAACTCGCCTTCAAAATCTTTTTGCGCGATGGCGTTTTTGATTTTTTCAAAGTTCAAGACCGTCGTGGTGGGTTGAAGTTTTCCGCCGGCCACGATCCACTGGCCTGTCGGACTGACGTCCATGCCGTGCGGCGACTTCGCTACCGCCACGTAGTAGAGCACTCCCGGCACCTTCGCCGGATCGATCACCGGCACTCCATCCATCGTTGTCGCCTTTCCGTCGGCCACGGCTTTTTCTGCTGCGCGCCAATTCACGACCGCGCAAAGGTCCCGATCCTTTTGCGACGCATTTGCCTCGAGAGTTGTGTGCGCCATCTCTGAATTATACGAAGTCCAGAATGCCCAACCGCTGCATGGCCCTTTCCCGGTCGAACCAAGATCCCAATCGAACGGCGGCGTCAGGATTTGCCAGCCAACCGACATTTCGCCGGTCTTGGGATCGATCTTGATCCCGCTCACCATCCCGTTGAATTCCTTCTCGTAATCATTCGGATCCGCCACGCGTCCCTTTGGGCAGCGGCACGGAGAAACGGGTTGAGACGAGAATGTATTCCGAGTTCTCAGTCAGGAACGACGAGCCGTGATTTCCCATCGAATTCGGAATCGGCCCGAGGATTTGTTTTGTCTTGAAGTCGCGCAGATCGATCCGGGCGACGCGGTTATTGGCGTTGTCGTTTACAAACAGCCAGCGGCCATCGTATTCGCTGTTGGTTTGAGAGAGTCCGGGATGATGCACATCGCCCCACGTGTAATCTCCCAGCATTTTCTTTGTCTCAACATCGTAGCCGTAGCCCGTCCCCGAGTAGGGCGAGAAGACCGGAATGGTCGTGACATGTCGCATCGATGGAATGCCTGCCACAAAAACCTGTCCCGAATGACCGCCGGAATAGAAGAGATAATACTCGTCTTGTTCGCCCGGTGGAACGTAGCTAGCCAGAGCGTTCGCTGTGCGATCACTTTGGCTCATGGAGCCGCTGTTGCTTTTTTTCCCGCAACCAGCAAAGCCGACCGCGACGAGGACGATCGCAACCGCGATCACGTGGTAATTTTTTGTTTTCATTGTCAATATTTTCAGTTGTCGATCTTACTTCACTGTCATGAAGCCCTTGGTCCCTTGCGAGTAATGTCCGGGGAACGAGCAGAGATACAGGTATTCGCCGGGAATGAACGGCGCATTGAAAGTCACCGTCTCGCTTTCGCCGGGACCGAGCAGTTTCGTATGCGCGAGCACTTCTTTCGCATCCGGCGGGACGTAATCGTGGGAGGCTTCTGTGGAAGCCTTGTCAAGAAAGGAGGCCTGCACATTTCCTGGATTGATTGTCCGATCGAGCACGACAAAGTTGTGCCCCATCGAAAACTTCGGCGTCGTGCCGACATTCTTGAGTGTGACGGAAACTTTCTGGCCGGGTTTCACCTCGAACGCAGTCACATCGTAACGCATCTTATCGTCAGCATGGATCTCGACTGCTTTGGGCGGTGCCTCAGGCGCGCGCGAACAGCCGGCCACGGAAAAGAGCAGGGCGCTGCAACCGAGCGCGATGAGCAAGAATGAACCTCCAGATTTTGTCTTCATGCTTTGAAGTTCGGGCGGTGCGAAAATTCACGCCTTGATCCAGATCAAGGCTGATGGTGATTTTCTGGTTCATTGTTTCGCCGATGATTATTCGAATCCGTTCACCGCACGCACTCGATCCTGGTATTTGCGCGCCGAAACTTGCGAAGGCTGGCGTGCTGGCAGTGGCGCTTGTAACGACAATTATTTTCGCCGCGTGTAATCGACATGCGCACGTCGACGACGGCGCGGCCAGGCACTATGAAGTGCGCGGGATCATTCGCGGCTTTGCGCCGGATCGCCGCACGATCGATGTCGAACATGAAGATATCCGCGGTTTCATGCCGTCGATGACCATGCCCTTCTCGGTGCGCGGCAAGAACGAAATCGCTGAATTGCGAATCGGCGACGCGATTTCATTTCGACTCAGCGTGACCGATCAAAATTCCTGGATCGACCAAATCAAGAAGATCAACGCCGATGACGTGCGGTTGCCTACGCCAGCGGCAACCCCGGAGACAAGATCGAAGGTCGATGCGTCGCCACGATTACGCGAAGGCGACGCGATGCCGCCGTTTCAACTGATTGATCAGGACGGGAAGAAGATCGACATGGAAAAGTTTCGCGGTAGTCCATTTGTGCTGACGTTCATTTTCACGCGCTGTCCGCTTCCGAATTTTTGTCCGCTGATGTCGAATCACTTCGCTGAACTACAAGCGGCCATCAAAAGCGGTTCGGGGTCGTTGGCACAAACGCGATTGCTCAGCATCTCGTTCGATCCCGATTTTGATACGCCACAAGTCCTGAAAGCTTACGCGGAACACGCGCAAGCCGATTCCGGGTATTTGGACATTCACCACCGGCGAAAAATCCGAGATCGATGATTTAACGCACGAATTTTCCGTTTATGTGCAAACGGAAGGCGGTACGATCTCTCACGGGCTCGCCACCGCTTTGATCGACAAATACGGCAAGATCGACAAAATTTGGCGCGGCAACGGCTGGACTCCGGAAGAGGTTGTTCGCGAAATCGGGCAACTGCAGTAAAGGAAATGCCGGTACAATGTACCTTTTGTAGCTTTGTAACTGTTGTAACTTTGATGAGGTCATGATCGGCGCAGGAATACTCAAAGGGATGGCGGTGACGGCGCGGAACTTCGTCGGAAGTTATTTCGAGAAGGATCGCCTGATCACCGTGCAGTATCCGGAAGAGCGCAGTCCGCTTCCGGAGAACTATCGCAATTTCCCATTCCTCATTTACGACAACGATGCCGAAGCGGGCCTGCGATGCGTCGCCTGCAAGATTTGCGAGAAGGAATGCCCGCCGCAGTGCATCTATATTATTAAGAGCGAAGACAAAAAGCCCGATTACATGGGCAAGCCGCAGTTTTATCCGGCGACCTTCGACATCGATATTTCCGTCTGCATGAGCTGTCAGATTTGTGTCGAAGTTTGTCCCTTCGAAGCAATCAAAATGGACAAGGTGTTCGAGCTCAGCCGGCGCGAACGCTTCGACGCGCTGCTGCAATGGAAAAGAGCGAGCTGTCGAAATCAAACACGTACTATCACAGCATTCATCCGATCGAAGCGGCTGAGGTCGATGCCAAGCTTGCGGAAGCCGCGGCCAAGAAGAAACCAGCTCCAACGGCGGCGCCGGCTGCTGCGACACCTGCAGTGCAACCAAAACCAACGCCCCCCACTTCCTAGGACGGGCTTTTCGGAATTAACTTTTCGGCAGGCGCCGGCCAACAATTGGCGCATGAAAACGCAGCCATCGCGACGGCGGCGGCGAACACGATCAGGTATTCCATAAAACTCTTCTTTCGATCGAAAATTAGTATCGAAAGAAAAGAAAGCAGATCGGAGATGAGATGATCAAACAGCGGAGGAGCGATGTTGACCGCTGGCGTTCAGCTACTTGCCTAAGGCGCATCGGAACCGCCGATTCGCGCAACGCAAGAGATCGTCATTTGTGAGACTGCAGGGACTGCGATGTGCTGTAATGAGTCGCGGTAAGCTCGAAAGGAAAGCGGCTTCGGATGCCGCGGGGTGGACGCGCCAGCCCTACGGCTACAGCCGACTACTAACGGGAGGCTTACATAGTTGTTATGAATTTGCCCGCGGCTCCCCAATTTTGGAGAAACGCTTCGTTAGCCGGAGCGATCTTACTGGTCGCCGGCGGTGTCGGCACGGCGACGGCGGCTTCGCCTTCAACCGACCCTGTGGCGGACCTTTCCCTGGAAGATTTGGTCAATGTCAAAGTCACTTCAGTTTCAAAGAAAGAAGAAAGTCTGAATGACGCCGCGGCGGCAATTTTTGTCTTAAGTAATGACGATATCCGTCGCTCCGGGTGCGACGACAGTGGCGGATGCGTTGCGTCTGGTTCCCGGCGTTCAGGTGGCCGCGATTGATTCTTCGGACTTCGCGATCTCCGCGCGCGGCTTCAATTCCCAATTTGCCAACAAGCTCCTTGTCATGATTGATGGTCGCACCGTCTATTCGCCGTTGTTCTCGGGGATCTATTGGGATGCCCAGCAGGTATTCCTCGACGATGTGGACCGGATCGAAGTGATCCGCGGTCCGGGCGCGACGGTTTGGGGCGCAAACGCGGTGAATGGCGTGATCAGCATCTTGAGCAAGAGCGCCCGGGATACGCAGGGAGCTCTCATCTACGGCGGCGGCGGTGATGTGCACCTGGCGTTGGGCGGAGCTCGCTACGGAGGCAAGATAGGCGAAGACACTTTCTACCGCATCTACAGTAGCTATCAGCTCAACGACGATTTTCAGCAGACGAATGGCGCGACGGCCAACGATAACTGGGATCTTTGGAAAGGTGGTTTTCGCGTCGATCATTACGTGAGCAACAACGGTCAATTGACCTGGCAGGGAGACGTCTATGCCGGCCATCTGGCCGATCATACCGGCGACCAAAATGGGGTCAATACGCTCGGTCGTTGGACCCAACGTCTCTCCGACCGCTCGAGTTATGAGGTGCAGGCTTACTTCGATCACACCTACCGGAATGATGCTCTGGCCGAAGTCTCATTAGACTACCGTTGATCTGAGTTGGCAGCACACGTTCGGGCTGGGCGAACGCAACGATGTTGTCTGGGGGCTGGGCTACCGATTCATCGACTCCCAGTTGCACAAGGCAAATACCCCGGCAATCACAATCCTCGACCACGAGATACCGCTGCATCTCTTTAGCGCATTTATTCAGGACGAATTCAAGATCATCCCGGACCGACTCACGTTCACCCTGGGCACCAAGATTGAGCATAATGATTTTACGGGATTCGAAGTGCAGCCCAACGCCCGGCTCTTGTTCAAGCCAACTGGGAACCAAACCATTTGGGGCGCCGTATCCCGCGCCGTGCGGACGCCGAGCGAAGCGGAAGGCAAAGACGCCATCACCTTCGCTTTGGGCGCGCCTGTGGTTGGTCCCGGTGGCGGGCTTTATGTGCCGACGCTTTTCGGCAACACGGCCCTCAAGTCCGAGGTGCTGTTGGCCTATGAACTCGGCTACCGCATCCAGCCCACGAATCGCATAAGCGTTGACCTAACCGCATTCTACTACGACTACAGTCGCCTCGCTGCTGTCAACCCCGAGACTTTCCTTCCGAGTACGCCGATAGGTATCCTGGAGAGTAAATCGGAGAACACGCTCCGCGGCGAGTCTTATGGCGGCGAAGCGGTATTTACGGTCGCACCGACCGACTCCTGGCATTTATCGGCGGGCTACTCACTATTGATGTTGCGTGTGCACGGCGAGCCCGCCTCGGCCGCCACACCGCTCGAATTGAACGCCCCAACGCATCAGTTCGTGTTGCGGTCCTCGTATGATTTCAACCAGCACATTGGTCTCAGTGCTCAGCTTCGCTATGTGGACAACGTCCAGTCCGTCCCAGCTTACATCACGGCCGATATCCGTTTGTCCTATCGGCCTACAGCCAATCTTGAGTTGTCGATCGCGGGAGAGAATCTGTTGCAGAACCATCATGTCGAGCAAGCCAGTCTGATCGGCGCGCCGACCACTGAGGTTCCGCGTGGGGTCTATGGGAAAATTACATGGCGATTCTGACGCCCATCTCTCGCTACTTGCCTCGATTATGGTCTCGCCGCGCCCGCAATCCGAGAGCCTTGCTCTACGCGCTGCTCTTGATGGGAGTTGGAGGGGCCATCGGTCCACACGTTTTAAGTGCCGACGAACCAGTGGCCTCCGAACAGGTCGTCAAAGCCGCGTTTCTCGTGAGCTTCCCAAAATACGTGGACTGGCCGGCGGGAGCGTTTGCCAATGCCAGCAGCCCGATTGTTATCGCGGTAGCGGGTGAAAGCGCGGTGGCCCGGGAGCTACAGAAAATCATCGCAGGCCGGTACCGTCAATGGGAGGCAACTCGTGCTGAAGCGGCTGGCCCCAGGCGATGAAACATCGACCTGCCACATCCTTTTTATTCCCGCCGAGGAGCGACAACGTTTGCCAAGCCTCCTGGCCGAACGAAAACGTGGCGTTCTCACTGTAGGCGAAAGCGATGATTTTCTTGAGCGCGGCGGAATCATCAGCCTGGCGCGGCGGAATCAAAAAATCGCACTGGAGGTGAACCTGGCCGCGGCAGCCAACGCTGGGATCAGCCTCAGCTCAAAACTCCTCGCTGTGGCAAGTATCGTGAAAGGCCGATCGGACTGACCCAGCGTTATGTCAGCTTTCCAAAACGTTTCAATCCGGCGCAAGCAGACGCTGATCATCATGCTGACCAGCAGCGTGGTGCTCTTTCTCGCCTGTGCCTCGTTTATCACACTCGACACGGTGACCTTCCGGAGGGAATTGAGCGAGCGCATGACCATTCTGGCCGATGCCGTGGGCAGCAACTGCGCGGCGGCCATTGATTTCGAAGATGTCAAGGCGGCCGAAGAGGCGCTGGCCGCGCTGCGCGCTGATGAAAACATCGTTGCCGCCTGTGTTTATTCCAGCGGCGGCCGAATTTTTGCGGCTTACAAACGGGACGCCGCTGCGCCCTTTGCCTTCCCGAGTCGCGAAGCCTGACGGGCATGAGTTCAGAGCAGATCAACTCCACGTGTTTCGCTCGATTGAACAGGGAGGCGCGAAAACGGGGACGATCTTCGTCGCGTCCGACCTGCGAGATATCTCGACTCGCCTCAAGCGTTACATCGTCATCGTGGGACTTGTGTTCCTGACGTCGTTGCTCATTGCCCTTGCGCTGTCCAGCCGGTTACAGCGGCTGGTTTCCGATCCGATCCTGCGCCTTGCTGAGGTGGCCCGCGCGGTCGCGCTGGAGAAGAATTACTCGGTGCGAGCCACAAAACAGAGCAACGACGAACTCGGCCAGTTGGTGGACGGGTTCAACGAAATGCTAATGCAGATTCAGAGGCGCGACACTGCCCTGCAAGCGGCGCGGGATGATCTGGAAAATCGTGTCGCCGAGCGAACGATGGAGCTGCAGTTCAAGAATGTCTTTCTGGCAACGCAGCAAGAAGCCTCGATTGATGGAATTCTTGTGGTCGGTGAGAACGGCAACATCCTGTCTTTCAACCATCGGTTTGTCGAAATGTGGAAGATTCCGGCGGCGTTGATCGGGACGGCCACGGACGAACCTGTTTTAGAGTTTGTTGCGAGCCAGGTGGCGGATACGCAATCGTTTGTCGAGCGCGTTCGCTACCTTTACGAACACCGACCGGAAAATAGCCAGGAAGAAATCACTCTAAAAGACGGCCGTGTTTTTGACCGCCACTCGGCGCCCATGTTCGGATCAGACGGTCGATACTACGGGCGCATCTGGTATTTTCGCGACATTACCGAGCGGAAGCGAGCGGAGGAGGAGCTGAAGCGAAGCCAATCGCGCCTGGCCGATGCACAGCGAATTGCTCAAGTGGGGAGTTGGGATTGGGACCTGGTGACAGGAAAACGGAGTTGGTCAGACCAGTTTTTCAGATTGCTCGGATTCGAGCCCGGAGAAATCGAACCGAGTTACGGAAGGTATCTCGCGTGTGTTCATCCGGACGATCGAAAGGCGGCTGAACAGCTCCTGGAAGATGTGCTGGCCACGCAGAAACCTGCGAGCGCCGATGTGCGGGTGGTTCATCCCGATGGCGAGGTGCGCATTTTGCAAACGCAAGCCCGCGTCACCGTCGATGATTCCGGTAAGGTCGTTCGCAGAGCAGGCACGATGCAGGATGTGACTGAGGTGCGGCAGAAGGAAAGGGAACTGCTCCTGGCCAAGTCGGCCGCTGAGACGGCCACAAAGGCCAAGAGCGAATTCCTTGCGAGCATGAGCCATGAAATTCGCACTCCCATGAACGGAGTCATCGGCATGACCAATCTTCTGCTCGATTCAGACTTGTCCGGCGATCAGCGCCATTATGCCGAGGCGATCTCCAAGAGCGGCGAATCACTCCTGTCGGTCATCAACGACATTCTCGACTTCTCAAAAATCGAAGCCGGGAAACTCACGTTCGAGACCCTTGATTTTGATTTGCATGAAGCAGTCGAGGGTTGTTTGGAGCTGCTCGCCCAGCGTGCGCAGGGCAAAGGGCTGGAACTTGCGAGCCTGATCGAATCCAATGTGCCCGCGCAGCTTCGCGGCGATCCAGGCCGCTTGCGTCAAGTGCTTACGAATTTGGTTAGTAACGCGATTAAGTTCACCGAGCGCGGCGAAGTAGTGGTGAAAGTCTCACGCGAGAGCCAGACCGAGGCGGATGCTGTTTTGCGCTTTGAGATTCAAGACACGGGGATTGGGATTTCGGCGGAGGCGCAGAAGCGACTCTTTCAGCCCTTCAGTCAGGCGAATGGTTCTACCAATCGGAAATACGGCGGCACGGGATTGGGCCTCGCCATCTCCAAGCAATTGGTTGAGATCATGCACGGTCAGATCGGAATCAAGAGCACTCCCGGCGAAGGGTCTGTATTTTGGTTCACGGCCAGGCTGAGCAAGCAACCCGCGGGCTCTGAGGCGGTACCTATCATTCGAGGCGATCTGGTCGATTTGCATGTCCTGATCGTGGACGACAATGAGACCAATCGCCAGATCCTGGAGCACCAAACGCGCGCCTGGAAGATGCGCGGCCACGCGGTAGTGAGTGCCGACGAGGCGCTCGATGAATTGCGCAGAGCACTAGCAGCGGGCAACCCATACCAGGTCGTCCTGCTCGACCTGCACATGCCGGGAACGGATGGGTTGGAATTGGCGAGAAGCATCAGGGCGGAAGAGGGGCTGGCCAATGTTCGGCTCGTGCTTCTCTCGTCGATGGGAGGAAAGCTTAATGCTGAGGAACTGAAAGAGGCGGGCATTGACGATTGTCTGACCAAACCGATCAAGCAATCGCTCCTCTTTGATTGTCTGGCTACGTTGATAGGGGGCGCTACCGCCAAACCCGCCGCTCAAGCAAGAAAAGTTTCGCCAGCCCTGCCCTTGCCTCCTTCCGGGAAACAAGAATTACGCATCCTCCTGGCCGAGGACAACATCGTGAACCAGGAAGTTGCCCAGGGATTGTTGCGCAAGCTCGGTTATCGGGCCGACGCCGTGGCGGACGGCAATGAAGTATTGGAAGCGTTGAGACGCATTCGTTACGACGTCATCTTAATGGACTGCCAGATGCCCGAGCTCGACGGCTATGAGACGACGCGACGCATCCGGCAATTCGAGCAGCAGCGCATTGAGCCCTTCGATTGGAAGGCACCAATCCACATCATCGCCATGACGGCTCACGCCATGCAAGGCGACCGCGAAAAATGTCTCACTGCCGGGATGAACGATTACCTGAGCAAGCCGGTGCGCCAGAACGAACTGAAAGCCGCGCTGGAACGATGCAGTGCGAGCGAAGCGAATCCGTCCGCCGGTGGTGTTGCCGCGGCACCCGAAGATGGTCTCGCGAGTCAGAAGATCGTCCCCGCCGTAGCTAACGGGTCTTCGTCCGGGGAGCTGATGGTAGACATCGATCGGTTGCGTGATGTCACGGACAATGAGCCGGCCAGGATGAGACGGCTGATCAATATTTATTTGACGCAAACTGCTCCCATGCTGGATGAGCTGGGCGCAGCCATTCAGAGCAATTCAAGCGAGGAGACCGCGCGCCTCGCCCACAAGTTGGTTGGCTCCAGCATCTCCTGCGGGGTGGAGGCGTTCACGCTCCCACTGCGCGAACTGGAGCAACTTGGCCGCAGAGGCGACCTCTCCCAAGCAAACGCGTTATTCGACGATGTCCGGCACAAATTTCCGCGGGTGCAGCGTGCGTTCGATCGATTTCTGCAAGGCATCCCAAGTCTCTAACTCCATGAGTCTCATGAAGAGAATCTATACTCCGAGGAAAATCAAAAAGATTCTCATCGTGGACGACGATCAGTTCGTCGCCAGTATTTACCAAGATCAATTTGAGAGGGAACGCTACGATGTCGAGATAGCCAGCAACGTTGAATCCGCCCTGCAATGCTCGAGAAAAGCGAGTCGACCTTGTGATTCTCGATTTCTCGTTGCCCGGAATGAATGGAGTGGAAGTTCTCCGGGAAATACGTCTCAACGCCCGGCGCCGAGGCGTTGCCGGTCATTGTTTTGTTGAACGCTTATCTGCCCGGTTTGGCGCAAGCCGCCGCGCAAGGAGGTGCGACCAGATCCGTCATGAAAACTGATTGCACGCCTCGTCAGATGTTGGAGATCGTGCGCGGAGTGTTCGCGGGCAGTCCGGCCAAGGCGACACCGAGCGAAGTCGTATCCGGTGTTGGATCAGCGCCGGTTCCCACAGTTGACCTGCCAGCTGATCACACCAGCAAGACACACTCGGTGCAGTCTGCCACGGAGTTTCAAGCCGATGTGGTCGCCGCCTTCTTAAATAACGCGCCGCAAAATCTCGCGAGATTGCGCAGCGGTCACCACGCGTTCGCGAGCACTCAACAGGAAGACCTGCGCCTGACCGAACTCTTCGAAATGCATCGGCAGGCTCGGCTCCTGGCCGGCGCGGCGGCCGTCTGCGGTATTCCGCAAGATCGCGCAACTGGCCAGCGCTTTGGAAGCGCTTCTTATTCAACTATACGGGAAGCCGACGAACATCACGCCTTCGGTCATGCGAACGATCGCGCAAGCCACAGATTTACTAGCATCCTTATTCGACCATGCGACAAGCCCTGAACCCGAAGTCTCGGTTTCGCCAGCGATTCTGGTGGTGGACGACGAAATCATTTCTCGCGAGACCATCTGCTCCGCGCTCCAAAAGGCGAACCTTGCTGCCGTAAGCCTGGATGATTCGCTCGCTGCGCAGCGCTTGCTGGAGCAAGATCATTTCGATCTCATCTTTCTCGATGTCGAGATGCCGGGACAAAACGGCTTCGAACTCTGCGCGAAAATCCGCGAGATGGCTGCAAACAGCGCGACCCCGGTGGTGTTTGTCACGGCGCATTCCGGTTTTGACAGCCGCGCTCAATCGAGTTTGAGCGGTGGAAATGATTTCATCGCCAAACCGTTTCTCTCGGTTGAACTGGCGGTCAAAGCGTTGACATGGCTCTTCAAAGAAAAAGCCCAGCCGCTTTCAATCGCGGCCTCTCACGGCGGCAACATTGATGAACGGCACACCGCGGAAACTGGACTGGAACAACATTCTCATGAAAACAAAACAAACCGGCCTCATGGCCTCATCCACAACTAGCATAACGAAGTCCGCTTCGGTTCGATCCGACCCCAACTGGGTACAATTCAGACCGCCCTGGGAGTCCGCCCGCAACGCTTGCCTGCAAAGTGCGTGAGTTGCTTGATAAATCAGACTGAAAGAGAGCGATTGCCAACCCAACAAAACATAGCCCGCGATGATGTGATAACGGCCATCCGTTTTCCGATCAGGCTTCTCTCCGTCGCCCTTGTTCTGACGACCATGGCTTTCGTCGGGTTTGGCTGGATTATTTTCGATGCGCGTCGCGATGCGGTAATGTTCGGAGACCGGCTGTCGCGAATCGAGGAACTCCGAGGCGTCATCGTCCATCTGGACGAGGTCTTGACCATGTCTGCGCGCATGGCAGCGACAACGGGAGATTCGCGGTGGGAAGAGCGCTATCATCATTTCGAACCGCAATTAGATGCCGCGATCAAGGAAACAATAAAAATTGGAGCCAGCTCCTCCAACATCAAAGCCGCGACCAAGACGGATGTGGCGAACAGCAAGTTGGTGGAAATGGAAAACCGCGCCTTTGCTTTGGTTCGCGCCGGTCGCAAGGAGGAGGCGCAGACTGTATTGTTCAGTTCCGAATATGAAACCCAGAAACAAATTTACGCTGAAGGAATACTGTCGTTCGTTAACCAAATCAGGCGCGAATTTGATGAACATTTCCGAGACGACCAACGCCTTAATTTGCTCTCAATAATCGCTGCGCTGTTTGTCGGGGGGACATCGTTTGTGGCCTGGTTGTCGGTAGCGCGCAGCGTGCGGCGATGGCGCGCCCAATTGTTGGATAGCTTCCACCGACAAGCCGAGGCCGAGGAAAATCTGCGCAAGGTCCATGCGGAACTGGAGGTGCGAGTCAAAGAGCGCACGGCTGAACTCGCAAGAGCCAATGAAGCCTTGCAGGCAGAGAATTCCGAGCGCAAGCAGGCGGAAATGGCTTTAAGCCGGCTGGCGGCGATTGTCGAATCTTCGGGCGACGCCATCATCGGTAAAGACCTGAACGGCATCATCACAAGTTGGAATAAAGGTGCGGAAGAGATTTTCGGTTATGAGGCCAGCGAGATGATGGGGGCTTCAATCATGCGGCTGATTCCTACCGACCTGCAGGACGAGGAAGATAGAATCAAGGAGAAAGTCAGGCGTGGCGAAAATGTCGAGAGTTTTGAGACGTTGCGACAAACCAAGGACGGGCGGCTGATTGATATCTCGGTCACGGCATCAGCGATCAAGGATGTCAACGGCAAGGTCATCGGTGTGTCCAAAGTGGCGCGCGACATCACCGAGCGGAAGCGAGCGGAGGAGGAGCTTAAGCGAAGCCAATCGCGCCTGGCCGATGCACAGCGAATCGCTCGAGTGGGAAGTTGGGATTGGGACCTGGTGACAGGAAAACGGAGTTGGTCAGACCAGTTTTTCAGATTGCTCGGATTCGAGCCCGGAGAAATCGAACCGAGTCACGGAAGGTATCTCGCGTGTGTTCATCCGGACGATCGAAAGGCGGCTGAACAGCTCCTGGAAGATGTGCTGGCCACGCAGAAACCTGCGAGCGCCGATGTGCGGGTGGTTCATCCCGATGGCGAGGTGCGCATTTTGCAAATGCAAGCCCGCGTCATCGTCGATGATTCCGGTAAGGTCGTTCGCAGAGTCAGGCACGATGCAGGATGTGACTGAGGTGCGGCAGAAGGAAAGGGAACTGCTCCTCGCCAAGTCGGCCGCTGAGACGGCCACAAAGGTCAAGAGCGAATTCCTTGCGAGCATGAGCCATGAAATTCGCACTCCCATGAACGGAGTCATCGGCATGACCAATCTTCTGCTCGATTCAGACTTGTCCGGCGATCAGCGCCATTATGCCGAGGCGATCTCTAAGAGCGGCGAATCACTCCTGTCAGTCATCAACGACATTCTCGACTTCTCAAAAATCGAAGCCGGGAAACTCACATTCGAGACCCTTGATTTTGATTTGCATGAAGCAGTCGAGGGTTGTTTGGAGCTGCTCGCCCAGCGTGCGCAGGGCAAAGGGCTGGAACTTGCGAGCCTGATCGAATCCAATGTGCCCGCGCAGCTTCGCGGCGATCCAGGCCGCTTGCGTCAAGTGCTTACGAATCTGGTTAGTAACGCGATTAAATTCACCGAGCACGGCGAAGTAGTGGTGAAAGTCTCGCTGGAGAGCCAGACCGAGGCGGATGCTGTTTTGCGCTTTGAAGTTAAAGACACCGGCATCGGCATTGCGGCCGAGACAAAGGAACATCTGTTCCAACCGTTCAGTCAGGCGGATGCGTCGATGAGCCGAAAATTTGGCGGCACAGGGTTGGGCCTCGCCATTTCCAAGGAACTTGTCGAGATCATGAAGGGTCAGGTCGGAGTTGAGAGTGCTGTCGGTAAGGGTTCCACTTTCTGGTTCACGGCAAGGTTGGCCCTTCAGTCGGAGAGTAGCGAGAGCCGGTCTGCAATCGGCAGTGTCGCCGCCGGTGCGACCGGACAGGCACGAAAGGTATCGCTCCCCCTTAATTTATCCGCGCGTGCGGACCAGAAATTGCGCGTCCTGTTGGCCGAGGACAACATCGTGAATCAGGAAGTTGCGCAGGGACAATTACACAAGCTTGGTTATCGGGCGGACGCCGTGGCGGACGGCAATGAAGTATTGGAAGCGTTGAGACGCAGTCGTTACGACGTCATCCTAATGGACTGCCAGATGCCGGAACTCGACGGCTACGAAACGACGCGCCGCATCCGGCGACTTGAGCAGCAGCGCATTAAGCCCTTCGATTGGAAGGCACCACTCCACATCATCGCCATGACGGCTCACGCCATGCGAGGCGACCGCGAAAAGTGTCTCACTGCCGGGATGAACGATTATCTGAGCAAGCCGGTGCGCCAGAACGAACTGAAAGCCGCACTGGAACGATGCAGTGCGAGCGAAGCGAATCCGTCCGACGATGGTGTTGCCGCGGCACCCGAAGATGGTCTCGCGAGTCAGAAAATGGTTTCCGCCGTAGCTAACGGGTCTTCGTCCGGGGAGCTGATGGTAGACATCGATCGGTTGCGTGACGTCACGGACAATGAGCCGGCCAGGATGAGACGCCTAATCAATATTTATTTGGCGCAAACTGCTCCGATGCTGGATGAGCTGGGCGCAGCCATTCAGAGCAACTCAAGCGAGGAGACCGCGCGCCTCGCCCACAAGTTGGTTGGCTCCAGCATCTCCTGCGGCGTGGAGGCGTTCACGCTCCCACTGCGTGAACTGGAGCAACTTGGCCGCAGAGGCGACCTCTCGCAAGCAAACGCATTATTCGACGATGTCCGGCACAAGTTTCCGCGGGTGCAGCGTGCGTTCGATGATGTTCTGCAAGGCATCCCAATCTCTAACTCCAGCGTCTGATGAAGAGAATTTATACTCCGAGGAAGATCAAAAGGATTCTGATTGTGGACGACGATCAGGCTGTCGCGAGCATTTACCAAAGCAAATTGCAGCACGAACGATTCGAAGTGGATATCGCCAATAGTGGTGAAAGCGCCTTGGTAAAACTTGAGATAGCGCCCGTTGATCTCGTGATTCTCGACTTGTCACTTCCTGGAATGGACGGAGTAGAAATTCTCAAGACCATCCGCCTGCTGTCCGGCGCCGCCGCATTACCAGTTATCGTTTTCTCGAATGCGTATGTGTCCGGTTTGATGCAGGCCGCTGTAAAGGCAGGAGCGACCAAATGTGTCAACAAAAGTGATTGTACGCCACATCAGATGGTCGAAATCATTAGAGAAGTCCTCAATATCACTGCGATACCGGACAGAACCTTGTCGGAACAATTCGAGGAGGAGGAGCAGGCAAAGCTGGTTGCGGACTTTTGTGCCGGGGCGCCACGAAGATTCGGCGAATTGCGCGCTGCTCATCACGCTTTCGGCGCCGCCCAGAAGGACGACCTGCGTTTGGCGGAACTTCACGAAATGCATCGGCGGGCTCGACGTCTGGCAGGAGCGGCCGGCGTCGGCGGATTTCGCAAAATCGCGCAGTTGGCCGGGGCTTTGGAAGCGCTGCTCTTTCAACTATACACAAGGCCCGCGATCATCACTCCGTCGACCACTCGAACGATCGCGCAAGCCATCGATCGCCTGGCTGAGTTATTCGGTCATGCGACGAGTCCGCCTAAACCGGAAGTCTCGGCTTCGCCAGCGATCCTGGTGGTGGACGACGAAATCATTTCACGCGAGGCCATCGGAGCTGCTCTCAAGAAAGCCAACCTTGCGGCCCTTTGCCTGGAAGATTCGATCGCAGCCGAGGTCGTCCTGAAAGAAACTCATTTCGATCTCATCTTTCTCGACGTCGAGATGCCGGGGCAAAGCGGCTTGGATCTCTGTGCCAGCATCCAAAAAATGGCGACGAATAGCACTACGCCAGTAGTGTTTGTTACGTGCCATTCTGATTTCGAGAGCCGCGCACAGACAAGTTTAAGCGGCGGAAAAGATTTCATCTCCAAACCGTTTCTTCCGGTCGAACTCGCGGTTAAGGCCTTAACCTGGCTCTTCAAAGAAAAAGCCCAACCGTTTTCAACCGTGGCTAGCCACGGAAACAATATTAACGAACCGCAGCCCACGGAAGCTGGGCTCGAACAACATTCTTATGAAAACAAAACAAAACGACCTGATGCCGTCGTCTCATCAAGGAAATAACGAACCGGGCTCCTCCTCGGTTCACGGCGAACCCGGCTGGATACCATTCAGACCGCCCTGGGAAGTCTCTGCTTGCAGCCCGAGTGGAGCGATTGCAGCACGCTTTGACAAGACAGCTGTTATCGTGATCGCAGACGACGATCCCGTGGCGCGCGAGCTAGTTTTCGCAACGGTAAGCCAGTGGGGCTTTCACACCGTTGTAACCCAGGACGGACATGAAGCGATGGCTGCGATTCGAGCTGCGGAAGGCCCGGTTGTCGCGATTCTTGATTGGATCATGCCTGGAATGGACGGCTTGGAGGTATGCAGGCGCGTCCGGCAGATCGGAAAGCCGGTGCATATTATTCTGCTGACAGTGCGGGCAGCCAAAGAAAACCTGGTGGAAGCGCTTGAGAGTGGAGCCGATGATTACCTGGTAAAACCATTCGATAAGAACGAATTGCACGCCCGCATTCACGTCGGTATGCGCATCATGAATTTGCAAAAGGCATTGAGTGAACACGTCGCGGACTTGGAGAAAGCTCTGAGCGAAGTAGAAAAATTGCGCAGCAAGGTATCCATTTCATTGTAGTCCCAGAAACCTTTCAGCAGCGCTCGCTAAAACCCGATGCCGATTTTGCGCTCGGTTTCGTCGACGCGGAATTGCTTGATATCGCCCTCTAACGCAGGGAGACGCGCGAGCCAACATTATCGTGCTTTTCCCGATCGGCTGGGCTTTGAATTATTTTTCCGGCAGGCACCGGTCAACAACCATTGCGTAGAGCGCAATCAATACAGCAGTCGCTACTACAATTACGTATTCCATAAATTGCTCCTTTTTGTTCGGAGCGTCGCCGGGCGATTGCGGCGTGACTCTGCGTCGATTGCTTTTCGCTGTGCGAAATTGCGCAGAGTCGGAAACATCGCAGCCGTCGTCGAAGCGTTTAGTCAGGCGCAAGAAACGCACAAGATTTGGCAAATGGTGGAGAGCGCTTCCACTGGCTTCGTCTAAAATTGCAGTAAACCGATAACGCAACTTTGCCGAGGCGATCGGAAACGCCGCTTTACGCTCGGCGGAGTCCTAACGAAATATCAAGAAGAGGAGAAGAGAATTGATGCAAACGGGAATCGAAAACGACATTCGCCAGGAAGAAATGGCGAAGCGCGTAGCGCTTCATCCGTTTCTTACCGGGATGAACAAAAGACATCTGGCGCTCCTGACTGACTGTGCGATTGGCGCGCATTTCAAAAAGGGCCAGCTCATCCTGAAGGAAGGGGAACAGGCGAACCGTTTTTACTTGATTGAAAGTGGCAAGGTGATTCTGGAATCGGGGAAGGCGTACGGTCACCCGGTGATCATCGACACGATCGGCGCGGGAGACCTCCTGGGATGGTCGTGGATGTTTTCGCCTTTCACCTGGCAATTCACGGCGCGCGCGGCTGAGCCGACGAAGGCAATATTTTTTTACGGCACGATTTTGCGGGAATATTGCGAGCGCGACCATTCGTTAGGCTACGAGCTTTTGAAACGGATGACGGTAATCATGATGCGGCGAATGCAGGCGGCACGGCAGAAAATGATCGACGTGCATGCCGGCGATCTTTCTCTTGAGCCAGTCGTCGTGCAATCGCCTTTCATGGACCAGGAGCTCGATTCAGGTCCGGGATAGGTTAATTGAGACCGAAGGTCCGAATAAGATCGACGGACTAAATGCGGCTTTAAGCTGCTGGCTAATTTAAGCGATCGCCCCGCAGCGAGACGTGATCGATTCGATAAGCGTCTCTGGCCTTCCAATATACGACAATTCGTCTTTTAATGCTTTTGCAGTCTCTCACACACCAGTGGTAAAGAGATTTGTTTTCAAATGAGCGCGCACGATCATGTTTTTACCCTTGGGATCGAGGAGGAATTTCAGATCATCGATCCGGTGACGCGTGAGTTGCGCTCCCACATCCAGGAGATTTTGGCAGACGGCGGAATCCTTTTGAAAGAACGCGTCAAGCCCGAGATGCACCAATCGGTCGTTGAGCTTGGCACGGAAGTGTGTGAGGACATCGCCTGTGCGCGACGTCAGGTGATTCAACTTCGCAGCGATCTGGCGACCGTTGCCGCGCACGACGGACTGAAAATTGCGTCCGCCGGAACGCATCCATTCTCCAAATGGATGGATCAATTGATCACGGCGGACGAGCGCTACGTCACGATCGTGAACGACATGCAGCAAATCGCGCGCATCAATCTCATTTTCGGGTTGCATGTGCATGTTGGAATTCCCGATCGCGAGGAAGCGATCGATGTCATGAATCAGGCGCGCTATTTTCTGCCGCACCTTTATGCGCTTTCCGTGAACTCCCCTTTCTGGTTAGGGCAGAACACCGGCTTAAAGGCGTATCGGCAAATGATCTTCGAACGTTTCCCGCGCACCGGCATTCCCGATGTATTCGAAAGTCTTTCCGAGTATGAGGATTACCTGAAGCTGCTCGTTTCCACAAATTGCATCGACAACGCAAAAAAGATTTGGTGGGACATCCGGCTCCACCCGTTTTTCGACACGATTGAATTCCGCATCTGCGATGCGCAATCGCGCGTGGACGACACCATCGCGCTAGCGGCGCTGATGCAAGCGATCGTCTCGAAATTAGCAGAAGCTGCGCCGGCAAAATGTGACTTTTCGCATGTATCCTCGGCGCCTGATCGATGAGAATCGCTGGCGCGCATCGCGCTACGGCATCGACGCGAAGCTGATCGATTTCGGCCGCAAGTGTGAAACGGACGAGCGAGAATTGCTTCATGAGATGCTTGAGTTCATCGCGACGGAAATGGACGAACTAGGCAACCACGCGGAGGTGGCGCACATCGAAAAAATCATGCGCGAGGGCACCGGCGCCGATCGTCAATTAGCCGTTTGGGAGCGCACGAACGACATGAAAGCGGTGGTCGATCACATCGTAGAAGAAACCTACGAAGGGCTGAATGTCGTCACGGATGCGGATTCTGCCGCGGTGATGTAAGGCGTTATTTCTCGAGCTGGCGAAGCTTAAGATAAATCGTCAGCATCAACAGGCCAATCGCAGCGATGCTCGCGGCCAAACCGAACTGGCGATATTTGTATTCCGCACGAGCTTTTTTGACGAGGAGATCGGCCTGTTGAATGGCCTCTTCTCCCGGGCGCGCCGCTTGTTGGAAAGTACTTCGGCTAAACGAATGCACGTAGGTTCGCGATTTCTTTAAGTTATCGGTGAGTTCAGTCAGCTGGTTGTTGATCGGATCGACATCGAGACCTTTGGCGGCGAGTTTCTCGGAGATTTCACCAAACTTGTTCTGCGCCTCGTCCATTCGTGCGATCGTTTGGTGAAAATAATCTGCCGTGGGGATGCATTTGGGATCGTCCTTGGCGTATTTGCGATGGCAATCACCGCACAGAGCGCCCGGTCCGGTCGCTAACATCGCGTCGTGCGTCTTCTCGATCGCATGGTTGCCATGGCACTTGCTGCACTCCGCCCAGTTATGTTGATCGAACGCCAGCTTGTGTTTGCTCCCGTCGAACAGGCTGGCATTGGCTGAGTGGCAAAGACTGCAACTCCGGCTCACGCTGGCAACCCCGGGTGGACTGGGCGCATGGTTACCGTGGCAATCGTTGCAGGCGGGCGCGCCCAGATCGCCGCGTTGAAGCAGGGCGCGGCCGTGCACGCTGTTGCGATATTCTGCCAGTTGATTCGTTGGCAGCGGCGAGCCATCCGCTCGCTTGAACCCGGCCATGATGGTGGAATTGGCGTGGCAGGCGCCGCAGGTTTCCGGTACGCGCTGCGCATACACTTTCGATTGCGGATCTTTGGCCGGGCGAATCCCGTGCACGCCGTGGCAACTCACGCATGTTGGTGCGCGGTCGTCATGTGCCTCCAGCAGGAGTACGGCCATGAGGACTGCTTTTGAACTTGGCGAGCTGATCGGTCGGCAGCGCAGGATTAAAATCGTGCATTTTGGCCGGATCGGAATGGCAGCGCGCGCAAAACTGCACGACCCATGCGCGATTTTTTTGCCGATCTTTCTCCGGCCATTCCTTCACCATGTCGTGACCGAGGTCAGCGGTGGGATCGCCGCCGTGGCAACCGGCACACGAGAGGCCACGACGAAAATGAACGTCCTCGACAATATCTTTTAGATTCATGTGCCCCGGCGGGGACGAAGGGCTTGAATCAGAGCGGATGGAAAAGAGATCCTCGGCCGATTGGGTTTCCGAGTCGCTGTGGCACAGGATGCAATTGTTTTGCAAGACCAGCTCCATTTTTTGCGAGCTCAGTTGCAGCGCCAGCAGCAGTCCCAAATGCTCCGGCCGTGTGACGACTTTCTTCTGCACCACCTGGTTGAGCAGCTCTCTTAGATTATCATTGAGGCTGTTGAAATAGGCCCGTTGCTCCTGAGTGATAATCAGTTTGCCATTCTTATCCTTGGCATCGAGCATCGCGGCCAGCTCCGGGCTCGTGCCAGCGGCCCCTGGCCCTGCTGCAAAAGCGGCGAGCGGAATCAAAAGGACGCCAATGATGATGGGGATCGTTCTCAAGTCGAATCGCTCTCGTCAGTCTGCGAACGCATGAAATAGGAAGCGGCAATGGCGATCGCCGCGATAACGACCGAGATGACACCCGCCAGCAGATAGGAAATACCTGCAAAACCATGCAACGCCATCTGCAACATGGCCGCGCCGCTGAGCACAAACCAGCGATGTTGGTACCACCAATATCGAAAAACGATGACCACTACGCCCGCAGCCAAAGTCCACGATGCGCAGACCTGCGCCGATTTGTGCACCAGAGCCAGGTCATTGCCTGCTCCGCTTGCTCCGATGTCCCAACCCATCAGGGTCAGGTAGGTCAGGAACAGAATTGCCGCCCAGCCGAAATCGCTGAAAGCCGGTGATGGCTTGTTCCGGGCGGCGCGTCGGTCCAGCCATGGGATGATGGCCCAGATGCCTAACAAAAGCGCGATCAAAAACAAGCAGACTTGCGGTCCCTCCAGACCAAAAATGTGCGGCGGAAATTCTTTCAGCAATTGATACTCCCAAAGGAAATACCATTCCGGTTTTATGCCGGCATAGGCCGGCGCCATTGCGTCCGCCTTCGAACCCAGTTCCCAATCCATTCCCGGAATACCGGGTCCGTAGGGAAGGAAGACCGCCAGCGTTACCAGCAACATTAAACAAGCCAGCCACAACAACACGTCGCGCAGAGCGAAGCTGGGAAAGAATTTCATGCCGCGAGGCGCGACTTTGGCGCTGATGGGCGGAGCCATGCCTTGCCGTTGAATGAAGAGCAGATGCAGACTGATCACGCCGACGAACGCCAATGGCAGAATCACCACGTGGGCGGCGAAGAAGCGATACAACGTATTGATGGTGACATCCTCCCCACCGCGCAACACCTGCAACAGCCAGTCGCCTATCAGCGGCACCGAGCGCACGATATTGGTGCCGACCGTTGTGGCGAAGTAAGCGAGCTTGTTCCACGGCAGCAGATAGCCGGAGAAACCGAAGCCGAGCGTAAGCAGAAACAAGATGTAGCCGGAAACCCACGTCAGTTCGCGCGGCGGGCGATAAGCCTTCAGCATCATTGTGCTGAACATGTGGAGCACCAGCGAAATGATCATCAAATGCGCGCTCCAACTGTGGATTGAACGTATCAGCCAGCCGAAGGGGACCTTGGTTGTGAGAAAACGAATGCTCTCGTAGGCGGTCGCTTCACCCGGCTGGAAGTACATGAGCAGGAGCACCCCGGTGATAACCTGGACAATGAAAAAGAACATGGTGATCCCGCCGAGGTAATACCAGCCCATCCAGTGGGTACCGAGCGGGACCTGCTTGTGACGCCAGAAAATCGAGCAGCGGCGTTAGTTGAAAACGCCGGTCCAGCCAGCCGCGCAGTCCTCCGCCATTGCCGGCGCCGTTTATGTCAGGCTTTTTCTTCAGAAATGACAATTCCACCGTCGGGTTGTCGTTGGACCGCATACTTGGGCAGCGGCCGGGGCGGCGGCCCAGACAACACGCGGCCGTTAAGATCGAAGCGGCCATCATGGCAAGGACACCAGATGATCGATTGCGCCCAGCAAATATGTGACCGTGCAACCTTCGTGCGTGCACTTGGCGCTGAAGGCAAGCAGTTGATCCTTGAGGTTGCAAAACGATCACGCGTTGCCCACTCACCGTGGTCGATGACAAATTGATTTTGCTCCAGCTTGGCAGTCTCATCACGGGTCAAATGTGTTGGTCCCGTGGGCCCGGTTTGCGGCAACGGCTTGAGATAACGAATCACCGGGTAGGCGATACTGGCCAGCCAGCCGAGGACGCTCGCGCCTAAAAGAAGATCGAGAAAGTGACGGCGCGATGTGTCCGGATGAGAAGTCGTTAGCGTCTGTTCTTCCATCTCAATTGCGACAGATTATTCCGGTACGAACAGACGTTTCAAGCGCTGATATTGCGCATATTCTCGGAAACTCGGAGACCACTTGCGCTCGGAATCAAAGCCGCAATTTATTTTTGCACTCCACCGGTGTGACAATCTGCGCAGGCAAATTCTGAATACGGCGCGTCGATGTGCACAAAATCATAACCCTGAGCATTAATCTGATTGAGTGCCTCGGGGCTGCCCTGGGCGAGAATAAGATGGCACGACCTGCAGTCACTCGCTTTGATCGACGCCTTCCCATCAGCGGCAACATGTTTGCCGTCGTGGCAGCGGAAACATCCGTTCCAACTTTTGTGACCGACAAAATCGGGATGCGTTCGCCAATCGAGCTTCACTTCCGGGAAGAAATTTTCGCGATAGATCGTCTGGGCCACGTTGATAATGCGATTCGCCTGGGCCGGATCGGGGTAATCTTTCCGCAGCGTATTGGCGATGTCCGTCTCCGCTTCGGACTTTGTTTTGTACGGTTGTGTTAAGGCCGCGACGACTTTCGATTTCACCCACGGAATTTTTGGATCAAGTTGGCCGCTGGATAAGGCGAGATCGACCGCATCGTTTGGTGTATGGACTTTGTGCGCGGGCCGGCTGTGACAATCCATGCAATCCATTCGGCGAATGTGATGTTGCGCCGGGTCGCCGGTAAACTCCGGCGTCCGATATTCGGTTACCGCGCCGTTCGAATCGGTCATGCGCACCCACGGAATGTCCAGAAGCTGATCATCAGTTGCGATATATTCGATTTTCTTTGAGATGTTCATGTGCCAGTGAATCCCGCCCACCGGCCCATTGCTCGGATCACCTCCACCGACCTTTAACAAAAGGCGCACGGCGAAAGGTGTATTCTTTTCGTCCGAAAGATAATGTTGGAACGTCCGATCGACATTCCCGACGTAGCGCTGCGGCCAGTGGCATTGCTCGCAAATGGCCTGCGGCGGACGCGGGTTTGCGGCACTCATGCGAATCGGCCGATCGAAATCATTCCGCACAGTGTGATAAAGCTGTTTCACGCCGTTGAGTTTTGTTTTGAAATAGGCGGCCGCGCCGGGGCCGACATGGCAGGCGACGCATTCCACTCTTGCGTGGGCCGTATGTTGCGAGGCAACAAACTCCGGGTCCATCGGCAGATGGCAAGCTTTGCCGCAGAACTGGACTGATTCGGTGAGTTGGTAGGTCTGGTAACTCCCCAGCGCTGTCACAAACAAAAAGACCACCGCCACGGACGCGAAAACCCAGAGAAATTTACGGTCTCGCGGCCGCGAAAGATCGATTTTGATGACCAGCGGTTCGGCGGTTTTGAGCGCGCGTCTGTTTCTGCGCCGTTGCAGAATCGCGCCGAACAAAGCGACGACGATGCCGAGAATGAAAAATCCTGGGGCGAGCACATAAGCCAGAATCCCGACATAAGGATTTCGGTGGCCGGCGAATTGATCGATCGCGAGGAGAAGAAAAAACGAGAAAAGCCCACTCGTCGCGAGTAAAAGCCCGAACCAGCTGATCCAGTTCCGAAACGGATGCTTGCGAACTGGAGGACTGGCTGAAGCCTCAGGCATCGGTCAACTTTTTTACACCACTGTCAATTCCATTGGAAGATCGACATCAGCGCCGACCGATTTCGCGATTCAATTCCGCCCGCTATTTCTTAAGCGAACGAATGTAGGCGACCAGCGCCTTAATCTCATCGTCGGAAAGCTTGTCCTTAAACGGCTTCATCTTGTCCTTGCCGCTTTCCTTCACGCCTTCCTTGATGATCTCCGCGGCTTTGGCGTCAGTGAACTCGGCCTGCACCTTCGCATCCGTGTAATCTTTGACGCCTAGTTTTTTGCCCATCATTGTGTGCCCGCTGCCATCTTTTCCATGACAGGATGCGCAATGTTGGTTCCAGTTTGCCGCAGCATCCGCGGCGAACGTGATGCCCACCGGGGCGATGAGGACTGTCATTAGAAGAAGTAATTTTCGTTTCATCAGGTTATGCCTTTCTTGATAGGAGATTTGACGCAAAAAAACTGCAATTCGCAAGCGAACTCGTACTAAAAAAAAACAGGCGAAGCCGCGTTCGGTGACTTTTCAGATTGGTCGATCTCATTTCCGTGAGACTAGCTTACTGCGTGCCGCCTGAAGACGGCGAACTATTACTTCGGTTGTGCGCTTAAAGAGTTCGTGGCTGAGGGTGGAATCTGCGTCGCGATGCTGGCGCAGCATTATCCCGGAAAGACAAATAGCAGTGCACGCCTCCGTGGCGCGAGCATCAAAATGCCAGAGATATGGCGGAAAGAGCCATGACCATCCGAGCGGTTCGCCTGCTGAGACAGTATCGATAACGATCGCTTTCCCAGCGCTCGTTTTTCCTTCGAGCACAACGGTTCCACTTTCGATCAGATAAAACCCGTTTGCCGGATCACCTTCGAGAAAGATGATCTGGCCGGCTTCGAATTGCGTCGGCATCGCGCAAAGAGCGAGCAGCTCAAGGTGATGTGGGTTCATCCCCTTCAGGAACGGATGTGCCGCCAATCGTCGTTCAATATCCGGATAACGAACCGAGAGCGCTTCACCTCTTAGCTTATCGGCCTCGCTCTGCGCCACCCGCCAGAGCTTGGAGCCGTTCGGTAAAACTTTAGTCGCCGGCGGACGAATCGAAATATAGCTCGGTCGAATCAGATCGAAGTTTACAAATCGCTGCGCAGGAAAATGGCGGAACACTGGTTCTGATTTTAGATAGGCACGAGCAGCGGCCATGGCAATTTCATCAGCCAGCTTCGCTTTTTCCGAATCCGTTAACGCCGAAACCTTGAGATTCTTTTTCTTACCGCCGGCTCTCAGCGCTTTGTCGCCTATTTCAATTAGCAAATTCGCGGTCGCTTGCGGAGCAGCATGAGCGCGAGCATCGAGTGCAAACGCGACATGAGCGAAAAAGCAGTACGGTTTCCTTTGCGGTAAAGAAGTTCGTTGCCTGCTTCGCCGCGTTTTATGCTTTGCGTCTGTGCGACGTCGAAGAGATGGCATTCAGAAGCGTCTGTCGATCTTGCGGATTATTTCTTCAGAGTGCGCACGTAGGCCACGAGCGCCTTGATTTCATCGTCGGTCAGTTTTCCGCCGAACGCTTTCATTTTCATTTTGCCGTTTTCCTTTACGCCTTCCTTGATCGACTGCGTGGCCTTTTCGTCAGTAAAATCGGCCTGCACTTTCGGATCAGTCAGGTCCTTCGCATTCAATATCTTTCCCATTTTTGTGTCGGCGTGCCCGTCCTTGCCGTGGCACTGCACACAGTTGGCATCCCAAAGTGCTTTCCCGTCCGCGGCGCGGACGGACGTAGCCGAAGCGGCAAACAAGCTGATGACGATGATGACGATTGCTTTCATATCTGATCCTTTCTCCATGAATTAGTCTGAGGTTATTTTACTACTACTCCCGGCGGGACAAGCTTCAACTCCGGCGACCGATCTTTTGCACGACGCGCCTCGCTCGATGTGCGAAAACTTCGCCAGCGTTCGAGCGGCATCGCCGCGAGGCACATGAGCGCGAGCTGGCTCACGATGAATCCGACCAGCCACGGAAATGCTTTTTGCATGAACCCGTAGGAATGCAGGCCGACGCCAAGCATGTTCACGCCGAACCACGAAAAACTTGTGACGATGTTACCGAAGATGGCCATGATCATGAGGCCGCGCTGACGAATGAATCCGCCCCAACGGGCATGCAAAATTATCGCGCACCAAAGCACGATTAGAACGGCGCCGTTTTCTTTCGGATCCCAACCCCAGAAACGTCCCCAGGATTGGTCGGCCCAAATGCCGCCAAGCACGGTGCCGACAAAACTGAAAAGCGTGGCGAAGCAGACCACACCGTAGGTCATGCGCGCGAGACTATCGGCCGTTTCCTTTTTCAGCGAGCGAGTGAATACGCCGCGGATGATGTAAATCATTGCGAGCATGCCGGCCAGAAACATCGCGGAATAACCGGTGGTGATCGCGACGACATGAGTGGCCAGCCAGATGTTGGTATCGAGAACGGCTTGCAACATCTCCAGTGTGTCGCCGCTGCCCGCGAGATGATGCGCGATGATCAACGTGATGAAACCAATCGCGCCCGCGCAGGCCGCTCCGATTCCATCGCGAAAAATTCGTTCGAGAATCAGCGCCACGATGACCGCGCCCCAACCGATGAAGATGGCTGATGAATAAAGATTCGTGACGGGCGGGCGCTCCTGCAGATACATCCGTGAAACGAGACCGAAGGTGTGGACGGCGAGCGCAAGCAACAGCAAATAAAACGCGGCGCGATTGAGCGGACGGGTCCACGCCATCCAGGAGATACAGGCGAGCAAAAACGCGATGACGTACAGCGTCATGCTGTGGGTAAACGGATCGACCTGGTTGAAGAAAAATTCGAACGATGCGCGCCTGGTCGCGTTCGGTCGCGCGTTCGCGATCGATTTTCCGATCAGATCGACATCTTGATTAAACGCGCTTCGATTGCCGCTGCGGAAGGCATCGCCCAGCGCCGCATACATTTTCACCACCGGATGAATTTCAGGCGACGTGATTGACTGCACCAAAGTTTCACCGATCGAACGCCATTGATCCTGTCCCGCCTGATGAAGATGGCGGGACCGCAAGCATGTACGCCATCTCCGCCATTTTCTGGTAGCGCTGGATCAAATCCGCTACGTTATTCAGTTTCGCTTTGTCGAAACTCTCTCCCTCTTTTCGCCGTAGCGCGGCCTGTCCCGCCACCGGCAAATTCTTTTCGAGCAATTCCAGTTCGCCGTGAAAGTTTTGTCGCGTCTTCCGGCTGAAGACTGTTCTTCAGTCTTTGGTAAAGGACCAGCGCGTTGCGCAAATTGAGGATCGCCTTCTGATAGGCGGAACGCTCGACCGACTGCAGCTTGTCCGACAGCTCGCCCTGATCGTTGATCTGTTTCAGGAAAGGCGATATCGTCGACAAAGCTGAAATATCGCTGACGGCTGGGAAGGAAGCCGAAGACCGCAAGGATTTTCTCCAACGTCGAGGTGTACTGATGGCCGAGGACTTCGGCATTCTTGCCGATAACGAAGAATTCCGGTTATCGATCACAAAGGCCAGGCACGTGTCGCGTTTCCGGGCAAGCAGGTGTCGAGCGAGCCACTCGGCCTGGCGATGCGACGACTGTTTGCCGATTCTTCGGCGAGCTGACGTCTCTTGCGGCCCTGAATGATGAGGAGAGAATTGCGCGCAACCGTGTCGAGTGGTTTAACGCGACCGCCGACCAGAACCGGAATTTTGCCGAACTTCGCAAGATCGACATCGCCGGTCGGCGGTTTTTGCGGAAGCCAGCTCAACGCGACCCAGAGCAAAGCGAAACCGAAGACGAGTGCCGGGAAAAAACGTTTCATGCGAGCACAGCCCTTCTCCGCCGCGAAAAACCGACAAGATGATAGCCAAATTGAACGAGCAATCCGGCGGCAACGATCACACACGCGATATAAGGCGCGAGGAAACTCGGATTGTGCACCACTTGCAGGATCGAGGCCGAGTCATCCTGCTGGAAGCCGGCCTGATAAAACGTCTCGCCGCGATAACGCAGCGGATGGTTCATATATATTAAGACATTACGATTCACGGCGCGCTCCGGATCGATCAACGTAATGCGACTGGCGAAATTCTTCGGGATCTCGGTCCCGGCGTATTTCTCGTGCGTAAATTTTTGCAGAGTGACGCTATACGGTTTGTAATAGCGCGCTGGCCGCATCACGAGCTGCCACGTTCGCCCGGCGCAGGAAAATGTTTGGGGCGCACCGAGTGCATCCGAAACCAGCCAGGTGCCGAGCGGCGCCGCAGTCGTTCCCGTCGCGAAATCAATGGGGACAATCTCAACCGCGGCACTGACGACATTGCGATCATCGACTCCGGTCGAAGGCGGAGCAGATTCGACCGCGATTTGCGCACCCGGTCCCTGATTTGCAATTGGCTGTGCGCCGCTCTTCGCCTGACTCGCCATTTCCAAGCGCGAGTTCTGGAAAAAATTCCTCACGACCAATTGAAATGGCAGACTGGGATGCTCGATAATTTGTTTGCGTCGCAGCACCGCTTCAGGAATTGCCGTGACTTGATCGAGCTCGGGATCGGTCGTGTCGATCACAGCCAGTTCGTCCAGGCGGGATTGTTCCGAATAATTTTTTGTTTCGCCATTCGTTAGGCGCATGTGGCTCTCCACGGCGAAGAGATCGGTAAACAGACCACCGGCCAGCATGATGATAAGGCCGGCATGGGTGAGATGAATGCCGAGTTTGCGCCAGGTCCAGCGGAACCGTTTCGCGTGTGCGGCGATCAAATTGACGAGCAGGATCGCGCCAATGAGATGTCCGCCGGGGAAAATGGGAAACTTGAAGCCGTGACTGTTCGGTGGCCACCACCACACAAATAAACTTTGGAAATAACGTTGCTGCGCTTCGTGAATGCCGAGATGCACTTGCGCGAGCGTGCCCGCGAAAATGAGCGCCATCGCGGCAGCCAGACACGCAATCGTCAGCTTCAACGATGTGATTAGATCGACAAATCTGCGCAGCATCTCTTTACAAACTATCTCAGGATTGATTCGCCTGCACTTTCATCGTTCCCTCGCCGCCTGGGCTTGGATGCGGTGGTTTCACGACCATGGTTTACGCTATCTGCAGGCAACTTTTAAAATCGAATGGACTGAATGAATTTCATAAAATTCGGTTTCTCTTTTTCCACAGCCGTGTTCGGACCGGTTAGCTTGAAGAACCATGCGTGCCCGTCATGACGTGTCCACGCTGCCAGCATTCGCGAATTTGTCCCCACGAGGTCAATGGTGGAAAAACTCTCGGCCGCAGTTTTTAGCGGAGCGACCTCAGAATTCATCGCGCTTTCATCCGTCGCGGGCAGGCCGATTTGTCGCCGCCAGCGATTGACGTTGTCGAGATCGCTTCCGCCGTCGCCAGGAAATGTGACGACAGAGATGTCGATCTTGCCGCCGCTTTCATCGGTGGGAGCAAAGCTCGCGTAACGCATCGCGGACGCGGGAGCGGACGACCAGCCCGGGGGGATTTCCCATTTGATCTGCGGTTTGTCGGAATTTGATGCCGAAGAGGCGACCTTTGTTTCATCAGCACCGCCACTGCGCATTGAGTTGACCCATTTCAAAAAGTTTGCTTTCTCCGCTTCAACCAATTCGGCATTGCCGCGCATTTTGAAAAACGAAGTTCTGGCTTCGTCGGATGCAATCGCGGCAATGATGCGGCCATCCTTGCTCGCGTCGCCATTCTCTGGTTTGCCGGTCAGATCGACAACCGCAACGTCGCCAAGCGCGGTGTGCAGCTTTTGAACCGTGTTTGCCAACGTTTCGGCACTGATTGGCGGCTGGGCGAGTTGGCCGAGCCAGCGGTTGACGTTGTCGAGCACATTTCCAGCAGCCGGGCCGAGACTAACGAATGAAATGTCGGCGATTGCGCCGTTGTCGCCGTGCACAAGAAAACTGGCCTGCCGCATTTGCGAGAGCGGTTGCGATTCCCAATTCGGCGGAGTCGCCACGTTCGCGGAAGCGAATGTTGCTATTCCCGCAGGAAGCCCTGGAGAGGCCGCATTCGTGGGCATCGCGGCTTGTTCGGATGGCGTTGAATCGAGTGGCGCTTTGGCGACGCGATAAACTTTGATCTCCTCATTTCGGTGGCAGCCCGAAATGCAAGTCAGGACCACGCTCCCTAACAACAATCTTGAAAACCGGCGCGCAAATACACGAGACACGATGCCAATGCCGCCCTTACGTCCTATCATCGACTAAATCTGCACGCTAAAAGCGGAATTGCAGACTCGAAAAGATCGAATGCCCGTCAAAATTGTTATGACCGCCAAAGGTCGTGTCCGTGTAATTGTAGTAAGTGTACTTTAGTAGCAGACGCACTTGCGTAGTAAGCTGGCGTGTAAGCGTTGCCGACGCAGTGTGTTCGCTTGCGCCCATACCGTAGGGCACCGAAGCCTGAATATTGTTGAAGTAGTCGTTCGCGCGGTAAAACGTATAATCGGCGTGCAAATCGGTCTTATTGTCGATGATAAAGCCGACGCCGCTGGTCACCGTCCAGTAATCGTTTCGGAAGTTCAAAACTGAGGGGGCAGAATCGGTCAGGATAATATTGCCGGCGGGCGTTTTCGTTTGGTCCAAAACGTACGAAAGCGCGCCCTGGACATACAGGCGCGCCAGCGGACTCCATGTGAGCGTTTCCCCGATCACATGGCTGGTGATCAGCGCAGTATGTTCCTCGGCCAATTGCGTGCCCAGCCCGTCCAGGGACCACATGCCGCTTATCAGGGTCTGCATATAGTCGTAACGGGTCACCAGGGAAAGCGTCCCGAGAGACGCCGGAATATTCGGCCGAAAAGTGATCCGGATATTGAAATCGTTTGTGTTCCAATCCTGGCTCTGCAATCGCTGGCCACCTCCCAGGTCGGTTTTGAAGTCGTTGTCGTACTCTGCCGCCTTATAATAGTACTGGCCCGAGAGGCTGAGTCTCGGCATCGCGTACCAGTTCGCGCCGATCGTGTACTTTTGGCCAAGAAGAGAAGTGTCCTTGTTCAGCAGCGCTGCAACCGCGCCGTCGGAGATTACATGCTCGTGCACGGTGCCGTTTTCCTCCGTCCATTCGCCTTCGGCGTAAAAAAGCCAGTTGTTGATCCCGGTGTAACGCGCTTCAAAGCGCTCGGCGAAATTGTCGAACTCTTGCGAGGTATCGGCGGATTCCAGGACCGGCGGTAACAGCTCTCTCATCGAATTCGTATTGGTGCTGAGGAAACTGGACGAGCTATCCTCGTCTTCGCGTGTGTACCGGAATCCGGTGAGCAGACTCAGGCCCTTTACGGGCATCCAGAATAGGTTGGCATTAAAAACGTGGTCATCGACCTGCGACGTACCGGCGAGGTTAAGAAACCCTTCGTCACGAAACTGAATGGTAGGAAAGGTGCCGTAAGTCGAATTGTAATCCGATCCTATAATGCGGCTGCCGGAAATATCGCTTCCCAGCGTGGTATAGGAATAACCCGCCGTGAACCAAAACGAATCGCTGAAGCGTGTCTCGGCAATTGCGTGCCCACTAAAAATATCCAAATCGGTCTTGTCTCTCTGGGTGATGAAACGCTGCGCGCCGGGCGCAGCAACGACAGGCGGGAGCTGACCGGCGCCACGCTCGAGCTGCAGCCGGTCGTCGTTATTGTTGTGTTCGTAACGCATGCCCAGCTCGATGTCGGTGTTTCCGAAAGTCTTTGACGCGTCGAAGGAGAAAATGTCGCGTGTCTCGTCGATGTTGCGGAACGCCGGAGCGATCTTGCGCGTCCCAACGGACGTCAGGTTCGTGTCGCCCCAGCTGGTTGAATCTTTGTCGCCATTACGAAATTCGTGCGAATAGTGGATCGTGATTTCAGGCCAGTTGGGCGCGCGCAGACCGAGTTCGACCCACGCAATGCCTCGATCGAGCGTGAGCTCCGAATTTCGTGGCGAAAACCAAGTCCCATCTGCCGGAGAAAAACCGCCGTTGCCGTCGTACCAGCTCCGGAACTCGGTATAACCGCCGCGAATGTATCCCAGACCGGGCTGGGACAAATCGATCTTTACGTCGTAATCGTCGTTATCGAAAATGGCATGCCCATCGACCGTCAGCGTCGCGTTCTTGCCGACGTTTTTTTCCAAATGCAGGTCCTGAATACCGCCAAACACATCGCCTGATACTCTGTGCTCTTGTTTGAATTGCGCCGCATCGCCATTGATGATGAGCCCCCCGAGTCCGAACTCGATCCAGTTCTTGTACTCCGGCGGCTGTTCTTCGGTCGCGCCCGCCACCGCCGATTTTCCATCAGGCGTCGCCTCGGCTGTGACACCGCCGCGCAACGGATAGTTTGCGCAAACCGCGGCGCAAAGGAGCAATGCGAAGTTGCGCGCGAAACGACCTCCAGCGGCTGAGAAGCAAATCGCGCTCATATTTTAATTAGAATCTAAAATGCTCGTTGACCTGAGAACCATGAATCGCTTCGTGGCAGCCAGCCGACCAGCAGGTTCCCTGAGGCAGGAAGTTGGTGTGGTTGACATCTCCAATCAGAATTCGGCCGGCGCTGGTTTGCTGCTCGAAATGGCACTTCAAACACAACGTCTGGTTCCGCTCGTTTAGCATTCGTTGATTGACCGAACCGTGCGGCGAATGGCAGACCACGCAGCCGTCGCGCAGCGCTTCATGCTCGAAAACAAACGGGCCTCTTTGCGAGGTGTGGCATTGGAAGCAGGTCTCATTTTCGCTCAGGAACGCCATGCCGCCGCCCTTGAGCGTCTGTTGCATGCTGGTTCCACCGCCTTTGATCGCCCTCCCCGCATGCGGGTTGTGGCAATCAACGCAACTCATTTTGCCTTCCAGCACAGGATGATGGTGCGGCAGTTCAAATTTCGCGCGCACTTCAAGATGGCACTGGAAACACGCTTCCGGCGATTTTCCCGGATTGACGATTGTGTGCGCCGCACCGCCGCTCTTCACGTGAAGACTTCCCGGCCCGTGGCATGATTCGCAGCCCATGTTCTTGGCGTTGTCACCGGGCGCCTTTAACCGTGCGTGGGTCGCGGCGCGAAAATTACGTGTGATCTCTTCGTGACAGGTTGCGCACTCTTCGGACCCCACAAATTCCGCGCCTGGAATACTCGGCGGTGCAAGAATTGCGCGATCAGTCGTGCTACACGAAAGCAGAACAACGGTGAGTGCGGCTCCTCCCCCGATTCCCCATAGCAGCTTTTCGCGCTTACCGTGGCCCCATCGAATCAATCTTGGACGCCACACGATCCGGAGTCTTAAGCAAAGCGCGCCGGACTGGCTACGCATTTTTACCGGTAAAATGCGATTGTTGAAATTAACCGGTTTTTCACTTCATCGGCGCGATTTTCGTCCGACTCGCAACGCGGCGCGGTATTCAGTAGGAGATTTCCCGGAGAGTTTTTTGAAAACCCGATTGAACTGGGACAGCGATTGGAAGCCGGTCGCGAACGCAATCTCGCTGATGCGCAGATCGACATTCTGCAAAAGCGCGCGCGATTTTTCATAGCGCATGCGCGCGATATAACTAACAAAATTCACTTTGGTCACTTGCTTGAATTTTTCGCTCAAATAATTCGGGCTCATGTTGACCGCCTTTGCCACTTGCTTCAGCGAAAGTTCATCATCCGAATGTTTGTCGATAAACTGCCGCGCTTTCCAAATCTCAACCGGCTCAGCCCGATCCCGGTCTTCGTGCGCCATCATCTGTTTGGCGGGTTCCATATATATCATCCCGCTTCAATAAATGTGAGACGAGGTTGCGAGCCTCTCCAAGAATTGCGATTTGCTCTTCGAATTTTGCGCGATCGCGCTCGGCGTGTAATCACGGCGGACACAAGCCAACAACGGAACGCACTCGACATGCAATCAGGAATTTTCTGAGATCGGCGCACCGCGTTGGGAAAGACGCGACCGTGGCATTTGAAAGAGTTGTTAGCGAACCGTCCAAGGCTCAGGCAAAAAATGCCCAGTCATTAGCAAGTCAGGAAGAGCCGGCTGTCAAAAAGTTCTTCATATTTAAGACGTGAAGACGGCCACATCTCGAAAAGCGTTAACCGGTCGCAGAAAATCGAGCCATGTGCGCGCGCCGAAATCCGTTAAAAAAACCCTTCAGGTCCGCAACGTCCTTGTTCCAATCGATTTCTCAAAACCTTCTCTCGCAGCGGTTGAATTCGCGCTGCCGTTGGTGAAGAAATTCGGCGCGGAGTTGCATCTCGCTCATGTCTTTGAGTCGGACTATCCGCTGGCGAGCACGGCGGCATTGCCATCGATTGTCCCTGCGCTGCGAGTGGGCGATCGGGTTCGTTGCCATTTGAAAGATGTGGCCAAGGAATATTCGGTTGCATTGCGCCGCGAAAATATACATGCGCGGAGAGGTCGACCGTTTGAGGAAATCTGTCGCCTTGCGCGCGATCGCGATATCGATTTGATCGTCATATCCACGCGTGGAAATACCGGCCTGAAGCATCTCGCGCTTGGCAGTACAGCAGAGCGCGTCGTGCGCTATTCACCTTGTCCGGTGCTCGTAGTTCACGGCGGTTATCCCAAGCAGCAAACGGGCGCTAACGGGAAGTCGCCGCGTAAGGCGCGTTTCAAGAAAATTCTGGTGCCGATCGATTTTTCCGCCTGTTCGATGAAAGGGCTCGCTTACGCCATGGCGTTAGCGAAGGAGTTCGACGCAGCCCTTGTCCTTCTTCATTCGGTTCAACTTCAGTATTACGTTTCGAATGACGAATACTCACGGTATGATATGCCGCTCCTTATGCGGCAAACCGAGAAATTCGCGCGAAAACAGATGCGCAATCTCGTGCAAAAAACCGATTGGAAGGGAATTAAAGTCAAGCCGTCGCTGCAAATCGGCCACGCCGGCGATCAGATTTGTGCGCGTGCGGAGGATTACGGCACAGATCTGATCGTTACTTCAACGCACGGCACAACTGGACTCGCGCATATCTTGCTCGGTAGCACGGCGGAATATGTGGTGCGACACGCGCCGTGTCCGGTGCTGGTGGTGCCAAGCCATGAACGACCGGCGCTCAATTCAAAGAAAGCGGTGCTAGCATGAAATCCTGCGTCATGATTGCGCTTGTGGGGATCGCGCTCGCTTCGAGTTCCTTTGCGGCGAATTCTGCAAGGCGGCGCAGCGTCGCCGCCGAACCACTGACCTACGCGAATGTGATTTCGTTTTTCAAGGAGGCGAACCTGCGACCCACCGAAGTGCAGAAGCGCTGCACGATTTTCTTCGAAGGCGAATGGATGAAGCCGGATATTTACAATTATTGCCTGATCATTGTGGAAAATTCCGACGAGGACATTCAGGTCACATTCTATCTCACGGATGCGCACGAGATGAATTGGCTGACCGAATTCCTCGACGCGCCGTTTTTTACTCGAACTGAAACGCAAAAGCTTTTTGGTCTCGTCAACTCAAGAGACAATGTCGTGCAGCAGAGAGTCGGACGGTTTCGGGTCGATTTTCATAAGTGGGAACCGCGCCACGCCCAGATTCTCGTCTTCAGTTTTACGCCGCGTTGAGTGTAACGTCGCTGAACGACGTTATCTCGAAATGGACGAACAAAATGGCTCCGCCGCGGAAACATCTGACTCGTTAGGCTCAGCGGCAACTGCCTCGCCGGAACGGGCGGACGAGATTTTTCTCGAAGGTCCGCGCTCGCGTTTTGGCGAGCTAATCACTCTCTTCCGCGTGATGTGGGATTTCCTGCGCGGATTTCGCACGCTGCATTTCGTCGGTCCGTGCGTGACCGTTTTCGGCTCGGCGCGGGTGAAACCGGAAAGCCCGCACTATAAACTTGCGCAGCAAATGGGCGCAGCGATCGCCCGGCTGGGTTTCACAGTCATGACGGGCGGTGGGCCGGGCATCATGGAAGCAGCCAATCGTGGGGCAAAGGAAATCGGCGGGCGTTCGGTTGGTTGCAGCATTCAGTCTCCCACACGAACAGCAGACAAATGCTTTCCTCGATCGTTGCGTCACGATGCATTACTTTTTTGTTCGCAAAGCGCTTCTCGTTAAATACTCGTATGCGTTTGTCGTCATGCCCGGCGGCGCTGGGACACTCGATGAGTTGTTTGAAGCGCTCACGCTGATTCAAACCGGCAAGATCAAAAACTTTCCGATCGTCCTTATGGGAACGTCGTATTGGAAAGAGTTGATCGATCTCATTGCCAAAATGGCAGAGTTCGGAACGATCGATCGCAACGACGTGAACCTGATCTATGCGACGGATTCCGTGGACGACGCGATCGCCCATATTCGCAGCAAAGCCATCGAACCTTTTGGATTGAAACTCGCGACTCGAATTCGCCATTTTCCGTGGCTTGGAGAACGGACTTTGCCAGACGAGATCGCCCGGGACCGATAGACGACAAACGTCCCATAGCGATGCTGGT